>CAVOLE010000038.1:0-71146 GCA_963696665.1 uncultured Alphaproteobacteria bacterium
TAGCATTCGGAGAGCGGCGTCTACGCTGACGGCGGGATGGTTGGGCCCGATGAAATCGAAGTGCAGAATTGTCGCGCTTGCGGCTATCGGGTTGGTCCTGGGCTTTGCCGCGAAGGCGGCGGATCGGACCGTGCGCCTGCAGAGCCCGCCGCCGGTCGGAAAGAAAGCCGCCGCAATGCCGCTGGTCGCCGATCCGTCGGACAACGCGGAGCGCCGGATCAACCCGCCTTGAAACGTCTCGACGCCAGCCTGCGCAAAGCAATCGCCGGCTGCAAGGGCAGCGACGGCGCTCCGGGCGACTGGGGAGCGCAAAGTCGAGCCAACGATTCGCGGACCCGGCTATCTCAGTTTCGTCATCAGGGATATGTCGTTCTATGGAGGCCCCTACCGGCCAAGCGGGACGATGTCGATCGTCTACGATCGGCATCGTCAACTTGAGCGAAGGCTGGGCCGAAGAGAGACGATTTTTCTTATAGCAGAGGTCAGGCGGCGGCGCCCGTCCTGGAGATCTTGCGCCAGAGCGCAAAGGCTCGCTCGCGCGAAGCGCGGCGGAAGTCAGCAGTGGCGAATTCGGGATAAGGGATGTGGAAGAGGTTCGCGACTTGATCGTGAACCGACAGAAACCGTTGGGCCTGCCGGGCTGATTTAAATCGCTTCATGATCCGTTCGCGGCGTCTTGTCTGCTGATGAGAATTCTCCGCCCGGTTGTTCACCCCTTGTGCTGGCGGTGTTCAACGCGAAGATCCATCTTCGCCCTTGCCGCGCCGTATGAACCGAGCTTGTCGGTGATCATGACGCGCGGCGGCGTCACGGCGGATTTCAGGAGCTTCCTCATAAGCCTTTGCGCCGCGCGCGTGTCTCTTCGACGCTGGATCAAGACGTCAAGAACGAAGCCATTCTGATCGACGGCGCGCCACAGCCAGTATTGCTCGCCCGCGATCGAGACGGAGACCTCATCCATATGCCATTTGTCGCCGCGAGCAGGCGCGCGCTGGCGGATCTGATCGGAGAAGGTCTTGCCAAACTTCTTCCCCCACTGGCGCACGGGTCTCGTACGTCACGCAAATCCCGCGCGCGCCGCCAGCATCTCCTCGACCATGCGAAGGCTCAAGGCAAACCGGAAATAGAGCCAGATCGCATGGCTGATGATCTCCGGCGGGAAGCGATGACGGCGATAGAGCGGATCGCGGACACTCGACATGGCCTCCGCTTACCCCGTGGACCTTTCTCGAACTCGTTAAGCTGACGGTGCCCGCCGCGATCCTGATGCTGGAGCGCGACGCGATCGTCGTCGTCGGCGCGATGGTCGCAGCCGAGCTCTACGGACTTGCGTGCCCGGTCGCGTTAATGGACGGGCAAGACTGGGAAGCGTTGGCGGCCGCGGCCAGCCTCACGCTTGAGGCCGGCCCGGACGGCGCTGCGATCAGCGCCGACCTTTGACCTCTCGTCCGAGACGCGCGCCGCCCGAGCGAAAGTCCGGACGGTGGCCCGATCGGGTCTCGACGGCGACAGGCCTGCCGCCTCGCGCGTCCCGATGCGGCGCGTGATGCGGACGTTTCGGCGCCGGCGCAGGCGCTGCCGCGCTCGGTGTCTTGCGGACGACGGGCGCGGGCTTTGGGCCGGCCGCGCCGCGGCGGTCGGTCTTCGGCAAAGTGAGCCGCGTCAGCCGCTCGATTGCGCGTAAGAGATCGCGCTCTTCATGGTCGCAGAGCGAGATCGCTTGTCCGGCATTGCCCGCCCGCGCGGTGCGGCCGATGCGATGAACATACGCCTCGGCGACCTGTGGCAGTTCGAAATTGACGACATGGCTGACGCCGTCGATGTCGATGCCGCGCGCGGCGATGTCGGTCGCAACCAATGCGCGCGTCTCTCCGCCGCGGAAGGCGGCCAACGCGCGCTCGCGCTGGCCCTGGCTCTTGTTGCCATGAATGGCGGAAGCGTTGACGCCCGCCTCGTCGAGGGTGCGGGCGACGCGGTCGGCGCCGTGCTTGGTGCGGGTGAAGACGATGACGCGCGTAAGTTCGGAATCGTTGAACAGTTCGACCAACAGGTCGCGTTTCTTGGCCGCTTCGACAAGGAGGACGTTATGCTCGACGCGGTCGGCGGTCTTGGCCGCCGGCGTCACCGAGACCTCAATCGGATCGTGCAGCAATTCGCCAGCGAGCGCGCGGATATCGGTGGGCATCGTTGCGGAGAAGAACAGGTTCTGCCGACGTTTCGGCAGTTCCCGGACGATGCGGCGGATCGGCTTGACGAAGCCGAGGTCGAGCATCTGGTCGACTTCGTCGAGCACCAGAAATTCGACCGCGCCGAGACACGCGACGCCAGCGTCGAGATGATCGAGGAGCCGACCGGGCGTCGCGACCAGAACGTCGAGGCCCGCTTGAAGCGCGCGAATCTGTACGCCATGCGGGACGCCGCCGAACACGACCGCGATCTTCAGGCCAAGCCCGTCGGACAGGTCGCGGAAGCTTTGAGCGATCTGGCTCGCGAGTTCGCGCGTCGGGCTCAGCACGAGCACGCGCGCCCCGCCTTTCGGCGCCGGGCGCCGGTCGGTCACGATCCGGTTGAGGATTGGGAGCGCGAAAGCCGCGGTCTTGCCAGTGCCTGTCTGAGCGATGCCGATGAGATCCCGGCCCTTCATCAAGGGCGGGATGGCCTGGACTTGAATCGGGGTCGGGCGCGTAAAGCCGAGTTTGGCCAGAGCTTGATTGAGGGGCGCGGCGAGGCCGAACCCGTGAAAATTATCCAAGGTGAAAGTCTTTCAATATGCCGCGGCGACGCGAGACGCGCCTGTGGCGGCGGGGGGCTAGAAAACGCCCCGCGTGTCCGGACGTCGAACGAAGATTAAGGGCGACGGCAGGCGGACTGAAAGTCCTTCACGCGGCCGGAGCGCCAATGGCCACACGATGGCGGCTTGACCTGCATGTGGACTGGCGAAGGCGCAAAGTCAAGGCCGGCGGCAATGGCGCAGTTTGGCGGCGAACATTCGCGTCTCCACAAATATGGAGGCCACTCTTGGCCGCGTCGGCAAGGCGACAGGCTCGCCAATGGGCCAACTTTCGTTTATCGCCAAAGCTGGCGGCTGGGGCGGAAAGCGAGATCATCCGTCGTGTGCATCGCCTACGGCTTCACTTAAGCGCTGGCTCGTTTCTGGCGGACGCCGCAACAGTTCCTCGAATCAGCCGGCGGCGTCTTACGGGAAGCGCGCTCGCCTGTGCGGCCGCTGGGGCCTCCCTGCCGGCGATCGCGGGCCCTGCGCAGAGCAAGGCCCCCCTCGGGCGCGGCCGCGCCGGTCTCGGTGATCTTCCGCGGCGGGAAGGTCTATACGGTCGATGACGCAAAGCCGTGGGCGGAGGCGGCGGCCGTCGCCGGCGACAGCATCGTCGCGGTCGGGTCGGACGCCGAAGTCGCGGCGCTGGCGACGCGCGACACGAAGATCGTCGACCTCAGCGGCCGCATGCTCATGCCCGGCTTCGTCGAGGGGCATATCCATCCCTTCATGGGCTCGTTCATGACCTCCGGCGTCGACCTTCAGGTCCCGACGGCGCGCGAGGCTCTGGCGGCGATCGCGCGTTATGCGAAGGCTCATCCGACCGGCCCGGTGCGCGGCTTCGGCTGGCGCGTCGACATGTTCCGGTCGGAGGGGCCGACCCGGGAGATGCTCGACGCGGTGCTGCCCGATCGGCCGGGCTTCTTCTTCGCTATCGACGCGCACAGCCTCTGGGCCAACAGCAAGGCGCTGGAGATCGCGGGAATCGACGCCGAGGCGCCCGATCCGATTCCAGGTTTCAGCGATTATGTGCGCGACAAGAATGGGCGGCCGACGGGATATGTTCTCGAAGTCGCGGCCATTCTTCAGCTTATCAACGCGGTCGATCCGATCTCGCGCGATGGAATGGCGACCCTGCTTGACCAGTGGCTGGCGAAGGCCTCGGCCGCGGGCATCACCGCCGTCTACGACGCCGGCGTTCCGCCTATCGGCGAGGACCAGGGCGCCATCCTGTCGCTCTACACCGAGCTCGAGGAGCAGAAGCGGCTGCCGTTCCGGGTCGTCGCCTCCTATCTCGTCAACGGACCGCCGGTTAAAGACGCCACCTACTACACGCAGGACCTTTCGAGACGCATCAACACCGACCTCGTCCAGACGCGCTTCCTCAAGATCATCGGCGACGGCACGCAGGAAGGCTACACCGCCTGGCTCGTCGACCCTTACGCTGACAAGCCCGACTTCGATCGGCGCCTCGCCGTTCACCGAGGCGGAATGGAAGAGCATGATCGCCGACGCGGACCGCGCGGGCATCGATGTCCACGTCCACGCCTGCGGCGAGCGGACCGCTCGCACCGCTCTCGACGCCTTCGAGGCGGCGATCGCCGCCAACCCGCCGCGCGACCGGCGCCACATCGTTGCGCATAACGTGCTGACCGAGGATTTCGACATTCCCCGGTTCGGGAAACTTGGCGTCATCGCCCAGTTTCGGCCAACTGGATGACCGCCGATCCCGACACAGTCGAAATCCTCACTCAGCGCTATGGCCCTTCCCGGCAGAGCCGCACCTACCGCCCGAAATTCATCCTTCAGGCTGGGGGGCGCGTATCTTTCGGCACCGACCGGCCGGCAGCCGGCTATTTCTCGACTTATAAACCGCTCGATTCCATTTAGATCGCGTTGACGCGTCAGCAGATCGGCGTGAAGAACGCGCCAGTCCTTAAGCCCGCCGACGAGCGGCTCGATCTCGCTCAGGCGCTTTACGCCAGCACCATGGCGCCCGCCCATCAGTTGCGCCTGGAAGACCGCATCGGCTCGATCAAGGTCGGCAAGCGCGCGGACCTGATCGTTCTCGACAGGAATTTGTTCGACATCGACCCCACGAGATCGCAGCGACTCGGGTCGACATGACGATGATGAACGGTCGCTTCACCCACGGCGTCTGAGGCCGCGCAACGGTGTCGCGCAAGCTCTATCCGCCAAAGATTTCTGACGCGCCGCCCATGCGTGCGCAGCTCACCCATTCATGAGGACCGACATGTCTGACCAAGCACCGCGTGGCGGCCTTTCTCGCCGTGACCTCCTGGAGAGAACCGCCGCCTCGCTGCTTGGCGCGACGTTGCTTTCCACAGCCGCAGAGGCTGCGGCCAAGCAACCATTGCAGGCGCCGGACGCGCCGCCCGCCAGCTACAACATCCTGTTCATCCTCGTCGATCAGGAGCATTTCTTTCCCAAGTGGCCGTTCCCGGTTCCGGCGCGCGAATTGCTGAAGTCGAAGGGGATCACCTTCGCCAATCATCAGGCCGCCTCCTGCGTGTGCTCCCCGCCCGATCGGTCATCTACACCGGCGAGCACATCCAGCACTCGGGCGTCTTCGACAATCTCAACTATCTCTGGCAGCCGGATGTGGCGACGTCGATCAAGACGATCGGCCATCGCATGCGCGACCTCGGCTACTACGCCACCTATCAGGGCAACTGGCACCTCAGCGCCAACCTCGACCAGACGAGAGTCCCGGTCGACGCGCCCTTGGCGCAATATAGCGAGATCATCGAGAGCTATGGCTTCGACGACTTCTTCGGTGTCGGCGATCTCATCGACAGCGGCCTCGGCGGCTACACCTACGACGGCTTCACCGCCGACCGCGTCGCAATCTGGCTGCGCCGAGAAGGCGAGAAACTGCGAGCCAAGGGCCGGCCATGGTTCATGGCGGTCAATTTCGTCAATCCGCACGATATCATGTACTTCAACTTGGACCTCCCCGGTGAGGTCGTGCAGGGCAAGAACCCCGCGATCCCGATCTTTCCGACGCCCGAGGACAATCCCTATCGAGCGCGGTGGGACGACGTTCCGCTGCCCCCGAGCCGCAGCCAGCCTCTGAACGCGCCCGGCCGCCCGAACGCGCACGCGATCTATCAGTCGATTCAGGACATGATGGTCGGCCAGTGGCCGGACGAGGACCGCTGCTGGCACGTGCTGCGCAACTATTACTTCAACTGCATCCGCGACTGCGACCAACAGGTCATGCATGTGCTGAAGGCGCTCGAAGACGACCGGATGGATCGGAACACCATCCTTGTCTTCAACGCCGATCACGGCGAGTTTAGCGGCCATCACCAGATGCGGGGAAAGGGCAACTGCGCCTACAAGGAGCAGAACCATGTTCCTCTGATGATCCGCCATCCCGCCTATCCGGGCGGCGCCACCTGCAACGCCGTCACTTCCCAGCTCGACCTCGCGCCGACGCTGCTCGCACTGACCGGCGCCGACGCGTCCGCACGCGCCAAGGTCGCGATCGGACTGAAAGGGCGCGACTTCTCGAGCCTCTTGAGGAAAGGCGCCGTCGCTAAGGTGGACGAAATCCGTCCCGCGTCGCTGTTCAACTACAACATGCTGTCCTACCAGGACGCGGTCTGGGCCGAGCACTTCGTGCACGTGATGTTCTCGAACAAGATCACCAACGCTGAGAAGATCCAGACCCTCCTCGAGAACGATCCCGATTTCGCCGAGCGCGTCGGCATCCGCAGCATTTTTGACGGCTGCTATCGCTTCTCGCGCTATTTCGGCCAGACCGATTTCAACACGCCGACGACGCTCGAGGCGCTCATCGCCAAGAACGCTACGACCTTCGGGAAGATCCGGAAGAGATGAACAACCTTGCCATGGACCGAAGCAACGCGGCGAACTCATGCTCGCGCTCAACAAGGTTATGAACGATCTCATTGGCTCCGAGGTTGGCGTCGACGACGGCTCCTTCCTGCCGATCCGCGATGGAAAGTGGCGTTTTCCTCCTGCCAGCGAGCGCTGAAGGGCGGAAGGCTTCCTCTCGGTTGACCCGCAATCTCGCAGATGCGAACAGTCGCCGGGACAAATCCGAGAGGGCCGATGAGCGCGATGGTAGAAGTCTTGGGGCTGGGCAACTCGCTCGTCGACCTCCTTGCCTATGCGGATGACGACTATCTGAGCGCTCAGGAGATGCTGAAGGGCGCGATGAACCTCATCGACGAGGATCGCGCCGAGGCTCTTTACGCCGCCCGCGTCGATCCGCGCGTGATCTCGGGCGGATCGGCCGCCAACACCATCGTCGGCGTCGCCTCGTTTGGCGTCTCCGCCGCCTATATCGGCAAGGTGAAGCGCGATCCGCTCGGCGCGACCTTCGCCGAGGACATCCGCTCGACCGGGGTCGCTTTCTCGACCGCCCCTGCCGAGCTTGGGCCCAGCACAGGGCGCTGCTTCATCTATGTGACGCCCGACGGCGAGCGGACGATGAACACCTATCTCGGCGCGAGCTCCTATCTTGCGCCGCTGGACGTCGACGAGGCTTTGGTCAAGTCGGCGAAGGTCGTCTATCTCGAGGGCTATATGTGGGACCGCCCGGCGGCCAAGGCGGCCTTTCAGAAGGCCGGAGAGATCGCCCGCGCCGCCAATAGCAGGGTGGCGCTCACTTTGTCGGATTCGTTCTGCGTCGACCGGTTCCGTGGCGAATTCATTGACCTCATTCGCTCGCGGACCGTCGACACGGTCTTCTCCAATACCGACGAGATCCTGTCGCTGTACGAAACGACGCATTTCGGCGAGGCGCTCGACAGTCTGCGCTCAGAGGGCGTGCTCGGAATCGTCACCCGCTCGGAAAAGGGCTGCGTCATCATCAAGGGCGATGAGACGTGGGAGGTTCCGGCCTTCCCGATCGCCAAGCTCGTCGATACGACAGGCGCGGGCGACATGTTCGCCGCCGGCTTCCTCGCCGGCCTCGCGCGGGCGCGGGACATGGTCACTTGCGGGCGGCTCGGCGTCATGGCCGCCGCGGAGATCATTCAGCATATCGGCGCGCGGCCCAATGTGTCGCTGGCGGGACTGGCGAAAGAGAACGACGTCACATTCTAGACCAATGGAGTCGCGCCGCTTCTCGCCTCGTCAAAGGCGATGGCGCCTTAGCCAACAACGACTTCCTCACGTTCCAGGGGCTCCTTAGGACTGGAGAGCGGGACGCCGCCTAGTGGCGCAACCCGCGCGCGGGCTTGAGCGTCTGGGAGGAAAACATGTGGGATTGGCGGACTTTGCCGGCGGCGACGCTGGGCTTGATGGGCGCACTGGCGTTTGCGTCGGGTCTTTGGAGTTCACGGGTCCTTGCGGATGAAAGTCCAACGCCGGAGCAACAGGCTGCGGCGCTCGCGAACGTTCCGAAGGACGCCCGGCAATATTATCAGGGCTATTGGTACTCGACGAAGCTTGTCGCCGATCCGCTCGCCAACTGGCAGCCGCACAAGGCGCCCTGGCAGATCTGCCATAACGATTCCTATCTCGGCAATTCGTGGCGCGCCAATCTCGTCGCCGAGCTCCAGAACCTGACCTCGCAACTGGCGAAGCAGGGGCTGGCCAAGGACAAGCTGATCGTCACCAATTCGAACGGCGACATCAACCTCGAGCTCACGCAGCTGAAGACGCAGATCGCGCAGGGGTGCGATCTCATCATGATGTATCCGGGCTCAGCGACGGGTCTGTGCTCCGGCATCCGCGACGCCTTCGACAAGGGCGTCCTCGTCGTCACCATCGATGCGCCGGTCGATTGTCCCCAGGCCATCAACGTCGCGCGCAATCCCTATTTCTACGCCAAGCTGCAGGGCGACTGGATCATGAAGCAGCTCGGCGGCAAGGGGAACGTCGTCCTGATGAACGGGCAGCCCGGCACCACGGACACGGTGGCCGAGCATCAGGCCTTCCTCGAAGCGGCGAAAGCCAATCCCGGCGTTAAGATCACCGGCGACCTCTACGGCATGTGGACGGGCGCGGTCGCGAAATCGGAGATGCTCAAATATCTGGCCACGCATCCCCAGCCGGTCGACGCGGTATGGTCGACGGGCAACATGGGGGTCGGCGTCGGCCAGGCGCTGGAGCAGGCGGGCCGGCCGGTGACGATCGTCACCGACGTCACCAATCAGTGCAGCTTCCTCGCCTTCTGGAAGACCCACAAGTTCTCGAGTCTCACCATGGCCCAGGACGGCGGCCCGACGGGCTATGAAGCGTTCGTGGCGGCGATCCGCATCATGTCCGGCCAGAAGCCGAAGGTGAACACGATCTTCTTTCCGTTGCCGGTCATCACCAACGCCAACATCGATGATTATTACGAGCCATCGATGACGGTGCAGAGCACCTGTTTCGCCAACGGCAAGGATCGCCACTTGGTCGCCGACGATTATTTCGACCAGTTCTTCACCGGCGGTGAAAAAGCTTCGGCGATCAGGCCGTAAGCATGACGCAATTTCGTCAAACCAGCATCGTCATTGCGAGCGAAGCGAAGCAAAGCAATCCAGGGGAGCGTCGAGCGCCCTGCGACTCCTGGATCGCCGCGTCGCCATAGCCCGTCCGGAAGGACGGGCTGTGGCGACGCCCTGTGGCTCCTCGCGATGACAATTCCACCCGAAGGCATCCGGCTTTAGCGGGGTTGCTCGTCGGAGGGAGAGCGGATCGTCGGAGGCGCGCTGCGTGGCGGATGACCGTCGCTTTCCGCTACTCGCTCGTGGGCGCCGCCTTCGCTTTGCCCCTCTCGAGGAGATGACGCTTGAAGTCGCTCATCGAGGCGAACTTGTACGTTCCTTCGCTCGTTTCGGCCTCGATCGAGCCGTCAGAGAAGATCTTGTAGTTGGCCCCGGCTGACGAATAGCTGCCGATCAGGCTCGGCGGTCCCTGCGGCCCTTCTGGCGTCTCGAGGACGTTTTCGCTCATCTCGAGCGAAGGCAGGTGGCCGGTGCGATTGATGTTGATCGGGCTCTCGCCCTCGTCCGCAGGCGTTTCGTCCACGATGTCGGGCGCCCTCGTTTCAACCGCCATCGACGCGGCGGAGCCGTGTTCGGCCGGCGCCGTTTCGGTCGAGGGCGCGACCTCATAGGCTGCCGGAAGGACCGAAGGCGCGGCGGATTCCCGCAAAAGCTTCGTGAGCGCGTCGACCCGCCGGATTAAGACCCCGATCGCGAACGTCACCACTGCGGCGCAGGCGGCGACTGCGCTCGCCAGCGCATACAAAAACCCGAGGCCGGTCGGGAGCAGATTGAGACTCTGGTAGCCGCCCGCCGCGCCGGCGATCAGCAGAATGAGGCTCAGGATGAAGATCAGTATCGCCACTAGGCCGTCAACGCCCACATTTTATCGAACCTCATTGGGCCCGCATGTTGGAAACGACCCTATGGCGATTCGCGTTTCACGGATGTGAATCGCGCGCCCCGAAGATCGCCGAGCCGACGCGCACATACGTCGCCCCGAGTTGCACGGCAAGCGGCCAGTCGGCGCTCATGCCCATGGAACGCTCGGCGAGTCCATTGCGTTCCGCGATGACGCCGATGAGGGCGAAATGGGGTGAGACCTGCTCGCTCGCCGGGGGAATGGCCATGAGGCCCTCGATCGTCAATCCGTAGGTCTGGCGGCAGAGGGCGATAAAGGCGTTGGCATCCTCGGGAAGCACGCCCGCCTTCTGCGGCTCCCCTCCGGTGTTGACCTCGACAAACAGGCGCGGGCGTTTGCCGACCCGTTCGATTTCGCGCGCGAGCGCAGCGGCGATTCTTTCCCGGTCGACCGTCTCGATCACGTCAAAAGTCTCCACCGCCTCTCGCGCCTTGTTGCTTTGCAAGGGCCCGATCAGATGAAGCTCGATCGTCTTGCCGAGCGCCGCGGCGCGCGCCCGCAAGTCGCGCCATTTCGGAATTGCCTCCTGCACCCGGTTCTCGCCAAAGCGGGTTTGACCAGCGATCGCGATCGTGGGCCAGACCTCGTCGGCGGAAAAGGTCTTCGAGACCGCGAGGAGCTTGACCTCCTCCGGCGCGCGCCCGCAATCGCGCGCCCGTCGCGCGATCTGCTCGCGCAGCGCAAGGAGCCGAGCCACCGCATCCTGCGCATCGCCGGGTTTTGGCGTCTTGGCCAAGGTTGCCTCCACCATTGTCCTCAAACACCCTCTCGCAATGGCGACCGCCGCTGACCATTGTGCGACAAAAGCAAACCCGAACTCAATTCCCCTCGTCCTATGGCCCCGGCCAAGGCGGTACGCTGAACCCCGCCAGGCCCCTTGCCTTTTGCCTGAAGCCCGCGCATGAGGGCCGGACCTTCCCTCATCCATGACGGCTTCCATGGGCTTCAAATGCGGCATCGTCGGCCTGCCGAATGTCGGCAAGTCGACGCTTTTCAACGCGCTGACGCAGACCGCCGCCGCGCAGGCGGCCAATTATCCATTCTGCACCATTGAACCCAATGTCGGCGATGTCGCGGTGCCGGACCCGCGCCTGGCGACTCTGGCCCAAATCGCCGCGTCCAAGGAGATCATCCCGACCCGGCTGTCCTTCGTCGACATTGCCGGGCTCGTGCGCGGCGCCTCGAAGGGCGAAGGGCTCGGCAACCAGTTCCTGGCCAATATCCGCGAATGCGATGCGATCGCCCATGTCGTCCGCTGTTTCGACGACGGCGATGTCACCCATGTCGAGGGCCGCGTCGACCCGTTGTCCGACATCGCCACCATCGAAACCGAACTGATGCTGGCCGATCTCGAGAGCCTCGAGCGGCGCATCGTGCAAATGGAGAAAAAGGCCAAGGGCGGCGACAAGGAGGCCAAGGAGCTCCTGGCGCTCGCCGAGCGGAGCTTGGCTGAGCTCAAGGAGGGGCGCCCGGCGCGCGCGGCCCAAATCGGCCGCGACGAACGGCGCTCGTTCGAGTCGCTTGGCCTCCTGTCATCGAAGCCGGTTCTCTATGTCTGCAACGTCGACGAAGCGGCGGCGGATCGAGGCAACGCTTATTCCGATCAGGTCAAGGAACAAGCCGCCAAGGAAGGGGCGGTCGCCGTGGTTGTGTCGGCGAAGATCGAGAGCGAGATCGCCATGCTGCCGCAAGCCGAGCAGGAGGCCTATCTCGAGGCGATCGGGTTGACGGAGCCGGGCCTTAGCCGTGTCATTCGCGCCGGATACGAGCTCCTGCGTCTCGTCACGTTCTTCACCGTGGGCCCCAAGGAGGCGCGGGCGTGGACGATCGAGCAAGGGACCAGGGCCCCGCAGGCCGCAGGCGTGATCCACACCGATTTCGAAAAGGGTTTTATCCGCGCCGAAACCATCGCCTATGACGACTATGTCGCCAACGGGGGCGAAGCAGGCGCGCGTGAAGCGGGCAAGTTCCGGCTCGAAGGCAAGGACTACGTGGTCGCCGACGGCGACGTCATGCATTTCCGCTTCGCGAATTGAGACCCATGCCGGACGCGCTCTATTTCGAGGACTTTCCGCTCGGCGAAGTGGTCGAATACGGCGTGGTCGATGTCCCGGCCGCCGATATCATCGCGTTCGCCCGCGAGTTCGATCCGCAGCCTTACCACATTGATGAAGAGGCCGGGCGTGCGGCGACGGGCGGCCTCATCGCCTCGGGATGGCATACGGCCGCGCTCTTGCTCAGGATGAATTGCGAGGCGTTCCTCATGCGCGCCGCCATCCTCGAAGAGGCCGGCGTCGAGGAGGTCCGATGGCAGCGGCCGGTCAGACCCGGCGATCAGCTGCATGTGCGCCGCCACACGCTCGGCAAACGGACCCATGAAGGCCCGATGGGCGCCGGCGAGATCGAGTTTCTCTACGAAGTGGTCAATCAGGACGGCGCGGCCGCCATGATTCAGCGCAGCGTGCTCGTGCTCACGCAGCGCCCGCAATCCCTCGGGACCTAGCCGTTCTCATGTTCTACGAGGACATTCGCATCGGTGAGCCAGCCGCGCTCGGCCAAACCGCGTTTTCCCGGGAAGCGATTCTCGCCTACGGGAAACGGTTCGATCCGCGCATCGTCGCGCAAGCCGCCGAGGGCCGGGCGCGGCTTGTCGCCGCGGGGATGCACGTGGCGGCCGCGGGGATGCGCCAACTCGTCGATGCCCGCAGCGCGCTCCGCGCCGCCATGGCCGAGCGCGGCGAGAGCCTTCCGCAGCTGGGGGTCTCGCCGGGATTCAAAGACATGCGCTGGCCGTATCCGGTGTACGAGGGCGATATCGTTTCGTATTCGATCGAGACGGTGTCGAAACGCGAGACCTCCAAGCCGAAATGGGGTCTCGTCGGCAATAAGTTTCTAGGGCTCAACCAGCGCGGGCAGGAGGTTTTGGTTTTTTCGAGCGCCGTTCTCATCCTCCGTCGCGCAGAAGATTTGTGATCTCCCGCCCTGCCAAGGGCTGGGATTTCCGTAGCGGACGGCCGGGCTGACCCCGCCTGCAACTCATTTTTCGATGGCCCGCGACGCGCCAAGCGCGCGAAAGTCTGTTAAAAGGCTGCCGGTCGTTTACCTTGTTGGTTCTCGGGGAAGCTGCAATGGCAATCAATCTTGTTAGTCTTGTATCCCAGTTCCTTACGCCGCAATTGGTTGGCGGCCTGGCGCGGGCGCTGGGCATCAACGAGGCGGTGGCGCAGAAGCTGGTCGCTGCAGCAGTTCCAACAATCCTGGCCTCGCTCACAACAGCGGCGGCCGCGCCTGGAGGCGCTCAGAAGGTCTCCGACGCCATCTCCATGTCGGATCCGGATATCTTGACCAAGCTGAGCGGCGCGGTCACTGGCGGCAACACCCGGTTCCTGAACGAGGGCGGCGCTCTCCTGAACAACCTGCTCGGCGGCGGGGGCCTCTCGAGCCTCACCGGCGCGCTGAGCCAGTATTCCGGCGCTCCGCAACCCGCGACACAGTCGCTGCTCGGCACGGTGGCGCATGCGGCGGTTGGCACCATCGGCCAGCAGGATCCGTCAAACTGGTCGGACCCTTCGGCGATTCTCTCGCTTCTGAACAGTCAAAAGGGCGCAATCTCGGCCGCGCTTCCCCCTGAAGTCTCCAGATTGCTGGGAGCCTCCGGACTGCTCGCCGGCCTCGGTGGCGCAGCCGCCGGAGCGGCTCAGACCGCCGCGTCGACAGTCTCGAGCGCCGCAACCGCAGCGAGTTCGACAGCCAGCTCCGCCGCCAGTTCTGCTGCGAGGAGCGCCGACGCTGCCGCGAGAAGCGCCCAAAGCGCCGCGTCGAGGGTCCCGACGCCGCCTGCGCCGAGCTCGAGCGGCTTCCCGATGTGGGCGATCGTTTTGATCGTCATTGTCGTGCTGCTGGCGATCTGGTGGTACATGACCCAGAACCATAAGCCGGCGGAGCCGGCGAAAACGGGTCTTCTGTCGGCCCCGGTCGAGTACGCCTTGCGCACCTTACCCGCTCAGGCCGTTCCGCAGCTCGACTAAACACCCTCGCGTCATGGGGCTGGGGGCGCGTTTGTGGCGTTGGCTAGGCGCCCCGCTGAAGGGATTAGCGGCGCGGTCTCCGGTGGCTGTCGTCTGTGTGATCGCGCTGTCGGCGATCGCCGCGGGCTGCTCGAGCCGCCCCTACGGCACGCTGGTCGTCGGATCGAGCGCGCCAGACGCCAGCCAGGTCGACCTCCTTGTGGCGACGACACGCGCGCCGGTCGTTCAGCCGCCCGGCGTCATGTTCGGCGGGTCCCGGGGGCGGGGACTCGATTTCGCCGATATAGTCGTGTCGATCCCGCCGGCAAGCGCACGCCAGCCGGGGGACATCCCACTCCCGTCCTCGCTACCGGGCAATCCGGAGCGCGATTTCGTCATTCTGCGCGCCGATCGCATGGACCTGGCTCAGGCCAAGGCGAACTTCGATGCGCGCGTCAGGCGCACGCCGGGGCGCAGGGTTCTCATCTTCGTCCACGGCTTCAACACCCGCTTCGAGGAAGCGGTCTATCGCTTCGCGCAGATTGTCTACGACGCGCGCGTCGACGTCGCGCCTGTTCTGTTCACTTGGCCGTCCGGCGGCCGAGTGACCGACTACGTTTATGATCGCGACAGCGCGGTGTATTCGCGCGACGCGCTGGAGGTGGTGCTGCAGGCGCTGGTGAAAGACCCGAACGTCGATTCGATATCCATCCTCGCCCATTCCATGGGCAACTATATCGCCGTCGAATCGCTAAGGCAGATGTCCATCCGCAATCGCGGATTGTCGCCCAAGATCCGCGATGTGATGCTGGCTTCGCCCGATATCGACGTCGACGTTTTCCGACGCCAGATCGCCGAAATCGACGCCGGGCCGCGGCCGGCCCAGTTCACCTTGTTCGTATCGCGAGACGATCGGGCGCTTGGGCTGTCGAGCTTTCTCGCCCGAGACTCGACCAGGCTTGGCTCGCTCGACCCGACCAAGGAGCCTTATCGTTCGATCCTGGAGCAAGGCAGAGTGCAGGTCGTTGATCTGACCGGCATGGCCTCCAGCGACTTCACCAATCACGGCCGATTTGCCAGCGGCGAAGTCGTCGGCGCGATCGGGGAGCGCTTGGCGGAGGGCCAGTCGCTCTCCGAGGCCAAGGGGGGCCTGATCGAATCGCTCGGCACGTTCACAAGCGGCGCAGTTGGCGTCGCCGCCAGCGTCGCCACGGGCGCGGTCGCCGCGCCGAGCGAAATCCTCGACCCGACAAGGAACGAAAAGTCGGTCGACACCGCGGCGCAGACGACGTCCTTGAGCCAGTGATGGCGCCAGCGGACAAAGCGTTGCCGATTCCCGTCGAGCCGCGCGGCGAGCTAACCGTCCGTGTCGCCGCCATGCCGGCCGACACCAACGCCAACGGCGATATTTTCGGGGGTTGGGTCTTAAGCCAAATGGATGCGGCGGGCGGCATCGCCTCCGCCGAATACGCAAAAGGGCGCGTCGTAACGATCGCCATCGATGCGATGACCTTTATCCGGCCGGTCAGGGTCGGCGATGTGCTCTGCGTCTACACTGCCATTGACGGTGTCGGTCGGACCTCGATGAAAGTCCATGTCGAGGCCTGGGCGCGCCGGCGGTTGACGCATGACCGCGAAAAGGTGACCGACGCCACCTTCACCTTTGTCGCCATAGACGAGGATGGCAGGCCTCGACCTATCATCGCCGGGCAGACCGAAGGCGAAACATAACGGCTCTGCGATGGCGCACGGATGGTCGGGGCCGGCTTGCTCGATCGATTTGGGTTTTCTTGGACCATCGCAGTTTTGCCCCGGACGGCTCCAAAACAGGGGTTGGAAAAGCTTGGATTTCCTTGGATTCTCTCGTCCAAATCTAGACTTTTCAAGAGGTTACGCTGGATTTTCCGCGACGATGATTTCCCGCGCCCTTTCGCCGCTGGGGCAGACGGCGCCCGGACGGGAGCCGCTATTCATACGATGCGAAAACGCAGCATGGGTCATTGAGCAAGCCTAACTCATTTTCTGCTTTTTCGCAATCAACTGCCGTCGACAGAAATTATCGAGCCCCGCGACGGGGCGCTTTCGCGGATTATCAGTGATTGTCAGCGACACTTCACTCAATCCCCAGCTCGCCGGGAAATCGTTTAATTGCGTGAGTACACCGCAATCCCACAGGCCTCGCAATCTTGTTTTCTGAAAAATAAAATAGATCCGTATCATAATTTTTTGAACCCTCCGAAAGGATTCCTTTTCGATCAGGCTAGCAGAAGTTCGCAATTTATCACCGTATAATTGCCGTTTTGTCACTGACGTTTTGATTTTTTGTGCGTGTCACGCCGTCTCGACGCGCAACTTCAAGAAGCCGCCCGGCGCTAGGCCCGTCGGGGTTAGCTTCAATCCCGGCGGCGCGGGGAGGTCCGATGCCGCGGGCGATGTCAGGTAGGTCGCGACGACGGCGCTTGGCCAAGGGGCGAAGCGCCAGGCGTTGTTCGGCTTCGGGGCGATTTCGGTTTTGCTTTCTACATACTTGAGCAGCACGTCGCGATTGGCGTCCGGAGCCTCGATCACGACGCTCGTTCCGTCGCAGCCGGGGAAGCCGCCGCCGCCGCTGGCGCGATAGTTGTTGGTCACGACCAGAAACGACTGGTTCGGATCGACCGGCGCGCCCTTGAACGTGAGGTCCCGAATGCGGCGCGCGTCTTTCGCGATCAGCGCGCCCAATTCGTCGTAGCGCGGGGCTTGAGTGACGTCGATCGCGTAGTGGACGCCATCGATCACATCGAAATTGTAAGCCGCGAAGGCCGGACCGAGGAGCGGCTGTTCATCGCGTCCATTGGGATCGATGCGGCGGAAAATGGACGCCGAGCGTTCGAGCCATTCCGCAAGCGTCGCGCCGTCCACCTTAACCACTCTGAGAGTGTTGGGATACGGGTAGATATCCGCCACGTCCTTGATCGCGAGCGGGCCAATGGCGATGTCGGTATAGGCATAGGGTCCGCTGCGGCCGCCGCATTTGAACGGCGCCGCCGCCGAAAGCACCGGCAGCGCGGCGAGGTCCGGGCGCGTCGCCGCAAGGGGCGCGGCGTAAGCGCGCTGAGCCTCGTTGACGAGTCCGACCGTCGAATTGTCGGCGATCAACGCGAGATAGGTGTTGAGCGGCGTCGCGAGCCTGCCAACGGGCGTGCGGATGTGGCGCAGCGTGGCCTCGTGCGCGGCCTTGGCCACGTCGAGCACGGAAGCGTCGGACTCGACGAGCGCGGTCGCCTCGCCTTTTGCGTCACGCCTGGCGATCGGCCTGACTTCGACCCGCGCTCCCACAACTCGCCACGCCGCGTCCTTCTCAAGTTCGAGATCGATGATTCCGAGATGGCTGCCCCAGAAACCCGCCATGACTGCGGGCTTGCCATGGACGGTTCCCCGTTCCGTATCGACGCCTGGAATCCCAACAAAGGCCTCGCCGGGAAGCAGCAGATGCTGATGGCCGAGGAACAGGGCGTCGACGCCGTTGAGCTTGGCGAGGTCCTGACCCGCATTTTCCTCTCCGAGAGTCGAAGCGAGGCGGGAAATGCCCGAGTGGCAGAGCACGACGACCAGATCGGCGCGGGCCCGAAGTTCGCCAAGCTCCGAGCGTACGGCCTCGACGATGTCGCCCGTGGTCAGGCGGCCCCGGACATGGGCCTCGTCCCATTGAGCGATCTGCGGTGGCGCGACCCCGATCACGCCCATTCCGAGCCGCTGCGATCGTCCATCCTCGTCGACAAAAACGCGCTCGATCACGATCGAAGGCGGAAACCAGGGCGAGCCGTCGCTTCTGCGGACGTTGCATGAGACGACCGGAAAACGCGCTTGCGCGTAGGCGCGTTCGAGCGCCTCGAGGCCGTAGTTGAAATCGTGGTTCCCAAGAGTCGCGACCGCATAGTCCAGACTATTCATGGCCGCGATGACGGGATGGATTGCGGCTGGGTCGGCCGCGATCGCTTGAGCCGCGAGGTCGCCGAGCGGCGTGCCCTGAAGGATATCGCCGTTGTCAAACAACAGGCAGTGGGGGTGCTCCCGGCGCGCTTCGGCGATGAGCGACGCCGTGCGCGCTAGCCCGACCAAATCGTCTGGGCGATCACGGTAATAGTCGTAAGGATAGAGATTCGCGTGCAGGTCGGTGAGGCCGAGAAGCCGCAAGCGAAGCCGCGACCCACTCGGGCGAGCAGGCGAATCGGGTCGTCCTTGCTGCAAGGCGTCAGCTTTCTGAAGGGAAAGTGGGACGGCGATCGATGGATCATCGCGCCGCCGGAAGTCACGGTCAAAGCGGCGCTTGCGGGTGAGCCGCGTCGGCCCGCGGCGGCGAGCCCGCCTTCGCGTCCCATCCGCCCGGCGGCGCGGCGACCTCGTTTGCTGCGGGATCAGGCTTCGCGGCTTTGAATTTCATCAAGGCCTCGACGGCGGAAGCGAGCGCGACCGGGTCCATCTCGCGAGCGATTTCGTCGCGCTTCGTGGCGGCGTCCGCGTCCCCCTGTTGAGCGGCAAGCGCGAACCATAGCCACGACTGGCCGAGGTCCTTGTCGACGCCGAGACCCCGCGCGTAAAGGATCGCGAGATTGTACTGGCTGTCGCGGACGCCGAGTTCGGCCGCCTTTCGGAACCATTTCACCGCTTCGGAATAGTTCGGCGCGCCCTCGCCGGGCTCGGCGCTCATGACTGCGAGATTGTGAGCGGCGCGCGCGTTGCCTGCCTCGGCCGCCTTGAGATACCAGCGCTTTGCCGCCGCCGGGTCACGGGTCACGCCAATTCCCTTTTCATACATCGAGCCAAGCCGATATTGCGCGGGCGCGAGGCCGGCCGAAGCGGCGCGTTCGAGCCAGCGGGCTGCGGCCGGCTGATCCTTCGGCAGTCCCCGGCCTTCGATGAGGCGCATCGCGAGTTCATATTGCGCATTGGGCTGGCCCGCAGCGGTCGCGTCGCGCAAGGACGCAGGAATCCCAGCCGGAATCGTCGCCATGAGCTCAGCCGCCGTGGGCCCGCTCTCAGGCGCAAGATCAGGCGCGCGCGGTTTGGCCGGCGGTTGAGCGATCGAGGCGGTTGGCGCGACATCAATGGTTTCGCGGCCGGGCTTGACCGCGCCCGATGGCTTCATCTTCGGCGCGTCGATTTTGGCTGTATTGAAGGCTTGGCCACCGAGTTCGAAGTGTTGCAAAAAGGGCGCGCGCGCGCCGGCCAATCGCACGGCGAGCGTGGCGGCGATCGCCACCGCGACGCCGAGCAACACGGTGCGCTTGTGGCTGACGTAGAAAGCCCTTGCGGATTGGACGCCGCGGGTGGCGAACTGCATCCTTTCGGAAGCGTGAAGCGTCTGCACGCCGCCGCTGTTGATCGCGGCGTTGTTCTCCGCCATGGCCTGGGCGGCGCGCCGCGCCGCGGCGATGTGGAGGCTGACCGCAGGATTGGTCTTAGGCCCGATAACCTGAGCGAGGTCGCGGGCGTCGCGCGCGTGCTGCAGCGCGCCTGCGCCGGGCTCGATGAGAAAGTCCTCGCCGTCGTCGGAAGCTTGAGACGACGGATCTTCGGCGCCCGCCTTGGTTTTACCCGCGCGTTGCGGCGCGGCTTCGGAGCCGGCGTCGGCGCTTGAGGGCGGGGCGGGGCTCGCCGATCTGATGGGCGGCCGGAGCTCCTCGTCGATGTCGTCAGCGGCAAGCTCGCTCTCGATGTTCGCGAGACGGGCGACCAGAGTCTCCAGAACGCGCTGCAGATCGGCGAGACGCGATTGCGTGCGTTGCTCCGCGCTCGCCCGCTCGGCTTTCAGCTCGGACAAATGCGCGTCGAGCGCCGCCTGGACCGCGGCTGAGGTCTCGAGCGCGGAAGAGCCTTCCGCCTTGTCGGCCTCACGCAACTTTTCGAGGAGCTCCTGCACGACCGGCCCCGGTTCGCCGGCCCGCGCGGCCTCTGCCGCCAGGGCATCGATCCGATCGCTGATCGTGTTGATCTGCTGGGCGACGGCTTTCATGTCGACTTGGGCGGCGCTCACATCGTGAAGCCGGCGCGCGACCTCGTCGGCGACCTGTTCAAGAACCTGGGGCTCGATAGGCTCGGACGCGCGCGCCTCCAACTTGGCCTCGAGCGAGCGCAAGAGGGTCTCGATCGGATTGAGGTCAACCGGAGACGCGACCGCGTCGAGTCGCGCGCCAAGCTCGTGGAGAACCGGGTCCAGCTGCCGCGCGCCGACCTTGGGGTCAGCGAGGTGGTCAAGCTTGTCGCTGATTTCGGCGAATATCGATTGCAGCGCCTGGGCGTCGGCGCCCCCGGCGGTGGAAAGCTTGGCGTCGAAATCATGCAGGAGCGTTTCGATGGGGCCGGTGTCGACGGTTGCCGAGGGAAGCGCCTCGAGCGACTGGCGGACGCCGTCAATACGCCGCGCCAGGTCGTCGAACGGGCCCGGATCGATCGCTGCCGGAGCGGTGGGCCGAGCGAGCTCCTGATCGAGCCGCGCCGCAATCTGCTCAAGGCGCTGTTCGATCGAGACGAGCGCCGCCGGGGGCGTGGAGCGCTCGATCTGTCGGCAGGCTTCCGCGAGAAGCGCGGCCATCTCCACAGATTCGGAATGAGGAGCGGGGCTTGCGCCGAGCCGCTCGACGCGGTCAGCAAGTTCCCCGATCTGCCGCTCCAGCCGCTCGAGCGGCGGTGTGCGCAGCGCGGCCGAAGCGAGGAGATTGCGCACTTCTTCGGTCTGCCGCCGGATGCGTTCAAACGTCTCGGGGTTTATCGCCACCGCCGCGAGGCTGTTGATCTTGTCGCCGATCGCCCGAATCTCGCGTTCGAGCCCGGCGGCCGCGGCTTCAGGGTCATGCGCCCTCAACGCAGCGCGGAATTCGCCGGCCATTGCTTCGAGCGGAGCGAGCATCGACTCGCCGTGCCCGCTCTGACGCAACATCTCCACCCGCTGCACGAGGTCTCGGACGGCGCCTTCGAGCGCAACGACCGCATTGCGCGGCGCAAGATCGGCGAGGCTCCGGCTCATGGCTTCGATTTCGGCGCGCATGGCGCTAAGATCGACCGGCACGCTCGGATCGGCACGCTCGCGGCGCATATCATCGAGCTTGAGCGCGAGCACCCGAATGTCGTCGCGCAACAATTGGGCGAGCGGCGGCGCATCCAGCCCTTCACCCGGCGCGATAGGGCGTTCGGAAGAACGCCCGTCTCTCGACGGGCTATGCGCGCCACCCTCTCCCTCGGGGAAAGGGGTTGGGGGTGAGGGCGTGGCGTGGCCCTCGAGCTCGTGCCGGCGCATGGCGATTTGCGATACCGCACCCTTGAGATCGAGAGGCGGCTTCGGGTTGAGCCCGGGCGGCTGAGGGAAGCTGTCGCTCCCGGCCCCGCCGCTCTGAGCGGCGCCTGTCAAGCTTGTCCGGATCAATTCGAGCCGCCGCACGGCGTCGACGAGCGCGCGGCGGTCGCTGTCTCGCGCCGCGTTGTCCCGCTCCAGAATCTGGGCGACGGATTCGAAGGCGCGCGCGGCCTGAGCTTCGGCGCGCGAGAGCCTCGTTTCAAGGCGCTCGATCAGCGAATTGAAGGGTTTCGGAGACCCGGGCGCGCTTGGCCCGCTGGAAGTCGCATTTCGGCGCGCGATGCCCTCCAGACGTCCGGCGGCGGCGTCGAGCCGATCGTCTTCGGCTTCGTTGTCTTCTGGCCTCGCACGCTGATCGAGACCTGCGTAGTCGGCGATCGCTTCATCGAGCCAATCGTCAAGGCGCATGCCGGCGAGCCGGGCTGCCTCCACGGCGGCGTCGCGGGTCCGCCGGCCCACGCCCGCGATATTCCACGCCATCGCTCTATTCATGTCCTCGACCGTCGCTCGGAGGCTCGCGAATTGCCCGATGAACGGAGGCGACGCCACGCTGCAATTCTGTCGGGGGTCATGGTGAAGAAACGGTTAAGGGCCGCCTCCTCGAGAGGCCGCGCCGCCGATCCCCAAAGGTTGCAGTTATAGTTGTGGCAACTATCAGTTGCATTTTTGCGCCGTTAGCGCATAGTGATTGGACTCGCGCAAGGGCGCGCGAGTCAGGAGCCGCGAACGCAACGGCGCCGACGAAAGGAGAGGCCATGAACAGGATATCGTCTGTAGCTTACGCTTCCGCTGGAGTTTCGGGCGGGCTGCTGGAAGAAGAAAGCCGTACTGTGCTCGATTCGGCGCAACCGGAGCTGACCATTAGCCAGATGTCGCGTGTATTCGGAGTCAGCCTGCGCACCTTGCGGTTCTACGAGGACCGCGGACTCATCAAACCTCGCCGTGAGGGGAACGCCCGCTACTATCGCGCCAGCGACCGTATCCGGATGGAGATGATCCTCAAGGGCAAGAAGCTCGGCTTCACGCTGACCGAAATCCAGGACCTGATCGGCGGCAAAGGGGCGACTGAAACGGTGGATCTCGAAGACCAGCTCAATCCGCAGCAGATCGTGACCCAGATCAGCCACTTGGAGCGGCAACGCAACGAGATCGACGAAGCCATCGAGAGGCTGCGCATGACGCAAAGCCGCATCGCCCAAGGCGCCGCCGCCTGATCGGCGCCGATCGTTCGATCGGTCGGCGGCGCCGGGGACCGGGTTAAACCCGGATCCGCGCCGCCTCGACGATCCGCAGCGCTTCAGCCGAGGCGGCGTCGATTCCGAGTTGGGTCGTGTCCAGCGTCACTGCATCGTCAGCAGGGCGCAATGGCGCCACTGCCCGGTTGGAGTTCGCGGAGTCGCGTCGGGTGATGTCGGCCAATATCGCGTTGTAGTCGGCCTTTTCGCCGCGTTGGATCAGTTCGAGCGCGCGCCGTTGCGCCCGCGCCGCGGGGCTGGCGGTAACAAAGATCTTCACGTCCGCGTCGGGACAAATGACCGTGCCGATGTCGCGCCCGTCGAGCACCGCGCCGCCCGGCCGCGCCGCGAAAGCGCGTTGCGCCTCGATCAACGCCGCGCGGACTTCGCGGCATTGCGGCGACCACGGAGGCCGCCTCGCCCATCTGGCGCGTGCGCAACGTCGCTTCGTTGAAATCGGTGAGCCCTAATCCCCGGGCGACCGCGACGGCCGCCGCCTCGTCATAAAGATCCCGGTCCTCGGCAATCAAGGCGGCGGCGGTGGCGCGGTAGAGCAGCCCGGTGTCGAGATGGGGCAGCCGATAGCGCGCGGCAATTCGGCGCGCGATGGTGCCCTTGCCCGAGGCCGCCGGCCCGTCGATGGCGATGATCATGCGCGAGCCGCTTCCCCTGGCTCCCTGCCCTGAGCAGGGCTCTTAGAGCGGGGCGACGCGGCTGTCGAGACGGCGGTGTTGCCCGCAGGGCTTCTGGCCCAGTTGGCGCGGTCAGGCGCTCATGGGATGCCGCCGTTTACCACAATCCCCCAATAAGTGCGTAAAATGCTTGACGCTTCGCCAACGGGGCTGCAACCTACAGAGTGTGACCGACCTTTGGATGCGGCTGGTTGGGCCACGTTGCGACGCGCCAAACCCGGCGCGTCTCCAAAGGAAGGGACACCATCGTGAAACATAGAATGGCTTTCGGGGCGGCCGCCATGCTCGCCGCCCTGTCCGCGCCTGCATTGGCGGGCAATCTCGTTACGAACGGCAGCTTCGAAGCCAACTTTGGAGCCGGTCAGTTCAATCAAACGCAGCCGGGCGCAGCCGGGGGCCAGAACGCCAGCCACCCGGGAACGACAGCGACCGGCTGGACGGTGATTGGGACCAACTCCGACTATCCGGACGGTTATGCGTTCATCTTCAACAACGCCAACAGCTTCACGACGACGAACGGCCATGTCGGTCCGGCTTCGAGCGCCGCCAATCCGAGCGGCTTCAACACGTTGCCGCTCTGGGGCAATTCAAGGGACGGGAGCCCCGACGGAAACTACTTCTACGGGGTCGACTTGACCTATCACCCTTCGGCTCTTACCCAAGAGATTGGCGGCCTGATCGACGGCCACACCTATACGCTCACCTTCGACTATGCAGCCGCGCAGCAGTTCGACTACAGCGGCAACACCATAGACGATTGGGTCGTGACTTTGGGAGGCCAGAGCATCGCCACGACCAACATTGACCTCGCGAGCCACGGGTTTTCTGGCTGGGAGACGGAGTTGGTCACATTCACCTATGAGGGCGATGGTGGCCTCTTGTCATTCGTCAACGACGGGATGGGTGGTTGCAACGCGAGCTTCAAGGACTGCGCGCCCCTAGATCCGGGCGCCAGTGGCGGACCGCCATTCTCGCTGCTCGACGGCGTGTCGCTGACCGGTTCGGCGCCTGAGCCGTCGACTTGGGCGATGATGGTCATCGGCTTCGCGGGCCTTGCTTACGCGGGTTTGCGAAACCGGCGCCGCGCGGCGATTTCGGTCGCATGAACACGTCGGCGTAACCCTGAGAGACAAAAAAGCCATGCCGCCCGCCTGCGAGCGGCATGGTTGCTTATTGCGGCCCGACTATCGTCTCGCCCGCGCCCACCCCACGGTCGAACGGACGTAACCCATGGCTGCTGACCCCTATCGGGACCTCACCGTGCTGCTTTACGCCGCGGCGCGCCTTGGCGTCTGGCTGGCGGTCTTCGCGGCGATCTTCGCGCCGATTGAGCGGGTCTTCGCGCTGCACGCCCAAAAGATTTTCCGCAAGGGGATCGCCGTCGACCTTGGCTACTATTTTCTCACCGGTCTCCTGCCTGGCCTCGTGCTCGCGCCGCCGATTTCGGCGGCGGTGCTGGTGATCCATCACTTCATCCCGGGCGGCGTCCTCGCCGCGATCGCCGCCTGGCCGATCTGGCTCAAGGCCTGCGCCACGATGATGGTGGGCGAGACCGCCTATTACTGGGCGCATCGCTTGAGCCATCAAATTCCGTTCCTCTGGCGCTTCCACGCCGTCCATCACAGCGCCGAGCAACTCGATTTTCTGGTCAACACCCGCATGCATCCCGTCGACCTGGTGTGGTCGCGGATGGTCATGCTGACGCCGATCTTCGCTCTGGGGCTCGCGAACCCTCTCCGCTTCGGCGACGGATTGATCGCGACCGCCATTCTCCTCACCGGGTCGATGTGGGGATATTTCATCCATTCCAACATCCGCTGGCGCCTGGGGCCGTTCGAATGGCTTCTGACGACGCCGGCCTTTCACCACTGGCACCACACCAACGACACGCGGCGCGACTGCAACTACGCGTCCATGTTTCCCTGGCTCGACCGCATTTTCGGCACCCATCACCTGCCCGCTGCGTGGCCTGAACGCTACGGGATCGATGAGCCGATGCCCAATTCCCTCGCCGGTCAGTTCATCCATCCGCTTGCGGCGTCGCGGCCTCTGCTGCCGGCCAAAGACAATAGGGTTGCGCAGTAGCCGCGCTCGATAGCCCGTCGTGAGACGGGCGTCCTTCTGAACGCCCTTTGGTGCGCGGCTGACGCGATCAACGATCGCGTTTACAGGACCGCGCCAGCCGCAGTCGCTTCGGACGCGGGAGCCGGCCCTTCAGCTTGTGCCAGTTTCGCCCCGCGCTTAATCATCGAATCTGGCGAATGACCGTCAGGTGACAACGCAGACGCGTGCGTCGCTGTCATGGAGGGCGACGATGGACCTTACGGCACAGCAGAGGATGACCATCCTCGCTGCATTTCTCGGCTGGATGCTCGACGCCTTCGACTTCTTCCTTTTGACCTTCCTGCTCAAGGACATCGCCAAGGAGTTCGGAGTCGGGGTGCCGGCGGTGGCCTACGCCCTGTTCCTGACCTTGGCGATGCGGTTCGTCGGCGCGTTCATCTTCGGCCGGCTTGGCGACCTTTGGGGGCGCAAGCCGGCGCTGATGCTCGATATCCTCTGCTACTCGATCCTCGGCGCGCTCGCCGCCTTCTCGCCGAACCTCACGGTCTTTCTGATTCTGCGCGCTTTGTTCGGCGTCGCCATGGGCGGGGAGTGGGGCCTCGGGAGCTCGCTGGCGATGGAATCCATTCCGCCGCAGGCGAGGGGACTGGTGTCGGGGATTCTGCAGTGCGGTTATCCGAGCGGATTCCTGCTCGCCGCGATCGCCTATGGCCTGCTCTTCGGGCGGACCTTCGGCGATTATACAGTCGGCTGGCGCGCCATGTTCCTGCTCAGCGTCCTGCCCGCTCTCCTTGTGCTGTTCATTCGCAGCGGCATTCCCAAATCGCCGGCGTTCGAGGCCGCGCGCAGGGAAGAAAAGCCGAGCTTATGGGCGACGATCTCGGATCACTGGCGCCTGGTGATCTACATGGTCGTGTTGATGATGTGCTTCAATTTCTTCAGCCATGGCACGCAGGACCTCTATCCGACATTCCTGCAAAGACAGCATGGTTTCGATACGGGCACGGTGAGCTGGATCGTGATCGTCGCCAATCTGGGCGCGATCGCCGGCGGCCTCCTGTTCGGGCACGTGTCGGAGAAGATCGGCCGCGTCAACGCCATCACGGTGGCGTCGCTCATTGCGTTGCCGGCTCTTCCCTTGTGGGCGTACGCCTCGACCCCGGTCCTGCTCGCGCTCGGCGCCTTCATCATGCAGGTCGCGGTGCAGGGGGCCTGGGGCGTCATTCCCGCCCATCTCAACGAATTGTCGCCCAGTGCGGCGCGGGCGACCATTCCGGCCTTCGTTTACCAGGCCGGCAATTTCCTCGCCTCCTTCAACGCTCCGTTCCAGGCGCAGATCGCGGTCAACAACGGCAACAACTACGGCTTCGCTTTGGCCTTGGTGGCGGGGGTGATCGCGGTCGCGATCGTCGTCGTCATCCGCTTCAGCCCGGAGCGGCGCGGCGAACTCCTGAAGGCCCATTGACCGCCGGACGCGGCTTGCCGTTAGCGAGTCCGTTTTGAGCGATTTCAATGCCTTGCGGCGCAATTAGCGAGTCATTGAGTCATTGAACCATTCCCGGTCCTTGACACCGAAGCCTGGTCGCGCCGCCCATGTGCGAAGCCAGTCCAGCTTCGCCGTCCTTCTGAAAAACAATATCAGATCCCAGCCGGCTTGGCCAGAAATTGTCGCTTTCTTAAATCAGCGTCCCGGCCTACCTCGGTCTTATACCTTGCTATGTATGTACAATGCTGGGAACATTTCAGCCCTCCAAGCGGTTGATTAAGCGTCAAAGCGGATCTGGCCGTCAGCATGGGCAAGTTCCGCCAGATTAAAAAGCAGGAGGTTTCTATGTCTCGATGGATGCTTACCGCTGCTGCTGCGACGCTGATCTGCGCTTCTTCTTCAGCGGCGCTGGCCAACGAGAGTGGCGCGGTCACCGGCGGGCTTGCGGGCGCCGTGGGTGGGGCGGTTGTAGGCGGGCCGGTTGGCGCGGTGGTCGGAGGCGTGGGCGGCGCGGCCATCGGCAACTCGATGTCCAACCACCATCGCTACTATCACCACCACTACGCTTACTCCCCCTACCACCACCACTATTACCATCCGTACTAAGCCCTCCATTTGGGCGGAAGGAATGGTTTCCCTCTCCTCTTGGGAGAGGGAATTTGCGTGGAAAAGTGCAAAACAATCTTCGACTGCTTTTCTCGAAGCGTGCTTCGCGAAGCCCCGATGCGGCGACCATCCGGTCGCGGCGCCGGCCTATTCCGCAGCGGCCGCTCGTTTCGGCAACACCCAGTTCGGGCGGACATAATGGCAGGTGTAGCCGTTCGGGTAGCGCTCCAGATAATCCTGGTGCTCGGGCTCGGCCTCCCAGAACGGACCAGCTGGCGCGACTTCGGTCACCACCTTGCCTGGCCATAGGCCCGACGCCTCGACATCGGCGATCGTGTCGAGCGCCACGCGCTTTTGCTCGTCATTGGTGAAAAAGATCGCTGAACGATAGCTCGCGCCCAGGTCGTTGCCCTGGCGGTTTCGGGTGGTCGGATCGTGGATCTGAAAGAAGAACTCGAGCAGCTTGCGGTAGCTGATCTGCGAGGGATCGAAGACGATCTCGATCGCCTCGGCATGATTGCCGTGGTTGCGATAGGTCGCATTGGGGACCTCGCCGCCGGTGTAGCCGACCCGGGTCGAGACCACGCCCGGATAGCGGCGAATGAGATCCTGCATGCCCCAGAAACATCCGCCAGCGAGAACCGCCCGTTCCGTCGAACCTGCCATGACGCCGCCTCCTGTTGAATGGATTTTGGCGCCCGAAGCGAGCGCCGAACCTCCCGCCGCCGCCTTAGATAATCACTCCAACCGAAAACAAAACCGAGCCCTCAAATTTACGCCGCTTCGGCGGCGGGGGCGCGGGTGAGCAGCCGGCAGAGGCGCGCAAGCGTCTCCCGCTGCTTTGGCCGCGGCACCACCATGTCGATCATTCCGTGGTCGCGCAGGTATTCGGCGCGCTGGAAGCCTTCCGGCAGGCGCTCGCGAATGGTCTGCTCGATCACCCGCGCGCCGGCAAAGCCGATCACCGCGCCAGGCTCGGCGATCTGCACATCGCCGAGCATGGCGTAAGACGCCGTCACCCCGCCGGTGGTCGGGTTGGTCAGGATCACAATGAAGGGGAGCCTCGCCGCCCGCAGACGCCGCACGGCGACCGTGGTGCGCACCATCTGCGCCAGGGCGAACATGCCCTCCTGCATGCGCGCGCCGCCCGACGTCGTAAAAATGAGAAAGGGCGTCGAGCGCTCGATCGCGGCGGAGACGCCGGCGACGATCGCCTCTCCGGCCGCCAAGCCCAGCGTTCCGCCCTGAAACGCAAAGTCCTGGATGGCGACGGTGACGGCCTGTCCCTCGAGGTTGCCGAATGCGATCGTGACCGCATCCATGGCGCCCGTCTTCGCGCGATTTTCCTGCAAGCGGACCGAATAGCGCTTGATGTCGCGAAACTTGAGGGGATCGGACGGCGTTTCGGGGGTGGCGAACTCCTCGTATTGGCCATCGTCGAGGAGCGAGGCGAGACGGGCCTTCGGGCTGATCGGCATGTGGTAGCCGGAGCCCGGCACAACCATGAGATTGGCTTCGAGATCCTTGTGGAAGACGAGTTCGCCGCTCTCCGGGCACTTGACCCAAAGATTTTCCGGCGTGTCGCGGCGCAGGAGCGAGCGAATTTTCGGCGGAACGACGTTCGAGATCCAGTTCATGCGCTGCGTTCGCTCCGTTGCGGCGGTCGTGGAAAAACGGTCACTTCTGCGCGGCCCGCACGCCATGCGCCAGTTTGCCGACGAGCTCGGCGACGGCGGCGACGGTCGACGGGGTCGCCGCTCCGCCGTCGAGCGACAGTCTGATCGCTTCGACAACGGAAGAACCGACCACCACGCCATCCGCAGTTTCCGCGATCGCGCGGGCGCTTTCGGCGTTCTTGACGCCGAAGCCGACCGCGACCGGCAGCTCGGTGCGCCGCTTCAGCCGCGCCACGCCTTCCGCCACCTGCTGCACGTCGGGAGCCGCGGCTCCGGTGACGCCCGTGATCGATACAAAATAGACGAAGCCGCCTGCGTTTTTTAGAATTTCCGGCAGACGGTCATCGCTCGTGGTCGGCGCCACAAGGCGAACAAAGGCGAGCCCGGCTCGTCGGGCGGGCAGGCAAATCTCGTCGTCTTCCTCAGGAGGGCAATCGACGATGATGAGCCCGTCGACGCCCGCGGCTTTTGCGTCCCTCAGGAATGTCTCGACGCCATAGACATAGATGGGGTTGTAATAGCCCATGAGGATCAGCGGCGTGTCGGGGTCCTGGCTGCGGAACTTTTTCACCATTCCCAGGGTCGCCGGCAGGGTCTGCTTGGCTTCGAGCGCCCGACGGCCGGCGGCTTGAATCGCCGGGCCGTCCGCAATCGGGTCGGTAAACGGCATGCCGAGTTCGACAATGTCCGCGCCGGCCGCCGGCAACGCTCCGAGAATCGCGGATGACGTCGCGCTGTCCGGGTCGCCGGCCATGATGAAGGTCAAAAGCGCAGCCCGGCGTTCGGCGGCAAGCTGTTGAAAGCGCAAATCGAGGCGTGCGGTCATGGGCGTCTCGTTACCACGACGCCCAGAGGCGCGAAAGCAAAGGAACCCAGACGGTTGTCGGACACGCGGAGGACGGTGATTTTCGAGTGAAACTGGCCCTCGACCGGGCCAAAGAATCCCGATAATGGCCGAAGACATCCATCATAGGCGAGAACGATCGCCGGTTCGCGGCTCCTCGGGGGGACTCATGAAGCTCTTTCTTTTGGCTCTCCCTTGTGTCCTGGCGGTCTGGGTCCCGCTCTACAACTCGGTTCCGCCTGTCCTTTTCGGAATCCCGTTCTTTTTCTGGTTCCAGCTGGTCCTCATTCCGCTCTCGGCGCTCGCAATTCTTGCTGCGGATCGGATCGGTAAGAACTAGGCGATGCTCGACCACCTCAACCTCGTCGCCACCGCAGTCTTCGTCTTCTTTTTTGGCCTGGTGTCGGTGCTTGGCTTTGTCGCGGCGCGCTGGAAAGCCGCCGATCTTGGACATATCCACGAATGGGGTCTGGGAGGCCGCCGCTTTGGCCGTTGGATAACCTGGTTCCTGCTCGGGGGCGATCTCTACACGGCCTACACGGTCATCGCGATTCCCGCGGTCGTGTTCGCGATTGGCGCCTTCGGGTTCTTCGCCGTGCCCTACACGATCATTGTCTATCCGTTCCTCTACCTGACGTTGCCGCGCCTGTGGGCGGTCTCGCAGAAAAACGGCTACATCACCGCCGCCGATTTCGTGCTTGGCCGCTATGGCCACAAAGGACTGGAGCTTGCGGTTGCGGCGACCGGGATCCTGGCGACGATGCCCTATATCGCCCTTCAGCTAATCGGACTTGAGAAGGTCATTGTCGCCCTCGGCTTTTCCGGTCAGGGGATCATGGCGCACGCGCCCATCACCATCGCGTTCGTCATCCTCGCGCTCTTCACCTACAAGAGCGGCTTACGCGCGCCGGCCATGATCGCGTTCGTCAAGGATGCGATGATTTACATCTTCATCATCGCTGCGATTGTCGTCATTCCCTATGAGCTCGGAGGTTTCGGAGCGATTTTTGCAGCGGCCGGCAAGGCGTTCGAAGCCAAGGTCGCGGCGAATCCCAATCTTGCCGCCGGGCTGACGCTCAAGCCCACGCAAGTCGGTCCCTACATCACGCTCGCGATCGGTTCGGCGATGGCGTTGTTCATGTATCCGCACGCGCTGACGGGCTCGCTCGCGGCTTCGAGCGGGAACGCCATTCGCTTCAACACGATGACGTTGCCCGCCTATTCCTTGGTGCTCGGCTTGATCGCCTTGCTTGGGCTGATGGCGATCGCCGCCGGCGTCAAGGTCGACACGCCCCAGGACGCCGTGCCACAGCTTGTGCTCTGGGCGTTTCCCAACTGGTTCGCCGGCTTTTGCTTCGCGGCGATCGCGCTTGGCGCTCTCGTGCCGGCGGCGGTCATGTCGATCGGCGCGGCCAACACCTTCACCCGCAACATCTGGAAGCCGTTCGTCCACCCGGAGATGACGCCGCAAGAGGAGTCGGTGCTCGCCAAACTGGCTTCGCTGGTGGTGAAGATCGGCGCGCTCGCCGTGATCTTCTTCATGCCGACGCAATTCGCTTTGAACTTGCAATTGCTGGGCGGCGTCTGGATGGTTCAGATATTCCCGGCGATGATTTTGGGCCTGTTCACCCGATGGTTCAGCGGCTGGGCGCTGCTGATCGGCTGGGCTCTCGGCATGATCATCGGCACGTCCCTCTCCTGGACGGGCAAGGCCTGGGCGCCGGTCCATGCGCTGAAGTGGGATGTTCCGTTTTTTGGCCATTTCGATTCCGGCCTTAGCTTTGCCGCCTATAATGGATTGACGGCGGTGCTCGTCAATTTCCTTGTCGCGGCAGCGCTTTCATTGGTTCTGCGTTCTCAGGCGAGCGATGAGACTTCACCAGAAGACTACGATGATCGTGCGCTCGCGTGAACAAGGGCCTATAGAGGCGTCCTTGAGCGCGGCCGGCTAATGTTGAGGGCGCCATTGCGTCGGCGCCGCCGCTGCTCGAGCAAGGATATTGTCGTAGGCCATGATCAGGTGCAGTCTGCGCGCTGTCTAGGGAGCTTTTAATGGTGGAAGAGGGGCCGGGCTCCGTGGAGAATGATCTGCCGGCCGCCGAGCCACAGCCGCAGCACGATTTTTCCGTTGTTCAAGGCTTCCAGGTTGTCGGCGCCGAAGGCTTAAGCCGGGCGGGCGACGAAGCCTGGCGCGACGCGCTCAGACTGGAGCTGGAGACGCGCGCCGCTCGCCTGCATCAGGCCGTCGACGCCGCGATTGTGCTCTCGAACGACGGGATCATCCGTTGGTTGGGGGATCCGGTCGCCAAACTCTCGCTCGGCCCGAATGCGCTCAACCCGAGCGCCGTCATCCTCGCCGATGAATCCCTGCCCGATGCGTCCCGCGAGATGATAAAGATACGAATTGAGCTTTGGATCGCGGCGACGACGCGGCGCCTTCTTGCGTCGCTGTTCGCGCTCGAAGGCCTTCAAGAGGGATCGGAAAGCGTTCGCGATTTGGCGCAGGAGCTCACGCGGTCGCTCGGGGTTTTGGAGCGCGAACCGATCAGGGCGAAGATCAAGGCGCTCACTCAAGAGGACCGCGCGGAGCTGAGAAAGCAAGGCGTCCGCTTCGGCGCCTACTATATTTTTCTCCCCGCGCTGCTCAAGCCGGCGGCCAGAACGTTGGCCCTTCAACTGTGGAGCCTTCAAGCGTCCGGCGACGCCAGTGAGCTTCTTCCGAGCCTCGGCGCAGTCGCCTCGTCTGGCCGGACCTCTCTCCCGTTGGACAAGGGGACCTCGAAGGAAGGGTATCGCGTCGCCGGTTATCGGCCGTGCGGCGAGCGGGTTGTGCGGGTTGATGTCGTGGAACGTCTTTCCGGGATGATCCGGGCGGCGTTCGCAGGGGAAGGGACGGGGGTCGCCGAGGGCCCTCCAAGCCAGCGGACGTCGAAAGGATTCCTCGTCAGCGGAGCGATGACATCGTTGACTGGGTGCTCAGGCGAGCCATTCGCCTCGATCTTGCGCTCCATGGGATTCCGGTCGGTCGAAATGAAACGGTCGGAATTTTTTGGATCCCGATCGGCTGCCGAAGGGGGACAAAGCGAACCGCTCAAACCGGGGGACATTCAGGAACCGTCAGGCGTTGAGCAAGCGACGGCGCCGGCGAGTGAAGATGAAGCCCCAGGGGATTCGGTTTCGGCCGCGCCGACTGCTGAGCCGCCGCCTGACGACGTCCTTGCGGGCGCTGGGGGTCTTGACGAGCTCGCCGAGGGCGCGGAAACGGCCCCTGAAGACCCTGTCGCCGTTACGGAGGCCGTCGACACCTTCGCCGAGGCAGCCGAGAGCGCGACCGAGGGCGCCGACGGCGTCACGCTGGAAACGGCGGCTGCTCCCGCCCTCTCGGATCCGCCGGATGGAGGTTCCGCAGCGCAAGCCATGGAGCAGGCCGCCGCTCCACAAACGTCGGACGCAAGTTGCGAACTGGCAAAAGGCGCTGAACTGATCATCGTCTGGCGACCCGATCATCGCAAGATTTCACACAAACGCGAGAGGGAAGGGAGACAATCAAGAACCGAGGGACCTGCCAGAACCGAAGGACCCGGCCGTGCAGACGCCCGGGGTCATAGTCCGGGCGCAACGCCCAATTGGCGGCGCGAATCGGCGGCCTCTCCGCCCAAGAGGCCCAATCGCCCCAATTCGGGCCGTAACGACGAAAAACGTCGCCAGCGGCCCCATGATTATGATATGACCCGGTCGGCTGCAACGACGGCGCCGCAGCCAACGGCCAAGGTTGATCCGAACTCACCCTTCGCCAAGCTTCTCGAGCTTCGTTCGCTACTTGAGGAACAAGCCAACAAACGCCAGTAGCTGCGCCATCGCCGCCGAAAGCATCGACAACAAAAAGGTTGGCAGACGGTCTGGAAATCCATAGAAGAGCGGCCGAAGTCCCTGACCGGCAGGTAGCTCACAAGGATATACGTATGACCTACGTGGTCGTGGAAAACTGCATAAAGTGCAAATATTTGGATTGCGTGGAGGTCTGCCCTGTCGACTGCTTCTACGAGGGCGAAAATATGCTCGTCATCCACCCGGACGAGTGCATCGATTGCGGCGTGTGCGAGCCCGAATGCCCTGCCGAAGCCATCAAGCCGGACACTGAACCCGACCTCGCTTTTTGGCTTAAGCTGAATGCTGAATACGCCAAGTCTTGGCCGAATATAACCAGTAAGAAAGAGCCGCCGCCGGACGGCAAGGAATTCGACGGACGAGCGAACAAGTTTGCTGAGTTTTTTTCGGCTGAGCCTGGGGAGGGCGATTAAGCACATTTCGATTCTTTGGCAATTCGGCCGAGGCGGGCCCCGCTCCGCCGCGGATAGATTGGTTCGGGCTCATCTTCCTCTTTGATTTTTCGACGGATTTGTGCTAAACGGGCAATTAACCGTCGAGCGGAAGTCGCTAGGCGTCCCTGGCGAAGACGCAAGTGGTTTTTCTCGACGAAAAGTCAACTCGCCGTTCTAAAAGCAATATTCGTGCACGGATTGAGAGCAGTGTTCGTGCATGGATTTATAGCGCGTGCGGGAGAGTTTGCGCGTGGAGAGGTTAACTATGGTGGCGCGTAATAAATCTAAGAAGACAACAAGTTCAAAGACAAAGAAAACAGGCGCCGCTTCCAGAGCGAAACCGAGGGCAAAGCGCACGACTAAGGCCGCTTCTCCATCTAGCGTCCGAAGCCGCGTGAGCAAGAGCAAACCGGCGTCGAAGACGCGAGTCGCGCGCAAAACGAGTAAAATTGCTCAAGCCAAGACGAAAAACGCTGCGGCGAAACTTTCGAAGCGGAGGCGGACAAGCGCCAGTGTCAGAACGATGACCCATGAAATCGGCCGCAGCGAAGAGGCCCGCCGCTCGAAAAGTGGCCGCCTCGAAGAGCGTGAGCAAGACGTCAAGAGCCGCGGCCGCCGCCAAGCGGGCGTCCACCGCCCGGGCGCATGTGAAGGAACAGGAAGCGAAGTTGTTGAGAGCAAACCAAATCGCGCAGGAGCCTCGAGGCGTCACCGGCAAGGAGGCGGCGGCGCTTGGCGCATCAAAGCCAAGTTCCGGTCACAGCCCCCATATCGCTCATCCGGCCGAGGCGGCGTCGCCCGCAAAGCCCGCCGCGCCGGCGGTCAGGGCGCCAAAGGCGGGAGTGTCGGAAGAGGCGCCCCCGGCGGCGAAGGCTCTCAAGAGCGCGAGCCAGCGTCAAGGCTTCAAGCTCAACGAGTTCGTCGTCTATCCCGCGCATGGGGTTGGTCAGATCGTCGCGATCGAGGAGCAGGAAGTCGCCGGCTTCAAGCTCGAGCTGTTTGTCATATCCTTCTCGAAGGACAAGCTCACTTTGCGCGTCCCGACGTCGAAGGTTACAGGCGTTGGAATGCGCAAGATCTCCGATCCCGACACCGCTAAGCGTTCGCTCGACATCCTGACTGGGCGCGCGCGCGTCAAGCGCACGATGTGGTCCCGACGGGCTCAGGAGTACGAAACCAAAATCAACTCCGGCGATATCAACGCAATCGCTGAAGTCGTGCGCGATCTTTACCGATCGGAGGCGCAACCCGAGCAGTCGTATTCGGAGCGACAATTGTATGAGGCCGCTCTCGACCGGATGGTTCGCGAGATCGCCGCGGTCCAGAAGTCGAACGAGATCGACGCTTTGAAGACTGTCGAGGCGCAATTGCAAAAGGCTCAAAGCCGGGCTGCGAAGACCCTCGGCCCAGCGAGCGCGGCAGGCGAGATCGAACAGGCCGCTTGAGGATTGCGGCCTTCGGGCCGTCCTCTCGCCGCTCGGTTCTTCTGGCGCGCCCGTGGTGATGAGCGCGCTCCCGCCCCGCCCGGGTATTCGCGGGCGACGAGAACACAGACAGTTTCGCAGGCTTGGGAAGCGACTGCGGAGCGGAAACTCGGCGTAAGGGTCACGATTGCTCGCGGTCCATCGATTCCCCGTCTACCCGATGTTGTCGCTTTGGATTTTGGTCCTTACCGCGGCGACCTTGTTTTGGGTGGCGCTCACGGATTTGAAGGAATTCAAGGTACGCAATGAGTTCGTCGCGATCTTGGCCGGCCTCTATCTTGCCCACGCACTTTGCTCTGGCGCGTGGGTGTCAATGCAGTGGAATCTGGCCTTTGCGCTTCTGATGCTGGCGGGCGGAGCTTACGCTTATTCGCTTCGCCAAATTGGCGGCGGGGACTTGAAGCTGCTGGCGGTCGCCTTCCTCTGGACCGGCCCCTGGTTTGCCGGGCCCTTCGTAATCCTCTTGCTGATCTTTACCGGCGCATATTATGTCGCGGCCAGATTGGGATGGGCGGCGGCGCAGCAGACCGCAGCGGGCTTGCGGATTCCCTTGGCGCCGTCTCTGGCGGGCGCCCTCATCGGCGCGCTCGCCTTGGGCCTCATAGCCCCGAACAGCTGACGTCGCGCGACGCCGGCGTTATCGCAAATCAGGGCGACAGCGCCTTATCCAGCGCAAGCCATTGTTTCGAAACCCAAGTGCCGACCAGGCCGATCGTGGCGATGACGGCGATCAAGAGTATCCCGAGCAACACTGTATATTCGATGAGGGCAGCGCCGTCTTCGTCCTTCAGGAACTGGCTGAAGACCTTCACAGCTTTGGACATTCGGGCTCCTGACGGATTTTGCAATCACCGGCGTTGGCGCATTGTTGATCGAAGGCCGGCTACGGCCATCCGGCGCAATTATCCGTTGGGGAACGGCTTGGTCAATACCGGGTCATTCCGGCTGGCGGCTAATAAATGCACGTACGCAATTGTGATTTACTGAATTATATTCTCTGATTGATCGAGGCTATCCCTTCGCACCGAAGCTATCCAAAGTCTTTGGGAGGCGGTTGTTATTTTCCCTCTTGAAATCCCTCCAACTGTGCGCTCACCTAGGCAAGCTATTCAGCCTCTCGGAACCAGTTTTGTTTCTGATCTCACATGTATTGATGCGTTTTGCAGTCATAGGTGAATTATCTCGAGAATTAGTCGATTCTAGACGGTAAAATACACGCGCCTACAATATTGTGGAGACATCATTGTGATTGCGTCGGAAAGTTCTTCTGCGTTAGTTGATTGTGTTTTGGCGGACGGTTGAAAAATCTGCTCGGTTTCTCGCTAGACCGGGCTGATCCGTTGACACGCGGAATAGATTAAGCGTAACTAATAAATAACTTCCGACTTAAATCGGTTCCTTTGGGGGAAGGATCAATACAATCATGCGCGGGAGTACGAATCTCGTAATCCTTGTTTTTGCTGTAATTCTTGGCGGCGTGGCGGCTTTTCTTGCCAGAAGCTGGCTTCAGAGCCATTCAGCGCACGCAAGCGCTCAAAAGACTGTTCCGATTCTGGTCGCGAACGACACGCTCGCCTTTGGGTCGCCAATCGGCCCCAAGGACGTGAGGCAAGTCGACTGGCCGGCGCAATCGAGCCCGGAGGGCGCCTTCCCGAATTTCGCGGCGCTCACGAAGAGCGGCAGGCGGATCACGCTCTCCCCGTTTGTCCGCGACGAGCCGATTATCGCCTCGAAGGTGAGCGCGCCGAATCAAAGAGCTTCGCTGTCGACGGTCATCGAGAAGGGCAAGCGGGCCGTGACGGTCGCGGTTGATGACGTGCGCGGCGTGGCGGGCTTCATCTTTCCTGGCGATTTCGTCGACGTCGCGCTGACCCGAACGGACAGCAGCATGGGTCCGCAGAATTTTTCCGAGGTGATCCTGCAGCATGTCAAGGTGCTGGCGATCGATCAGATGGCGGGTCAACGCCAGGAGCATCCGACCGTCGCCAAGGCCGTCACGGTCGAGGTGGACCCCGAGCAGGCGCTGAGGATCTTGCTTGCCGCCAATGTCGGGAAGCTGTCGCTGATCTTGCGCCAGCCTGCGGAAGTCGCGTTGGCTCCCGATGCGAAGGTCACCGATCGGGATCTGTTCGGCGCCGACGAGGCGCAAGCGCAGGCGGCTCTCCCCAACGTGCAACCCGCCGCTTTTCAGCCCGACCCGCCGCCGGCGCCGGCCCTGCCGCCAGGGGGAGCGACCCTGCCGCCAGCGGCCGCCCCGCCGCCCATGCCTCCGCCCGACACGCCCACTCGGAAGATCACCGTCTATCGGTCGGTCAAGAGCGAACAGTACGACGTCCCTGAAGAGGTCCAATGACGGAAGGCCGTGCATTGAAAGAGCGAACGCAATCCTTCCAGCCCCGGCTGTGGCTTGGAAAAGGACGGGCGGCTTTGACGCGCCGCAAGGTTCGGGCCGCGATGCTCGCGGCCGCCGGCTTGAGTGCGGTTGGTCTCGGCCTCGTTCAGGCCGCGACGCCTGCTCAGGCGCAAAAGGGCAGCCCCTGTCATTCGGTCAGAGAGCAAGTAAGCTCGCTAAGGGTGACGCTCAACAAATCGCGCACGCTTTGCTTTTCCGACCCGTTCTCGACCGCGGTCATCGGCGCGCCCGAAATCGCCGACGTTTTGCCGATGACCGACTCGATGCTCTATGTCCAGGGCAAGAAAGTCGGCGCGACCAACATTTCCGTGTTCGATCAGCAACGGCGCCTGGTGTCGGTGATCGACCTCGATGTGACGCCCGACACGACATCGTTGCAAAGCAAGATCGCCGCCAGCACCGGGGGCAGGGACATCAATGTCACCAGCGCGAATGGCGAGATCATTCTGAGCGGCGAGGCGAGCGACGGCTTGGCGGCTGCCCGCGCCGTCGAAGTCGCCAAGGGCCTCTCGCCGGACGCGCAGGTCGTCGACGCGATGAAGGTTTCCCCCTCGCAGCAAGTCATGCTGAAGGTGCACATTCTCGAAGTCGACCGCAACGCCGGACGGGACCTTGGCATCAGCTGGTTCGGCAAGGCGAACAGCGTGAGCTTCGCCACGGGTCTCGGCTCACAGCCGACGACCGCCGCAAACAACAGCGGGGTGTTTCCTGGGTCAGGCTCCACGGCGTCTTCGTTCGGCGTGCTGCTCGCCAATGTCGTCAACACGCACGGCGTCAGCATCGACGCGCTTCTGTCCGCGCTCGAGAGCAAGGGCCTCGTCAAGAGCCTGGCGGAGCCGGATCTCGTTGCGCTTTCGGGAGAAAAGGCGACGTTTCTTGCGGGGGGCGAAATTCCTGTGCCGGTGGTGCAAGGCACGAACGCGACGAACACCACGCTTGGAATCGGCGTCAACTACACGCCGAATATTTCCATCGAATGGAAGCAGTTCGGCGTCGGCCTGGAATTCACCCCTACGGTCCTCAACAACGGCATTATCAATCTGCAGCTCAATCCGTCCGTGACCGAGATCAACTCGGCCAACAGCCTCAACATCAACGGGACGACGGTTCCCTCATTGACCGAGCGCAAGGCGCATACGGCGGTCGAATTGCGGGACGGGCAAAGCTTCGCGATCGCAGGCTTGTTGCAGGCGCAAGACTCGCAAAGCATCAACCAGCTTCCATGGATCGGCAACGTGCCCATCATCGGCGCGCTCTTTCGATCCACCGACTTCCAGAAGAGCCAGACGGATCTCGTCATCATCGTCTCTCCCCATCTCGTCAGGCCGGTGCGTCCGGGGCAGCATCTGGCCACTCCGTTCGACACGTCGCTCCAGGCGAACGACGTCGACATGTTCCTGATGGGCGACACTGAGCGCAAGAAGCGGTACACCGACTACGTGACGAGCGGTGGGGGCCTGCAAGGGCCTTACGGTCATATTCTCGGCGGCCAGTGAATTCGATGCCGCATCGGTCGAAAGCTGAAGCCGCCGCGTCGAGAAGCGCGATCTTGATCTTATCCCTTGCGGCGTCCCTGGCGGTCGCCGGCTGCTCTTCCACGATTGGCTTCGACGACCCGTTCGCCGACTACCTTCAGCGGACCGCTCTGGTCTCGACGACGGGCGGCGATGCTCCGGCCGCGAACACCGTTATGCAAACAGCCACGCCGTGGCCACGCAACGCCAACGACACGAACATTCCAGCGAATGGCGCGCGGCTTGTGAAAGTGATCAACCGCTATGAAAGCGGCTCCTCGGGCGCAAGCGCGAGCGAGGGCGGCGCACAGACTTCGACCAGCCCAGGCGGCAACCCCGGCGGCGCAACCAATGGCGGCGCCTCCACCGGAATGACGGCTACTCCTTCCCCTCAACCCTCAGGCTATTAGAAACGCGAAGGCGCCTTTCGATGCCGGAATCCATGCGAGCAGGAACATTATCGTTGTGGCGCGACGAGGATGGGTCCGCCCTCGTCGAGGCGACAATTGTCATGCCTCTTTTGATCAGCCTGTTTCTCGGCGTGTTCGAGTTCTCCTGGTATCTCTACAATCAGCAGCTCGTGGTGTCGGGCTTGCGCGACGCCGCGCGCTACATGACCCGAGTCGAACTCACCGACGGCAATCGCGACCCCTGCGCGCAAAAGGATCAAAACGGCGTTCTGTACACGGACGACGCGGCGAACATTGCAACCACCGCTGAGCCGCTTACCGGCGGCTCGCCGCGCATCACCGGCTGGAGCCCGGCCGACGTCACAATCAGCTGTGTTCCGAGCGTGGCTCTCGAGAATGGAGACTACGCCGACGGTTCGGCAGCCATGACGATCATCGAGGTCGCGACCCGTTTCGCCGATCCTTCGCTCGGGCTGTTCTCATCTCTGGGACTGAAGGCGCCGATGTTGTCCTTCTCCCATCAGGAGCGGTTCATAGGACCGGGCTGACGAGCATGTTCTCGTTCTTCGCTGAGCTTGCTCGAGATGAGGACGGCGGCCCCCTGGTCGAGGTCGCGATCATCTTGCCGATTCTGATCCTGTTTCTTTTCGGCGGGATCGACTTCATGAATGCGCTTTACCAGTGGAACGCCGCGGCCAAGGCGGTTGAGATCGGCGCGCGCATCGCGGCGGTGTCCGATCCCATCGCCTCCGGTCTGACCTCGATTGCCGACGATGTGGTGAGTTCGGGCGTGGCGTCGGGAAGTCCGATGCCAGACTTCACCATCGAGTGCGACGGCGGCGCGGCCGCTTGTAGCTGCGCGAGCGGCGCATGCGACGGAATGGGTTCCTATTCGCCGGACGCGATGGGGCTCATCGTTTATGGGCGTGCTGGAAATGGCGGTTGCACGCCGCCGGCCTCTCAATATTTCGCCGGCATGTGCAACCTTCATCCTGCGATAGCGCCCCAATATGTGACGGTCATCTATAAGCAGACGGGCTTGGGCTACGCCGGACGGAGTTTAGGACCTGTTCCGACAATCACGGTTTCGCTCAACGCTCCTTCCTCCAAGACCAAGCTGCCGTTCAAGTTTTTCTTCCTGCCGTTCGGCGCAATCAACATGCCGCAGGTGACAACGACGATAACAGGGGAAGCCCTGTCGGCTTCGGCCGCCGACTAGAGCCCGCTGCGTTCACATGGAACCGTCATTGCGAGCGAAGCGAAGCAATCCAGGGATCGTAGGACGCCCTACGACCCTTGGATTGCTTCGTCGCTGCGCTCCCCGCAATGACGGAACGCAGCACGCGCCAGCAATACGCAAACTGTATCGAATGGGGTCCAGTATCCGGGATCATTTCTCCCGCCGCGCTCTTGCGTTGTGGCGCGACACAGATGGATTGATGGTTCCCTATGTGGCGGTGATGCTGCCGGTTCTGGTCGGTTTCGCCCTCCTTGCCCTGGACGCCTCCCGGCGCATGAGCTTGCAGACGCAGATGCAGGCGGCCGCCGACAGCCTCGCGCTTGCCGGAGCTCGCGAGCTCAACAAACAACCGGGCGCCGAAGCGCGCGCGATCTCCGCGATGGCGAACGCGCACGCCGCGACGGAATCGTCCAACACGCTCTTCGGCGTCGGATCGTCGCCGACGTTGGACTACACATTCGTTTTCTATTCGAGCCTTCTGGCAGCGAGCGACGGCATCGGCGGCGCTCTGGCGAGCGGGGATTCGGACGCGAAATATGTCGCCGTGAAGATCACGCCCCAGACGTGGTCGACCGTCCTTCCGGCGACGTTCTTGGCCAACATTTCAAAGAGCGCATTCGCCGTCGGCGCCGACGCGGTCGCCGGTTTCGCCGGCACGAGCGTTTGCTCGGTCGCGCCGATCTTCGTGTGCAACCCCTATGAAGAGAGCGCGGGATCGATGACCGACGCGCAAGCGACGGCTGCGCTCTATTCCGCCTTCGACAACCCGGCGATGCTGAGGCGTCAACTCAAGCTCAACAGAAACGGCGTCGGCCCCGGCCACTTCGGGTGGCTCAAGACGGCCGACGGCTGCAATAATGCGACGTGCATGGCGAAGAATGTCGCGGGCGCCGCCGGCGCTTGTTACAGCGACGCGGGCGTGAGCCTCGCCATCGGCAATAACAGCGCCGTCGAGCCCTATTTCGACACGCGATTTGATATCTACAATCAGAACCCGCCGCTCGCCTCGCCCAGCGCCGACCCGCCGGCGGTCAATGTCCGAAAGGGCTATCTTCCGGGACGCCAGTCGAACGCCGTCGACTGGTGCAGCGCCACGCCGGCCAGCGGATCGAACCTCTACTACACCTACCCCTCGAATTGGACCGTGGGCGCAGCGACCCAGAATTCGCCGATTCTGACGAATGTCGCCAACCCGATCGGGATAACAGCTGGTGAACCCGTGGTGGACTCAGGCGGCGCCTTCGTGAGCACGACGGCCAACCCCGTCACCGTCTCCAATTCCGCCGGCGCGGCGGTCACGGTCTCGACCCCGGCCACGACGTCGCAGGCCTCGGACGCCCTTACAATCGAATGGACGACCAGCGGGTTGCCAGAGGACATCGCCTTCCCCAGCCTCGGCGGCGCCGAGGGCAACGGCCAATGGGACTGCGCCAATTATTGGGCCATCAATCATCCCCATGGGCCCTCGGCTGCAACTGTCGGAACGGCGCTCGGCGGCGTGTGCGGAACGCCGCCCCAAACCACGGTGAGCCGCTACCAGGTTTACCGGTATGAGATCGCCCAGGGAACGCGGGCCGGGGGGATCAACGACTGGTCGGGAAGAAATGGCTGGACGAGCAACGGCCAACCGGACCCCCAAGGCTCGAGGAGCCCGCCAGGGGCTCTCCAGACCGAGAGCGGCGCGCCCTTCTGCGCCAACGCTCGGGGGGCGAGGGGCGTCGACACCACGACCGGCGGAATCGATCGGCGCAATTTGATCGTGCCGATCATCAATTGCCTCGCTCAAACGGCTCTCGGCGCCATGACTGACGCCGGCGCATCCGCCGAGACGCCGGTGGCGGCTTTCGGCAAGTTCTTCATGACCCAGCCGTACACCGCGCTCAAGGACGGCAATCTCTATGGCGAAATCACCGGCGCCCCGGTCCGACCGACAACGTCAAGATTTTCCATCTTGTGCAGCTATACCGTTAGATGAAATCGATTACGAAAAGCGGAGGCATGCCGAGACGATCCCCAGGGCTCCTGGAGCGCCGCGCCGGCTTTGCGATGGCGGGCCGATGACGATCTATCTGACCCACGGAGGCGGCGACGAAGCCAAAGTCGACGAGATCCAACGCAAGCTCAAGCCGACAATCCCGGACCTCAAGCGCGTTTCAAGCGTTGAAGACATCGACCGGCACGGTTCGGATCGTTCGATCATCCTCATGGTCGCGACGCCGCCTACGGATGCAAATGTCGACGATCTGATCGACGTCGTCAGGCGCCATTCGCCAAACCTGTTCTTCATCATCGTTGGCGGCGACATTTCCGCTCGCGACTATAAAAGGCTCATCCAATCCGGAAACGCCGACTGGGTCGCTGAGATCGGGGTGCCGCACGAAGTTCTCGATATTGTCGGGCGGGTGAACGCGCCGACGAGACACGACGGCGGCGCAGAATCCCCGATCGTGGTCTCGTTCACGCCGAGCGCAGGGGGAGTCGGCAATTCGACCCTCGCGATCGAGACCGCCGTCCACCTGGTCAAGGACAAATCGATGAGAGGCGCGAAGGTCGCGCTTGTCGATCTCGACTTCCAGTCGAGCCATGTGTGCGACTACCTCGACATCGCGCCCAAGTTTCAGTTTGAAGAGATCGTCGCCGCCCCGGAGCGTCTCGACGACCAGTTGCTAAGCGCCTTCATCAGCCATCATTCGAGCGGGCTGGACGTCCTGGCGGCAAGTCGAAGCCGGTTTCACGCCCGCAACCTCAATGTCGACGCCTTGTCCGCCTTGTTCGATCGCCTGGCGCAGCGATACGCCACCATCGTCATCGATCTGCCGCTCTCCGCTCATTCATGGACGCTTCCTCTGCTTGGGGCGTCGAAGGGGATTCTGGTCACCGGCCTCAACACCATTCCGGGTTTACGGCAAATCGAGGAAACGGTTCGCGCTCTGCGCGAGGAAGCCACGATCACCGCGGAAGTGCGAGCGGTGGTCAACCGATGCGAATTTGGCCTTATGGGCAAGGTCGCCCGTGCCGATCATGTGGCGCGGATTCTCGGCGAGGAGAAGCGCTTCTTCGTCAGAAGCGCCCGCGTCGCGGTCGAGTGCGTGAACGTCGGAACGCCCATCGCGCTCGCCTATCCGTCCGACAAGTCGGTGAAGGATATCGCTGCGATCTCGGCGTTTTGCGCCGCGCTGAAATCCCCTCCGCCTCGACGGCTTTAATTCCACGATCGGACCAACGTCATGGGATTCCTGAGCAGCAAGAGCGTAGGCAAGAGCGAGCCGGCCGTCGCGGATAAGAATCCTGAAACGCCGCCGGCGGGGCCGGATAACGTCTATGCGGATCTGATTGCGCGCCGGCCGGGTCTGCTCGACGAGAAGCTTAAGCTGCACGAGCGGATCATCGACGAGTTCAATTTGACGGCCCTGGAAAAGATGCCGCCGGACGAACTGGCGAAGCAGGTGCGAACCTATGTCGGCGACCACGTTCGCCGCGAGAGCCTGTCGCTCAATCAGAGAGAGCTCGATCTCTTCTCGAATGAGATCATTGCCGAAATGACAGGCTATGGTCCGCTCGAGCCGCTGCTCAAGGACCCGACGGTCACCGACATCCTCATCAACACGCACAGGCGCTGCTTCATCGAGCGCTTTGGCCAATTGCAGGAGACCAAGGTCCATTTCAAGGACGAAGCGCATCTTTTGCGCATCATCAACCGGATCGTTTCGGCCATCGGACGGCGCGTCGACGAATTCGTCGCCCATGGTCGACGCGCGGCTGCGCGACGGCTCTCGCGTCAATGTCGCGGTCAGGCCGATCGCCGTCGACGGGCCGCTCGTTTCGATCCGAAAATTCGCTGAGCGCGTTCTCGACATGGACCGGCTTGTCGAGCTCGGGACGCTGCGGCCTGCGATGTCGGAGGTTCTTGCCGCCGCGGTCGCGGGCAAGGTTTCGACGCTGATCGCCGGCGGGACCGGGTCCGGCAAGACGACGATGCTCAACGCGCTTTCGAATTTCATTCCCGCCCGCGAGCGCCTGATCACCATCGAGGACGCCGCAGAATTGCAGCTGCAACAGCCGCATGTCGGCCGGCTGGAGACAAGGCCCCCCAATATCGAAGGGAAGGGTGAAGTCAGACAGCGCGACCTCGTTCGCAATGCGCTGAGAATGCGCCCCGACCGCATCATCATCGGCGAGTGCCGGGGCGAAGAGGCTTTCGACATGCTGCAGGCGATGAACACCGGTCACGAAGGCTCCATGACCACGATCCACGCCAACTCCCCGCGCGACGCGCTGAAAAGGCTCGAGCAGATGGTCGGCATGGCGGGGACCCCCATGACGCTCAACGCCATCCGTAGCCAGATCGCTTCCGCGATCACCCTCGTCGTTCAAGTGCAGAGGTTGCCCGACGGCGCTCGCCGCTTAACCAGCGTGAGCGAGATTGCCGGCATGGAAGGCGACGTCGTCCAGATGCACGAGATCTTCAAGTTCGTGAAGGACTTCACCGACGCCAAGGGAACGCTGCACGGAAGCTTCAAGGCGACGGGGATTCGCCCGCGGTTTCTTTCTGACGTCAAGGCCTATGGCATCGACGTTTCGCCGAACTGCTTCGACCCGGCCAGAACATTGTGAGCGCCATGACCGAGCTTTGGATTGTTTGCGGGATTGTGTTCGCAGGCGTCGCCCTGGCGGTCCACACGCTCTATCGGATGGTTGTTCGCGGGCAACGCGACCGCAGTGCGGTCAATCGACGGCTCGCAGCGAGAACCGGCGGCGGACCCAAGTCTGTCGAGGTTCTCCGGCAAGAGCGGGGATTGGCCACACTTGATCATCCGAGCTTGGAGGGCGTGAACGAGTTCCTGGCGCAGACAGGTTTGAGGATCTCCGCGCTTGCGCTCGGACTGTGGACGGCGTCGCTTTGCGCCGGCGTTGCGTTGGCGCTGTCGCCGTTTCTCTCCCATGTCTGGATGGCGGCGGCGATCGGCTTGATAGTCAGCTTGGCTGCGGTCGCGCTCTACCTGTCGATCGTCCGCCAGCGACGGATCGACAGCTTCACGGCGCAGCTGCCGGACGCGCTCAACATCATCGTGCGCAGCTTGCGCATCGGCCACCCGTTCGTGAGCGCGATTGGGCTGGCGGCGAAGGAAATGCGCGATCCCGTCGGAGCAGAGCTCGCCATAACCGCTGAGGAAATCATGTTCGGTCAGGACGTGACGACAGCCGTCGTCAACCTGCACCGTCGCGTCGGCCAGGACGATTTGCTGTTCCTGGTCACCGCCGTCAGCGTGCAAAGCCAGACCGGCGGCAATCTTGCGGAAGTGCTGGCCCGGCTCGCGACCCTTATGCGCCAGCGCAGCACGCTTCAGCTCAAGGTCAAGGCGCTGAGCGCCGAAGGGCGTTTGTCGGCATGGTTTCTCTCCGCCATGCCATTCATCCTTTACGGCGCCATCCGATTGCTTTCGAAGGACTACTTTGGCGAGTTGGCGGGCAGTCCCGCCCTTGTCCCGGCGCTGGTCTACGGCGGGGTGTCGTTGGTCGTCGCGAACTTCATCATCTACCGAATGGTCAATTTCAGGATTTAGGCCGCGCGATGGATATTGGGCTCCTTCTGTTTGTTTCGGCCGCATTCGCCTCAGTCGCCGGAATCACCTTCGCGGTCGGTCACCTGATCACGAGCCGCAACCGCTTGCAGCGGCGGCTGCCGGCCGCGCTGGCGCTGACTTCAGGCGACAATGTGGGCGACCTGGTGGGGGAGGCGTTCACAGACAATCGATTCGGTCTTGGTCAGAAACTCGGCAAAGAGCTGAGACCGAAATTGGTTCGCGCAGGCTATTTCAGCCCACGCGCCGTCCGCTACTACGTCCTTGCGCGCGTCTGCGCCCTCATTGCCGCGCCGCTCATGGTCTTGGCTTGCAGCGCGCTGCTTATGCGGGATCTTTCAACTCTCAACTTTGTGCTCGCCGCGGCGGTCTCTGTCGGGATCGGCGTCCTTGGGCCGGACGCCTATCTCTCTCGCCGTCAGGCTTCGCAACTCGCCGAGTATCGTCTGAATTTCCCGGATCTTTTGGACCTGTTGACGGTCTGCGTCACCGCGGGTCTCACGGTGGAGGCGTCCTTCGACAGAATTCGGGACCGGCTCGGCAAGCGCAGCCGAGCCCTTGGCCACAATATCGAGCTGATGGGCGCCGAAATGCGCGCGGGTCGAAGCTCGGTTGACGCCTTGGGCGCCTTCGCGGACCGGCTGGGGCTGGACGAGGCGGCGTCCTTCGTCGCTGTGTTGCGGCATTCGGTCGAGCTCGGCGGCGACGTCGCTACGACGCTCAGGGAATTCAGCGAAGACATGCGCTCCAAGCGAATGTTGCTGGCCGAAAAAAAGGCGAACGAGTTGCCGGTCAAAATGGTCGTGCCATTGGCGCTTGGCATATTCCCGGTCATCTTGATGATTTGTCTGCTCCCTGTCATTCTCAAACTCATCCGACTTATCGCTCCTTGAGCCAAGACAACAGACAGGAGGATGATGATAGGGTCGCAATACTGGTGGTTCTGATCGGAACACTTTTCGGCTGGGGCCGCCAAATCGCGCCGCTGCCGGCGCCGCGCGAGAGGGCACGGAGGGTGCTCGATCTGTCGCGCTCGATTATCGTCGCCTGAGGCGAGCGGTCTCGCCACAGCCTTCGATGAGATTTCCTACCGCCTCGCTGCTGGCGCATTGGCGCCGTGCTTTTCACCCGACTATAAATTTGAGCCCGGTCGCCGGGCTCTAATGGACGGAAATCAGGGAGAGACGCATCGCCAGAATGCAGGGAAAAAAGAGTGCAGCTTTTGTTGGCGTATGCGTTGAGACCGTGGCCCGCTTGATTCTCGTTATGGCGTTGGCGTCGTTGGCCGCCGGGTGCAACCAGCCCGGGCTGACGCCGTCGCCGGTCCCCAATCCGGTCACCGGGCAAAATCCGGGCGACGTCAAATATTATCCGTCGGATCAGCCGGTGAGGCTGGGCATCCAGCGGTTTTACGGAGGCAACTTCGGGCTCGCGCAGCAATATTTTCAGGATGCAGTCGAAAAGTCACCAAATGACGTGACGGCGTGGATCGGATTGGCGGCGAGCTACGATCGATTGGGGCGGTTCGATCTCGCGGACCGGGCCTACGCCGCCGCGACGAAACTCGAGGGCGAGACGCCAAAACTCCTCAACAACGAGGGCTATTCGTACATGCTGCGCGGCGACCTCAAAGCCGCCCGGGCTAAATTTCAACAGGCGTTGAAACTCGACCCCAACAATGAGACGACGCTGAACAATATAAAACTCTTGAACTCGAGCCAGGCTTTCATCGAGCGATCCGCGAATGGAGAGCCGTGCGGGAGCGTAGACTGCGGTCAGTGAGGCGCGGCGGTTCGGCGATTGCTCGGTCGCGCGGATGGCCCCTTCCGAGGCGACGCGACCACATCGCCGGGTTCGACGGGATGCCAACGCAACCAAAACGCGCCCTTGCTCCGCTCCTTGATCCCCGGCGCAACGGAACCAAACGCGGCCATCCACGTTCAGTCGTTCGACTGGCGGACATGCGTGTCCGGCCGCTGGAGGACCACCGATATGCCCGGAAACCTTATCTATTATGCGCTTGTCCTGATCGTGATCGCCTTGATCGCGGCATTTTTGGGATTCGGCGGCGTGGCCGGCACCGCCATGAGCGGCGCACATCTCCTGATTTGGCTCGCGGTTATCATCGTGATCGTCGGGGTGGTGTTCGCTCTCATCCGTCGAGCCTAGCGCGGCGAGCGTGGGGGACCTGGCGCGCCTGGATCTCGGCGGGCGCGCCTGTCCTTACTGCGGCATGCCCATTGGGATGCGTCCCGGAGCGGCGCCCGGCGTCAGGGCTTCTTCCTTAGACGGAATTTCCTCGAAGTGCTCGCACCCGCTCGCTCCGCAATGGAACGCCGAATAAGCTCCCAAAGATGGACGATCGTAAATGACGACGCGATCGTTGACGCTTTGCCTGACGACCCTGACGTCCATGCTTCCCATCAGGTTTCCGTGTTCGTCGAGGAAATCGATGTTGGTCCGCCCGAGACGTTGCGGGATGAGTACTGCGCTTTTATCCGTGCGCAGGACCAGATCGACGACGTCTGGATCGGTGATGGCCACCTTGCCGAACGGACGCTCGCCGTGGATCGTCGTTGAGAAGCCCTGGGTGAGCACGATCGTTTGTTTCGTGGATCGCTCGACCGTGAGCGGCGTGACTTGATCCGCGAAGCCATTGGGCGCCGCCGAGAAGAACGCGGCAACAAGGATCGCAGACGCGATCGAGCGCGCGACTCCTGCCCTGAAACGGCCTTCCCGCTGCTCAACCATATCCAACCGCCCCGCCGAGTCGCGCCCGTGCGCACTGAGGTTCAATCATTGTGACACGATCCCGATCGGCAAACCAGTGATCGCCTTGGCCGTAGGAGCCAACACGCTCGCTAGGGGAAAGATGTCAATTCATCCCGAGCGCGGCCAGATAAAGATCGAGCACGGTCTCCTCTTCGAGCCGGCTGTCGCGGTCCTGCTTGCGAATGAACACGATCTTTCGCATGATTTTCACGTCGAAGCCGTTCGCCTTGGCCTCGCCGTAGACATCCTTGATGTCGCTGGTGAGCGCCTTCTTCTCCTCTTCAAGCCGCTCGATCCGCTCAATGAACGCGCGCAGATGACCGGCGTTGACTTCGCTCGTCCCAATCTCGTCCGTCTTCGTCGCTTTCGCCATATTCATTCCGGCGCCCTCGCTGCGTTTTCATGGAGCGCGACGGATCGCGCCGAACGTCTGTTCACGTCAAGTCGTCGCGGACGGTTTTCCCCGGCCATGAGCGGACCCGCGCGTCCGGCTGCCAAAATCCGCCGGCGCGCGTGACCGGCGATCGGTGAGGGCGGGACGGAGAATGCGGGCGATCCGTTCGGCCCACGCCACGGCATGATTCTTTTCCGTGATCAGATCTTGCCTGATCTCGATCAACGCATTGGCCAATCCTCGCGATGTCGCGATGGCGTCGATCGTGTCGCCCGCCAGAGCGCCGTCGTAGGGTTCGTTGTCGCCGACGTCATCGGCGAAAAGATCTTCTTCCGCGAGCAGCCCCTGGACCAGCCGTTTCAGCATCCGGTCGTCGCGATCCCACAAGACCCCGACTTTCCACGGGCGGAGGAATCCGCGCCAGACGGCCGTGAACGAATGGATCGAGATCACGGCTGGAGGCTCGCCGGTCGCAATCATCGCATCGACCGTCGCCGCTATCTCTTGTCGATAAGGCTCCCAGAATTGCGCGCTGCGGCGGGAGATCTCGGCGACGTCGATGTAGGCGTTGCCGGGCACGATCGCGCCGTCGGAATATCGCATCACCAGCGTCGGATCGTCCAAGCCGCGATTCGGATCGATGACAAGGCGCGAATAGGTCGACAGCACAGCGGGCGCGCCGAGCATTTCCGCAAGAGCGCGGGTCACGTCGGCGGCGCCGATGTCATAGGCGATGTGACGATCGAGCGCTTCACGCCTGAGGCCCAGCGTCCCATAATCAGGGGGAATGGCGTTGGAGGCGTGATCGCAGACGATGATCGCGCCAGCGTCAAGGGCGCCTGGAATCGCCTCGAAGGCGGCATAAGCAGTCTCAGCCATCCGGGAATCGACCTCAGCCGCCGCCCTCATTTGTGCGCGATCATCCACCCTTAGGCGGCGATCGTCGCGCCGCCATCGATGACGATGGTCTGCCCGGTCATGAACGAAGCCGCTTTCGAGGCGAGATAGACGGCCGCGCCCGCGATCTCATCCGTCTCGCCAATGCGTCGGAGCGGCGTTCTCGAGGTGACTGCTTTCAATGTCTCTGGATTCTCCCACAAGGTGCGGGCGAAGTCCGTTCTGATCAAGCCAGGCGCGATGCAATTGACGCGGACATTGTGCTTTCCCCACTCGACCGCAAGATTGCGCGCAAGCTGAATGTCGGCGGCTTTGGAGACATTGTAGGCGCCGATCACGGGCGAACCTTTAAGTCCGCCGATCGACGAGATGATGATGATGGCGCCATCCTTGCGCTCAAGCATGCCTCGCGCGGCCATCTGGATCAACCAATGGTTGGCGAGGACATTGTTGTCGAGGATCTTGCGGAACTGCTCGTCCGAGATGCCGGCCATCGGGCCGTAGTATGGGTTCGACGCGGCGTTGCACACCAGAATGTCGATCCGGCCGAAGGCGCTCATCGTCTCATCCACCAGGTGTCGAAGATCCTCCTTGGACGAAATGTTGGCGGGAATCGACTTCGCCGCCTCCCGCCCGAGCGCGCGATTGATGGCGGCGGCGGTCTCAGCGCAGGCCTCTGCCTTGCGCGATGAGATGATGACCGTCGCGCCGTGTTCGGCCAGTCGTTCGGCGATGGCCCGGCCGATGCCGCGCGACGAGCCGGTGACGATGGCGACGCGCCCAGTCAGGTCGAACAGGCTGCTCAAGATTTCCTCCCAATGGAGAGCGCGCTGCCTCAACGATTGCACCGTTCGCCGCGCAAACGCTAGAGGCGAGGGGGTTGATCGCAGCGAGGCGTCAACAAAAGCCAACGAGGAATCAACGTTCGTCTGGGTCCTTCCATCGCATGTCCCCGAAGGCTTGTCTGTCGTCCCGTTTTACGAGGCGGCAGGTCGGGCTCGTGTTTGGCTAAAAAATTGGGAAAGCGCAGTTTGGTCAAATACCAACGCATAGCGGATAAAGATCCACCCCGCTTGACAGGAGTCGCCGGTCGGACCGAAGGTCGCCGCAAACGAATTGGGGAGGATCGCCATGTTGACGCGACGAGGGTTCGCCGGTTGCGCGTTATGCCTGGTCACAGGGTTCGTGGCGACCGGCGCCGAAGCGCAGAACGGGCCGAGCGGGTTGAAGCGCACCATCATCACGCGTATGGACACGCCAATGGAGGGCTACGAGGCTGTCAACGTGCGCGTCGATCTCGACGCGGGAGCGTTGATCGCTCGTCACACCCATCCGGGCATTGAATTGAGCTATGTCGTCGACGGCGGATTGGAGTTGAGCGTCGACGGCCAAGGCACGCGGACCTTCAAGGCGGGAGATGGATTCCAGGTTCCCCCGCGGACCCCGCATGGCGGCAAGAACGGTGACAAGCCGACGACTTTCGCCATCACCTACATCGTCGAAAAGGGCAAACCCCTCGCGTCGCCCGCTTAAAGTCGGGACGACTTGAACCCGAAACCATCCTCCGGCGTCCCGGTCGGCGAACGGCGACGAGCGGGCGCGAAGCAAGATTCCACTCGATGCGGGGTGTTCTGCCATGATCAGAAAATCGTCTTTGGTTATCGCGCTGGCGCTGTTCGCAACCATTCCAGCATCAGCACAAGACAGTAAGCCCACTCAGAGCGCTCAATCAAAAGACGCGTGCCGGGCGAAGTGCGAAGCCCAGTTCAATCAGGACAAAGAGTGCCAGCCAGGCGTGTCCGCAATGCACAGTCCTTGCGAACTCTACAATCAGTGCTTGAGCGACTGCGATTAAGGCTCGCCCGCGCTACGTTCGCAAATCCGGTCGGCCAATCCGTGGGAAGGAGGAGAGCGCCGAAGCGTTTCGGGCTTGCAGGATCGTCCATTTTCCGCAAGTTTCAGCGGGAAGCGGCGGCAGACGAATTGCCCGCCGGACCAATCAGACACGCAAGGTCAGCGGGAGGAATGTATGAGGCTTAACCGACGGTCCGTAAATCTAGGGCTCGCAGCCACTGTCGCGGCGCCCTCGTTCTCCCGCGTTGCACGAGCGGCCGACACCCTCAAGATTGGCATGGTCCTTCCGCTCACCGGTCCGGCAGCCGCCGTCGGCGGGTACGCGCTCGCCGGCGCCAAGATCGCGCTCGATCGCGTCAACAAATCTGGCGGCGCTCTGGGAAAGCAGCTCGAACTCGTCACCGAGGACGATCAGACGACCAATCCGGGCGCCGTGCTCGCCTTTTCAAAGCTCGCGGCGCAGCCGGACATCATCGCCTTCCTCGGCCCGGTGCGTTCGACGCAAAATCACGCAATCGCCAACGACGTCCTCAAGACCGCCAAGCCGTTCTGCTTTGGCGGCACCGACCCCAAGCTGACGAAGATGGGCAATCCCTGGTTCATCCGCTTCCGGCCGAACGACACCTATTCCGCCCGCGTGATCGCCTCCTACGGGATCGAGACCCTCGGCAAGAAGAACTGGGCGCTCGTCCATTCCACTGACGCCTTCGGCACGAGCGCCAACGATCTGCTGGCCGCCGCAATCGTTAAGCTCGGCGCCAAGGTCGCCATCGATCAGGGCTATCCCAACCAGAGCCAGGATTTCACCCCGGTCGTGCTCGCCATCAAGTCCTCGGGCGCCGATGTCCTCGGCTCCTATTTCACTTACGAAAACGATCAGGCGATTTTTGCTCGCCAGGCGCGACAACTGGGCGTGACGATCCCTTGGGTCGGATCGCCCACCACCGTCGCCGCCGCCACATTGAAGCTCGCCGGCCCTGCGATGTGGGGGACCTACGCCATCGCCGATTACGCCACCGACTCGTCTCCCGAGGCGAAGGAGTTCGCCAAGCTCTATAGCGCCGTGTCGAAGGCGCAGCCCGATCTTCAAAGCGCCTGGCCCTATGACGCGATCAGCGTTTTATCCATCGGCATCACCAAGGCGGGTTCGACCGATCCAGGAAAGATTCGCGACGCGATGCTATCCATAAAGGGCTACAAGGGCGCGGAGGGCGAGTACAACTTTGACCAGTTCGGCGACGGCCTGCACGGATACAACATCGTGCGAAACGAGAAGGGGACGATCGTCTTCGACAAGCACATAGAATTCACGGACTGACCGGCGCCCTTCCGCAGCGCGCCCGCCGCCAGCTCCTGCAGGCCAATTCCCTCAAGGCGCCGACGAGGTCCATGGGTTTCTTTCTGCAATTGCTTTTCACAGGGCTTGGCATTGGCGCCGTCTACGCCCTCGTCGCCTTGGGCTTCGTCCTGATCTTTCGCGCGACCAGCGTCGTCAATTTCGCGCAAGGCGAGTTCTCGATGGTCGCGGCCTACCTGATGGTCGTCTTCGCGGTCGATCTGGGCTGGCCCTACTGGATTTCGTTTCTGATTGCGATTGCAGGGATGGCGCTCATCGGCGCGATCTTCAATCTGACCGTCTATTATCCGCTGCGCAATCGCAGCTTTCTGCCAGTGCTGATCTCGACGATCGGGGCCTCGATCTTCCTCGGCAACAGTGTTCTCGCGCTCTATGGCCCCCAGCCGCAAGTGCTGCCCGGCTGGCTCGATACGCCCGGTTTTCAGCTCGGCCCCGTCTATCTCGACAGCCAATATCTCATCATCATCGGCGTCACGCTTGCACTGGTCGCGTTCCAATATTGGCTGTTCGAGCGCACCCTACTCGGCAAGAAGCTCCAGGCGACCAGCCAGGACAAGGAGATGGCGACCCTGCTCGGCATTCCCGTCGCAGGCATGATCATGATCACCTTTGTCTACAGCGCGGTGCTCGGGGGGATCGCAGGCATTCTGGTGGCGCCGGTGCTCTTCGTATCGATCCAGATGGGGTCGACGATTGCGCTCAAGGCCTTCGCTGCGACGATCATCGGCGGCTTTGGCGATGTCGCGGGAGCGATCCTCGGCGGCTTCGCGATCGGGATCATCGAGACCTTTGGCGCCGCCTATATCTCCGTGCCGTTCAAGGACGCCTTCGCCTTCCTGGTGCTGATCCTCTTCCTCATCGTTCGACCGCAAGGCATCTTCGGCGAGCGGGTGGCGGAAAAGGCTTGAGATGAGCCGCTCCGCGACCGGACAGCTCCTCTACGCGCTCGCCGCGGCCGTCCTGGTGGCGCTCGCCGCAACCGTCAAGACCGACGGCTATGTCTCCAACATTCTGATGCAAGCGGCGACATACGCGATCGCAGTTTTCGGCTTGTCGATCGTGCTCGGACTTTGTGGCCAGATCAACCTCGCGCAGGCGGCGTTCTTCGCGCTCGGCGCTTACAGCGTCGCTCTCGGGACGGTCGACTATCATCTACCCTTTTGGCTCTGCCTCGTCGGAGGCATGGCGGTGGCTCTCGCGGCCGGCGCTGGGCTCGGCCTCACGACGCTGCGCCTGGGCGGTCACTATCTCGCGATGGTGACCATCTCGTTCCAGCAGATATTGACCGTCGTCCTCATCAACGCGATCCGCTTCACGCATGGGCCGGATGGAGTGAGCTCAATTCCGCGCCCAGTGGGCTTCGCCTCGGGTCAAGCCTTTCTCGCCCTGGTTGTCGCCATTCTGGCGATCTCCGGCTATTGCGTCTGGCGTCTTGCCGACACACGCCTCGGGCGCGCGATGCGCGCCGTCCGCGACAACGAGCTGGCGGCGAGCGCCAACGGAATCGACGTCTACCGCACGAAACTAATCGCCTTCGCGCTCGCGGCTTTGCTGGCCGGGCTCGGCGGGGGCCTGTTCGCCAGCGGATTCGCCTATATCAGCCCCGATCAGTTCGCCTTCGCCGATTCGATCGTGCTCTTGACGATGGCGTTGCTTGGCGGCGCCGCCTCGCCAATTGGCTCGGCGATTGGCACCGGTCTGCTTATCCTCATTCCGGAATGGCTACGCGTCCTCAAGAGCGTGCCGGGCCTTTACCTCGCCGTCTACGGCGCCGCCGTCATCTTGATCGTCCTCTTCATGCCCGACGGCATCTGGGGCTACATCAACAAGTTTTTCCGAACTGGCGAACCCGCGCCGTCGAAGTCCGCTAAACCGCTCATGTTGTGCCCGCTCGATTCCGGCGCGCCGATTGCGCTCGAGGTCAGAGGCCTGTGCAAGTATTTCGGTGGCCTCAAAGCCGTCGATGGAGTCGATCTTCAGGTGCGGCGCGGTGGAGTGCATGCGCTGATCGGCCCCAACGGCAGCGGCAAGACAACCATGCTCAATGTTGTCACCGGACTCTACCGCGCGACCGCCGGCGCGATCTCTGTCGACGGCGTCGACGTGACGACGCTCCCTCCGCATAAACGCACGGTTGCCGGCCTCGCGCGCACGTTCCAAAACATTCGTCTGTTCCGGTCGATGACGGCGCTCGAAAATGTCGTCGTCGGCGCCGAGCGAACCGGCAATGCGCTCATCGAGGGTGGGCGCGACATGCTTTGGCTGCGCGCTCGCGCCGCGCTCGATTTTGTCGGGTTGGGGCATCGCGCCAACGAGGGAATTCCGAGCTTCAGCTATGGCCATCAACGCCTGATCGAGATTGCTCGCGCGCTGGCCGCCAATCCCACGGTGTTGTTGCTCGACGAACCGGCGGCTGGCCTCAACATGACCGAAAAGAAAGAGCTCCACGACCTGCTCGGCCGGATTGCCGCTCAAGGCCTCACGATTCTGCTTATCGATCACGACATGACGCTGATCGCTGGGGCCGCTCGGCACGTGACCGTACTCAATTTCGGCCGCCGGATCGCCGACGGCGAGACAGCCGACGTCTTGCGGCAGCCCGATGTGGCTGCAGCGTATCTTGGGGTCTCCGAATGACGCTGCTTGAAGTCAAGGACCTCAGCGTCGCTTATGGCGAGATCGAGGCCGTGCGCGGCGTCTCGTTCACGATCGACGAGGGTTCAGTCGTCGCCCTGCTCGGCTCCAATGGCGCAGGCAAATCGACGACGCTGCGAGCGATCTCGGGCCTCGTTGCGCCGCGCGCCGGCTCGATCCTGTTTGAAGGCAAGCCGATCGCAGGCTTAAGCCCGCGTTCAATCGTCAAACTCGGCGTCGCGCACGTGCCCGAAGGGCGCCGCATCTTTCCAGGCCTGACGGTGCGTGAGAACATCATGCTCGGCGCCTCGAACGGGAACGCCTCCGCGGCGACCATTCGACGCGCGGCTGATGCAATGTTCGATCTCTTTCCTGCGATCAAACCCTTCGCTGACGCCCTCGGCTGGACGCTTTCTGGAGGACAGCTGCAAATGGTCGCAGTCGCCCGCGGTCTGATGGCGAAGCCCCGGTTGCTGCTGCTCGACGAGCCCTCTCTGGGTCTCGCGCCCATCGTCATGCAGGCGGTGTTTCAAATCGTCTCTGAAATCCAGAGCCGGGGAACGACGGTCCTCTTGGTCGAGCAGAACGCGCATATGGCGCTCAAGGTCGCAAACTGGGGCTATGTGCTGGAGACGGGCAGGCTCGCGCTCGGCGGCGAACCTGGAACGCTGTGGAGCGACAAACGTATCCGTGACGCCTACCTGGGCGGCGAACAGGCGACGGCCGCAAGATGACAAGCAGCATCTCTTCCGAAGCGCCCACAACAGTGTTCGAGCCCGTGACCCGAGTGGTGCGAAAGCTTCCCCATCCACCCTTCTGGGACGCCGAGGAAAGCCAGATTTCCGCTTAGCCCTTGATATCGATGGTGGGCGCACAAGGGCTCGAACCTTGGACCCGCTGATTAAGAGTTCGAATTCGGCTCTCCTCCGCGGCTTCCAAACGCACGCTGGAGTACGACGCCATTTGACGGCTTCTACCAAGAACTCTCTGATCACGACCTGTTTGCCCAATCGCGCAGGCCGATGGACATGATTTTCCGGGGCTGATCGACGAGCTTGTTCCAAGCGTCGCAGCAGTGGTCGACGATGTCATCGTAGGATTTGAAGATGCGGTTCGAGAGCCAATTGTCGCGCATGAACTGCCAGACGTTCTCCTGCGGGTTCAGTTCCGGGCATTTGGCCGGCAGGGGGATCAAGGTGATATTCGGCGGGATGATCAGGCCGCCGGAGAGATGCCATCCGGCCTGATCGACCAGAATCGCGGCGTGCGCGCCCGGCGCGATCTGCGTTGCGATTTCGGCGAGATGGAGGTTCATCGCTTCGGTGTCGCATCTGGGCATGACGAGCGCCGCGCCCTTGCCGTCCGCGGGACAGATCGCCCCGAAGATATAGGCCGAGGCGGTTCTCTGGTCTTTCGGCGCGCTTGGGCGCGTGCCGCGCTTGGCCCAACGCCGGGTGATCTTGTTCTTCTGGCCGACGCGCGCCTCGTCGGCGAACCAGATCTCTATGGCGTCGGGATCGACGTCTTTTTCGCGCCCGATTTGCGCCAGGCGCTCGGGGAGGCTTTTTTAAAATCCTCAATGGCGCTGGCGGCTTGAGCGTGATGACGGGGACGAGCCGAAAGCTTGCGATAGCCCATGGCGCGCAGTTCGCGGCTCAACGTCTGCTTGGCGACGACGACACGGAATTCCTCCCAAATCCATTGGCAGAGATCGACGATCCGCCAGCGAACAACGCCGTGAATTGCTGGGATCGGACCGCTCTCGAGGATGGCGGCGAGCGCGGCTCGATGCGCATCGTTCAGCCGAGGCGCTTGTCCCGGCGGCTTTCGATCGATCAAGCCGTCCGGTCCGTGAGCGTTGAATTTGAGAACCCAATCGCGGACGATTTGCAGCGTCACCCCGCCGATCTTCGCAGCCTCGGTGCGCGCCGCCCCATCGTAGATCGCCGCCAACGCCAGCAAACGACGCGCCTGTGGACCGTCCTTCGATCGCTTTGCCGAGGCTCTCACCATCGCGGCGTCAAAATCGTTCCGAAGCGCTATCGGCATGGCGAACCTCGCTCGTTCGCCACTTTGAATCAGCTCCACAATGATTTGGGAAGCCGAGAGTCACGTCCCCCGGGACTTGGTATTAATTGGTATTTGCGTGACTAGCGACCCCAGGTGGCGGCGCCATTAGAGACGATGACCCTTTGGGGAGGAACGCCTCGGCGACCGCGATCATGTCGGGATATTCGCGCAGGTGAGTGATCCGGCCGCTCCTTTCCCTTCTCAAACAGATCGCGCCGCTTGCCGCTGATTTCCTGTGGAGCGACAGCACCACCGTATCCCTCGTATCCCTCCGCCGAAGGCCGCCTAGCGAAATTGGGGCGAGCGGCGATAGTGCGGTGATGTGGGTGTGATCCGGCGTGGAGAGATGACCCCTGAGGCGGGGGATCGGCGTCCAAGATTGACCCCCCGATTTTCGATTTGTTCGGTGCCTGCTTTGGCATGAAGCGGGCGGTGGGGGATGCTGGTTGTGGAGACGATCGGTCGAATACGGCGTGAGCACTTCATACACGGCAAGTCGATCAAGGAGATCGCACGCGAGCTAAGGCTGTCCCGCAACACGGTTCGCAAGGTCCTGCGCTCTGATGAGCTTTGATGAGCCGTCGTTTTCTTATGAGCGTCGGGTGCAGCCGCGTCCGAAACTTGGAAGATGGAAAGAGCAACTCGATCGACTGTTGGTGGCGAACGTCGAAGCGCCAGCGCGAGAGCGACTGACCCTGATCCGGATTTTCGAGGAGTTACGGGCTCTAGGCTACGACGACGGCTACGACGCCATTCGCCGTTATGCGCGAAGCTGGGCGAAGTTGAATGCAAGCGCGACGGCGGATGCCTTTGTGGCGCTGACGTTCGCGCCGGGCGAGGCCTATCAATTCGACTGGAGCCGCGAGATCGTTGTGATGGACGGGGTGACGAGGGTCGTGAAGGTCGCGCACGTCCGGCTCCGCCACAGCCGGATGATGTTCGTGCGCGCCTACCCGCGCGAGACGCAGGAGATGGTGTTCGACGCCCACGAGCGGGCGTTCGGGTTCTTCAAGGGGGCCTGTGCGCGCGGAATTTATGACAATATGAAAACGGTGGTGGAGACGATCTTCGTCGGCAAGGATCGCCAATACGATCGCCGCTTCCTGCAGATGGGCTCGCATCATCTCGTCGAGCCGGTCGCTTGCACGCCGCAGTCAAGCTTGCGCAGACTGCGTAAACTTGTCTGCGTCGGGCTGGGAGAAGGGCCAAGTCGAGAACCAGGTCGGGCTCGTGCGTGAGCGCTTCTTCACGCCGCGGCTGCGGTTCAAGAGCTACGACGAGCTGAACGCCTGGCTCATGGACAAATGCATCGCCTGGGCCAAGGCGCACGGCCATCCCGAGCGGCCCGACCAGACGATTTGGGAGGTGTTCGAGGAAGAGCGGCCGAAGCTCATTGCCTATCGCGGCCGCTTCGACGGGTTCCATGCGCTGCCGGCCTCAGTGTCGAAGACGTGTCTTGTCCGGTTCGACAACAACAAATACTCGGCGAGCGCCAGCGCCGTTGGTCGGCCGGTCGATATCCACGCCTATGCCGATCGCATTGTGATCCGCCAGGACGGGCGGATTGTTGGCGAACATCCACGCCGCTATGGGCGCGGCCAGACGGTCTACGATCCCTGGCATTACGTGCCGGTTCTGCTCGCAAGCCAGGCGCTCTGCGCAACGGCGCGCCGTTCAAGGACTGGGTGTTGCCGACGGCGCTGGAGCGGGTGAGGCGCAAGCTGACCGGGTCCAACGACGGCGACCGGCAGATGGTCAAAATCCTCGCAGCCGTGCTCACCGATGGCTTGCCCGCAGCGGAGGCGGCCTGCCTCCAGGCATTGTCCGAGGGCGTCCATTGGGCCGACGCCGTCATCAACATCCTCGCGCGTCAGCGCGATCCGGGGCCGGCGGCGACAATCATGACGCCCGAGGCTTTACAGCTGCTCCATGCGCCGGTCGCCAACTGCGCCCGCTACGATCAACTCAAAGGGCTTCGGAAGAACGCCCTCCTTGACGGGCTATGGGAGCCCATGAACCATGGAGCGAACCGAAGTCCTCGACATGATGAGCGGCCTCAAGCTCTATGGGATGAGGAGCGCCTGCGACGAGACGCTCACCACCGCGCTCAAACGCAAGCACGAACCGCAGCGCTCGCAGACAAGTGTACGCAGTCTGCGCAAGCTTGCAAGTGTACGCAGTCTGCGCAAGCTTGACTGCGCGGCGATCTCCAGAAGGCCGAGATCTCGGAGAAACAGGCGCGCTCGATCAAATATCAGCTCACCGTCCTTCGGGTCCTCGCTGTCAGAGCGCAGATACTTGCGCACCGTGTTCCTCGACAGCCCCGTGCGCCGCGATATCTCCCGGATCGAGAAATGATCTCGATAATGCCAGCGCCGGATGACGCTCGATAACTCCATGTCGATCACTCCGATGCCCCCTGCCTAGGTCAGCGGGGCGAGGTTCGAACATGGGTCAGTTCTCGGTGGAAAAACCGGTGCTGCCCGGGTCAGTTCTCAGTGGAAATCAACACCTCCATGACCGAACACTCCTTCCAGGGCATCGACACCTCCCGCCAGGCATGCCTGGCGGGACGTGTCACCCATGTGTCCGGTACAAACTGTCACCCATGTCTCGCGCCGCTCAGCACAAGATCAAGCGATTACGATCCCGTTGTCGCGTGTCCTCCGAAGCCAACGCGCGCCGGTGAGGGAAGCTGCGAACGGTCTCCGCGAGCGTCCATCTCGCCGAGAAGGGCTCAGGTTTCCTTCAAACGGACTTCGCCGACGAAACTGATCAACTCATGTGAATGTGCCCGCCGCGGCTCGCCCTCAGCTCCGACAAACGGTCGATCTTTAGGCGTCGCCGCCGTTGGTCCCCGCTGATCCGCCGTAACGACGGCAGCACACGGGATTGTGACGACGGCAGCACACGGGATTGTGTAGTCAGTATCGCGCGCGAGGAAACAATGCGCCAGCCATGCTGCCGGATCGCCTTACTTTGCGCGGCGTTCATTCATATGGCTGCCTTGCCAGTCTTAGGCAGTGCAACATAAGCTGCGTCAACACGTCTCGGCGGCGCCCGCGCCGCGACGCCACAAGGGAGGAGCGCACTGCAACCGCGGATCGGAGGCTAGCGCGACGCCCGGGCAGCTGACCGGATCACGGACCACGCGTCGGCTCTAGGCCACGGTCCAACCGCTAGGAAATTGGCCACGCATGTGGATCGTCCGAATAGCACTCGATCGACCCTACACTTTCGTGGTGTTGTCGCTGCTGATCCTGATTCTCAGCCCGCTCGTGATCCTGCGCACGCCGACGGACATCTTTCCGAACATCAACATCCCCGTGATCGCGGTGGTTTGGACCTACACCGGCCTCAACGCCGAGGAGATGGAGGGGCGGCTGACCTCGGCGTACGAGCGGTCGCTGACGACGCTGGTCGACAACATCCAGCACATCGAATCGACCAGCTATAACGGCCTTGCCCTAGTCAAGATCTTCCTGCAACCGGGCGCCAGCCTCGATACCGCGAACGCGCAAGTGACGGCCGCCTCGCAGTTGCTGCTGCGGCAGATGCCACCCGGCACCGAGCCGCCGGAAATTCTGAACTACAGCGCCTCCAGCGTGCCGATCCTGCAACTCGGGCTGTCCGGCGACAACCTGTCCGAGCAGCAGCTCAACGATCTCGGCCTCAATTTCCTCCGCACGCAACTGGTCACCGTGCCGGGCGCGACGATTCCGTATCCGTACGGCGGCAAGCAGCGGCAGGTCATGATCGCCTTCAATCCGTTGCGGTTGCAAGCAAAGGGATTGTCACCGACCGACGTGTTGAACGCGGTGGCCGCTCAAGACCTGGTGCTGCCGTCCGGCACGGCCAAGATTTCGCAGTTCGAATACGACGTGCGCATCAACTCGGCGCCGCGCACGCTGGAGCAGCTCAATGACCTGCCGATCCGCACGGTCGGCAACGCCACGATTTACCTGCGCGATGTCGCCACCGTCAGCGACAGTTTCGCGCCGCAGACCAACGTCGTGCGGCAGAACGGCAAGCGCGGCGTATTGGTGAGCATCCTGAAGGCGGGCAACGCCTCGACGATCGACGTGGTCAACGACATCCGCGCACTGCTGCCGAGAGTGGAGCAGACGCTGCCGCCACAACTCCACATCAGGCCGATCGCCGACCAGTCGATCTTCGTCAAGGCCGCTGTCGCCGACGTGGTGCGCGAGGCGGTGATCGCGGCGTGCCTGACCGCGCTGATGATCCTCCTGTTCCTCGGCAGTTGGCGCAGCACGCTGATCATCGCGGTGTCGATCCCGCTGTCGATCCTGACCTCGGTTTTGGTGCTGAGCGCGCTGGGCGAGACGATCAATATCATGACGCTTGGCGGCCTCGCGCTCGCCGTCGGCATCCTGGTCGACGACGCGACGGTGACGATCGAGAACATGGAACGCTACCTGGAGGAGGGGCAGCCGCTGCGTGAGGCGATCCTGAACGGGGCCTCGCAGATCGCGGTGCCGGCGCTGGTCTCGACGCTGTGCATCTGCATCGTGTTCGTGCCGATGTTCCTGCTGCAAGGTGTGGCGCGCTATCTGTTTATGCCGCTGGCCGAGGCGGTGGTGTTCGCAATGCTCGCCTCCTACTTCCTGTCGCGCACGCTGGTCCCGACGATGGCGATGTATCTGCTGCGGCCGAAGCCGCACGGCGCGGCGCGCTCGCGCAATCCGCTGGCGGTGTTCCAGCGCGGCTTCGAGCGCGGCTTCGAGCGGACGCGGCATGCCTATCGCGACCTGCTGACGCTGCTGGTGCGCCACCGCAGCGTGTCTATTCCGGGTTTCCTGGCTTGTTGCCTGGCGCTCTTCGCGCTCGGACCGTGGCTTGGCCAGGACTTCTTCCCCAACACCGACAGCGGTCAGTTCATCCTGCACATGCGCGCCAAGACCGGCACCCGCATCGAGGAAACCGCGCGGCTCGCCGACCAAGTCGAGGCCGCGATGCGGCGGGTGATCCCGGCGCGCGAACTGGACACGATCGTCGACAACATCGGCCTGCCGTACAGCGGCATGAACCTGACCCACACCGCGACTGGAGTGATCGGCCCGGCGGACGCCGACATCATGGTCTCGCTCAAGCCCGATCACGGCCCGACCGCCGGCTACCTCGCCGCGATCCGCCAAGCGGTGGCGCGCCAATTCCCCGGCGTGACGTTCTATTCGCTGCCGGCCGACATGATCACGCAGATCCTAAATTTTGGCATGCCCGCCCCGATCGACATCCAGATCGACGGGGCCGACGTGCGCGACAACCGCGTCGTCGCCGACCAGATTCTCGACCAGGTGCGCCAAGTGCCGGGCGTGGTGGACGCGCACATCCAGCAACGGTTCGATTACCCGGACTTCGACATCGACGTGGACCGCACCAAGGCGCAGCAGGAGGGGCTAACCGAGCGCGACGTGGCTGGCAGCGTGCTGGAGACCTTGAGCGGCAGCTTCCAGACCGCGCCGATGTTCTTCCTCAACTGGAAGAACGGGGTGAACTACGAGGTCGCGGCGCAGGCGCCGCAATACGACATCCAGTCGCTGCACGATATCCGGAACATCCCGATCACCGCCGCTGCGGGAGGCAGCCGGGCGATCCTCGCCGATGTCGCCGCGATCTCCCGCTCGCAGGAGATGGCGGCGGTGGATCATTACAACATACGTCGCGTCGTCGATGTCTACGCCAACGTGCAGGGACGCGACCTTGGCGCGGTCGGGCGGGATGTCACTCGCATCGTCGCGGCCAACCGCGGCCACCTGCCGCGCGGCAGCTTCGTGACCATCCGCGGCCAGCTTGAGACCATGCAGGGCGCCTATATCAGCCTGGCCGAGGGGCTGGGCTTCTCGATCCTGCTCGTTTATCTGCTGATCGTTGTGAACTTCCAGTCCTGGCTTGACCCGTTCATCATCATCACGGCCTTGCCGGGGGCGTTGGGGGGGATCGTGCTGTTCCTGTTCCTGACCGGGACGACGCTGAGCGTGCCGGCGCTGATGGGGGCGATCATGTGCATGGGTGTCGCGACCGCCAACAGCATCCTGATGGTGTCGTTCGCCCGCGAGCGGCTGACCGAGCACGGCGATGCGGCCCGCGCCGCGGTCGAGGCCGGCTTCACCCGGTTCCGGCCGGTGCTAATGACAGCGCTGGCGATGATCATCGGCATGGTGCCGATGTCACTTGGTCTCGGCGCGGGCGGCGAGCAGAACGCCCCGCTCGGCCGGGCGGTGATCGGTGGCCTCATGCTTGCGACGGTCGCGACGCTGGTGTTCGTTCCAACCGTCTTCTCCCTGCTGCACGCAAGGCGCGCGCCTCGGCTGGCGGCAGGTCCTGGCGCCCCAACCCACGCGGCATGAGGAGTCTCGGCCACATCATGCTGAAGGAGCCGGAGGCGCGCGATTTCGCCCCGCCAGAGGCCGCCCCGGTCACGCGGCGGTCCGGGCGGCTCGGCGGGATGTTGCTGATCGGGTTGGCGATCGTGGCCGCACTGCTCGGCGTTCTGATCTATAACGGGATGCGCGAGCGCTCGGCGGCCGAGGCGGCGCTGGCGACGGAGACAACGCAAGCGGCGGCGCCGTTTGTCGAAGTCGTTCATCCGGTCGGCAACGCGCCCGACCAGACGCTGGTGCTGCCTGGCCAGACGATGGCGTTCATCGACACGCCGATCTACGCGCGCGCCAGTGGCTACCTGAAGAGCTGGAACTACGACATCGGCGCCCACGTGAATTGCGGGGACGTGCTCGCGCAGATTGAGACGCCCGAACTCGACCAACAATTGCGCGCGGCGCGGGCGCAACTGGCGCAGATGCAGGCGGCGGTGGCCCAGGCGGAGGCGAATATGGACCTCGCCAAGGTGACGAGCGGCCGCACCTCGGAGATGGTGCGGCAGGGCTGGAGCAGCCGGCAGCAGGGCGATCAGGACCGCCTAACCTATGCGGGGAGCACAGCCGCGGTCGACGTCGCGCGCGCCAACGTGCGGGTGGAGCAGGCGCAGGTGGACCGGTTGGAGCAACTGACCAGTTTCGAGCGCGTGACGGCGCCGTTTGATGGCGTGATCACCGCACGCAACACTGACGTCGGCGCGCTGATCAACGCCGGCGCTGGGAGCCCCGCCACCGAGCTGTTCCACATGGCCTCGATCCGGACGTTGCGCATCTTCGTCGCGGCGCCGGAGACCGACGCGCCGGATTTGAAGGCGGGCGCTAAGGCGACGGTGACGTTCGACGAGTATCCGGGGCAGGTGTTTGAGGGCACGCTGACGCGCACCGACGGCGCAATCAACCCCACCTCCCGCACGTTGCTGGTCGAGGTGGACGTGGATAACGCCGACGGCAAGCTGCTGCCCGGCGCCTACGCATTCGTGCATTTCACGCTTGAGCGCCAGACGCATTCCGTGGTGATTCCGGCCAATGCCCTGCTGTTCCGCAGCGAGGGGCTGCGCGTTGGCGTGGTGCGCAACGGCGCCGCGGAGCTGGTGCCGATCACCATCGGCCGCGACTATGGCGATCGCGTCGAGGTGCTGACCGGCCTGGACACGGCGGACGAGGTGATCCTCAACCCGTCTGACTCGCTCGTAAGCGGCACGGCAGTACGGCTGGCAAACCACAAGGCAGGAGGCGCGGCCTGAGACGCCCCCGCCAGCCGCCCATGTCTGGCTACGGAATTGCGTGTCGGCGCCCGCGCGCTTTACGATCCGAACTCCCATCACCCGCTCGTGGGCCAGACCGGAATCCAGCCGCAGTGGGCGGCGCCGGCGGCTTTGGGGATCGTTCTCTTTTGTCTCGGCTTTCATGACCAGGCGTTGGCGCAGAGCAACAAGGCGATTGCTGAGGCGCGAAAGATCGCTTCATCCGCCGACTTTGGCCATGAGCTTGGCGATGGCCGCCCTTCTGGCATCGATCATCGGCGACGACGTAGGTTTGGAGCAGCGGGTGGCGGCTTGGTTGCCATCGCGACCGATCAGGGGACGTTTTCGATCCGGCCGATTTTGTCATTCGGAACGACGGCGTTTGCAGGGCACCGTCAGCTTAACGAGTTGAGAAAGGTCCACGGGGTAAGCGGAGGCCATGTCGAGTGTCCGCGATCCGCTCTATCGCCGTCATCGCTTCCCGCCGGAGATCATCAGCCATGCGATCTGGCTCTATTTCCGGTTTGCCTTGAGCCTTCGCATGGTCGAGGAGATGCTGGCGGCGCGCGCGGGATTTGCGTGACGTACGAGACCCGTGCGCCAGTGGGGGAAGAAGTTTGGCAAGACCTTCTCCGATCAGATCCGCCAGCGCGCGCCTGCTCGCGGCGACAAATGGCATATGGATGAGGTCTCCGTCTCGATCGCGGGCGAGCAACACTGGCTGTGGCGCGCCGTCGATCAGAATGGCTTCGTTCTTGACGTCTTGATCCAGCGTCGAAGAGACACGCGCGCGGCGCAAAGGCTTATGAGGAAGCTCCTGAAATCCGCCGTGACGCCGCCGCGCGTCATGATCACCGACAAGCTCGGTTCATACGGCGCGGCAAGGGCGAAGATGGATCTTCGCGTCGAACACCGCCAGCACAAGGGGCTGAACAACCGGGCGGAGAATTCTCATCAGCAGACAAGACGCCGCGAACGGATCATGAAGCGATTCAAATCAGCCCGGCAGGCCCAACGGTTTCTGTCGGTTCACGATCAAGTCGCGAACCTCTTCCACATCCCTTATCCCGAATTCGCCACTGCTGACTTCCGCCGCGCTTCGCGCGAGCGAGCCTTTGCGCTCTGGCGCGAGATCTCCAGGACGGGCGCCGCCGCCTGACCTCAGCTATAAGAAAAATCGTCTCTCTTCGGCCCAGCGTTCGCTCAAGTTGACGATGCCCTGGCCCCTCGCTCAGCCGCTTGCTCAAGGATCCGCGCGTGACCCGGCCTTTCAATTGGACGATGGCGGCGTTGCTGGTCGCGTCGATCGCGTCGACCCTGTTCGAATAGGGCTTAGGCGAGTTCGCCTTCCCCGCCGAGCTTCACCATCACCACTTCCGGCGGGCGGAGGATGCGCACCGGAGCGAGCGACGTTCCCAGTCCGCCTGAAACAATCATCCGCTTCTCGTCCGATGCGTATTGCCCATAGATGTATTTCGAGGAGCGCCCCTTGAGCAGACCGACGGGAGGGCCAATGATGGGAACATTGACTTGCCCGCCATGCATATGGCCTGCGAGCGTCAGAGCGATCCGATCGGGAACCCATGGAAGAAGTACGGCTCGTGAACGAGCAGGATCGCAGGGGCGTCATCGTCGATCGCACGCATCGCCGCCGGCAGATCGTCGACGCCGTGACCATGGCGCGGGTTAGGCGCACGCGCCAGCAGGTCGCCAAGGCCAATCAGCCAGAAGGGCCGTCCGTTCTGAGATAATCGCACCGACTGATTTTCAAGGAGCGGAACCCCCGCTTCCGCGAGCGCCCGGCGGACGCTGCGAGAATTGTCCGCCGGCTCCGTTGGAATGGCCGCGAACCACCAGTCGTGATTGCCGAGAATTGCATAAACGCCAAGCGGCGCTTCGAGTTCGAGCCAGCTGCTGCGCCCAGGCGCCGGGCGGCACATATCCGGTAACGAACGGATGCGTGCACACGTAGTCGCCGAGCAGCACAGTGAGATCCGGCCTCTGGGCGTTGGCCAGGTCGACGATTTCGCCGACACGCTCTTCTGACATCCAAGGATAGCAGGCGTGAATATCGGCGATAACCGCAATCGTGAGCGCAAGATCCTCGGGCCAGTTGGGGAGCCGCGGCGAATGTTGGGTGAGCGTAAGCGCCGAGCCAGTCTCATACGCCGTCGCATAACCAGATAGCGATAGCGTCGCTGCAGCCGCGCCGGCGCCAGCAAGAAACCGGCGCCTCGTCAGATGAACCATCAGTTCGGCGCGCCTCAGGCGCTCGTTCGCCGGCGGTTTTTACGCATCGGTCCCAGCTTGAGCAAGCGCGCCAGCAGGCGGAAGCAGATAGAACTCGCCCCGCTCGAGCGATTTGATCATATCCGGCTCAAAGCCTTCCGTCGGCAGTCTCAGCGCCTCGGCGACCGCGGCGAGGCCAATATCGCGATAGATGCGGGTGAGAACGCTGAGGGCCCTGCGTTCGCCGCCGGCGTCAGGGATGAACTGAAAACGATCGTCGCCCATGGACTGATCGTACTCCGCCACTCGCAAGCCTTGGCGCTGAGAGCACCCGGCGCTAGCAGGCTGAGTGAAAGGGCTTAATAGCGAATTAATGGCGTGATCGAGGTTTTCGCTTTGGTCCGCCCGCGGGCCGCCGCGTTTCGACCACAAAACGCCGGACCTCACCTTTATGTGAATGCGGTTGCATCGACCGGACCGCGCTTCGCGGGGAACAGCGGGACTACAAGCGGCGACTGTTGTCGCGTTGCTGGCCGGTACGGGCTATGACTTGGCGCATCCGGTTAGATCCGGGGCTACACGGAGACGATTGGGAGCATGCGCCGGGCCGTGGCGTGGGGCCTAGCCCTCGCCTTATTCGTTGCGCTGGCGGCGTGCGGTTTCATGCGCTGGCCGCTGTCCGCCGCCAAGGTCGGCGACAGTCTCAACGCCGCATTCGGCGCTTCACCGCGCCTCCATTGGAGCGCCCCCGAGACCGCTTCCTTTTCCGCGTTCCCCTGGCCGAGCGTTCAGATCGCCGAAGCCCGGCTCGATGACGCTTACGGGGTTAATCTTCTCTCGGCGCCGGCGGCCCGCCTGAACCTCTCGCTGGTCGACCTTCTGCGCGGACGCTTCATTCCCACCGGCGCTATCCTTGTCAGCCCGACGGTGACGATCGACGTCGACCGACCTCCGTTTGCCGGGGCGGGCGGGAATTGGCCGGACCCGCGAGCGTCGAGAGAGCCCTGGCGCCTTTGGCCAGCTTACGTCTATCGAACGGGGTTTTGCGCCTCCTCAGCGCCAAGCGCGGCCTCGACACGCTGATCGACAATGTTCGGGGCCGCCTCGACGGACTGACGGTCGGCGACCAATTGCGCTTTAACCTGTCGGGCGTGTGGCGGAAGACGCCCATCACGATCGCCGGCGCGCTCAACGATCCGGAAAGCGCCGCCAAAGGCGAGCCGAGTCCGGCCGTATTCGCGCTCGACTTGCCGTTGGCCAAGATCACCTTCGGCGGCTCGCTCGCGCTCTCGGACGAGCCCGGCGCCGAAGGCGATCTGACTGTGTCCATCCCGTCGATCGCCGCCTTGGCGTCTTTCCTCGGCGCTCGCCCGCCATCCGTGCTGCCGCCGACGACATTGCGGTCACGGCAAAGATCAAGGGAACGGCGAATTTATTCACCTTGGGCGACGCGACGCTGACCAGCGCCGGGCAAACGCTTGAAGGCGCGCTTGCAATCAGCCACGCCGGCGGGCGCCCAGCCGTCTCGGGCACGCTCGCAGCCGAAACGCTGGCGCTTAAGCCGCTGCTCGGACCGGCGGAGCGTGTCTTGGACCCATCGGGCGGGTGGAGCACGAGGCCCTTCGGGTTTGCGCCTCTGCGCGGCTTCGACCTCGACCTGCGTTTGTCCGCGGCCCATCTCGACGTCTACGGCCTCAAGGTCGCCGACGCCGCCGCATCCGCAATGGTGGCGGAGGGCAAGCTCAGCGCGACGCTGTTGGAGGCCGCCGCATATGGCGGTCCCGCCCCCCAGGGCGAATTGGGCGCGGCCTATGCTGGGCGAGACCTCGAATTGAGCGCGCGTGGTGAACTCACAGACGCCGATCTCGGGGCGGCGGTCGCCGATTTCGCCCCCCCGATCGTTACGGGGGCCGGCGGGGTCAGATTCGACCTTCGGGCCTCCGGCGCTTCGCCCGCCGCCGCGATCGCCAGCCTGAGCGGCACAGCCTCGCTCGAGGCGGAAAATGGCTCCATTCCGGGCGTCAATCTGGAGGAGGCGCTGCGCCGCAGCCGTCGCCGGCCCATCGACGTCGAGCGGGACATGCGCGTCGGCGGGACCGCGTTCGACAGGCTCAAGGTTTCGTTGGGGCTCGACGAGGGCCGCGCTCAGGTCCAACGCGGCGTAATGGCCAGCCCTGGCGTGAAGGCCGGCCTGAACGGGGTCATCGATCTCGTCCGCCAGAACTGG
>CAVOLE010000039.1:0-357124 GCA_963696665.1 uncultured Alphaproteobacteria bacterium
GCGCATCCGTTGATGTTGCGCGCTAATTCTCCGCCACGCGGTCGGAAGCGCCGCCTCTCCGCGAGAAAATGGCGCGCGGCCTGGTTAAGCGGCCTCTACGCCGATCAGCGGCGCCGAGCGATTGAACGGCGGACAACGATCTCTTGCAGAAAATCAGAAATCACGGTAAGTTTAGCCCATGAGCAATCCTGCCCTTCCGCATGCCGAGAGCGAGGCCCGCCGTGGCGGCGCCTTTGACATCACGGGACCCAGGCGCGCGAAAAATTCGGCGCGCGAAAATCGCGTGTAACCCATTGAAAAGTCTAGATTCGGACGAGAAAATCCAAGGAAATCCAAGAAAATCCAAGACCTCCAAGCGGGGGCTTTCGCAGCGAAACAGTCACGCGCCAAGAAAACCCAAATCGACCGGATGAGCGTCCGGTCCCCCGCCGTGGAAGCCAGCCTAAACGGCTCCATCCCAATGCAAACCGGCCTTAAGCCCGCCTAGCCAAATCGGTCGGTTTTCCCAGGGTCGCGCTGGCGTTAATCTGCCCTCGAATGGCCACACCTGCCCGCACTGGCGCTCTCGCCGCGGCGGCCGGCTTCACGCGCGTCGCCGCGTGGGCGCCGGAGTGGCGCAGCGCGTTCGCGACCGCGCTTGCCCGCGAGGTCGAGGAGCGGCGCTTCTTCTTATGGATTCCGGTCGCGGCGATGGGCGGCGTCGCGCTCAATCTCGCCGCCGACCGCGAGCCGGTCCTATGGCTGCCGGCGCTGATGATCGCCGTCTTCGCTGCGCTCGCATGGGCGTGCCGCGCTCGGCCCCTCGCGCTCGGCCTCTCGCTCGCGATCGCGGCTTTGTTCGCCGGTTTCCTGTCGATGTCGCTGCGCACCGCGCGGGTCGCCGCGCCAGTGCTCGACCGCATCCGTATCGTATCGCTGCAGGGCTTCGTCGAGGAAGTGGACTTGAGGGCGGTCGGCGCGCGCATGATCATCGGCGTGGTCAGCGCCGACGGCATGCCGCAGGACAAGGTTCCGCGCCGGGTCAGGGTGACGACCCGCAACACGCCCGACGTCGCGGCGGGCGATTACGTTCAGCTCAAGGCGCGCCTGCTGCCGCCCTCGCGCGCGGCGCTGCCGGGCGGATATGATTTCGCCCGCGACGCTTTCTTTGCCGGCGTAGGCGCAGTCGGCTCGACGCTGGGCCCGATCCAGCATTTGCCCGCGCCGAGCGACGCCAGTTGGCGCCAGCGCTTCGACGCAACAATTGATCAGGCGCGCAATCGCTTGGCGCTCAGGGTCAACGCGATCATCGGCGGCGACGAGGGCGCAATCGCGGCCGCGATGGTGACGGGAAAGCGCGACTTTCTCTCCAACGACGCCCGCGATCTGATCCGGGAAGCCGGCATCTTCCACATCATAACGATTTCCGGCGTGCAGATGACGCTGGTCGCGGGAATCATCTTTGTCGTCGCCCGGCGGCTGTTGGCGCTCTCGCCGACGCTGGCGCTTCAACATCCGATCAAGAAGTGGGCGGCTGCGGTCGCCATGGTTGGTTCGGTCTTGTACGACCTTGCGACCGGCTCGCGCGTGGGCACCGAGCGGGCGCTGATCATGACGCTGATCGTGCTCTCTGCCGTCATCATGAACCGGCGGGCCTTGACCATGCGCAATTTGGCCTTCGCCGTTCTGGCCGTCGTCGCCATCGAGCCGGAGGCCATTCTCGGCGTCAGCTTTCAGCTCTCGTTCGCCGCTGTCGCCGCGCTGGTCTCGGTGATGGAGTCGCGGATGGCGGCTTTGGACATCGATCCCGATCCATTCGTGCCGAAGCGGGGCGCGGCGCCCAAGCCCAGCTTTTTCGCAGCCCATCTCATCGAGAAGCCGCTCGCCCTCCTCGCCGCGACCGCTTTCGCGACGTCGGCCACCGCCTCCTTCATGGCCTATCACTTCCATGATCTCAGCCCCTATGTGCTGATCGGCAATCCGCTGACGCTGACCGTCATCGAGGTGTTCGCCGTGCCAGGCGCGCTGCTCGGCGCCGCGCTCTATCCGCTCGGACTCGACGGGCCGGTGTGGATCTATGTCGGGGCCGGCATCAAGCTGATCCTCTGGGTCGCGCGCTTCATCGCCGAGGCCCCCGCTTCGACCGTGCATTTGCGGGCGTTCGCGCCCTACGCGCTGCCGTTTCTGGCGTTGGCGGTGATGAGCGCGACCATCTGGCGCACGTGGACGTTCAGGCTCAGCGCCATTCCGCTCGCGCTTATCGGAATCGTCGGCGCGACGCAGGGACCGCGCTATGACGTGATCGTCTCGCCATCCGGCGATCTGGCCGCGGTTCGCGACGCCGACGGCGCGCTCGAGGTGGTCGGCAAGCGCTTCAACGCCTTCGCCGCCGAGCAATGGCTGACCGCGGATGGCGACGGGCGCGATCCTGCTCAGGCGCGCGCCTTCGATGCGCCCTGCGACCGTCTCGGCTGCGTCGCAGCGCTGCCGGAGGGTGAATCGCTTTCCATCGTCCTCGATCGTCTCGCATTCGACGAGGATTGCTCGCGGGCTGAAGTCGTGGTCAGCGCGCTCAGCGCGCCTGACGGCTGCAAGGCGAAGTTCCTGTTCGACGAACAGGCGCTCAAGCGTTTGGGCGCCGTCGGCCTGACATGGAGCGAAAACGGCTTCGCGCTGGCGAGCGACCGAAGCCCGCTTCAGAACCGGCCTTGGTCGCCGGCGCCGGCGCCTCCGCGCGACGACAGGATCGTTCGCCCTGGCCATGGCGGCTCGCGCGGCGCCGACCCCGCCGATCCGGCGACCGAGCCGGAGCAAGAAAGGTAGGCAAGAGAACCCATCGATCTGGTCGGTTCGGATGCGTTCAGTGTCTTCGACGAGCGGCGTCCGTCGACTAGACCCGGCGGAAAAGGCGCGCGTGATAGCAAGGCAAAGCGCTTCCACGAATGGAATTTCGCCCTAAAATAAAAAAAGCTTTAAAGACCCCCGGCGCTCGGGCAAAGGGAGATCGAGCGTCAAATGGAAAAACCCCCGCCCACTCCAGTTCAAGCCTATCGCGGTCTGATCGCTGGCTATACCGAAGCGATCCGGTCCAGCGACTTCAAGGCGAATATCGCGTTCCTGTTCGTTGCGTTCATGATGGGTTCGGTCCTGTGGAATTACACGTCCTTTCCGAGCTATCTCCCGATCCAGCTCGTGCTGCTGCCATTCCTGATCGTCTATTTCTCTTTGTTCATGGTCCTTATTCCGCGCTACCCCAAGCGCGGCGCGAAGACCTTCCTTGTCGCCCGAAATCTCACGCCTGCTGATTTCGAATTCGTCGCTCAGACGGTCGACGATGTCGAACAATTGAAGCTGACTTGCGCGGTGCTATCCGACATTCTGTGGTGGAAGACCCAGTGCATTCGCGTTGGTTTTCTCGTGGCGATCGTTTGCGTAGGCCTGACTCTGGTTCTGCTTCTTTACGTCTCGCTCGCCTAATGCCGGGCCACGCGCGCCGCGCAACTCGGAGCCTTTGATGGCCCCAGACAAAAACGCCCAAATGCGCAATCTCATCGCCGGATACCGCAACTCAATGATGCTGAGCGACATCAAGGCGCTCATCGCGGTGCTGTTTGTGGCGATCATGATGGGAACGGTTCTCCAGTACCGAGCGCACTATCCCTGGTATTTGAGCCCACTGGTCATCCTGTCGCCGTTCCTGATCATTTACCTGAACCTGCTGATTTCGGTGTATCCGCGGTTTCCCCGCGCTGGACGGCGCCGATTCCCAATCCGGCGCAACGCGGATCCGAAGGATTTTGACTTCGTCGCCGACACCGAGGCCGAGCTCGAGGGGCTCCCCGCTTTATGTGCAGGTCTCTCGCGCATCCTCTGGTGGAAGAATATAACGCTCTTGATGGCGAACCTGCTCTCGATCGCCTGCCTCGCGGCGGCTATCATCTTGCTGTTCGTTGGCTGGCTCTGAGCGCGCGGAGGTTATGGAAGGGCCGGCGACATCTGCGCCCGATGGCGGCGCATGCCGATGTAGCGCATCGTTGCATATGAGATCAGGAACAGGGCGACCTTGCTGGCGACTGCCCAGATCGACATGAACGCCGACCAGGCCGTAACGCTTAAACTCATCGCAGCGAGCAGGTTCAACGCCGCCGAGAGGAACATGAGCCCGGCCCACGCGTAGCCAAAAATGATGGCGATATCCGGCACCCATTGCACGGCGGCGGGCGGCAGGTACCGGTTCATCCATCCTCGCCTCAGCATCACGACGCCGACCACGCAATAAATGATTGTCGGCTTGAGCATGACGAACCGCGGATTGGCGGTGATCAGGGCCGCCGTACCCGAGGCCAGCACAAGGAAAAGGCTCATCCACTGCATGACGTCGATTCGCTTGCCTCTCGCGAACTCCCAGCCCACTTGAGCGACGCCAAGCGCCATGCCGAGCGCGACCGATAAGGCGATGCTTCTGGTCAGCAAGAAAACGGCGAGAAAGAAGAATGTCGACGCCATGTCGAGAAGCAGCAGCTTCGACGAAGCGAACAATTCTCGCATGGACGCTCGCCTCCTCATGCGGCGCCCAAGCTTACAGGCTCCGCTCCCGAAAACAAAAAGGGCGCCCGCCAAGGCGCCCTTTTGACTTCGTAAGCGGCGAAGCTTGCTTACTTGATCTTCGTTTCCTTGAACTCGACATGCTTGCGTGCGACCGGATCGTATTTCTTGAAGCTGAGCTTCTCGGTCTTGGTGCGGGCGTTCTTCGAAGTGACATAGAAATAACCGGTGTCGGCGGTCGACAGCAGCTTGATCTTGAGCGAGGCGGCCTTGGCCATGGGATGCGTCCTTCACGAGGCGGCGCGTCGGACGCGCCAAAAAAGGCCCGCGAGGAGTCGCGGGCCGCTGTTTGAGGGGCAAAATAGTGAGGCTTCGGGCGAAGTCAAGCCGAGTGTTCATCCGCGGCGCCCCTGCGACGTCGCGTCTCAAATCGCGAATTTCAGTTCCCCCCGCTCCGGCCGCGGCTATCATCGGGTGTTCCGCGGCGAGCGCGGGGCGGGAGAACGGATGTGAACAGTAGCCTCTTTGCCGGCCCGGTGTTCCAAATGGCCCGCGACCAGCTCAAGATCATTTGCGACCATCTCAGCATCCCCGAGGACGAGCGCGACTGGCTGCTCTATCCGAAGCGCGCGATCGTCGTCACCTGTCCGGTCCGTATGGAGGACAATCGGACGGAGATCTTCGTCGGATACCGGGTCCAGCATCATCTGGCGCTCGGTCCCGCCAAGGGCGGCACGCGCTTCGCCCCGAATGTCGACATCAGCGAAATCGCCGCGCTCGCCATCTGGATGAGCTGGAAATGCGCGCTCGCCGACCTTCCCTTTGGCGGCGGCAAGGGCGGCGTTGCAGTCGACCCGCGCGCGCTTAAGCCCAAGGAGCTCGAGAACCTCAGCCGCCGCTACATGCAGGAGATGATTCCCTTCGTCGGGCCGCGTACGGACGTCATGGCGCCGGACATGGGCACCAACGAGCAGGTGATGGCCTGGTTCATGGACACCTACTCCATGTACCAGGGCGTGACCGTGCCGGAGATCGTCACCGGCAAGCCGGTCGGCTCCGGCGGTACGCTTGGCCGGCGCGAGGCGACCGGTCACGGTGTGGCCTTCCTCGCCTTTCGCGCGCTCGACGCCTTGGGCATCGCGCCGACTAACGCGACTGCGATCATCCAGGGCTTCGGCAATGTCGGCTCCCATGCCGCGCTGGGCTTATCGGCGCGTGGGGTCAGGGTGATCGGCGTCAGCGACCACACGGCCGCCTATTACGATCCCAAGGGCTTCGACGTGAAGGCGCTTGTCTCCCACGCCGCAAGCAACCGAGAGCTGGCCGGCTATTCGAGTGAGGCGGCGATCGAACCGCGTATGCTGCTCGAGCAGCCTTGCGACGTGCTGGCGCCATGCGCGGTCGAGCGGGTGATCGACGCCGATCTTGCGCGCCGCCTGCGCTGTCGCATCATCGCCGAAGGCGCCAACGGCCCGACCACGCCCGAGGCCGACCGCGTTCTCGCCGAGCGCAACGACGAGGTCTTCGTCATTCCCGACATCTTGTGCAATGCGGGCGGCGTCATCGTCAGCTATTTCGAGTGGGTGCAGGACTTACAGCAATATTTCTGGTCGCGCGACGAGGTGATGGACCGGCTGGAGCGCGCGCTCGACCGCTCTTGGGCGATGGTCGTGGCGCGCGCCAAGCGCGACGGCGTCTCCAATCGCACCGCGGCGATGGCGATCGGGGTCGAGCGGGTGGTGAGGACCAAGCAGATGCGCGGGCTGTTCCCGTGAGCAGAGGGCCGCGGAGAGATCGTCATCGCGAGGAGCGCAGCGACGCGGCGATCCAGGAGTCGCGGGGCGCCCTACGTTCCCCTGGATTGCTTCGCCATAGCCCGTCCGGAAGGACGGGCGTCTTTCGACGCCCTATGACTCGCAATGACGACCGCGGTTCCCTTACAAGCAACTCATGTCTGAGATCGCCCCGACCAATCCCGACGCGCCGCGCGTCGCGACGCTTGTCCGCGCGGCGAGCGAGGCCGACATGGCGGCGGTTCGCGGCATCTATGCCCACTACGTCCTTCATTCGCTCGCCACCTTCGAGGAGACGCCGCCGACGCTGGAGGAGATGCTCGCGCGCCGCCGCGCTTCAGTCGATCTCGGCCTGCCTTATCTGGTCGCCGAAGCGGAAACGAAGATAATAGGTTTCGCCTACGCGGCCGCCTATCGCTCACGGCCCGCCTATCGCTTCACGGTCGAGGATTCGGTTTATGTCGCCGATGGCTTGGGCGGCCAGGGCGTCGGCTCCGCCCTGCTGGGCGAATTGATCGCTCGTTGCGAGGGCGGACCCTGGAGGCAAATGCTTGCCGTCGTCGGCGATAGCGCCAACTCAGGCTCGATCGCGCTCCATCGGCGGTTCGGTTTCGAACTCGCGGGAACATTGCGGTCGGTGGGTTTCAAGCACGGACGCTGGGTCGACACCCCGATCCTGCAGCGGCCGCTGGAGGCGGCTGCGCGATAGGCCTTGCTACTGCTTGTTCGGCGTTCCCGGCTGCACCACCCCGACAATCGGCCCCAGCGGCTCCGGTTCGTCGTCGCGGCTGAGTTCCGGCGCATAGAGCGACGATACGGAGCCGTCGAGGAAGAGGGCGTTCTGACAACCGAGGCCGTCGCGGAACAGCCGCGCGAAAGTATCGAACGTTACCGGGTCGTCAGCGATCGCGAACGTGACCGCGCCTCCCTTGCATGCCCCCACGCCGTTGCGGATCTTCTGCGAGGTGCCGTCCGGCCGGATTTTCGGGTGCACTTTGCCATCGACGATCAGCATCGGCCCGGACTGCGTCGCGTAGCGGGTGGGCGGCGGGCTGGCGAGGTAGCGACTGGTCTCGGTCACGCCCGCGACGCCCTCGCCAATCCAAAACACGCCATTCGGTTTCATGTGAAAATTTGACGCGCCGCCGCGCGTGTCAGCCTCGTGCAGTTTGCGCCGGTCCTCGACATAGAGGCCGACGGGAAGTTGGTCCTGCCCGAACATGCCGGCGTTCATTGCGAACGCAAGCTTCTCGCCCCTCGCCTTTAGCGTTGACGCGAGCGCCGCCAACGATCCGTATGGCTTGTCGTCCGGCCCGCTCAGGAACAGGCGGATATCGTCATGGCGCGGATCGAACGTGCAGACGGTGAATTTGGCGCCGTCGAAATCCTTCGGCGCACATGCCGCCGAAGCGACTCCAACCGACGCGAAAAGGCCAAGGATGAGCGCGCTGATGGCCGCGCCAATTCGGCGTGTGGAGCTTCCACGCCCTCCTCCGACGCTTCTCATGGTTGCTGAACGATTCATGCGCCCTGACCCTAGCGGCTGAGCGTGATTCGCGCCATTCCGGCTGCGCTCGCGCGATCGGGCGAATGCAGGCCAGCCATGCTTGCGCTCGCGCCAAGGAGCGGCTAACTGCCGCGGCCTTGGCTGGGAGTGGGAATGAGTCCGGATACGTTCGCGTTTCTCGTTGCAATCGCGGTGTTCGCAGCAGGATTGATCGGCCTCGCGCTACAGTGGGTTCTGCCTGAGCGCCACACGACCGGCGGGTCGCGTGACATGGTGGGAGCGATCGTCGGCCTTCTTACGCTCCTGTGCGCGGTGGTCACCGGTCTTCTTATCTGGACCTCGTATGGCGTGTATTCTGGCCAAAACACCCAGATTCAGGCCGTCGCGTCGAAGGTCATGCAGCTTGATCTCGAGTTGTCGGATTATGGGCCGGAGGCCAATCCGGCGCGCGCCCAGCTCAGACAAGCGCTGGGCAAGACCATCGATCAGGTCTGGGGCGCGAGCGCGAACGAAAGCGACAGCAATTTCGCCGCGAACAGCTTCGCCGCGGCAATTCGCAACCTGCGGGCTCGGGATAAGAGTCTGGAGGCCCTTCACCCGTCGACCGATGAGCAAAAGCAAGCGCTTGCCGCGGCGATGTCAGCCTCTGACGCGCTCAGTCAGGCGAGAATGTCGATGTCCTTCGCGCTTACTGCTCCCGTTTCTTATCCGCTCCTTCTGATTGTCGTCGGATGGGTTGTCTGCCTCTTCTGCGGCTTCGGGCTGATGGCGCGCGTCACCCTGACCTCGGTGATCGCGCTGGCTGTCGGCGCGATTGCGGTTGCGAGCGCGGTCCTTTTGATTCTGGAGCTCTCAAGCCCCTATTCGGGGCTGTTTCGCGCTTCGTCTGCCCCATTGGAACAAGCGCTCGCCGTCATGGGCAAGGAGTGATGCGCCCCAGGTGGCCTCACAGCACTTTGCCCGGATTCATCACCCCGTTCGGGTCAAGGGCCGCCTTGATCTCGCGCATCACGGCGAGCGAGGCGGGGTCCTTCCATCGCGCGAGCAGCCCGCGCTTAAGCTGTCCCACGCCGTGTTCGGCGGAATAGGAGCCGCCGAGGCGCGCGACGATCCCATGCACGATCTCGTTCATCGCGTCCCAGCGATCGAGAAAGGCTCGGCCGTCGGCGCCGACCGGCTGCGACACGTTGAAATGGATATTGCCGTCGCCCAGATGGCCGAAGGCGACGACCCGAGCGCCCGGCGCAAAGGCTTCGACCGCGGGCGTCGCCTCCCTGATCAAAGTCGGCACCAGTCCAACCGCGACGGACACGTCGTGCTTGATCGACGCCCCCTCTTTGCTCTGCGCGTCGGACAGGCACTCGCGCAATTGCCAGAAGTCCGCGCGCTGCTCGAGCGATGCGGCGATCGAAGCATCCTCGATGACGCCCTGCTCGAGCGCCGCCTCGAGCGCGCCGGCGAAGGCTTCGTCGAGTCCGCTCAGCGCCTGCGATGACGCCTCGACAAGAACGTACCAATCGTGCGCGCCGCTGAGCGGAGCGCGCGCGGGCCCATGTCGAATGCCAATGTCGTACGCGTTGCGCCCGATCAGCTCGAAGCTCGTGATCCCCGCGCCGAGGCGTTCGCGAGCTATTCTCAAGAGCTTTAGCGCGTCGTCAGGGCTCTTCAGACCGACGAAGGCTGTCGCCTGCGCGCGCGGATTGGGAAAGAGCCGGAGCGAGGCAGCCGTGATGATGCCGAGCGTTCCTTCGGCGCCGATGAAGAGGCTCTTCACATCATAGCCAGTGTTGTCCTTGCGCAGCTTGCTGAGCGCATTGACGATGCGGCCGTCGGCGAGCACGGCTTCGACGCCGGTGACGAGGTCGCGCGTATTGCCATAGGCGATGACGTTCAAGCCGCCGGCGTTGGTGGAGATGTTTCCGCCAACGGTGCAGCTGCCTTCCGACGCCAGCGACAGCGGAAAGAGCCGATCGGCGGCAAGCGCCGCCGCCTGCGCCTCGCCAAGCGTGACGCCCAATTCGCAAATCATCACATTGCTGTCGATGTCAACCTCGCGGATCGAGCGCAAGCGCTGGGTCGAAACGATGACCTCATCGCCGCTTGAGTCGGGGGTCTGTCCGCCGACGAGCCCGGTGTTTCCTCCCTGGGGGACCATGGCGATTCGCGCCTCGTTGCAGAATGCCGCGACGGTCGCGACTTCCTTGGTCGAACCCGGCCGCACCAGCGCAAGCGCTTGTCCCTTGTAGAGCTTCCGCGGCTCGACGAGCGCGCCTGCGAACAGCGCCGGGTCAGTCAGCACATGCCGCGAGCCCACAATATTTTGCAGGCCGGCGACAATGGTTTCTCGTTTTGTCGCGTTCACTTAGAGCAGCCTCCGCGCCCGCGCTTTCGGTTTTAATCGGCGAAAGACGGCGGCGATTTCGACATGGGCAGAAAAGCGAGACGGGTCAAGCTTAGCCTTGGCGCCCCAGCAACCATCCGAACGCCTTGCGGACGAAAGCTGCTCCGTCCGTCGTGACCAGTTCGCCGTGAGCGATCACCACGCGCTCGATCGGCCAGGCGACGATTCGCTCGAGCGAAGCGCGCGCCGCGCGGCGGTTCAGGAAGCTCGCCCTCCATTCGCGAGGCGCGCCCGGATTGGGGGCTGAGACGCCATCCAGGCGCGCCACAACCCCGCGCCACCCGGACACCCAATCGGGAGGAAGATTTTGCAATAGGTCGGTAAAGATCGCCGTGCGGCTCGGGCGGTGGAAAAACTCGACCTCCGTGAGGAAACTTCCGTGCACCGGGACCTGGTCGATATCAGCCGCCCATCCAGGCTCTGGCATTTCGCCAAGCTCGCCGTCGAAGGAGAGATCCTTGCGCCTCCTGCGCAGGCCCGGCGACGCATAGAGCTTCGCCTGCGGATAGGCCGATTTCCATTCCCCGAGGAACAGATGGTGGAGGCGGTTCGGCGACACCAGGTAGCGCACCGGACCGAGGGCGTCGACATGATCTTTTAGATCAGGAGAGAGCGCAATCGGCGACCAGACGAACAGACCGCCATCCGCGAGCCGGATCAAAGCCATGCGCGTCGGGTAGGGGAAGGTGTAGAACGATACTGACGGCCCGTCCGCGGTCCAGATCCCGGGGCCGAATTCATTGAACGACATCTCTGTCATGCTGCGCCCGGGCCGACTGGCGATCTTTCGCAGGAAGCGGAAATGGTTTCTCCTCTCGTCGCGTCCGCCTAGAGAAGCCTCCGCCCGCGCGCCTTCTTCGGTCGGCGAAAGACGGCGGCGATTTCGACATGGGCGGAAAAGCGAAACTGGTCAAGCGGGGTCACGGACTCAATCTGAAAGCCGCCGTCGAGGAGAATGCGCGCGTCTCGGGCGAAGGTTTCCGCGTTGCACGAGATGGATACGACGAGCGGCAGAGCGGAGCCGGCGAGCGCGCGCGCCTGCTCGATCGCGCCAGCACGCGGCGGATCGATGAGCGCGGCGTCGAATGCAGCCAGTTCTTGCGCCTGCAGGGGACGACGATAGAGATCGCGCGTCTCGGCTTGAAGCTTGCGCAGGCCCGGCGTCGTCGCCGCGGCGCGGGTGAGCGCGGCGACGGCGGCAGGATCAGCGTCGGCGGCGAAAACCTCCCGCCCGCGGGCGAGCCTCAGCGCGAACGCGCCCGCGCCACAGAACAGGTCCGCAACTCTTTTCGCGTCGGCGAGCGCCCGCTCGGCAAAGTCTGCGAGCCATGCTTCTCCGGCCTCGGTCGCTTGCAGGAAGCCGCCGGGCGGCAGTTTCACCAGCGCTTCGCCGAACGCGACGCGCGGAGGCCGGCGCTCGATCAATGTCTCGCCGTAATTCGAGACGCGCGCGAGATCGAGCGCTTGCGCTGTGCGCGCCAGCTTCTGCGCTTCGTCGCGTCCGAGCGGACCCGGGCCGCGCAGGTCGACATCGAGCCCGTCGAGCGTGGTGGTGACGGAGATGTCGAGCGGCTTGGTGAGCCCGCGCAGATCGCGGCTCAGCGCGCGCGCAGTGGGAATCGCGCCCGCCATGCCGGGGCTGAACAAGGGGCAAGCGTCGATGGCGATGATGTCGTGCGAGCGCGCGCGCATGAAGCCGACCTCGTCGGGTTCCCCGTGGGGAAAGCGGGCGTGAAAGGTCGCGCGGCGCCGGCCCTCGCCATGCGCATCGACAAGCTCTTCCACCTTGGCGGCGACGCCTTCGCGCTTCAGCGCTTCGACCACGAGATCGCGTTTCCATGCGTGATAGAGCGAAGCCGACATGTGCTGTGCGAGACAGCCGCCGCAAGTTCCGAACCATCGGCAGATGGGTTCGGCGCGCTCGGGCGAAGGGTCGAGCGTCTCGATAAGCTCGGCGCGCTTGCCCTCAAGCTTGATGAGCGCCCGCTCGCCGGGCAGGGCGCCGGGAATGATCGCGCCATTGGCGGCGACGCCATGCCCGTGCGCATCAAGCGCGACGACTGAAACTTGTTCAAGCGGCTCAGCCATGGCGGGCCGCGATGAGGAATTCCCGAGCGCCCGCGCCGCCAAGGATCGGCGAAGGAATGAGGCCGAGCACCGTCCAACCCTGCGCTTCGATTGCGGCGCGCACGGCGGCGCACGCGCGCTCAAGCGCCGCTTCGCTCGTGACTCGGCCCTTGACGAGATCGGCGCGGTCGAGCTCGAACTGCGGCTTGACGAGGCTCACCAGCCACCCGCGCTGAGCGGCGAGCTTGAGCCCATGCGGCAGCACCAGTCGTTGCGAAATGAAACTCACGTCGATGACAATCGCATCCGGCGTTTCGCCGAGCATCTCGGCTGTCAGCGCGCGCGCGTCAAGGCCCTCGAGCGAACGGACGCGCGGGTCCGCCGCGAGACGCGGATCGAACTGTCCGTGGCCGACATCGACGGCCACGACCTTCGCCGCGCCGCGCGCGACGAGGACGTCGGTAAAGCCTCCGGTTGAGGCGCCGATGTCGAGGCAGACGAGGCCTCTCGGATCGAGCGCGAAGGCGTCGAGTGCAGCGGCGAGCTTGACCCCGCCCCGCGACGCCCACGGGTGGGGCGCCCGGCGTGGATCGGCGCGTCGCCGGCAACCTCTTCCGAGGCCTTCTTGAGCGCCACCCCGCCGACACTGACCAGTCCGGCCGCGATCGCGGCTTGAGCGCGGGCTCTGCTCGAAAAGAAACCGCGCTCGACGAGAAGGATATCCGCACGCTTGCGCATGGGCGCCCTTAACGAGCCGAGCGGGCTCATTGTCAATGAAAATCCCAACTTCCAGAGCGTCTCGACCGGATAGGAACGAAGATCGGACAGCGGCGTTTTGTGAAGCGGCGAAAGCGAGGCCGCTTCGATCTTGGCGATGATCCCGACCCCCTATGCGCTGGACGCAGTCAACTTCCTCGCCGCCGACGTCCGAAACCTGTTCGGGCCGTTCGTCAATGTGTTCCTGGTTACGGGCCAGCATTGGACGCAGACCGACGTCGGCCTATTAACAACCGCCAGCGGATTGCTCGGGATCGCGTTTCAAACTCCGATCGGCGCCGCGATTGACGTGACGCGCGCCAAGCGCGGCGTCATCGTGCTGACCATGGCGGCGATGACTATTGGCGCCATCATCATCTTTGTCTCTCCGAGCTTCTGGCCGATGGCGCTCGCCTTGAGCGTCCTCGCGGTCGCCGGCGACGCCTTTCCTCCCGCGATCTCGGCGCTCACGCTCGGGCTGGTGACGAGAGACAAGCTCGCGCGCCGTCTCGGCCGCAACTCCGCTTACGATCACGGCGGAAATATCGCCATTGCGCTCTTGGCTGGCGCGGTCGGCTACGCGTTCTCCCAGCGCGCGGTCTTTCTCATGGTTCCCGTATTCGCCGCTTTGACATGCGCCGCGGTGCTCGCCATTCCAGCGGAAGCGATCAATCATGATCGGGCGAGAGACCTGACCACGGATGGCGAGGTGCGAGGCGCCGCAGCAGGATACCGCGTTCTCTTCAAGACCCGCCCGCTGATGATTTTCGCCCTTTGCGCCTTCCTTTTTCACTTCGCCAACGCTCCGCTTCTGCCGCTGGTCGGGCAGAAACTGGCGCTTCAGTTCCCGCAAGAAGCGACCGCCATGATGTCGTTCTGCATGATCGCCGCACAGGGGGTCATGTTGCCGATCGCGATTCTTGTTGGGCGCAATGCCGACAAATGGGGACGAAGGCCGATTTTTCTTCTTGCTTTCGCGGTGTTGCCGATTCGCGCCGCTCTCTATCCGCTGTCCGACAACGCGTTTTGGCTGATCGGAGTCCAGTTGCTCGACGGCGTAGGCGCAGGTATCTATCAGGCGCTCACCCCCCTTATGATCTCGGACATGATGCGCGGCACCGGCCGTTTCAATCTCGCGCAAGGCGCTGTCGCGACCACGATGGGAATCGGGGCCTCGACCAGCGCATTGGCCGCTGGCGTGGCCGTCGATCGTTTCGGCTATAGCGTCTCGTTTCTTGCTTTCGGCGCCGCTGCGGCCGTCGCCTTTCTCGTCTTCTTTGGCTTCATGCCCGAGACCCGGGATGAGCGCGCAATCACGCACGAAGTGAAGCCGCTCGCGATCGAGGGAACGGCGGCCGGCGAATGACTTCCCGAAAGTCTCGCCGCGCTCGCGATTCTCGTTCTCACCTACGTCGGCGTCGCCGTGGGCCGAATTCCGGGGCTGCGCCTCGACCGCGCGGGGATCGCCTTCCTCGGCGGCGCGGCGATGATCGCGCTTGGGCCCCTGAGCCTCGAAGACGCCTTTCGCGCCATCGATTTCGACACGATCGCGCTTCTGCTCGGCATGATGATCGTGGTCGCACACCTCAAGGTTTCCGGCGCGTTCCGAGCGCTCGGCGGATTCGCCATCGATCACGCCCATGCGCCGTTCGTGCTGCTCGTCACCGTAACCGTGCTTGCCGGGGTTCTGTCGGCTTTTCTGGTCAATGACGCGATCTGCCTCGTCATGACGCCGATCGTGCTGCAGGTGGTGCGTTCGCTCGGCCGCAATCCGCTGCCCTACCTGATCGCGGTCGCGACCGCCTCCAATTGCGGCAGCGTCGCGACGATCACCGGAAACCCGCAGAACATGGTGATCGGGACGCTCTCCCGCATACCCTATCCCGCCTTTGCCGCCGCGCTCGCGCCCGTCGCCGTCTTCGGACTTTTCGCCGTCATCCTTATCGTGCGCATCGTCTATGCGCAGGAATTCGCTTTCAAGGGCGAGCTTCAGCCGCATCTCTTCCGCAGCCACATGCATGGCGGCCAGGTGCTCAAAGCGAGCGTCACCTGCCTGGCCCTTGCGGTCGCCTTCTTCGCCGGCGTCGCCCCCGCGAAGGCGGCGATTGTGGGAGGGGCGTTCCTGCTGCTGACGCGCCAGATCAAGCCTCGCCGCATCTACCGCGAGATCGACGGGCCGCTGCTGATTCTTTTCGCCGGCATGTTCGTCGTTGTCGCCGGCGCGGAAAAGGCGCTGCTGACGCCCGATCGGATTGCGATGGCGAGGGCGTTCAGCCTCGATATCGTATGGCGCCTCTCGCTGTTCACCGCCGTGCTTTCCAACATTGTCAGCAATGTGCCGGCGGTGTTGGCGTTGAGGCCGTTCATTCCGACTTTCCCCGATCCCCAGCGCGCCTGGCTCGTGGTCGCAATGAGCTCGACGCTGGCCGGAAACTTCACCCTGCTCGGATCGGTCGCCAACCTCATCGTCGCCGAACATGCCCGCTCGGAGGGCATGCCGATCAGCTTCTGGGCCTATTTCAAGGTCGGAGCGCCGCTGACCGTGCTGACCCTCGCGGCGGGGACGTGGTGGCTGACTTGGCGATAGCGCGAGTTGATGTCGCGCGTCTCATGCGCCGCGCGTTGTAACACTTCGAAGACATCCCATGTCATCCACGCGTCATGCACGCTCGCTAGCTGGGCGCGCTCTGCTCACAACATGAGGGAACGTGTCCATGAGGGTTTTCAAGCCTCGCCGTTTGGCGTTGACCGTCGGGTCCAGCGCGCTTGCCGTTGCTGTCGGGGTGAACGCAGCGCACGCCGGCAATCTCATCAATGGCGATTTGCTGCTGGTTACGACGACGACCTATGAGGATGTCGGCCAGGTCGGCGCTCTGGCGGTCGGCGACGCCATCCCCGGGGGCACTGCGAATTCGAACGGGAACCTCAACACGGTCTGGAACAATTCCTCAGTCGACGGACAGTTCGGCGTCACTTCGCCGCTCATCGTCGAGGACCTCAGCGCCACGAGCGCCAAGCTCCTCGCCAGCCAAACCCTGCCCACGAACCAGATCGTCACCAGCTTCAGCTCGAAGTCGGAGCTTGGCCTCAACCTGACCAGAACTTCGAGCGGATATGTCGCCACCTTCATGGGCTATGCGCCGGGCGGCGCGGGTTATCCGCCCACCGCAGCCGGCATGCTCGACGTGTCGAACGCCGACAGCGCCTCCTATGTCGACACGACCAATGTCGCCTCGCAATTCTACAAGTCGACGTACACAGACTATGCGTTCAACCGGTCTGTCGTCGCGGTCAGCGCCAACGGCAACTTTACCGTCACCCCAACTCTTGCCTACGGCGGCGACAACAGCCGCGCCGCCGTGCTGGCGCCGAACGGCCTCTACTATACGGTCGGCAATTCCAACAGCGGCACAACCACCGCGCCGCAACTCACGAACACCACCGGCCTCGAGGTGGTGACGCCGGGCACGACCGCGAACTCGACGATGATCGATCCAACGTTCAACACCTATCCGACATACCAAACCAATTCGAAGGATAAGGCGGGTAAGACGAACAACTACCGCGGGTTGATCTATTACAACGGCAACCTCTATTTCACCAAAGGGAGCGGCAGCAACGGCATCGACACGGTCTACACCGTCAGCAATCCAAACGGCCAGTTGCCGACGTCATCAACAGCGAATGACGCGACGATCTCGGTTTTGCCGGGGTTCCCGACCGATTCAGCCAAGCAGACGGGAGCTAACTTCACGCCGTTCGGACTGTTCTTCGCCAACTCGACGACGCTCTACGTCGCGGATGAAGGCGCCGGGAACGCCACGGACGCCGCGACGAACGCCGGTCTCGAAAAATGGACGCTATCGGACGGGACCTGGTCGCTCGACTATACCTTGCAGGCGGGTCTGATCGGCGACACTTATAATGTCGATGGCTGGGATTTCGGGGAGACCACCATCGGCCTGCGCAACCTTACCGGCCAAGTCAACGCAGACGGGACGGTCACGCTCTGGGCGACGACCGCGACGACCAGCGGTTCGGGAGATAATGGTGCTGACCCGAACGAGATCGTTGAAATCACCGACGCTCTCGGCGATACGTCGCTGCCGACGGACGAAACGTTCTCGGTGTTTGACGGCCCTGTGGCTGGAGTTCGTTATGGCGGAGTCGCCTTCGCCGCCGCGCCCGAGCCATCGACCTGGGCGATGTTGCTGCTCGGCTTCGCCGGCCTCGGCTTTGCGGGCTATCGAAAGCGCTCGGCTCTTTCGCTCGGCTGATCAGGCCGCCGCTCGCGTCGCCTCCCGGCGGGACCGCGTGGCGGTAGCGTCCCTTCCCCCTCTGGGGAAGGTGGCGCGAAGCGCCGGATGAGGGTTTTGCGATTCGCACCCCTCACCCCTCACCCCTCACCCCTCACCCCTCACCCCAACCCTCTCGCGATGGGGAAGCTCACGCCTCGGCGTTGTGGGTGAAATAGTCCGGCGGGTTTGGCCCCCACACGTAAAACGAATCCTCCGGCGCGTGGTCGCCGCTCTCCCAGTCGCAGTCGGCGGGCACATAGTCGATGCCCGCCGAATATTCGCTGAAACTGCCCCACGGATCGCCGACATAGTGGAAAAAGTTGGAGCCCAGGACGTCGCGACCGAGGCCCCACCCCTTGGCGAAGCCCTTGCCGAGCATATGCGTGGCGCCCCGACCGATCTCGTCGACGGAGCCTACGTCCCAGCTCAGATGATGCAGCCCCGGCGCGCTCGATGTGACGAACGCGATCATGTGATGATCACTGCCGTGAATACCGTGCAGAAAGGCGATGCCATCACCGGACCGGTCGGAGAGGCGCAAGCCCAGCGTGCGGGTATAAAATTGAACCGCCTTCTCGACGTCGCGCGTGAACAGGAGCACATGCGCCAGACGCCGCGGCCTGACGCGCGCAACGTCGCGCCGGAAAGGCGCGCCGCGCTCGCCCGGGCCGGCGGAGATCTCGGAGAAATCAGACTTCTCGCTGGGGGAGGATTTGGCCGCGACCTTGATCTCGACCAGGTTGCCGTCGTGATCGTGAAACCATAGGCCATTCGTTTCGACGCCCGGCGGCGGATCAAGCCGCTTTATGCCCAGCGCTTGAAGCCGCTCGGCGAAGCGGTCGAAATCGTCGTCGAACGCGCCGAACGAGATATGCCCGAGCTTCTTGCGCGGGCCCTCGCCGAGGGTAACCCAAACATGCGGGTTGTTGCGCGTCTTCATGGCCAGAAGACCGCCGTCCTCGTCGATCTCGAGCCCGAACTCGCCGTAGAAATTTTTGGCGACCTTAAGATCGGGAACGGCGAAATGAAACCGGTCGACGGAATGAACGCCGAGTTCGCCCGGACGTCGGATTGGCTTGATGGCGCTGCGAATGGCGGTCATGGGCGCATCCTCTTGATTGCCCCCGTGTCGACTGCGACCGGGCGACCGGTCGCTCAACGGGCTTTGCGGCGAATGCTACCGCAGGATGAGCCGACCGGCCAAGATCAGCGCGCGCGCGCGTTGCCGGTGTTCGATGATGGATTGGGCGCCGGCTCGAACGGCGCCGTCGGCTGGTTGTCGGGCGCGGGCGTTGCAGCAACGGCCGGCGGAGGCTTCGGCTTCTTCCTTTTCGCCGCTTGCACGGGTGGCGGAGCCGGTTGCTCGGGGGAGGCGGCGTCGGTCCCCGAGTTGGTCGGCGGACTTTCGTCCGGGTTCGGCGCCGAAGCCTCGGCCGCGGGCGCATCGTAAATCACCACCGTGCCGCCTTTGCAGGCCGTGAGCCAAATATCGAAAATCGGATGCTCGATGCCGTTCAGTCCTGGACTGTCGGCGAACATCCAACCCGAGAAGATGCGCTTGACCTCCTTCTTTTCGTCGATCTCGTCGACCTGGGCGAAGGCGTCGGTCTGTGGCGCGTCGGTCGGCGGGCGGGAATAGCAGACGCGCGGGGTGATCTGCAGCGCGCCGAATTGCACCGTTTCGTTGATCGCCACTTCGAACGAGATGATGCGGCCTGTGATCTTGTCGAGGCCGTCGAAAACGGCGATTGGGTTGCTGATCTTGTCGGCGAGCGCCGCGTCGGGCGCGGTCAGCGCCGAAAGCGCGGCCAGCACGCCGCCAGCAAGCGTCAACTTCATCCTCGCGCTCGCGGGACAAGCGCGACGCGCGATCGCATGGGCCTGGCGGATGAGATCCATGACGGGCGCTTTGATGCGGAAGGGCGGCAGAATGAAGGCGCTCAGGGACCGGGGCTCCAGGCCTCGTAATCGCCGCCGGTGGGTTGGCGCGGACCGGGCCTGAGGGTCGAGCCGTCGGGCCGGATCGCGGCCGGGGTGCCGGTCGGGTTTCCCATATGCGGCTTTTCCCAGGGGTAGGGCTTATAGTTTTCATCGGTCGGCGGGACGTCGACCGTGTGGTGAAGCCAGCCGTTCCAGCCTGGCGGAGTCATCGAGGCCTCTGCGACGCCGTTGTAAATCACCCACCGCCGCTCGAAGCCGAGCGCCGGGTCGATGCCCGGCTTTCGATAATAGGCGTTGCCGAACTCGTCATGGCCCACCAGGACGCCAAAGCGGCGGGTGTAGAAGCGCGTGTTGAAATTTGCGCCGTTCCACCAGGTGAAATAGTGCAGCAGAAACTGTTGGATCTGTTCCAGCATCCGTGGAGCGCCGTTTCGCAGGAAAAAGAGCACAAGGCCGCGCGCGGCGGACTATGGCGACGAGGGGCGTGCGAGGCAAGCTGAACTTTCTCTCCAAATATGGCTCAAAAACGCTCTTGCAGGCTCTCCCCGACTCGTCGGATGCTGGCGGTCTGGTTTGTCGTTAAGCTCTTGTTACCCACGTTTTCCACAATATGTAGTGTCTAGGCATACCATCAGATACAAATTATTGACGGCGCTGTCGAAGGCTTGTATTTAGTTAGCTCATGCGCCCTAGGGGTCGCGCGAGACTTTTGCTTGTCTGGAGACCCCTAGGGCGAAGCACTTTTCGGTTCCGAGCAACGGAGTCGCGCTCAACCGTTCCTTCATTGAAACGCCCACGGGTAATCGTTGGGCGGCGACTTCTCATTAGGAGCACAGAAGCCAATGGCTAGTTCAGGCTTAAAGGGACCGCATCTCCTGACAGACAGAACAATCGACGAGATTGTTACTAGAACGTCCGCAGGAACTTATGCGCTTGGGTACAGCAACAATGGATCGTTCTATATCGACTACACTGGTCGTTCCGATACGGACCTAAATGATCGTCTGCATGACTGGGTTAAGTCTTACAGAGAATTCAAGTATGACTATTTTGGTTCAGCAAAATCAGCGTTCGAAAGGGAATGCTCAATCTATCACGACTTTAGCCCAAAGGATAATAAAATACATCCCGATAGGCCAAAGAACTCTAACTGGACCTGTCCGCGCTGTCGGACTTTCGGTTAGCCTTACTTTCGGCTAGCGCCAAAACGTCGGCCAGAGCCGCCTGGTACCCATAGTGCCAATAGGCGCGCTCTGGCGTATTGACATCCAAATGGCGTTGATCGGCAACTACATAGGGCGCTTCGTCGGCGAGCCATTCGCAAATCTGTTTAAGTCTTTCCTGAATTTTTGCGGTGCTGGCAGGATCGATGAGCATGGCTTTCAATAACCTCGGAACGGTATCTAGGTTCCGTTAGCTCTTCCTTAGCATGAACAATGTCGCTTGGGCTGATTGGGTGCCCAGTTTGGGGGCTCGGCGCGGCTCAGTCCGGCGTTGACCATTACCACAATATGTTGCGCTAAACGCCGTAAGAGCTACTAGCTCTTGATCAATCAACCCTCGATCTTATCTGCGTGGACGTGACCCCGTGGCTGGGGCGAGGTCCGATCCGCGATTAGAACGTTCTCTTTCCGTATTGAAATGAGGCAACGTAATGGGTGATGTGACATTGGAATGTGCGGAAGCTATGTCTGAGCACGCGCAGAAAGTAGTTAATGTATCCGGCGAGCCCGTGCAGACCGGCGCCATGTGCACTAGGTGCGGGCTTCAAACCAGCTTGCCGCTGACTGGCACCAAGTGTTTCTGCCAAAGCTGCCTCCGCATCGGCGATGCTCATCAGGATGGAGACTCGTGCGCGGAACTGAATTGGCTCTGAGGCCATTCTAGCAGTTTCCAGCGAGGCCCCATTTTGTCCCGCGCAAGGGACTCATTTGCATCCAATCTCATATGCACATTTTATAAATGTTAAATCTGTTAAATAGTTGATAACTAATTAGTGAGACCTATATGTTGTGAACTAGCTAGCCCTATATACAATTGGCAGTGGACAGGTCGCGATTTATGTCGTTTATGTGGTGACCTAAATCGCTTCAATTCTGCGGAGGATCAGTTCGTATGTCACACAGGCAGCCTGGGCTTGATGGCCGACATAGAGATGCAGACGGGCGGATCGACCGCAAGCATGGCAATACTCGTGTGAGTAGCTTAAGGGACACCTACGGCGATGGTTTTGCGCTTGGATTCCGTTCCGACGCAAAGCTTTCTACGGTCCTGAGGGAGACCGGAAATGAGTCGCTTAGTAGTTTCCTGAAAAGGAGCAGGCCCTAGCCGCTTGCGCCCGATCGCGCGGGATCGCTTAGGTCTCTCGCGCATTCTATCTTGATACCAATGGCTGGTGGGGGACGCCGTGGTGCGGCTACGGCGGAGCTTTGAGCAAAACCGGGGAAAGCATGAGAATCGAACGGCACTATACGCAAGCGGGCGTCAGCCCTTACGACCTGATCCCCTTCGCCACCACTAAGAGCGAGATTCGCAATCCCGACGGCTCGGTGGTGTTTTCGCTTGAGGGCGTCGAAGTCCCGGCCGCCTGGAGCCAGGTCGCGGCCGACGTGCTGGCGCAGAAATATTTCCGGAAAGCTGGCATGCCCTCGCGCGTGAAGCGCGTCGAGGAGGAGAGCGTTCCCTCTTTCCTGTGGCGCTCGGTCCCCGACGAGACCGCGCTGAGCTCGCTGCCGAAGGAAGAGCGATATGGCTCCGAGACCTCGGCCAAGCAGGTGTTCGACCGACTCGCCGGCGCCTGGGCCTATTGGGGCTGGAAGGCCGGCTACTTCGACGGCGAAGAGGACGCGCGCGCCTATTACGACGAGATGCGCCTCATGCTCGCGCGCCAGATGGCCGCGCCCAATTCGCCGCAATGGTTCAACACCGGCCTCCATTGGGCCTATGGCGTCGACGGGCCGAGCCAGGGCCATTATTACGTCGACTTCGAGACCGGCAAACTTGTGAAGTCGAAGTCGGCTTACGAGCATCCGCAGCCGCACGCCTGCTTCATCCAGTCGGTCGCCGACGATCTCGTCAACGAGGGCGGGATCATGGACTTGTGGGTGCGCGAGGCGCGCCTGTTCAAATATGGCTCCGGCACCGGCTCGAACTTCTCGCTGCTGCGCGGCGAGAACGAGAAACTGTCGGGCGGCGGCCGCTCGTCGGGCCTCATGTCGTTCTTGAAGATCGGCGACCGCGCGGCGGGCGCGATCAAGTCGGGCGGCACCACGCGCCGCGCCGCGAAGATGGTCGTCGTCGACGCCGATCATCCCGACATCGAATCGTTCATCGACTGGAAGGTGAGGGAAGAGCGCAAGGTCGCGGCGCTCGCCGCGGGCTCCAAGGTCGTCAAGCGGCACCTGAAGGCGATCCTGAAAGCCTGCCTCAATTGCGAGGGCTCGGGCGACGATTGCTTCACGATCGAGAAGAACCCCGCGCTCAAGCGCGAGGTGAAGGCCGCGCGCCGCGACGACGTGCCGGACGGCGTGATCAAGCAGGTCATCCAATACGCCCGCCAGGGCTATACGAAGATCGACTTCGAGGAATACGACACCGACTGGGAATCGGAGGCCTATCTCACCGTCTCGGGCCAGAACTCGAACAATTCGGTGCGCGTGACCGACGCCTTCCTGCATGCGGTCGAGACCGACGGCGAGTGGAATCTCACCCGCCGCCTCGACGGCAAGGTGTCGAAGACCTTGAAAGCCCGCGACCTGTGGGAGAAGATCGGCTACGCCGCTTGGGCCTCCGCCGATCCGGGCCTGCAATATCACACCACCATCAACGACTGGCACACATGCCCCGAGTTCGGGGCCGATCCGCGCGTCTAATCCTTGCTCGGAATACATGTTCCTCGACGACACGGCCTGCAATCTCGCTTCGCTCAACCTGCTGCAATTCCGCGATTCGGCGACCAAGACGTTCGACGTCAAAGGCTACGAGCACGCGATTCGCCTCTGGACGTTGACGCTCGAAATCTCGGTCGCGATGGCGCAATTCCCCTCACGCGAGATCGCGCGGCTTTCTTACGATTACCGCACGCTCGGCCTCGGCTACGCCAACATCGGCGGGCTGCTCATGTCGTCCGGCATTCCGTACGACAGCGACCACGGCCGGGCGATCTGCGCCGCGCTCTCCTCGATCCTCACCGGCCGCGCCTATGCGACCTCGGCGGAAATCGCCGCCAAGAGCGGCGCCTTCCCCGGCCACAAGGCGAACGCGCAAGCGATGCTGCGCGTGATCCGCAACCACAAGCGCGCCGCAGACGGCGAGGCTGCGGGCTACGAGAAGCTCTCGGTCGCGCCGACCCCGCTCGACCATCGCGAGCTCGCCAATGCCGGCCCGGCCTGGGCGGACTTGAGCGAAGCCGCGCGCGCCTCCTGGCGCGACGCGCTCGACGCTCGGCGAGGCGCACGGCTATCGCAACGCGCAGGTCTCGGTCATCGCGCCGACCGGCACGATCGGCCTCGTCATGGATTGCGACACGACCGGCATCGAGCCCGATTTCGCTTTGGTCAAGTTCAAGAAGCTCGCCGGCGGCGGCTATTTCAAGATCATCAACCGCGCCGTTCCCGAGGCCCTGCGCACGCTCGGCTATGACGAGAAGCAGATCACCGACATCGTCGCCTATGCCGTCGGCCGCGCGACGCTCGCGCATGCGCCGGGCGTCAACCATGCGGCGCTGAAGGCCAAGGGTCTGCCGCAAGCAGGCGATCGACAAGGTCGAGGCGGCGCTCGGCGGCGCCTTCGACATCCGCTTCGTCTTCAACAAATGGACGCTCGGCGTCGAGACCTTGAGCCAAGCGCTGAAAATCTCGCCCGAGCGCTATGACGCGCCGGGCTTCGATCTTCTGGCCGCGCTCGGCTTCTCCAAGGCGGAGATCGAGGCCGCCAACAGCTTCGCCTGCGGCGCGATGACGCTCGAGGGCGCGCCCTATCTCAAGGCGGAGCATCTCTCGGTGTTCGACTGCGCCAACCCCTGCGGCCGCATGGGCAAGCGCTATCTCTCGGTCGAGAGCCACATCCGCATGATGGCGGCGGCGCAGCCGTTCATCACCGGGGCGATCTCGAAGACCATCAACATGCCCAACGACGCCTCGGTCGAGGATTGCAAGGACGCCTACATGCTGTCCTGGCGCCTCGGCCTTAAGGCCAATGCGCTCTATCGCGACGGCTCGAAACTGTCGCAGCCCTTCAGCTCGCAACTGGTCGAAAGCGACGAGGAGGACGACGAGGCGGTCGAGACGCTGGTCGCCCTCAACGCGCCGGCCCGCGCGGCAGCGGTTGCGGAAAAAATCGTCGAGCGCGTCATCGAGCGGGTCGAGCGTGACCGCGAGCGCGAGCGGCTGCCCGACCGCCGCAAGGGCTACACGCAGAAGGCCGTCGTCGGCGGGCATAAGGTCTATTTGCGCACCGGCGAATATCAGGACGGGCGCCTGGGCGAGATCTTCATCGACATGCACAAGGAGGGCGCCGCCTTCCGCTCTCTCATGAACAATTTCGCCATCGCCATCTCGCTCGGCCTGCAATATGGCGTGCCGCTCGAGGAATATGTCGAGGCCTTCACCTTCGTCCGGTTCGAGCCGGCGGGGCTCGTCCAGGGCAATGACGCGATCAAGAACGCGACCTCGATCCTCGACTATGTGTTCCGCGAGCTCGCCATCTCCTATCTCGGCCGCAACGATCTCGCCCATATCGCGCCCGACGACATCGGCTCGACCGTGCTCGGCGGCGGGGTTAACGAGGACAAGGCGCCGGGTTCAAGCGAAGGGCGCGCGCCGCCCCCCGCGCCGGTCGCCTCCGTCGTGTCCAAGGGTCTTTTGCGTTCGCGGCCGGGCGAAAAGCTGATGCTGGTGCGCAGCGGGGCGGGGGACATGGGCGCGGTGCAAGTCGCGGGCGGCTCAGGCGCGCATGGGGGCGCCGTGCAGGGCGCGACGGCGCTCAAAGGCGAGCTTGCCGAGCGCACGGCGCCCGCTTTCGGCCGAGCCTCGCGCCGCAAGCCGAAACGGTCGCCGAGAAGCGGGCCGAAGCGCGGATGAAAGGCTATGTCGGCGAAGCCTGCCCCGAATGCGGCAATTTCACCATGGTCCGCAACGGCACCTGCCTCAAATGCGACACCTGCGGCGCCACGACGGGGTGCAGTTGAGGGGTCGGTCGTCATGGCCGGGCTTGACCCGGCCATCCACGCGGTGAGGCGCAAGTGTCGGGCGGCTGGGTCTACATCATGACCAACCGCCCGAACGGCGTTCTCTATACCGGCGTGACATCCGACATCGGCAGGCGCGCCTATGAACACCGCGAGGGATTGATCAAAGGCTTCACCAAACGCTACCGCTTGAAGCAACTCGTCTACATGGAATTCCACGAGCGCATCGCCGACGCCATCCAGCGCGAATCGAACATCAAGCATTGGCCTCGCGCCTGGAAGGCGCGATTGATATTGGATGCGAATCCAGGTTGGAATGATCTCTACGAAACGCTTAATCTATAACCCGCGCGGAGGCTCGCGTGGATCGCCGGGTCAAGCCCGGCCATGACGAGCGGGATAGCCTTAAGGACCGACCCCATGCGTTACGCTGTCGTGATCGAGAAGGGCGAGCGGAACTACTCGGCCTACGTTCCGGATTTGCCCGGCTGCGTGTCGGTCGGCGATACGCTGGAACAAGCGAAGGCCGAGATTCGCGAGGCGATCGAGTTTCATCTCGAAGGGATGCGGGAGGACGGGCTGCCGATCCCGAAACCTTCAAGCCGCGCGGAATATGTCGAGGTTGGGGAGCAGGCAGCGTGAGTGCGGCGTTGCGGTCGGCCGAAGCGCGGATGAAAGGCTATGTCGGCGAAGCCTGCCCCGAATGCGGCAATTTCACCATGGTCCGCAACGGCACCTGCCTCAAATGCGACACCTGCGGCGGGACGACAGGGTGCAGTTGATTGTCTTGGCGCAAAGGCTCCAACCGTCCTGGCCGGGCTTGACCCGGCCATCCACGGGCTCGCCGTCATGGCCGTCCCCGGACTTGATCCGGGGATCGACCTGGCCATCCACGCCGTGACGAGCGAATGTCCGGCTGGGTCTACATCATGACTAACCGCCCGAACGGTGTTCTCTACACTGGCGTCACATCGGATATTGCGAGGCGCGCCTATGAACATCGCGAAGGCCTCGTCCCCGGATTCACCAAGCGATACGGCTTGAAGCGCCTCGTCTACATGGAACTCCACGAGCGCATCGCCGACGCCATCCAACGCGAATCGAACATCAAACATTGGCCCCGCGCCTGGAAGGCGCGCTTGATATTGGATGCGAATCCGGGTTGGAGTGATCTCTACGAAACGCTTAATCAATAAGCCGCGCAGAGCCCGCGTGGATGGCCGGGTCAAGCCCGGCCAGGACGACCTGGCTGGCCTCGCTAGACTGGCTCCGATCCAATTTCGCTGCGCTAATGCTTAAGCTCAGCGATAAGAATCAGTTCCTGAACGACGGACCTTATGTCAGTTAGCAGGGGCTGGAGATCACCGCGCTGAGCTACGAATCTTCTGTTGTGGGCGGATTTGTCTCCAATATCTTTGATACGCGGCAGCGATTGTTTTGTATTTCTTGAAAGATTCCATGCCGTCTCTGAAAGAGTAATCGCAATTAGGTCGCGTAGATATAGGAACAGTAGAATTTTTAATCTTACCCGCTATGCCATGCTTTTCAAACGCCTCGATTATAAGTGTCTCAATGAGCCGTCGAATCATAACAGAGCATGCGTCATACCAGCCATTCTCGTAACTCCCATTTATTTGATTTGAAACCTTTTCTACATACGTTCTCGTGTTTCGCACGAGGGAAGCCAGTATAACGGGCTGTGTTGCAGCCACTAAGCCTTCCTCAGGAGGGCCGAGAGTTGTTGATACCTCAGCATAGATAGCTTTAGCGGTGGCGACGGTATTGTGATAAGAAGAGCTCACGTCCTTCCTGCCCGGCCATACAAGTGTCTGGCCATGCTGTCGAAGATCTTGTCAATTTGCTCCGAACTCTATTCGGGAGATATGTGGATTTGGATGTCTATGTGAACTGCCGGGCCGTGCTGATTCCTTGGATTATTTGGCAATGCAGGTGATTGCAGCGCTACCGCGTCTCCTAACCCGACTTCTTTGGAGAGTGGGCCACTCCATACACCGTCCACTCGCGTCGAGAGAGCCCCGCGCACGGCTTTCGTCATGACACGGGCGCCTCTGAAGGACCTTAACCGCCAATCCGTGGTTCAGAGGTTAGAATTGCCGATTTGCGCGGCGCCCGACCCGAAATCGCGCGCTCACTGCGGCGAAAAACGGCTCGGACCGACGACAATCCACGCCGTCAGCGATCGTTTTCGCCCATACGCCCGCCGATTCGCGTCCTTTTGGGGCCTGTGGAGGACTTGAACGCGCCGCGATCTGGCGCTTGGCTTGTTCATGAGCTAAAGCGGCGGATTCTTTACCCCTATCTGCTTGAAGATGCCGTGTGGCGCGCCGCCGGGGACGGGATCGGGGCGGATCTCCTTCAATCCTGTTTCATCGACAGTGTAATAGAAATAATGCGCAGGGATCGCGACCGCGCGATGGGTCGCTTCGACTTCGACAAAGTTGGGTAGCTTGAGCTTTCCCGTATGCGTGCCGCCCTGGCGCCATTTGACGCCCCAGCGTCCATCCTCGCCAAGGACGGGCGGGTCGTTGTCGTAGCGCCAGTCGGGAAATCCGGCGTAAAGCGCGGCAAGGAAGCGAAGCGTCTCATCGGCGTCCATGCTGCGCAACGGCGTCACGAAACGGAGTCCGGGCGCGAAGGACTGCCTGATTTTATTAACATCGTGCTCCCGGAGGCCGTCCATGTACAAGAGAAGATGGGCGGGGGGCGTGGCCATGCCTGATTTTCCGTTTTCTGCGGCGAACCCGGGAACGAATGAACTGCAAGTTCACCGCAACATTTCGGCTGATCGCGCGTTCTGACTGCGGCTCTTCCCAGGAAAGAACACTCCAATGCGGCGCGCGAAAGTCTGCTCGGCATGCGGCAAACCAACAACTGTCGCAAGCGCGTCGTGTTTATGGTGCGGGCAGCCCAAGAAGTTTTTCTCCTTTCCCCTTATGACGACACTGAAAGCCGCATGGCTTTTCATGGTCGGGCTGCTCGTCAGGCGTCGCGGCGCCGTTGGATCGTAGCTTGGTTTCGCGAGGCCGGCGCCCCGCAGTTCGGCGACCGATCCTCCCTGTCGCGGACCCTCGCCCTTTTAACCGCCCGATGGATCGAACCGCACGAATCCGGAAATCGGCAATTTGATTGCCAAAAAGAGAAGCATGTGCTAGTCTCCTCTCAGTCGCCGAAGCCAGCCGCTTGGACCGCCATCGAGGAGAATGGAACAGCGCTCCTTCCCACACGCCCCGCAAGAGGCCCTCGAGACGGAGCCAAATTTTTTATTTGAATCGGCTGTAACCCATTGAAAAGACCCGATTTGGAAAAATAAACGCTAGTAAACGCTAGTAAATTTACTAACGCTTACTAGCGTTTACTAACGTTTAAGAGCGTTTAGCGACGCTTGCCTGAGCAGGCTTGGCGGGCAAATGGCCCCGCGCGCGACGCGACGGATATTTCATACGAATCCAGGCTGGAAGATCTTCCGAAGAGTCTCAATCAGCAAGCGGCGAGGAAGCCCCCTGATGAATGCCCGGGACAAGCCCGATCCTCACGGGTAAGGCTTTATGTCGAGAAGCCGGGATTCGAAAGACGGGTCGATGCTCCGCCCCACGGGGAAACGTCGGTGACAATGCCGCTTGCGTCGGTCCTGCGTCAGGAATGGTTCCTCGGTTTCAGTGGGCTGACCTCGCTCGCCTTCCTCATCTACGGCGGTGCGCTCTTCGGCGGGCTTGGCCATCCGCTTTGGCTGGGCCTGATCTTCCTGTGGCTGTTCGCGGCCATTCTGGGCTCGTCGCTCGCCGTCGTCCGCCACGCGGAATATCTGGCCACGCGCCTCGGCGAACCCTACGGGACGTTGCTGCTCACGCTGTCGGTCACCTTCATCGAGGTTGCGAGCATCGCCGCCATCATGCTGCACGGCGCGAACAATCCGAGCCTGGCGCGGGACACTCTGTTCGCCGTGGTGATGATCATCCTCAACGGCATGGTCGGCCTGTCGCTGCTCCTTGGCGGCTGGCGCCATCGCGAGCAGCAATACAACCTTCAGGGCGCCAACGCCTATCTCGCGGTCATCATCACGCTCGTGGTGCTGACGCTGATCCTGCCGGATTTCACTCAGACGACGCCAGGCCCGACCCTGTCGCACGCCCAGGAGATGCTTCTCGCGCTGATTGGGGTCGGCCTCTACGCCACATTCTTGGCAATGCAGACCGGCCGGCATCGCGGCTTCTTCAGCCTGGCCAACGAGCACGAGCAAGGCCCGGGCTCCGTCGTCGCCGCGCGCCGCGCCGAGCCGCTCTTGCGGCCGCGCCCTGCGCTGAAGCATGCGGCTTGGCTCATCGCCTATCTCCTGCCCGTGGTGTTTCTCGCCGAGCAGTTCGCGCATCCCGTCGATTTCCTGATCGAGACGTTGCACGCTCCGGCGGCGGTCGGCGGCGTCATCATTGCTGTCTTGGTCGCAACCCCAGAGGCGATCGGCGCCGTCCGCGCGGCCCTCGCCAACCATCTGCAGCGATCGGTCAACATCTTCTTAGGTTCGGTGCTCGCCACCATCGGGCTCACGGTGCCGGCGATCATCGTAGTCAGCCGCTGGACCGGGCTCGAGATCGTGCTCGGCGTTGAGCACTCGGATTTGGTGATGCTGACGCTCACCCTGTTCCTGTGCGTGGTGACCTTCGGCAGCGGCCGAACCAACGTGATCCAGGGCGCCGTCCACGTCGTGTTGTTCGCGGTCTATCTGGCGCTGATCGTTCAGGCGTGAAGGCGGATGCGTTTGTCATGGCCCTTGGAGCCGGATCGATGACCACAAGAGACAGCGGACTTCTTCTCATGGACGGCGAGACCGTCGCTTGGTCGGGAAGGCCGGCGCAGGGCCTGCTGCTCGCCAGCCGCGACTGGCTGCTCATTCCGTTCAGCTTGATTTGGTGCGGATTCGTCATCTTCTGGGAGAAGACGGTGCTGTCGCCGCCGCAGGCGCCCTTATTTTTCGAGCTCTTCGGCGCGGCCTTCGTGCTGATTGGACTGTACTTCGTCGCGGGGCGATTTCTGCTCGACGCATGGGTCAGGAGCGGAACTCAATACAATCTCACGAACAAGCGGGTTTTGATCGCGCGATCCTGGCCGTTCGCCAAGTTCGCTGCATTGAGCCTCAATCGCTTGTCCGTAACGAGCCTGATGGAAGGCAAACGGCAGGGGCACGATCCGCTTTGGTCAGCCCATCCCCTATTATGGGCTCGGCTATGGCTATTCCAGCTGGACTCCGTTGCTCGATCCCACCCCGGCGTTCCTCGGCATCGAAAACGCGCGAAGCGTGTTTGAAGAGATTCAGAGCGCCGACAAGAGCGATGCTTAGCGCTTGCTTGCACGGAGCTCCGAGCCGTCTCCCGCAGGTTGGGACGGACAAATCTGTCGCATCGGCAGTGTCTTGTGCGGAGTTTTGATGGCAGCGCATTCGGTCGCGACCTTCCCCCGATTAGCGCTGCTCCTGGCTACGCTGGTCGTCGCAGCCTCGGCGAGCGCGATTGCGGACGAGGCTCCGCTGCCGCCGCCCCGACCGCCGGAGCTTGCAACGCCTGCGAAGCCAACCGCGCCGCCCCCTGCCGCGCCGAACGAAGGCGCCGCGGCCTGCCTCGCGAAACTGATCGCGGAGGGCGCGAGCGCCGACGCTGCAACGGCGCCGCCGGCGCCGGGCGAAGGATGCGGGGTCGAGGCGGCGGTCCGGCTGTCATCGATCACGGTCGAGGGCGGCGCGGTGAGCCTGCCCGACCGCCCGCTTGTCGCCTGCGAATTCGCCGCCGTCCTCGCCGACTATGTCCGCCTCATCGTAGCGCCGCTTGGCCAAGCGACGCTGCACGCCAAGGTCGCGGCGATCGAGACCGGTCCGGGCTATGATTGCCGCACCCAGGACCGCGTGGCCGGGGCTAAAATCAGCGCCCACGCCAAGGGACTGGCGGTCGATTTCATGGCGATCACGCTCGCGGACAAGCGGCGGATCCTGGTCGAGCGGCAGACGAGCGCGGAGGAAACCTCCTACTTCCGCGCGATACGCGCGGCGGCGTGCGGCTGGTTCACGACGGTTCTCGGTCCAGGCTCGGACGCCTTTCACGCCAACCACATGCACCTCGACGTCGAGCTGCATGGCTCCAACGCCAGCTATCGCATTTGCCAATGACGCCAGCGCTCTGCGCGAAGAACTTAAGGCGTGGGCGTCACGTCGCATATTGGGCGACGCCGTTGCCGAATGACCAGTTCTCTCGTTTGACCTCGATCAGGCTGACAAAAACGTCCTCCCGCCGCAGGCTGAGCGCAGCCGCGAGCCCGTCGGCGATCGCCTTGTAGAGCGCCTTCTTTTGCTCGGCGGTCCGGCCCTCGTTCCAGGTGATCTGGATGATCACCAGGTCCTCGGTGCGGCGGATGTCGAGGTAGTTCGGATCGAAGACGAAGTTCTCGGCGTCGTGTTCGGCGATCACCTGGAAGCGGTCGTCTTTCGGCACGCCGACGCTGACCAGCGACTCATGCACGATGCGGCTGATCGCCTCGCGATAAGCAGTCTGCTTGCCTTTGCGCAGATCGATGCGGACGAGAGGCATGGGCGTTCTCCATATGCTCGCGTTCAACCTTCCGTCCGCCGGCGCTAGGCCAGGACGGCGGACAATGATCCTGGTGAGCTTCGATCTTAAGTCCCGCTTCTGACGGGCGCCAGCGTACGCGCCATCGACCAGGATCGCCTGAGGTCTTTGGCGGAGCGGAAAAAATTGACGGGCTGCTTTCCAAAATCGGAAGCCTGTGTTATATATTGACCCAATCGCTGGTTCGGACCCGCGTCCGGCGGGTAGCCGGCAGAGGAGAGGAGGTGGGTTCAAGTCGGATTGCCCACGGACCTTAGGAGAGGAGAATATTTTATTTGAATCGCGCGTAACCCATTGAAAAGTCCCGATTCGGAAAAATAAACGCTAGTAAACGCTAGCTAATTTACTAGCGCTTACTAACGCTTTCTAGCGTTTAAACCGTTTATTTTGACGCGGCTTGGCCGGTGTTGCGGATAACAAACGCGCGTCATCGGGCAGCGCGCCCTTGGCGCTGCTGCTTCCGCTCGAAATTGGTCTGGGAAGAGACGCGGATTGTCATCGCTTTTTCACGGCCGCGTGTCTATGGAATTCGGGGGGGATCTTTCGATCCTCCCCTCGGCGCAGTCGACCACCCGCTCGACGACGCTTTTCCTTGAAAGCGCATGTCGGGTGAGGTGCAGGATGGCGGCGACGGAACCGAGAAGCTCATGGTCGGCGCGCGACTGGGCGCAGGCGATTGTCCCTTACCGCCGGGCGAGCGCAGTTCGCGGGGCCTTCGAGCTTGCAGTGACCTTCCCGCCTTTTGTCGCGATCTGGACGGCGATGCTAATCGCGTCGCATCACGGCCAGTTCTGGCTTTCATTAGCGCTCGCGCCGCTCGCCGCGGGGCTGCTCATTCGCTTGTTCATCATCCAGCACGATTGCGGGCATGGTTCGTTCTTTCCGAGTAAGCTCGCCAACGACTGGGTGGGCCGCGCGCTCGGTGTCCTGACCGTGACGCCCTACGATCACTGGCGGCGCTCTCACGCAATTCATCACGCGACATCGGGCAATCTCGACCGGCGCGGGATCGGCGACATCAAGACGCTCACGGTGCGCGAATATTTCGCCCGCAACTGGCGCGACCGTCTCCGCTACCGGCTCTATCGCCATCCGCTGGTGATGTTCGGGGTGGGACCAGCTTATGTGTTCCTGTTGGAGAACAGGCTGCCCGTCGGCTTCATGCGCAAGGGCCTTATGCCCTGGCTCAGCACGATGACCACCAATGCTGGGATCCTGCTCGCAGCTGGCCTTCTGATCCTCTGCGTAGGTTTCACCACCTTCCTTATCGTCCATTTGCCGGTTCTCATGCTCGCGGCGACGATGGGCGTCTGGGTGTTCTATGTGCAGCATCAGTTCGAGGCCACAATATGGGACGAGGCGACGGATTGGCGTCAGCCTGAGGCGGCGCTGCACGGCAGCTCGCATTACGATCTGCCGCTCGTGCTCCGCTGGTTCAGCGCCAATATCGGCGTGCATCATGTGCATCACCTGTCGAGCGGCGTTCCCTTTTACCGCCTTCCCGAGGTCTTGAGGGCCTATCCCGAGCTTCGCGACATCGGTCGGCTGACGCTGTGGCAAAGCCTCGTTTGTGTCCGTCTCACGCTATGGGACGAGGAAACGCGGCGCCTCCTGTCATTTCGCGAGGCGCGGGCGGCGCAGGCCGATCGTTCGAGGAGGAACTGTGCGAGGCTAGGGGCGAACGGACCCTCTATCTCTCGCGCAACGCCTCGGATCCGATTTTGGCGAGGGGCGAAAGCAAGTAGTCGATGACGCGACGCGAGTCGGTCCGGATTTCGACGCTAACGGTCATGCCCGGGGTCAACGGAATGGTGGCGTTGTCGATCTTCATCGCGGTTTTGTCGAGCGAGACGGTGACCGGAAAGACGAAGCTTTCCGGCTGACCAGGCGCGGTCGGCGCCTCGGGCGATACGTTGGCGGTCGCCGTTTCGTTGGCTAGCGCGCGTTTGGCGTCCTGCTCGGCGACGGCTGCGGAAGCGATATTGACGACCTTGCCCTGCAGCGTGCCGAAGCGAGTGAACGGGAAGGCGTCGACCTTGATCACGGCGTCCTGGCCGGGCTTGATGAAGCCGACATCGAGATTGGCCACGAGCGCCTCGACCTGAAGCTTGCCGCCGATGGGCGTCAGCACGACGAGCTGCTGGCCGGTGGTGACGACCTGGCCAACCGTCGTGACCGCCAGCTGCTGAACGACGCCGTCCGTCGGCGCATAGAGCCGGGTGCGGGCGAGACGGGCGTTGGCTTTGGCGAGCGCCTGCCGCGCTTCGTCCGCCTTGCGCGCTGCGTCGGCGAGCTTGTTCTCGTTGTCGGCGATGAACTGAGAGACGGTCTTTGCCTTTTCGCTGCGCACCGACCCGATCGCCGCGTCGGTTTCAATCAGCTGGCCTTGGTCGGACGCGAGCGCCGCCTCATCCTTTTCCAGCTCCTCCTTGGCGTTATAAAGATCGATCTTGGTGCCAACGTTGAGCTCGATTGCCTGCTGTCGAGTGGAGACGCGCTGGTTCAAGGTCTCCATCAGCTTGTTTTGGAAGGCGATGCTCATGTTGAGGCGCTTCTGCGTCGCGAGCTTTTCCGCCATCTGCCTGTCGAGCGCTTTGAGGGCGTCGGAGAGCTGGGCGAGATCCGCACGCAATACGGCCTCTTCCCGCAACTGGAACTGTTCAGGCAAAGCCGCGCCCCAGGCGATCTTGAATTCAGCCTGGCCGGCCAGGCTTTCGACCGGGCCGGAGTCGGCCCCCGGCGTCGCGTCGTCATTGCTGCGCCCGTCGAGCCGGTCCTGCTGCCACCCAGCCTCTGCGGCTCGCACAGCGTTGATCGCATAGCGGCGCCGCGCGACCTCGGCCACACTCGCGTTGAGCGCATCCTGGGCGCTCAACGCGTCGGCGTCGGCCTCCGCTGGATCGAGCTCCAAAAGCAGGTCCCCCGCCTTGACGGTCTGGCCCTTCTCGACGTGGATCGCGGCAATCCTGCCGGGATCGAGCGGCTCGATCACCTTGGCGTAGCCGGCCGGCTCGATCTTGCCCGGCGCCGTCGCATGGACGTCGAGCCGGCCGAAATACGACCACACCAGCGCCGCCAGCGCGCAGGCGCTAATTGTCGCCATCAGCGCGATCGGCAGCGGAGGGGGCGGAGTTTCGAGGATTTCGAGCGCGGCCGGCAGGAATTCGCGGTCGCTCCCTGTAACCGGGATCGGCGTTGGCCGGGAGGGCCGAGGTTGAGGCGGGGGCGGGGGCGCGACTGGCGGGGCGGCGCGTTCGTTCATGCTAGCGTCGTCCTCGCTTGGTCGAACTGCAGCGCCCAGAGGCGGGCATAGAGGCCGTCCTTGCGGCGAAGAAGCTCTTCATGCCCTCCAACCTCAACGATCTCCCCTTTCAGCATTCCCACGATGCGGGAGCACGGGCGAACCGCCGCCAGGCGATGAGCTATAATGACGACAGTGCGCCCGCGCACGATCGCGCGCATGTTCTCCTGAATGATCCGTTCGCTTTCGTAATCAAGCGCTGAGGTCGCCTCGTCCAGGATCAGAACGCGGGGATTTGTCACAAGCGCCCTGGCGATCGCGATGCGCTGACGCTGGCCCCCCGAAAGATTGGCGCCCCGTTCCTCAATCATCGTGTCGTAGCCGTGCGGCAACTGGGCGATAAATTCGTCCGCGCCAGCGAGGCGAGCCGCATGCATCACCATCACGCGCGCCATAGCGGGGTCGCCAAGCGCGATGTTCTCATGGATCGTGCGGTTGAAAAGAATGTTCTCCTGCAGGACGACGCCGATCTGCCGGCGCAACCAGCCGGGATCGAGCTGGGCGATGTCGACGCCGTCGAGCATCACCTGACCCGATTGAGGACTATAGAGGCGCTGGATGAGCTTGGTTAGGGTGGACTTGCCAGATCCCGACGGGCCGACGACGCCAATTACCTCCCCTGGCTCGATCGACAGCGACACTTGTCGTAGCGCGTCCGCCGCTTCGGGCCGGTACCGCATCGTCACGTCGCGAAACTCGATGGCGCCCCGCGGGGGCGGCAAGGTCAGAAGGTTCTGCGGCGCCGGCTCAGGCGGGGCGTTGAGGATGTCGCCCAAACGCGCGACCGACACTTGCACCTGCTGAAAATCCTGCCACAGCTGCGACAGGCGCAGGATCGGTTGGACGACTTGGCTCGCGATCATGTTGAAGGCGATGAGTTCGCCGACCGTCATCGTCCCGTCGATCACCGATTGCGCGCCGACAAACAGGATCAGCGCCGTCGTCACCTTGCTCACGTACTGGATGAGGTTCTGCCCGAGCGTTCCTGAAACGCCGGCGTTGAAGGATGTGCGGACGTAGGCCGCCAGCCGCTCCTCCCATTGCGCCTGCATCATTGGTTCGACGCTCGCGGCTTTGAGAGTCTGCGCGCCGACAATCGATTCGACCAGGAATTGTTGCGACCGGGCGCCGCGGTTGAACTTCTCGTTGATCTGTTCCCGGAGCACCGGCCGAATGAGACTGGCGATGACGATATAGACCGGTATCGAAGCCAGGACGACCAGGGTGAGCTTCACCGAATAAATGAACATCACGACGAAAAAGATCAGCGTGAACACAAGATCGAGCAATGACGTCAGTCCCTGCCCGGTCAGAAAGTTGCGGATCGTCTCGAGCTCGCGCATGCGGGCCACGGTCTGCCCGGCCGGACGGGTCTCAAAATAGGCAAGGGGCAGGCGAAAGAGGTGATGGAACAGCCGCCGGCCCAGTTCGACATCCATCCGGTTGGTGGTGTGGCTCAGCGTATAGGTGCGTAGGAACTGCAGGATGGTCTCGAACAAGCCGAGCGTCACCATGCCGATCACCAGCACGATCAGCGTCGAGATGCCCTTGTGAACCAGCACCTTGTCGACGACCAGCTGGAAAAAGATAGGCGTCGCCAGGGCGAACAATTGCACAAACAGCGACGCGACCAGCACGTGGGCTAGCGCGCGCCGGTAACGCACAATCGAGGGCCAGAACCAGCGGAACCCGAATGTGGTGGGGTCGACCCCCGCCCCGCCGAACCGGCGCGTGATCAGCACCAGTTCGCCTGAGGACAACGCCGCTATGTCCTCCATCGACAACTCTTGCGCTGTCCGGGCGATCGGATCGACCAGCCGCGCCATGCCTTTCGTCTGACCCGCGCCAAGGATGGCGAAACCACCCTCCTTGAGGCCCAGGATCGCTGGATAGGGAATGGCGCGGAGACGCTTGGCGGTAACCCCGCGAAGGATGCGCGACTTCAGCCGAAGGAAATTCGCGCCGCGAACGATATCCTCAGCCTGCGCCCCGCGGCCGGTCAGCGCAAGTTGATGCCTAAGCTGCGCGGGGTCGCCAGCGATGCGGTAGTATCCCGCCACCAGCGAAAGCCCGCACAGCCCCGAGTCCAACAATTGCGCTGGCGCCGTAGATCCCATCTCGCCCTTGCCCATCGCGGTGATTTAGCTGATCTGTATAGTTATTCTTAGCCCTTCTCGCAATGGTGATCTTCCTATCCGAACTGAAGGACATTGCCTACATACCCCTTCGGCGTAGTCGCTTGGCGTCCAAAGAGGCTTTCATGTGCCGTAACATCCGTCCGCTGTTCAATTTCGAGCCGCCCGCGAGCGAAGAGGAGATCCGCGCCTCCGCGCTTCAGTTCGTGCGCAAGGTGAGCGGGTTCGCGAAGCCCTCGCAAGCCAACGCCGAGGCGTTCGATCGCGCTGTCGACGAGGTGACTGAGGCGGCGCGCAAACTTATTGTCTCGCTCCACAGTTCCGCTCCGCCTCGTGATCGGGAGACGGAGGCCCGCAAGGCGCGGGAGCGATCGCGGCTGCGCTACGGATAGAGGACGTCACGTGTCGCCCCACGGAGCGGGATAGGCGCTGGCCGCGGGCGAACGCCAGCCTCGCAGCGCCCCGTCGCGCGGGCGGAAGATCTCGACCTTGAGCGGATAGCACCGCGCCGCGTCGCTCGAATGGCTCGCGCCGCAATCCCCGCCCGGGCAGGCCGACAGCGCGCCGATGAGATCGATCTCGGCGAGGAACTCGATGAAGTCGCCGGGACGAGCCGGACTCGCCTTCATGAAATAGCGATGGGAAACGCGCTCAAAGCCGGTGCACATGAACACGTTGAGCACGTCGTGCACATGCGCCTCCGCTTCGCGCCAGGAAAGCTTCATCCGCTCGGCAAGTGCGCGCGTCAGGTTCGAATGGCAACAATGGTGATAGTCGTCCCCGGTCAAGAGCCGGTTCGTATACGGATCGCATCGGGTGCCGATGACGTCGTGCACTCCGGCGCCGTCGGCGTCGAAGCCATACCAGCCGAGCGTGTCGTGGGTGATGGTCGCCATCGGCCGCAGATAGGGCAAAGCGCTCCAAAGCCGGGCGCCGGTGGTGACATGGGTCGCGTTGAGCGCCCGCGTTTTTCCGCTGAAGAACCGCTCGGCGAGATTGCCTGCGTTCCACAGATTGAGGTCGCCGACCTGCGGCCCCTCGACGCTGACGATGCGAAAGAACTGGCCCGCCGGGACGTCGAACGTCCGCGCCTCGCGCGGCGGCACGAGCATCTCGCCGATCTTTGTCAGCCCCACGCGCGCATTGTCGTAGAAGGCCGCGTCATAGGCGGGCAGCCGGTCGAGCGGGTAGGTGATGACAGGCTTGGCTGCGCGACGCTGGTCGGCGTCCGGGGGAGGCTTCATCAGAGGCGGGCTCGTAAAGGTTGCGAGGCCAATCGATGGGCGAGGCCGCACAGGGCCTTAGGCTAAAGCACGCCCGCGCACAAGTTTACGTGGCGAACGATTTCAACAGGTTAAGTGCGCCGAAGGCGACGGCTCAGACGACATTCTATTGCAGATAATCAGAAACTGAGTTAAGCTGTCCGCATGTACAATCCTGCCCTCCAGCAAAGGCCAAGACCGCAAAGCGCGGCGCGCCTGTTCCGGCGCTGCAGACGCCGAAAGCGTCGAGAAAAATTCTGCCCGCGAAAATCTCGCGTAACCCGTTGATAAGTCTAGATTCGGACGAGAGAATCCAAGGAAATCCAAGGAAATCCAATAGCGGTGCGTGGGGCTTTTCGTAGCGAAACCGTCACGATCAAGAAAATCCAAACCGACCGACCGAGCCAACGTCGAGGCTTCGTTGCCGCGAAGGAGCTAAGCCAACTCCGCCCAAATGCAACGCGCTTTAGGCGAGGCGCCAGACCGTGACCGGCTCGGCGTAGCCGCGCACGGGGAGGGGGCCGAGCGGCAGGGCCTTGCCGACGGCGTCGCCCGCGGCCTCGCGCACGGCCTCGGAGACGACGAGCTGCGAGCCCATCTCCTTGTTGAGGCTCTCGAGGCGCGAGGCCAGGTTCACCGTGTCGCCGATCACCGTATATTCCTTGCGGCGCGGCGAGCCGACGGTCCCGGCCACCGTTTGACCGACGTGAATGCCGATGCCGAGGCGGATCGGCCAAGGGTCGCCGGCGTTGCTCGCCTCGATGGCGCTTAGCATCTCGCGCGCCGCCGCGACGGCGTTCGCGGCCTCAAGAGGATCGTCGATCGGCGCGCCGAAAATGGCGAGCAGGCCGTCGCCCAAAAACTTGTTCACGATCCCGTTGTGCCGATCGACGATGTCGACCAGGATCTCGAAAACGGCGTCGAGGCGGGCGACGACCTCGGCGGGCGTGCGCAAGCGCGCGGCGGCTGTGAAAGAGCGGATGTCGACGAACATGACGCAGACCCGTCTCATTTCGCTGAGCTCCGCCGCGCCGATTGCCATGAGCCGCTCGACCACTTGCGGCGAGACGTGCTGACCGAAGAGGTTGGTCACTTCGTCGCGGGCCGAGGCGGCGACGAGCGCCCGCCCAAAATGGCTCTTGATCGTCGCTCCGACATAGCCGGCCAAGAGGCCGGCTGCGAGAAGGACGGCGCTGCGCGTCAGATGATAGCCGATGCTGAAGTCTGGATCCTCGCTTCGCCACTTAAGATGCAAGATGACCATGGCGAGGACGAAGAGCTCGACCGCAGCGACCGCTCCGGTGAAGGCCGAAAGCTTGAAGTCGAGCCGGAGGGTCGAGAGAATGATGAAGAGAAAATAGAGCATCGCGGTCCACGTCCCGAAAACGGCGGGCGCGAAGAGATATCCGGCGAGGAGATAGAGCAGCACCGTCGGAAAGCTTGTTTCGACGAACGCGTTCACGTAGCGCCCTACAACCGGAAAATTTAGACCGCGGCGAATGAAGATCGTGAGCAGGCCAGCGGCGAACAGTTCGTAGGCGACGAAGGCCGAGAACGCCGCCGACGCTGCACGCACCGGGAGCCGATCGTGATAGATCGACCGGACGAAGCCGGGGGCGAATGTCGCGGTCAAGAGGATCAGAACGAGGATGAAAGCCTGGAGCGCGGCCAGGATGAGCATGCGCCGCCGCTCGCTCAAAAGAATCTCGCGGTTCAGCAGGCGCTGAAACGTCGTGTCGTCAGAGTCAGAGGGACCGTCCATCTCGATCCTTTTAGGCGCGCTGGCGACGCCGAGCCGTCCCTCACTGGGTAAGCTCAAACCGCGCCGTGACGGTCACGGTCAATCTGTCCTCGCCCGCTTCGATCGGGGTCGGGGCGGCGCTCGCGGCGAAGGCGCGGGAAAAGATGACGGGCGGCTGGCGGCTTGGCTCTTCCGTGAGCACCATGAGGCGCCCGAGTCTGGCGCCGCCCGCGTTGGCGTAGATCTCGGCCTTGCGCCTGGCGTCGGCCACCGCCAATGGCCGCGCCTTGTCCAGAAGCGCGCTCGGATCATTATGGCCAAAGCCAACGCCATAAACCGAGTTGGCGCCGGCCGTCACGGCCTTGTCGAGCAGGCTGCCCAAACGCGGGATGTCGCGAAGCGTCACAGCGACGTTGTTGCTCACGCTATAGCCGCTGATCGTCGGCGCGGTCTGTTGGCCCGGCGAGGCTTGCGAGAACATCGGCGAAATCGACACCTCGGAGGTCTGGATGTCGGCGGGAGCGACGCCCTCGGATTTGATGAGCGAAACGAGCGCATTGGCCGCTTTCGCGTTCGCCGCCATCGCCTCGCCCGCGTTCTTCCCCGTGCTCGTCACGCCGAGCGTCACCCGGGCGAAGTCGGGCGCCGCGCTGACGCTGCCTTCGCCGGTGACTTCGACCCAGCGATCGTTGCCGATGTCGATCGAGCGATCGAGCGCCGACGCGGGCGGGGCGACGGCGAGCGCCGCGACGAATGCGATTAAAGCCAACCTGAGCCGCATTGTTTCCTCCCGAGGCGCCCCTCCGCAGCCCTACGCCTGCGGGTCCGGACTCGAGCGATAGCGGAAGTCGCAATGGCTCGCGCCGCTCATGATGGTCTGCGTCCGGGTGAGCTTGATGCGCGGATCGAAGCCCTCGCAGAACGCGCCGTCGCGGTTGCAGCTGAGGATGTCTCCGATGTCGCCAAGCCCCATGGCGCGATAGGTCTCGGCATAGCGGCAGCGCTTGACATTGAAGTCCAACACGCCGGGCTTCTCGTCGACGACCTCGATCGTCAGCGCGTCGTCCTTCGTCCACAGAGGCAGGATCGCCTTGAAGCTCTCGAGGTCGGCCCCGCCGGCCGCGCGCGAGGCGAATTCGGCGCCCGCATCAATCGCGGCGCGACGAATGGCGCGGCGCAGGATGTCGCGCGCCTTCTCTTCGCCAATCGACTTACGCATCTCCTCATAGATCGGCGCGATGATCGCGGCCTCGATCCTGCGGCGGGCGAGAATGCCGAGCTCGTCGGCGGCGGGCTTATTCGTGCGGTCATCCATGCGCGAAGCGTGCGCCGGCCGCGCGGGACATGTCAAATTCGCGAGCGTTCGCTGTCGCCGACTTGACAGGCGAGGAAGGAGGCGAAGAGTCTCCTTGTGACCCGCCGCGGAGAGGCCGCGCCAAGGGAGGAGACGCCAATGCCGATCGCCCGGATGGATCATTTCACCATCCTCACGACGAACGCCGAACAGACGGTCGCTTTCTATAACGACATCCTCGGCTTCGCGTCCGGCCCCCGCCCGGCGTTCTCGTTTCCCGGCGCCTGGCTCTACAATGACGGCAGGGCGGTGCTGCATGTCGTGCAGAGGCCGTCCATTCCCGAAGGCGGCGGGGTGCTCGACCATATCGCCTTCTTCGGAACCGACCCCTCGGCCTATGTGGCCAAGCTCAAGGCGCGCGGAATCAAATACGACCTGCGGCGTCTGCCTGAGAACGGGCACGCGGCTGGGCTTTGGCAATTGTTTTTCTTCGACCCGAGCGGCGCACGGGTCGAGATCGACTTTGCGGCGAGCGAGACCGTGGAGGGGCAGGGCTGACCGCTGGCGATGCGGCCGCAGAAGGCGCTCTCGCGTACACTGCCGTCCTGGCCGGGCTCGACCCGGCCGTCCACGAGAAACGAGGCGCGACGAGTTATGTCTGTGGGGACGTAGAGCGTTCCGTTAGGACGGCTTGTCACGCGATGGTATTGGAGCGGCGGCTGCGACAACCGCGTGGATGGCCGGGACAAGCCCGGCCAAGACGAGGCTTGGGCGTAGCCGCATGAAATGCTGGCTGATGCTTAGCGCTATAATGGCGGGACATCTCTTTGCGCAACAACGCAATCGTTCAAATCGGCCAGGGGCCGCACGCGGCCCGATTTGGTCCGCAACTCCCGTTGGCGGTCATTGCCGGCCCCTGCCAGCTCGAGAGCCGAGCCCATGCGCTCGAGATGGCTCAAGCCTTGAAGGAGATCGCGGCGCGCCGCGCGATCGGCCTCGTCTTCAAGTCGTCCTTCGACAAGGCCAACCGGACGTCGGGGTCGGCCAAGCGCGGGATGGGACTTAAGGCGGCGCTGCCGATCTTCGCCGAAATCCGCGAGACCCTTGGCCTGCCCGTGATCACCGACGTGCACGAGACCAGCCAATGCGGGCCGGTCGCGCAAGCGGTCGACGCGTTGCAGATCCCGGCCTTCTTGTGCCGCCAGACCGATCTTCTGGTCGCGGCGGCTGAGACTGGACGCCCGGTCAACGTCAAGAAGGGGCAATTTCTCGCGCCCTGGGACATGAAAAACGTCGTGGCCAAGCTCGACGCGGCGGGCTTGGCCGACATTCTGGTCACGGAAAGGGGCGTAAGCTTCGGCTACAACACGCTTGTCTCCGACATGCGCGCGCTGCCGATTCTGGCCCGCGAGACCGGCGCGCCGGTCATCTTCGACGCGACCCATTCGGTGCAGCAGCCGGGCGGGCAGGGGACCGCGTCGGGGGGCGAGCGCGCATTCGTGAGAGTGCTGGCGCGGGCGGCCGTGGCGGTGGGTGTGGCGGGCGTCTTCATCGAGACCCATCAGGACCCCGACCGCGCGCCCTCCGACGGTCCGAACATGGTGCCGCTAAAGGATTTCGAGGCGCTCGTCGCCGAACTTCAGGATTTCGACCGGCTGGTTAAGCGTAACGCTGAGAGCGCCTGACGGCGGCCTTGTCACATGACGGTCGCGTGAACAATATAGTTCGGCCCGCTGGTCCGCGAAAACGAGCGCGATGGACAAGTATCTCTTCAGCTACGCGACCGCGAGCGACCCGCCGATCAAGCGGGGGCTGATCCGGCTCGTCGAGAAAGCGACCGGCCAGCCGAAGCTCAAGCGGATGTATCTCCATAATCAGCGGTTTCCGCGCGCGGGCGAGAGTTTCTTTGAGGCCGCCGTGCGCTCGCTCGAGCTCGACGTCCGCTATGATTCCCGCGCCCTATCGGCCGTGCCGAAGACCGGCCCTGTCGTGTTCGTCGCCAATCATCCCTATGGCGTGCTCGACGGCATCGTGATGGCGTGGCTCGTGAGCAAGGCGAGGCCCGATTTCGTCGTCCTCACCCATATCGTGCTCGCGCGCGCGCCGGAGGCGGCGGGGTTCATCCTGCCAGTCGATTTCTCGGGCGCGGATGAGGCGGAGCGAACCAATCTCGCCTCGCGCGCCGCTGCGCGCGCCCAACTCGCCAAAGGCGGCTCCGTGGTGGTCTTCCCCGCGGGCGCGATCTCGACCACGCCCGACAAGCTTGGGCTTAAACCTGCTGTCGACGGCCGCTGGCAGCCATTCGTGTCGCAGCTCATCCAGCGCTCGAAAGCGACCGTGGTTCCGATCTGGTTCGGCGGCCAAAACAGCCGCCTTTTCCAAATGGCCAGTCACGTAAGCCTGACGCTCAGGCTGTCTCTTATTTTCCATGAGGTGAAGACGCGCATCGGCGCGAGGCTGCCCGTCGCGATCGGCGCGCCGATCCCTTTCGCCTCGATCGCCGCAATTCGAGACCGCCAGGCGCTGGCGGACGAGCTCCGCGCGCGTGTCTATGCGTTGGCGAGGCTCGCCCCGCCCGCCATGGACAAGCCGCGACGGACAATCGGCAAATTGCTGCGGCCAAAGCTGCCGACGCCGCGCACAAACCGGGCGGCATAGAGCAGATTGCGTATCGATGGAATCGTCATCGCGAGGAGGCCAAAGGCCGACGCGGCGATCCAGGAGCGGGCGCCGGACCACTCCTGGATCGCTTCGCTTACGCTCGCGATGACGATCTTGGTTTGACCTAACCGCATCATGCTATAGACGCTGCGGAGGTCTATCCGGCCGCCTTGTCCATGTCGGCGAGCAGGGTCAGGTGCTCCTTGATCATGCCGCGCGCAAGTTTCGCGACATTGGTCTGATCGAGATTGTCCGGGGCCTTGAGATAAACTTCCTGGATGTCGAGAAGTTTCCGATGCCCCTCGACTTCATAGCGAATGTAGTCTCGATCGAATTGGGCTCCCGCATGCTGGGCGCGCAATTTCTCGACCGACGCCTTTCCCGCGTCGTCAAGATTTTGCGTCAGCTCGGCGTCGGTCGGCGCCTGAATCGCGCCTTTCGGCGCGGCGTTCGTCTGGATCGCCTTCAAGACGTCGGCGACCGTTTCCTGCTCGGCGATCTCGAACTGAACGAACTGCTTGAGCAGCGGGTGAGTCACTTTCGGCTGCGCGGCCCGGCTTAGCAACAGCGACAGCGAGCCGACGGCCATCGTGTCCCTGATGTGCTTTTGCTGAGCGTCGGTCGTCGCGCTCGGAGCAGGCGCGGGCGGTTTCATCGTTTGGGCGACGACCCGGCTGGCGGACAATGTTGCGATCGAAGCAATAAGAAAACGGCGGTCCATCTGCGGCCTCCATTCGGATGGACGCGGATTGCGTCCTGAAGCCGGTGTGAACGCGCCGTAAATGGCCTTGTTCCTCTGGCCAAGAGGCCCTGTCAGCCGCGGCCGCGATACGGAGCGACGCCCTGATCTGGAATCCAGATCCCTTTCGGCGGCTCGCCGCTCTGCCAAAACACGTCGATCGGCATGCCGCCGCGTGGGAACCAGTAGCCGCCGATTCTGAACCACCGAGGCTTGAGCACTTTGACGAGGTCCTTGCCGATGCGCACAGTGCAATCTTCATGGAACGCGCCATGGTTGCGGAAGCTCATGAGATAGAGCTTCAGCGACTTCGATTCGATGATCCATGCGCCAGGCGCATAGTCGATGACCAGATGGGCGAAATCGGGCTGCCCGGTGCCGGGACAGATCGATGTGAACTCCGGCGCGGTGAAACGGACGATATAATCGGCGTCGGCCTGCGGATTGGGGACGCGGTCGAGCGTCTTGGCGTCAGGCGCGTCCGGGATGCGCGACTTTTGTCCCAAATGGGCGAAGGTGGGCTTAGGCTTTTTCATGCGCCCCTTTAGCCCCGAAGCGCGCTGCGAAAAAGTGGGAGCCGGTTTTTCGCAAGAGAGCGCGCGAAATCAACGAAAGCCAGGGCGCGGCAAGCGCCTAGACGCTTTCACCGGCAAGGCTGGGGAGATGACTCTACTTCAGTTGCCCCGCGGTGAACTGGGACGAGATATAGCCGCTGATCCTGACACAGACGCCGTCAGCCGCCAGCACGCCGGGAGAGCCGGCGACATTGCACGGCGTGACGTATTCGGCCTTCTTTGACTTGGTCGTTTGCCCACGCTGCGAGGGCAGTTCCGCCGCTTGGGCGGCCGCGCCGACAAGCACGGCCGCAAGGGCGAACGCGACCCATCGTCGAACGATCATAAGTCTCCTCAACTGGCGGAACACCCGGCACTGTGGCCAAATTGTAGCCGAGCCGAAGCGTATAGACGCCATATTGGGCCGCTATGGGGCGGCCGGCAAGCGCGAAGATGAGCTTGCAACTCATTCGGCAATCCGCAAGGAAGCCCGGAGGGCGACTAGGGAACGCGAAAGCCATGGAGACGACGGCTCCTTCCGCACGCCCTTTTGTGCGCCAGTCTGCCGCGCCTTCGTGGCTCGGCGGCGTGGCGCTGCTGGCGCTCGCTTTCTATGTCGCGGTCCTGCTGCGTCAGCCGGTCCTCGCGGCGATCGCTGGCGCCGCCGGTCTCGCGCTCCTACGCTCGGCGCGCGCCGAGCGTCCATATTCGCACGCGCTTATTGCGATTGACGCCGCGGCCTTCGCGATCTTCGCGATTCAGCGCAACAATTCGCTCGGCTTCTGGCAATTGCCCGGACCCTGGTCGGACGTCTGGCGATTCAACCCGCCCGGGGCGGTCATCGCGCTGACCGTCTATGCGGGCGGTTCCATCCTGGCGCTGATTGGCGGCTTTTGCGGATTGCGGGTCATCGAGGCGCTGAGCCTCATCGCAATCCCCTTCTTGTTCAACCTGCTTATAACTGTCGGCGCCGACTGGCACATGGCCGAGCTCGGCGCAACCGTGACGGCGCACGCCAGTCTGCCCTTTCCAGCGCAAGTCGCCATCGGACGCGCGCTGACCCTGTGGTTCATCGGCGAGGCGATCCTCACTCTCATCAATCTGATCAGCGTCAATCTGCTGCCGCGGTCGGTCCGCACGCACGGCCTGTTTGCGCTGAGCGGCGCGCTCGCGGCCGCTACGCCTCTGTTCGCCAATGCGGCGCAATGGGTCGTCCAGCCGTTCCTGGCGATCTTCTTCTCAGCCCTTTGCGCGGCGCTCGCTCAAGCCGGCTTGTGGGCGATCGTCTATCTTCTGACAGGCGTTGCGCTCGATTGGCTCGCCGGCCGCCCGCCCCGGTTCGAAGTGGTGTGGGAGCATTGGCGGACCGGCTTCATCAAGGGCGCGATTTATGGCGCGCTGTTCATGGGGCTCATACTTATCGGGGCCCTGATCTTGCGCGCGCCCGGCGCGCCCGCTTTGTTCGATAGCGCCGCGCTCATGATCGGCCCGCTTCTCGGCGCGCTGCTCTTCCCGCTCGGGCAGACGATCGTCGGCAGCGCCGATGGAACGCGGCCCTTCTTCGGGCGGTTGAGAGCCGCCTATCGCGATCCGCGAGGACCCGCGCGCGGGCTTGTCGCCGGGCTCGGCCTCGCGCTCGCCTATCGCGCCGATCTCGCGGCCTACGACGGAGGCGCGCGCTTTCTCGCGATGGCTGCGATCGGCGCAGTCTGCTACGGCGGCGTCGACCTCGCCTTCGACGCATGGAGCGTGATCCGCCGCGAGCGGCAAAAACTGCAAAGCTGGCGGCTCTATGCGCTTGGCGTCCTGCTCGGCGCGTTGGTCGCCGGCGCGCTCGGCTGGTACTTCGACATGGCCCAGGTTCATGTCGTGATCGACAAGTTCTGGGCCTATGCCGATGTCAACTATCGGCTCGACGGCCGCAGGCTCGGCGATTTCACCACCTATCCGATCTTCAACAAGTATGGCTCGATCAATCTCGGCGAGGTTGCGGGCGGGGTCAGGCTGTTCTGGACCGAGTCGGTCGCGGGTGTGATCAATTGGTCGCTCGCCGCCCCGCTCTTCTCGATCAACTATGTTTTGCTTGACGCCGCGCTCAGGCGAAGCTTGCGTCCGATCAAGACGCTGCTCAGCCCGGCAGGCGTCGAAGGCCTGGTCGAGCAGGGCGTGCGCGTATTGCGCTGGGGTCTATGGATGGCTCCAGTCATCAACTCGTTCCTCCGACAGTCTCCAAACCCGACCTGGTACAATCAGGATGGCGCGATCCGCACGGGGGTCGGCATCGGCGCGGACGTCATCCAGAACCCGACGAATTTCCGGCAGTTCAGCCTGGCTGTGTTCACGGGCCTTCTCGCCTATGACTGGCTCAGAGTCCTCATCTGGTTCGACCATATGGGGATCAGGGTCGCGACCCTGGTCAATCTGTCCTTTCTCGGCGGCGACCGCGCCGATGAGGGGGCGGCGCGCTTCATTGGCCACAATGGCCGCACGCGCGCCATTCCGGACGGCATCCGACGATTTGGCACTTGGGCGCCGCTGCTCATTCCGTTCTACATCCCGCGCGGCGCCGAGTGGGACAAGGCCTGGACCGGCGGCGAGGCGCTCGCGCGCGGCGCTGCCCCAATGCCTGATGCAGTGAGGACGCTCGCTCTCGCCTACGCCGCTTCGGGAATAGCAATCGCCGCAGCCTCCGTCGCGGCCTATCTCAAGGAGCGCGCCAAGGTTGGGCCAGCGGGGCCGTGGCTTAATGGCGCGCCGCTCGAACTCGCGCGTCGGCCGGACCGCTACGCCTTCAACAACGGCGCTGTGGGGCTGGAAATTCAGCGCGACGGTCGCGGCGCGGCTTTTGTCATGGGCGCGGAGCGAGGCGGCTTCGCAATCGACCTTTTTCGCCGGCCGCTCGATCCTTGCCAGGCGCGCGGCCATTTCTTCTATGTGACCGAGGAGGGCGAGGCGCCCTGGTCGATCGGCTTCGAGCCGGCGCGGCGCGCCGGCGACTATCGGATCGAGGAGCCAGGCTTCAACCGTCTCGCAATCGTCAACGCGCTGAACGGGATTGAAGCGCGCATGGAGATCGCGCCCGATCCCGAGGGCGCGATCTTGAGCTGGCGCATCAGGCTTGAGAACAAATCGGACCGGCATCGGCGACTGCGTCTTGCCAGTTTCTGCGAGATCGCCGGCCATGAGACGGGCGCTTACGCGAAGGATCTCGATTTCGCCGGCATGCATGTCGAGACCATGTTCGTGCGCCCCCTTAACGCTATTCTCGCGCGCAACCGGCTCTTGCGCTCAGGCCGCGCCGATCGCGGCGAAGTCGCGTTCTTCGCGGTCAAGCCTGGCCGCGGCGCCGAACTCGTCGGCTACGAGGATTCGCGCATCCGCTTCATCGGCGAGGGTTCGTTGGTAAAGCCAACCGGCTGCGAGCGGTGGCGCTGGCGCAAGCTCGACGACGAAGGCAAGCTCTGGCCCTTCGATCCGGCCGCGAGTTTCACCCTTGAAGCGGCGATTGCTCCTGGTGAGACAGCGGAGGCGGAATTCATCGTCGGCCGCTCCGACAATGCCGTCTGGGCGGGCGAACTGATCGCAACGCGCCTCGAGCTTCCGCCTCTTCCGGAGCCGGAGCTCGAGAAGCGCCTTTACGATACGCGCGCCGTCGAGCCTTCGCCCGCGCTCGCTTCGCGTTGGCCGTTCAGCTTCTCGGCGGATGGAAAGGCGCTGCGTCTCACCCATCGCACGCCACGGCCCTGGGCGCATGTGATGGCGAACGAGCGCGGCATGGCGACGATGGTCTCCAATGACGGCGAGATTTTCTCCGCCTTCGGCAACGCCCGCCAGAACGGACTCTCAGCTTTTCGCTTTGACACCGTGACCGCCGTGCAGCCGGCGCAGATCGTCTATCTGCGCGCTCTCGAGAGCGGCGAAACCGATGCGCTTGGCTTCGCGCCGTTCCAACGCGAGCATGTCACGTACGAGGTTACCTACGAGCCGGGGGTCGCGACTTTCCGCGTAGTGCGCGGCGATCTCGAAACGGAATATGTCGTCTTCGTGCCGCCGGACTATCCGGGCGACATGCGTCTTCTCACTCTGCGCAATCGGGGCGCGGACACGAAGCGACTGCGGGTCGCGCCGTTCTTTGATATTTCCCTTGACGACAGCCCTAACGCGAGCGTCGACAAAATTCTTGACGAGAAGGTCGGCTCAACTCTCATCTTTCAAAACCCCCAGAATGATTTTGTGCGCGGCTTCGCCTTCGCCGCGACAAGCCTCTTGGGACCGTCGACCGAAACCATCCGCGCCCGATTTTTCGGCGGCCCTGGGCGCAATATCCTAAGTCCCGCAATGGTGGAGACAGGCGGGAGCGACGGCGCCGCGCGCGACGACGGACGGCGCGTGGCCGCCTTCTGCAGCGAGATCGTATTGCCGCCCGGGGCTGAGACAAAGATCGCGATCGTCTTCGGCCAGGCGCCGAACCGGCCCGAAGCGCTTGCCGCCGCTGCGCGCGTCGGCGTCGCGAGTGCGGAGGATGAACTTGCGGCGACACGAGCCTCGTGGGGCAAGAGGCTCAGCGGGGTCGAAGTGCGCACCAACCGCCCGGATTTCGACCGGCTCGTGAACACCTGGCTGCCCTACCAGCTTTACGCTTCGCGATTGTTCGGCCGCGCGGGTCCAAACCAGCTTGGCGGAGCGACCGGCTATCGCGACCAGTTGCAGGACGTGCTGCCGCTGACGCTGCTCGAGCCGCGCCTCACGCGGGCGCAGATCGTGTTGCATGCGAGCCAGCAGTTTCGCGAAGGCGACGTGCTCAAGTGGTGGCACCGTGCGCCCGGCGGCGGCACCGGTCTCGGTCAACGCACCAAGGCGAGCGATCCGCACCTCTGGCTGCCCTACGTTCTGGCTCGTTACGTTCGCGACAGCGGCGATCGAACGGTGCTCGACGAGGTGACGCCGTTCCTCGAGGGCGAAGGCGTGCCGGCGCACGAGGACACCTGGATCGTCATCCCGCGCGTGTCGCGCGAGAGCGCGACGGTCTACGAGCACGCGCGCCTGACCATTGATTTTACTCTCAAGCATCTGGGCGCGAACGGGCTGCCTCTGCTGCGCGCCGGCGACTGGAACGACGGCATCGACGCGCTGGGCCGGCGCGAGATCGGGACCAGCGTCTGGATGGGCTTCTTCCTCGCCAACGTGCTCGACGGCTTTGTCGAGCTGGCGCGGATCAAGGGCGATGAAGATTTCGCGGCGCGCTGCAAGTCGGCCTTAGCCGGGCAGCGGAAGGCGCTCGAGGCCGGGTGGATGGGCGACCATTACGCGCTCGATTTCGCCGATGACGGACGCGAGGTCGGGGAGCGCAACGCCATGACCACGGGCTGGTCCGCCCATTCCGGGGCCTGCGATGACGCGCGGGCCCTCGCGGCGATTGAGGGCGGCCTCAAGGGGATCGAGCGCTTAAACCGGATCCTGCTGCTCGAGACGCCATTCTACGAGCATTCGCAACCCTATCCCGGCCGCATCGCCGACTATCCGCCTGGCGTGCGTGAGAACGGCGGTCAATACAGCCACGGCGCGACTTGGATTGTCGATGGCTTCATGCGGCTCGCGACGTCCGCGCAAGTCCGGGGCGATCATAAACAGGCCTCCGGGCTAAGAGGACGCGCCTTCGAGATTTATGAAAAGATTTCGCCTTTGAAGAAGACGGACCCCGAGACCCTGGCGGTTTACGGCCTCATTCCAATTCAGCAGCCGGCTGATATTTACGATGGTTGGGGCCATGGCGGGCGAGGAGGCTGGTCGTGGTACACCGGCTCCGCCGCCCGCATGCTGTCCGCCGCCTACGCCATTCTGGGGATCGAGCAGCGGGACGGAAACGTTGCTTTGCGAGACGATCTGTTCGAGGCGAAAGGGGAACTCGAGGTTCAGTCGCTGCGCGTTGGCGAGGCGACCTGGACTGCGGAGGGAAAGGGTTGAAGGTCGGTGCTGGCAAAAATTGCCGCCGGCCGAATTGTGGGAGCAGCCGCAGCCCGGCAAGGCGCAGCAGCGAAGGGCTGACCGACAGCCAGCGCCGTAAGCCAGGAATTCTCTGAGATTTTTCTTGACAAAATCAGAAATTAGCGCTACGCATTCCCACTGACGGAATCTAGTTCGCGCTGTCCGACAGGCGGGCGGGAAGACCAGAAACCGCGGCTGTTTGAAACATTGGCCCACAACCCGGCGCGCAAATCAGAAGGCGGGGCGAATTTTTTTATTTGAATCGGTCGTAACCCATTGAAAAGTCCCGATTCGGAAAAATAAACGCTAGTAAACGCTAGTAAATTTACTAGCGTTTACTAGCAATTACTAGCGTTTACACGCGTTTACTCGCGGGCGAATTCCCGCTGTGGTTGTGTCTGCAGCTTGCAGCGGGCCCCGTATTGATGAAATTATCATCGCGAGGGCCCCGGACCCCAAAGCCCGGCGGTCGAGCTCGCGATGACGACCACCCAACCCAGCCCGACTTTCGTCCTAAAACCGGCCTGAAATGGCCGCGCCGTTGCGGTGCAGCGCAGTTTCTGGCAAGAGGCGCGCCGACAAACCAACCGCGGGAGAGCGCCCGCGGGCTTGCAACGGGGCTTTCGCGCATGCTTTTGGGCCTGATTATCGTCTGTGGACTGCTTTCCATCGTCTACGGGGTCTACACGATCAATAGCCTGATGGCGGCCGACGCCGGCACGGCGCGCATGCAGGAAATCTCCGGCGCGGTGGCCGAGGGAGCGCAAGCGTATCTGCGGCGCCAATACACAACCATCGCCATCGTCGGCGTCGTGGTGTTCATCATCCTTGGGCTTCTGCTTTCGTGGACGGTGGCGATCGGCTTCGCGATTGGCGCCATCCTGTCCGGCGCGGCTGGTTTCATCGGCATGAACGTCTCGGTGCGCGCCAATGTGCGCACCGCGCAAGCGGCGACGAAATCGCTCGCCGGCGGCCTCGACATCGCCTTCCGTTCTGGTGCGGTGACCGGTCTGCTTGTCGCGGGCCTCGCGCTGCTCGGGGTCGCCGGCTACTTTGGCTTTCTCACCGGCGTTCTTGGTCACGGGGTCGCGGACCGCGTGACGATTGACGCGCTGGTCGCGCTCGGCTTCGGCGCCTCGCTGATCTCGATCTTCGCTCGCCTTGGCGGCGGCATCTTCACCAAGGGCGCCGACGTCGGCGCCGATCTCGTCGGCAAGGTCGAAGCCGGCATTCCCGAGGACGATCCCCGCAATCCCGCCACCATAGCCGACAACGTGGGCGACAACGTCGGCGATTGCGCCGGCATGGCCGCCGACCTGTTCGAGACCTATGCGGTGACGGTCGTGGCGACGATGGTGCTCGCCTCGATCTTTTTCGAAGGCACGCCGGCGCTCATTCCCACCATGATGTATCCGCTCGCGATCTGCGCCGCCTGCATAGTCACCTCGATCATCGGCACCTTCTTCGTCAAGCTTGGCGCCGATGGTTCGATCATGGGCGCGCTTTACAAGGGCCTCATCGCCACCGGGGTCTTATCGATCCTCGGCCTCGCCCTTGCGACGACCTATGTCGTCGGCTGGGGCGATATCGGCACGGTCGCTGGCAAGGTTGTCACAGGCTCGAGCTTGTTCGTCTGCGGCCTGATCGGACTTGTCGTCACAGGCCTCATCGTCGTCATCACCGAATATTACACCGGCACAGGCAAGCGTCCGGTCGTGTCGATCGCGCAGGCTTCCGTCACCGGCCACGGCACCAACGTGATCCAGGGCCTCGCCGTCTCGCTCGAATCGACTGCGCTCCCGGCGCTGGTCATCGTCGCGGGCATCGTCTCGACCTACCAGCTCGCCGGCCTGTTCGGGACGGCGATAGCCGTCACGACCATGCTCGGCCTCGCCGGCATGATCGTCGCGCTCGACGCCTTCGGGCCGGTCACCGACAACGCGGGCGGCATCGCGGAAATGGCGGGTCTGCCCAAGGAAGTGCGCCAGTCGACCGATGCGCTCGACGCGGTCGGCAACACGACGAAGGCGGTGACCAAGGGCTACGCCATCGGTTCCGCGGGCTTGGGCGCGCTCGTGCTGTTTGCGGCCTATACCAACGACATTCGGCACTTCACCGAGACCGGCGCGCCCTATTTCAAGGACATCGGCGCCGTGTCGTTCGACCTTTCGAACCCATACGTGGTCGCAGGGCTCATATTCGGTGGCATGATCCCCTACCTCTTTGGCGGTATCGCAATGACTGCGGTTGGGCGCGCAGCCGGCTCGGTCGTGCTCGAAGTGCGCCGCCAGTTCAAGGAAATGCCGGGTATCATGAACGGCACGCAGCGTCCTGACTACGGACGCGCTGTTGACCTGCTGACGCGCGCGGCGATCCGCGAGATGATCGTTCCCTCGCTCTTGCCGGTGCTGGCGCCGTTCGTCGTCTATTTCGGCGCGCTATGGATCTCGGGCTCGAAGGCGTCGGCCTTCGCCGCGCTTGGCGCGTCGTTGCTCGGCGTGATCGTCAACGGTCTCTTCGTCGCAATCTCGATGACCTCGGGAGGCGGCGCGTGGGACAACGCCAAGAAGAGCTTCGAGGACGGGTTCGTCGACAAGGACGGTCACAAGTGGATGAAGGGCTCGGAGCCGCACAAGGCCGCCGTCACCGGCGACACGGTCGGCGACCCCTACAAGGACACCGCCGGCCCGGCGGTGAACCCCGCGATCAAGATCACCAACATTGTCGCTCTGCTGCTGCTGGCGATCCTGGCGCGGTGAGTTTGAACGCTGGTCATGGCGGCGTTACGGTGCAGCGCCGATTGATTGCGCCAGCTTTGGCGCCGCGCCTGAATTCTGCTAGCGTCGAACAATGCCTAGCTTTCGAGCGTGCCCGCTGACAATCGAGGCTCACCCTGAGGATGGCGGATATCTCGCGGTCTTTCCGACGCTGCCCGGCTGCCAGACATGGGGTGAACTTATAAGGCGGCGGTGCGGAACGCGGAAGAAGCCTTGGCCGTGTTCATCGAGACCTTGATCGCAAACGGGGATCCCGTCCCGGAAGCGGACATGAGCGCTAGAGCGACGTCGCTCGGAATCATCGTTCGGACCCATCGCCGCCTGAACGAATGTCGGGTCGACTTCCAAGCGTCGATGCAAAGGAGCTAGTCCGCGCTCTGGAACGCAACGTTGCGTGACTTCCCCTTCGTCTCTGGAACACATATCCAGCCCGCACCGTACAGCGCCCGCACACATTTCGGTCACGGAGAGACTCCGCGGACTTCCTAGCCGCGCTCCGCTCAGGTGAACTTGAACAGGCCGCCCATGATGTTCCTGAGGAAGTCGGGCTCCGAGCCGCCGGTCGGCGTCGTGCGGCTCACGAAGTCGAACACCTTGCCGTCCTTCATGCCGTAATTGGCGATGCGGTCGACCTTGCCGCTCTTGTCGAAATAGACCGCCAGCACGTGCTGATCGGTCATCTGGACCGGCATGAAGGACAAGGTGTGCTTCATCTTCTGCCCGATATAATACCAGGCGTCGCCGCCGACCGTCGAAGTCGTCGAGGGGGTGCCAAGCAGCGCGAGCGCTTCCGGCTTGGTCGTCGCGCCGACCTTGACCTGCGACAGGGTGTCCTGGTCGACCTGATAACCGCGCTCGAAGTCGCCGTCGTAGCCAAGGCAGCCGCTAACCATAAGCGCGGCGCCGAGCGCCAACGCCAACGTTGCCCGGCGATGGACCTTGGGCGCGATTCGCATTCCGTCTCTCTTCAAATCCGTCTTTCACCTTGCCAGACTGGGCGCGGATGCCTAACTCATGAACCCTGATCAGAGCAAGGCGCAAAGCGCCGCTCGCGGGACATCGGTATGATCTTCGCCCAGTGGCGCGCGCGGCGCGCCAGCAGAGCAGTCATCGAGCAGATTCGAGGCGAGATCGTGGCTGCGGCGCGCCGCCCGGAGCTGTACGAGTCGCTGGGGCGCCCGACCGGATTGACGGCCGGTTCGAGCTTCTGACGCTGCATGCTGGTCTCGTCCTGCGTCGGTTGGCGGCGCTGGGTGGCGTCGCCGACGCAGTCGCTCAGGATCTGGTGGACAGCCTATTCTCCCATTTCGACGACACGCTGCGAGAGATGGGGCTATCGGACATCGGCGTGGCGAAGCGCCTGAAGGGCATGGGAAGCGCCTTCTATGGCCGCAACGCTGCTTATGCGGCTGCGCTCGACGGCAGTTCGTCGGCAGACCTCGTCACGGCGCTCGCCCGCAATGTTTATGGCGCTACGGATCGCGAGGCCGCGCCGAGAGCGGAAGCGCTGTCCCGCCATGTCGCTTCACTTGACGCCGCCTTGGCGGCCGTCCCGATTGAGGCTTTCACGGCCGGCCGCTTTCGTTTCCCGCTTGGCTCGATCGCCGCCGCAGCTCCTCATGACTGAAGAGAAGCTTTTCTCTCGCGTCGTGCGGGTTGACGCCATTCCTCGCGAAGGTCAAGTCATCGCTATTGAGGCCAGTCCCGCCGAGCGGGAAGAGCTGGCGTCGTTCTATCGGCTTCCGGCGATCGCCGCCTTGACGGCGACGTTGCGCGTCGACCCTTGGGGCCGCGGCGGAGCGCGCGTGACCGGCGCCGTCCACGGGGAGGTTACTCAAACCTGCGTCGTTTCGCTTGACCCGTTTCCAGCGAGCCTCCACGAGGAGGTGGACGTGCGGTTCGCGCCGCAGGCAGCGGCCAATTCTGGATCCGTGGCGACAGAGGAAACGCAGACGTTCTCGCTCGTCGACGAAGACGAGCCTGATCCCGTCATTGACGGAACAATCGATCTCGGCGCGCTCACGGCGGAGTTCCTGGCTCTCGGGCTTGACCCTTATCCGCGCAAGCCCGGCGTGGCGTTCGACGAGGAGCGCCCGAATTCAAAGCCAACGGACTCGCCATTCGCCGCGCTGGCCGAGCGGAACAAACGGCGATCTGATTAGGGCTGGATTGTCGCAGTCCGGTGGCAGGCTAAGGGCATTGCGCGGAATTTAGGCACAAGTTATAGTGGTCCCCCGGCGCTAGGAAACTAGCTCCGTGTCAAGCTAGCGCAACCATAAAGCGCATCGCGACGAGGGAGGAAGCTATGGATCTCATTACAGCATTGGCGCTCAGCATCGGCGTGCTCGGGGGCATTGCGACATTTGTGCTTTTGTCGCCCATCGGCCTCGGCTTGCAAATCTGGGTTGCGTTCATCGCCTGGGCGACGTTCTACCATTGCGGCGGCAAGGAGGAGGGACTCACCAAGGCGCTCACCAACAATATCTTCGGCGCCATCATGGCCCTGGTTGCGCTGCTGCTCGTCACCCAGGTCCCGCTTGGCGGCGTCCTTGGCGTTCCGTTGTGGGCCGGGATATGCGTCCTCATCACGGTTTTCATTCTTGTATACGCCGCGAAAGCGCCGATGCTGAGCGACATTCCGGCGGGCGTGCTCGGATACGCCGCTGTCGCCGGACTCGCCTTGTCGGGCAACAAGCTCGGCGCCGTCACATCGGCCTCGCTTGAGAACCCCTTTGTTGTTGGCGTGATTTCCCTCGTCATCGGCGCGATCCTCGGCTACATTTCGCAGAAAGTCGCCCTCGCGCTGGTCAAGGAGCAGCCGCAGCGCGTGCGGGCCGAGAGCACTGCCCGCTAAGGGCGAAACAGGGCCGCGAGCCGGCGATTGCAGCGAATCGTGGACGACTCGCGGCCACATGGTGAAGCACTTTCTTCCGCCGAGAGAATCTCCAGAAGGCGAGGGCGCCGGCGCCTTATGCCGCGGCGGAGAGCCATTGAATTTGGCCGCAAGGCTTTAACGGCCGCCGCGGTCTCAGTCAGTTCTCTTCGTTAACATTGATGTGATTGCGCAACGCACTGCGCCGTCGAAAGGAACGTCGCGGGCCTGTAGCCGAAGGCGAGTTTCTTGCGTTGCCTTGGACGGCGGAGCCGCTATTGTCGCGCCGCGCCGCGCCGTCCGGGCAAAGCGCTCGGGCGCGGTCGGACGAAGGAATGGCAGGCGACATTCGCATAGCTCTGGATGCGATGGGGGGCGATCACGGGCCGACGATCGTACTGTCCGCTGCGGCCGTGGCGCTCGAGCGCCGCCCCGACGTTGAGTTTCTTCTCTATGGCGACCAGGGCGTAATCGGCCCCATCCTCAAGCGCCATCCCCGGCTGGCCGCTCAGTCGCGCGTTTTTCATAGCGACGTCGCGGTCAAGATGAGCGACAAGCCGAGCCAGGCTCTGCGCACCGGAAGGCGCGTCTCGTCGATGTGGCAGGCGATCGAAGCGGTGGAGTCGGGGGCGGCCGATTGCGCAGTCTCCGCCGGCAACACCGGCGCCCTGATGGCGATGGCGAAGTTCTGCCTGCACACAATGGCGCCGATCGAGCGGCCGGCGATCGCGGCGATGTGGCCGACATTGCGCGGCGAGTCGATCGTGCTCGACGTCGGCGCGAGCATCGGCGGCGATGCGCAGCATCTCGTCGATCTGGCGGTGATGGGCGCGGCGATGGCGCGGATTGTCTTCCACATCGATTCTCCGACCGTGGGTCTCCTCAATGTCGGGACCGAAGAGATCAAGGGCGTTGAAGAAGTGAAGGCGGCGGGGCGGGTTCTGCGTGAGGCCAACCTGCCTAATATGCGCTATCAAGGCTTCGTTGAAGGCGACGATCTGGGCAAAGGCGCAGTCGACGTTTTCGTCACCGAAGGCTTCACCGGCAACATCGCGCTCAAGACGGCCGAGGGCACCGCAAGGCAGCTCGGTCAATATATGCGCGAGGCCATGAACCACGATCTCATGTCGCGCATCGGCTTCCTGTTCGCGCGCAAGGCGATTGCCGCGCTTCGCGCCAAAATGAGCCCGCGCGCCAGCGGCGGCGTGTTTTTGGGGCTTGACGGCGTCGTCATCAAGGCTCATGGCGGCGCCGACGCCGAGAGCTACGCCGGCGCCGTGGAATTAGCCTATGACATGGTTCGGCAAGAATTGCTTGGCAAGATTAGGGAAATGATCGCCCACGCCAACGGTTTCCGCCCCATGCCCGCGCGATCGCGCGCCACCCAATCTTGATTTTAGGAGATTCCCGCTCGTGAGCCTTGCATCTCCTCCGCCGATCGACCGTCGCGCGCGCGGCCCGGAACTCGAAGCGTCCCGTGACCGAGCGCCAACGATCCGCGCCTGCGTCCGCGGTTCTGGCGCCGCGCTGCCCGCGCATGTCGTCTCGAACGCCGAACTCGCGACGAGGGTCGACACGTCGGACGAATGGATCGTGCAGCGCACCGGCATCCGCCAGCGCTATATAGCCGGCCCGGACGAGACCACATCCTCACTCGCGCTCAAGGCGGCTCAGGCGGCGTTGCGGAGCGGCGGTCTTGAGGCGTCCGACATTGATCTCGTCATCGTCGCCACCTCGACGCCGGATTACACCTTTCCCGCGGTCGCAACTCAGGTTCAGGCCGCTCTCGGCATCGTCGAGGGCGCGGCTTTCGATATGCAGGCTGTCTGCAGCGGCTTCGTCTATGCGGTCGTGACGGCGGATAAATTCTTGCGTTCCGGCTCAAACAAGCGCGCGCTCGTGATCGGAGCGGAGACTTTTTCGCGAATCCTCGATTGGAATGACCGCACGACTTGCGTCTTGTTCGGCGACGGGGCGGGAGCGATTGTGCTCGAGGCGCGCGAAAGCGATGGACGGCTCGCCTCGCCCGGCGTGATCGCCTCGCGCCTGCGCGCCGACGGCCGGCACCGCGACAAGCTCTACGTCGACGGCGGGCCGTCGACCACAGGGACGGTTGGCCATTTGCGGATGGAAGGCAAGGAAGTGTTCCGCCACGCGGTCGGCATGGTGACGGACGTGATCCTGGGATGCTTCGCCGACGCCGGCGTCACAGCGGACGAGATCGACTGGTTCGTTCCCCATCAGGCCAATCGCCGCATCATCGACGCTTCCGCGGACAAGCTCGGCATTGCGCGCGACAAGGTCATCGTCACAGTCGACCAGCACGGCAACACGTCCGCCGCCTCGATCCCGCTTGCGCTCGACGTCGGCGTCAAGGACGGGCGCATCAAGCCCGGCGATCTTGTGATGATCGAAGCGATGGGCGGCGGCTTCACTTGGGGCGCGGCGCTGTTGCGCTGGTGAAGGCGCGGACGGCCCCGCCGGCCGCCGCATGGGGTCCGGCCGCTCCCGTTTGGGTTTCCTTGGCGCATGGCGCTTTTGCCGCGAAAGGTCCCGATTCTGAGGGTTGGATTCCTTGGATTTCCTTGGATTCTCTCGTCCGAATCGAGATTTTTCAATGAGTTACGCGGGATTTTCGCGGCAGAATTTTTCGCACGCCCTTTCCGTCGGCTAGAGCATTTTCCGATCATGTTGCATCGTATCCTGCGGCGGCGAGATAGTTTGCGCATTCTTGCGGGGTGAAGCGGCGAAGGGCGTCGGCGATGGCTTGCCAGAGGTCTGAGATTGTTCGGGCGGCGGCGGCGCGCAACAGGGCCTTGAGCTTTGCGAAGGCCATTTCGATGGGATTGAAGTCGGGGCTGTAAGGCGGCAGGTAGCGCAGGCTCGCGCCGGCGGCCTCGATCGCCTGTCTGACGCCATGAACCTTGTGAGCCGGCAGATTGTCCATGATGACGATGTCGCCTAGCCGCAACTCCGGAACGAGCGCCTGTTCGACATAGGCGAGAAAGGCCTCGCCGTTCATCGGGCCGTCGAGGACCATCGGCGCAGCGATGCCGTCATAACGCAGCCCGGCGGTGAAGGTGGTGGTTTTCCAATGGCCATGGGGCACGGGAGCGCGGCATCGCTCGCCCCTGGGCGAACGCCCGTAAAGGCGCGCCATCTTGGTGTTCGCGGCGGTCTCGTCGATGAAGACGATCCGCGTCGGATCGAGGTCGAGTTGTCCCTCAAACCATGCCTCCCGCGCCGCGTTCACCGCGCTGCGGCGCTGTTCGGCGGCGTGCGCCGTCTTTTTTTGCGCGTGATCTTGCGGCGTTTGAAGAACCGCCAGAGCGTGCCGATGGCGACGGCGACGCCGCGCTCCTTCAGCCGCTCCCGCAGTTCTGAAAGCGTAATGTCGCTCTTGGCGGCCACGGCCGAAAGGATCAGCTCAGCATGCGCCTCGATCCGTTGCGAATGGCGGTCGCCGCCCTGGCGCTTGGGCCTGACATCACCCTCGCGCCGCTCCAAGGCCCGCCACCGGATCGCGCTCGACGCACTGACGCCAAACCGCTGCGCCGCCGCTCGACACGACAATCCCCCCTCAATCGCGCCAACGACACGCTGACGAAGGTCAACAGACAAGGATCTGGCCATGCACGCCAGCCTCCTTCGCCGGCCAGAAGCATGAATCAGAACCAAGCCGATTCGGGAATCCCATACGATTCAATCAGACAGAAAAATGCTCTAGAGAGTCTCGGCGGGACGGAAGCTTACGGCCGAAGCCATTCAGAAGCGCGGGCTTGTTCATGGGACAAGCTTAACTCTATTTCTGATTATCCGCAAGAGCTTGGTGCAGAAATTGTTGTCCGGAGATTGTCGCGCCGCCTCCTTGCTGACGCGGTCGCTGACCGCGTCAGCCGCGTTCAGCGAGAGCGGCGACAGTCGGCCTCGCTCCGCAGCGGGCCGGCCTACTCGAAGGCGAAGATGCGCTTCCAGTCGTTTTTCATGCTGACGACGATCCAGCCGTCCTTGGTCGCCTCGCCGTATAGCTCCGGGGTAAAGCGGCCGATTTTGGTGTCGGGCAGGCCCTGCGCGGGCCCGTAGGCGTATTCGCGCGCGCCATCGTCGTGGAGGACCAGCATCGCGAGGCGGACGCCGGCGCCGGCCGTGGTGTATTCGAGCATCTGCCGGTCGCCGGTCGAATTGCCGATGGCGAAGTACGGCCGGCGGCCAATCATGAGATTGATGCTTTCGGGCTTGCCGGCGTTGTCGTCGTTGATAAGGAGCTTCGGCTCCTTGATCAGGACCGGACCCTTTGCGCCATATTGATAAGCGACCGCGCCCGCGGTTCCGACCACCTGCTCGGGCGGGACGCCGTACACCCGCTCCGCATAGACGCGCACGAAGCCCTGCCCGCCGCCGGTGACGATGTAGGTGCGGTAGCCGACGCTGCGGAGATATTTGAGAAGCTCGATTTGCGGCGCATAGACGAGATCAGTGTAAGGCCGCTTCCAGCGCGGATCGCGCGCCTCCGCGATCCATTTGGCGACATCGTTGCGGAACATGTCGACGTCCATGCCCGTCAGGGTGGCGACGGCGATCTTGACGAGAGCCTCGACGCCGAGCCGTGCTATTGCTTCGCGATTCCCCGTTAGCACGGTGCGGAACGGCTCGACCTTCGCAAGCTCGGGTTTGGCCTTCACGAGCGCTGGCACGCGATCGAAGCAATAGACGAGCTGCGTATAGATCGGATGCTCGACCCATAGCGTGCCGTCCTGGTCGAAGGTCGCGATGCGTTCCGCGAGCGGCACGAAGTTGTGGCTCGCGGCGTCGGTCGTCGCATGGACGAATTTGACGATCGCATCCTTGGCCCGCCCAGCGTTCCAGGAGGGCAGCGGATCGCTGTCCGCGTCCGCTCTCCCGGCGAGGCTGAGCGCAGCCGCTCCGCCGAGCGCAAACGCGGCGAAGTCGCGCCGGCGGAGCTCCATCTCAAGCCGCGGTGGCGCGGCTTAAGCGAGCGAGATGCTCATGCCCGCGAGGTCGATCGAGAAGCTGAAGCCGACCTGGCGCCCGTGGAGGCGGAGCGTCACGCCATTCGCATTGACAAGGTGTGCGGACGTTCTGCCCCCCGCTATGGACAAGCCGGCGCCGATGGCTGAGTAGATGCCCGCGATGTCGCCGGGAGAATGAAGGTTCGACGCGGTGCCGACCAGATCCGCCGCCGAGACGCCGATCAACGCTCCCGCTCGGATGCCGCCGATGGAAAGCGGAAATTGCTGTCCGCGGAAGCGCAACGTGCCGTTGCCTCCACTGACGCCAAAGATGAAGCCGGCGCTGGCGATATGCAGGGAGACCGATCCAGTCGCGGCTTCGGCCGGCGCGATAAAGGCTCCAGTCGCCACCAGGCCGGCGCCAGACAGAATAAGGCTGCGACGCGAAATAACACCCATGAGAGTCTCCCCGATTAAGTCCCCATCGAAAGCCAGCGTCTCAGCACGAGTTGAGCCCCCAGGCTGCGCGGCGGCACGCAGTCTATCCCCGTTGTCATCGATTCGCTAATTTTTAAGATCGGCCAAGCCCTTGGGCGAGCTGGCGAAGCGCGATGACCTTGGCCTTGGGCGCATCGCGGCGATCTCGGGGAGTACGCCCAAGGCCTTGCCGCCTGTGGCCTCACGCCTGGCCGGCGTCCGACCCGTGGCGAGTTTGCCGGGAGCGAATGAGCGTGATCGCGAGGAGCGCGAGCGCGATCACGGCGAAGGAGACGCCCGTCGTCGCCGTGCCGAGGGCGTAAATCTCAGGGGTCGTCACGGTCGTCGTCAGGGCCTGCAATTCCATCGGCAGCGTGTTGTGCTCGCCCATCGCCTGGCTCGAGCGCGCAATCTCATCCCACGAGAGCGTGAATCCGAACAGCCCGACGCCGATCACGGACGGCAGAATGATGGGCAGGACGACATGGCGCAGCGTCTGCCATGGGCTGGCGCCGAGGTCGCGCGCCGCCTCTTCGTAGCGACTGTCGAATCGGTTGAAGATCGCGAACATGACAAGAAGCCCGAAGGGCAGCGTCCAGGTGAGATGCGCGCCGAGCCCGGACGTGAACAGCCCCATCGTCGTCTTCAAGCTCCCGGTTAGCCATTCGGGCCCGTGGCTCTTGAGAAAATCGTCGATGAGGCGGAACTCGAGCCCGATGCCGAGAGAAGTGACGATCGAGGGCACAATGAGGCTCGCGACCGCGACGAAGAACAGGAGCCGGGCGCCGGGAAACCTTTTGCGGAACGCAAGACCGGCGGAGAGCGACAGGAGCACGGTCAGGATCATCACCACGACGCCGAGCTCGAGCGAGCGCAGGAAGGCGTCGTGGATGTCGACGATGCCGCCGCCGGTCCACAGTCGCTCGAACCAGTGCAGCGACACTCCGACCATCGGAAAGGTGAGGCCGCCGGTCGGACCCTGGAACGACAGGATGAAGATGACGATCATGGGCCCATAGAGGAACAGCACGAAAGCCGCAAAGAAGGCCGCGAGCCAATAGAATGCGGGTGACCGTCCCTCGCCCATCTTCTAAAGCTCCTTCTGCACGTCGACGACGCGGTTGAGGGCGGTGATGATGAGGAGCGTCACGGCCAAGAGAATGACGGCGTTCGCCGCGGCGGGCGGAAACTGAAGGGCGTTGAGGCGCGTCTCCACCACCTTGCCGGCGGAGGCGATCTGCTCGCCGCCCATGACGTCGAAGGTGATGAAGTCCCCCATCACGATCGTCACCACGAAGATCGAGCCAATGACGATGCCGGGCTTCGACAGGGGAATGATCAAATTCCATAAGGTCTGCCAGCCTGAGGCGCCGGAATCGTACGCCGCTTCGATGAGACGCTTGTCGATGCGCATCATCGAATTGAAGATCGGCACCACCATGAAGAAGGTGAAAAGGTGGGTGAAGGCGAGCGTCACGGAGAAGGGCGAATACAGCAGCCATTCGACCGGCTTGTCGACGATGTGGGCTCGGGTCAGGGCGAGGTTGACGAGCCCGTTGCGGCCGAGCAGCGGGATCCACGAGATCATGCGGATGACGTTCGACGTCCAGAACGGAATGGTGCAGACGAGAAAGAGCGCCATTTGCGTCGTCGTCGATCGGATATGGAAGGCGAGGAAATAGGCGACGGTGAAGCCGATGACGAGCGTCGTCAGCCAGACCATGAAGCAGAATTTCGCGGTCGAGAGATAGGTTTTGAGGATTGTGCAGAGATCAGGAAGCTGGGTGAGGCAGCCCTCGAAATTCTCGGTGTAGCTGCGCGTCGTGAAGCGCGCGATCATCTCATAATCGTTGTAGTCCCAGAAACTGACGATGACGACGAGGATGAGCGGGATGATGAAGAAGACGAGGAAGACGAGCCCGAACGGCGTCGCCTGAAGCCAGCCGGGAACGCCGCGGCCCCCGATGGCGGGCTCGGCGGCGGCCGCCGCTGGCTTCGTCGCAGCGACTGTCGTCGTGTCCGCGGCCGCGGTCATCGAACAACCCGGATTGCTCTGATGTCATGCCCGCGAAAGCGGGCATCCGGCGGTTGAGGCTGCGGCATGGACCCCCGCGTTCGAGCGTGTGAAGGAATTGGCTCTTTCGCCTGGGCTGTGATTCTCTGTCGCCGATGTGCGGAGGTGAATCGAGGATGGCGGAAGCTCGGGTGGTGCGGCCGGATCGGCGGCAGTTGCGATGGGACATGGTTGATCTTGAAGGGCTTTTGCCGGCGGACCATCGCGCGCGCCTCGTGTGGAGTTTCGTCGAGAGCCTCGATCTTTCACAGCTTTATGACCGGGTTCTCTCGCGCGAGGGCGAAGCGGGACGGCCGGCCGCCGATCCCGCGGTTCTGCTTTCGCTGTGGCTTTATGCGACGATCGAAGGCGTGGGGTCGGCGCGCGAACTGGAGCGGCTTGCCCAAAGCGACGCGGCCTATCGGTGGCTGGCGGGCGGCGTGCCGCTGAACTATCACGGGCTCGCCGACTTCCGGGTGGACAGCGTGGAGGTCCTCGACCGGCTGCTGACGCAAAGCGTGACGGCGCTGATCGCCGAAGGGCTGATCAGCCTTGACGAGATCGCCGTCGACGGCACGAAGGTTCGCGCCAACGCGAGCAGGAAGTCGTTCAGGACGGGCGAAAAACTCATCAAGATCGAAGCCGCGGTCGGCGAGCGTTTGGCTGCGCTTAAGCAGGAGCTTTCGAGCGATCCGGGGGCTTCGACGCGTCGAGGGCAAGCCGCGCGGGAGCGGGCGGCGCGTAATGTTCAGGAGCGGACGGCAAGAGCGCGAGCGGCGCTCGAACGGCTTGAGGCGGAGCGCAGGGCGCGCGCCGCGAAGCACGCCAAGGATGAAGCCAGGAAGAAGGAGCCCAAGGCTTCGACGACCGACCCCGAGGCGCGCTGCATGCGCTTTCCCGACGGCGCCGTTCGCCCGGCCTATAACGCCCAGATCGCGGCGGCGCCGAAGGAAGGCGTGATTGTCTCGATCGAGGTGACCGACCGGCGCAACGATGCGGGCCTGGCGGGGCCGATGGTCGACGACATCGCCCGCCGCTATGGCGAGACGCCCGACCGACTGCTGGTCGACACCAGCTACGCCACAGCCAAGGACATCGTTGCGCTCGCCGCTCATATCGCGGGTCCGGTCAGCGTCTATACGCCGCCGCCAAGAGAAGGGGTCGCCACCAAGCCCGCCAGCCTTGGGCGGCGCCGTCGCAAGCGAGAGAAGGAGCCCGTCTGCCTCAAGGAGTGGCGGGAGCGCATGGCGAGCGAAGCGGGCAAGGCCGTCTACGCCTTGCGCAAGCGCATCGAGCGGATCAACGCCGACCGCAAGAACCATGGCTTTGGTTTTCTTGCCGTGCGCGGGCTCATCAAGGCGAAGGCTCATGCGCTCTGGCATGCGCTGGCGAACAATCTCGTCGCCGCTCACCGTTTGAGGATCGAAACCCGATGAGGCGCTCACAAGGTCATCACCCTTCTCCCCCCGAACCGCCTTCACCGCAGGGCGAGCGACAGCACTTGAGCGCGAAAGAACCGTCCCCTCCTAAACACAAAATGCGATTCCTTCACACGCTCTTTCGCAGGGGTGACACCCAGGCCAGCGAGTCAGCTCGTCTCATGCGGCGATGAATTCATTCCATTTGCGGACCATGTAGTCGTTCTCGTCCATCACCGAGTTCCAACAGGCGACGGCGCCCATGCGCTCGTCATAGGAGCCGCCGTCGCGCACCGCGCCGGCCTTCTCGATGAGCGAACCGTCGGGCGCATGGATGTCCTTGGCGGCCGGCTTGCCCAACATCCAGTAGTCCCACTCGTAGGGCTCCATATGGGCCTTGGCGGTCGAGAGCACCGCGGAATAATAGCCCTGCCGGTTGAGATACGCGCCCGCCCAGCCGGACAGGTACCAGTTGACGAACTCGTAGATCATGTCGGCCTGCTTCGGCGTCACGCCCTTCGACATGCAAAAGCCGGAGGCCCAGGAGCGGTAACCCTCTTTCAGCGGCTGGAAGATGCAGGGGATGCCCTTGGTGCGCACGACGGTCACCGCGGGCGACCACATCGACTGGATGACGGTCTCGCCCGAGGCCATCAGGTTGACGCTCTCGTTGAAGTCCTTCCAGAAGGCGCGGAACTGGCCGGCCTTCTTGGCTTCGGTCAGCACGCCCATGGTCATGTCGATCTCGGGCTTCGTCATGTTGCCCTTATCGGGATATTTGTACTTGCCGAGCGATTCGACCACCATCGCGGCGTCCATGATGCCGATCGAGGGGATGTTGAGGATGGCGGCCTTGCCCTTGAATTCGGGGTTGAGCAGTTCGGACCAGTGCTCGATCGGCCGCTTGATGAGGTCCGGCCGGATACCGAGCGTGTCGGCGTTGTACACGGTCGGGATCAAGGTGACCCATTCGGTCGGCGTTTTGGAGAACGCGGTCGAGTGCGGGCCCTCGAGGAACATCACCTTCTTGGGCGCGGTGCCCTGGTCGCCGATAACCTTGCCGTTGGGCAATTGGCCTTTGGTGAACACGGGTGTGATATTGTCGAATTCCTTGATCTTCTTGGCGTCCATGGGCAGGATGTTGCCCGACGGCACCAGCTTCTTGAGGCTGAAGAATTCCGTATCGAGAACGTCGAACGAGTTCGGCTGTGTAATGACCCGCTTGGTCACGTCGTCAGTCGTTGCGACGACGTTCTGGATCGTGATCCCGGTGTCTTCCTTCACCTTTTTGGTCATGTCGTCCGACTGGTTGACCGCGGTGCCCAGATAGCGGAGCACCTTGTCCTCCTGCGACCAGACAGCCGGGAACCCGGTGATCGCGCCCGAGCCGGCGGCGGCGCCGGCGAGGCCCGCGGCTCCCTTGAGCACAGCGCGGCGGCTGAGACCCTTCGCTGACTTGGCATGCTTCGACATCGTTCTTTCCTCCTAGGGTTCGCTTAGATTGACGGCGTGGGGCTAAGCGCGTGGACGTCCTTGTCGGACCACAGAACCGACACGCTGTCGCCGACGTTGAGCGGCGCTCCGGCGAAATTTTCGTCGCTGACGAGAGCGGTCAGTTCGGAATGCCCCGGATGGTCGAGCGCGACCTGATAATGCGCGCCTTGGTACTCGATCGCGCGCACCGCGGCGACGAACCGCGCGTCATTCGCGCCGGCGCCGTTGCCGCTACGGCGCAACGTGATCCGGTCGGCGCGCACTGCGACGGGACCAACCGCCGTCGCGATCACGTTATGGCCGCCGAGAAAGCGCGCAATGAATTCGGTCGCCGGTTTCTCAAACAGGTCGTGCGGAGTGGCGACCTGTTCGATGCGTCCCTTGTTCATCACGACAACAAGATCAGCTAGCGCGAGAGCCTCGTCCTGGCCGTGCGTGACGTGGATGAAAGGGATATTGAGTTGTCTTTGGAAGCGGCGAAGCTCGGCTCGCATCCGCACCCTTAAGAAAGGGTCGAGCGCCGACAACGGCTCGTCCAACAGCAAGATCTGGGGATCGGTGACCAGCGCCCTGGCGAGCGCGACGCGCTGCTGCTGGCCGCCGGACAATTGCGCCGGCACGCGCTCGGCATATTGGGTCATGGCGACGAGCTCGAGGAACTCCATCGCTCGTCTGCGCCGCGTCGCCTTGTCGACGCCCTTCATCTTGAGCGAGAAGGCGACGTTGTCGACGCAGGAGAGATGGGGGAAGAGCGCGTAGCTCTGGAACATCATGGCCGTGCCGCGCTTGGCTGGCGGCAGTTCGGTGACGTTCGTCGCGCCGATGAGGATATCGCCTTCCGTCGCGCTCTCGTGGCCTGCGATCATTCTGAGCGTCGACGTCTTGCCGCAGCCCGACGGTCCGAGCAGGCAGCAATAGGCGCCGGCGGGAACTTTGAGGTCGATCGAATCGACCGCGGTCGCGGCGCCATATCGTTTGGTGAGATGAATCAGTTCGAGATCGGCCGGCTCCAACACCACCTCACGATTGACGGTCGGTCTGTTGAGTTCGTTCTGCAACGCCCGTGCCAGCAGCGTCGATTGCGCCCGGGCGGGGTCCAACTGATTGTCAGGAGGGCGCTTTCCACCCCTCATGGCGAGCGCGGGTCAAGTCTACGCCGCTAAATTGGGCGCCGCGGCATACAATTGCGGCGCCTCTCGCGGCCCGATGGAAGCGACGCGGGCGCGCAAGCAAACAAAAAGGGCGACCTTTCGGCCGCCCTTTCGTTACCTGTAGCCGCGCTCCATAGCCCGTTGTCAGACGGGCGTTCTTCCGAACGCCCTTCTCGAGCGCGGGACGCGGTCAGCGACCGCGTCTGCAGCCAACGCGGACTTTAGAAGTCCATGCCGCCCATGCCGCCACCGCCGCCGCCCATCGGCATCGCGGGCGCGTCCTTCTTCGGCTTGTCGCCGATCATCGCTTCGGTGGTGATGAGGAGGCCCGCCACGGAGGCGGCGTCCTGCAGCGCGGTGCGCACGACCTTGGCCGGATCGACAATGCCGGCCTCGATCATATCGACATACTCTTCGCTCTGGGCGTTGAAGCCGTAGGTCTGCGACTTGTTGTCGGTGATCTTGCCGACAACAATCGAGCCTTCGTTGCCCGCGTTTTCAGCGATCTGGCGGATCGGCGCCTCAAGGGCCTTAAGCACGATGCTGATGCCAGCCTGCTCGTCGGCGTTCTCGCTCTTGAGCTTCGAGACCGCGGCCTTGGCGCGCAGAAGCGCGACGCCGCCGCCGGGGACGATGCCCTCCTCAACCGCCGCGCGGGTCGCGTTGAGCGCGTCGTCGACGCGGTCCTTCTTCTCCTTGACCTCAACCTCGGTCGCGCCGCCGACCCGGATCACCGCAACGCCGCCGGCGAGCTTCGCCAGCCGCTCTTGCAGCTTCTCCTTGTCGTAGTCGGAGGTCGTCTCCTCGATCTGCGCCTTGATCTGGGCGATGCGGCCCTCGATGTCCTTCTTGGCGCCCGCGCCGTTGATGATCGTGGTGTTCTCCTTCTCGATGCGGACGCGCTTGGCCCTGCCGAGCATCTGCACCGTGACGTTCTCGAGCTTGATGCCGAGGTCCTCGGCGATCATCGTGCCGCCGGTGAGGATCGCGATATCCTCGAGCATCGCCTTGCGGCGATCACCGAAGCCAGGCGCCTTGACCGCCGCCACCTTCAAGCCGCCGCGCAGCTTGTTGACGACCAGGGTCGCGAGCGCCTCGCCCTCGATGTCCTCGGCGATGATGAGGAGCGGCTTGCCGGTCTGCACCACCGCCTCAAGAACGGGGAGCATCGGCTGAAGCGAGGAGAGCTTCTTCTCGTGGATGAGGATGTAGGGATCCTCGAGCTCGGCCAGCATCTTCTCTGCGTTTGTGATGAAATAAGGCGAGAGATAGCCGCGGTCGAACTGCATGCCCTCGACGACATCGAGCTCGGTCTCGAGGCTCTTGGCCTCCTCGACCGTGATGACGCCCTCGTTGCCGACCTTCTGCATCGCGTCGGCAATCATCTTACCGATCGACTTGTCGCCATTGGCGGCGATCGAGCCGACCTGCGCCACTTCGGCTGATTCCTTGATCTTCTTCGAGCGCTTGGCGATGTCCTTGACCGCCTCGGCGACGGCCTGATCGACGCCGCGCTTGAGATCCATCGGGTTCATGCCGGCCGCAACCAGCTTCGCGCCCTCGCGGACGATCGCCGCGGCCAGAACGGTCGCGGTGGTGGTGCCGTCACCGGCGGTGTCGTTGGTCTTCGAGGCGACCTCGCGGACCATCTGAGCGCCCATGTTCTCGAACTTGTCGTCGAGCTCGATCTCCTTGGCGACGGTGACGCCGTCCTTGGTGATGCGGGGCGCGCCGAACGATTTGTCAATAATAACGTTGCGGCCCTTGGGGCCCAGCGTCACTCTGACGGCGTTGTTGAGAATATCGACGCCGCGGAGCATCTTGTCGCGCGCGTCGGCGGAAAAACGTACGTCTTTGGCAGCCATTGCTTTCAGTCCTCAGAAATTCGAGAGATAACGTTGATTTCAGGCGGCTTTCTTGGAGGAGGAGGCGGTGCCCTCGACCACGCCCATGATGTCGGACTCCTTCATGATTAGGAGCTCCTCGCCATCGATCTTGACCTCGGTGCCGCTCCATTTGCCGAACAGCACTCTGTCGCCGGCCTTCACGTCCAAGGGGACAAGCTTGCCGCTTTCATCACGGGCGCCCGGGCCCGCGGCGATAATCTCGCCCTCTTGCGGCTTCTCCTTGGCGGTGTCCGGAATGATGATGCCGCCCTTCGTCTTTTCCTCGCCTTCGATGCGACGGACGACGACGCGGTCATGCAGGGGACGGAATTTCATGAATGTTTCCTCTTTCGAAATCGCCCGCATGGGGCGCGGACTGCACGTTGGCACTCAATACGAGAGAGTGCTAACGGCGATCATCTAGGGGCCAAGACGGCCCCCGTCAAGGGCCCATGAGCGCTTGTTTTTGTGGCCAAATTAACGTCGCTCGAATAGGGCCCGCGCTACTGCGCGCAGTGAGCGAAATGGACGTCCGCGTGTAAATGGCCGGGATCCTGAGAAAATAATGCCGGGACGGCTGACCGCTGTTACTGCGCCGCTTCGAGTATTCGCTTTGGAAGTTCTCTATCTTGAACTTTATTTTAATCGAACTCTTGGCCGTTTTCCGCGTTGATAATTACGGAACACGCGAAATCGTGATCGCTTTGGATCTAGCCGGCGCCTAGAGCCGATCTATCTCAGACTAAACGGGGGTGTTTCCGCGGCGCTGCTGCGTCGCAAAGGCAAAAGGAATGTCACCATGACTCTTGGCGCTCTTCGAATTTCAGCTGTCGCGCTCGGCGCGTCCGCTTTAACATTGCTTTCCCCGCTTTCCGCGGTCGCCGCGGCGCGCGTCGTCCATCACCCCGCGCACGCCATTCACGGGCGCGTCACGTACGCCCACGGACGCCAGGCGGCCCACCATTATGCCCACCACTACGTTCGCGGGCATCGCTACGCTTACGGCAATGGCTATAATCCCGGCGCTGCGGCCGCCATTGGAGTCATTGGCGGCATCCTTGGAGCGGGCTTGGCTGGCGCCTATGACTGCGGCGGCTATGGCTATGGCTATGGCTATGGCTATGGGGCCTGTGACGACTACGGCTACGGCTACGGGTACGCGCCGTATTACGGCGGCTTCGGCTATGAATATCCCGGCTACGCCTACGGCGGCTATGGCTACGGTCGCGGCGGGTACGGCGGCCATTTCCGCGGCGGAGCCGCCCGCTTCGCCGGCGGAAACTTCGGCCACATGGGCGGCTTTGGCGGCGGCCACTTTGGCGGCTTTGGCGGCGGTCACTTTGGCGGCGGTCACTTCGGCGGCGGCCACTTTGGCGGCGGCGGCCACTTTCGCTAAGGCGCCATTCGCCTCGTTCTCGGTTTCGGGCGGTCCTCGACCGCCCGTTTTTTTGGCCAAGCCCCTAGGGATCGAAGCCGGTTGGAGTGAGCGCCGCCATACTCGGCTTGTCGCCAGTAAGGGGAACTGTTTGGTCGACGCGCGTGTTTCCTAAAGCAGGAAGGGCCTTCGCGGCCCCTGCAAACCGATCAAACGAAGGAGGTCATGATGACCTATAGCGTTTCTCGCATCTCGGCCCTTGCGCTCGGCGCGGCCGCTTTGATGTCCTTGTCGACTCTCTCCGCGAGCGCGGATTCGTCCGCGCCGGCGGCGAACCCTACGTCGGCCTCGAGCGCCGCCGCGCCCTCGACTGCCCCGACGCCTCCAGCGAGGCCTGCATCAACAGCAAGCGCGGCTCGGCCTTCGCTCAATGAGCCGGCGCCCACGCCAGGTTGGGCGGAAGCCGGACCACATGGAACGACGGTCGCTCAGCATCGGGCCGTCCGACACTATGCCCCTCGCCGCTACGCCTACGGACGTCGCTACTATCACGGCAATCCCGTCGCCACGGCCGCGACCGGATTGGCCGGCGGCGTGGCCGATCTGGGCTCGATCGCCGCCTATCCGTTCTATTGTTTCCCGAACTACGGCGCCTGCTCAGTCCGCGTGCCGTATCGATATTGAATTGCAGACGCCCAGGCGGAGGTTTTAGGGTTCTTGAGCGGCGCAACCGAATCGCCCGGAACCCGAACGCCCCGGGCCGGCGAAAAGGTCAGGCCGCTTTGAGCAGCCGCTCCACCTCGTTAACCAAGTCCCGAAGATGGAAGGGTTTGGAGAGGATCCGGGCGTCTTTGGGCGCGGCGTTGGCGGAGTTGAGGGCGACGGCGGCGAAGCCCGTGATGAACATGACCTTGATTTCCGGGTCGAGTTCGGTGGCGCGGCGGGCCAGTTCGATCCCGTCCATCTCCGGCATGACGATATCGGTCAGGAGGAGCTCGAACGGCTCTTCCCGCAGCCGATTGTAGGCAGACAGCCCATTATCGTAAGAGGTTACGTCGTAGCCGGCGTTCTGCAGCGCTTTGACGAGGAAGCGGCGCATGTCGTTATCGTCCTCCGCAAGCAAGATTTTGGCGGAAATTTCGACGGGCGTCTGCATCACTCTCCCCTAGGCCACGGCTTGCATCTTTGCGGCGCCCCAGTAAAAATTTATTGAACCCGCCGACAAATCTCGCATGCCCTCGAGTTTAGACGCTATGGTAAAATGGAACGGCGCGCTTCGCGCAAGCGCTGGTCGGAGGGGTGATGGAACAGGTCGAAGGGACTGCAGCCCAGGACTTCGATCCCGCATTCGAGACGATCGAACCGGCGCATTTGGCGTCTCCCCTCGTTTTCAGTTCGCCCCATTCCGGTTCGACCTATCCTCAGCGCTTTCTTGCCGCCTCGCGCCTCGATCCCCTGACCCTGCGTCGCTCGGAGGACGCCTTCGTCGACGAACTGTTTTTGCCTTGCGTGGGGCTCGGAGCGCCGCTCTTGCGGGCTTTGTTTCCTCGCGCTTACCTCGACGTGAATCGGGAGCCCTACGAACTCGACCCGCAGATCTTCGACGGCCGCCTGCCCGAATTCGCCAACACCCGCTCGCTGAGAGTTGCGGTCGGTCTTGGCACGATCCCGAGGGTGGTTGGCGACGCCCAGCCGATCTACAGGAAGCCGATCCCGGTTGCCGACGGTCTGCGCCGGATCGAGACGCTTTACCAGCCCTATCACGCGCAATTGAAGGCCCTGATCGCTCGCGCGCGCGGCTGGTTCGGGGTGGCGGTCCTGATCGACTGCCACTCGATGCCCTCGAACGCTGCGGACGTTAGCGGGCTCGATATCGTGCTGGGCGATCGATATGGCGCAAGCGCGGCGCCCAACATCGTCGACATTTTGGAATCGAGCCTCAAGCGCGCCGGTTATCGCGTTCGCCGCAACAAGCCATTCGCCGGCGGATATATCACCGAGCATTTCGGCGCGCCCGCGGACGGCGTCCATGCGGTCCAGATCGAGATCGCCCGGGCTCTGTACCTCGACGAGCGCCGGATTGTCCGAACCGAACGATGGCCCGCGCTCCAGGAGGACCTGTTCTCGGCTGTGAAGGCGCTGGCCCTGCCGCTCAGCGGCAATCCGGAGGCGGGCCGCCTGGCGGCCGAATGAAGGGCAGGCGGGCACGGGGGGCGCCGGAAAATGCCGGGCGAATGCTGCGCCGCAGCGCGAGCGAGTGCAGCGCACAAACAGCAGAGGGCGGAAATTGGAGAAAAAAGGAGGCCGCCATGTTGCCACGGCGGCCTTGAGTTTAGGGAGGAAACGCCCAAGGAGGGCATATGCGGCAGGTCATGCCGCACCGCAACAATATCGATGCTCCTCGCCGCCCTTGCAAGCGTTTTCTTCACCTCCGATGCGCTCGCCCACCGAATTCGAGGCACTGTTGCAGTTCGGTCGGGACGGGATTCCAGTGGCATGAAGGCAAATCGATCTTTCTTATCAGTGACATAAAACGATATAGATGAGACCGATCAGTCAATAGCTATCACTGGCTGGGATAGCAGATATGCGCATTCATCATGACATTTCACCCGTTTGTGAGGCTTTTGAATGACCGCGGTCGACTTTGCCGCCTTCGTTGAGCGGCTTGCGCAGGTGTCGGGCGAGGTGATTCTCCCATTTTTTCGCAGTGCGATTCGCGCCGAGGACAAGTCGTTGGGCGGCGTGTTCGATCCCGTCACCGAAGCCGACCGGGGCGCCGAGGCCGCCATGCGGCGGCTGATCTCGCAGACCTTTCCCGCCCATGGGGTGATCGGAGAGGAATACGGGCGCGACCGGCCCGAGGCGGAATATGTCTGGGTTCTCGATCCGATCGACGGGACCAAAAGCTTCGTTTCCGGCCTGCCGACCTGGGGCACGTTGATCGGGCTCATGCATCGCGGCCGGCCGGTCTATGGCATGATGGCCCAGCCATTCACGCGCGAGCGGTTCTACGGCGACGGCAAGCGGGCAGCGACGCGAACGCTCGCGCCCTCGCGCGGCGGCGCGCCGCCGTCGGAATGGGCGACGCGGGCCATGCGCACGCGCTCCTGCGCCTCGCTCGCCCAAGCGACGGTTGCGACGACAAGCCCGCTCTTGATCCGCGACGATTCCGACCGGGCGGCCTATATGCGGGTCGAGAGCCAAGTCCGGCTCGCGCGCTACGGCGGCGACTGTTACGCCTATTGCGCGCTCGCGGCGGGCTTCGTCGATCTCGTGATCGAGACCAACCTCAAGCCTCACGATGTCGTCGCGCTCGTGCCCATTATCGAGGGAGCGGGCGGCGTCATGACCACCTGGGACGGGGAGAACGCCGCCAATGGCGGCCGAATCATCGCCGCCGGAGACCGCGCCGTCTACGATGAGGCGCGCCGCCTGCTGCTTGAGGTTTAGGACCGGCGGTCGCATCGGACGGCGGCTTGAGCTGGGTGCAAGCTGGTCACGAATACAACCAAAGGGCGAGTTCCCTGCAAACAAATTCAAGGAAATCCAAGCAAAAAGGCTTGTATTTCCTTGTTCTTCTTTGGTCGAATTGGGACTTTTCAAGGGGTTACAGCGGAAAAAATAAAAAAAATCGAGTTATGCTCCAGCTCGCGTTTGGGGTTGCAAAATGGTTCACCGGGGCGGGGAGTTTTTCTGACCATCCAAGCATTGTATCATTATTTCTGATAATCGACAAGGAAAATGGACCCGCATAGAGGAGGCGCCCGGTCTCAGTCTCGCGCTGGAGGTCCTTGTGGCGGCGTGGTCGTGTTTCGTCGCGCCGCTTGCGAAAAAGTTGCGCAACACGCAACAAAATTTGCGCTACACGCAGAAAATTCGCTACACCCACGCCTCCCCCTAGAGTACGCCCCCGATAATGCGGCCCGAACGATACAACGTGCGCGAATCCGAGGCCAAATGGCGCAAGGCCTGGGCGGATGCGCAGATCTTCAAGACCGAGAACGACGATCCGCGCCCTAAATATTACGTGCTCGAGATGTTCCCCTATCCATCGGGGCGCATCCACATGGGGCATGTGCGCAACTACGCCATGGGCGATGTGGTCGCCCGCTACCGGCGCGCGCGCGGCTTCAACGTTCTCCATCCGATGGGCTGGGACGCGTTCGGCATGCCGGCCGAGAACGCCGCCATGCAGAACAACACCCATCCGGCGAAGTGGACCTACGCCAATATCGACGCTATGCGGGCGCAATTGCAGTCGATGGGGCTCTCGCTCGACTGGTCGCGCGAGATCGCGACCTGCGATCCGAGCTATTACAAGCATCAGCAGAAGCTGTTCCTCGACTTCCTCGCCGCGGGCCTCGTCACGCGCAAGCAATCCAAGGTCAATTGGGACCCGGTCGACCAGACGGTGCTCGCCAACGAGCAGGTGATCGAGGGGCGCGGCTGGCGCTCGGGCGCGCCCGTCGAGCAGCGCGAGCTCACCCAATGGTTCTTCAGGATCACCGACTATTCCGACGAACTGCTCGCAAGCCTCGATCATCTCGAGCGCTGGCCGGAAAAAGTTCGGCTCATGCAGAAGAACTGGATCGGGCGCTCAGAAGGCCTTTCGATCCGGTTCGTCGTCGATCCGGCGACGCTTGGCGCGCTCAAGGGCGACAAGCAGGCGAGCGAGCTCGAGATCTACACGACCCGCCCGGACACGTTGTTCGGCGCGAAGTTCATGGCGATCGCCCCCGACCATCCGCTGGCCGCGGCGGCGGCTCGCCATGACCCGGCGTTGGCCGCGTTCATCGAGGAGACCCGCAGGATGGGGACCTCGGTCGCCGCGATCGAGACCGCGGAGAAGAAGGGCTACGACACGGGCTTAAAAGTGCTGCACCCGTTCGACCCCGGTTGGCGGCTGCCGATCTATGTCGCCAATTTCGTGCTCATGGAATACGGCACGGGCGCGATCTTCGGCTGCCCCGCGCACGATCAGCGCGACCTCGATTTCGTCCGCGCCTATGGGTTGGGCGTGACGCCGGTGGTGTGTCCGCCCGAACTCGACCCTGCGAGCTTCACCATCGACGACGTCGCCTATGACGGCAACGGGGTGATGATCAATTCGCGCTTCCTCGATGGCATGACGGTCGAGCAGGCCAAGGAAGAGGTGTCGCGCCGGCTCGAGCAGATCACGGTTCGAGGCAAGCCGCAGGCGAAGCGGCAGATCAACTACAAGCTCCGGGACTGGGGCGTGTCGCGCCAGCGCTATTGGGGCTGCCCGATCCCGGTCATCCATTGCCCGACCGACGGCGTCGTGCCGGTCCCCGCCAAGGACTTGCCGGTGAAGCTGCCGGATGACGTGAGCTTCGACCAGCCGGGCAATCCGCTCGACCGTCACCCGACCTGGAAGCACGTCGCCTGCCCGATATGCGGCGGCCCGGCGACGCGCGAGACCGACACGATGGACACGTTCGTCGATTCGTCGTGGTATTTCGTGCGCTTCACCGATCCGCACAACGCCTCGGCGCCGGACGATCCGGCGATGGCCGATCATTGGCTGGCGGTCGACCAGTATATCGGCGGCATCGAGCACGCGATCCTGCATCTCCTCTATTCGCGCTTCTTCACCCGCGCCATGCGCAAGTGCGGCTATCTCGATCTCGACGAGCCTTTCGCCGGTCTCTTCACCCAGGGCATGGTGGTGCATGAGACTTATCGGGGCAAGGATGGCGAGTGGCTTTCGCCCTCGGAAGTGCGCGTCGAAGCGGACGGGAACAATCGCCGCGCCTTTCTTTTGGATCGCGACGAGCCGGTCGAGATCGGCCCGAACGAGAAGATGTCGAAGTCCAAGCGCAACACCATCGACCCGGACGAGATCATCTCGACCTATGGCGCGGACACGGCGCGATGGTTCATGCTGTCGGATTCGCCGCCCGAGCGCGACGTCATCTGGACCGAGGCGGGCGTCCAGGGCGCCTTCAAGCAGACGCAGCGTCTCTGGCGCTTGATTTGCGACATCGAGCGCGTCGTGGGGAGCGAGCGTCCGGCGAAGCCTGCGCATTATGGCGATGAGGCCAAGCGCATCCGCCGGATGGCGCACACGACGCTGGCCAGAATTGAGGACGAGATCGAGCGGCTGCGGTTCAATGTCTGCATCGCCGCCATCTACGAGCTGGCCAATGAACTGAGCGCGGCCGTGGGCGCGATAAGCGACGCGTCGGTCGCCGACGATCTGCGAGCCGCTTTCGCCGAGGCCGGCGACATTCTGGTCCATTGCTTCGCGCCGATGATGCCGCATCTGGCGGAAGAATGCTGGGAGGCGCTCGGCCACAAGACCTTCGTCGCTGAGAGCCCGTGGCCGGTCGCGGACCGCAGCCTCATCGCTTCGGCCGACGTCACCTATGTCGTGCAGGTCAACGGCAAGAAGCGGGGCGAGCTCTCGATCGAGCGGGACGCCGCGCAGGAACGGGTCGAGCGCGAGGCGCTTGCCCTCGACGGCGTCGTGCGGGCGATGGATAATAAGCGCCCCCGGAGGGTGATCATCGTGCCGCACAGGATCGTCAATGTCGTGGTCTAGGGGTCCAAGGTCTAGGGGTCTTTGCGTCCTCGCGGCGCTCACGCTCGCGTGCGGGCTTGCGGGCTGCTTCCAGCCGCTCTACAGCGAGTCCGCGCATCCAGGCCTGGTCGAGGATCTGCGCGCGATCGAAGTCGCGCCGATCAAGGATCGCCTCGGCCATTATTTGGCCGACAATCTGACGACCGATCTGAACGGGACCGGCCAGACGCCGCCGCCAAAGTATCGGCTCACCGTGACCGTCACGACCGCCTCGTCGACGCCTACGGTCAGCTCGCTCACAAACGTCGCAACCTCGGCGACCATGAGCGCCCAAGCCCGATTTACGCTCACCAAGGTCGATGGAGGCGCGCAGGTGCTCACTGGCGTCGCCGACGCGAATGCGTCTTACGATCGTTCTCAGCAGCGCTACAACGATCTGCGCGCCGCGCGAGACGCCGAGATTCGCCTGGCGCGCTCGCTCTCGCAGGATATCTCTCTGCGTCTCTCCGCGCAGCTCGCCGGGAAAACCTCATGAGCGTCGCGCCGGGCTTGGCGCGGGCCCGTCAGCCTTAGGTCCGGCAACAGGAGGACGCCGTGCGGATCAACTGGTTCGAACTGACGGGCTATCTGGCCTCCGCCTTAGTTTTCCTGACCTTTTACATGAAGACGATGATCCCGCTGCGGGTCGTCGGCGTAATAAGCAACGTCGCGTTCATGACCTATGGGTTCGAAGGACGTCTTTACCCAATCCTCATCCTGCACGCGATTCTCCTGCCTTTGAATTGCCTTCGGCTTGTCCAGATGCGCGCTTTGATCCGGAAGGTTCACGCGGCGTCGCGGGGCGATCTCTCGATGGAGTGGTTGGTCCCGATGATGCGCCGCCGGCAATGCGCAAAGGGCGAAGTGCTGTTTCGGCGCGGCGATCCCGCAAAGGAGCTCTACCTCGTGTTCAGCGGCTCGGTCCGGTTGCTCGATCTTGGCGTCGAGATCGGCCCCGGGAAGATGCTCGGAGAGGTCGGCCTCTTTGCGCCCTCACACCAGCGGATGGACACGGCGATCTGCGAGAGTGAGGTCGAGCTGGGCGCCATGGCCACCGACAAGGTCCTGGAGCTCTACCATCAGGACAGGCGGTTCGGCTTCTATCTAATCCGGCTTGTGAGCCAGCGATTGCTTGAGGATTACGCCTCGCTTCGCGACGGAGTCGTGGCGGCCCGCGGGGCCGTTCCCTTGTCGGGCGGCGAAGCGAGCCCGGCTGGCTAGCGAACGCCGGAGAGGTTTAGGACGATGCTGCTGTACGTCGGACAACGGATCGTCCTGTTCGTCGCGACGCTCCTCGTCGCCTCGCTGGTCGTCTTCGCGGTCATGCAAATCCTGCCGGGAAATGCGGCTGAGACCATGCTGGGGCCGACGGCGACGCCCGAGGCGGTCGCGGCGCTCTCGCATAAGCTCGGCCTCGATCTGCCGGCTTGGGTCCGCTACGCGCACTGGATCGGCGGCGCTCTGCACGGCGATCTCGGCCTCTCTTACGCCTATGGCTCGCCGATCGCTCCCTTGATCGCCTCGAGCCTCGCGGTCAGCGCGCCGCTCGCGCTGATGGCGATGGCGCTCGCGGCCGTCGTCGGGCTTGGCGCGGGCGTCTACGCCGCGGATCGGCGCGGCCGCGCGGGCGATGCGATGGTCATGGGGGCAAGCCAAATCGGCATTGCGGTGCCGAACTTCTGGCTTGCGATCCTGCTCGTCCTTGTCTTCGCGGTGACGCTGAGGCTCGTCCCAGCGGGCGGATTTCCAGGTTGGCAAAACCCGGCGCGGGCGCTGGGCGCGCTCATCCTGCCGGCGATCGCGCTTGGCGTGGTGCAGGCGGCGATCGTCACCCGCGTCACAAGATCGGCGGTGATCGAGGCCCTGAACGAGGACTTCATGCGCACCGCGCGCGCCAAGGGCGTGTCGCGCCGCGCCGCGCTCTGGCGCCATGCCTTGCCGAACGCGCTCAACCCCATCCTCACCATCATGGGGCTGCAATTCGCCAACCTCATCGCAAGCGCGATCGTGGTTGAGAACGTGTTCGTCCTGCCGGGCCTTGGCCGCCTCATGCTGCAGTCGATCTCCAATCGCGACACCTTGGTGGTCGAGAACAGCGTGATGCTGCTCGCTTTGATCGTGATCGGGGTGAACTTTGTCGTCGACATCGCCTGCGCCGCGATCGATCCAAGGCTGAGGGCGCAGAGCGCGTGACCTTGTCCGCCCGGCTTCGCCCGCGCGGGGGACTGAGCCTGTGGCTCGGCGCCGCGCTCGTCGCCGTGCTCATCGCCGCGGCCGTCTTGTCGCTCGTCTGGACGCCCTATCCGCCGACCGCGATCGACATTCCCGATAAGCTCGCGCCCCCATCCGCGGCGCATTGGTTCGGGACCGACAATCTCGGACGCGACGTCGCCTCGCAGATCCTGGCGGGCTCGCGTATTTCGATTCTGGTCGGCGTGATCGCGGTCGGGATCGGGCTCGCATTCGGCGTCGTCCTCGGCCTCATCGCGGCCTTCTCCAAGGGCCTCGTCGAAGATGGGATCATGAAGCTCAGCGACTTCGTCTTCGCTTTTCCCGCGCTGCTCCTCGCGATCATGCTGACGTCGACCTTTGGCCCGGGCGTCGTCAACGCCATCATCGCCATCGGCGTCTACAACGTGCCGATCCTCGCCAAGCTCACCCGCGCCTCCGCCAACGGCGTTCTCTCCCGTGAATATGCGCTCGCCGCCCGCGCCGCGGGCCGCGGGCCGATCGCCATCGCCATCGATCACGTGCTGCCCAATATCGCGCCCGCGCTGATCGTTCAGGCGACGATCCAATTCGCGATCGCCATTCTGGCCGAGGCGGCGCTTTCCTACCTCGGGCTCGGCGCGCAGCCGCCTGAGACCTCGTGGGGCAAGATGCTCGCCGACGCCCAGAACGTCCTCTACAACGCGCCAAGGCTCGCGCTCTATCCGGGGATTGCGATCGCGCTCAGCGTATTGGGCCTTAATCTGCTTGGCGACGGGCTGCGCGACGCGCTCGATCCGAAACTGAAGGCCCGGGGCTAATGCTGCTCGAGGTCTCCGAGCTCGCTGTCGATGTCGCGACGCGCGGAGGATTTCAGCGCGTCGTCGACCGGACGTCATTTTCTCTTTGTCAGGGCGAGAGCCTAGGAGTGGTCGGCGAATCCGGCTCCGGCAAGACGATGACCGCGCTTGCGCTGATGGCTCTGACGCCCGAAGGGGCGCGGGTCTCCGGTTCGATCCGCTTCGAGGGCAGGGAGCTCATCGGCCTCTCCGAAGAGGACATGCTGCAATTGCGCGGCGATCGCATCGCCATGATCTTCCAGGAGCCGATGACGGCCCTCAATCCGCTGCGCCGCGTCGGCGCGCAAGTCGCCGAGCCGCTGATGCTGCATCGGGACTTGAGCAAGCGTGAGGCGCACGCGCGAGCGGTCGGCTTGCTCAAGCGTGTGCGGTTGGCCGAGCCGGAGCGCGCGGCTCGGTCCTATCCGTTCCAGCTCTCCGGCGGCGAGCGGCAGCGCGCGATGATCGCCATGGCGATCGGCTGCACGCCGCGCCTGGTCATCGCCGACGAGCCGACCACGGCGCTCGACGTCACCGTGCAGGCGCGCATCCTCGCGCTCATCGACGGCCTCAGGTCGGAATCGAAAATGGCGATCCTGCTCGTGAGCCACGATCTCGCGGTGATCGCCGGGCATTGCGATCGCGTCATTGTCATGTACGCCGGAATGATCATGGAGAGCGGTCCGGTCGAAGCGGTGCTGCATGAGCCGAGAAACCCCTACACGCTGGCCCTGCTCGAGGCGCGCCCGCGGCCCGGCGCGCCGCGCGGCGAAAGGCTCAAGACCATCCCCGGCGCGCCGCCGGCTCAGCGCGAACGTAACGTCGGCTGTCCCTTCGCCGGACGGTGCGCGCTCACGGTTCCCATCTGCCGCGAGGTGACGCCGCCGGAGGTCGCCTTCGAGGGGGCCCATGTTTCGCGCTGTCATCGCGCCCACGAAGTGGGGCTCGCGCCATGAGCGAAGCGCCGCTCCTCGAGGTCTCGTCGCTCGTCAAGACCTACCGCTTGCCGGGGGCCGGCCCGTTTGCGCGCAAGAGCGCCCGCCCGGCGCTGGCGGGGGTGAGCTTCTCGATAGAACAGGGGCGCTCGTTCGGAATCGTCGGCGAATCGGGCTCGGGCAAGTCGACGCTTGCGCGCATCGCGCTTGCGCTCGATGAGCCCGACTCGGGCGCGGTGCGCCTGGAGGGACGCTCGCTGTTCGATCTGCCGCGACGGGAACTGCGCGCAACGCGAGCGCATATGCAAATGGTCTTTCAGGACCCGTATGGCTCGCTCGACCCGCGCCAGCGGGTGGAAAAAATCGTCGCCGAGCCGCTGGCGGCGATTGGCCATGTGAGCCGGGCAGCGCGCCGGGCTCGCGTGCGAGCGTCGCTCGAAGCCGTGGGCTTAAGCGCATCTGACGCATCGAAATATCCGCATGAGTTTTCCGGCGGCCAGCGCCAGCGCATCGCGATCGCCCGGGCGCTCATCACCCGGCCGAGGCTGGTCGTGGCCGACGAGCCGGTGTCGGCGCTCGACGTCTCGGTGCAGGCGCAGACGCTGAACCTGATGAGCGATCTCGAGCGCGAGGCGGGCGTCACCTTTCTCTTGATCAGCCATGATCTCGCGGTCGTCGCGCACATCTGCGTGACGACCGCTGTCCTGTATCGCGGGCGCATCGTCGAGATCGGCGAAACTGCGGCCATGTTCGCCAATCCGGCGCACCCCTATACGCGCGAGCTGGTGGACGCCACCCCGCGCCTCGACTGGCCGGCGCGCGCGCCCTCGGAGCGAGGCGCCCCGATTGTAGCCGCGCTCGCTGAGCGCGGCGGCGCGGTCAACGACCGCGCCTACAAGCCCGCTCCGGATGGCAGCCCAGAAGCGACCGAGGGCTGCCCCTATGCCGCGCGCTGCGCCTTCGCCCGTCCGCGCTGCCTCGAGGAGGCGCCAGGAACTCGAGGCGAAGGGCGACGGGAGCCGCAAGGTCGCATGCTGGTATCCGCTCGATTAGGTCAGGGACATTGACATTAATGTAATGCTTTTTTACATTCGACGGCTCTTGCACGCCGCTCGGCGGCTTCCAATCTCATGGCGTGCGTGAGCGGTCGCCCTCGGGGCTTCGGCTCGTGTGGAGATGGAGGCTCGTCATGAGCACTGCGGAGAATGCGATGGGTGGTTCCTACGGCGCGCGAGAATTTGGCCCGAGTGATTGGACGAACGCCCGTTGGCGGCGCGGCGGTTCGCGCTGGACCGTGTTTGAAATCGTCGCGATGGTTCTCGGCTTCATCGTCTTTTGGCCGATCGGGCTTGCGGTCCTCGGCTACAAGTTCTGGCAGAGCCGGAACGGCGGCCCGGATCTGCAGACGCTGGCGACCAGCAAGTGGCAGGATGCGCGCACCATGATGTCGAGCAATTCCTCCTGGGGTTCTTCGTGGGGTTGCGGGGCGATGAAGAGCGCGAGCCGTTTTTATTCCGCCTCGACCGGCAACGCCGCTTTCGACGAGTGGCGGACGGCGGAACTCGCCCGGCTCGATGAAGAGCGCCGCAAGCTCGACGAGGCGCAGCGCGAGTTCGCCGAATATGTCGATGCGATCCGCCGCGCCAAGGACCGCGAAGAGTTCGAGCGGTTCATGGCCGAGCGCCGCGCCCGCCCGGCCGGGGGGCCGAGCGCGAACTGAGCGCCGGTTTTTTTATAGACACGATTGAGAAAAGGGCGTCCGGAAGGACGCCCTTCTGGCGACGGACTAGCGGCGGTTTTTATAGATGCGATCGTTGATCGCGTCAGCCGCGGTCAGCGACCGCGGCTACAGCTACAGCTTGACGCTCTCGCGCTTTGCGGTGCTATGTTCGGGCCCTCTCGCAAGCCTCGGAGCGTTTCATGCGCCGCGTCCATCGCCTTCTGTTCACGCTTGGCTTCGCCTTCATGGCGTCGACAGGCCTTGCTTTCGCCAAGGACAGCGTGACGATCGGCATGGTGCTCGAGCCGCCGGGGCTCGATCCGACCAGCGCGCCGGCGGCGGCGATCGGGGAAGTCACGCACTTGAACATCTTCGAGGGGCTGACGAAGATCAACGAGGACTTCTCGGTCACGCCGCTTCTGGCCGAGAAATGGAAGTTCTCGCCCGATCTCAAGACGCTGACCTTCACGCTCAAGCCGAACATCAAGTTCCAGGACGACGAGCCGTTCTCCTCGAAGGACGTGAAATATTCCTTCGAGCGCTACGCCGGCGCCGAATCGACCAACAAGGACAAGCCCTTCTTCGCCTCGATCGAATCGATCGAGGCGCCCGATCCGATGACGGTGGTGCTCAAGTTCAAGCGGCCGAGCTTCGAGGCGCTCTTTCATTTGGGCCTCGACACCGCGGTCATCCTCGACGAGAAGAGCGCGACGAACGAAGCCACCAACCCCGTCGGCACCGGACCTTACAAGCTCTCCTCTTGGGAGAAGGGCTCGACGATCACGCTCGACAAGTGGGACGGCTATCGCGACGCGGCGCATATCCCGATCGCCCACGCGATCTTCCGTTTCATCTCCGATCCCTCGGCGGCGGTCGCGGCGATGCTCGCCGGCGACGTCGACGCGTTCCCGCGCTTCGCCAATGTGCAGGCGCTCGGCCAGTTCAAGAGCGATCCGCGGTTCCAGGTGCTGATTGGCGGCACCGAAGGCAAGACCATCCTCGCTATCAACAACAAGAGGAAGCCGCTCGACGACGTGCGCGTGCGCCGGGCGATCGCTTATGCGCTGGACCGCAAGGCGATTATCGACGGCGCGATGGACGGTTTGGGCACGCCGATCGGCAGCCATATGACGCCCAATGACCCGGGCTACATTGACCTAACGGGCATGTATCCGCACGATCCCGCGAAGGCCAAGGCGCTACTGAAGGAAGCGGGCGTCACGACGCCGCTCGAACTCGGTCTCATCCTGCCGCCGCCTCCCTATGCGCGTCAGGGCGGCGAGATCATCGCCGCTGAGCTCGCTGAGGTTGGGATCAATGCGAAGATCCAGGACGTGGAATGGGCGCAGTGGCTCTCCGGCGTCTACAAGGACAAGAACTACGATCTGACCATGATCAGCCATGTCGAGCCGCTCGACATCGGCATCTACGCCAATCCGAACTATTACTTCCAGTATGACAGCCCGGCGTTCCAGGCGATCTACGCCAAGGTGACGTCGGCGCCCAATCTCGCGGCGTACAAGGCGGCGCTCGGCGAAGCGCAGAAGAAGATCGCGGAAGACAGCGTCAACGCCTTCCTCTTCCAGTTGCCGAACGTGACTGTCGCCGACGCCAAGCTCAAGGGTTTGTGGAAGAACGCGCCGATCTTCGTCAACGATCTCTCAGGCCTGTCGTGGCAATGACCGAGCGCGCAAGAAGCGCGAAAAAGGCGAGCACGCAGCCGTTTCGAATGTCGGCTTTGGAGCTTTTGCGCCTCTATCAGACGCGCGAACTGTCGCCGGTCGAGGCCATGACTTCGGTGATCGAGCGGGTCGAGGCCTACGAACCCCATATTCATGCGACCTATCTTTATGCGCCTGAGCGGGCGCTTGCGGAGGCGCGCGCCTCCGAAGCGCGCTGGGCGAAGGGTGAGCCGATCGGTCCGCTGGACGGCGTGCCGGTGACGATCAAGGACAATATCGCGACGCGCGGCGACCCGAAGCCGGTCGGCACCGCCGCGGAAGACCTGACGCCGCAGAAGGAGGACGCGCCGCCGGCGGCGCGCTTACGCGAAGCGGGCGCCATCATGTTCACCAAGACGACGATGCCGGACTACGGCATGCTGTCGTCGGGACTGTCTAGCTTCCATCCGCTCGCGCGCAACCCGTGGAAGCTCGACCGCAATCCGGGCGGCTCGTCGGCCGGCGCAGGCGCAGCGGCGGCGGCGCTCTATGGGCCGCTGCACCTCGGCACCGACATCGGCGGCTCGGTGCGCTTGCCCGCTGGCTGGTGCGGAATCTTCGGCCTCAAACCGAGCGCGGGGCGCAACCCGATCGATCCGCCCTATGTCGGCCGGGTCGCTGGCCCGATGACGCGCGATGTCGACGACGCCGCCTTGATGATGGCGACGCTGTCGCTGCCCGATGCCCGCGACTATACGAGCCTCAAATACGAGGAACTTGACTGGGTCGTCGAGCCCGCGCTGCTCAAGGGCTTGCGCGTCGGCCTTTTGCTGGAAGCGGGCTGCGGCGAGGCGCCGAAACCCGAGGTCGCAGCCGCCGTTGAGCGCGCAGCGAAGGACTTCGAAGCCGCCGGCGCGCATGTGGAGCCGCTCAAGCCGTTTCTGACGCAGGACATGCTCGACGGGCTCGACAAGTTCTGGCGCGCCCGCGCGCTCAGCGACATACGCGCGCTGACGCCCGAGCGGCGCGCTCTCATCCTGCCGTTCATCCGCGAATGGGCGGAGTCGGCGGAAGGGTTTTCTGGCGTCGAGGTGTTTCGCGGCTTCGACCAGATACCGGAGATGCGCAAGAGGGCGGTCGCGGCCACCGCTCCGTTCGACTATGTGCTGTCCCCGACGGCGCCGATGACGGCTTTTCCCGCCGAATGGGCGTCGCCGAGCTGCGACCCGCTCAAACCGTTCCCGCAAGTGGGCTTCACCGTCGCCTTCAACATGTCCGAGCAGCCGGCGGCGTCGGTCAATTGCGGCTACGATGACGAAGGCTTGCCGATCGGGCTGCAGATCGTCGGCCGCCGGTTCGACGACCTTGGCGTGCTGGCAGTCGCTCGCGCCTTCGAGGCCATCCGGGCGTTCGAGGCGAGGCCCTGGCCGGAGCCGCCGGGCGCTTGATCAGGTCTCGATACCGCCAAAATCATCCGGTTGACCAGGACAGGGACCGCTTCGATTCTCGGACGGCGGTCGCCGAATCGATCTAGGATGGACGCCGGATGATGGGGGGAGAGAATTGAGAGCATGTGTCTTCGTCGCGATGGCGGCCTTCCTCGCTGGCGCGCCCGCTCATGCGGAGGATTGCGGCAGAAGCGGCGAGGGCTTCAGCGCCTGGCTCGCCTCCTTTAAGCGGGTCGCGATGGGCAACGGCGTGTCGGCAAGGGCTGTCGATGCGGCGCTCGACGGCGTCTCCTACGATCCCGCGGTCAAGCGGCACGACGGCGGCGTCGCCATGTTCGGGCACAACTTCGCCGGGTTCGCCGCGAGCCATGTCACGCCGGGAATGGTCTCGCGGGGCAGGGCGGAGCTCAAGCGCTACGCCGGGCCGCTGGCGACGATCGAGCAGCGCTTCGGCGTGCCCGGCCCCGTGCTGGTGGCGATCTGGGGCCAGGAGACCAGCTTCGGCGGCGATAACGGCTCGTTTCCGACTTACAGCGCCCTCGCCACGCTCGCCTGGGACTGCCGTCGCGCCGAGCGATACCGAGCCGAGCTTGTCGACGCGCTCATGCTCGTGGACCGCGGCATCGTCGCCCAGCCGCATGCTTTGCGGGGCGCCTGGGCGGGCGAGATTGGCCAGACGCAGCTCATGCCATCCGCCTATCTCATGTACGCGACCACGCCAGACGGCTCGGGCACGCCCGATCTCATCCACAATTCCGCCGATGCGCTCGCATCCACCGCGGCTTTCCTGAAAGGCCATGGCTGGCAACCGGGCGCTGGCTGGAATGAAGGCGAGCCGAACTTCGCCGCCATCCTGCAATGGAACTCGGCCGAGATTTACGCAAAGACAGTCGCGTTGTTCGCCGACCGGCTGGCGGGACGATAAGGGGCCGTCCGCTATGCCGTGACGTGAGGTGGCTGAACCTCAGTCGTCATCGCGAGGAGCGCGCATTGCTCTTAATGGGAATCGTCATCGCGAAGAGCCATAGGGCGTCGAAAGACGCCCGTCATTGCGAGAAGCCATAGGGCGCCGAAAGGACGCCCGTCATTGCGAGAAGCCATAGGGCGCCGAAAGGACGCCCGTCATTGCGAGAAGCGTAGCGACGAAGCAATCCAGGCGTCGTCAGGGCGCCCTACGATCCCTGGATCGCCGCGTCGCGCTACCGCGCCGTTCGTCTGCGCTGGGCCGCCCTCGCGCTCAAAGCCTTAACTCTCTTTCCTTATAGCTGCCTTCGATCACGCCGGACCTCGGTTTCGATCAGAAGGTCATGACCGTAGTCGAACGCACCCTTTCGGCTCCTCGCGCATCAGCCGAGCGAAGCCTCGCCGTCCTAGCCAGTCTGGCTTTGACGATGTCGGTAGCGTTGCTCCTCCATCGCGTCGCGCCCGGCGCGCCGGCGGTCCTTCCGCTAAGTCTCGCCGGTCTCTCCGGTTTCGCCGCCCTCGCGCTCGCCTTTGCGCTGGATGATGCTGCGCGGTCCAAGTTCACAAGCGCCGTCGTCGCGGGCGCGGCGATTGTCGGTCTCTGCGCGCTCCTCCGTCCCGACGCGAGGCTCAGTCTCGCAAGTTTCGCTTCCACTGCGTTCGGCGTTGGGCTTGGCCTGTGGCTCATCCGCACGGCGCGGACGAGGCCGAGCGTGTCCCTGCCTCTAGCGGCGCTGTTCGCCGCTACGCTTACGTGCCTCGCCGCCTATGCAGCGTATCTTGTGCTTGTCTCGCGCGATCTGATGATCGCGGACTTCATGACCTATCGCGGCATAGCGATGATGGTCGCGCGACTGATCGACGCGCGAAACTGGCCGCTGCTGCTCACCGCCTCCGTCGAATCGATCACACAAGACTATTCGTGGGCGCCGGGATTGGTTCCGGGCTTCCTGCTGGCGGTGACCGAGCCGACGTCGCGCGCCATCTATACTTTCGCAATCCTCGCCCTCTATGCCGCGCCCGCCGCCTTGGCGCTGGCGATCTTGGCGCGCGATTGCGGGAGGCGAGCCGGTTGCGCCGAGACGAAGCCTGGCGCTATCCGCCAACCTCGCCCTGAGGCCCCGCGAAGCGGCCTCGAAGGACGCGTCAGTTCGGATGAACGCTGGGGCCATCCTTCGAGACGCCTGCTGCGCAGGCTCCTCAGGATGAGGTCGCGGGTCAGCCTGACGACGCGAGACGCACAGCTGGCTTTCGGCGTCGCCGCCGTGTTTGTCGCTTACCCTGCGGCGTTCGCGGTCGCAGCGCGCGGCATGCCTGACGTCGGCGGTCTCGTGCTTTTTGTCTGCGCGCTCAAGCTGGCCGAACGCCTCGCCCGCCTGCTTGCCTTGAAGCAAGGCGGCGCGCGCGTTGGGCCCATGACGCGGCGCGTCGCGATTGCGCTCGCGCTGACCCTGTACGCGATGTTCGCTTTCCGGCGCTGGTATGCGTTCGCCGCCGCCGGAATCGTCATCATGCTGGCGCTCGAAGTCGGATTGATCGCGCTGAGGCGCGGCGCGCGCTTTCGCTGGCGCGACGCCGTCGCGGCGGCTGCTCTCGGCGCCCTCGCCTTGCTCGCGCTCCTGAGCCCGGTGCTGGTCGATTGGGCGCCGAACTTCAGTGCGCATGACTACACCCAAACCTATGCCGGCTATCGCAAGCCTCCGGACGTGTTCCTGCGTGAGCTGGGCGACTGGGTCGGACTTCTCCCCGCGCTCGCTACGCTGGCCGGCGCGGCGTTCCTTTGGCCGCGCTCCCGTGACAATCGCCTCATGCGTCTGAACTCTTGGCGCCTCGGCCATCGCCGCCACGTTGTTCCTGCGCATCCAGACGCCCTACATCCATCATCTCGATCTGATCGCGCCGGCGCTTGTCGCGCCCATCGCGGCTTCGCTGATGCTGCTCTTTGCAAACGCGCCGCGCCTGGCGCTTCTGGCCATGGCCGCGCTAGGCGCGATCACGCTCTCGCCGCTTGCCAGGACGCTCAACCCGCTCGGCCTCACGCCAATCGCTGGACTGCCGCGGGCTCCGCGGGCCGACCTCGACGAACTTGGGCGCCTCAAGGACTGGGTCGATGAGCGCGCGCGGCCGAACGCCAAGGTTTGCGGACTGGGCTCGAGCTACACGTTCAGCGGCCAGCTCATCGGCGAATTGTGGCAGCTTCGCCCCGAGCGCGGCGCCATCAGGCGCGACCTCGGCGTCACGATGCCGGATGTCGACACGGTCGAAGGGCCGCCCGGAGCGGGTCTGAAGGATTGCGCCATCATCATCGTCGGCGATCCAGTCCAGACCCACCTCGATCCCGACTACCAGCAGACGGTCATCGTGCCGTCGCGCGAGATGCTGACGGGCCAGGGGATCGGCGCCAAGTTCCGCCGCACCGGCGAAGTCTTCCACCTGGAGAAGGGCGTGAACGCAATGGTGTTCGAGCGCCTTGCGCCGCTGGACGATGCGGACATCGCCGCGCTGCAGGCGCGATGGCGCGCCGCGCGCGGATTTTAGCCGCGGTCCGTAGCCCGTCGACAGGCGGGCGTTCTTGCGAACGCCCTTTGGACTGCGGCGCGCGATCAGCGATCGCGCCTACGTCCCCACGCGCGCCGTCCGTACAGTATGCTCGGCGATCATGAGCTCTTCGTTGGTCGGGATGACGAAGACGATCGTCGGCGAATTCCTGGCGCTGATGATCTGAGCGTTGGCGCGGTTCGCTTCGTGTCGATATGGATGCCCATCCATTCCATGTCGGAGAGCACGGCTTCGCGGACTTTCCACGAGTGTTCGCCAATCCCGGCCGTAAAGATGACGGCCTCCGCGCCGTCGACCGTCGCGGCGAGCCCGGCGAGCTCGCGCCGGATGCGCGAGACGAAATAGGCGATGGCGTCGCGCGCGGCCGGGCTGGTCGAGGCCTCAAGCTCGCGCATGTCCTGCGACAAGCCTGACATGCCCTTGAGGCCGGAGTTCTTCCACAAGAGGTCGGATATCTCATCCGCGCTCATTCTTCTTTCGGTCATGAGATAGAGCACCACGCCAGGATCGAGCTGTCCGCAGCGGGTGCCCATCGCGAGACCGTCGAGCGCGGTGAACCCCATCGTCGTGGCGACTGCGCGCCCGTCATGAACGGCGCACATCGACGCGCCATTGCCGAGATGGGCGATGATCACGTCTTCGCGCGCGATCTGCGGCGCTATCGTGCGCAGCTTTCGGGTGATGAACTCGTAGGAGAGGCCGTGAAAGCCGTAGCGACGCACGCCCTCATCGTAATAGGCGCGCGGCAAAGCGTATGTGTCGTCGATGAACGGATGGCTGCGATGGAACGCCGTGTCGAAGCACGCAACTTGCGGCGTCGACGGAAAGGCCTTCATCGCCGCCTCGACGCCTGCGACATTGTGCGGCTGGTGGAGCGGCGCGAGCGGGATGAGCGCCCGCAGTTTCGCCAGCGTCGCGTCGTCGATCAGGACCGGCTCGGCGTAATCCGGGCCGCCGTGCACGATGCGATGCCCGACCGCCGCGATGGAAAAATCGTAGCCCCCCTTCTTGAGCCAGTCGAGAATGGCGCGCATCGCGGCGTCATGATCGACGCGCGCGCCCGACCGCTCGAAACTGAGCTCGGCCGTTTCGCCCGAGGCTGTCTTGACCGCGCCTTTTGTGGTCGCGCCGATGCCCTCGATCTGTCCGGAGGCGAGCAGGTTCGGCTCACCTCCGTGGACGAGGCGGAACGCCGCGAATTTGAGCGACGACGAACCTGCGTTGAGGGTCAGGATCACCGAATCCAAAATGCGTCACTCCGCCGCCTTGGCGACCGTCGGTTCATCGCCGAACGGGCGGCCCTTCCTGACGCCAGAATTCGTAAATTTGCGCCAGCGCGCAGTGAGACGAGCCGAGCGCGATCGTTATCGGCTCGGCTCGTCAACATGACTGGCGCTTTGGCCCCTGGCGCCAGTCCCGCCGCTTCCGCCCGCGCGACGAAGGCAGGAACCACTAGCACATTGGCGGAGTAGAGGGCCAGCGAGGCGACAAATTGGCGCCCGGCCTCAATTGCGCGAGGCACACGATCAATTGAACCCAATGACAGCGGAATGAAGCGCCGTCGCGGGCGCCTAAGTCGCGCGCACATCTGGAAGGCCACGCCTCGCACGGGCCCGGTTCAGGACCCCCAGACCCGACTTGATTCTGCCGCGACTATGCTGTCTTAAGCTGCGGCCCACGGGTCGCCGCCCCGCGCCCGAAGCGCCGGGACCCATAGGGCGTCGAGACGGCGCCCAGCGGAAGACGGGCCATAGCACGATGAACTTTTCCCAGCGTCTGACCTTTCTGTTCTCGGCGCCGATGTTCGACGCCGACGATCTCGAGGGCCTCAGGGTCAACCAGATCGTAGCCGCCATCGAGCGGATGGGATTCCAGGTCATCAAGGCGCGGCGGGTCGAGGACGCCGAGATCGCGGTGCAGACCGACGCCGCAATCGGCTGCATGGTCGTCGACTGGGGCAAGAAGGGCATCGAGGGCAAGGCGGCTTCGCTCATCAACTTGATGAGAAAGCGCGGCCTCGACATGCCGATCGTCGTCCTGGTCCGGCGCAAGCGCTTCGAGGACATCCCGGTCGAAGTGCTCGACTTCATCGACGGCTATGTGTTCCTGGCCGAGGAGACGCCGGAGTTCATCGCCCGGAACCTCGTCTCGCGTCTCAAGCAATATGCCGACACGCTGAAGACGCCGTTCTTCGGCGCGCTCGTCGACTACCAGGAAGAAGGCAACCAGTTGTGGACGTGCCCCGGCCACAACGGCGGCGTCTTCTACAGCCGCAGCCCGATCGGCCGCATCTTCGTCGAGCATCTGGGCGAGGCGGTCTTTCGCGACGACCTCGACAATTCGATCCTCGAGCTCGGCGACCTCCTGACCCACGAAGGCCCGGCGCTTCAGGCGCAGAAAGAGGCGGCCGCCATCTTCGGCGCCGAGAAGACCTATTTCGTGCTCAACGGCACTTCGTCGTCGAACAAGATCGTGCTCACCAATCTCATCGCCGAGGGCGACCTCGTATTGTTCGACCGCAACAACCACAAGGCCGCGCACCAGGGCGCGCTGCTCATGGGCGGCGCGATACCGATCTACCTCTCGACCGATCGAAACGCCTATGGGCTCATCGGCCCCATTCGCCCGGAAGACCTTGACGAGACGAGGATACGCGAGCGCATTCGCGACAACCCCCTGGTCACCGACAAGGAGGCGTGGAAGCGCGAGCGCCCGTTCCGCGCCGCGGTGATCGAACAATGCACCTATGACGGCACGATCTATGACGCCGAGCGCATCGTCGAGCGGGTGGGGCGCCTTTGCGATTACATCATGTTCGACGAGGCCTGGGCGGGCTTCATGAAGTTTCATCCGCTTTATGAGCGGCGGTTCGCGATGGGCTTGCGGAACTTGAGCGAAGCCTCGCCCGGCATTGTCGCCACCCAGTCGGCGCACAAGCAGCTCGCGAGCTTCTCGCAGGCGTCGCAGATCCATGTGCGCGACCGACACATCAAAGGCCAACGCCGCCGGGTCGAGCATCGCCGCTTCAACGAAGGCTTCATGCAGTTCGCTTCGACCTCGCCGTTCTATCCGTTGTTCGCTTCGCTCGACGTCGGCGCGCAGATGATGAAGGGCCGATCCGGAGAGGTCCTATGGGACGATGCGATCCGTCTCGGGATTGAATTGCGCAAGAAATTGCGCGCGGTCCGGCGCGAGTTCGAGGAGAAGGAGAGGGACCCGGCGCGGCGCTGGTTCTTCGACCCCTTCGTGCCGCAGCGCGTCTCGATCCGCGACGCCGCGCTCGAGGGCGCGACCCACGATGTGCCGTGGGAGAACGTGTCGACCGAACTTCTTGCCCGCGATCCGCGTTATTGGGCGCTTGTCCCCGGCGAGGCCTGGCACGGATTTCAGTCGCTCGAGGCGGGCTTCGCCATCACCGATCCGGCCAAGCTCACTTTGCTTACGCCGGGTTTCGACCGCGTAACCGGCGCCTATGAAGCCCATGGCGTGCCGGCCCCGGTCGTCGCCCAGTATCTGCGCGAGAATCGGGTCGTGTCGGAGAAGAACGATCTCAACTCGCTGCTCTTCCTGCTGACGCCCGGCGTCGAGTCGAGCAAGGCGGGAACGCTCGTTTCGGCGCTGGTCGCCTTCAAGCGGCTGCATGACGACAACGTCCTGCTCGACGACGCGATGCCCGAGTTTGTGGCGAAACGGCCGGCGCGTTATCGCGGCAAAAAACTCAAGGACCTGTGCGGGGAAATGCATGCCTTCTTCCGCGATTCCGGCGTGAGCCAATTGCAGATGGCGCAATTCGCCGCCAAGCATCTGCCGGAGGCGGCGATGACGCCGCGCGAAGCCTCGCGCCATCTGGTGCGCAACAACGTCGACTATCTGCCGCTTGCCGAGCTCGATGGCCGGATCGCGACGACGCTGTGGGTGGTCTATCCGCCCGGCATCGCGACGATCGTTCCGGGCGAGCGGCTGACCGAGCGCGCGCGGCCGATGATCGACTACCTCAAGATGTTCGAGAAGAGCGCCAACGTGTTTCCGGGCTTCGAAGCGGAAGTCCAGGGCCTTTATCGCGAGGTCGACGAAACGGGGGCGATTCGGTTTTATACCTATGTAGTGCGCGAATGACGGGTGAAAAGAAGCGACAATGGACGCCAAACTGAACGGGTCTTCCGACGCTCAGGAGGTGGCGCAAGAAGCCGCAAAGCCCCTGCACGTGCGCAACTCGCGCGACAGCGACGTGCCGGCGATGCTCGCTATCTACCTGCATCACATCCGGCGTGGCGTAGATCCCGGCGTGGACGGCGATTTCGAGAACTCCTGACACCGATGATCTCAAGCGCCGCCGCCGCTCGATGAACAACCGCAAGATGCCGCATCTGGTTGCGGAGCAAGGAGGTGCGGTTGTCGGTTACGCCTATGCCGTGCCGTTCCGCAAGCGGCCGGCTTATCGCTACACGGTCAAGCATTCGATCTATGTGCGCAGCGACCGGCTGCATGCGGGGATCGGGCGTCAGCTGATGACCGCGCTGATCGACGCCTGCGCCGCGGCGGGCTTTCGCCAGATGATCGGCTATATCGACGGCGCCAACGTCGCCTCGATCAAACTGCATGAAAGGTTCGGCTTCCGCCAGGTCGGCTTTCTGCCCGCGGTCGGCTATAAATTCGGCCGCTGGACGGATTCGATCATGATGCAGCGCTCGCTCGGCCCCGGCGCGACCGAACCGCCGACGGCGTGAACGGTTCGGCGTCGTTCGGCATGCGGTCCATCCCCGCCGCGCTCTTTGGCCTGGTTCTCTTCCTCGCTGAGCCCGCGCTTGCGTTTGATGAGCCGCCTCCGCCGCAAGTCTTGTTCGGCGACCTCTACGCGGATGTCGAGCTTGGGCAGGTCTTTCCCGACAGCAAGGAATTCGCCGACGCGACGGCGAAATCCCCGCCGCCCGAGATTCGGGCGCTCTACCATGCTCAGAGACCGAATTCGCTCGAGGGGCTGAAGCGCTTCGTCGTCACGCATTTCGACTTGCCGGCTGAGGCCTCTACGCCGGAGGCGGCGTCCGAGCAGGTCCCGATCCGCCGGCACATCGATGCGCTCTGGACGCTCCTGACCCGCGACGAGCCGATTGTCGCGCCCTATTCGTCGCTGCTGCCGCTGCCCAAACCTTATGTCGTGCCCGGAGGTCAATTCCGCGAGCTTTATTACTGGGACTCGTATTTCGTCATGCTTGGCCTCGCGGAGAGCGGCCAGCGCGTTCTTCTCCAAGACATGGCGACGAATTTCGCCGATCTCATCGACACATATGGCCACGCGCCGAACGGAACGCGCACCTATTATCTCAGTCGTTCGCACCCGCCGTTCTTTTTCGAGATGATCGGGCTTCTGTCTCCGTGGGATCCTTCCGCCGCCTTCGCCCGCTATCTGCCCGAGCTCAAGACGGAATACGCCTACTGGATGGAGGGCGCGAACGCGCTTCATGCGGGCCAAGCGCATCGCCACGTGGTCGCGCTCGAGGACGGGTCGATCCTCAATCGCTATTGGGACGACAGCGACGCGCCGCGCGATAAATCCTATCGGGAGGACGTCATGCTGGCTGCGGGGACGTCGCGGCCGGCGCAGCCGATGTTTCGCGACATTCGCGCCGGCGCTGAGAGCGGCTGGGATTTCAGCTCGCGATGGTTCGCCGACGCGCACACGATGGCCTCGATCGACACGACGGAAATCATCCCCGTCGATCTCAACGCGCTCATGTTCGGACTTGAAAATGCGATCCGCGCCGGTTGCGAACGCGCCGGCGCCGCCGACTGCGCCCGGGAGTTCGCCAAACGCGCCTCCGCCCGGCGCGCGGCGATCGATCGCTATCTCTGGGATCCGTCCCGCGGCGTCTATCTCGATTATCGCTGGACGCTCAAGCGACGCATCGAGCACGTCACCGCCGCCACGCTTTATCCGTTGTTCACGCGCGCAGCCAGCGACGCGCAGGCGGCGTCAGTGGCGAAAACCGTCGAGGCGGAACTGTTGAAGCCCGGCGGAATCGTGACGACGACGCTCGACACCGGTCAGCAATGGGATTGGCCGAACGGATGGGCGCCATTGCAGTGGATCGCAGTCGAAGGGCTGACTGCTTATGGGCAGAACGCCCTCGCCGAGACGATCGCCTGCCGGTGGATGGCCACGGTCTCGCGCGTCTATCGCTCAACCGGGAAACTCGTAGAAAAATACGATGTGATCGCCACCAACCAGCCGGGCGGCGGCGGCGAGTATCCGACGCAGGACGGCTTTGGCTGGACCAATGGCGTGATGCTGAAGCTGATGGCGCTCTATCCAGCCGACGCCGATCTCACGAGCGCCGATCTTTGTCCCGCGGGGCTGTAGGCGCGGTCCGTAGCCCGTCGAAAGACGGGCGTCCTTCGGGACGCCCGCTGACCGCGCCGGCCGTGCTTGACCCAAGCGCGGTTACAATCGGCGCGTCGACCCAAACGTAACGAGCGCTTACGCCTATCGCTTCTCAGCGCCTCTCCTCGAGCTGCCTCACCCGCTGCTCGAGGCGCTGCACAGCCATCGTCAATCCCTCGTAGCCGAGCTTGTGGGTGTCGCCCAGGCTCGACAGCGCGGTCATGGTGCTCTGGTGTTGAGCGCGGGTGATCTGAAGGGCATGCCAGACGATATAGACGATGGCGCCGAGCAAAACGACGATGAGCCAAATGGCAATGTCAAGCATGAGCACGCGGTGTTGGCGACAAAGAGTTGGTTAAGACGCTGTTCAACACAATGACGGAAATGACGGCAAAAGTGAAACGATTTGCGATTGAAACGCCGCGAGGTTGGGATATGTGAGCTGGATCACAGCGCAGGAGCTGTGAATGAGCTAGTCAAACACATTCGACCAAACATGGGAGTTATGTCATGGCGAATGTTCAAGATCGCAGGGTTGTGGTCGTTCATCCCCGGGTGGACGAAGCCTCCACCGGCGACGACGCGGCAAAAGGGGCGGCGCACCGCGATGGCGCCAAGATCGCCAATGAGACGACGCAGGCCCGCAAACCCTGGCCTGTCGAATACGGCTGGGATTTCCCTTTCGATTCCCCTAAGCTAAGTCGATGACGGAAGATGGAAGGGCGGCTCAAGGCCGCCCTACCGCCGTAAAAGCTGGGGGAAAAGCGAAACTCTTCACCGGACCTGAAAACGGACGGCGAGACTCGCGAGATAAACGAGGCCGGAAAGCGCCGTGATCCAGAATGAGGTCGGCCAGTCGGTGTAATAGGCCAGCGTCAAGCCGCCCCATGCCTCAGCCAATGCGAGACCCGCCGCCAGCGCCACACCGCCGATGAGCCGGCGCGAAAAGTTCTGCGCCGCCGCGGCAGGGCCGACCATCAGCGTGAACACCAGCAGCACGCCGACGATTTGCGCGCATTCGGAAACCGCAATCGCCACGATGGCCAGAAACGCCACTGAGACGAAGCGAATAGGCACGCCGCGCGCCTCGGCAAGCTCGCTTTCCAGCGACGCGAAGATGAGCGGCCGGATGATCATCGCGAGCGCGACGAAGCTCGCGAGGGCGAGCATTGCCAAGGTCAGAAGCGCCGACGAGTCGACGCCGAGCACATTGCCGAACAAGAGCGCCGCGGCCTGCGTCGCCGCCGCCGTGTAGAAATGCAGGAACAGGAGCCCAAGCCCAGCGCGAGCGACAGCATCATGCCGATCGCCACGTCGCGCGCGGCAAGCTTCTCGCCGAACAGTCCCATGCCAATCCCGGCGACAAAGGTGAAGCCGACGAGCCCGGCGAGCGGCGAGAGACCGAACAGGACCGCGCCCGTCGCGCCGGTGAAGCCGACATGCGACAGCGCATGGCCGGCGAAGGTCTGCCCGCGCAGCACCAGGAAGAATCCGACCGTTCCGGCCAGCAGCGCCGCTAGCCCCGAGGCGGCGAAAGCCGTGCGCATGAAATCATATTCAAGCATGGGCGCCGTGGGCGTGATGATCGTGGCGATGGGCGTCACGCTCCACGTCGACGTCTCCCGCCATGACGTAGTAGCGACCCTTGACCTGCACGACTTCGATCGGCGCGCCATAGAGCCGCGACAGCACCGGACCGTTGACCACGTCGTCGACGGCGCCGATCACCGCTTCGCCTCCGCCGAGATAGAGGACGCGATCGATGGCGTTGACCAGCGGATTAAGCTCATGCGCGCTGAACAGGATCGCGACCTTGAGGTCGTCGCAAATTCGTCGAGCAATCTCGACCACGATCTTCTGATGCGCCGGGTCGAGCGAGATCAGCGGCTCGTCGAGCATGATGAGCCGCGGCTTGCCGATCAGCGCCTGGCTGAGCAGCACGAGCTGGCGCTCGCCGCCCGACAATTCGCCGATTGAGCGCTGAGCGAGCGCGCGCGCGCCGACCTCGTCGAGCGCCCAGTCGATCTCGCGCCGCGTCGCCTTGTCGAGCATAACGAAGCCGAAGCGGGCGCCGATCGCAGCGGAGGCGACGACGTCCCAGCCGGTCAGCCTCAGGTCTGCGATTGCCCCGCGGACTTGCGGGACGTAGCCGATCGCGGCGTTGCCGCGCGTGACCGGCCGGCCGAGCACCGTGATCGCGCCGGACGCGACCGGAATGAGACCGAGCGCGGCGCGCATGAGCGTCGTCTTGCCGGCGCCGTTCGCGCCCAGCATGCCGACGAATTCGCCCTCCTCGATCGCGAAGCTGGCGGCCTTCAGGATGTCCCGGCCGCCGAGCCTGATCGTCACATCGTCGAACTCAAGCGCGCTCAATTAAGCCCCGCCGGAGAGCGCCTTGTCGAGCGCGTTGAGCTGCCCCATCATCCAATCCTGATAGGTCGAGTTGGGCGGCTCAGTCTCGGAGACGCCGACGACCGGGATATTATTGTCCTTGGCCAACTGCACCAGCTTGCCGACCGCCGGCTCGCTCGCTTGGGCGTTATAGAGCATCGCCTTCACTTTTTTGCCCTTGAGGTCGTTCTCGAACGCCGCCACTTCGGAAGGCGTCGGCTCGGCGTTGTTCATGACCGCGAGCGCGTATTTTTCGTTATGCACCTTGAGGCCGATGAGGCCGGCCTGATAGCCGAACACCGGCTCCGAGGCGGTGACCGGCTGGCCGGCGTAGGACTTGCGCATCGTGGTGAGCTTATCGTCGAGGGGCTTGAGCGAACTCGAGGAACTTGGCCTGACCCTGCTCGTAGTCCGCCTTGTGCGCCGGGTCGACGGCGATGAGATCGGCGACGAGCGCCTTCGCCGCGGCTTTCATGTAGGCCGGATCGTACCACAAATGCGGATTGTCGCCCGCCTTGCGGCCGACGAGCCTTGCCACGATGATTTCCTTGCGGTCCGGCGCCTTGTGGGCGCTGAGTAGCTTCTCCATCCACGGGTCGTAGTCGACGCCGTTGACGATGACGATTTTGGCGTCGCTCAGCGCCTTCGCTGTCGCGGGGCTCGCCTCGAACAGGTGGGGGTCGTCGTCGGGATTGGAGAGAATGCTGGTCACCGCGACATTCGCGCCGCCGATCTGGCTCGCCATATCGCCGTAGAAATTTTCCGCCGCGACCACCTTCACCGGATCGGCGAATGCGGGCGCGCTGAGTGCGCCGACCGCGATCGCTGCGAGCACATGGAGCTTGTTGATCATGAGTCAAGCCTCTGTCGATAAAGCGCCGGATTGAGCGCGGGCGGGGCACTGTTATGTTATATCCTATAGGTGGGCAAGCCCAAACTGCAACCTTATATCATTTCGGGGCTCCGACTCGTGGTATGATTGAAACCGCAATGAGCAAAAAGACAGGATCGACGAGACATTCGGCCTTGCGCGCCAGCGCGGCGCGATGGCGAGCGGAGGTTGAAAGCGCGTGCGAGCGCAAGGGCCTGGCTTTTGACCCCGCTCCGCCAACAGGTTCTGGCCATTCTGGCGGAAAGCTCGGGCCCCCTCGGGGCCTATGCGATCATCGACCAGCTTTCGCGGCGGGAAGGCAAGCCGATCGCGCCGCCGACCGTCTATCGCACGCTCGACTTTTTTCTCGAAAATGGGTTCGTCTACAAGATCGAGAGCCGCAACGCCTATGCGCCTTGCGAGCACCTCGGCCACGCGCACCACGGCGCGCTGCTCTTGTGCGAGAAGTGCGGACGAAGCGACGAGATCGAAGACGTCAAGCTCGACCGTCTATTGCAGGAAGCAGCCGCGCGCGCCGGCTTCTCCCCGCATCGGCAGATGGTCGAACTCGTGGGCCTATGTCGCGCCTGCACGGCGAAGAGCGGCGACGGCGATGTATTCCGCAACGACCCTCTGACAGCTTCGTAACGCCGCGTCCCACGGGATGTCGCTCGCCGCGCGCGGCGCCCGCCCGCTGTCAGCGAAGAACCCAAAGGGGGCAACGAGATGCGATTCAGTCCAGCCGTCCTCTGCGCGACGCTTGTCCTCGCCGGCTTGACCTTGTCGGCCGACGCCTCGGCCTTCCTTGGCGCCCGCGTTGCCCGTACCTGCGCGGCGGCGGTCAAGGAGAGATGCGGACACGTGCAGCCGCGCGTCGCCCCGCTCCGGGCCTGTTTCGAGACGCATATGGATCACCTTTCAGGCCCTTGCGCGAGCAGGCTGACGCAAGTCGCCAATGTCGCCCAGGAATGCGAGGCGGACGTGAAGAAGCTGTGCGGCGGGGTCCAGCGCGCGGCGGAGATCCAGGCCTGCATGCAGCCTCGCCTTGGCGAGGTCAGCTCACAATGCAAGCGCGCGCTGGCGAGGGTCGCGGTCCCGTTCTCGCTCTTTCAGTGAAGGTCGCGCGGCGCCTGTCATTCCCGGCGGACCGGAGGTCCGGCAGAGAATCCAGCAATCCCAGCGGCGGCCCACGGCGCGCTGGATTCCCGATCGGCCCCTCGCTGCCGCCGGGAATGACATCAACCCCTTCCGAGCCGCCTCAGCCACGCGCGCGCTTGGCGGCGCACATTGGCGGGCGCGGTTCCGCCGTAGGACGTGCGGCTCTTGACCGAGCGCTCGACGCCAAGCACGCCGAACGCGTCTTCGCTGATGTGCGGCTCGACGCTCCGCATCTCGTCGAGCGTGAGCTTCTCGAGCGCGACGCCGCGCTTTGCGGCGAGCGCGACGATGCGGCCGGTGATGTGATGGGCGTCGCGGAACGGAATCTTGAGCGCCTGCACCAGCCAGTCGGCAAGATCAGTGGCGGTGGCGTAGCCCGCGCCCGCCGCCGCCTTCATGCGCTTGGGATCAGGCGTCATGTCCTCGACCATCCCGGTCATTGCGGCGAGTGAGAGCGCGAGCGTGCGGAAGGCGTCGAACACGCCTTCCTTGTCCTCCTGCATGTCCTTGGAATAGGCGAGCGGCAGGCCTTTCATCACCGTGAGCAGGCCGATGAGCGCCCCGATGATGCGGCCCGTCTTGCCGCGCACGAGCTCGGCCGCATCGGGATTGCGCTTCTGCGGCATGATCGACGAGCCGGTCGAGAAAGCGTCGGAGAGCTTGACGAAACCGAACTGCGGCGTCGTCCACAGCACGATCTCCTCGGCGAAGCGCGAGAGATGGGTCGCCGCGATCGCCGCGGCGCCAAGCGCCTCGAGCGCGAAGTCGCGGTCGGCGACGCTGTCGAGCGAATTGGCGGTCGGCCGGTCGAAGCCAAGCGCCCTGGCGGTCATGTCGCGGTCGATCGGGAACGAGGTTCCCGCAAGCGCGGCCGCGCCAAGCGGACATTCGTTGAGGCGCTTGCGCGCGTCCTTGAAGCGGCCCGCGTCGCGTCCCAGCATCTCGACATAGGCCATGAGATGATGGCCGAAGGTGACCGGCTGCGCCGATTGCAGATGGGTGAAGCCCGGCATGACGGTTGCCGCGCTTTCGAGCGCGCGCGCGGCGAGCGCCCGCTGCAAGCGAGCAATCTGGATGAGGATCGCGTCGGTCGCGTCGCGCACCCAGAGGCGGAAATCGACGGCGACCTGGTCGTTGCGCGAGCGCGCGGTATGCAGCCGTCCGGCCGCCGGCCCGATGATTTCGGCGAGGCGGCTTTCCACGTTCATATGGATGTCTTCGAGCGCGCGCTTAAACGAAAACGTTCCCGCCTCGATTTCGCCTTTCACTTGCGCAAGACCCTTTGCGATCGCCTCGGCGTCGGCGGCTCCGACGACGCCCTGGTGAGCGAGCATGGCGATGTGGGCCTGGGACGCCATTATGTCCTGGGCGGCAAGCTTGCGGTCGAAGTCGATCGAGGCGTTGATCTCCTCCATCGCCTCGGCCGGGCGCCCCGAAAACCGGCCGCCCCACATCGTGTTGCTCATGCGCGTCGTCTCGGATGAAAAGGACAATGACGAATATCGATAACCCGTCGCGCCGGCGACGTCTTATGATCCCCGTTCTGGGCGCGCTGGCTCTGGTTGCGGCCGGCGCCGTCCTATACGGGACGGTTGCGCCGGCCGGCAAGGCTGCGAGCGACTGCCCAGCCAACTCGGCCAAGCTCGCGGCCAAGCTTGCGCCTTTGGCCAAGGGCGAACTGGCGGCGCTCCAGGTGGAGAGCGAGCCTCACCGGGCGATCGATATCGCTTTCCAGCGCGACGACGGCGGCAAGCTCACCCTTGCCGATTTCAAGGGCCGCCCGATCCTGCTCAACCTCTGGGCGACCTGGTGCATTCCCTGCCGGGCGGAGATGCCGGCGCTGGACCGTCTTGAGGCCGCAAAGGGGGGCCCGGGATTTGAGGTCGTGGCTGTGAACGTGGACACCGCCAAGCTCGAACGGCGGGCCGCCTTCCTGGACAGCGTCGGGGTGAAGTCGCTTACACGCTACTCGGATTCAAGCGGCGACGCCTTCCAGACCCTGCATAAAGACGGCAAGGCCCTCGGGCTGCCGGTGACCCTGGTCATCGACAAGGACGGCTGCGAAGTCGCGGCTGTCGAGGGCGGCGCCAAGTGGGATTCGGCCGAGGCGCAGGCGCTGGTCGCGACGCTGAAGGGCGGGTAGGGCTGGACCGCGCAATCGATTTCGCGGATAGGACGCGACGACTCTCATGACTGTGAAGCGCATCGTCGCCAATATCGCACACCCGCGCCCGGAAGAGGCGAAAGCCTTCTACCAGGATGTCCTGGGGATGGATGTCGCGATGGATTTTGGCTGGATCATCACCTTCACGAGCGACGCCAACGCCGCAGCCCAGGTTACCATCGCGTCGGAAGGCGGTTCTGGGACGCCAGTACCGGACCTGTCGATTGAGGTCGATGATCTGGACGAGGTCCTTGACCGGGTCTCGACGGCGGGCTTCCCGATTGAATATGGCCCGGCGTCGGAACCGTGGGGTGTGCGTCGCTTCTATCTTCGCGATCCGTTTGGCCGGTTGCTGAATATCCTCACGCACGTCTGAACGGTGGAGCCAAATGGGATTCGGCCGAAGCGCAGGCTCTGGTCGCGGCGCTGAAGGCGGGTAGGGGACGCACGGTGACATTTTACTCAACCGCTGATTTGACTTAGCGGGCCTGGCGCGCGCGCCGATTTCCGCTAGGCTCCATCCCCTGGCTTCGGAGGGGACCGTGGCGCGTCGTTTGCTCTCATCAATAGTCATGCTGATCGCCGTCCTCAGCTGTCAGGCCGCGAGAGCGGCGTCCGCAGCTCAGGCGAATGCGAACGGAATAGAGATCGACGTCCCGGTCGTTCTCAAGGACGCAAAGGTGGTCTTCAACCTGGATCACCCGGCCTTTGAGGGCGACGAACCGATCGGCCTGAATTTCATGCGTCTCATGCTGGCTCGTTTTCGCGCCGACCATGCCAGCGCGCGGATCGTGGCGATCTTCCATGGCGCCATCGGATACATGCTGCTCGACGACGACGCCTATAACCGCGTCCGCGGCTCCTCGCACGGCAACCCTTATAAGGATCAGATCGCGGCCCTGATGGCGGGCGGCGTCGAAATCGAGGAGTGCGGCGAGACGATGCTGGCCAATCATTGGCGCAACGCCGATTTGCTGCCGGGCGCGAAAGTGGACACCGGCGCGATCATCCGCATCGTGCAACTGGTGCAGCAAGGGTACGTCCAAATCCAGCCATAGGGGCGCAGCGGTCCTTCTACGAAAGGAACCACCACGCGCCGCCCCGTCTGCAACGTTGCCGAACGAGGACCGAAGGTGGTATCCACGCTTTTCCGCTGGCCGCGCGGTCCTCGGGAAGGCCGCGCAAGCCCGATCGCCTCGACGCCGCAACGCGGAATGGCGACCGCCCGGGCTTCAGCGACCGCGGCGAGCCCATACGCTGGACGCCGGAGCCATTCCACAAGGTCAAGGCGAAATTGTCGGCGAAGAAGCCCTGCTCTAACGCTGTGTAGGCTGATCCGATAGTTGTAACTGCAGGAGGCGCAGATGTCAGAGACGGTGGCTGGGACCCTGGTTGAGACCCTCGAGCAAATCGGCGTCAGGCACATATTCGGGCTTGTTGCCGATTCGCTTAATCCGCTCGCCGATGCCGTCCGCCACAGCAAGATTGAATGGGTCGGGGTCCGCCATGAAGAAGGCGGGGCGCTTGCGGCCGCGGGCCAAGCAAAGCTCACCGGCCGGCTCGGCGTCTGTTGCGGATCGACCGGACCCGGCAGCACCCATCTCGTCGCCGGCCTTTATGAGGCAAGCCGCGACCACGCGCCGGTTCTTGCAATCTCCGGGGAGATGCCGCGCAAGATGCGGGGCACGGAATATTTTCAAGCGACCGATACGAACATGCTGTTCCGTGACGTCTCGCTCTATACCGAGACCATTTCCACCCCCGCACAGGCGCCGGCCGTCATCCATCAGGCCATCGCCGCAGCCTATGCCGGCCGCGGGGTCGCGCATTTGACGCTGCCGGTAGACGTCATGCTCGCCAAGGCGGAGGGCAGCGTTTCGAGCCTCTCCACGCTCAAGCCGCGAGCCGAAACCGTCGCCAGCGAAGCAGATATTGCCGAGATGGCCCGCCGCATCGACGAGGCCGGCAGCATGGTGATCATGTGCGGAGCCGGATGTCATGGCGCAGCCGAGGAATTGCGCGCGCTCTCCGATCGGCTGAAGGCGCCGTTGATCCATTCCGTCAAGGGCAAAGACATCATGCCTTACGACGACCCGCGCTGGATGGGCGGCATCGGCATGATCGGAACGAAGCCCGACTACAAGGCCATGATGGATTGCGATCTGCTGCTGATGCTCGGCACGGACTATCCTTATTCCGCATTCTTGCCGTCCAAGAGCGCCGTTGTCCAAGTCGATGAGCAGGCGCATGTGCTCGGTCGCCGCGCGCCGACCGCTCTCGGCGTCGTCGGCTCGGTGCGGCCTACGCTCACTGCGCTGTTGAACCGGGTCAAGCCGAAGAGCGACCGCGAATTCTTCGATGTCGTCACGAAGGGGCGCAAGGCCTGGGACGAGATGCTGGACAAGCAGGCGGACCCAGGGCGCAGCAAGGATCGTATTCATCCCCAGGCTGTGGCGCGCGCGGCGAGCGACCTTGCCGCGCGCAACGCCGTGTTTGTCATCGACACCGGGCTCAACACGCTCTGGTCGGGGAACTGGATCCGCCAGAGCGGCGAGCAGCGGATCATCGGCTCTTTCAACAACGGCGCCGTCGGCACTGCGCTCGGCCAGGCCAACGGCGTTCAGGCGCTCGATCGTTCGCGCCAGGTCATCGCGCTCTGCGGCGATGGCGGTTTCAACATGCTGATGTGCGAGTTCCTCACCGCCGTGCAGCATAAGCTGCCGGTGAAAGCCGTGGTCTATGACAATTCGGCCCTCGGACTGATTTCGCTGGAGGCCGAGCAGATGGGGATACCCGCCTGGAAACAGGCCATTGATTTCACCAACCCGGATTATGTGGCGCTGGCGCGCGCCTGCGGCGGCGTGGGCTTCAAGGCTGAAAAGCCCGGTGAGCTGCGCGAGGCCATCGGCCAGGCGCTCAGGGCCGACGGCCCGGCCATAATCGATTGCGTGGTTCCGGCCAACGAACTGCCAAACGTCCCGCATCTCGAGCTCGAGACAATCGACAATTTCGCCAAGGCAAAGATCAAGGAAGCGGTGCTCGCATTTACCGGCGGCTGACGGAGCGCGGCGAAAGCCGCTCTCAGGGCATGATGGAAAGGGATCCGTGTCCGAGAGGAGGAAGCGCGGCGCCCCGGCCGCCGGGGCTCGATGTTCGTCCTCGAAGAGGCCGGTCCTGGCGCCAAGCTGCCGAACACCAGTTCGATCTGGCCAATAGGCCGCCCCCACCCCGGACGGGCGGCAGGCTATGGCGTTGCTGTTGGATAGAGGGGCCGAAACGGCTTGGCCGACAATCAATTGCAGAAAATCGGAAACAGGGTAAGCTTCCCCCATGAACAATCCTACGTTCCCGCATAGCTCAGACCGCCGGCGCCCGTCCCGGCGGTCCCACGCCCGGGGGAAGGGCGCGAGAAAAATCCTCCCGGTGAGAATCCCATTGTAACCCATTGATAAGTCTCGATTCGGAGGAGAGAATCCAAGGGAATCCAAGCAAATCCAAGCGCAAAAGCGGAGCATTCGGAGGCGAAACGGCCAGCGCCCAAGAAAACCCAAACAGAACAGCCGGATCGAGACGGAGGCAAACCGGCCCCATTGGGGCAGGCAACGCTTGATCAAGAGAAATCGACAATCTCTTGCCAAGCTAAACAACACCTGATACTGTTTCTCAGAACATCTAGACACCGCGGCTCGTCGTTTTCACGGGCGCGGCAGTCATGTTTCGGCGTCAGCCAGGGAAGTGACTCGCTAATCCCGCCGCAAGCCATTGAAATCGCTCGAAACGGACTCGCTAATGTCGAGCAGCTCGCAGCTTGGCCCAAGCGGAACCGCGACTCGCCTCAAGCCGCCTGAACGCAGAAGTCTCGCCGCAGAAGGCCGGCGACCTCTTTCTCCGGGACGGGCCGGCTGAACAGGTAGCCCTGCGCTTCGGCGATGGTGCCCAGGCTTTCGATCATCCTGAGTTGCTTCGCCGTCTCCACCCCCTCAATCAAGACGGTCATGCCGAGCCTGCGGCTCATGGACGAAACGCCCTCCACCAGCACCGACGCGCGTTCCTGAAGGCCAAGCCCCATGGTGAAAGAGCGGTCGATCTTGATGCGGTCGAGGGGGAAGCTGAGCAGATAGCTCAAGCTCGAATAGCCGGTGCCGAAATCGTCGAGCGAAACGCGCAACCCTTTAGCGCGCAAGTCCTGGAGCGTGCGACGCGTGTCGCCCCGATCCTCGAGCAGGATCGATTCCGTGATCTCCAGGTCGAGCCGCTCGGGCGCGAGATTCGCGGCCTTAAGCGCCCCGAGGATCGTCTTTTCAAGATGGCCGCTGCGGAACTGCGTCGACGACAGATTGACCGATACGCTGATCTCGTCCGGCCATCCCGCGCAGGCCTTGCAGGCCCGCCTCAGCATGGCCGCTCCCATCTCCTCCATCAGCCCGATGTCCTCGACGATGGGTATGAATTCGGCAGGCGACACCGGGCCGAGCAGGGCGCTCCGCCAACGCGCCAGCGCCTCGAAGCCGACGATCCGTCTCGTCGAGACGGAGACGATCGGCTGGAAATAGACCTCGATCGCCTCGGTGGCGACCGCCGCCCGCAGCTCGAGCTCGATCAGTCGGCGAATCTGGATCTTGGCGTCCATCTCCTGCTCGAACGCCCTCCACACCCGCCGCCCGTCCGCCTTCGCCGCATAAAGCGCAATGTCCGCCTTGGAGAGCAGGGCGTCGGGACTGAGCCCGTCGTCCGGCGCAGAGGCGCTGCCAATGCTGGCGCCGACGATCACCTCGCTGCCGTCGATGACCACGGCGCGGTTGATCTCGTCGATGATGCGCTGGGCGAGTTCGTGGGTCTCCAATTGGCCGGGCGCGTGGTGGTGAAGGATGACGAATTCGTCGCCGCCCCAGCGCGCGACCACGTCGTTCGGACCGATGATCGCGCGCAGCCGGCTCGCGATCTCGACCAGAAGCTTGTCGCCGGTGTGATGGCCAAGACTGTCGTTGACCTGCTTGAAGTCGTCGAGATCGAGAAACATCACGGTTAGGCCGTCGCTTGGGGCGCCGTCGCGACGAAGGGCCAAAGCGAGCTCCTCCTCGAAAGAACGGCGATTGGGCAGCTCCGTAACAGAGTCGAAGCGGGCCATTCGATTGATTTCGAACTGGGCGTTGCGGCGCTCGGTGACGTCCTGGATGACCAGAACGGTGCCCTCGCTCGTCATGCGATGAACAGTGATCTCGAAGGCGCGATCGTCGAGCGTGTCGAGCGGAATGACGAAATCGACCCCGTTGCCGTCACCGCTAGCCAGAATGGTTGCGAGACGGGCAAATTGCGGCTCGGCGATGACGCGGCTGCCGACCAGCCTCCCCAACACCGATTTCACATGCGCGCCGACGGGAGCGTCGTCGGCGCGGAGACCGAACATCTTAAGCGCCTGGTCGTTGGTTAGAACGAGACGGCCGCCCGGGTCCAGCATGCAAAGGCCATGCGACATGTTGTTGAGGGCCATGTCGAGGCGGGCCGCGAGCATCGCGGAATGTTGCTGCGTCGCAACCACGGCCATGAAGTTGGCCCTCAGCCGCTTTGCGGAAGCCTTGATGTAAAGGACGAGCGGCCCGATCCCCACTGCGATCCCAACCGGATACCAGCCGCCGGCGACGATCATCGCCGTCGCAAGGGGAGCGAATGCGCCGAAAAGCTGCATGTTGATCCCGCGGTATATCGCGTAGCTGCGCGACATCAGGCTAAAGGCGTAGGCGGTTGTCATCGACACGCCGGTGAAGTGGGCAAAATTGTTGTCGGTCACGCAGAACGCGAGCAGGGTCCACGACGACAGCGCGGTCAGGCTGACGACAGCGCCAGTCGAGAAGATTTGCTCTCGCATCCGGGCGATTTCGACGGTAGGGCTCGGGATGTTTTTCGCGTGCTTCTTCGCGAAGTGCAGGCGAGCGCCAGCGATCACGAGTTGGGCGGGGGCGGCGAGGGCCAGAATGAGGCTCTTTGCGGCGATGGCGGCGGCAATCTGGCCGCAGGTGACAGCCACCGCCGATAGAACCACGCTCGGCAGAAAGTCGATCAAAAGGCCGTCGACGAATCCGATGTAGAGCTCATCCGGCAGTTCATCGGTTGGCGGGGAATGATCGCTCCGTTGGGCTTCCGCCATGCAAAAAAAGCCAAAATTGGTAAACCGGACGCCAGTATCGGCTTCGGGAATTAAAAACTCCCTTAACCAGGCGTAAGAATAGAGCTTTGAAATACTGAAGGGAAAGAGACGAATTGTCGGCTTATGATGTCGGGATCGCCGCCCCGGTCTGTTCCCCGCCTCGCCACGACGGCGGCGTCCGCCGCCGCGGCCGCGTAAATAACCCTACCGCTCGTAAATTGGACGCGGATGATTTACATTGGTTCACGTTTTGTTAACTTCGCGGTTATGGCGATGGTGGAAGGGGGGTCCCATGAGTTTGGCAACGGACGGCGCTCCACAATCGTTCTCGGATCGCGTCCAGCGGCTGTTGAAGAGCGTTGAGCATCGCGTGGCGACGACACCGGACGAGCGCGAAGCGGCCTTTCGGCTCCGGTTCGACGCCTACCAGAGGAACGGACTCTTCCAGCATAACGATAGCGAGCGGCTTTACGACCCTCGATACGACGACGCGCCGAACGCCTGGATCACGACCACATTCATCGAGGGCGAGCTCGCCGGCACCGTCAGGGTCAATATCGGCGCCGACGAAAACGCGATCCTTCCCGGTCTCCAGGTGTTCGCGGACGTTCTTGTCCCAAAGTTATCGGCCGGGCAGGTTATCGCGGAGTTCACACGCCTCGCAGCGCGGCTCTCCTTGTCCAGCATCTATCCGGAATTGCCCTATGTGATAATGCGCCCAGCCTTCATGGCGGCGGAGCATTTTGACGCCGATCTAGCCGTCGCCACTCCGCGCGTCGAGCACATTCCCTTCTATCGGCGGGCGTTTGGCGCGACACTATGGCGTCCGTCCCGCGATTATCCAGGATTGACCGCCAAGTTTGCATGCGTGGGAGCCGATTACCGCCTCGCACGACAATTCATCGAATCCCGCTACCCCTTTTTCAAATCCGATCCGGCGGAAAGAGAGAGGCTTTTTGGCCAGAGCAAGCAGGGTCCCCGCAGAGGCGGGCTATGTGAGGACGCTGGCGCCGAACTCCTAGGTTCTACCTGATAAGCTTCTACGCCGCCGACAGCGGTTCGCGCCGGGAAGGTAGGCTGGACTGCGAGGCGTAGGCGTCAAGCGCGTCTTCGCTTGGACGCATTCTATGCGCGCCGCACCAGTCCAGGAAATCGTCGAGGGCGACCGTCTCCAACCTTGCATCGGCGCCGCCGATCGAAAGCCCCATGAAGCGCCCGTAGCGGCTATCGAGCCAGTCGTCATGGTCGCGATAATCCGACAATTCAGAAATGTAATCCCGCGCACGCTCAAAATCGGCCACGGATACAACTCCAACGAGAACCTTGCTCATAGTACAGCCACCAGTGTTTTGGCTTCTCATTGACGCTAGGCGCCTCTGGTCTATGCACTATCAATAATTCGTAAGCGGCGAGTAAAGGCTTTAACTTAAAGGCGCCGAGGAGACAGTGAAAAGCTGACCTTCTTCCGTTTCGACAGGAATCTTCGTCGCGCAAGTTAGTCTCACTAAGCGCCTCCGCCAACTAGCGGCAGTGCGATACCGATTAGAGTAATCTTAGGGAATTATGTCAACATTAAATCAAAGGCTGCACGCTTGGCGGAAGGCCCGCAACCGCCTAGGCGTCGCCCGGGACGAGCGTTCGACAGCGGCGTCAGTCGCGGCCGGGGATGTAGGTTCAAGGATTTTTTCATCTTGGGAGACCGGCGCCACCCGGCTCGTCGAACCCCAAGCCATCCTGTCAAGTGCGCTCGAACCCCGAGGGCTTAGTTAGAAACGCGGCCATCCCCTCGCGGGCCAGCCGGTCCGCGTGGACGTTCAATTCGTCGTCCGCGTGGCCCTTGACCCAGCGCCACTCGACCTTGTGCCGCTCGGCGGCCGCATCGAGGGCTCGCCAGAGGTCCTCGTTCTTGACCGGCTTTTTGGCCGCGGTGCGCCAGCCGTTGCTTTTCCAGCCGTTGATCCAGCTCGTGACGCCGCCGCGCAAATATTGGGAATCCGTGTGCACGATCACCGCGCATGGGCGTTTCAACGACTGAAGCGCCTCGATCGCCGCCGTGAGCTCCATGCGATTGTTGGTCGTAAGCACCTCGCCGCCCTTCAGCTCCCTTTCATGGCCGCCGTAGCGCAGAACGGCGCCCCAGCCGCCGGGGCCAGGGTTGCCGGAACAGGCGCCGTCGGTCCAAATCTCGACAGGCCGGCTCACCCGATGAGGCCATAGTCGGCGGCGGATCTGACGCGCTGGTGGAAGCGCAATTTGTCGCGGTATTCGAGCGGGTTCTTCGGCGCGACCTGTGCGCCTGGCGGCACATTGAGCCAGTCGACGAGGCGGGTCAGCATGAAACGGAGCGCAGCGCCCCGCGCTAAAAGCGGCAGCGCTTCGATCTCGGCTTCGCCAAGCGGCCGCACCCGCTGATAGGCGCCGATCATGGCTCGCCCTTTGGAGACGTTGAACGCGTTGTCGGGTTCGAAACACCACGCGCTTAGGCAGATCGCCAGATCATATGCGAGCGCGTCGTTGCAGGCGAAGTAGAAGTCGATAAGACCGGAAAGCTTCTCGCCGAGGAAGAACACGTTGTCGTTGAATAGATCCCCATGGATGACGCCGCCCGGCAAGTTCTTTGGCCAAAGAGCCTGAAGGAAATTGAGCTCCGCTGCGGTCTCTTCTCGCAAATGCGGGGCGATCTCGTCTGCGCGGGCTTCCGCCGCCTGAAACAGGGCTGGCCAGCCCGTGAGCGAAAGAGCGTTGGCGCGCTTAAGCGGGAAGTCGGCGCCGGCCAAGTGCATCCGCGCCAGCGCCTCCCCGACCTCGCCGCAATGGCGGACGTTGGGACGTCTTATCCATATTCCGTCGAGGAAAGTGACAATGGCCGCGGGGCGGCCCGCGAGTTCGCCGAGCGCCGAGCCGGCGCGATCGCGGACGGGTTGGGGACAAGTGACGCCGCGTTGCGCCAAATGCTCCATGAGACCAATAAAGAACGGCAGGTCCTCGGCTTTGACCCGCTTCTCGTAGAGGGTTAGGATGTGCTGACCGCTCGCGGTGCGCAGCAGGAAGTTGGAATTCTCAACCCCTTCGGCGATGCCCTTGAACGAAGTCACCTCACCGAGATCGTAACGCGCCAGAAAGGCGCGCAGCGCATCGTCGGAGACTTCGGTGTAGACAGCCATGTCCCGTCCGTTGAAGCGGCCCATCGAATGAGAGCGATGGCGGACCCGCTTACCGGCGTGTATAAGACCGGTCAATCGCCGAGCCTTGCCGCGGCTCGATGGCCTTGAGGCCGCACGACCGTGGTTGGCGAATCCGCGCGCCGAGCGCGGATCCGGGCGCGCCATGACGGTTTGACCGCCGCGTGGATCCCCGGATATCGGCGTCCGGAGGAAATCGTTTCGATCGTCGCGCCGCCGGTCCGCTTGGCGGCGTTAATGTTGGCCGCAATTGAATGGGGGTTCATTCGATGCGCATTGTGATGGTGGGCGCCGGTTATGTCGGCCTCGTTTCCGGGACCTGTCTGGCCGATTTTGGCCACGAGGTCGTCTGCGTCGAGGTCGACGCGAGCAAAGTCGCAGGTTTGCGAGAGGGCCACGTTCCGATCTTCGAGCCGGGCTTGAGCGAGCTGGTGCTCGCCAACCAGGCGGCGGGCCGGCTTTCGTTCACAACTAGCCTGAAAGAGGCCGGGCGCGGGGCGCAGGCGATCTTCATCGCCGTCGGCACGCCTTCGCTCGCCGAGGTCGGCTCGGCCGACATGCATTTCGTTCACGACGCGGCTCGCGCCATCGGCGAGATCATCGATGGCTTCACCGTGGTCGTGGTCAAGTCGACGGTCCCGATCGGCGCGGGCGACGAGGTCGAGCGCATCGTCGCCAAGCACGCGCCTCAGGGCTCCTTCGCCGTGGTCTCGAACCCGGAATTCCTGCGCGAGGGCGCCGCGATCGAGGATTTCAAGCGACCTGATCGCGTGGTCATCGGGGTCGAGGACGAGCGCGCGCGTGGGGTGATGAGCGAAATCTATCGGCCCATCGAACGCAACGGCGGGCGGATCGTCTATACGTCGCGCCGCAGTTCGGAGATGATCAAATACGCCGCCAACGTGTTCCTGGCGATGAAGGTGACCTTCATCAACGAGATCGCTGACCTGTGCGAGCGTCTCGGCGCCGACGTTCTCGACGTGTCCCACGGCATCGGTCTCGACGACCGCATCGGCCGCAAATTCCTCAATCCGGGGCCTGGCTTCGGTGGGTCCTGCTTCCCCAAGGATACGCTTGCTTTGACCAAGCTCGCCGCTGAAGCCAAAGCGCCGATCCGGCTCGTCGAGACGCTGGTCGACGTCAACGACAAACGAAAAACAGCGATGGCGGCGAAAATCGTCAGCGCCTGCGGCGGCTCGGTCGCCGGAAAACGGATCGCCGTGCTTGGCCTCACCTACAAGCCCAAAACCGATGACATGCGTGACGCGCCGAGCCTCGTCATCCTGCCCGAGCTGCAAGCGGCGGGGGCGCGCGTTGTCGCCTACGACCCGGAAGGCGTTCGAACCGCAAAGCCGCTGCTTCCTGGCGTCGAGTTTGCGGACAACGCCTATGCTTGTGTCAAAGGCGCGGACGCGGCGGTCATCGTAACCGAGTGGGACGAGTTCCGCGCTCTCGATCTCGCTCGGGTCAAGGGCAGCTTGACCACCCCGATCATGATCGACTTGCGCAACATTTATCCGATTGAAACGATGAAGGCGCATGGGTTTCGTTATGTCTGCGTTGGCCGGGGATTCGGTGGGGAGGGCTGAAGTCGGGTGCAACGCCAGCGCGCGCCGCGGCGGAGCGCACAGAGCAGCCGCCCCTGACGGAAGCCGCGAACCCGGACAATCGAAGGTCGCTCATGCCGCCCGCGCGCCAAGCCCGCTCCTGTGTCATCGTCGTCGAAAACTTGCCGGTGCCCTTCGATCGACGCGTATGGCAGGAGGCCCAAGCCCTCAATCGCGCGGGCTGGACGGTGTCGGTGATCTGTCCAAGCAACGCCGACTTTCCGAAGCCGTTCGAGGTCATTGACGACATCGCAATCTACCGGCACCCGCTGCCGCCCGAGGGGCGCGGCGGACTTGCTTACTTACGCGAATATTCAGCCGCGCTGTTCTATGAATTCCGCCTCTTGTTCAAGGTTCACCGCGAGCGCGGCTTTTCGATCATTCAGGCCTGCAACCCGCCAGACCTCATCTTTCTCGCCGCTCTGCCGTTCAAGCTCATCGGCAAACGGTTCATCTACGATCAGCACGACGTCTCGCCGGAATTGTTCATCGTCAAATTCGGCAAGAAAGGGCTCCTTTATCGAGCGTTGATGGTCTTCGAACGGTTGAGCTACATGACGGCCGACCAAGTGATCACCGCCAACGCGACATTCAAAGACATCGCGATCAGCCGTGGCGGCAAAACGCCGTCGCAGGTCGAGGTCGTCTACGGGGTGCCCGATCGGCAGCGCATCCGTCGCGTCGAGCCTGAGCCTGGGCTGCACGGCGGGCGCAAGTTCGTTCTTGGCTATGTCGGAATCATCAACGAGCAGGACGGCGTCGACCATCTGGTGCGCGCCGTCGCTCATCTCGTCAAGGACGTTGGGTTCCGCGACTTTCGCGCCGTCGTCGTCGGCTCCGGGCCGGCGCTCGAATTGGTCCGCTCGCTTGCCCGCTCGCTCGAGGTCGAAGATTTTCTCCTGTTCACCGGCTATCTGAAAGGCGAGACGCTGCTCGCCCATCTCAGCGCCTTCGACATCGGCGTCATCCCCGATCCGCTCAATGAGGCCAACGACCTCATGAGCATGAACAAAGTGTTCGAATATTGCGCTCTTGGAATCCCGACGGCGTGCTACCCCCTTAAAGAGACGCAGCAACTCCTTGGCGATGCGGGCGTCTATGCGCCGTCGCCCGATCCTAAGGGGCTTGCCGAGGCCTGCCTCAAGCTGATGAAGGACGAGTCCCTGCGCGCGCGCTCGGCGGCGGCGGCGGCGAAGCTTTCGGCGGAGCGTTTCGTCTGGGAGAACGAGGCGCGCAAATACGTCGCGACTTACGAGCGTGTTCTGTGCGAGAAGGCTGGCTAGTCCAGCCCTGGCTAGGTCCGCGCCAGCGGCGTGGACGCAACTCGCGCACAAGTTTACGCACGCCACGAAACCCAAAGGCCGCAAAAGCGAGCGGATCATTTCGCCATGCGAAACGAAACGTTTCGCATCCCAGGTCCTAAGCCATTGGAATCCTTAGGGGCGCCGAATCAGTCATTTCGTGAAATCGTTTGTTTTCAATGGTTTAACCGCCGTTTCGTTTCGCCGGTTTCGCGGGTTGCGCTGTCCTGACCCAAAATCCGGTCCAACCAGTCGCGAAGCGCTCCCGTCGAAAAGCTCCCGGGCTGCCTTTCGAGGCAAGCGATCGCCTGTCATGCCGCGAAAGCGGGAATCCAGAAACGCTTTCCCGAGGCTCTGCATTCCCTCGCAACGCGGGAATGACAAGCAGCTGCGCGGGAATGACAAGAAGCAAGGCGCAATCCCTCTGAACGCCCGTCGCGGAGCGGGTTGGAGTTCCCAACTATCTGGCACTGTAGCACAGATTTCTCAAAAAGAGAATTATTTCCCAACATTTGGTTTTTGTAAGTAGTCTTCGAGCGGTTGACGCCCATCAAAGAGAGCGCTGGCGCCTTTGCTTGCGGTTTTGGATTCTCGCTCGCGCCGTCGCCCGTTACAGCTGCACGCCCTTGGTCAAGGCGCCGTCGATCACAAGGTTCGTTCCGGTTGTGAAGCTCGAGGCGGGGCTGGCGAGAAAGACGATGCCGCGGCCGATCTCCTCCGGTTTCGCCATCCGCCCGGTCGGGTTCAACGAAAGGGCGCTCTTGAAAAGATCGGGTAAATTCGTTTCGATGTTCTGCCAGATGCCGCCGTCGAAATAGGTGTTGCCCGGCGAGACCACATTGACCCGGATCATCTTCGGCGCGTGCTGATAGGCAAGTCTCTGTGCGTAATGGATGAGCGCCGCCTTCATCGCGCCATAGGCCGGGCCGGTGAAATCGACCTCGCGGCCAGAAACCGAGGAGACGATGACGATCGAGGGATGTTTTGATTTCTCGAGATAGGGCAGGGCGGCGGTGACCGCATTCACGGTGTGCATCATGTCGACGTCAAAGGATTGGCTCCAGGATTCCTCGACATCCTGGGCGGCGAGCGCGGAGACGTTGGCGACCAGAATGTCAATTCCGCCCAGCGCCTGCGCACTGTCGGCGATGAATTTCTGAAGCGCCGCCTTGTCGGCCACGTTGACGCCCGCTCCATAGGCGTCCACGCCTTTGGCCTTGAGCTCTTTGACTGCGGCCTTCACGTCGTCCGCGTTGCGGGCGCAGATGGCGACGCTTGCGCCCTCCTCAGCGAAAATATTCGCAGCGGCGCGGCCGATGCCTTTGGTGCCGCCGGTCACGACCGCGCGCAGGCCCTTCAGTCCAAGATCCATGTCCCCCTCCTCAGAAGCGCGTACCGCCTCGGACGGAATCGTCATCGCGAGGAGCGTAGCGACGCGGCGATCCAGGAGTCGCGGGCGCCTGCGTTCCCCTGGATTGATTCGCTTCGCTCGCAATGACGATCGCAGTTCTACTCAAATGCAATTTGCTCTAAGCGCCACTTTGACGGCACAGCGTTTGAAAGTCGAGGCGCTCCGCGCGCCTTTTTGGATCGACCCGATTGCCGCCGCGCATTCTTACCGCCGGCGAAGGGCTATCCCCAGACGAGAAACAGGCCAACGTCGCCTGGCATCCCGCCGGGAAAGTTCATAATTCGGGCCGCGAGATGGAAACCATGCGGCTTCAGATCGTGACTCCATCGGAGATAAGCTTCCGCCGCCTCTCCGCGCAACGTCGCGGGCCAATCTGGATCAGGCACATTGATGGCGCGGCCGCCATCGCTGCACAATTGGCTTGGGAAGCGTAAGAGCTGGAATTCCTTCTGCCCATGCTCCGCCGCGGCCCGCGCCCGGCGAATGAGGTTGCGCCAGCTTTCCTCTGATATATGCTTGCCGATCAGCTCCGCCGCCTTGTGCTGCAGCTGCTCCTCCGCGTTGTGATGCTGTTCCTCACGGCGCTGCGCTTCTCTCTTCTCGAAGTTCAATACCAATCGACGGAAATCCGTGGCCTCGGAGGAAGCCTCGTTGGGCCCAGTCATCGTCGTGGCCTCCGGTTTGGTTTCATGGGGCAGTCGTTCGAAGCGCCACCTGAGCGGCGCGAGCGCGCCCTCGAGAGCACGCGCCACAGCTCCCTCCTTGCGCTTGGCGTCGTGATGAGCGTCTTCATTCACAAGCGTTCGCAACAAATTCTCGCGGCTGACGATTCCGACGACTTGTCCATTCCGCACTACGGGCACGCGCTTGATCCGGTAGGCCGCGAACAGGCGGTCGATCTCAGCGGTGTCGGTGTGCTCCTCGACGGTGACGACCGGCCGCGACATGACGTCGCTCGCGACGCGTTCGGGGCTGTGCTAGTTGGAAAGGAAATCGGAGCCAATCAACTCGCCTTCCGCCAGCAACGCCAGCCACCACTCGCGCCGCTCATTACTTTCAGTTTGGTCGCAGCCGATGAGGTCGCCCTCGCTGACCATGCCGATGGGCGCGCCGCTCTTGTCGAGGATCGGGATCGCGCTGATGTGCTTTTTAAGGAGAAGCTGAGCGATATCCCGGACCGGCGTATCCGCGGTCGCCGAGATGACGGGACTCGTCATCACTTCACGCGCGTTCATGGGCGATCACGTTACGCGCAATCCTAACTGAGAACTCTTGAGCCCGTGATGACTTGCACGGAACTGCGAACAAAGGAAGGCGGCCGCAGAATTGATTTGAGGACGCGCTCGTTCACTTCGAAAAGGGCATTCGCTTTCAATCCCAAATTCATTATGGCGCTCAATAATCGCGGTTGGCGCTTGCGAAGTTGAAGCGGTTCACAGAGGCTTTCGCCAGCTACGACAAAGCCCTCGCGATCCAGCCGCGGACGCATGCCGGAAAAGAGAGCGGACTACACATGGGCCGTTCCAGCGGGCTGCGGGCGCCGTCGCGCTACGGCTTCGCCGGCGCGGGGCCGAGCGGGGACAGGCTTTTGAGATAAACGGCGATCGCCTGGCGGTCGAACTCGGGCAATTCTGCCAGGTTGCGCACGACGGCCGTCATGCCGGAGCCGAGGACATCGCCGCCGGGCGTGAAGCCGCTGGTCAGAGCCTCGACAATGTCGGCCTCGGTCCAGTTCAGAAAGTCGCCGCCCCTCAAGTTCGCCGCCTTGCCATGGCCATCGGGCAGGGGCGCGCCAGCGAGCGCGCGGCTCAAGTCCATTTCGCCCAGAAAGCCCCGCGGCGTGTGGCATTCGCCGCAATGGCCGGGGCCGTCGACGAGATAGCGGCCGCGGTTCCATTGTTTGCTTTGGGAGGGGTCGGGACGAAGGCTCGCATTGTCGAAATAGAGGAGCTTCCACAATCCAACAGCGCGGCGAATGGAAAAGGGAAAGGCTAGCGCGTTCGGCTGCGCCTTGCCCTTGACCGCCGGCAAGGTGCGCAGGAACGCCGCGAGATCGGCGACATCCTTTGGCGTCATGCGCTGATAGGAGGCGTACGGGAAGGCCGGGTAGAAGTGCCGGCCGTCGGGGGAGACGCCCGACAGAAGCGCGTTGGCGACATCGACCGGCCGCCAAGCGCCGATCCCGTCGATCGGATCTGCGGAGATATTCGGCGGATGGAACGATCCGAACGGCGTCTTGAGCTCAAGCCCGCCGCCAAGCTTTAAAGGATCGTCCTGGCCGGGCGACTTGTGGCAGGACTCGCAGCCGCCGGCAAAGAAAATCAGACGGCCGGCGGCGGGGTCGCCAGCCAGGCCGAGCTTCCGCCATTCCTCAGCCGAATAGCGTGGGCGGGGCGCAGTCAGCGTCCAGGCCAGCGCCGCCCCAGCCGCGACGACGACCGCGATGATGACGGCGATCCACTTCATCCGCGCGGGCGAAATTGAATATCCGCGCGGGCGAATTCAAGCCTCAGCCGCTTTTGGCCTTGTAGATTTCGTGGCACCCGCCGCAATTCTTGAACACGCCCGGCGCGAATTGCTTGAAAGTCGCCTCGTCCGTAATTCCAGCCTGGGCGGCCTGGACATCCTTGGCGAATTTGGCGAAGCGGGCCTGGAAGTCCGCCTTGTTCTGCCAGATCGCCGGCAGTGCGGCTGTGCCGCCGCCGGTCTTGCTGTTGTCCGGAAACAAAGCCGCCGATTTCGTCGCCCCTTCGTTGAGCGTCTGCAGGGATTCCTTCACTGTCGCCAGATCGAACGGGATCTTGCCTTTCGACATGTCGAACAGTTTCTTCGCGGCTTGGCCGTCGTGTTTCATGAGCGCGCGCCTCTCGGCGATCGGATCGGTGTCGGCCAAGACCGCGGTGACGCCGCAAGCCAGAACCAACGCCACAGCCACAAAGCGTTTCATGAGTTTCTCCCCGACAAGAACCCGGCGCCAAACACGGACGCCCGGTTGTTTATTCTGACAAGACAACAATATTCCGACGCGACCGCAATCCAAATCTCCGTGTTCAAGCGCGAGCGCCACATCGCGCCACACGGGGCCCCAACGGACGCGCCTGCGTTTGATCCGGATCGCCGTCGCAGGCGGGAGCCAGCGGCGAGGGGGGCCGGATCGGCGGCCCCAGCTCAGGCTAGGGGATCTAGTCGATCGCGGACAGGATGTGGATCGTCCGCTTCGCCACCAGATCCTTGGTCTTTTCCGAGTAGGCCTTCATGTGGGGCGCGGCGACATGAGCCCTCAACGCCTCAGGGCTCTCCCAGGATTCGAGGACGACAAGCGAATCCGGGCCGTATTCGGTCTGAAACGGGCCAACGGCCGCCGCGTCGATGTGGCCGGCATATTCGATGCACCCCTTTTCGGCATGCACATTGGGAACGTTGGCGCGAAAGGCGGCCAGAAGCTCCTCACGGCGGCCCGGATTGGCGGTGATGATGGCGACGACGCGGATCATTGTCACTCTTTCTTGCTGGTTCGGCTCCCGGCCGGCAGCGCGCACATAACCTCACCCGGTCCGCTTTCGCCAGCGAAAAGGCGCGGGCCAAATTCCGTCCGTGTCAGAGGGCGAGACCGGCGATCGCATTCGCGAGCCTGGCGCTCGCGTTCATCGCGCCGGCGTGGTTCAAATGCGACCAATTCTCGAACCATTCATCGTGCGGCGCGAGATCGCCGTAGTTGAGGACGGGACCGAATTGTTTGAGAAAATCCTCATCGCTGACCGTCTGGGGACCATCGAACATCGGCAGGTGGACGAAGACGAGCTGCGCGCCATGCGCTTTCGCCTCGCTAGCGATTTTTTGAATGAAGAGGTGATCTTCGCCGCCGTTTAGCCTGGTGAACAGGCGTGCGACCCGGGTTCGCGGCACTGGCTCCCGCGGCTCAGCGAGGAGGGTCGCGCGCGAAACCCGGTCCTCCATGTCGACCAGCTTGCCATCTCCGATGAAGTTCGTGCTGTAGTCCGTGCGGTTCTGCGCGTAATGCCCGGGATCGAATTGCTTCGAGAGGCCAAACAGATCGGGGAAGAGATTCGCGCCGAACAGCTTCAGTTTTCGGATTGGGAGATAGGCTAGGTTGTAAAAGTAGTTATGAAGGAACGGCGACGGCGGGAACACGATTGCCTCCGCAGGGGCGACATATTTGAAAAGGAAATGGCCGAACGGGTAGGGCTGCTCGTCCACCTCGAGGACGACCACTTTCGGCGATTTCGCTTTAAACAACTCGTCCAGGATGGCCCACTGCAGGTCGCGCCCGGCGCCGACCATAGCAAAATTCGCGACATTGGCGTGCTTGCCTTGCTTGGCGAGATCTTGCTCGATCGCGGCGGCGCTGAGGCCGAGCTGCGCGCGGGAAGGACCGACGATGGCGACGTCGATCGGCGTGGGGTCGAAGTGGATCCGCTCGTAGATCCAGCGCAACCGGCCGTCCGCATCTTGCAGCTGCCATCTTTGATAGTCGTTTTCCGGCAGAAGGCAGACCGCCGCGCAAAGGATAAAGGCGACAGCAAGCGCCGCCAGGATCGTGAAAACGAGCTGACCTACGGTCGGCTTTCGCTGCGGAACGCTTGCTGCGCTATTGAGGACACGAGTGTCCGCTTCCGCCCGCATCGCTGTCGGGTTCGCTGGCGTGGCCATGCTTCAGCTATCTCGTCTCCAATAGAAGCACTTTGAATCGACTTGAATGAGAGGCTCGTTGATGTTGCGCTGCCGGCGAAAATCATCGACCGCTCGTCGACAATGGGTCCAGGCATCCTCGGCATAGTCATCGATGATCGCGTAGCCGCCGACCGACAGCTTATCGTAAAGATTGGTTAGAGCGTCGGTCGTCGACTTGTAGTAGTCGCCGTCGAGCCGCATGATCGCGAGAGACGAAATTGGCGCCGTTGGCAGGGTGTCTTTGAACCAGCCCTTCAGGAAGCGGACCTGATCGTCGAGCAAGCCGTATGCCCGGAAGTTTGATTTGACCGCTTCGAGATCGACCGCAAAATGGCCGTACACCTTAGTCATCAGCGCTCCGCTGTGCGTCTCCGCCTCGATTGGAAACTTTTCGGCGTCGGGTTCCGGCAGACCCTCGAAGGAATCCGCAACCCAAACGGTGCGGTCCGTCACCGCGCGCGCTTTCAGCATCGCACGCATGAAAATTGTAGCGCCGCCGCGCCAGACGCCGGTTTCGATCAAATCTCCGGGCACGCCGTTCTTCAGCACACTGTCGATGCAGGACTGAAGGTTATCGAGCCGCGCCATAGGAAGCATGGATATCGCTATCCCCTGAATGTAATGATCAATGAATCCGCGGACAAAGGTCGCTTCGCTCTCTTCTCCTGGCTCTTCTTTGTATATTGTATTGGTCAGAGTCTTCTTCAGCAAGTCAAGGTATAGACCGACCGCGTGGTCATCTTTCTGTATGCCGGCTGACATCCTGTCCTCTCTTTGCCGTTCAATGGAGGCTGACGAGACAGCCTGATCCTCGAGGCTAGTCAAGTCTGTCCTCGTCAGAATTGACCATAGATGAAACGTCCGCTTCCCGCAGTGGACAGGACGGTGAGCAGGAACAGGCAGACGCCATATTGAAGCCAATGCGGGGCCATCGCATTGACGGATTGAGCCAGCGCTCGGGAGCCGGGCCGCCCAGCGCCGACATAGAGAGCGATGGCCATGCAGGTCCATGCGGGAACGCTCAGATAGGCCGGCAAATCGGACCAACCGATCCGCCCGCTAGGCGACAAGCCGAGGATTTGGGCAAGGACTGACATCGACTGGTCCCAGGTCCGGAAATGGAAGAAGATCATTGCGAAGCTCACGAGCGCGAAGGTCAGCGCGGCGCCGAGAAAGGGGACCGCGTACCTCGACGCCCAGGTTGCAGGCTGAACTTGATTTGTCTTTCCGGCCGCGCGTCTCCGTCGAGTGCGCGCACCGAGGATCAGCACGGTCACGCTGAGAAAGATAGCCTGAAGGATTCCGAAGAGGAGATAGTTGAGCGTGAACCCATGCCAAATGCCAATGACGATCATGTTAATAAAAATGGCGCCGATCAATCCAGCCTGACCATAATCCCTTAAGGTCAGCGACAACGGCGTGAACAGATAGTCGGTGAGCCAGAGCGTCAGACTCATGTGCCAGCGTCGCCAGAACTCCTGAATATTGATAGCGGAAAAGGGCGCATTGAAGTTGGGGGGGCCCTCTATCCCGAACAGCCTGCCGACGCCAAGCGCGATGTTCGTATAGCCAGAGAAGTCGGCGAAAAGTTGCAACAAATAAGAGCCGACCGTTATGAGCAGGACCGAATAGGAATAGTCTGAGTGCGAATGGTCGATTAGCGCGATGAAATCGGCTAGGCGATCTCCGACGAGCAGCTTCATCATCAGTCCGGCCAGGATGAGCCGCAACCCGGCTTCGACCTGCTCGACATCAATCGTCCTCGCCATGACGTTGCGCATCTGGCCGAAGAACGGCTCGGGCCGTTGAATTGGCCCGCTGACAATCTGCGGAAAGAAAGCCGGAAACAGAAAGAACACGATTGGATCGCGCTCGACGGCCTCGTCATCCCAATAGACTTCAATGAGGTACGAGAGCAACTTGAACGAATAGAAAGAGACCCCGAGCGGCAACAGCACGCCTCGCCAGGCGCCCGCCGCCTTAAACACCACGATGACGGCCACCACGGCGGCGACACCGATGGCCATGTAAGCCTGCTTCGCCCGTTCGCTGGCGCTCTTCGCGATGGCGAGCCCGAGCGCGTAGACTGCAGCCGACGCGAGGACGAGCAACACGAGATAGATTCGGCTCGAAAGCGCGTAAAATGCGTAAGAAAGCGCCAGAAGATAAATCGCTCGCCAGCGGCCGGGCAAGAGATAGAAAACTGTCACCGCGGGAACGAGCGCGAGATAAAATAGCGGCGAGGTGAAACTCACCTATGCCGCCTTTCTCTTGATCAGTTCGATAAGTTCGCCGACGTTTTTCAGGTTTCTGACGTCCTTGATGCTGAACTTCGCGCTGAACGCCTTTTCGACCGCAATGATCATGTTGATGTTCGAAAGCGAATCCCACGACGGGACGTCGGCCGCGGTCATCCTCTCGTCGACCACCAGCCCGTCGTCATTGAATACGTCCCGAAATATAGGCGTTAAGCGCGACACGATTTCATTCGCTTCCATTCACAATCCCCTTAAAGCTCGTTGGCGACCGGCGTCATGAATGTTTCGCGTGGCTGGTAAGCCTCGACTGCGAGCGCCCATTGGGAAGCGCCGCCGTCGCCATCGGCGATCTTCTCGAAGCCGAAGCTTTTGAAGAAGTCTTTGACCATGCCGTTCTTCTTGGTCGGAAGATATTGGCCGGTAACCCGCTTCGCGCCGAGCCGCGCGGCATAGGAAAAGATGTTGTTCATGGTGAAGCTTTCGACGCCGCGCTGCAAAACCCGGCAACTCATCAAATATTCGTCGATTTCGAGATCGCTCCCGGCATCTTTAAGGATAACGACTGAAATCAGGCCGTAATCGCCGAATTTGTCGGCGAGCTTGACTGTGAGCGGCGCGACGGAAGGATCGCTCATCATCGCTTCGCACGCCGCCTCGCCGTAACGGCGCGTCATCAGATTGAACTGGTTGCTACGCTGGATGAGCTGGGCGATGCGCGGTAGGTTGAAGGCGTTGAACCGCTCGAGCCGGATCTCCATGCCGAGCGAGATGAGATAATCGTTGATATTGGTGAAGTGGGTCTTGGTTAGCTCGCGCTGGGCTTCCTCCCGATATTGCTCCGCCCGTTGCAAGTCGGCTTCGGAGAACGACGCCGTCTCGAACAGGTTCAGACCGGCAAGGGTTTCGAGGTACAAGGACGGGTCTTCGGGCAAGTCCGGCACGACGACGTCGGGCAGGAACTGGCGCACGATGTTGCGCTCGAAGGCGTTGTCATCGAGAAAGACGAGTGAATCGAAGCCGATATTCAACGTCTTCTGGACCAGCCGAATATTGTCGGCCTTGTTGTCCCAGTTGGCGACGAAAACGGAAATATCCTCTTCCTTCAGCACCATGTGCGGATGCTCGCGAAACGGCAGCACGGCTGCGGCGTGCTCGTTCTTGCTCACCACGGCCAGAATGATTCCGCGCCGCTTCAGTTCGCGAATGAACGTCTGGAATCCGACGAACGCCTCGCCCTCGTCGAACTCGCCAAGCGCAATCCCTTCGAGGCCATCGTCGCCAATAACGCCGCCCCACAGCGTGTTGTCGAGGTCGAGGACCACGCATTTCGCGAACATGCCCGAGGCCGCGAGCACGGTGTCGAGCAGCGATTGGGCAAGAAGCGGAAGATGCTCGAGACGGCAGGGCGTCTTCGCCATGTTCCACATCCGGGCGTCGAACCAGAGCGTCCGGCCAACCGAGGCGGCGATGAAATCGACGTCGTTCAAAAGGACGTTCTTGGCCTCCCGCGCTTTGACGGACAATCGATAGTTGATCTCAGTGAAGATTGAGCCAACCGAATCGGCGACCTTCAGTTCATAGTTGCCGAAGGCGCGCTCGCTCGGGAGCACGAACGTGCTCTGAATAATGGTCGCCTGGCTCTGCGCCCGGAATGCGCTCCACAAATTTTCCAGCCGGCCGACCGTCTCGTCGGCGAACGAGCGCCGGTCGCCGCTCGCATAGAGATGCGCCTTCAGTTTCTCGCCCGACAGCAGGATGATCACATATTGCGGGTTGAATGCGTATAAAGCGGAATTCGGATCGAGGATCTCGAGGTCGACGCCGTCGTAGTTCCCCTCGTACACCTCCGCCTGAACGTTGTTTCGGGCGGCGAGGGCGCGCATGATATCGGCCAGATGCTGGGTCGCGCAGTCCGCCAGGAGGGCGATGCGGATGACCTTCGCCGCGCCCGACGTATTGAGGGCTTTCGCCTCTTTGGCGAGAGCAAAATAATCCAGCGAAAGCATTGCGTGTTTCATGGCGTCATGCCCTGCGGAGCGAGATCAGATCATTCATATGTTATTGGTGCGACGGAACGATTTCGTTCCTTTGTCGCCGAGAGACAGGGCGCCGCGCAAGGCCCGACGCGCATTTCCCCTCCCTGTCGCCGGGAGGGCCGGCTGCTTCTCTGCCGTCCCGGACTTCTCCCGTCAACCCAAAAGTGCTGGGCCCCGCCGTCGAGGTTAAGCGCGCGCCGCCGGCTCCTTGCGCCACGCGGGGCGGCGTTCTATCGCAGTGCAGCATTTTTCGCCGTCCGTCGCGAGCTGATCCCATGGACCCGTTGATCGAAGGCTATCGTCGATTTCGCGCTGAAGTGTGGCCGGGAGAGCGGGCGCGCTATGAGGGGCTGGCCCATTGGGGACAGAGCCCGGAGGCGATGGTCATCGCCTGCTCGGATTCCCGCGTCGACCCGCAGACGATATTCGGGGCGGTGCCGGGCGAACTGTTCGTCGTGCGCAACGTCGCGGCGCTCGTCCCGCCCTACAGCCCCGATCCTGGCCATCATGGAACGAGCGCAGCGCTCGAATTCGGCGTCAAGGTGCTCAAGGTTCCGCGGCTGGTGGTGCTGGGGCACGGGCAGTGCGGAGGCGTGAAGGCGATGGCCTATGGTCCCCCGCCGCAGGCGCAGGATTTCATCGCCACCTGGGTCGAGATCGGCAAGCCGGCGCTGGCGGCCGCGGGCGACGAGCCGGACGGGCGCCTCGAACGGATCGAAGCCGAGGTCGTGCGCCTCTCGCTCGCCAATCTCATGACCTTCCCCTGGATCGCCGAGGCGGTCGGCGTGAGCCGGCTTGCGCTCCACGGCTACTGGTTCGACGTCCACACCGGCGTCCTGGCGAGCGTCGGGGCGGAGGGGCTGGAGCCGGTGGAATGAGGGGGGCCTTGCTACTGCAGGTTCCCGAGGAGGTCGTCCAGAGTGGCGCGCAGCTGCGGCTAATCGTCTTGCACCGCCCGTCAGACGCGAACGCGGTCGATCACAGCGTTCGCTGTCGAAATCCGCGAAGCTTTCGTCCGCTGTCATAGCGTCGATGGCTGCGGCCGCCTCGCGCGCGTCCCAGAGCAGGCTTTTTGGATCACGCCTAAAAGACAGACTCGCGCGACCGCTCGACGCTCTGTTTGGGATAGGGATTGAGCATCGCGCTCGGCTCGACAAGATCGACGCTACGGCCGAACAACGCCTCAAGCGCCTCTTTAAGGCCGAAAAAGGTCTTGAACGACATGGCCCTAGGCGCGCCGCGATCGAATTCAACAAGAAAATCAAGATCGCTGCGGTCGGCATCGAAATCGTCACCCGTCGCCGAACCGAATAGGTCGAGACGGCGGACATGGAACCGGCGGCATGATTCTCGCAGTTCCTCTCGATGCGATGAAATCTCGGCGATCATCGAGCGCTCCTCTTCGGATCACCTATAGCACGGGCTCAGACCGTCGCCGTCGCCTCGGCCCTCATCCCCGGCCCTTCTCCCGAACGGGAGAAGGGGGCTCGGCCCCCTTGCTGAAAAGGAAGGGCGCGACTTCGGAGACGCCGGGGGCCCTGTCGACTGAGAAGGGCATGGGCCGGCAGACGGCAAGCGCGGAGAGCCCGACACGCGCGGTGAGCAGGCCATTGAGCACGCCCTCGCCCATGCGGGCGGAGATGCGGGAGGCGATGCCGTGGCCGACGAGCTGTTGCAGCAGGCTGTCGCCTACCGCCATGCCGCCGGTGATCGCGATATGGGCGCCGATCGAGCGCGCGAGCTTGATGAGGCCCAAGAGGCCCGGCCGTCCGCCGTAGATTTCGGCGATGCGCCGCACGAGCCGCACGATCTGGGCGATGACGAACACGACGTCGAGGATCGCGCGCGGGCTGATCGCGGTCACGAGCGACACGCGCTTGGCGGCGGCAGCGATCTCGTTTTCCGCCCTCTGGTCGAGGGGCCTGAGCAGCGCGCGCTCGGCGACGTCGATGAGGTCGCGCCCGTCGATGATCGCCCGCGCCGCATCCTCGACCTCAGCCCGCGCTCGCGCCGTCTCCGGCCGGTTGCGATAGAGCGCGACCAGCTGGCCGACGAGGTGGCGCGCTTGGGCGCGATCGTCAGCCGCGCGCGCCTTGGCCAAGGCGACATGCATTTCCGCGATCCGCGTCTGCCGCCCGACCGCGATGATCTCGCGCGCCGCGACGCCGATAAGGCCGACCAGAAACACGAGGCCGAACACGACCCCGATAATCCCGAGCGATTCCGCTCTGGCGAACAGCCCTTCGATGAGGTTCGTGGCCCATAGCCCCGCGGCGAGGGAGACGAGACCGCCAAGACCCGTCCAGGCCAGGCCCGCAAGCGTGACGCGCGAGCGGGCAATGAGGCCCGATCGTTGCGCGGTCTCGACCTCGAGCTCGGCTTCGTCGATCGGCGCAGGCGCCCCGGTAGGAATCGGATCATTCTGCGAGCTGATGATTGCTTCCGGGAGAAGGGACGCAGGCTCATCATCGACGGCCACGCGGCGATCGTCGAGGCGAAAAGCCCGGGGGCGAGGAGGGCGCTGATTCACGCGAGGCGATCCCCGATCAGGAACTGCAGCGCCCGGTCGAGCCGGATCTGCGGCGCGGGTTCGCCGCGCTGGGTCAACGGCGGGCGGAAGCGCACGAACCGCCAGTCGTTGTCGGCTTCGGGCAGGGCGATCGCGTCCCCCGCAAAAATTGCATTCGGGTCTGCAGGCAATTCGCCGGGAAATACGGCGGCTTCCGCCATGCCGTCGAAGGTTTGCCCCCCGATCGTCTCGCCCTTTTCGGGCACGCCGATGATCGCGTCCAGCGTCTCGGCGCCGGTCCTGATCTCAGCCTCGCGGGTGGCGCGGATCGCAGCGAGCGCGATGACGTCAATCTCCGCGCCGACCCCTTCCGCCCGCCCGATCGCTTTCGCCGTGAGCGCGCGCAGGATCGCCTCCAACCGGTCGTGGCTTTTATGATGCAGGTGGTCGGCCTTGGTCGCGGCAAAGAGAATCCGGTCGATGCGAGGACGGAAGATCGACGCGAAATACGACGAACGCCCGGCGCGGAAGGCGCGCATGACCTCGGTCAGCGCATTCTCGAGATCCTTGAGCGCAGCGGGCCCAGAATTAAGCGCGGAGAGCGCGTCGACCAGCACGATCTGCCGGTCGAGTCGGGCGAAATGGTCGCGAAAAAAAGGTCGCGCTACGTGGTCTTTATAGGCTTCGTAGCGGCGCGCCATCATCGCCGCCAGCGAACCGGACGCAATCGCCCCATCATCGTTAAGGGGGATCGGCGCGAAGGTCAGCGCCGGCGAGCCGGCGAGATCGCCAGGCATCAGGAACCGGCCGGGCGGCAAAGTTGAGAGCGCATAGACATCGTCGCGCGCGCGCTTGAGATAAGCGGTGAAAAATTCGGCGATGCGCCGGGCCGTGTCCTCGTCGGCGGGGGAGTCCGGGTCGAGGCCGGCCATCGAAGCGCGCCATTGTTCCGCGAGCGGCGCGCGCGCCGGCGTCTCACTCGCCGCCAGAGTCTCACGCGACCATGTCGAGTAGCTCTTGTCGAGGAGCGGCAGGTCGAGCAGCCATTCGCCCGGATAGTCGACGATGTCGACGGTGAGGCTCGATCCCCGAGCTCCCCAACCAGAGGCGCTCTCAAACTCGATCGTGAGCCTGAGCTGAGCGATGCGGCTGGTCGACTCCGGCCAGCGGCGATCGTGTCCCGACAGGCTTTTCAGATGCTCCTCGTAGGCGAAGCGCGGCACCGCATCGTCCGGTTGCGGCTCGAGCCGCGCCCGAATGATGCGGCCCTCGGCGGAGGCGGCCAGCACCGGCAGGCGCGCCCCGGCGATGAGGTTGTTGACGAGGGCGGTCAGGAACACCGTCTTGCCCGAGCGCGACAGTCCGGTCACCCCGAGGCGCAGAGGGGCGCCGGAGAAATAGTCGCCGATCGAACGGGCGACGAGCTCCGCCTCGAACAGAAAATCGCTGAAACCTGACAAGGAAGAATCCGCGCCGACCGGGGAGCCCATTTAGGCGGCGCCTGCCCGTTTGGACAGTGGGCGCTTGGCCGCGAAAGGGAGCCGGCCGCCGGGCGCCCGTCAAACCGCTGCGCTCGGCGTCACTGCCCAGGCGGATTTCGGCATGTGATTTGCTTCGGATGAGGCCCATGCGCATTTTGCCGCACAGCCCAAAACGGCGCGGACTCGCGACATTCGGCGCCGGGTTCATGGATTACTGACGAGGGGATGCGAGGTCCATTAGCAAGAGAGATCTGTGAAGGAGTCCGAAGAAAGACAAGAAGCCGTCATTGGGCAGCCCCGGCCACATCCCAGGGCCGCCGAATAAGTCAAGCCAAAAGCAAGAATGGTCAAGCGAACCAATGAGTGAAGCTGCAGAGATAAAACAAGCTACCAAGACGCCACTGAACTCCTGGTTAGACTTGCAAACGTACTTGAAAATGGGCTTCTTTGTTCTGCAAGAAAAGATGGAGCGACGGCCCTCGGTCTGGCCGGCCGACTATTGAGCGGACTGAACGAGAGGGATCGGATCGGCGGGGGGCCAAGCTTATTTTCGCGTGCTCCACCTTGGTGGGAGACGATTTCGCTTCGCGAGCGATAGGGGACGGGGCATGTGCGCTTCGGATGGAGCGCAACTCGTCAATAGTTTGTCCGTGAACTCTGGGCGAGCGAGCCATGCTTATGTGCAAATTCGAGACGATCTTATTTGCTGGTCAGATTTTGGCGAAATGAATGTATTTCCTCACGGAAACAATGGCCCGGAAGCCATTCGCTTGGCCGTGAACTTGCTGAAGCTAACCATGTGTCTGGTGTAGGTCCCGTTACCTCAGCCCCTAACTTTTAGTCCGCGTCCGCCTGGACCTGCGCGGGCGTGAGGTAGAGCGCCAGCATCGCCGAATTGGGCGCGACCTCCTCCCAACGCTGAACGGAGAAGTCCAGGACCGCGACCGCGCCGGTTGGATATTTCGCCATGAGGCGTCGCACTTCCGGCTCGGCGCCGGAACCGGTCAGCGCGGTCCCCAGTTCGCCAAGCCCGGGATTGTGCCCGACCAATCCGACGCGTTTGTGCTCGTGGCCAAGCGCTCGCGTGTGGTCGATGAGCGTCGCGAGGCTCGCGTCGTAGAGCCAGGCCTGTTCCTGCAACTCGACTTCATCTCGCCAGGCGGCGACGAAAATCTCCGCCGTCTCCTTGGCGCGCGCCGCGCCCGAATGGATGAGAACATCCGGAAGAAAATGTCTGGCGGCCAGCGCCTTAGCGACGAGCCGCGCGTCGGCGCGCCCGCGCTCGGTCAATTTGCGCGCGTAATCGTCGCGCCCGACGAAGGGCTCAGCTTTGGCGTGACGGATAAGAAACAACCGGCGCATGGGCGAAGATTGCGCGAGCGTTCAAGCCTTGGCAAGCGGCGCCCGGTAGGCCGTCCGGGCGGATGACCTTTGACGTTCTTCCGAGAAATGACCTCGACGGCTTCGCCCATGACGTGCGCTTCTTGCGCTCAGCGCTTGTGTTTCTCCCGCAAAAATTCCTGAAACGACGTCTTGGCGGGAGGTGGCACATTGGCGGACGCGAAGTCGTCAACCGTCCAAGATTGGAGAAACTTTATCTGCGGGGCGACGGACGAACGCGCATTGGGCGTAACGCGCTCACACACGACAGACTCACCGTCCAAACGGTACCGCTCATAAGCGAGCGCGCGCTTGCTTCGTGATTTATAGAAAATGCCAGGGCCGAGTGTCACAGCGATCCATTCCCCCGCTATTCATATCACTGGAACGGACGCTGGGCGAGCGATTGTCAACGGCTCAAACTTCTACGGCCGCAGTTGGCGCAAGCGCCGGCCAGGGATACTCGGGAAGCTGAAGCCTATCCGTGATGTCGCGGCTCAATGCAAGTTTCGCCAGTCCCGGAATGGCGCAGGTCCTGATCACAGAATTGCGCAGGAACAGTCCAAACCGGGTCCTTGGCGCAAAGGCGCCGGAGAAACGCTCCGCGCCCTTCTGCTTTAAGTCGATGAACGCGCGCAGGAGCCTCTCGTAGCAATGGAACGCTTCGTCGTGCTGTCCGCCGGTTTTGGCAAGCTCGCCCGCGAGCACGTATGCCGCGGTCATTGCGAGGGCGGAGCCTTGCCCGGCCATCAGGGAAACGCAAAAGGCGGCGTCTCCGACAAGGGCGACGCGGCCGCGTGACCAGGAAGGCATTTTGATTTGCGCGACCGGATCGAAATAGAGGTCCTCCGCGCGATCGAGACAGGGGAGAACTTGGCCGCATTCCCACCCGCGCCCGCCGAATCGCTCGCGCAGCATTGCCTTCTGCGTCGTGAGCTCAGGCATGGTCGGCGAAGAATCGTGATCGCGGGTGAAGACAAACAGGAAGAGCGTCCGGTCGTCATGCAGGGCGAAGCGCGCCAGCATCTGGCCGGGCTCGCTGTAAATGACATAAACGTCCTCGTCGCGCGGGCGATAATGTTGCGTCTCGAACGCCGCGACGACGTATCCGAGGTCCTTTTCGAACTGCTGCTGCGGCCCGACGGCGAGCCTGCGGACATTCGAATGCAAACCGTCCGCGCCGACGACAAGGTCAAAGCAGCGCCCGCCGGCATGTCCAAACTGCGCCCACACGTCGTCGGGCCGCTCTTCCAGTCTGACGATCTCGTCGCCAAATAGGATTTCCGTCTGGCCTCTGACCGTTTCGAACAGCAGCCGGGCAAGATCGGCGCGCGCCAGCGTGACGAACCGCCCGCCGGTCAGCTCGCGGAAGACGCGCGTCCCGAATCCGGTTATGCGTTCGCCCCGGGCGTCGACAATCCGCATCTCGCGCATGATGTAGCCGACGTGCTTAAGCTCGTTCGTGAGCCCCATGCGCTCGGCGATGTCGTAGCCAAGGCCCCAGAAGTCGATCACATATCCGCCGGCGCGCAGGCCCGGCGCACGCTCGACAATCGTCGTCTTGAAACCGGCGGCGTTGAGCCAAAAGGCGAGCGTCGGCCCAGCGATCCCGGCGCCGGAGATGAGAACCGACTTGGCGCGCATCGGCGTCGCGTACCAGAGTGGGCCGGCGAAACTGTGGTCGCTTCAAGCTGAAAGGCGGATCGCTCTACCGCTCGCGCCGGCTCAAGAATGCCAGCTTTTCGAACAGATGCACGTCCTGCTCGTTTTTGAGCAATGCGCCATGCAGCGGCGGGATCAGTTTCTTGACGTCGCGCTCGCGTAAGGTCTCGGGCGCGATATCCTCGTTGAGCAGAAGCTTGAGCCAGTCGAGCAGCTCGGACGTGGTCGGCTTCTTTTTCAGTCCGGGCGTCTCGCGGAGAGTGAAGAACGACCGCATGGCCTCCTCCACCAACCGTGACTTGATCGACGGATAGTGCAATTCGACAATTCTGCGCATCGTCTCGGCGTCGGGAAAGCGGATGTAGTGAAAGAAGCAGCGGCGCAGGAACGCATCGGGCAGCTCCTTCTCATTGTTGGAGGTGATGATGACGATGGGCCGCAGGCGCGCCTTGACCGTCTCGCCGGTCTCGTAGACATGGAACTCCATCTGATCGAGCTCAAGGAGCAGATCGTTCGGGAACTCAATGTCCGCCTTGTCGATCTCGTCGATCAGCAGCACCGGGCGTTCGGGCGAGACGAAGGCCTCCCACAATTTGCCGCGGCGGATGTAGTTGGCGATCTCCGAGACGCGCGGATCGCCGAGCTGCGAATCGCGCAGGCGCGAGACGGCGTCATATTCGTAAAGGCCCTGCTGGGCGCGCGTGGTCGATTTGACGTGCCAGGCGATGAACGGCGCCCCGATGGCGGCGGCGATCTCCTGAGCGAGCAGCGTCTTGCCGGTGCCGGGTTCTCCCTTGACGAGCAGCGGCCGCTCGAGCGCGATTGCGGCGTTGACCGCAGTCTTCAGTTCGTCGCCAGCCACATAGCTGGCCGTTCCTTCAAAACGCATCGACTTGGCTCCAGGGGTCAGCTCAGCCTCGCAAGGCTGGACGGTCTCGTCAATTCATCAAGCTCTTGACGGTCTCGATCAGCTGCTTGAGCGAGAAGGGCTTGGGCAGGAACACGAAGTCCTGCCCCTCCGGGAGATTGCGCGCGAATGCGTCGTCGGCGTAGCCGGAGACGAAAACGACTTTGGCCGTCGAGCCGCGCTTGCGCAGTTCGGTCAGCATGGTCGGCCCATCCATTTCCGGCATGATGACATCCGAAACGATGAGGTCGATCGGCTCGGCTGCCTCCTCGGCGACGCGCAAGGCGTCGAGGCCCGTCTCCGCCTCCAGCACCGTATAGCCGCGCGAGGCGAGCGCGCGGGAAGCGAAGGCGCGCACCGCTTCTTCGTCCTCGACCAAGAGGATTGCGCCCCGGCCGGTCAGATCCGCCGACGGCTTCACGGCCTCCGTCTTCACCGGCTCGTCGACCTCATCGCCCACGCGCCGAGGAAGCAGAATGCGGAATGTCGCGCCGGCGCCGGGCTCACTCAAGCAGAACACGTAGCCGCCCGTCTGTTTGATGATGCCGTAGACCATCGACAAGCCGAGACCGGTGCCCTTGCCGACCTCCTTGGTGGTGAAGAATGGCTCGAAGATCTTGGCTCGGACCTCGGGCGGAATTCCGTGACCCGTATCCTCGACCTCGACCAGCACGTAATCGGCGGGCGCGACATCGACCTCATTCAGGCCGCCGGATTCGGCGGCGGGAAAGTTGCGGGTGCGCAGCGTGATCTTGCCGCCCTCGCGGATGGCGTCGCGCGCATTGACGACAAGATTGACGATGACTTGCTCGAACTGGTTGAGGTCGGCTTTCACCTCCCACAAGTCGCGCCCGTAGACGACGTCGAGTTGGATCTGCTCGCCGACCAGCCGGCGCAGCAGCATCTGCAATTCCGACAGCACGTCGTTGAGCTGCAGCGTCTGGGGGCGGAGCGTCTGACGGCGCGAAAAGGCGAGCAATTGCCTAACCAACCCGGCCGCCCGATTGGCGTTCTGCTTGATCTGCATAATGTCTTGGAAGGACGGGTCGGTCGGGCGGTGGTTGGCGAGCAGGAGATCGGAATAGCCGATGATCGCGGTCAACACGTTGTTGAAGTCGTGCGCGACGCCGCCGGCGAGCTGGCCGATGGCCTGCATCTTCTGGCTTTGCGCGAGGTTCTCCTGCAGGGTGCGTTGTTCGGTGGTGTCGAGGGCAAAGACGGTCGCGCTCGCTCCCTCGTCGCTGCGCGGGTCGGCGGCCGAGACGAAGAGGCGCGCTGAACGCTGAGGCGCAGCGCCCTCAAGCGAGACGTCAAGCGGCGCGATTTCGCCCTTGCCCTGCGCGGCGGCCTCAATCGACGCGTTCAAGGGGCCATGATCGCGCTGGGCGACAAGGTCGAAAATCGACAGCCGTCCCTTCGCGGCGTCGCTCTTGGCGGCGGCCTGGGCGAGGCGAGCAAATGCCGCGTTGGGACGCAGCACTAGGCCTGCGGCGTCCACGGCCGCGATCGCCACCGGGGTCGAATTGAAAATGCGGGCGAAGCGCACCTCCGCCGCGCGCAGATCTTCGCCTTTGATGTCGCCGGGAGCGCGATTGATCACGAGCGAGCGGGACGGACCCGGCGTTCCATCGCCGGAAAAGGCGACCTTGTGCAGAATGCGCGCCGGGAGCAGCCGGCCTTGGCGAGGCTTGAGGTCAACGTCGAATTGCTGCGTCGTCACTTCTCCGGGCGGCCCGGATATGATGGCGAGCATCGCGCCGCCGTCTCCGGCGACAATGTCGTCGATCTTGAGTCGGCCAGCGCTGAACTGGGCGAGATCATAATCGAGCCAGCCCGCCAAAGTGGCGTTCATATGCGCGATCGATCCGTCGGGCTCGGCGGAGAAAAAGCCCGCCGGCGCGTGATCGAGATAGTCGATCGCGTGCTGAAGATCCTGGAAAAAGGTCTCATGCCGGTCGTGGTCGCGCGTCTCGTCCGAGACCGTCCACACCATCATGCCGTTTTTCGCCAAGCCCTCGAGCGGACGGACGCGAATGCGGTACCAGGCCACCTCGCCCTGGCCGCTCGGCGGCGGCGAAAGACGAAGCTCCTCGCTCGCCCGCCCGCTGGATTTCGCCGCCTGCGACAGCCGGTAGACGGATTCCGAGACGTCCGGCGAGCCGGTGAACAGGCGTTCGATCGGGCGCAGATCGCTGGCCGCAGCGGCGCCCGAAAGCGCCCGATAAGCGTCGTTGGCGTAAACGATCCGCGATTCACGGTCGGTGACGAGGACCCCGTCCGGATTGGAGTTGGCGATCGCCTTGGTGGTGTCGAAGCGCGCCGCCCGGGTCGGCAGTTGCAACAAGCCGAAGGCGTAAAGCAGCAGCCCGAAAGCGCCGCAGACCGCGAGGATGACGATCATCCAGGTCATCAGCGTCGCCCCGATGGCGTTCGGCGCAAGCCATACGGCCAGAAGCGCGCCGGCGAGACAGACGAGGAGGATCGCTAGTGCGACCGGATTGACCGTTCGCTCGATTCTGTCCACCGGCGGGGGCGGCGGAGATTTCATTTGAGGACCATTACCCCCAAGGACATGGCCGTCGACATCGACGAACCCGCGCCGAGTTGCGGTTGAGCCTGTGCTACCATGGGCCGTGCGCCATGTCTTGGCGGCAGGCCGTTCAACCTGGGCGAAAGTGCGGTGAACGCCGCAGTTTTCAACGGGGTCGCATTTTGTTATGAAATGTGACATCGCGCGCGTCGATGAGATTCGGCGCGCTTGAGGCGGCGCGCCAGGCCGGGATCACTTAGCCTGCGCCCGGTCTTGCTTCTCGGGCGCAGCCTAAAGCATCGGTCGGCTGGCGAATTGAAGAGCGGTCCGCTTACGCGCTTGGCGGCGGAAGTCTTGGATTGGGCATGCAGTGGTTGAATGAGCTTCCGTTCGCGGACAATCGGGTCCTTCAGATCGGATTCCTTGCGGCTTGCGGCATTGCCGCCCTTATCGTGCTCGCGATCTTCTACAGGCTGGCTTTCGCTCATCGGCTACGCGTTCCTGGCGGACGGACCCGCCAGCCGCGGCTCGGCCTGGTCGACGCCTTCAGCCTCGACGGGCAGCGGCAGCTGGTGCTTGTCCGACGCGACAATATCGAACATCTGGTCATGATCGGCGGACCGAACGACGTTCTGGTTGAGTCGCAGATCAATCGTGCGGCGGCGCCGGCGCGCGAGAGCAACCAGGTCTCGCCTCTGCTCGTGCCCCCGACGCCGGCGCGGCGAGCCGAAGCCGCCGCAGTCACTGGGCCAGCCGCCCCGGAGGCGCCGGCGAAGGCCGCCGCCAAGGCCCCGGCGTCGCCGCCGGCGCCGCCTCCGGTTGCGCCGCCCCCGGCCCCACCGCCAGCGCCGGTTCCGGCTGCGCCGGCCCCAGCTGCGCCGATCGCGGCGGTCCTAGTTGCGCCGATCGCGGCGCCAACGATCCCGAAGGCGCCCGCGGAGCCAACCGCTCCGGTTTCCGCTCAGGCATCGATTCCCGCCAGACCATCTGCATCCGAGCCTGCTCGCTCGGGCGCTGCTGCGTCGGCGACGACGCAAGCAGCGGAGCCGGCACGATCGGCGCCCACAAATTCGCCGGCGCGTCAGGCGGAGCCGCGTACCGCACAAACGCGCGCGGCGATGCCCCCGCCGATCATTCCCGCCAATGCCTCGCCGAACCGTGGGGCCCCGGTTCGCGTTCCGGAAACGGGTCCCGCGCGAGGCCCGGGCAATTCCTCGGCCCCGTCTCCTGTCGGGCCTGCGTCGCCGCGCCGGGCGGAGAAATCGGAGCCGGCGGTCGCCGGCTCGAAAGCGGAGCCGATAACGGAGCCGCCTGCGGCGTCAGCCGCGAACACCATTCCCTCGGCCAGCGCGGCCGCGGCTCAAGCGCGGCCTGCGCCGAAGACGCCGGTGTCGGCGACGCCGTCCGATTGGGCGCAAAAAGCAGCCGACGCCCGCCCGCCTGTGGACAAGACGGCCGCGAAGAACGGCAAGCCGCCGGCCAAAGTCGACGATCCCTTCGCCGACCTCGATTCGCTCGAGACCGAGATGGCGCGCCTGCTCGGCCGCGAAAAGCCAGATTGACGCGGGGCCGATCGAAGGACGAGACGGGTCTGCAAGCGCGCTTGGAGCCCGATGCAATCGGGTCACCAGGGACGTCATCGCGAGCGTAAGCGAAGCGATTCAGGAGTCATTGGGGCGCTCGACGGCCCCTGGATCGCCGCGTCGGCCTTTGGCCTCCTCGCGATGACGTTGGCTCGTCGGCCGCGATATGTTGGGGGACGAAGCCAGACCGCCACAAAAAACGCTGCCGCGCCATGAGCTTTCCGTGCGGAAGCGGCGCTGGCGGCCGCACATGGAGGGCCGGCCTCGGTATCGCCCGGGCGCGAGAGCGAGAATCACTCGTCGCGATAAATCCGCTCGCGCCGTTCGTGGCGCTCCTGCGCCTCGACCGAAAGAGTGGCGATCGGACGCGCGTCGAGGCGACGAAGCGAGATGGGGTCGCCGGTCTCGACGCAATAGCCGTAAGAACCGTCGTCGATGCGGGCGAGCGCCGCCTCGATCTTGGCGATCAGTTTGCGCTGGCGGTCGCGGGCCCGCAGCTCGATCGCCCGGTCGGTTTCCGAAGACGCCCGGTCCGCGAAGTCGGGGTGGTTTTCGCTCTCCTGCTGCAACGCGGCGAGCGTGTCGCGGCTCTCAGCCAGAATCGATTCGCGCCAGGCGATCAGCTTGCGGCGGAAATACTCTCGTTGTCGGTCGCTCATGAACGGTTCGTCGTCCGACGGTTTATAATGTTCAACGGACACGTCGTTCATTGGCGATCCCTATTCCGCGTGGAATTTCGCGGCCTTATAACGATCCATGGACGAAGGAACAATGACTATCCTCGCCGATTTGCGCCGCGGCCGTCCGTCAAGCGCGAGGCGCGATTCAGACGAGGTCCCATGGCTGTTTGCCGCACGAGGCTTGCCAGACGGTAAAGAGGGTTCCACGTTCAGGCGCCGCGACGAGTCCGGGCGACGGCGTCCGACGAGAAGGGAGGGTCGCCATGTACAAGCGCATCGTTCTCGCGGTCGATCTCGCCGAGCCGACGCCAAGTCCGAAGGGGCTGACGGAGGCGGTGGAACTGGCGAAGGCGGGCGGCGGCGAATTGAGGCTGGTCAATGTCCAGCCAGTCATACCGGCGACGTTCATGGAATATGTGCCGGTCGATTTCGACGTCGAGCAGGAGAAGCGGGCCAAGGAGGCGCTCAGCGAGATTCTTGGCGGCGTCGACCTGCCGGTCGAGCGGAAGAGCGCCGCGACGCGGGCGGGGGGAATCTATCACGAGCTCTTGGAGGAAGCATCGGACTGGGACGCCGATCTCATCGTTGTCGGCTCCCATCGTCCCGTCATGTCGGACTATTTGCTCGGCTCGAACGCCAAGACGATCGTGCGCCACGCGCAATGTTCGGTGTTGGTGGTGAGGGAATGACGCCGCGCGGGGATCACAAAAGTTTGAGCGTCAGGCCGCCAGCGCCCGCATCGCCGCCTCGACCCCGTCGGGGGTCAGCGGATACATGCGATGCTGAAAGATTTCGGCGATCATCGACGTCGACAGCGAATGATTCCAGGCGCTCGGCGGCGTCGGATTGATCCACACGATGCGCGGCCAGGCGAGGATCGCGCGCTCGAGCCACACCCTGCCAGGCTCCGGATTGAGGTGCTCGACGGAGCCGCCGGGCGCCATGATCTCATGCGGGCTCATCGAAGCATCGCCGACGAAGACGACGCGATAATCGCGGCGGTAGGAATTGATGAGGTCGCGCGTCGCCACGCGCTCGTCATGCCTGCGGCGGTTGTTCTTCCACACGCTCTCGTAGAGGCAGTTGTGGAAATAGAAATGGTCGAGCCGCTTGAACTGGCTCTTCGCCGCGGAAAACAGCTGCTCGGCCGCTTCCACATGCCAATCCATCGAGCCGCCGACATCGAGAAACAAGAGCACCTTGACGGCGTTTCGCCGCTCGGGCCGGAGCTGAACGTCGATATAGCCTTTGTCGGCGGTCGACCGGATCGTGCCGTCGAGATCGAGCTCTTCCGCCGCGCCTTCGCGGGCGAATCGCCTCAAGCGTCGCAGCGCCACCTTTATGTTGCGCGGACCGAGCTCCGCGTCGCCATCGAAGTCCTTGAAATCCCGCTGGTGCCAGACCTTGACGGCGCTGCCGCGGCGGCCTTCGTGCTGGCCGATGCGCACGCCTTCCGGATGGTCGCCATAAGCGCCGAACGGCGACGTCCCGCCCGTGCCGATCCATTTCGAGCCGCCCTGATGGCGGCCCCTTTGCTCGGCGAGGCGCTGCCGCAGCGTCGCCATGAGCTTCTCGAAGCCGAGTTTCTCGATCTGAGCCCGCTCCTCGGGACTGAGATAGCGCTCGATCATTCGGCGCAGCCATTCCGCTGGCAGGTCTTTGGCCTCGACCGCGGCGGCGACGCTGAGAACGCCTTTGAACGTGGCGGCGAAAACGACGTCGAACCTGTCGAGATTGCGCTCGTCCTTGACCAAAAGGGCGCGCGCGAGGCGATAGAATTCGTCGACCGACATGCTCGCCAGATCGCCTTCAAGCGCGCGCATGAGGTCGAGATACTCGCGCGGCGTCGCGGGCACGTGCGCCTGACGCAGATTGGCGAAAAACTGAAGGAACATGGGCGCGATCCTAGCGTGCGCGGGCGCGGGCGTGCAATGCTTGCGGTCCATGTTTCAGCGTAAGGTCTAGGCAATGTCCGTGGCCATTGAGCGTCGGGGATTTTCGCTGCCGCTGGGCGTAAGCCCGGAGGCGGAGATTTTCGTCGTGGGCGACATTCACGGGCGCAGCGATCTGCTCGCCGCGCTTATCGACGAAGCGGCGCGGGAGCCCAAGCTGCGCGACAAGCGCGCGATCGTCTTTCTTGGCGACCTCGTCGACCGCGGACCAGACAGTCTCGGCGCGATCGATCTTGCGATGGCTGCGAAAGCGCGGGTCGGCGCCGATGAGTCCATCGCGCTCATGGGCAACCACGAAACGATGATGCGGCTCGCGCTCGATCCCGAGACCCCTCAAGACGATGCGATCGACGCGTTCGAAACCTGGATGGCGAACGGCGGCGATCGGACGGTCGCGGAGTTTCTCAAGACCGGGAAGCAGCCCAAAGACCTCGCGGAGCTGCTCACTTACACGCGCGCGTCGCTGCCTCCGCGCGTGCTGGCCTGGCTCTCGTCCTTAAGGCCCAGCTGGCGCTCCGGCCAGGTTCTGTTCGTTCACGCGGGCGTCAACCCGGAGGTCGACCTCGAAACCTTTCTTGCGGTTCCGTGGAATACGCCGCTCGATCGGCTCGACGAAGATCGTCACTGGGCCTGGGTGCGCCGGCCATTCCTTGAGCACCGGCCAACGGACGGCTTTGGCGGGCTTTTCGTCGTCCACGGCCACACGCCGAACGACGCCCGTCGCGACCCCTCGCACGCGGACCAGGTCGCGCAATTCCGCCTCAATCTCGACGCGGGTTCGGCAATGACTGGGGTCGCTAAAATGGCGGTCCTTCGCGACAGCCATGCGGAGGTGATCAGCGCCGGCGGATCGGCCAAGTGGAAGGTTAGGGAATAAATGTCGGTAGCTTATTTCATCATCTGCGGGAAGGGTGCGGGTGAACGCCCCCGTAACCAAATCGTTGCCGGCGTCGAATAAACAGCGCGCTTCGACCGTTATCGCTCGATGCGCGGAGCTGAGGCCGAGTTGATAGCGCGGCGTCGCTACGAGCGATTTTGATAAACCACTGCGGAGAATCGAAAATGAATCTCAAGCTGCCCCAAGCCCTGGTCGGCGCGACCGCCGCCCTGGCGTTCTTCGGAATCACCGCCTCATCATCCGTGCAAGCGGCGGAGATGGTCCACGTGCGTGGCACGATTGTTGGTCTCGAGGGATCAACGTTGACGGTGAAGACGCGTGAGGGCCCGAACGCCGCGGTGGCGCTCAAACCCGGCTTCAAGGTTGCAGGCATCGCCAAGGCGTCGGTCGAGGACATCAAGCCGGGGGATTTCGTCGGCATCGCCTCGCTTCCCACGTCTTCGGGGGGAGACGGGGCCGTCGAGGTGCTGGTCTTTCCGCCTGCGATGAAAGGCACCGGCGAAGGCAGCTATCCCTGGGACCTGAAGCCGAAAAGCTCGATGACCAATGCGACCGTCACCAATGCGGTCAAGGGCGTCGACGGGCGGAGCCTCGATCTCTCCTATAGCGGCGGCAAGGAGAAGAAAATCTCGATCCCCGACGGCATCCCGATCGTCACGTTCGCTCCCGCGACGGAGGCGGACTTGAAACCCGGCGCAACCGTCTTCGTCCCCGCCCAACGCAGCGACGATGGCGCGCTCGCCGCAGGCTTCGTCGCCGTCGGCGCGAACGGCGTCAACCCGCCGATGTAAAGCCTTAAGATCGACATCCGCCCGCAGTTGACAGAAGCTTCAGCCGATTCCCAATTTGCGGAAGCGGCTGAGAGAGGGCGGGGGCGTTGCGGACATGGATAAAGGACCCGTTGGCGATCCTCGCCGACGGCGCCGCGCGCGGCCTCGTCCTTGAAGGGACGCGGATCGTCGAGCGGGTGGGACAAGGTGAGACGCCCGAGCGCATTGACGCAACGTTCGACGCTTTGCGTCATGTCGTGCTGCCGGGGCTCGTCAACACGCACCACCATTTCTATCAGACGCTGACCCGCGCCCACCCTTCCGCCATCAACAAGCCGCTCTTTCCTTGGCTCGTCGCGCTCTACCCGATTTGGGCGCGGCTCAAGCCGAACCATCTGAGGCTCGCGTCTCGGCTCGCGCTGACCGAGCTTATGCTCTCCGGCTGCACCACTGCAGCGGACCATCATTACCTGTATCCGGCGGGGCTGGAGAACGCGGTCGACATCGAAGTCGAGGAGGCGCGCGCCTTGGGCATGCGCCTTACGGTCTCGCGCGGTTCGATGAACCTCTCGGAGAAGGACGGCGGACTTCCGCCCGACAGCGTCGTGCAGGACGAAGAGACGATCCTCGCTGATAGCGAGCGGGTGCTGAAGGTCTTCCATGATCCAGGCCCGAGCGCTCATATTCGTGTCGCCCTCGCGCCCTGTTCGCCGTTCACGATCTCGAAGGATCTTATGATCGAGAGCGCGAAGCTTGCGGCGCGCTATGACTGCCAGCTCCACACCCATCTCTGCGAGACCGAGGATGAAGAACAATTTTGCCTCAGGATGTATGGCCGGAGGCCTGTCGATCTTCTCGAGGAGACGGGCTGGATGTCGAGCCGCGTCTGGCTCGCGCATGGCGTTCATTTCAGCGCAGACGAGATCGCCAGGCTCGGTAAGGCGAAAGTCGGCGTCTGCCATTGCGCGGCGTCGAACATGGTGCTGGCGTCCGGAATCTGCCCGACCTGCGAGCTCGAGGCCGCCGGTTCGCCGCTCGGCCTCGGCGTCGACGGATCGGCCTCCAACGATTCCTCCAATATGATGGAGGCGGTCCGTCACGCGCTGATGATCGGGCGGCTGCGCTACGGCGCCGACAAGGTAACGCACCGAGATGTGCTGCGCTGGGCGACTGAGGGCTCGGCGCGCTGTCTCGGGCGTTCGGACATCGGCCGGATCGCGGAAGGTTACGAGGCGGACCTTGCGCTGTTCAAGCTCGACGAGCCGCGTTTCTCGGGCGCGCATGACCCGCTGGCCGCGCTGGTCCTGTGCGGCGCGCACCGCGCGGACCGGGTGATGATCGCGGGGACATGGCGGGTGGTCGACGGACAGCCGGTCGGGCTCGATCTCGATCGGCTCATCGCCGAGCATCAGCGCGCGGCGCAGGATTTCGCCTGATCGGCGCCGGCCGCGCCGTCGCGCCAGCGGCGCGCCGCCGGGTTTTCCTTTTCGTGCGCCTCGCGAGTAGAACCTCTCGCCCCTTCGCCGTGGGCGCCCGACGAGGCCAGAACGAATCTTGCGATGATTGCCCTCATCATCCTTTTCATCGCCGCGATATGGGCGGGGGTGCAGAATGCGCTGGCTGGCGGCGGCTCGTTCATCACCCTTCCGTCGCTGATGCTGACCGGCATGGACGCGCGCGCGGCCAACATCACGTCCACCGTGGCGCTGTTTCCCGCGCAGCTCGTCACCGGCTTTACTGGTCGGGCGGACGCGGCGAGTTCCAACCGGCCTGACGATGCGGACGTTATTCGTCATCAGCCTCATTGGCGGCGGCCTTGGCGCGCTTATCCTCCTCGCGACGCCGGCGGCTTTGTTCGCGCGCCTCGTGCCATGGCTGGTGCTGTTCGCCACCGTCCTCTTCGCCTGGGGCAGTTTCTTTCAAAAAACTCCGGGTCCCGGCGAAACGCGTCTGTCGCCTCGCGCCGCAAGCGTGGCGCAGTTTTTCATCGCCGTGTATGGCGGCTATTTCGGCGGCGGCATTGGCCTTTTGATGATGGCGGCGCTGACCATGATGGGCTTGGCGGTGCGCAACGCGGGCGCGGCGAAGAATATTCTTGCGGGTGTGATCAATGCCTCGGCGGTTGTGATCTTCGTCTTTTCCAGGGACGTCCACTGGCTGCAGGCGATCATCACCGCTGTCGGCGCCTCGTTCGGCGGCTGGGCGGGCGCCTTGATGCTGAGACGCGTCAACGAGAAGCTTTTGAAGCTCGGCGTCGTCGCCATCGGCTTGGCGCTCACGATCGGGCTGTTCTGGACGGCCCCTTGAGGTTAAGTTTGCGCGAGCGGAGCATGGAAACATGAATTTCGAGCTATTCACGGCCTTTCTGTTGATCACGGTCGTCCTCATCATCGCGCCGGGACCGATCGTCACGCTTGTCATCTCGACGGGCGCCACCCGCGGCGTGCGCGCGGCGCTGACCACGGTGGCGGGCACGACGCTTGGCAACGCCTTGTTGCTGGCGGCGATTGCGCTCGGACTGAACTGGGTCCACGCCCATGCGGACCTGTTGTTCAACGCCTTGCGCCTGACCGGCGCCGCCTACCTCATCTGGCTCGGCGTGCAGGCGTGGCGGCATGCGGGCGAGGAGAGCCATGAGCTCCTGGAGACGGGCCGCACGCGCTTCATGCGCGGCCTCCTCGTCGCGCTGTCCAATCCGAAGACGATTGTCTTCTTCACCGCGTTCCTGCCGCAGTTCATCGATTCCAGACTGCCGGCGGGGCCGCAGCTTGCCGCGATGTGCGTCGCCTCGGTCATGATCGCAGGGGCCTCGGATTGCGCCTGGGCCATCGCGGCCGGCATGGGCCGCGCGTGGTTCATGAAGCCGAGCCGCGTCAAATTGCTCGGCCGTCTCTCGGGAACAGTCCTCATCGGCGGGGGTTTGTGGCTGTCGCTGGCTCGGCGCACGAGCTGAGGATAGCGGCGCGCTCATCGATCGGACGCCCTCGCAATGCCAAACCTAACGACGATCATTTCGGTCGCGGGCGCCTCATTCGCCGCCTCCTTCGTTGAGGCGGTCGAGGCGCTCACGATCGTGCTCGCTGTCGGACTTGCGCGCGGCTGGCGCCCGGCGCTGACCGGCGCGGCGGCCGCGCTCGTCGCGCTCGCGCTGATTGTCGCCGTCCTCGGGCCGCTGGTGGGCGTCGTCCCGCTTCACGTCTTGCAGTTCGTCGTCGGCGTCCTGCTGCTGCTGTTCGGCCTACGCTGGCTGCGAAAGGCGATCCTGCGGGCCATCGGGGTGATCGCTTTGCATGATGAGGACGCCGCCTTTGCGCATGGGACGCGCGAATTGACCGAAGCCCATGAGCGGCAGGCGCAGGGATTGGACTGGATCGCCGGCATGACGGCTTTCAAGGCGGTGCTCCTGGAGGGGGTCGAGGTCGTGTTCATCGTCATCGCCGTCGGCGCTGCGCGCGGCCTTCTCGGACTAGCGAGCGCGGGCGCCTTGGCGGCCTGTGTCTTGGTTGCGGCCATTGGCGCGGCGGTCCATCGGCCGCTCGCTCGCGTGCCGGAGAATGCGCTTAAGTTCGCGGTTGGAGTGATGCTCTCCGCCTTCGGTCTCTTCTGGACCGGCGAGAGCCTTGGTGTTGCTTGGCCTGGCGGCGACGGGGCGATCCTCGCCTTTATCGCCCTTTTCCTGGCCGTCGCTTTGGGCCTGGTGGTGCTTCTCAAGCCTAGAGCAGCCGCGCTCGCATGATCGGCGCGATTGTCAAGGAACTGATCGGCCTCTTCGTCGATGACGAGCTTCTGGCGACGGCCATCCTTTGCGTTGTCGGCGTCATCAGCGCGCTCACGCTTTTCGGCGGAGCGCCGTCTTGGCTCGCGGGCCTCTTGTTGGCGCTCGCTTTGCCCGCGACGCTCGCGGCGAGCGTATGGCGCAGCGCGCGACGGGAGAAGCGGAGCCGATAAAGGCTCCGGCTGGATGCAAGGAAAGGGCAGGGACGATATGGCTCGACGCTTCATCGATATTTCCGCGCCGTTGCAGAACGATGTCCCGGCGGACCCGCCCGGTTTCGGTCCCAAGATCGAGTACATCGATCACCAGCAGAGCTTGCCGCAGATCCTGCCGTTTTTCCCGGGCCTCAGACAAGACGACTTGCCGGACGGGCAGGGATGGGCGGTCGAACGCGTGGCGCTCTCAACTCACAATGGCACTCACCTCGACGCGCCCTGGCATTACCATCCGACAATGAATGAGGGCGAGCGCGCTTGGACGATCGACGAAGTCCCGCTCGAGTGGTGCTTTCAGTCTGGCGTGAAACTCGACTTCCGCCACTTTTCCGACGGCTATGTCGCGACTGCAGCCGACGTCGATGAGGAGCTCAAGCGGATCGGCCACGCGCTGAAGCCGCTCGACATCGTTCTCGTCAACACCAGCGCAGGCGCGAAATACGGACGGCCCGACTATGTCGCCTCAGGCTGCGGAATGGGCGCCGAGGCGACCTTGCATCTCTTGAGGCAGGGCGTCCGGGTCACGGGGACCGATGGCTGGAGCTGGGACGCGCCTTTCGTCCATACCGCCAAATGCTACGCCGAAACGCGCGACGCCTCGCTCATCTGGGAGGGGCATAAGGCCGGCCGCCACATCGGCTATTGCCATATCGAAAAGCTTCACAACCTCGAGGCGCTGCCGTCGACCGGTTTTTCCGTCTGTTGCTTCCCGACCAAGATCGAGCGCGCCTCGGCAGGGTGGACGCGGGCGGTGGCGATACTCAACTCGTAGATGATTGCCCGATCACGAGCCTGCGAAGGAATGGACTGCTCGGACGGGCCAGGCGAGGGCGTCGGGCAGCGCCTGGACGACGCGGTCCGCTAAAACGGAGGCGGGGTCGCTATTCCACGTGGAGCGAATGATCGGCGAAAGGACAACGCCGACGCCAACCAGATAAATGATAATGATCAGAGCCAGTAGCAGGCGCATATCCAAATGTCCCAGCCCCGCAGGACAGACCACAGCGGAACATAACAACTAACCGGCTGCCATTGTTCCGTCCATAGCGGCGTCGAGTCTGAGTTTGGCGCGATGCAGATTCCGCTTCCTCTCCCAAATAGCCAGCGGCCAACTCTCGGAACCATCCCTCCCACCACGCGTTTTCTTCGTATCTCTGACTGAAATCGAGGAGGACATGATGCGCGGGATGATCATCGGACTTTCAGCCCTGGCTTTCGCTGGTCTGCCAACTCTGGCTTTTGCGGATGGCAACGGCGCCGTGACAGGCGCGGCCGGCGGCGCAGTCGCGGGCGCGGTGGTAGGCGGCCCGGTTGGCGCGGCGGTCGGCGGCGTCGCAGGCGGCGTCATCGGCGGCGCGGCGTCTGAATCCCCGCCCAGTTGTGGTCGCCCCAGGCCCGGGCGAACCGTGCAATACACGCACCACGACGACCCAAAACAACAATACGGGCGCAAGTGTCACGAGACAGACGACGGATTGCCCCGACTAAAGGGTCGCACACCCAAACCTAGGCTTCTGGACTTGGGCGACGGGGGTAGTTGGCGAGCGCTCAGCCTTGGTCTTCGCGTCGGCTGGGCGCTGTGGTAAACTGCCCCCTCGGCCGGTCGAGTTTGGGAGTTCGTCATGGCGCAAGGTTTGACCGCCAGGGTCGTTGGGATCGGTGGCGCCGATCCATTGTTTGCTCGCATCCGCCAGGAGGCGGAAGAGGCGGCGCGGCGCGAGCCCGAACTCGGGCTCTTTCTCGCGGTTAGCATTCTCAACCACGATACGCTTGAAGCGGCGGTGTCGCATCGTGTCGCCTCGCGGCTCGATCATCGCGATATGCCGGCCGCGCTGATCCGGCAGACGTTCGAGGAGGCGATTGCGCGCGACCCTTCGATCGGGGAAGCCTTTCACGCGGACATCATGGCGGTCGCGGATCGCGACCCCGCGTGCATGAGGATGATGGAGCCGCTCCTCTACTTCAAAGGCTTCCAGGCGCTGCAGGCCTATCGTCTGTCGCATTGGCTTCTGAAGGCGGGCCGGCGAGATTTCGCCATGAGCTTGCAAAGCATCGCATCGGCCATATTTGGCGTCGACATCAATCCGGCCGCGCGCATCGGCAAGGGCGTGTTTCTCGATCATGCAACCAGCCTCGTGGTCGGCGAGACGACGGTGATCGAGGACAACGTCTCGATCTTGCAGGGCGTGACCCTTGGGGGCACCGGCAAGGAGACCGGCGACCGGCATCCCAAGATCCGCCATGGCGTGCTGATTGGCGCGGGCGCCAAGATTCTCGGCAATATCGAGGTCGGTTATTGCGCGCGAGTGGCGGCGGGATCGGTGGTGCTGCATCCGGTGCCGCATAACAAAACGGTCGCGGGCGTTCCTGCGCGTATCGTCGGCGAAGCGGGCTGCGCCGAGCCGGCTCGCGACATGAACCAGATCCTCGCGGAAAAGGCGTTCGAAGCATAAGGCGCGGAAGCCGCCGGAAGCGGCGCTGATCGAGGCGGCTAAACCGCGGCCGTCCATCGCTGTTGAAAAATGCGCGTTCCCGCCAATTTCACGTATTGCAACGCCGCGTCTCTTCGTGCCAAGCCTCGCCCCGCGGCTTTACGAGCCGGAGAGAGGCCATGGACAAACCCGAGATCGTAAAACTGCGTGAGTTCCTACGCCATTCGTTTGGCGCGGAGACCCTTCAGGTCGCGCCGAATTCAAAATCGGGCGAGGCGGCGGATGTGTCGCTCGGCGAACGCAAGCTTGGAACGATCACAGTCGACGACGAGGACGGCGATCGGTCGTTCGCATTCGCGATGAAGGTACCGGTCGGACGTCCCGTGCTGCAAGATTATCTGCGCCGCCTGTTCGAGAACGACAAATTGACGGTCGTTGGGCGGCTCAAGAAACAGAACTCGGTCGAGCTCAACAACGGGCCCGACTTTCTCGGCGTCATCTCCGCCGACGACCCCGAGGGATCGAGCTACACGCTGCAAATGGCGATCCTCGACGTCGATCTCGACGGCGAGGAATAGCTCCGCCCGCTTCGCTCTGAGCGCGCGCCCGCTTCGTTCCCAACCGCGTGGAGGCCATGCGCCATGCCGCTTTATTCGCTCAACGGCCGCCGGCCAACGCTGCCGCCTGACGGCTTCTTCTGGATTGCGCCCAACGCCACCGTGATCGGCGATGTCGTGGTCGGCCTCGATGTCGGCGTTTGGTTCGGCGCAGTCCTGCGCGGCGACAACGAGCCAATCAACATCGGCGCGCGCACCAACATTCAGGAACATTGCACGCTGCACACCGACATCGGCTCGCCGCTCTCGATCGGCGAGGAATGCACGATCGGCCATAACGTGGTTCTGCACGGCTGCGCCATCGGCGAAGGCTCGCTGATCGGGATGGGTTCGATCGTGCTCAACGGCGCGAGGATTGGCCGCGGCTGCCTGGTCGGCGCCGGGGCGCTGGTGACCGAGGGCAAGACCTTCGACGATCACTCTCTCATCATGGGGTCGCCCGCCAGGACGATCCGAACCCTGGACAAGGAGGCGGTGGCGAAGCTTCGTCTGTCGGCGGCGCACTACGTCGACAATTGGCGCCGGTTCGCGATGGGGATGAAGCCGATCGAAGTCGGCGAATGACGCGCCAAGGCTTGCTGCATAGGTTTACGCGCGTGAATGATTTCATGGGCTTAGCTGCTCTTTCGCGCGCCCTCGGACGCATATCGAAAGACTTCGCGCCGGCCACGAAGCGGCTTCGCCCCAAGTTTGGAAGTCAACGTTCCAGAGGCGCAAAGGCGCCCAGGGTCAGCGCTCTCTCTCTCTCTCTCTCTCTCTCGCCCCGCGAATTTTGCATAGGTCGATTCAAACAACCGCAAATAAACGAGCATAAAATGAACTAAACGCTAGTAAATTTACTAACATTTGCTAGCATTTATTTTGGCTAATCGTGACTATTCAATGAGTTGCAGCGGAAAAAATAAAAAAATTCGCCTTCGCCTCGACTCCCATCAGAAATGCACCAAAAGCAGGGGTTCTCCGTCCCGATTGCGGCGCCGGTTCGGTTTTGCCAATGGAAAGTCTTATACCATGGATTCTGATTTTAGTAAACATTCGACTGGCTCTTAGCGCGCTCGCTATTGAACGCCGGCCGTCCCGGCTCCGCCTCCAAGCCTCAATTGCCGGCCGGGCTTGTCCAGCCATTCACGCGGCGGCGTCGCAAATGACAAAGTGGACATCGCCGCCGTCCCGGCAAAGGTATTTGGCACTGCGATAATGCGCCAATTGCCGAGACGCCAGCGCGGCGCCAAAGTCGATCCGAAGGGACGTGATTTGGAGAAAACGGCACGTTCGTCTTTGGGGGCTGACGGTGCCTAGCTTTTATGAGTTTTTCGCCGGCGCGGGGATGGCGAGAGCCGGGCTCGGCGAGAAATGGAACTGCCTGTTCGCAAATGAATTCGACGCGAAAAAGACGGAGACTTACAAGAAGAATTGGCCGACCGCCGACGTTCTCAAGATAGGGGATATTAAAAAGCTCACGAGCTCCGACATACCCGGCAAAGCCGATCTCGCTTGGGGGTCGTTCCCTTGTCAGGACTTGTCCCTGGCTGGCGCGGGCGCTGGTTTGAACGGCGAGCGCTCGGGCACGTTTTGGCCGTTCTGGCGCCTCATGCGGACATTGGTCGAAGAGGGCAGGGCGCCAAAAATCATCGTGCTCGAGAATGTCTGCGGCGCTCTAACCTCGCACAGCGGCAAGGATTTCACGGCGATCTGCTCAAGCTTCGCGAAGGCCGGTTATCATTTTGGCGCCTTGATCGTCGATGCCGTGCATTTCGTCCCGCAGTCGCGTCCCCGTTTGTTCATCATTGGCGTTCGCAACACGGTCGCATTGCCAGCGGGCCTCGCCGGCCACGGCCCCACGCGATCGAGCCTCTGGCGCCCACGCGGATTGTTGAACGCGTTCGAGAAGCTGCCGCCGAACGTTCGAGAGAAATGGATCTGGTGGAACTTGCCCACACCGGCGTCGCGCAACGTGGCGTTTAGTGACTTGATCGAAGACGACCCAATCGGTGTCGGATGGCATAGTGCAAGCGAGACGGCGAAGCTCCTTCGAATGATGAGCGGCATCAATAGGGCAAAATTAGACGAGGCGCAGAGCGCTGGCCGCCGTATGGTGGGCGCCGTCTACAAGCGCACGCGCGCGGACGAGGCGGGGCGCAAAGCGCAACGCGCGGAAATCCGATTCGACGACATCGCCGGTTGCCTCCGTACGCCGGCTGGGGGATCGAGCCGCCAAACGATTGTCGTGGTCGACGGCAAAAACGTGCGCTCGCGACTGATCTCGCCCCGCGAGACAGCGCGTCTTATGGGGCTGCCTGAGGATTACGGCCTGCCCGCCAACTACAACGAGGCTTATCACCTCACTGGCGACGGCGTCGCCGTGCCGGTGGTCCGTCACTTGGCTGAGCACATATTCGAACCACTGCTCGCGCCGCAGAGCGCGCTCGCTCAGGCGGCGGCGTGAGCGCTTAAATTAGATTGCGTTTGGGTCAACGCGTCGGTTGTAGCCGCGCTCGGCGAGCGCGGCCGGCGCGGTCAGCGACGTCAGCGACCGCGCCTACAGTGCCCAATTCGACCGAAATGGTGGACCCAGCGCGCGCTCCGCGCATCGCATTCGCCCTACGGCGAAGGGCGCGCCTCGATGACCACGAAAGCCTGGGCGTACGGGCCCTCGTCGGTGAGGGTCAGGTGGATGAACGGCTCGGTTCCCGCCGGCAGCATCGCTCTCAGTCGTTCGGCGGCGCCGCCCGTCAGCTTCATGGTCGGCTGCCCGGACGGAAGATTGACCACGCCCATGTCGCGCCAGAACACGCCCCGCCTGAGGCCAGTGCCCAAGGCTTTGGCGCAGGCCTCCTTGGCGGCGAATCGTTTGGCGTAAGAGGCCGCGCGCCCGGCCTTTCGATCCGAGCGGCGTTGTTCGATCTCGGTGAAGCAGCGGGCGGTGAAGCGCTCTCCATGGCGCGCGAGCGTCATCTCGATGCGCTCGATGTCGCAGAGGTCGCTGCCGACCCCGATGATCAAAGCTTGCTCTCCACGTGAGCGCGCCCTTCGTTCATCGCCATGCGCATTGCCTTCACGGTTTCGGCGAGACCGACAAAGATCGCCTCGCCAATGAGGAAATGGCCGATGTTGAGTTCGACGATCTGTGGCAGGCCGGCGATGACCCGCGCCGTGTCATAATCGAGGCCGTGGCCGGCATGACATTCGAGCCCGAGCGCCGCGGTTTGAGCGGCCGCGGTGCGGAGGCGGGCGAACTCGTGATCGGCCTTGGCGGCCTCGCCCCGCGCCCGCGCGTCGCACCAAGCGCCGGTGTGCAGCTCGACGACCGGCGCTCCGAGGTCGGCGCTGGCTTTCAACGCCTCCGGCGAGGGTTCGATGAACATCGACACCCGGATTCCTTCTCGCGTGAGCTCGGCGACGAACGGCTTCAAGTCCTTAAACCCGTTGACGACGTCGAGGCCGCCTTCGGTGGTGCGTTCCGTCCGCTTTTCCGGCACGAGGCAGCAGGCGTGCGGACGGATGTTGAGCGCAATGTCGAGCATGGCCTCGGTCGCGGCCATCTCGAAATTGAGCGGTTTTCCGATCGACGCCTTGAGGCGGCGCATGTCGTCGTCCTGAATGTGCCGGCGATCCTCGCGCAGGTGCGCGGTGATGCCGTCGGCGCCAGCTTCGATCGCAAGCAGCGCCGCGCGAACGGGATCGGGGACCGCGCCGCCGCGCGCGTTGCGAACCGTCGCGACATGATCGACGTTGACGCCAAGCCGAAGCGCAGTCATGTCCGCCGCTCCTCTTTCATTTGGCGGGTCACGCCGCGCCGGCGTGCGCGCGGCTCCCCGGTTTCACGGCCGGAAGCGCCGCGAGTTCCGGCGGCAACGCTTCGGGCGGGTAGGCTGGAATGTCGAGCGTCGCCAGCGCTACGCGGGGAACGCCGATGTCCGCCTGGCCGCCCGATCGGTCGATCAGGCAGGCGGCGCCGACGATTGTGCCCGGATGCTCGGCCAAAGCCGCCAGCGTCTCGCGCGAGGAGAGGCCGGTCGTGATGATGTCCTCGACCATCAGCACGCGCGCGCCGGGAGAAACGGCGAAGCCGCGGCGCAACTTGAAGACGCCGCCCTCGCGCTCGACAAAGATGGCCTTGGCGCCGAGCCAGCGCGCGGTCTCGTAGCCGGGAACGATGCCGCCGAGCGCGGGCGAGGCGACGATATCGATCGCGCCGAACGCTTCGCGGGCTTTCTCGGCCAGCGCCCGGCAGAGGCGTTCGGTGCGCGCCGGATCCTGGAACACGAACATCTTCTGCAAAAACACCGGCGAGTGCAGCCCCGACGACAGGATGAAATGGCCGGTGAGCAGGGCGCCGGCGGCGCGAAACTCGTCAAGCGCTTGATCCGCGGTTAGGCTTGAGCTTGTCATGTCTCTTCTTAGCAGGCCGCCATTCGCCGCGCCAAGACGACCCGGCTTTTAGGCCGCCCGAACCCATGAGGGGCTCACCGATGTCGACGATGGCGCCCAAGCCTTATGAAACCAAGACGCTCAGCGAGGGAGTCGACGCGACCGCGCCGGACGGAACCGCCGTGCGCCTGCTGCTCAGCCTCGGCGGCGGAAGCATGGCGCATTTCGAATTGCCCGCAGGCGCGGTGTCACATGCGGTCACGCATCAAACGGTCGAGGAGATCTGGTTTGTGGTCAGCGGCAGGGGCAGCATCTGGCGCCTTCAGGCGGGCGTCGAATCCATCGATTCCCTCGAGCCGGGGACGTCGCTGACCATCCCGCTCGGAACCGCGTTTCAGTTTCGCGCCGACGCCGGCGCGGCGCTTGCGTTCGTCGCCATCACCATGCCGCCGTGGCCCGGCATGGACGAGGCCCAGCCCGTCGCCGGGCGCTGGGCGCCGACCGTCGCGGCCGGCTCCGCTTGAAGCGCGCCCTTGCGCCTCGGCCGGCTCGCTGATAGCGCAAAAGCCGCTTAAAAAGCGCCGGATTAGCTCAGCGGTAGAGCAGCGGTTTTGTAAACCGAAGGTCGGGGGTTCAATCCCCTCATCCGGCACCAAATCTCCTTCCGCAATCGTTCGTCGCCGTCTCAGAGGCATCAGTGAATCCTGTGACTTGGGCGGGGGCGTGCTTGCGGGCGAATGGTTCTCCGGTAGCCTGCCCGACATCCACAAGGGCCGCCTCAGACGCTGTCGCGCTGAAAAACGCGGCTTCGGCGGATGTCCTCTGCGTCGATGGTGGTGATCGCTTGCAGCGTCAACTCCTGATCGCGCTCGGCGAACAGCCGATTGGCCTGGCGCAAGCGCGCCCGGTCGAGCGCGTTGCGGAGCGAACGCGCGTTGGCGAAGAGCGGCTGAGCGCGCCTGAGGGGAATGTATTCGGCGAGCGCCTCCCTGGCGCTTTCAGACAGCCGGTAGTTGAGCGAGGCCAGCATCCTTTCGCCGATTGCGATGAGGTCGGCGTCCGTATAGTCGGGAAAGTCGATGTGATGGGCGACGCGCGAGCGGAAGCCGGGGTTGGAGCGGAAGAAGCGATCCATTTTGTCGACGTAGCCCGCGAGAATGACGACGAGGTCGTCGCGGTTATTCTCCATCACTTGCAAGAGGATCTCGATCGCCTCCTGGCCGTAGTCGCGCTCGTTCTCCTGGCGATAGAGGTAATAGGCCTCGTCGATGAATAAGACGCCGCCCATCGCCTTCTTCAGCACCTCCTTGGTCTTCGGCGCCGTGTGCCCGATGTACTGGCCGACGAGGTCGTCGCGCGTGACGGCGATCAGATGCCCGCGACGGACGTAGCCAAGTTTATGGAGGATCTCGGCCATGCGCATGGCGACGGTCGTCTTGCCCGTCCCGGGATTGCCGGTGAAGCTCATGTGCAGGGTCGGCGCCTGCGAGGCGAGGCCGAACCGCGAGCGCACACGCTCGACGAGCAGGAGCGCGGCGATTTCACGAATGCGCTGCTTGACGGGGGCGAGGCCGATCAGCTCGTCGTCGAGCTGCTTGAGAACGGGGCCCACCCCCGACTCTTCGAACTCATCGGCTAGCCGGACAGTCGGCGGAGCGTTCAAGGCGACGTCGACGCTCACGCGTAGCGCTTCCCTTCGGGCCTGTCGGTCGCATAGGCGCGCGTCGCGTAACGCTGAACGCGGCCGTGGGCGCCTGTCCGGTCGAGACGGAATCCGTCCTCGTTCGTCGGCCGGTTGACGATGAAGGAAATGCGCACCGACTCCCAGCCGTGCGAGGAATCGAAGGCCGACAAGCGAATGTAGCGGTCGCCATAGACTTTGCGGCAGGCGTCGAGCTCCATCAGCACGGCCTTGGCGTCGCTGAGATCGAACATCGGCAGCCCCCACATCTCCCAGTAGGTGTTGCGAGGATGCGGGTCGTCGGTGAACTCGATGTTCAACGCCCATCCGTTGTCGAGGCAATATTGAACCTGGGTCAGAATCTCGTCGTCGCTGAGATCGGGCAGGAATGAAAAGCAACCTTGAGTGACGCGCATGAGAATTCTCCTGAAGATCAATTGAGCCGGCGTCCGCCCGCCCCGTGGGAGGAATCGCCGCAAGGTGAAGACGAACACCGGCCCTTCGGCGCTCAGGCGCCGAATGAGGTCACGCGACTGCCGGCGTCGGAACGAAGTCGAGCTGGTCGGTCGAGGCGTAGTTGAAGGTCACATCGCCCCAGACGTCGAGCGCCTGGCGCAGCGGCGTGCAGGTCTTAGCCGCCTCGGCAAGTATCGTTGGGCCCTCGTGGAGGTAATCGCGGCCCGCATTGCGCGCGAAGATCATGGCTTCGAGCGCGACGCGGTTGGCGGTCGCTCCGGCCTGAATGCCCATCGGGTGGCCAATCGTCCCGCCGCCGAACTGCAACACGACGTCTTCGCCGAGCAGGCTCAGGAGCTGATGCATCTGCCCGGCGTGAATGCCGCCCGAGGCGACCGGCATGAGCTTGTTGAGCGAGGCCCAATGCTGGTCGAAGAAGACGCCATGCTCGAGCCGTATCGGGTTGAAGTCCTCGCGGCAGATGTCGTAGTAGCCCTTCGTCGTCGCCGGGTCGCCCTCGAGCTTGCCGACGACGGTGCCCGCGTGAATGTGGTCGACGCCGGCGAGGCGCATCCACTTCGCGATCACCCGGAACGACACGCCGTGCGATTTCTGCCGCGTGTAGGTGGAATGCCCGGCGCGGTGCAGGTGCAGGATCATGTCGTTCCTGCGCGCCCATTTGGCCATCGACTGGATGGCTGTGTAGCCGATTACGAGGTCGATCATGACGATGACCGAGCCAAGCTCCTTGGCGAACTCGGCGCGCTCGTACATATCCTCCATCGTCGCTGCAGTGACGTTGAGATAGCTGCCCTTGATCTCGCCGGTCGCGGCCTCCGCCTTGTTGACCGCCTCCATGCAGTAGAGAAAGCGGTCGCGCCAATGCATGAAGGGCTGCGAGTTGATGTTCTCGTCGTCCTTGGTGAAGTCGAGGCCGCCCTTGAGCGCCTCGTAAACGACGCGCCCATAGTTGCGGCCCGAAAGCCCGAGCTTTGGCTTGACCGTCGCGCCGAGCAGAGGCCTGCCAAACTTGTCCAGCCGCTCGCGCTCGACGACGATCCCGGTCGCCGGCCCCTGGAACGTCTTCACATAGGCCACGGGCAGGCGCATGTCCTCGAGTTCTCAGCGCCTTCAGGGGCTTGAAGCCAAAGACGTTGCCGATGATGGAGGCTGAGAGATTGGCGATCGACCCCGGCTCGAAGAGATCGAGATCGTAGGCGATATGGGCGAAATACTGCCCTTCCGTTCCGGGAACCGGTTCGACGCGGAAGCACTTGCCGCGATATTTTTCGGTTGCGGTGAGGCGATCGGTCCAAACGACCGTCCAGGTCGCGGTTGACGACTCGCCGGCGACCGCCGCCGAAGCTTCGATCGGGTCGACGCCCTCTTGAGGCGTGACACGGAAGCACGCGATAACGTCGGTGTCCTTGGGCTCGTAGTCGGGCTCGTAATAGCCCATCTTTCTGTATGCCATGACGCCAGCTTTGTAGCGGTCCTTGCCCTTGACGGTTTGCGATGGTTGAACATTCATTTGCGGTCTCCTACGTGGGGTCGGGCTTTGCCCGCCGCGATCGAGCTTGAGAGAGTTCTGGGGACGATAGTCCGTCGCGTTCATGCTGCGCGGCTTTCGCTCGTCACGCTGGCGCGGATCGCCGCAATGTTCGCGGCGTAGGCCGAAGGCCCGCCCTTGAACACGGCCGAGCCTGCGACGAGCACGTCCGCGCCGGCGTCGACGACCAAGGGCGCTGTTGCGGGCGCCATCCCACCGTCGATCTCGATGCGAATGTTGCGGGCGCCGATCATTCTTCTCACCCGCCCGACCTTCTCGACGAGGGCCGGAATGAACGCCTGTCCGCCGAAGCCGGGATTGACCGTCATGAGCAGGATGAGATCGAGTTGGTCCAGCACGTATTCGATGGCGCTTTCAGGCGTTGCGGGATTGAGCGACGCGCCGGCTTTCTTGCCGAGCGCACGGATCGCCTGCAGCGATCGGTCGAGGTGCTTCGTCGCCTCGGCGTGCACCGTGATGATGTCGCAACCCGCCTTTGCGAAAGCCTCGATGTAGGGATCACAAGGCTCGATCATCAGGTGGCAGTCGAAGGTCTTGTCGACATGCGGGCGCAGCGCCGCGACCACCTGCGGCCCGAAGGTGATGTTGGGCGCGAAATGTCCGTCCATCACGTCGAGGTGGATCCAATCGGCGCCGGCCGCGGCGACGTCGCGCACTTCTTGGCCGAGCTTGGAGAAGTCGGCCGACAGAATCGAAGGCGCGATGACTAGGGACGCGCTCATGTTCAGGCTCCTCGCTCGCTTCATGAACTTCGTGGCCTTACCTTCGCAGGACTTCAGGTTCGAAGAGCGCGCCGGCCGCGCTCCACCAGTTTGAGAATCATCGGCGTCAGGATGAGCTGCATTGCGATGTCGAGCTTTCCCCCTGGGATCACGATCGAGTTGGCGCGGCTCATGAAGCTCGAGTGGATCATCGAGAGGAGGTAGGGAAAATCGATGCCATGCGGATCGCGGAAGCGGATGACGACCATCGATTCGTCGGGCGTCGGGATCCAGCGCGCGATGAACGGATTGGATGTGTCGACGGTCGGCACGCGCTGGAAGTTGATGTCCGTGTGAGTGAATTGCGGACAGATGTAGTTAATGTAGTCGGGCATGCGGCGCAGGATCGTGTCGGTGACCGCTTCGGTCGTGTAGCCGCGCGACGCCTTGTCGCGATGCAGCTTCTGAATCCATTCGAGATTGATGACCGGCACGACGCCGATCTTCAGATCGACATATTGGGCGAGGTTGATCGTGTCCGTCACGACCGCTCCGTGCAGGCCTTCGTAGAAGAGCAGGTCTGAGCCAGGCTCGAAGTCGCGCCACGGCGTGAACGTTCCCGGCGGGGCGCGATGAATCTCGGCCTCGTCCGCGTCGTGGACGTAAGTACGGGCGCGGCAGACGCCGGTCTCGGAATAGTCGCGAAACGTCTTTTCGAGCTCGTGGAACAGGTTGGCCGCTTCGCCGAAGTGGCTGTAGTGGTGGTCGCCTCTCGCCGCCGCCTCTTTCATCTGATCGCGCATTTCGGCGCGATTCCAGCGGTGGAAGGCGTCGCCCTCGATGTAGACCGCGTTGATCTTCTCCCGCCGAAAGATCTGCTCGAACGTCTTCTTGACCGATGTCGTGCCAGCCCCCGAAGAGCCGGTGATCGCGATGATTGGATGCTTGATCGACATGGCGCTGCAAAATACCGGAAAGTTCACACGCTTAGTGGCGCAAGAGGCCACGCCTGGCGAACAACGGGGCGATGCGCGTGTCGCTGCCTTCGGCGTAGTAGCGCGCGACCCGCTCGACCTTGTCCTTCGAGCCGAATATGAGCGGCGTTCTCGCATGCAGGGATGCCGGAGTCAGGTCGAGGACGCGATCAAAACCGTCGATCGCCGCGCCGCCGGCCTGTTCGATGAGGAAAGCGATTGGGCTCGCCTCATAGAGGAGCCGCAAGCGCCCGTGCTCATATCCGGGGCGCGAATCTTCCGGATAAAGATAGACGCCGCCGCGAACGAGGATTCGGTAGGCTTCGGCCACCGCCGCGCCGGTCCAGCGCATGTTGAAGTTGCGTCCGCGCGGGCCTTCCTCGCCTTCGAGGCAGTCCTCAATGTAGGCGCGGACCGGGCCCGACCAGTGACGGGAGTTCGACGCGTTGATTGCGAATTCGCGCGTTTCCGCAGGAATGCGCACGGCCGTCCGCGTGATGCGAAACCGGTCCGCGTCCGGCTCGAGCGCGGCCATGTGAACGCCTTCGCCGCAGGTGAAGACAAAATCGACATGCGGACCGTAGAGCACAAATCCAGCCGCCCGCTGCTTCGCTCCTCGCTGCAGGAAATGTGAGGGCCGGAAAGAATCGGAGGGCGCATCGAGCACGGAGAAGAACGTGCCCATGGAGCCGTTGGCGTCGATATTGCTCGAGCCGTCAAGCGGGTCGATCGCGACGAGCAAAGTCCCGTCCGGATCGAGCACGACAGGGTCCTGCCGCTCTTCCGACAGCATCGCTCGGACGCCTGCGCGCTTCAGCCAATTCACGAAAGCTTCGTCGGCAAAGACGTCGAGCGCCGTCTGGGCTACGCCGTCGTGAGCCGGGCCGACCTCGGCGTCCATAGCTCCGGCGAGGACGCCGCGGCGGATCCGATAGGCGACCGCGAGAGACCCGCCCGCGACCGCGCGCAGAACCCGCGCTAACGAGGAGGGAACATTCGCGTTCAAGAACGCATCGAGTTCCGCGCCTGTCTCGGGAACGTCCAACACGAGCCCCTCCCGCTTTTCATGGTCGCCCCCGGGGGGAGCGCCAACGAACAATAGGAATTTTTGCGGGCAAAAGAAAACTGATTTAAATTTGATCAAGCATTCAATTTTATTTAATAGGCGGCGGCCATGCGGAACGTGTCCTTTCGCCACATCGAGACGCTTCAGGCGATCGCGGAGGCGGGCTCGCTGGTCCAGGCGGCCGCGGCGCTGAACATGACGCCTGCGGCGCTGACCGCGCGCGTCAAGGGCCTCGAGGAGACGGTGGGGCTGAAGCTGTTTGACCGGGCGCCTACCGGCATGCGTCTCACTCCCGCCGGCGAAGCAGCGCTCGAGGCTTCGCGCGGCGTCGGGCGGGCGATGCGCGACTTCACCGAAGCGATGCATGCGATTGCGACGGGAGAGGGCGGTCGGCTCTCCGTCGGCGCAACGTCGACGGCGAAGTATTTCGCCCCCCGGCTGATCGCCGGTTTCGTCGCCTCCCGGCCCAAGGTCGACCTGCGCTTCCTGATCGGCAACCGCGACGCGACCGTCGAGTTTTTTCGCGCCGGCGAGATCGAAGTGGCTTTGTCCGGGCGCCCGCCGCGCGACATGCCGGTCGAGACCTTCCCTATTGGCCCGCATCCCTACGTGCTCATCGCCCCGCCGAACCATCGGCTCGCGGGCGCGAAGGGGCTGACAAAGGCCGATCTTGCGGGCGAGGCTTTCCTCTTTCGCGAGATCGGGTCTGGCACACGCTCGTTGTTCGACGGCTTCATGGGCGATACGGCGATCAGACCGGTTCAGATGAGGATGGAATTGGGTTCGAACGAAACGATAAAGCAGGCCGTGATGGCGGGGCTCGGCATCGCCCTGATCTCGGCGCACACAATTGCGGCCGAGGTCGTCGACGGGCGACTGGTGTGCCTCGACGTCGAGGGACACCCGATCGTTCGCCGCTGGTTCGTGATCAACCGCGCTGACCGCGCGCTCTCCCCGACCGCGCGCGCCTTTCGGGATTTCGCGGTCACCGAAGGGGCAAAATTCCTGCCCGACCCGTTAAATCGAGCCTGACGTTCTGATGTTCTGATGGAGTGAATGGCGCCTCGGCATAAGCCCAAGATCCCGCTTTCGTTTCGGCAACCGGAAGGCTAGCGTCAAGGAATACGACGATCGCAGATCGGCCAGGACAGAGCCGAGCGGGAGGAGAGGGTTATGTTGAAACTGGCGACATTCGGGACCGCGTTAGCCGCGGTGCTGCTCGCGTGTCCCGCTCACGCGGACGACAATAACGTCACCGTCGGCATGATCCTGCCGATGACCGGCCAGCAGGCGTCGACCGGGAAGCAGGAGCGCGCCGGCGCGGAGCTTTACATGCAGCAGCATGGCGACACCGTCGCTGGAAAAAAGATCGTCCTCGAGGTCAAGGACGACACCGGCGCGGCCGACGTCACCAAGCGCCTCGCGGAAGAGCTGATCGGCAACGACCACGCTAAGGTGCTGATGGGTTTCGGGTTGACGCCGCTCGCGCTTGCCACGGCGCCGGTCGCCACGGAAGCGAAGGTTCCCGAGGTCGTCAGCGCCGCCGCGACGGCCATGATCACCGAGAAGTCGCCCTATATCGTCCGCACCTCGTTCACGCTTCCCCAAGCCTCGACGCCGATGGCCGACTGGGCAGCCAAGAACGGGATCAAGAAGGTCGTCACCATCGTCGCCGACTACGGACCGGGAATCGATGCTGAGAAATGGTTCTCCGATACGTTCGAGAAGGACGGCGGAACGATCACGCAAAAGATTCGCGTGCCGCTCAAGAACCCGGACTTCGCGCCCTTCCTGCAACGGGTGAAGGACGACGCGCCCGATGCGGTGTTTGTGTTCGTGCCATCCGGTCAGGGCGCGATCTTCATGAAGGAATTCGTTGAGCGGGGCCTCGACAAGTCGGGGATCAAGCTGATCGGCACCGGCGATGTGACCGACGACGACCTGCTCGCCGACATCGGCGATTCGGCGCTCGGCGCGGTGACCACTCATCACTATTCGGCGGCGCATGACTCGCCAGAGAACAAAGCCTTCGTGGCCGCATTCGAGAAAGCCAAAAACGGCATGCGGCCGAACTTCATGGCGGTCGGCGCTTATGACGGCATGACGCTCGTCTACAAGGCGCTCGAGAAGACCAAGGGCGATGCGAGCGGCGATGCGCTGATTGCTGCGATGAAGGGCATGAGCTGGGTGAGCCCGCGCGGGCCGGTGTCGATCGATCCGGAAACCCGCGACATCGTGCAGAACATCTATGTTCGCAAGGTCGAGAAGAAGGACGGCGCGCTGTACAACGTCGAGTTCGAGACCATCCCCAATGTGAAGGACCCCTATAAGGCCGCGAAGCATTGAGGAGATGCCCTTCTCCCCGTGGGAGAAGGTGGCCCCACAGGGCGTCGAAGGACGCCCGTCTTTCGACAGGCTGTGGCGCCGGATGAGGGGTCCTACGCCGTGACGTTTCGATTGCTGGGCGCAGGGCCCTCACTCCTCGCCCCTTTCCCCATAGCCCGTCGGGAGACGGGCGTCCTCACGGGCGCCCCTTGGGGAGAGGGGAGCAACGCGCCATGCTGACGATCCTGCTCGATGGCCTGGCCTATGGCATGCTGCTGTTCGTGCTGGCGAGCGGGCTGTCGGTGACGCTGGGGCTGATGAACTTCATCAACCTCGCCCACGGCGCTTTCGCGATGGTCGGCGGGTATGTGACGGCGCTCCTGATGAATTGCGCCGGCGTTCCGTTTCTCGCGACCCTGCCGGCGGCCTTCCTCATTCCGGCGATCCTCGGCGTCGCGCTCGAGCGCACGCTTTATCGGCGGCTTTACGGCGCAAGCCCGCTCGACCAGGTGCTGTTCACGATCGGGCTCGTGCTGATGGCGATGCCGATCGCCGCCTACCTTATTGGCGATGAGCCACAGCAGGTTCATCTTCCGGCCTGGCTCGATGGGCGCATCGAGATCCACGGCGTCGGCATCGGCGTCTACCGGTTGTTCATCATTGCCGTGTGCGGCGCCATCGCCGCGGCGCTGCAAGCGTTCCTGATCAAGACCCGCTTCGGCGCGCAACTCAGGGCGGCGGTGGATGACGCGCGCGTCGCGCAGGGTTTGGGCATCAATGTCGACCGCATCTTCTGCATTGCCTTCGCGGTCGGAAGCGGGCTCGCGGGCTTAGGGGGAGCGCTGGCCGCCGATGTCGTCGGCGGCATCGATCCATCGTTCCCGGTGAAGTTTCTGGTGACCTTCCTCATCGTCGTCACCGTCGGCGGCTCGAACGGGATCATGGGCGCTTTGTTCGGCTCGCTCCTGCTCGGCGTGCTCGATGTTGCGGGGAAATATTACGCGCCGTCAATCGGAGCCTTCATCATCTATGGCGTGATGGTCATCACCCTCATCGTGCGTCCGCAAGGACTGTTTGCGCGCGGCGACGCACGATGACCGCCTCCGCCGAAACCGTGACGATGGACCGTCTTGCCGCGCATCTGCATCGACGCGCGCGCTGGCGGTGGCCGGAATTCGTCTTCTGGCTGGCGGTGCTGGCTTTGATCTTCGCTTTGCCGTCGCGCGCGGCCATCATCAACGAAGCGCTCATCGCCGGCCTGTTTGCTTTTTCACTCGACCTTATTCTCGGATTGGCCGGAATCGTCTCGCTTGGACACGCGGCGTTCCTTGGCCTGGGCGCCTACGCCGCGGCCATTCTCGCAAGCAACGGCTTCGGCGACCCCCTCCTCGGTCTCGCCTTTGGCGCGGGCGTCGCCGCCCTCGTCGGCCTCCTCACTGCGCCGCTCTTGCTCCGGGGCGGCGACTTGACTCGGCTCATGGTGACGCTTGGCGTGTCGCTCATGCTGGGGGAGCTCGCAAACCGCAACGGCTGGCTCACCGGCGGGGCCGATGGGCTCAATTTCTCGATGGCGCCGGTGCTCGGACTGTTCCCGATCGACTTCACCGGGCAGCGCAATGCGGCGCTCTACAGCTTCGCGGTCCTGTTCATTTTGTTCGCGATTGCGCGCCGCCTTGCGCATTCGCCGTTCGGACTGGCGCTGGCCGCAATCCGCGAAAACCGCCTGCGCGCCGGCGCGCTTGGTGTGGGCGCCAGCCGACGCATCGTCGCGATTTATACGGTTGCGGCGGCCTACGCGGGCGCGGCGGGCGCGCTCTTGGCGCAGACGACGCAGATCGTGTCGCTCGACCTGTTCGACTTCCATCGATCGGCTGACGTCATGTTGATGCTCATCATCGGCGGCGCGGGATATCTCTACGGGGGACTCATCGGCGCAGCGGCCTTCATCGTGCTGAGGGACGTGATTTCCGCCGCGACGCCCGAATACTGGGAATTCTGGATTGGGCTCGCTTTGGTCATCCTCGTGCTGGCCGGCCGCGAGCGAATTGCGGCGGCGCCCGGCGCCTCATCGCCTTCGTCGCGCCGCGTGCAACGCGTCGAGGCGTGGCGTGAGCGCTCCGGCGCTGGAAGCGCGCGGCCTCATGCGTCATTTCGGCGCTCTAATCGCGACCGATGACGTGTCGTTCGCGGTTCAGCCCGGCGCCAGGCAGGCGTTGATCGGACCGAACGGCGCCGGCAAGACGACGCTGATCAATCTGCTGACTGGGGTGATCAAGCCAACCGCGGGCCAGGTCTGGCTGGCGGGCCGCGACATCACTCATCTTAAGCCAAGCGCGCGGGTCAGAATGGGGCTGTCGCGCACGTTCCAGATCAGCCAGCTTTTTCCCGATCTGACGCCAGCCGAGTTGCTCGGGCTTGCGATCTCGGAGCGCAATGGTTCCGGCGCCGATTTTTGGCGAGTTGCGGGCTCACGGCCGGAGATCGTCGCTGAAATCGAAGGCCTGCTCATGCGCTTCGGCCTCGAGTCCGACTTCGACCGGCCCACGCACAAGCTTCCGTACGGCAAGCAGCGGCTCCTGGAGATCGCGCTCGCGCTGGCCACGCGCCCGCGCGTGCTGCTGCTCGACGAGCCCGCGGCCGGCGTGCCGGAGGAGGAACGGCGGGATATCCTCGCGGCCCTTGCCGCTCTACCCTCCGACGTCGCGATCCTCTTGATCGAGCACGACATGGACCTTGTATTCAATTTCGCCGAGCGTATTTCGGTGCTGGTTGCGGGGAAGCTTCTGACCGAAGGCGCGCCGGAGGCGATCGCCGCGGATGAGCGCGTCCGCGCCGTCTATCTCGGCGATGACGCGCATGGCTGAACTCCTGCGGGTCGAAAGCTTAAGTGCGGGTTATGGCGAGGCGCGGGTCGTCCACGGCGTCAGTTTCGCCCTGGAGGACGGCCGGTCGCTGGCGCTTCTCGGACGCAACGGCGTCGGCAAGACGACCCTTGTCGATGCGCTGATCGGCGTCACCACGCGCTTTGGCGGCCGCATCGTGCTGGGCGGCGAGGATATCACGCCTCTTCCGCCTTATCTCCGCGCTCGGCGTGGTGTTGGCTGGACGCCGCAGGAGCGCAACATATTTCGCTCGCTGACCGTCGAGGAGAACCTGACCGCGGTCGCGATTGCAGGAGCTTGGACGGTGAAGCGCGTCTATGGGCTCTTTCCCCGACTCGAGGACCGGCGCCAAACCATGGGCCGGCAGTTGTCTGGGGGAGAGCAGCAAATGCTCGCCATCGGCCGCGCGCTGGTCCTCAACCCGCGCCTCTTGCTGCTCGACGAGCCGACCGAGGGATTGGCCCCGATCATTGTCGACGAATTGCTGGCGGCTTTGCGCGAACTCGGCCGCGCGGGCCTGTCGATGATTATCGTCGAACAGAAGCCGAAGAAAATCTTGCCCTTCACGGACCAGGCGATCGTGCTCGATCGCGGCTCGATCGCCCATGCCGCGCCGAGCGCCGATCTCCTCGCAGATCCAGCCGCGCTCGACGCGCATCTCACAGCGAAGAAAGCGAGACGGTCAGACGGGCGGAGCCGTATTGCGACGGCTGATCCAACGACGATGGCGCGCCGATCCGAATGAGCCCGCGAGAAGCCTAGCGAGGCATCCTATACGCGAAGGCGGTCCGAATTCCGTCGCTGTGGTTGCACGGCCGCAGTCAGGTCGGCGCCACTCGCTGTCCGCCGCCGCGTTACAGACGTAACCGAATATCCAATTCCTGAAACTCTTTCGTAGCGGGGCTCGCTCAGCGTCTCGGCGCACGGCCGATCCGAAATTGCCGTGGTCGATATCGCAGAGGAACTGCACGCAATGACGAAATCATTTCAAGCTGTCTTGTTGACCGCCGTCGCTTCCGGCGCGGTGTGCGCAGGCGCGGGACCGGCCCGAGCGGCGACTTATTTGCAAACGAACCTGGTTTCCGACCTCTCCGCGCTCGGCGCTGAAGTCATGGATCCCAATCTGAAGAATCCTTGGGGTCTCTCGTTCCAACCCGGCGGGCCGGTTTGGGTGGCGGATCAGGGGACTCAGAACGCGACCCTTTATGGGGTGACCGGCGCGAGCGTAACCAAGGAAAGCCTCACGGTGGCCGTTCCGCCATCCGGACCTGGGGCCCTCGGTCCAACCGGCCTGGTCGCCAACACCAACAGTTCAGCCTTCGGCGTCAGCGGAACCGGCAAATCCGCCCTCTTCATCTTCGCCAACCTGAACGGGTCGATTTCCGCCTGGAACGGCGCCGCGGGGACCACAGCGGTCACCGAAACGTCTGCGTCGGGCGCGGCCTATACCGGGCTCGCCATGAACCAAGCCGGCACCCTGCTCTACGCCGCCAATGCCGCGGGGACCGGCGGGATCGACGTCTTCAACGGTTCCTTTGCGCCGGCAACCCTCTCCGCCGGAGCGTTCGCGGCTCCCACGGCGATCAAGACCGCGGGGCTTGTGCCGTTCAACGTCAAGGACATCAACGGCAAGGTCTATGTGACCTATGCGCCGGCCGGTCATGCCGCAGAGACAAGCGCCGCCAAGGGAATGGGCGCGTTGGCCGTTTTCAGCGAGGATGGGACGCTGGAGAGCAGTTCGTTTGTCGGCGACCAACTCGCTTCGCCCTGGGGCCTCGCGCTCGCCCCTTCCAACTTCGGTCAGTTCGGCGGCGACCTGCTGGTTGGTAATTTCGCCTTCGGCGACAGCGTCATCGACGCCCTCAACCCCACGACCTTCGCGGTCGAAGGCACGATTGCGATCAACGACGGCGGCCAATCGCCGGGCGGCCTCTGGTCGCTCGCGTTCGGTGGCGGAGGCGCCGACGGCAACCCCGACACGTTGTTCATTACCGATGGCCTCAACGGCGAAACGGATGGCCTCCTGGCGTCGATAACCGCCGTTCCCGAACCGTCAACCTGGGCCATGGCGCTCATCGGATTTGGCGGGCTTGCGCTCTTCGCCGCGCGCCGGCGGCGCGCCGCCTTCGCCATCGGCTAAAGGCCAGGAAAAAAGGAACCGCCCAAATCGGGCGGTTCAGACCGCTGACAAACCCCGTCATTGTTCGGCGGGGTTTGTTTTTTTTGTGGGGGAGTGGGCGGGTGGAGCGCCGTGCCTTGCTGTCTCAGGCTGTGGGGGCGAGCCGTGTGGCGGCGGAGAGGGCGATCTTCTTCATGTTCTGCGCGGCGGCGGCCATCAGGCATTGACACTGGACCCGCACGAGGCCGCGGAACCGGGCGTAGCGATGGCCGAAGAGCTGCTTGGCGTCGGCGAAGGATCGCTCCACTGTCTCCTTGCGCCGCGCGTAGACGCGCTTGCCCCAATCGGTGAGGCGGCGGGCGTCCGTGCGCTCGCGCGCGTCCTGCCAGACATGGCGGGTGATGGTCCGCTCGGCCTTGCCGTTCGTCGTGCACGAGGCGAGCTGCGGGCAAGCCGAGCAGATCTTTCGATCCGAGCGATAATGGCGATAGCCGTCGCGGTCGGTCAGCGCATAGGTCAAGGGCTGGCCTTGCGGGCAGCGATAGACGTCGTTCTCGCGATCGTAAGCGAACCGGCTTCGGCGCATCATGCCCGGCCTCGGCGGGGTCGGCGCGCGATAGCCGGTGACGCCGGCGATCCCCCGGTCTTCAAGGCCCTTGGCGATGGCGGCGGAGGCGTAGCCTGCGTCCAGCCCGACCGCCGTCACCGCTAAGCCGAAGCGCTCGCGCTGCCGATCGAGCCGTTCAAGATAGGGAATGCTGTCGTGGACATTGGCGGGCGTGGCGTAGGTGTCGGTGATGAGGCCAAGGCGTCCATCGACAGTGCGGTGGTCGAGATAGAAGAAGCCCTTCGGCTTGCCGTCCCGCACCATGTAGCCGGCTTGCGGGTCGCTCCGGCTGACCTTGGTCTCCTTCACCTCCGGCTCGCGCGGCGCGGGCGCGAGCGGCTTAAGCCGGTGCGCGGCGCGATCCTCCTCGACCGCCGCGTCAAGCGCCTCCCAATAGGCCGCTCGCGACTTGGCTGCGGGCTCAAGATCGAACTTGTTCTTGTTGGCGCTGGCCTTGAGATGGGTCGAATCGGTGTAGAGCGTCGTTCCCTCAATCAGGCCAAGCGCCATCGCCTGCTCGACAATGCGGTCGAAAATCGCCTGCGGGATCGAAGCGTCCTGATAACGCCGCCTTCGGTTCTGGCTCAGCGTCGAGGCGTCGAACACCGGATCGGTCAGTTTGAGCCCGAGAAACCAGCGATAGGCGACGTTGACCTCGATCTCGCGGATAAGCTGCCGCTCCGAACGGACGCCGAACAGATAGCCGACGAACAGGGCCTTGAACATCAGCGTCGGATCGAGCGGCGGGCGCCCGTTGTCGGCGCAGTAGAGCGGCGCCGTCAGATCGTGAATGAAGGAAAAATCGACCGCCGCCTCAATCTTGCGAACAAGGTGATCGGCCGGAACCAGCTGCTCCAGGCTAACGATCTCAAGCGAAGTCTGAACCGGGCCAGGACGACGAATCATAGCCAACTCAATCAAAAACCCCTGGCCAAAGCCAGGGGTTTGTCAGCGGTCTGAACCGCCCAAATCGGGCGGTTTTCTCTTTCTGCGGGGGCGGCGGTGAAACTGCGACGAGCGCGTGATCCGCCGCAGCTATGACGCATCCCAGACGCAGGATCCACGGCGAGGAACGCTTCAGGCGGTGAGGCGGCCCGAAGCGTGGCTCGTCAGATCTACGACCGCAGCTGAAAAAGGACATTTCATCTCAGTAGCGTTCCACCTGCGCGGCGAACACATACCCGACGCCTCGCTCGGTCTGGATGATCCGCGGTGCGCTCGGGTCCTGCTCCAGCCTACGACGAAGGCGCAGAATCTGCACATCGATGCTGCGATCGAACACGTCTTCGTGGACTCGAGTCGCTTGCAGAAGGTGCTCTCTGCTAAGCGGCCGCTGCGGGGCGTCGAGGAAGGCGACAAGCAGCGCGTACTCGCCTTTGGTCAATGCGACATCCGCGCCATTCGGATGCGTGAGCTTTCGGGTGCGCAGATTGAGCCGCCAGCCAGAAAACCGATAGCCGCCGCGTTCTGGCTCGCGCGCTGCCGTGGAGCGCGCTCTATCGAGCCTCCGGATGATCGCGCGCACCCGCGCAAGGAGCTCGCGCAGGTTGAAGGGCTTCGTCACATAATCGTCGGCGCCAAGCTCGAGCCCGACCACGCGGTCGATCTCATCCCGGCGGTGGCCCGTGACGATAATGACCGGCACGTCAGATCTCGACCGAAGCTCCCTCAGAACGTCAAGCCCGTCCACGAGTCCGAGCCGAAGATCCAGGATCACGACGTTGACTTCGTGCGAGCTAAGCTCGCGAAGCATCTCGTCGCGACCGGAGGCCAGCCGCGTCCGGATGTTATTGTCGACGAAGTAGTCGACGATCATCGTTTGCAGGGTTGGATCGTCGTCGACGACGAGGACCGTCGCCTGACGGTCGCCGCCGTTTTGCTGGGGATCGCCCGATGGCGAATTGGCCATGCCGGCCTCAAGCCATAGATCGGCGCTCGGGGCAATCGCCCACGGAGCCACTGGCGCAGTATATCGCGTCTGGTCCGGGTCGGAGTAACCCTGTGCGACGGAAGACGGTCGATTGCTCAAGCGCCGCCCCTCAGAACCGCGCGGACCATGAGGCGGTCACGGCAGTCCTCACTTTCCCCGATCCAACATCCGCGGGAGAAATGGCGCTCGCCGATCGCCGATCCCACGACCCGGCGCATGAGAACATTCGCATGTATGCCTGCTCTACTGTTTGAGAGGGGGATGATCGCACACTCGGTCGATCTCGCGCGCTTGATGGCACATGACATTCCGCCAATGCAACGCGCTCCTCATCGAGAGGGTCGCGATTAACCCGCGGAAGGGTGCGCTGCTCCCGTTAGCTCAGCAGCTTGGGCAGATCTCCATCACGCGATCAAGCCGGATCTTGTCTCGCTCGATCCTCTTCGTCAGAGCGTCTTCGTTGAGGTGGACTGGGTCAACGCCGTTGTTGTCCCGGTTCGCTTGTACAGGCTCACGATGGCTGATGAGAGCCTGCGCATAATTGTGTTTGTCGGCCTGAGCAGTGGCTGCAACAGACGTCGACGCTGATAGCATAATAAGTCCAGCAAAAATCGAGCGCATAGTTGAGTGCCTTTCCAGTAAATGTCTAAAGGAGGATGCCCGCCCAGGGCTACGTAAGAATTTCAGCGGGCTGCAATTGAGTTACGTTTGCAACAATCGGCGGGAATCGGCGCAAGAGGCTGCGCAGCCTCCATCTCGAAGAGGCGCCGTCTTCGCCGCGCTTGACGCGAGGCGCTTGTCTCGCAGGGGCCCGATCGGCCGCGCTTCGCGATCCATCGTCATTGCGACGATCGAACAAGCCGGCGAAGCAACTCCTTGCGGCCGGACGCGGCGGTGTCCAGATGTTGTTGTCCACGAACAGGTCTAGCATCGATGCTTGCAGGATGGATCGTGGTCGAGGACGAGGCTCTTGCTGACAATCGCCACGCCATTGCTGAGCGTCACGGAACAGTGAATTGGTCACGCCGGCCCCAAAACGCGACCCTCGAGTGACAGCGGTCCCCGCAGGCGCCAGAATAGGGCGCCTGATCCTCGTCGCTCTGACCGTTTGGGCGTCAGGGCCGTCAATTGCGCAAGCGCCAGCGCCTCAGCCCCGCGCTGATCAAGAGCCGATCACCCCGATCCCATCTCCACCACTCCAGAATCCGCGGCAGGTGGCGCTCGGCGATCGGCTGTTCCACGACCCGCGTCTTTCGTATGAAAACACCCACAGCTGCAATTCGTGTCATGACACATCGACAAACGGCGCGACCGCCCCGGGCTCAATGCCCGGCGGCGGCGGCGCGCTGAACATCCCGACCGTGTTCAACGCTGCCCTGAACTTCCGCCTGAACTGGGAAGGCGATGTTCGCACGCTTGAAGATCAGGTCGAGCAAACCCTGGGCAAACCGCAGATGATGGGGTCGAACGAGGAGGAGGCGTTGCGAAGACTGCGGGCCGACGAGGATGTAGCTCGTCAGTTTCGCGAAGCCTTTGGCCGCGAGCCGGATGACGCGGAACTCGTCGACGCCATTGCTGCCTACGAGCGGACCCTCCTCACGCCCGGAGGCCGATTTGATCGGTGGCTCAAGGGCGACGTCAACGCCATCACCGCAAAGGAGTTCGCCGGGTATCAGATGTTCAAGTCGTTTGGCTGCATCTCTTGCCATCAGGGCGTGAATGTCGGCGGCAACATGTATCAGCGTCATGGAATATTTCATCCGCTTGCCTCTCCCAAGCCTGAGATCGTTCGTGTCCCGAGCTTGCGGAATGTGGCGGTCACGCCGCCCTATTTTCACGACGGAAGCGCGGCCACCTTGTCGAAGGCGGTCAAGGCGATGGGTTATGCGCAGCTTGACCGCACATTGACCGACGACCAGACGGAGGCGATCGTCGCCTTCCTCAACACGCTGACCGGGACCTATCTCGGCAAGCCTGTCACCCCGGCGGGATTGCGGCAAAACGATGCGCCCAAGTGAGATCGCCGCCGCCGTCGGCGTGGTGTGTCTGCTGCTCGCGCTCCTCACCTGGCTGTTGGTGCGCGGCATAGTGACCAACTCAGCCGCCTATTCGACGACGCTGCGGGTCTTGGACGATTTCTCGCTCGCCGAGGCGTCGCTTCATCGCGACGTACTGCGGGCTCGGGCGGGGTTGCTCACGGACTATGATCCGCTCGTGCGCTCGTCGGAGCAGATAAACGCCGCGGTCGCGCAACTTCGCGAGCAGGCTGCGTCGGAAGGGCTGGACGCGGGGCCGATCGATCGCCTAGCCGCCGCCGTCAAAATTGAAGAGAATTTGACCGAGCGTTTCAAGAGCGACAATGCGCTTCTGCGCAATTCGCTCTCCTACGTAACTCTGCTGAGCGCAAGTCCTGGCTGGCATGATCGGGATTCACACCTCCGCGCGCTGGCCACGGCCGTTCTCCAACTCGCTCTCGATCCTTCGGCGCGCTCCCAACAGGCCGTCGAAGAGGGTCTTCTTGACCTTGCAGTGCAGCCGCCGGTCGGGGCGGACCAAGGAACCGCTCAGGCTCTCGCTTCCCACGCTCGCCTCCTGAAAATTGTTCTTCCCTCGGTCGACGACACGCTCAGGGGCTTGCTCGCGATTCAGACCGGAGAACCGTTGGAAGCAACGCGCGCGCGGTTCGCGCACGCACACGCGGCCTCGGAGTCCTCGGCGGAGAGGTTTCGCCTGCTTCTCTATGCGACGTCCGTTCTCCTTGCGCTTGCGCTCATCGATCTCGGGAGACGGCTCAGAGGCCGCGTGGTGGCGCTGCGAAAGCAGGCGGCGTTCGAGCATCTGATCGCAGAGCAGTCCGCGCGCTTGATCAGCTGCCCTCCGGACGAGACGAAAACGAGAACTCGAGCAGGCCTTGGCGGAATTTGGAAGAATGGTCGGGGCTGATCGCGCCTATGTCGCGCTCGGCGAAACCCCTGCGCAAATTTACTCTTGGTCCGAGGGCAACGCGCTCTATCCGCCCGAGTGGCCGGAGGCGGCTTTTTCGCTGCCGAGCGAGTTCAAACAGATCGGCCTCAACATAGTCACCGCGCCGGACGTCGCGCTGCTCCCGCCCGGCGAGGCCAAGAAGACCCTCGTTGCCGTCGGGGTTTTTGCGTGGGCCTGCGTCGTGTTGCAGCGACCAGCCTATCGAGGCGTCCTGGGGTTCGATAAGCTTCGCCCCGGTCGCGGATTGTATCTCCCGCTCGCAACGATGCGTCTTGCCGGAGACGTCATCGCCGACGCTCTCGAGCGCGAAATTCGCGAGCGCGAGAAAGCCAAATTGAACGAGCGGCTCGAGCGAGCTTTGCGCATGCAGATGGTCGGCCAGCTTGCGAGCGGCGTCGCCCACAATTTCAACAACATCATCTCCGCGATCCTTGGCTACTCCGAAATGGCCAGTTCTGACGTAGAGCCGGGCGGCAAGGCGGCGCGACGCATTGCTGAGATCGAGAGGGCCGCGGAGCGCGGGCGAGACCTTGTCGACAGCATCCTCACTTTCGGACGGAGACCTCAGCCGCGTTCGTCTCTCGTTTCGATCATTGAATTGCTCAACGAGACGGCCTCGCTCCTACGTGCCTCGCTGCCAGTCGCCGTTGAGTTGGTCGTAGCGAACGCGCCCAAAGACCTTGCGGTATTCGGCGAGCGAGCACAGTTGCAGCAGGTCATAGTCAACCTGTGCAGGAATGCGGCGCAGGCGATGGGGGAAGCGGGGCGCATCGATGTCTCGGCGGATGCGCAAGATCTTAGAGCCGCCCGCGTCTTCAGCAGCGGAGAACTGGAGCCGGGCGCCTATGCTCGCATCGCCGTCAGCGATGCTGGCCCTGGTTTTGGCGAGGACGTAGCGAAGCGCCTGTTCGAGCCGTTTTTCACCACGCGCCCGGCAGGAACGGGGCTCGGGCTCGCGACGGTCCGCAAGATCGTTCGCGATCACGATGGCGCCGTCGATGTTGCAAGCGCGCCAGGCAAGGGGAGCCGCTTCGAGGTCTGGCTGCTTGCCGCCAGGACTGGCGCATCAACGATGGCGAGAGGGAAGCCCGCCGCTCCGCCCCCCCTTGGCCAGGGCGAAACCGTGGCCGTCGTTCACGATGACCGCGAGAGTCTTCTCGGCGACGAGGAGATCCTGGCGGCGCTCGGATACGAGCCGATCGGCTTCGATCGTGCCGCCGACGCCGTCGCGGCGATCCGCGGCGATCCGGCTCGTTTTGACGCCGTTTTGATTTGCGTGGCGTCGGTTGGGGACGCGCTCGATCTCGCGCACACGCTTCACGCTATCAGTCCGGTGCAGCCAATTCTTCTCGGCAGATCTGCGCTCGACATCGGTGTCGACGCCCTCGCTCGTGCAGGCGTTGCGGATCTCGTCCGCCGGCCTCTGGTTGGCGCCGAACTCGCGTCCGTGCTGGCTCGTTGCCTCGCCTCGGCGAAGATATCGGGCGCGGCGGACGGCGTCGCCAGCTAGGCCGAAAAAACTAGAGGATTGCTGACGCCGCGAGCGGCGGCCAAGTGCGCGGAAGCTCTCGCTCAGCGTCTCGCCATCCGGCGCTGCGTTACAGACGTAACGCAATATCCGATCTCTGAAACTCTCCCGTAGCCGGGCTCCCTCAATGTGCGGACCGTCTGGTTGGCTCCATGCCGGCCGGAGATTGCGCCGAAGGCTTCGCGTCCGTGAAAGACCCACGGGATCCGCGCCTCGCCCGGCAACAGAGGACCAAATGATGAAAATTCTTTTCGCTTCAACACCCGCGACGGGCCATCTCAATCCATTGCTTGCGATCGTGCATATGCTGCGCGCCGAAGGGCACGAGATCACGTTCCTTACCGGCAGCGCGTTCCGTGACCGCATTGAAAGCAATGGAGCGAAATTTGCTTCGCTTCAAGGCCGCGCAGATTTCGACGGTCGAAACATTCTCTCGGTGGCTCCCGAACTCAAGGACATTCCGCCGGGGCTCGAGTGGTTCCGAGTTGCGATCGTGCGCTTCTTCCTCGAAGCACTGCCGGCGCAACACCAAAGTCTGCTGCAGGCCGCGCAGGAATGTCAGGCTGACGTTATCGTTGGCGACGACATGTTCTTTGGCGCGCTGCCGATGTTGCTCGGATCGCGGTCAAACCGACCTCCCATCGTTCTCTGCGGCACCTCGTTTCTGCATTTGGAGCGGGAAGACGGCGCGCCGAACTTCCTCGGCTTGCCGCCTGCGACGACAGAGGAGCAGCGTCGTCAATATGCGGACATGGCGCGGGGTTTTGATGAAGCCGTGGATCAGCCCGCGCTCGTTCGCCTGAATGAGATGTTGGAGATGTTGGGCGTTGGCCCGCTTACAAGGCCGATTTTCCATTCAGCTGTCGAACTCGCCGACGCCTATATGCAGTTGTCGGCGCCGCGCTTCGAATATCCGCGCCAGATCCCGTCCACAGTGCATTTCGTCGGCACGCCTCCGATCATCCCCGGCCAGGCTCCGCTGCCGCCCTGGGCGCACGAGCTCGACGGCTCACGCAAGGTCGTGTTGGTGACGCAGGGGACGGTGGCCAATCACAATTTCGGGTTATTGATCGCCCCGACGCTCGCTGCCCTTGCCAACGAGCCCGATGTGCTGGTCATTGCGACGACGGGCGGGCGCCCGGTCGAAGCGATTCCCGGCGCCATCCCATCCAATGCGCGGGTCGCCAGCTTTCTGCCGTTCGAATGGTTGCTGCCCCGCGTGAACGCGCTCGTCACCAATGGCGGCTATGGCAGCGTCAACCAGGCCATGAGCTTCGGGGTTCCGCTGGTCACTGCGGGGATGACTGAGGACAAGGCCGACGTCAACGCGCGCGTGGCCTGGTCCGGCGTGGGCGTCAATCTTGCAACCAACGAGCCGACGCAGGAAGCGCTGCGCGCCGCCGTCCGCACCGTGCTCGATCGCCCCGCCTACCGCATGCGCGCGTCGCAAATGGCTGATGAATTTGCCCGCATCGACACGCGATCCGAGGTTCTGTCGATCATCAAACAGGTCGTCGTCAATCGAAAGCTCGAGTTGTTGGCGGAGACGATGGGGACCAGCGGCGCCCAGCGCGCCGTTCGCTAGCGGTGATTCGAACATAAGCCCGTAGCGAAGGAGGGGAAGTCGATCTCCCCTTCTTCAGCAAGATCCGAGACTTCGAAGATTTGGCGCCATGCAAATTCGACCATCCTCCTTTGCCTTCATGCTCATGCTCGGCTTTCTGGCCGCGGTGCCTTATTCCGGCATCGACATCAATTTGCCAGCGCTGGCGGCCACTGGCGCGAACTCTTGGCGTGAGCCCCTCGGAAGTCGGCCTGACGACGAGCGCCTTCATGCTCAGCCTCGCTGTGGCCCCGCTCATCTATGGGCCCGTCTCCGACCGATTTGGCCGCAAGCCGGTCGTCGCGTTCGGTGTCGCGCTGTTTGTGCTCGCGAGCCTCGCCTGCGCGGTCGCTCAGTCGTTGCCTGCGCTATTGATTTCCCGCTTCGTTCAGGGGCTCGGCGCCGCCAGCACCGCGATGACCTTCGCCATCATTCGCGACTTGTTCAACGAAGCGACCGCGCGCGGCAAGATCGCCAACGTGGTGGTCGCCATCAATGTCGTGACGGTGATCGCGCCGACCGCCGGCGCCGCGCTGCTGACGATCGGCGGCTGGCGCTCGATCTATGCGATCCAGGCTGGGATCGGCGCCCTTCTCTTGCTGGCTGTGATGTTTGGATTCGCCGAGAGCGCCAGGCTCGATCCTGGTAGACGGCTCGCGCCAGAGATTGTGATCCGAAGCTATGTTCGTGTCCTCACGCATCCCGTTTCGCTCGCCTACATCCTGGTTGGCGCTGCAGGCGGCGCGACAGTGTTTGCCTACGTCACAGGATCCTCGCTGTTCTTCATTGGCGTCGTGGGGTTGCGGCCGGACCAGTATGGCCTGATCTTCAGCGCCTGTTCGGCGGCGGTGATGGGCGGCGCGCTGCTCGATGGCCGGCTTGGCCGCCTCGGCGCATCGGCCGCCTCCGTACTGGCGATCGGTCTTAAGCTCTCGACCGCCGCCGGCGCCGCGCTGCTCGCCATAACCTTGGCCGGCTCAGCGCAACCGGCCGTCGTCGCCACGCTGTTGATGGCGGTGGCGCTGGCCTTCGGGATGACCCTGCCCAACGTCATGAATGCGACGATGGCGCCCCTGCCGGATATCGCCGGCGCCGTAAGCGCCGCGGCCGGGAGCGTTCAAATGACGGCTGGCGCGGCGGCGAGCGGCTTGGTCGCTGTGCTGTTTGATGGGCGGTCGGCGCTTTCAATGGCGGCGGTGATCGCCGCGTGTTCGCTGCTCGCGTTGATCGGATATGTCCTTGTCGCCCGTTCCGCCGAACGCCGCACTCATTCGAAGGCGGTCGTGGCGTCACCGGTCATCGAAGTCGCAGCAGGACTGCCAGAGAAGCTTTAATCCATAGCCTCGTTGCCCAAAGCGAAAATTCTTAGCTCGCTCATTGTGCCATTGTTCCCGACCCAAGTGGGCCCCAAAGATCGGCGTTATGAACGGGTTGGAAGCGCGAGAAGCGATGGAGCACGATCTCTCCGGTTCTGAACTCAAATGGACGCGGACCTGGATCCTTTCCCGGTCTCGCCGGCGTCTTACATGATCATGCGACAGAACATTGCAGTCGACGGCGGCTGGCGGCGCTGACAGCGCGACGAAGCCATGCCTCCACCGCCCGGGAACGGTGACGGCGTGCGGCGTATGGCGCTCGATCGTCGTCACGCCTGGCGTGCGTACCATTCCGGCGTCGCCCCCATTGGCGCGCGTCCCGAGCCGTTGTAGGTGATGACGTTGGCGGAGCCGGCGCGCGACAATTGCACGAAGCAGTCGCCGCCAACGCTGGTCAAACCGGCTTCGACGACGCACTGGACCGCGCACGCCGTGACGGCGGCGTCGATCGCATTGCCGCCGTCGCGCAGTGTGTCGATGGCCGCCAGAGTCGCCGCGACGTGGGAGGTCGCCGCCATGCCCTTTCTGGCGACTGTCAGCGATCGACCGGGAAGCTCAAAATTCCGCATGACGTTCGATTCTATTCCCACAGCGCACGGCGCGGCGTACGCACCCGGCGACGCCTTGTCTGCCGGGCGTGATGCGGCTTGCTTCTTCGTGACCGTCGCCAGTTACAATCTCGACAACCCGTTCGGCCCGAGGTCGTCACCCATGTCTTAGCTACGCTCTGTTAGCTATGTGTCCGCGCTGGACATCAGCCTATTGGCGGAGAGGGAGGGATTCGAACCCCCGGTACACTTGCGCGTACTCCGCATTTCGAGTGCGGTGCGATCGACCACTCTGCCACCTCTCCGGGGCCGGCGGCGACGCCTTAAAACACGCGCCGTAGGGTCGGCGGGCCGCTTAGCATGAGCGGCCATCGACGGCAAGGCGGCGCTCGCGCCAACCGGCGAGGATGGAAGCGAGCGAGCTAAGCGGCGGCTTCAACTCCCTCCCAGGCGATATGCGCCAACAGCGGAACGAACTCGCCGACTTGCCGGGCAAGGTCAGGATTCGAGGCGTTGCCGTCCAGCGCCCGCTTATACACGCCCTGGTGGATCGCGATGCTGCGGAAGAAGCTGAAGGCGACGAGGAACGTCCAGTCTGAAATGGCTTTAAGCCCCATTCGCTTGCAGTAGGCCTCGACATATTCGGCCTCAGTCGGGATGCCGTTCGCCGCACGGTCAACGCCGCCCAACCCGCGATTTCTGCCTTCCGGCAGCCGCCACTGCATGCACTGGTAGGCGAGGTCGGCGAACGGATGGCCCAGCGTCGACAGCTCCCAGTCGAGCACCGCGAGCAGGCGCGGCGACTTCAAGTCGAAGATCATGTTGTCGATGCGCCAGTCGCCGTGCACGAGCGCGACGCGGCCATCGTCCGTCGGCGCATTGTCGGCGAGCCAGGCGATAAGGCGCTCCATGTCCTCGATCCGCGACGTTTCGCTGGCGCGGTACTGGTCGGTCCAGCGCTGGTATTGACGGGCGAAATAGCTGCCCGGCTTGCCATAATCCGCCAGGCCCGCCGCTGCGACATCGATCGAGTGCAGCCGGGCGAGGCCCTCGTTCATGGCGTCGTAGATCGCCCCCCGCTGCTCGCGCTCTAGCTCCGGGAGCGCCGGGTTCCAGAGCACGCGGCCCTCAACGAAGGTCATGAGATAGAAAACCGTGCCGAGCACGCTCTCGTCTTCGCAGAACGCAAGCGGTCGCGGCGCGGGGTATTGCACTTTGTCCAGCGCCTTCAACACCCGGAACTCGCGCTCGATCAAGTGTGCGCTTTTGAGGAGCTTGCCTGGCGGCTTGCGGCGCAGCACGTACCGGCCGCTCGCGGCCTCGATCAGATAGGTCGGGTTCGACTGTCCAGTCGGGAACTTCTTGGCCGCGCTCGGGCTGCGCCAGCCCTCGACATGGGCCTCGGCCCATGCGTCGAGCGCGCTCGTATCCTCGGGGAAAGCGCCGCTCACTGCGCGCTCGCCTCGTTCGAGTATCGCTTCATCTCGGCCTTCGCGATCACCCGCCGGTGCACAGCGTCCGGCCCGTCGGCGAGGCGCAACGTGCGCACGTGCGTCCACATGCGGGCGAGCGGGAAATCCTGGCTGACGCCGGCCCCGCCGTGCATCTGCACCGCCTGATCGATCACTTCGAGCGCGATCCGCGGCGCAATGACCTTGATCTGCGAGATTAGCGGCGCTGCGGCGCGCACCCCTTGCGTGTCCATCGCCCAGGCGGCTTTCAGGCACAGCAAACGGGCCATTTCGATGCTCATGCGCGCTTCGGCGATGATGTCGGGATTGGCGCCGAGCCGCGCCAGCTTTTGGCCGAAGGCGGTGCGCGTGGCGGAGCGCCGGCACATCGCCTCGAGCGCCCGCTCGGCCTGGCCGATCGCGCGCATGCAATGATGGATGCGCCCCGGCCCGAGCCGTCCCTGGGCGATCTCAAAGCCGCGCCCGCGGCCGAGTATCATGGCGTCCTTGGGGACCCTTACGTCGCGAAAGCGGATGTGCATATGCCCATGCGGCGCGTCGTCCTCGCCATAGACTTTCATCGCTCTCAATATTTCGATGCCCTTCGTCGCAGCGGGCACGAACAGCATCGAATGACGCGAATGCGGCGCCGCGTCGGGGTCGGTCAGCGTCATGGTGATATAGAGGGAGCACCGCGGGTCGCCCGCGCCAGACGACCACCATTTCTCGCCGTTCAGCACCCATTCGTCGCCCTCGAGGCGCGCGTCCATGGCGATGTTGGTCGCATCCGACGAGGCGACGCCGGGCTCGGTCATGAGATACGCGGAACGCGCGCGCCCTTCGAGCAGGTCCGGTAGCCAGCGCGCCTTCTGTTCGGGGGAGCCGAAGCGTTCGATCACCTCCATGTTGCCGGTGTCGGGGGCGGAGCAATTGAACACTTCGGAGGCGAGGGGCGACCAGCCCATCTCCTCCGCCAGATAGGCGTATTCGACGGTCGTGAGGCCATAGCCCTTGTCGGAGCCGGTGAGCCAAAAGTTCCACAGGCCCTTGGCCCGCGCCTTCGCTTTGAGGGACTCGCGGATCTCGATCATCCGCTTGGTCGGCTTGAAGCGGTCGCCTTCGCGCCCGACCTCCGCCTCGTATTCCTCCTCGCGGGGCATGATCTCGTCGCGCACCATCGCCCGGACGGCGGCGATGAGTGGGCGGACTTTATCGGTTTGGCCGAGATCCACGTGTTCCTCCCTCGAATTGGCCGGCGTGATATGACGCGCAAAGGGCGCGGCCGGCAAGCGCGATCAGGCGCCGCTGTCGTCGTCCGACCGCAGCGTCCCGGGCGGAAATAACCGGGAATAAACGCCAATAAACGCCAATAAACGCGCATAAACGCTAATAAGCGCTAGTAAATTTGCTAGCGTTTACTAGCGTTTATTTTTCCAAATCGGGACTTTTCAATGGGTTACGGGCCAATTCAAATAAAATTTTCTCCCGAGCTGTACGGTATCGATATGGGGTTATGCGGGAAGCCGACCCGCCGCCATGAGGGCGGTTCGGCAAATCGGAGATCAATTCAACTCTGCTCGCTTCGGTGACTTTCGCTCGGACGCTCGGCGCTTCCAATTCCCTTCAGCAGAACACCATACATCAAATTCAGCCCGCCAGAAAGGAAATGTTGTCGCGAAATTCACTTGACGGAGCAATACGTACGTACGTATTAATTCTCCGATGCCTAAGCCCTCCAACCGCGAACGCATCCTCGAAGCTGGCCTCAAGGTCATGTTCCGCAAAGGCTATGGCGGGGCAGGGGTGCGCGACATCGTCGCCGAAGCGTCAGCCCCGCAGGGCTCGTTCACCAACCATTTCCGCTCGAAGGAGGAGTTTGCGCGCGAGGTGCTCGACCTCTATTTCGATCACACGAAACGCGCGATCGCCGAGTCGCTCGAAGACCGCACGCTGGCGCCCCGCGAACGGCTGAAGCGCTACCTCGACATCATCACCGACCGGCTCGTGAGCGCCGAGTTCAGGCGCGGCTGCCTCGTCGGCGATCTGAGTCTCGAGGCCGCGCCCCAAAGCGAGATGTTGCGGACAAGGCTCGTCGAGTTCTTCGCCGAGTGGCTTTCCCCGTTCGCCGCCTGCATTGCGGAAGGGCAGGGGGTGGGCGAGATCGACGCGACCTTCGCTCCGGATGACCTCGCCGAATTTCTGCTTTCCTCCTGGGAGGGCGCCATCCTGCGCATGAAGGTCGAGCGCAACGCCGAGCCGCTCGAGCGCTTCAAGCGCATCGTTTTCGCAACTGTGTTCAAGGAGCCACGCCCATGAATGACATCAGTCTGCCGAAACTTTCCGTGCTCGATTCCGAGATGGCCTACCGGGAGGCGGGCGCGCGCGATGCGCCAGTCGCGCTCTTCCTGCACGGCAATCCGACCTCTTCCTTCATCTGGCGAAAGATTATCCCGCTTGTCGCGCCGGTCGCGCATTGCATCGCCCCGGACCTCATCGGCTTCGGCCAATCGGGCAAGCCCGTCATCGCCTATCGCATCGAGGATCATGTGCGCTATCTCGACGCCTTCATCGCTGAAGCGGGGATCAGCTCTGCATACTTGGTCGTCCAGGATTGGGGCACGGCGCTTGCCTTTCGCCTGGCCGAGCGTCGCCCGGATTTCGTGCGCGGCCTCGCCTTCATGGAGTTCGTCCGGCCGTTTCCGACCTGGGAGGCGTTTACCAGGGGCTCGCGAGGGCGCGAGATCTTCCGCAAGTTTCGAACGCCCGGCGAAGGCGAGAAACTAATCCTGGAAGACAATTTCTTCGTCGAACGGGTGCTGCCGGGCGGAATGCGGCGCAAGCTGACGGACGAAGAGATGGCGGTCTATCGCGCGCCGTTCCCGACGCCCGAGTCGCGGCGCCCGACCTGGCGCTTCCCGAACGAGATCCCGATCGCCGGAGAGCCCTCGGATGTCACCGCGATGATGGAGCGCGCCCACGCGGCGCTGGCGGTCTCGACCTATCCGAAACTTCTGTTCTCGGCTGACCCCGGTGCGCTCGTCCCGCCCGCGCTTGCGGAGGAATTTGCCCGCAAGCTCAAGGATTGCCGTCTCGTCAAGCTCGGCGACGGCATTCATTTTCTTCAGGAGGATCATCCTGAGACGATCGGACGATCCGTCGCCGCCTTCATCGCCGAGGTCGAAGGACGCAAAGGCAAGAGCGCGGCGTAAGCGGGCCGGCTGCTTGGGTGGACGCCCCCCTCTCCTACGGGAGAGGGGTTGGGGGTGAGGGTTCGCGCGCCAAGCGCGCTTCCGCCTCCGGGCTAGTCGAGTCAGGTTGTTCTTGACGATTGATCAGCATAGTTTTTGTTGCTACAATTATGCGTGAAATTTGAGTTTGATCCGGCGAAAAGCGCGAGGAACGCCAAGGAGCGCGGATTGCCGTTCGAACTCGCCGCTGATCTGGATTGGGACGCGGCGCACACGATCGATCAACGCCAATCCTACGGCGAGACGCGATACCTGGCGTATGCGCCGATGGCAAGGCCGGCTTCACGTCGTCTGCTTCCGCATTCGCGGCGGCGCCTTTCGGATCATCAGTTTTCGTAAAGCCAACAGGCGCGAGAATTCTATGCCGAGGAGAAGGCTCGCCTTGACTGACGAAGAGGGCGAAGTGCGAGAACTGACCCGCGAGGATTTCAGGGGCATGCGGCCCATGCGCGAGGCGATGCCCGAGTTCATTGAGGCGATGGATGAGTTTCGCCGCAAGCTCGGCCGGCCGAAGGCCGAGGCGCCGAAAGTCCATATTGGGTTCCGGCTGGCGTCGGACGTCGTCGCAAGCATCAAGGCAAGCGGGCGCGGCTACAATGCCCGGGTCGAGCAAGCTTTGCGCGAGGCTGGGTTCGGCGAGAGGGTCAAGCCCAAATCGTCCAAGATGGGCAAGCCGCCCTCGGCGGCGAAGAAGCGCGGCTCTCTGAAGCAGAGGACGAAGGCCGCCGTCAGCAAGCGACGGGCGTAAGCTCCGTCGGAGGGCTGCGCCATGTAGCCGCGGTCGGTAGTTCGTCGTTAGACGGGCGTCCTTGCGGACGCCCTTTTGGACCGCGGCTGACGCGACCATCGGTCGCGTCTACAGAGCGGCAGGCTTCGCCATCAGCCACTCATGGGCGGGATCGTTGTGAAAGCGCCAGACGCGCTTCGGCCCAGCCATGACGTTGAGATAGTAGAGGTCGTAGCCGTGCGGCGCGCCAACCGGATGATAGCCGCGCGGCACCAGGACGACGTCGCCGTCGCCGACGGTCAGCGTCTCGTCGAGCGAGCGGTCGTCGGTGTAAATGCGCTGGAAAGCGAAGCCCTGGGCGGGCTTCAGGCGGTGATAGTAGGTCTCCTCGAGGTAGGATTCGTCGGGGAGCGCGTCGCGGTCGTGCTTGTGCGGCGGGTAGCTGGACCAGTGGCCGCCAGGCGTGATGACCTCGACCACGAGCACGCTCTCGGCCTCGGCGTCCTCGGGCAGAACGTTGCGGATAAAGCGCGCGTTCGAGCCCGTTCCGCGGGTGAGCGCGCCGACGTCGGTTGGTTTGATCACGCGCGCTTTGAACTTGCCGCTCGCCGGCGCCGAGCAGAGAGCCAACTCGCAATCCGACTCCGCCTCGATGGTCGCCGCGCTATGCGGGGGCAGATAGACCGACCAGGGCAATCCGTCGAACACGCTTGCCCGCTCGCCGATCGTGCCGGAATCGAAGCCGTCCGCGGCGACGCGCGCTCGCCCTGAGAGAATGACGATGCAGACCTCTTCGCCGCCGGTATCGAGCTTCGACTTCACGCCTGGCTTCAGGATCCGCGTCTCAAAGCCGACATAGCGCCATCCGGCGCTGGACGGCGTGATGCGATGGCCGACGCCGTCGGCGGCTTGAGCCGCTGGATGAACGAGCAGTTTCGATTGCGCCACGATGCGAACCTCCAACGCTTAGCCGCCCCCTTCTCCCATTGGGAGAAGGCGCCGCCGAAGGCGACGGATGAAGGGTGCGGCGCGCCGCTACCCAACGCATCTTACGGCGCTGTCCCTCACCCCCGGCCCCTCTCCCGAAAGGAGAGGGGAGACGACGCCAACCCCGCTTCCTTGTGCGCCGCGCTGCCGTCTACGGCAAGGGCTCGACAGGGCGAGCGGGCGGGGCAATATTCGATACGCATCAATGAGCAGTGGCGAATTTGCTTTGTTTGGCGGGAAGGAGGTCCGGGCGTTGTCCAAATCGTCGACTATCCCTGATGTCGAGTGGTTGCCGAGCCCGACGCCAGGCGAGATTTTGTTGGAAGACTTCCCCGGCCGCTGGGCCTCAGCCAAACTGCGCTCGCCGTCGCCGTGCGCGTCCCGCCCCGCCGGATCAACGAGATCGTGCTCGGCAAGCGCGCAGTCACCGCGGATACCGATCTGCGGCTGACCCGATATTTCGGCCTCACGCCGGGCTTCTTTCTTGGCCTGCAAGCCGATCACGATTTGATGGCTCGCCGCCGCAAGATCGGCGCCGACCTTGAGGCGATCAAACCGCGCGCGGCTTGATCACGGCTAATCTCCAACCCGCTGCAGCTTCTTCGCCTCGTCGTAGCCGCGGCGCGCCGCGTCGACCTCCTTCCGCTCCGAGACGGCCGGCACAGCGACGTCCCACCAGAAGCCGCCGGCGTCCGTCGACGCAATCGGATCGGTTTCGATGACGATCACCGAGTCGATTTCGCTGCGCGCGCATGTCTGAACGCCGTTTCAAGCTCCGCGATCGACTTCACCTTCACCGCTTCTGCCCCAAGCGCCCGCGCGTGGGCGACGAAGTCGACCTCCGGCAACGCCTCATGCCGCGCATCGCGCAACAGGTTGTTGAAGGGAGCGCCCCCGGTCGCCTGCTGCAAGCGATTGATGCAGCCAAAGCCGCGATTGTCGTTGACGACGATGATGAGCTTCTTTCCCAGCATCACGGACGTGGCGATCTCGGAATTCATCATGAGATACGAGCCGTCGCCGAGGACCACCAAAACCTCCCGGCCGGGCAGAGCCATCTTGACGCCGATCCCGCCGGCGATCTCGTAGCCCATGCACGAATAGCCGTATTCGAGATGGTAGCCGAGCGGAGCGCCCGCTCGCCACAGCTTGTGCAATTCACCCGGCAGCCCGCCGGAGGCGCAGACGACGACGTCCGACTTTTCGCCCGCGCGCATCAGCGCGCCGAGCACTTCGGCGTCGGTCGGCGCCGGCGCGTTGGTCGGGGCGGTGTAGCGGGCGGCGGTCTTGTCCCACTCGGCCTTGACCTTCGAGGCCTCATCGCTCCAGGCGCGCGGCGCCTTCCAGGCGTCGAGCTTGGAATCGAGCGCGGCCAGCGCCGCGCGCGCGTCGCCGACGACAGAGAGCGCATGATGCTTGGCCGCATCGAAAGGCTGGACGTTGACGCTGATCAATCGCCGGCCGGGGTTCTTGAACAAAGCCCAGGAGCCGGTGGTGAAGTCGGCGAAACGCGTGCCGATTCCGAGAACAACATCGGCTTGCGCCGCAAGCGCATTGGCTGCGCCCGTCCCTGTGACGCCGACCGCGCCCATCGTCAGGGGATGATCGACTGGCGTCGCCGACTTGCCGGCCTGCGTCTCGCCGACCGGAATTCCATGGCTGGCGCAGAAGTCGATCAGCTCACGCTCGGCGTCGGAATAAAGGACGCCGCCGCCGCAGATCACGAAAGGCTTCTTCGCCTGTTTCAGGATCGCCGCCGCTTCCTCAATCTCGTGCGGGTCGGGCGCGACGCGGCGCAGGCGATGCACGCGCTCGTCGAAGAAGCTCACTGGATAGTCATAGGCCTCGGTTTGCACGTCCTGACAGAAGGCGAGCGTCACCGGCCCGCACTCCGCCGGATCGGTGAGGACCGAGATCGCCCGCGTCAATGCCGGCACGATCTGCTCGGGACGGGTGACGCGATCGAAATAGCGAGACACCGGACGGAAGCAATCGTTGGCGCTCACCGTGCCGTCGCCGAAATCCTCGACCTGTTGCAGAACCGGGTCGGGCCTTCGGTTGGCGAACACGTCGCCGGGGATCAGGAGAACCGGCAGCCGATTGACATGCGCGACTGCCGCAGCGGTGACCATGTTGGTCGCGCCTGGGCCGATCGAGGTGGTGCAGGCCATCATCCGCTTGCGGCGCGACGCCTTGGCGAAGGCGATGGCGGCATGCGCCATCGCCTGCTCGTTATGGGCGCGATAGGTCGGCAGCGTGTCGCGAACGGCGAACAAAGCCTCGCCGACGCCCGCCACATTGCCATGGCCGAAGATCGCGAACACGCCCTCGAACAGGCGCTGCTTATGGCCGTCGATTTCAACGCGCTGGGCGCTCAGGAAGCGCACCATTGCCTGGGCTGCCGTCAAACGGATCGTCGCCATGGCGCTCCCTCGCTTCAATCGATGTTGTCGCGAGGCGTGGCAATCTCCGCCTCGCGGATCGCGTGACCACCCGCTTGCCAGAGATCGCCCAATCGCGCAAACGCGGCGGCCATGCGTGCGACCGCCTCGCGATCGTCGATGCGGCCGGCGAACCACTCGACCGCAGGCTCGGCGAAGATGGTGCGGCCGATCGCAAAGCCTTTGACCACGCTGCAATCGCGCGCCAGCGCGAAGGCCTGCGCCAGATCCTTCTCCGGCGCCTCGAGCCCAAGCAGCAACACGCCGCGGCAAAGAGGATCTCCAAGTTCAATCGCTCGGGCGACGTTCTCCCACGCCGCTTTATTGGGCTGGCCTTCGAGCTTCCACCAGTCGGGCTGAACGCCAATCTCGTACAGCCGCTCGATCACCCGCGCGACCGTTCGGTCGTCGAGCGGCCCGTGCTTGCTCGCAATGATTTCGATCAACAATTCGCGCTCGAGCCTGCGCGCCGCGTCGTGCAGGCGTAGGAGCTCGCGCTCCTGCCGCACCGTCATCTCGGGCGGATCGTCGGGATGATAGAAGCACAGGCACTTGATCGTGTGCGCGACCGGCCATTCCACGAGCTTGGCGCCGAGCGAGCCGCCGGACTCGAACTCGAGCGGACGCGAGCCGGGCTCCTCGACCGGCCGGCCGATCCAGAAGCCGTGATCGACAGCGCGAAACAGCGCCTCGCGCCCATATTTGCCGTCGAGCAGCATGCCGTAGCCGGGGCGTCCCGCGGCGACCTTGGCGGCGGCTTCGACTGCGAGGAGCTTGAAGTCGCTGATGCGCTCGCGAGGCGCACTGGCAGCGTCGGCGATCTTCTCGAACTGCGCGCGGTGGTCGATCGCGAACGCCATGATCGTGGACGGCTCGCTTCGGCGCGTCGTGGCCCAGTGGATGTGATTGAGCGCCTCGTCGCGGCGTAGCGCCCGATGAGGCGAGCCGTGCTTGAGGAAGCGGCTAAGCTCAGCCCACGTTGGATATTCCGCCGAGCACAGGAGACGCGAGACGGCGAAAGCCCCGTTGGCGTTGGCGTAGGCGCAACAAGTCTCGAGAGGCTCGTCGCGCAGCCAGCCCCGCAGAAAGCCGGACATGAAGGCGTCGCCCGCGCCCAACACGTTATAGACCTCGACCGGAAAGCCCGGCCCCTTGACGCCTTCATTGAGCGAATCGGGAATGGCGTCAGGGAAGACGACGCAGCCCATCGGACCGCGCTTGAGCACGAGCGTCGCCTGGCTTTCCGCGCGCACCGCTTTCAACGCGGCGAGCGGGTCGTCCGCTCCGCCTGCGATCATCATCTCCTCTTCGGTGCCGACGATGAGATCGCATTGCGGCTAGGATGTCTCTGAGACTCTTCGTGACCTCGCCCGACTTGATGTAGCGCTCCTCGCCCGCGCCATGGCCGGCGAGCCCCCACAGGTTCGGCCGGTAGTCGATGTCGAACACGACCTTGCGCCCGGCGGCGCGCGCAATTCCCATCGCCTTCCGCTGCGCGGCGGCTGTGGTGGCGCGGGCGAAATGGGTGCCGCTAACCAGAACCGCTTTGGCGCTTTCGATATAGGGAGGATCGATGTCGCTCTCGTCCAGCGCGCCGTCGGCGCAATTTTCGCGATAGAAAAGAAGCGGGAAGGTCTTTTCGTCGCGGATGCCGAGCAGCACGAGCGCCGTGAGACGGACCGGATCGGTCTTAACGCCCGTGACATCGACGCCCTCGCGCGCGCATTGCTCGCGGATGAAACGCCCCATGTGCTCGTCCCCAACGCGAGTGATGAGGCCGCTTTTGAGGCCGAGACGCGCAGCGCCGATCGCGATATTGGTCGGGCAGCCGCCGACTGCCTTGGAGAACGACGCCATATCCTCCAGACGGCCGCCCACCTGCGCGCCATAGAGGTCGACCGACGAGCGGCCGATGGTGATGACGTCCAGGCGGGGTTCAAGCGCCATGGGTTCGATCTCAAGACTTCGAGCGGCGGGTCGCCAGTTCCGACGACATTCTGATCGAAGTCAATATTGGAGCCGGTCATGAGACCCGACTCGTCCGAGCAGAGATAGGCGCAGGCGCGCGCCACTTCCTTGGGGTCAAGGAGGCGCCCAAATGGCCGGCTCTTGACGGCCTCGTCGAGCCAGCCGTCTTTCGCCCCGTGGTATTTCTTCTGGATGTTGTCCTCGCCTATGGTCGACATCCAGCCGATATTGAGCCCGTTGACGCGGATGCGGAACTTGAGCAGCGAATGGGCGACGTTGCGGGTGAGCGTGGCGAGCGCCCCCTTCGACGCGCAATAGGCGGTGATGAAAGGCTGGCCGCCGTGAGCCGACATCGACTGGATGTTGACGATCGAGCCCGCAATCTTCTCCCGCCGCATGATGCGCACGGTCTCTTGGATGAGGAAGAACGGCGCGCGCACGTTCACGTCGAAGATCTCGTTGTAGCGCTCCTCGGTGGTGTCGAAAATATTGCCCCGATCGGTCAGCGCGGCGGCGTTGACCAGCGCATCGACGTGGCCGAAGCGTTCGTCCGCCTTGGCGACCACTTTTCGGCAATCGGCGACCTTCGCGAGGTCCGCCTGGACGAACACGGTCGGACAGCCTGCCGACGAGAGGTCGCTCGCGACCCGCTCGCCTCCCTTGGCGTTGCGGCCGCAGATCACGATCCCAGCCGCGCCGCGTTCGGCAAACAGGCGCGCGATGGCCTCGCCCAAACCTTGCGTGCCGCCGGTGACAATCGCGATCTTGCCGGTGAGATTCGCGGGCCCTCGATAGAGTGAGCGCTGGGACGCGCCGGCCTCGGGCGCGGAGGGGTTGGCCATGGGCGTCTTCTCCCTGAGATGGGCTTTCGGCAGCGAAGGCGAGCGCGCCGGTTCGGGGGCACGGCAAATGAAACAAAAATTCTATTCTCAAGTCAATATGGAATGTATATTCCTTTTTGACGGGCGCGCGTTGGAGCGGATCAGCGCCGGCAGAGGAGGGAACCATGCGATTTGGGATTATCGGCGCGGGTCGGATCGGCAAAATCCATGGCGCCAATGTCGCGGCGCGTCCCGACAGCGAGGTGGCCTTCGTCGCCGACGCGGACCCGGCCGCAGGCGCGGCGTTGGCGAAGGCGACGGGCGGCAAAGTCGCCGAAGTCGATGCGATCCTCGCCTCCAAAGACGTCGACGCTGTCGCCATCTGCTCCCCCACCGACACCCACGCCGATCTCATCGAGCGCGCGGCGCGCGCCAAGAAGGCCATTTTTTGCGAGAAGCCGATCGACCTCGATGTCGAGCGTGTTCGCGCCTGTCTTGAAGTCGTCAAGCAAACGGGCGCGACGCTCATGGTCGGCTTCAATCGCCGCTTCGATCCCAGTTTCTCCGCGTTGCGCAAGCGGGTCGCCGAGGGGGCGATCGGCGCGCTCGAGATTGTCTCGATCACCTCGCGCGACCCCGGGCCGCCGCCGATCTCCTATATCACCCGGTCCGGCGGCCTCTTTCGCGACATGATGATCCACGACTTCGACCTGGCGCGGTTCATTCTCGGCGAGGAGCTGGTGGCGGTGAGCGCCATGGGGTCGGCGCTGGTCGACAAGGCGATTGGCGACGCTGGCGACATCGACACTGCGGTTGTGATCATGGAGACGGCGTCCGGCAAAGTGGCGCAGATCTCCAATTCGCGGCGCGCCGCTTATGGCTATGATCAGCGGGTCGAGGCGCATGGGGTGAAAGGCATGGTTCACGCGGCAAACGTGCGCGAGACGACGATCGAGTTCGCCGGCGCGCACGGCTTCACCAGCGACAAGGCGCTCAACTTCTTCCTCGAGCGCTATGAAGCGGCCTATCGCAATGAGCTCGATGCGTTCATCAGGACTGTCACATCCGCAAACAAGCCTCATCCCGACGGCGAGGACGGCCTCAAGGCGCTCTTGCTCGCAGACGCTGCCTATCGTTCCTGGAAAACCAAGCAACGCGTCGCGGTCGGTTGACGCTGTTCGCCGCGCGCGCCGCTTGCGCCTCAAGCGGCATGGCCCTATAGGCGGCGGCGTTAGTGGGAAGACGGCATGGCGCAGGCCCAGAAACGACGACGTCCGGATGAACACTGGGCGCCGATCGAAGCGGCGCCCTCCAAGCCGCCGACATTCGTCGATCGTCTGATCGACGCCATTCAGCGTCACCGCTCCGCGCTTCGACGGCTGGGGCTTGCGGCGAGCGTCCTCATCATTGCCGGCGCGCTCACGATTTTTGTGCGCACGCTCGCCCACATTGATCCGGGCAAGTTCAGGGCGGCGATCGCCGGAACGGGCGGCGACCAGTTCATGCTCTCCTTCGCCTTCACCGCGCTCAGCTACCTCGCGCTTACCGGCTATGACGCGCTGGCGCTTCGGCACCTTGGCATCAAAGTTCCCTACCGGCTGACGGCGGTGGCGTCTTTCACCAGCTATGCGTTTTCGTTCACCCTCGGCTTTCCATTGGTGACGGGCGCCGCGGTCCGGTATTGGGTTTATGGACCGGCGGGCCTTTCCGCAGGGAAGGTCGCTGGCCTCACGGCCGTGGCCGGGATCACATTCTGGCTTGGCATGGGGCTCGTGGTCGGCGCCGGGTTCCTGTCGGCCTCCGATCCGATCGCTGACATCGATCATTTCCATCCGCTGGCCAATCGTCTGATCGGCTTGGCTGTGATCGGCGCGGTGATCGCCTATCTCGCATGGATCAGCCGCATGCGCTGGCGGGAGGCGACGGTTCTCGGCGTGAGGCTCCCGGGCCCGTGGCTGACGCTCGGGCAAATGGCGCTTGGCGTGATCGACATCTGCTCGGCGGCGGCGGCCCTTTATGTCCTTCTGCCGCGCGACAAAAGCTTGGGCTTCCCCACTTTCGCGACGCTTTACTCGTTCGCTTCGATGTTCGGCATCGCCAGTCACGCGCCCGGCGGCCTCGGGGTGTTCGAGGCGACGATCCTCCAGGGCGTCGGCGGCTCCCAGGACGCGGTGCTGGCCTCGCTCCTCATCTTCCGCGGAATCTATTACGTCGTCCCTTTCATTGCGGCGATGGCGATGCTGGGCGGGGTCGAGGCGGTCCGCCGCTGGCGTTCGCTGCGCGAAGCGACGTCCGCCCGGCTCGACGATTAGCGGCTTGAGCGGATGAGCCTGCACGACGCGCAAAAACTCGCCGACCTCGCGGGCTCGCCATTCGCGGCGCAGCTGATCGGCGCCATGCCGGAGCCTGCGGTGATCGTGAGTTCGGACGAGCGCGCCGCGGCGGCCAACCAGCCGGCGCTCAACCTGTTGCCCGGGCTTCGAATTGGCGATTCCTTCGTGCTCGGCCTGCGCGCCCCGGACGTCATCGACGCGCGCCGCCGGGTCATGGCGAGCGGCGAAGCGGAGACGGTGCAGTGGAGCGAGCGCGTGCCGGTCGAACGGCTGTTCGACGTCACTGTCGCCCCGCTCGCGACGGCCGACGGGACAGTCGTGGCGACGCTCATCACCCTGCGCGATCAGACCGAAGCGCGGCGGGTCGAGCGGCTGCGCGTCGACTTCATCGCCAACGCCAGCCACGAGCTGCGCACGCCGCTCGCGTCGCTGGTCGGCTTCATCGAGACCTTGCAGGGATCGGCGCACGATGACGCCAAGGCGCGCGACCGGTTCCTGGCTATCATGCGCGAACAAGGCCGTCGCATGGCGCGGCTGATCGAGGACCTTTTGTCGCTGTCGCGCATCGAGCAGAAGCAGCACCTGAGGCCCGAGAACGTCGTGGACCTTGCGCAGACGACTCGGAGCGTCGTCGATGCGCTGACGCCGATGGCCAGGGACCTCGGCCTCGAGATCCGTCTCACCGCCGAACAGCCGGTGCTGGTGGCAGGCGACCGCGACGAACTCTTGCGGGTGGCCGAGAACCTGATCGAGAACGCGATCAAATATGGCGTCCGAATGGATACGGAGGCTGCTTGCGTGGTGGACGTCGCCGTCTCGACGACGGAGAAGGAGGGCGCCTTGACCGTGCGCGACTACGGGCATGGCATCGCGCCCGAGCACCTGCCGCGGCTGACCGAGCGGTTCTACCGGGTCGACCCGACCCAGAGCCGCGCCAAGAACGGGACCGGCCTCGGCCTCGCCATCGTCAAGCACATCCTCACGCGCCACCGGGGCAGGCTGACCATCACCAGCCGGGTCAACCAGGGGTCCTCATTCGTCGCCACCGTGCCCTTGCATCCGACGACGAAGCCCTGAAGCGCGCCGCCAAGTTCGGCGTCGCATGAACGGCCGAATAAACGCCAGCAAACGATTAAATGTGCATAAACGGTTTAGTAAAAGTACTGGCGGTTTACTATCGTATATTCGAGTTCGGAAAGTAGACTTTTCAAGGGGTTACGGGCAATTCAAATCAGGAAATCCCTGGTAGTGTCACACTGTGGCTCAAACATCACACATCCCATTCCTATGCCTTTCGTCCCCCGCTCGCCGCCGCCAAGCGCCAGATGAACTGGCCAGCACAAAATGCTCGCATGGCAGAGTTTCTGCTTTTCGCAAGGGGATGCCCGCAGATCAGCCGTGGACGGTCTCGCCGCGCTCGAGCATGGCGACGAAGCGGGCAATCTTGCGGGCGCGCGCCTCCGGCGTCTTCACCGCGCCGATCCGATAGAGGACGGCGTAGCGGTTGGCGCCCTTGAGGCTGGCGAAGAAGGCGGCCGCTTTGGGGCTGGCGGCGAGCGCAGCGGCAAGGTCGGGCGGCGCTTCGGCGGTGCTGGCTGGAGCATAGGCCACGTCCCAGCGGCCGTCCGATTTGGCCATCTCGACCTGAGCAACGCCGGCGGGACGCATCCGACCTTCGGCGAGCAGCGCGGTTGCGCGCGAACGGTTGAGCTCTGACCATCTGCTTCGCGGCTTGCGCGGGGTGAAGCGGATGAACCAGTAATGGTCATCGTAGGTGTTCAGTTGGCCATCGATCCAGCCATGGCAGAGAGCCGCGTCGATCGCCTCCGCCTTGGCGAGCGTCCGCTCTGGCGCGCCCTTCTTCGCGACCCTCAGCCAGAGCCCTGGCGCGCTCGAGCCTTGAGTCTCGAGCCAGGCGTCGAATGCGCGAGCGTCAGCGAAAGCCAAAATGGGCAGACCGGCCCGCATTTCGTCCTTCCCCGGGTCGCCTTCCATCGCGCTCTCAGTCTCCGCCGCGTCGCCCTCGTCGCCCAGGTGGGCCCCGCGTTTCGCAAAACGCCCACGACGCCATTCCGGCCGAGGCTCAGCGCGTGAACACCATAAATCCGACAGTGTCGCCGACGACCGTGATGTGCCCTTTGCAAGGGGCGACGTCCTCCAGATGGACCACATCGCCAGGGTGCAATTGCCTCGTCTCCCCATCCGTCGCTGTGATGGAGAATTGGCCCTTAGCCACGGTGAGGAACTGGATTGCAGGGGTCGGATGGTAGAGGTGGTTCACGAGGTCGGCGGCGCCCCAGTGCGGCCCAAACCCTGCGAAAAACACGCGCGAAGATGGCTGGGCGGCGCCGATGTAGATTGGCGCTGCAGGAGGCGCAAAGTTCTGCTCGGCGAGTTCCGCGGTCAGGGTTGCAAAGTGCGTCTCGTGGTCCGGACTGCAATAGAGTCGGACATAGGAGAACTTCGACGCCTCATTCTGAGACTGTATCTTCGTGCTGGCTTCTTCCGCTCCCGCGGTTGAGCTTAGAGCGCTCATGGCCAGAGCTAAGACCGCAGTCATGACAATCGCAGCGCCCGCCTCGTCCCTCATGTTTTTCCCCCTGCGGCAGTCCTCGATCACGGAAGCCTGAAATGGCGAATCCCCTACGCCGCGCCATTTGGCAATCGCGTCCCCGTGACTTACACAGGCTACTCGCAAATCTCAATCGATTGCTTCGCATGTGCGCCCGCACGGAGCGATGCCGCCCAAGGCCCTGCTTGTGGCTTGGCGCCCGTCGTGTCATTCGCTCTCATTCTTCTGAGTAGGAATGGAACGGATGCACCGGCTGGCGTGGGCGGCGGCGACGCTCTTTCTCATGGCGCTATCGTTCGCCGCGGGACGAATGACGCTGGCCCTTCGGATCATGCCGGAAATCGTCGCAACGCTGCCCAATGACGAATCCCAATTTTCGCGCGAACTCGACGCCCGGTTTCGCGAGCGCTTCCCGATCGGAACCAGTCAAGACAAGCTGATCGGCTACCTCGTCGGGGCGAACTTTGTTCCGGATTGGCCTCGAGGCGACGCCAACGCGAGCATGTTCGTTTTCAACGGTTTGCTATGCGACAGGATCGCGCGCGTGCTGTGGCGAGCCGACGCCGCAGGGAACCTCACCAGTGTGAGCGGGGCTTATGAGAGCCATTGTTTGTGATCGGAACGGCCCGGATCGGACGCTTCTGACGAATCCGAGCGGAGGCCGCTGAGCGCGGCGCGTTCTTAAACCGAACGGGACGCAAAGGCCGCCACCCGCGCCAAGCCTGCGCTTGTTGTTCCCACCCGATCCGCGCCAGCCGAACGCTACTGTCTACTATATCGCAAACAAAATCGCGGCGCCCGATCTGCAATACTAGCTGAAAGACGACGCGAGGAACCTCTCCAGCGCCTATCGCGTTCTCGGAGGCTTCTCTGTACGATGGAGGAACGCGATGAATACTTCTACGAAACTGGCGCTCATTTCCGCCGCCGCTCTGGCGCTGTGGGGCTTATCTTCGCTAAGCGCATCGGCGCGGATTGTCTGCAACGAAGACGGCGACTGCTGGCATGTCCACGAGGATTACGCCTATCCGCCTGGGGCCGGCGTCGTCATTCATCCCGACGATTGGCGCTGGGCGGAAGGCGAACACCACGCCTGGCGCGAACATCCCGGACGTGGCTACTGGCACGGAGGCGCCTGGGCGCCGTTTTAGAGCCTCGCTCAATCGAAGGGGCGGCCCGGAAGCCGCCCCTTGCGCCGCGGCGCGTAGTTGGCTTAGCGCAGCAGCGTCCGGCGGGCCCGATCGCGATCGCGGCGCCGTTCCTGGGCCGGCTGGTACGCCAATCTCCCATGGTAGGTGCAATAGGGCCCGGACGCATTGGGCGACCCGCAATAGCGGAACTCTGCAGTCGCCGGGTCGCCGAGGGGCCAGCGGCACATCGATTCCTTCAGCTCGACGATCGTCACCCTGAGCGACATCGGCACCACGACGCTCTCGAACTCGGGCTCTTCAAGCTCCGACAGCGCCTCGGGGGCGAGCGCGAGCGCAGTCGCCCCGCGCATCATCCGGGGGGCCGAGGAGCCAAGGCGCGGCCCCTCGACGCGATGCGCCGGTGGGGGCGCCATGCGCCGGGGACGCGGGAGCGTCGCGCTCGGCGCCTTGGCCCTTCCCGCGAGGCCCAGCCGATGCACCTTTCCGATCACGGCGTTGCGGGTCACGCCATTGCCGAGCAAACTCGCGATCTGGCTCGCGCTTTTGCCGTCAATCCAATGCTGCTTGAGCTGCTCGACTATCTCGTCCGTCCAAGCCATTGTCGCCTCGTTCGTCGTTTCCTTGCCAAAGGCGGCCGCCTACTCAGAATCCCATCCCGTCGCCTGGCGCGGACTCGCCCAAGCGCAACGCTGGTCAGCACTCGCTCTGAAACCCGTCCCACGACATCTCGTGGGCCTAAGTGAGAAAACTACACTACTCGTTGAATCACGCGCAAGAAGTCCTCGACCCTAGCTAGACCCGCTTTTCCCCAACTCTTAAGCGGCCGGTTTCTCGGCCGGGCTCAGTCCTCCGAAAGCCTTGAGTTGGATCAATGCGTTGGCGTTCCTTAAGGGCGGACGCCTTTCTCGGCGGAAGTCGCCTTAAGTCGGCTCGCGCCTCCAATTCCGCGATTCGCGGGCGCGCCGCGTCGGTTAGCCGGCGAGTGATCGGTCTGTGACCAGTACCACAAAATAATTTAGTCATATGGTTTTGACGCGCCGGCGCCAAAGCGGCCATAAAGCGGTCCTCGAGGGGCTGCGGCGGCGGCGCCGACCAAGCCATTGGATGCAGACGATTCGCCGACCCAGGTTGTTCTCGTTGTGACGGGCAGAACGTGTGGCCGGCCCGATTGCGGGCCTTGCGCTGTTGGCCTTCGCCCGGCGCCAAGGCGATGTCACTCAAGATGTTCGCCGTCAGCGCGATCTTCGCTGGCGTGTCCGTTTCTCCCGTCTAGGTTGCAGGCGACTGGCCTCACCGGCGGCTTACGCCCGCCGCCATCTCCATTTTCGTCGATTTCGGCGATGATGCTGCTCGGCTTCGGGAGCTAGGCTCGCCCGCCGCGAGACCGATCTGTGATCCAGGTCACAAAATAATTTTCTCGCTGGATGTTTAATGGTATATGCGAGGAGACTGCAAAGAGGTCCCCCGAGGGGGTTGGGATCGGGCATCCATGAAGCAGACTGATGCAGAGGCTGGCGGGCGACGGTCGCTCCTTTCACGGGCGAGCCGAATCGCGTCCGCGAGCGCTGCCGCGATTTTGCTGCTCATGGGCTCGGGCGCGAAAGCGGACGTCATCGAGACGTTCGAGTCTCTCCGGCGACCTCAACACCTTCTTTGGCGCTCCGGTCGCGTTCACCGGGTCCATGAATTTGGACTTCAGCGACGACTTCACCAGCTATGCCGCCCAGTCCCTAGAAATCAGTGTGGAGGGAGAGTCCGTTTTTACTTTAGACCCATCCGTGGTCCTTGGCGCATCGACAACCGGGACAATCCGAGTGTCCGACAGCGCAAACGATATGCTCACTCTCTTGTTCAACACACCCTCGCCGGGCGCGTGGACTGGCTTCAACACCGGGCAAATTTTCTTTGGCGACGTGGTTTTTGGCGGTCTGACGGGAAGCATGCTTGGCGCTGACGGCGTCATCACCCGCACCTCCGGCGCCGCTATAGTTGATCCCCCACCCGTGGTTGTAATCGATCCCCCACCCCCGACGCCAACCGTGGCGGTTCCCGAGTTGTCGACCTGGACGATGATGCTCGTCGGCCTTGCGGGCCTCGGCCTCATGGCCAAGGGGCGCCGCGCCTTGGCCTTCCTGGGCGGACGAGCTTAAGCGCACCGCTTCGAGACTCCTTACAGGTCCAGCACGCGCGCTCGGTTGCGGGATTTGACCGCATCCCGCGCCTTCCGCTATAGTTCCAAGCCGCACTTGGCGGCCGTCCCAGCGGGGGCGGCGTTTTTATTTCAAGCGCCCGCAAGGCCATTCTCGAGAGGCCATTTCTCGAGCCAGCACAAGGAGTTGACGGTGAGTCTCGCCGACGCGGCTTCCGCCATGGTTCCTACTTATGCCCGGGCCAAGGTCGCTTTCGAGCGAGGCGAGGGGTGCTGGCTCACGTCGACAAATGGGGAGCGCTATCTCGATTTCGGCGCCGGCATCGCCGTGACCTCGGTCGGCCACGCCCATCCTCATCTCGTCGAAGCGCTGATCACCCAGGGCTCGAAGCTGTGGCACGTTTCGAACCTCTATCAGAATCCCGAGGGCGAGCGTTTCGCGCGTCGGCTTGTCGACGCCACCTTCGCCGACCTTGCTTTCTTCGCCAATTCCGGCGCCGAGGCCAATGAGGCGGCGATCAAGATGGCGCGCCGGCGCCATTCGGTTGACGGCCATCCCGAGCGCTACCGCACGCTCACCTTCGAAGGCGCGTTCCATGGCCGCACGCTCGCCATGATCGCCGCCGGCGGCCAGGCCAAATATCTCGACGGCTTCGGCCCCAAGGTCGATGGCTTCGACCAGATCCCGCTCACCGACCTCAAGGCGGTCGAGGCGGCGATCGGGCCGGAGACCGGGTCCATCATGATCGAGCCGATCCAGGGCGAGGGCGGGGTGCGGGTCGTTCCGTCCGCATTCCTGCGGGGTTTGCGCGAGATCTGCGACCGCCGCGGTCTCACTTTGATCTTCGACGAAGTGCAGACGGGCGTGGGCCGCACCGGCCGGCTCTACGCCTATGAGCATTGCGGGATCCATCCCGATATTCTCACCTCCGCCAAGGGGATCGGCGCCGGCTTTCCGATGTCTGCCTGCCTTGCGACCTCGGACGCTGCTCGCGGCCTGACCGCCGGCGTCCACGGCACCACCTTCGGCGGCAATCCGCTGGCGATGGCGGTCGGCAACGCCACCCTCGACGTCATCCTCGCTCCGGGCTTTCTCGAGCGGGTCGCGCGGCACGGTTTGGACATGCGCCAGCGGCTGGCGGAGCTCAAGGACCGGCACGACGGCGTGATCGAGGAGGTTCGCGGCGAGGGGCTGATGATCGGCCTTAAGCTGAAACTCCCTCCGGCGACTTTCGCCGATGCGGCGCTCGAGCGGAAGCTCCTCCTCATTCCCGCCGGCGACAATGTGGTGCGCGTCATGCCGCCCCTCGTGGTTACCGACGAGGAGATCGCCGAGGGTGTGCGGCGGCTCGACGCGGCTTGCGAGGCGGTCAAGGAGCGCCTGGCCATGGCGATCAACTGAACGAGCGATGGACGCGCCGGTTCATACACAGCCGAGGCACTTCCTCGATCTGCTCGAGCTTTCCACCGGGCAACTTCGCGGCATTCTCGATAGCGCCGCGGCGATCAAGGCGGCGCGGGTCAAGGGGGCTGAGCCATCCTCGCGCCCGCTCGCCGGCAAGACGCTGGCGATGATCTTCGACCGGCCGTCGACCCGCACCCGCGTCTCGTTCGACGTCGGCATGCGCGAGCTCGGCGGCGAATCGATCATGTTGACGGGAGCTGAGATGCAGCTCGGCCGCGGCGAGACCATCGCCGACACAGCCCGGGTTCTGTCGCGCTATGTGGATGCGATCGTCATTCGCATCCTCGCGCATGACGACATGCAGGAGATGGCGGATCACGCGACGGTGCCGGTGATCAACGCGCTCACCAAGCAGTCGCATCCCTGCCAGGTGCTGGCCGATGTTATGACCTTCGAGGAGAAGCGCGGCCCCATCCGCGGCCGCAAGATCGCTTGGTCCGGCGACTACAACAACGTGCTGTCGTCCTGGATCGACGCTTCGGCCCGGTTCGACTTTCGGCTCGAGATCGCCTGTCCGCCCGAATTGCAGCCGAGCAAGCAACGGCTCGAAGCGGCGCGGAAGGCGGGAGCGAACATCGCGATCGGCGTCGATCCAATCGTTGCAGCGCAAGGCGCGGCGGCCGTCATCTCCGACTGCTGGGTGTCGATGGGCGACGAGGACGAGGGCCGGCGCCACAACCTGCTCGCGCCCTATCAGGTCAATCGTGACCTCATGAGCCACGCGGCGACGGACGCAATCTTCATGCACTGTCTGCCCGCCCATCGCGGCGAGGAGGTGACGGACGAAGTGATCGACGGGCCGCAATCGGTCGTGTTCGACGAGGCTGAAAACCGCCTGCACGCGCAGAAAGGCGTGCTCGCCTGGTGTCTGGGAGCGGCGCCATGACTTTGCTTGAGCGCGCGGTCTCCGCCGAGGTCGTTGACGATATCGTGCTGCCGTTCGCCGTCGAATCCTTGTCGACGCGCGGCCGTCTCGTGCGGCTTGGGCCTGCGATTGATCAGCTCCTCAAGCGCCATGACTATCCGGAAGCCGTGTCGAGGCTGGTGGGGGAAGCGGTGACGCTGGCGGCGCTCCTCGGCTCGACCTTGAAGACGAGCGGCCGCTTTCAATTGCAGACGAAGAGCGACGGGCCCGTCACCATGCTCTTGGTCGATTTCGACGCCCCGTCGAACTTGCGGGCGCTGGCTCGGTTCGACAAAGGCCGGCTCGAGGCCGTCTCTCACGCGGGCGGCGACCTGCTTGGCCACGGCCATATGGCTTTCACCATCGATCCCGGCGGCGACATGAACCGCTATCAGGGCGTGATCGCGCTCGAGGGCCAGGGATTGGAAGCAGCGGCGCATCATTATTTCGAGCGATCGGAGCAAATCCCGACGCTGGTCAAGCTCGCGGTCGGTGAAATCGTCACCACCGGGGGCGCCGCTTGGCGAGCCGGCGGGCTTGTCGTCCAATACCTGCCGGATGCGGGCGGGCGGCGGCTGCAAGCGGACTTCCCGCCTGGCGACGCGCCCGAGGGCGTCGAGCCCCACACGATCGCCGAGGACGACGCGTGGACCGAAGCCAAGAGCCGCGCGGCGACCACCGAAGCGCATGAGCTGATCGACCCGACGCTGTCAGGCGAGCGGCTCCTCTTTCGCTTGTTCAACGAGCGCGGCGTGCGCGTCTATGCGCCGACGCCGCTGGCTGCAGTCTGCCGTTGTTCCGCCGAGGGAGTCGATGCGATGCTGCGCTCCTTTCCGCCGGAGGAGGTCAAGGAGATGGTGGGCGACGACGGCATGATCGGCGTCACCTGCGAATTCTGCTCGACCAAGCGCACCTTCAACCCAGCCGATTACGGCGCGTAAGGACATAAAGCCGCGCCAATGGACGATAGCGCCTTTGCGGCTCGGCTGGCCGAATGTCAGGCTGGAATCGAGCGCGAGCTCGAAATCCTACTTGGCGTCGAGCCGAAGGCCGGCGAGCCGGCGCGCCCGAAGCGCCTGATCGAAGCCATGCGCTATGCGACGCTGGGCGGGGGAAAACGGCTCAGGCCCTTCCTGACCGTCGAGACGGCGCGGGCGCTCGGGCGGACGGACAATGGCCCGATGCGTGCGGGCGCGGCGATGGAATGCATTCATGCCTATTCCCTGATCCACGACGATCTGCCGTCGATGGACGACGACGACTTGAGACGCGGGCGCCCGACGACTCATCGCGCTTTCGACGAGGCGACGGCAATTCTCGCCGGAGACGCGCTGCAGACGCTGGCGTTCGAAATTCTGGCCGATCCGGCGACTGACTCAACTGCCGAAGTGCGCGTTGCGCTGTGTCTCGGCCTCGCGCGCGCCGCCGGCCTTGCCGGAATGGTGGGCGGGCAGATGCTCGATATCGACGCCGAGCGCAGAACCGCGCCGCTTTCGGTCGAGGAGATTAAGCGCCTGCAAGCGATGAAGACCGGCGCGCTGCTCAAATTCAGCGTCGAGGCGGGAGCGATCCTGGCGGGCGCGGGCGTGACAGCCCGCGCGGCGCTTCAAGTTTACGGGCGCGCGATCGGCGCCGCGTTTCAGATTGCTGACGACATTCTCGATGTCGAAAGCGACGCCGCCACGCTCGGCAAACGCGCCGGCAAGGACGCCGAGCAGAACAAGGCTACGCTCGTTGGCGCGCTCGGGCTTAACGGCGCGCGCCGAGAGCTGGACCGCCTTGTCGAGGAGGCGACCGATGCGGTCGACGCGGCCGGAGTGGGGCTTAAGGGCGACGTCTTGCGCGCGACCGCGCGCTTCGTCGCGATGCGGAAAAACTGAGGGCGCTATAGACGCGATCGCTGATCGCGTCCGGCCGCGGTCCCATAGGGCGTCGAAAGACGCCCGTCCTTCCGGACGGGCTATGGGGCGTCCGGAAGGACGCCCGTCTACCGATGGGCTATGGAGCGCGGCTACATGCACGCCATGCGCCTCATTTCGCCGCGGGGCTCTCCTCCTCGTGAACGCCCACCGCATAGCCGAGGCCGCGCGCGGTCTTGATAATGTCGACGCCGAGCTTTTTGCGCAATCGGCCGATGAACACTTCGATCGTGTTCGAGTCGCGGTCGAAATCCTGCTCGTAAAGATGCTCGACGATCTCGCTGCGCGAGATGATGCGCCCGGTGTGGTGCATGAGATAGGACAACAGGCGATATTCGTGGCTGGTCAGCTTGATCGGCGCGTTGTTGACGGTTACCCGCCCTGCGCGGGCGTCGAGCCTGACCGGGCCCACCGTCAGATCGCTCGAGGCGTGGCCGGCCGCGCGCCGCAGAAGCGCCCGGATGCGCGCCAGCACCTCCTCCATATGGAAGGGTTTCGCGACATAGTCGTCGGCGCCGGCGTCAATGCCCTGGACCTTGTCGCTCCATCGATCGCGAGCCGTGAGGATCAGGACCGGCATCGTGCGTCCGGCCTTGCGCCAGGCTTCGAGGATCGAGATCCCGTCGCGTTTGGGCAGGCCGATGTCGAGCACGACCGCATCGTAAGGCTCGGTGTCTCCACGAAACCAGCCTTCCTCGCCGTCGAACGCGCGGTCGACGGCGTAGCCCGCCGCCTCGAGGGCGGTGGACACCTGGCGGTTGAGATCCCGATCGTCCTCGACAACCAATAGCCGCATAGACCGCCTGCTAACCCTGATTCCCGGCGAAAATCAATTCTTGACTGGCGGCTCGTGGGCCTCGTGAGATTCGTGAGGCTCGTGAGTTTCGTGGAGCTCATGCGCCGGGCGCGAAGCGATTTTCCCGGTCGCAGCCTCCATCTCGACATGAACGAGGCGCCCGTCCCGGTGCAAGAGGGTGATTTCGTAAACGAAACCGTCGCCGCTGCGGCAGAGCCTGGCGGACAGCGCCTCAGCCTTGCGTTGCCCGGCGGCGAACTTGAGCGCCGCGAACGGTTCGAGCAGGCGATGCGATTTGACCATCTCGCGCGTCTCGGCGGCGTTGAGACAGACGGGCTTCGCCACAACGGCGTGCGACTCGATTTCGGCGGCCTTGCCCGCCGGGCATCCTATCAAGGCACAACCGACCCCAGCGGCCTGAGCCGCCGAGCACATGAGAGCGCACCACGTCCCGGCGCGGGAAAGCATGGCGAGCGCCATGACGCAAAGCCTCTGTTGCGAATACTTGACGCCCATGTTGGCGCTTGCGGCTGAATGCAATGTGAATGGTCAGGCGCGCGTGAAAAGCGCGAAACAACAGCGCGTGAAAGGGGGCGGAAAAGCGGCGATCTAAGGGCCGAGCAATTGATGCGCCGCGCCTTCTGGCGCATGAAGCGGGCTCAATGACGTCGCCGCTCTCCCGCTTCCTTCGAACGCTCGCGTTGGTCGCGGCGCTGGCGGCGCCGCTTCATCCGGCGCGCGCGCTCGTCGGCGGCGAGCCGGACGGCCGCTTCGCCGACCGGGTGGCGATGGTGTTGATCCGAGGCGGCGACAAGACCGGCTTCTGCACAGGCCTCGTGTTGAGCCCGCGCGTTCTTCTGACCGCCGCGCATTGTCTGAGACCCTTGCGGGATATGGCGGTCCATTATCGCGACGCTGCGGGAGCGCCGGTCGTCATTCCGGTCGATGCTTCTGTCTCCCATCCGCTTTATCGGGCCGACGCGATCAAGGCGCGCGCCCTCTCGATCGATCTTGCCCTCATCAGGACGGCGCGGCCGCTTCCCCCCAATTCGTCGCGGCGGCGATCGCGGACGGCGGGCCGCCGCCGATCGGCGCGCCCGCCATCGTCTCGGGCTATGGGGCTGCGCGCGAGGGCGACTGGGCGTCGGGCGGGAAGCTGCGAAGCGTCACCCTTGCCGTCCGCGAACCGGCATCAACGGTTCTCATTTGGGCCGCCGATCCGACGGGAAGGGCGGCCGGCGCCTGCAACGGCGATTCCGGAGCCCCGATCTGGTCCGCGGACGGATCGGCTGCAATCGCGATCGTGGCCTGGGCGCAAGCCGCGCATGGGCGCGGTTGCGGCGGGTTGACGCAGGGCCCGCTGCTTGCGCCGCTGAAAGCTTGGATCGAGGAGACGAAAAGGGCGCTCGAGTCGCGCGAATAGAGGGTCGCCGCGGCGCCCTGATTGAGGCGTCACGAAGGCGCGGAACTAGAAAAACCGTAGTGTTCGCGTCGCAATTTCGACGACGAACACGGCGATATAGGCGCTGGACACCGCCGGGATTCGATCGTCGACCGCCGCTCAATCTACGGAGACATCAATGCGCTTTGGACGAACGCGGACGCCGCCGGCGTTGGTCTTGGCCCTGTTCGGGTCGATCGTCGCAGGGCGGGCGTCCGCCGCGTCGCCGGCCGTCGTGCATGTCGACCTCATGGATCCGTCGAGCGGCCCCTCGGTCAAGTCGATGATGATCAAGACCGACCAGACGAGCGTGAAGGCCGGGTCAGTGAAGTTCCTCGTCTCAAACAACTCGAAGACCCTGGTTCACGAAATGATCGTCGTGTCCGTGACGGATCCAAACACGCCTTTGCCGTATGACCGGAAGGACGACCGGGTGAACGAATCCAAGATCAAGGATCTCGGCGAAGCCTCCGATCTCCCGCCGGGAACGAAAAAAACGCTGAGCCTCACGTTGAAGCCTGGCGACTACATGCTGATGTGCAATCAGCCGGGTCACTACAGGGGGGGCATGAAGGCGAGCCTGACTGTCACTCGGTGAGCCAGCGACAGCGTCCTCCTGCCGGCCGCCGGTCCCCATCTCATCGCCCCCGCCCGACTGCGGCGGCGAGATTTCGCCTTCGGGTCTTCGATCGGCTGCGGCGGGTTGACGCGGGGTCCGCTGCTTGCTCCGCTGAAAGCCTGGATCGAGGAGACCGATCGCAGGCTTTCTGAAGGCGGCTAGCTGGCGGCTAGGCCGCCTTCAAGAGCCCAAGCTCCGACAGGCTGCGGGCGCTGGCCAGGACGGCGTCCGTTGGACTTCTCGGCGTCCAGTCGAGCAGGCGACGCGCCTTTTCGTTGGAGGCGTTCTTGTGCTTGCCAAGTTCCGGCACGATCCCTCTGACTTGCGGATCGAACAGCCCGGCCATGCGCACGAGCCAACTCGGCAATCGGCGCGTCGAAACCTTGCGGGCAGCGGCGCCCAGACCATCCTTGAGCATCCCGGCGATCTCGCGGACGCTCACGAAATCTCCTGCGGTGGCGAGAAACCGTTCGCCGCGCGCGGCGGGGGCAATCATCGCCCTCAAGTGCAGATCGGCTACGTCGCGCACGTCGACCACGCCGAATGAGAGATCTGGGCAGCCTGGCAGAGAGCCGTCCAAAAGCCGGCTGATAAAAAGAATCGAAGGCGAAGTGTCCGGTCCGAGGACTGGCCCAAGGACGAGGACCGGATTGACCACGGCCAGTTCGAGCGTCCCGCCTTCGCGGGCGATGAAATCCCAAGCGGCGCGCTCGGCGATCGTCTTCGACTTCGGATAGGGTTGCACGCTCGGATCATTGAGGTTCGTCCAGTCCTTCTCCGTGAAGGCCGCAGTCCGATCCTTAGGGGCGCCATAGCCGATGGCGGCGAAGGACGAGGTCATGACCACGCGCTTGACGCCAGCGTCGCGCGCGGCTTTGAGCACGCGTAGCGCGCCGTCCCGGGCGGGTACGATAAGGTCATTCTCGTCCTTAGGCACGGTGCTCGGGAACGGCGAGGCGACATGGAGCACGTAATCGCAATTGGCCGCCGCTTCAGCCCAACCCGCGTCGGCGTTCAGATCGGCCTTGACTAGGGTCAGTCGCTCGCGGACCTCGCCGGCGCCGCCCTGGCGCAGCATGGCGCGCACGTCGCCTTCGCGCTTGAGGTTGCGCACTGTGGCGCGCGTTTCGTGCCCCGCCGCCAACAGCTGGACCAAACATTCGGCGGCGACGAATCCGGTGCCCCCGGTCACCAAAACGCGCGCCATTCATCGTTCTCCCATGATCGAGGAGATGCTACACCCTGAACCTAGGTTTAAGGTCAAGGGAGATTTGATGCGCATCGGCGAGCTCTCGAGAAGGACTGGGATCTCGGCCTCGCGCATTCGCTTTTACGAGAGGCACGACGTGCTTCCGAAGCCGATCCGAGGCCAGAACGGTTATCGGACGTACCCGGATACGGCTGTGAAAATCCTTGAGTTGATCGATGGTGCGCAGCGATTGGGTTTTTCGCTGAATGAGGTTCGCGCGGGCTTAAGCGAAGCAGCGCCAAATCTTCCGTCACACGCGGCAATGGCCAAGGCGCTCAGAAGCAAGCTTGACCACATCGACCAGCACATCAAAGAAGTCCGAGCCCGGCGGCGGCAGATCGTGAAGCTGCTCAAGGAAAAGTACGATTGAGCGTGGAGCGACGTCATCGCGAGGAGGCCGGAGGCCGACGCGGCGATCCAGGGATCGTAGGGCGCCGCGCTTCATTCGTGGATCGCCACGTCGCCATAGCCCGTTGAAAGACGGGCGTCGTCCGACGCCCTACGGCTCCTCGCGATGACGGATCAACATAAACGCGAATTGGTCTACCTACTCCGGCAGCTTCGCGACGTTGCGCAGGATCTTGAGCAGCGTCGCGGTGAAGGCGCGATATTCCTCCTCCTCGACCCCGTCGAAGAGAGTCTGGAACCGCGCGTGCATCATCGGCCACACCCGCTCGAACGCGGCTCGCCCGTCCTCGGTGATGGAGACATCGCGGATGCGCATGTCCTCCGGCCGCCGCTGGCGCCGCACGAGCCCCTGCGCTTCGAGAATGTCGAGCGTGCGGCTCATCGTCGACTGCTCAGTCACCGCATAGGCCGAAAGCTCGTTGATCGTCACCGGCGATGAAATGCTGAGCACGGCAAGCGCCCGCATCATCGTCGTCGACATGGCGTGGGGTTTCAGGGCTTCGGCGAGATTGCCGTTCCAGCGCTCCATGATGCGGTTCATGAGATAGGGCGCGAACTGGTTGATGCCGATCTCGCCGAGCGTCGCCTGACGCGCTTCGGAATCGACGTCGCGCTGCATGATCCGGCCGGAAAACCGCTGCTCCATGTTCATCCTATGCGGCCAATGATCACCGAAGCGACGACGCGAGCAGGAAGCCGGAGAAGCCGCCCAAGCCTGGGCCCGGATGGGTCGAAGCGCCGATGTGGTAGACGTTCGGAACGTAGGTCCCGTGATTGACGCTCGACTTGAACGGGCGCCAGAGGAAGAACTGGTCCAGCGCGCAGGCGCCGCCATAAGGATCGCCGCCGACGAGATTGATGTTCATGGATTCGAGGTCCGCCGGTGAATACGCCCGACGCGCGAGCTTGATCTCGGCCAAGTTCTCGATATGCGCGGCGAGCCGCCGCTCGATGCGGTCGGCGTAAGTCTCGCGCATCGCCTCCGTCCAGCCGCCATCGGGGGGCGCCGCAATCTCGCCGGCCGCGTCGCCCTTCACGGAGCGCGGCGCCTCGGGCATCTGCAGCCAAAGGATCGCCGCGCCCGGCGGCGCCCGACTCGGATCGAGGGCCGTCGGCTGGCCGACGCAAATCGTTGGCTCCGCCGGCAGAAGGCCGCGTTCGGCCTCGTTCGCGGCGCGCGAAACGCCGTCCAGCCCGCTTGTCAGATGGATGAGAGCGACCTTGGCGAGATCCGGATCGCCGCGCCAGCGCGGCGGACCTTTGAGCGCATAATGGATCTGCATGTCGCCTTTGCCGTGCCGGAAGGTTTTCAGGCCTCGGCGGACCTCGATTGGCGCCGGCAGGGGCCAGTCCTTGAGCAGCCCGTTGTAAAGTTGCTCGGGCCCAGTCGATGAGATCACGCCCCCGGCCGCCGCGATCTTTTCCCCGCTCGCAAGCTCGACGCCGGAAGCGCGCGCCCGCGCTCCGGGCGTGATGCGCACAACGTCCGCGTTCGTCCGCACCGCGCCGCCCTGATCGACGATCAGCCGCTCGAACGCCGTGAGCAAAGTCTTCGCGCCGCCGACCGCGATCGGACAGCCGGCCGCCTCGATCGCGAAAGCGATCACTTTCACCATCGCCGCCGAATAGGCGCTCTCCGGTCCGAGGCCGGTGTGCAACACCCAAGGCGCCCAGAGGTCGCGGACCGTGCCCGAACGGTAGGTCGATTCGAGATAGCCTCGCGCGGGCGCCAGCGCCTCGCCGAACCATTCCGCAAGGCGGCGCGGGCCCCGGCGCCAGGCCTCGCGCGCGAGCGTCTTGGCGATTCCGGACGACCACAGCGAGCCGCCCAATAGCGCGAAGAGGAACGGCGCGTCCGCGCCAAGCGCGTCCATCTCGGCGGCGAAGGCGCTTCCGTCGCCCTCGGCGAGGGCGTCGAAGGTCTTCATGTTGCGCGCGCGATCCATCGAAAGAATGACGCTCGACCCGTCCGGCCGAAGCACCGCCGTTGGCAGGTTCGTGTCGGCGAGGGCGAAGCCGCGCGCTTCCAGGTCCTTGCCGAGCGCCTGATAAGCGGGGGAGGTCCGGAATAGGACGAGCGTCGTCGCCATGACGTCATGCAGAAAGCCGGGCGCGGTCGCTTCTTCGCTGCGCAGGCAGCCGCCGATCGCGGAATTGCGCTCGAGCACGAGCGTCGTTCGCCGCTTCTTGCCGAGCATGGCGGCGGCGACGAGCGTGTTGATTCCCCCGCCAACGAACACATAGTCGTATTCGCTCATGCCTCGGTCTCGCGAGCGAGTTTCATGGCCTTAGGCGTCCGCCCGTTTGTAAATCAGGGAACCAGGGCGAGCGCACGCACCGGCGAGCCGGTGCCGCCCACGAATTTGAGCGGCGCGGCGATCAGGATCGCGCCCTTGGGCGGCAGCTGATCGAGATTGCACAGGCTCGCAAGGCCGTATCGATTGGCCTTGTGGACGAGATTGTGCGCGGGGAACGGCGGGTTCATTCCGCCGGCCGAGCCCGCGTCCGTGCCGACCGTCTCCGATCCCCAGCCGACGATGTTCTTCGTGAGAAGATATTCGATCGCTTCCGCGGTCGGCCCTGGCGAATGCGGACCTTTGTCGTCGGCATTGAGGAAAGTTTCAGTCGACCCGTTACGCTTGTACCAGTCGGTGCGCAGCACAACCCAGCTGCCGGCCTCGATGGCCCCATGCTCGCGCTCCCATTCCTTCACGCTGTCGGGGGTGAGCACATAGTCCGGGTCCTTCGCCGCCTCCTTGGAGCGATCGATGACGCACACGGGCGCCACGAAGTTCTTGGCCGGGATCCGATCCGTCGTGCCGTCCTTATAGTCCTTGCCGGTGATCCAGTGCACGGGCGCATCGAAATGCGTGCCGGTGTGCTCGCCAAGCTCGATCCAATTCCACGCCCAAAACGGCCCGTTCTGATCATAATGCGAGATCTCGTGCACCTTCACCGCCGGCGTGTTCTTGCCGATCTCAGGCGGCAGATAGAGCACCGGGGTGCCGGGCCCGAGAGGAGCGGTCAGGTCGACAATTTTGATCGACCCCGACAGCAAGGCGGCGGCGAAGTCCGAAAGGACCTTGTTCGTGCTCATCTCCATCGCTCCTCGAAAGTTCCTCGCGCATTCGCATGTCCGGAACGTGTTGCGCGCGAAATGCGCCTCCACCATAGCCCAGAAATATGCTGACGCAAGCAATCGCTGCGCGTGCGCCGATCGCTGTCGCCGGCCTGTTTGGGCTCTAGTTCAAGCGTTGCGCGGGGGAGCCATTGGACGTAACCTCGCGCCGCCATTCTCCGGATATATGCATCTGGCGGCAAATCGGCGGAGATAAGAACGCGAGATGGACGCTTTCGACGCCGTCGTCGTCGGCGCGGGACATAACGGCCTCGCCGCCGCGATCCATCTCTTGGACCGCGGCTGGTCGGTCGCGGTGATCGAGCAGGCGGGCGAGCCGGGCGGCGCGGTCAAGACGCGCGAGGTCACCTTGCCCGGCTTCCGCCACGACCTCTGCGCGATGAACCTCTCCATGTTCGCAGGCTCGCCATTCTTCGCCGCCCATAAGGACGAGCTTATTGCGCAGGGCCTCGCTTTCGCCCCTGCGGCTGACTGTTTCGCGAGCGTCTTCCGCGACCACACGTTTCTCGGCGTCAGCAAGGATCTCGAGAAAACCGTGAGCGCGATCGCGACGCTGTCGGCGAAGGACGCCGCCGCCTGGCGAGCGATGCTCGCCCGCTTCGGCGAGGAGGCGCCGCACATCTTCGGCCTGTTGGGATCGCCGATGCCATCCTTCGTAACCGCGCGCACGTCGTGGTCGGCATGGCGCGCGAAAGGGGTATCAGGGCTTCTCGATCTCGGCCGTCTCCTGCTCGCGAGCCCTCGCGATTTCCTCGACGCGCATTTCGAATCGCCGAAGGTGAAGGCGATGATGGCCGCCTGGGGCATGCATCTCGATTTTCCGCCGGAGGCCGCGGGCGGCGCGCTTTTCCCCTATCTCGAATCCATGGGAACCCAAGCCTTCGGCATGGTCATCGGCGCGGGCGGGGCGGATACCATAATTCGAGCGATGGCCGGCCTCATCAAGGCGAGGGGCGGTGAGGTCAAACTCAAGTCGCCAGTGACGAAGATCGAGAGCGACGCAGGTGGCGCGACCGGGGTCAAGCTTCACGACGGAACCCGCATCGCCGCCAAGAAGGCGGTGATCGCCAACCTTCATCCGCAGATCGTATTCGGCCGGCTCTTGGATCCCGATCCGAGGCGCAAAGCCTTCGACGAGAAGGTCGCCCGCATCCGCGCGGGCCCCGGCACGATGATGATCCATCTGGCGCTCGAGTCGCTGCCCGAGTGGCGCGCCGGCCCTGAGTTGCAGCGCTTCGCCTATGTTCATGTCGCGCCCGATCTCGCCATGATGAGCCGCGCATTCGCGGAGGCTGCGGCGGGTCTCCTTCCGGCCGAGCCGGTGCTGGTGGTTGGTCAGCCGACCGCGATTGACCCGACGCGCGCGCCGCCGGGCAAGCATGTGCTGTGGGTCCAGGTCCGGGTGTTGCCCGCGACAATCGCCGGCGATGCGCTCGGCCGCATCGAGGCGACCGCGTGGGACGCTGCCAAGGAGCCCTATGCCGAGCGCGTGCTCGATAGTCTCGAGACCTATGCGCCCGGCCTGCTGGCCAAGATCCTGGGGCGCTCGGTCTGGTCGCCGCTCGACCTCGAGCGCGAGAATCCCTGCCTGATCGGCGGCGACAGTCTGACCGGAAGCCACCATCTCGATCAGAATTTCGTCTTCAGGCCGGTCGCCGGCTACTCGCGTTACGCGACGCCGACGCCGCGACTTTACCTCTGCGGCGCCGGGACCTGGCCGGGCGCCGGGACCGGCGCCGCGTCGGGCACTATTTTGGCGAAAATGCTTGCGCGATGAAACGCGGAGAAGGAGCCCATGCGCATCGTCTCAATCGGCGGCGGCCCGGCCGGGCTCTATTTCGGGCTTCTCATGAAGAAGCGCCATCCCGAGCATGACGTCACCGTGGTCGAGCGCAACAAGCCTTACGACACGTTCGGCTGGGGCGTCGTTTTTTCGGACGCGATGATGGCTGCCATGCGCGCCGCGGACCCCGAGAGCGCGGCGGAGATCGCCGATGCATTCAATCATTGGGACGATATCGAGCTGGTCTTCAAAGGTTCGCGGCAGCGAACGACGGGTCACGGCTTTATCGGCATCGGCCGCAAACAGCTCATGAACATCCTGCAGCGACGCTGCGAGGCGCTTGGCGTCGAGCTCGCATTCGAGCGCGAGGTCGACTCTGACCTCGAGTTCCCGGACGCCGATCTCATCGTGGCGGCCGACGGTTTCAATTCGAAGATCCGACACCGATACGCCGATCAGTTCCGGCCCGATCTTCTGGTCCGCCCCAATCGCTATATCTGGCTCGGCGTCGCCAAGCCGTTCGACGCGTTCACCTTCGACTTCCGCAAGACAGAGCACGGCTGGTTCCAGGCTCATATCTATAAGTTCGACCGAACCACATCGACCTTCATTGTCGAAACGACCGAGGACGCCTTCGAGGCGCATGGGCTAGGCCAACTCGACCAGGACGGCTCGATCGCCTTCTGCGAGAAGATTTTCGCCGAGACGCTCGACGGCGCGAAGCTCATGACCAACGCGCGCCACATGCGAGGCTCGGGTTGGCTCAATTTCAACCGGCTGATCTGCGCCCAATGGAGCTGCTTTAACGGTCGTTCGCATGTCGTGTTGATGGGGGACGCGGCCCATACAGCGCATTTCGCCATCGGTTCGGGCACCAAGCTCGCCTTTGACGACGCCATCGAGCTTGCGCGACAGTTCGATGCGCGAGGCCATTCGGTGCAGCATATCCCGGAGACGCTCGCCGCTTACGAGGAGGTTCGCCGTGTCGATGTCGCGCGCATCCAGAATGCGGCGCGCAACGCGATGGAATGGTTTGAGGTGGTCGGCCGGCGTTACGCGGACTCGCTCGAGCCGCCGCAATTCTTCTATTCGATGCTGACGCGTTCGCAACGCATCAGCCATGAGAACTTGAGGCTGCGTGATAAAGTCTGGCTTGAAGGCTACGAGCGCTGGTTCGCCCGCAAGACGGGCGTCCCGCTCAACGACAACGAACGCGCGCCCCCGCCGATGCTGACGCCCTATCGCGTACGGGGTCTTACGCTCAAGAACCGCGTCGTCGTCTCGCCGATGGCGATGTACTCTGCGACCGACGGCCTCATCGACGATTTCCACCTCGCGCATCTCGGCGCGCGCGCACTCGGCGGGGCGGGGCTCGTCTTCGCGGAAATGACCTGCGTCTCGGCGGATGCGCGCATCACGCCGGGCTGCCTCGGCCTATGGAACGATGAGCAAGAGGCCCAGTGGAAGCGGCTCGTTGATCTCATTCACGGCGCCGGAGCGAAGGCCGGCATTCAGCTCGGACACGCGGGCCGCAAGGGCTCGACCAAGGTCGCGTGGGAAGGCGCCGATCATCCGCTTGAGACGGGCGGCTGGGAGCTGATCTCGGCGTCGGCTGTGTCCTACCTGCCGAACGGGCTGATCCCGAAGGCCATGACGCGAGCCGATATGGACCGGGTGCGCGACGATTTTGTCGCGGCCACCCGGCGCGCGGCGGCGGCTGGATGCGATTGGCTCGAGCTCCATTGCGCGCACGGCTACCTTCTCTCGAGCTTTCTTTCGCCCCTGTCGAACTGGCGTGATGACGAGTACGGAGGAAAACGCTTCAACCGCGCGCGCTATCCGCTCGAAGTGTTTCGCGCGATGCGCGCCGCTTGGCCTGCGGATCGCCCGATGTCGGTGCGTCTCTCGTGCCACGACTGGACGCCGGGGGGAAACACGCCGGAGGACGCGACGTTCTTCGCCGAGCTTTTCAAGGAAGCCGGCGCCGATCTTGTCGATTGTTCGTCGGGCCAGGTTTCCAAGGCCGAGCGGCCGATCTACGGCCGCATGTTCCAGACGCCGTTTTCCGACAAGATCCGCAACGAGGCGCATGTCGACACGATTGCGGTCGGCGCCATTTCCGAGGCCGATCACGTCAATTCGATCGTCGCGGCGGGCCGAGCCGATCTTTGCGCGATTGCAAGGCCGCATCTCGCCGATCCCGCCTGGACGCTGCATGAGGTCGCCAAGATCGGCGTGGCCGACATTGCCTGGCCGAAGCAATATCATTCCGCCAAGGCGCAATACGAGGCCAACCTTGCGCGAGCCGCCGCAGCGCAAGCTGGCGCGACATGACGGACGCTCGCAAGCCGCTCGACGGCCATCACGCGCTGTTGACAGGCGCGGGAAGCGGCATCGGCGCGGCGACCGCGCTGGCTCTCGCCCGGGCTGGCGCGCGCGTGAGCCTTGCGGGACGCCGCTTGGCGCCGCTCGAAGACGTAGCGCGAAATATGCCGAAAGGTTCGGCCGCAGTCGTCGATGCGTTCGACGTGACTTCCGAAGCCGCGGTCTCGGACGGGCTCGAACGTGCGCGCGACGCGCTTGGTCCCGTAACCATTCTCGTCAACAATGCCGGCGAAGCGCCGAGCGCGCCATTCGAGAAGACGGATCCCGCGCTCTGGTCGCGCACGCTCGCTGTCAATCTGAATGGCGCCTATCTCGTCTCTCGCGCCGTTCTTTCCGATCTGAAAGCGCGCGGCGCCGGCGCCCGGCTCATCAATATCGCGTCGACCGCGGGCCTCGCCGGCTACGCCTATGTCGCCGCTTATTGCGCCGCGAAGCACGGCCTCATCGGCCTCACGCGGGCGCTTGCGCTCGAATTCGCCAAGACCGAAATCACGGTCAACGCCGTCTGTCCCGGCTTCACCGAGACGCCCCTCGTTCAGCGCGCTGTTGAAACCATTGTCTCGAAGACCGGCCGATCGGAAGAAGCAGCCAAGGCCGAGCTGACTAAGTCCAATCCGCAAGGGCGCCTGGTGCGGCCCGCGGAAGTCGCCGATGCGGTGCTGTGGCTGGCGTCGCCGGGCGCGGCGTCGATAAACGGGCAGGCGATCGTGGTCGCCGGCGGGGAGGTCATGGTCGGATGAAGACGCCGAATGCGATGCAGGCCATGCGCCATCCGTTGCGCGACTATGCCGCGCGACACTTTCGTTTCACCGCGAGCGAGGACGGACGGGTCGCGACGATCGCGCTCAACCGTCCCGAGCGCAAGAATCCGCTGACCTTCGAAAGCTACGCCGAACTGCGCGACCTCTTTCGGGGTCTGGCTCAAGGCTCGGACATCCGCACGATTGTGCTGACGGGCGCGGGCGGCAACTTCTCCTCGGGTGGCGACGTGTTCGAGATTATCGAGCCGCTGACACGCATGGCGATGCCGGACCTCATCGCCTTCACCCGCATGACCGGGGATGTGGTCAAGGCGATGCGGAAATGCCCGCAGCCGATCATCGCCGCGGTCGACGGAATCTGCGCCGGGGCAGGGGCCATTCTGGCTATGGCGTCCGACTTGCGCCTTGCGACGCCGGAAGCGAAGACGGCGTTTCTCTTCACCCGCGTCGGCCTCGCCGGGGCCGACATGGGCGCGTGCGGAATCCTGCCGCGGATCATCGGCCAGGGCCGCGCGGCGGAGCTTCTGTTCACCGGCAGGACGATGAGCGCCGCCGAGGGCTCGGCCTGGGGCTTCTACAATGCTTTGTATCCGAGCGCCGACCTCGAGGGGCAAGCGCTCGCGCTCGCCCGCTCGCTCGCCGACGGCCCCTGGTTCGCGCACGGCATGACCAAGACGATGCTCAACCAGGAATGGGCGATGGGACTCGACGAGCTCATCGAATCCGAAGCGCAGGCGCAAGCCATCTGCATGGCCACCCAGGATTTCCGGCGCGCCTTCGAGGCCTTCGCAGCCAAGCGAAAACCTGTCTTCGAGGGGGATTGATGAACGTCGCGTCTCGCGCTCCCGAGCTAAAGCGCGACTGGCTCGACTGGCCGTTCTTTGACGAGCCGCACCGCGCCTTTGCGAACGCGCTCGATCGCTTCGTCGCTTCGGGCGCGCTCGCAGCGATCGACCATGAGGACGTCGACACATCGTGCCGCAAGCTTGTGCGGGCGCTTGGCGAGGCGGGTCTGCTCGACGCAGCGGTCGCGCCTCCAGAGGGCGGCGCGTCCGCGATCAACTCGCGAAGCGTTTGCCTCGCCCGCGAGACGCTCGCTTACCACGACGGCCTCGCCGATTTCGCCTTCGCCATGCAGGGCCTGGGCTCCGGCGCTGTCGCCATCGCGCATTCCGACGAGCAGCGCAGGGTCGTCCTCCAAAGGGTCCGCCGCGGCGAGTGGCTCGCCGCCTTCGCGCTGTCGGAAAAGGACGCTGGCTCCGACGTCGCGGCGATGGCCTGCTCGGCGCGCGAGGACGGAAACGGATACCGTCTGGACGGCGAGAAGACCTGGATCTCGAACGGCGGAATCGCCGACGTCTATACGGTCTTCGCCCGCACCGGCGAAGCGCCGGGCGCGCGCGGAATCTCGGCGTTCCTGGTGTTTCCCGACGATCCCGGTTTCTCGATCGCCGAACGGATCGACGTCATGGCGCCGCATCCGCTGGCGACCCTGCGTTTCGAGGGCTGCCGTCTGCCCGCGGACCGCCGGCTCGGCGGGCCCGGCGAGGGCTTCAAGATCGCCATGCGCACGCTCGACATCTTCCGCGCCTCGGTCGCCGCCGCGGCGCTCGGCTTTGCGCGGCGCGCATTCGACGAGGCGCTCGCGCATGCGAAGAGCCGGCGGATGTTCGGCGCGACGCTCGCCGACCTCCAGCTCACGCAGGCCGCGCTCGGCGAGATGGCCGCGGACATCGACGCGGCGGCGCTCTTGACCTATCGCGCCGCCTGGCGCCGCGATGTGCAGAAGCTGCCGACGACGGTCGAGGCCGCGATGGCGAAAATGACCGCGACCGAGACGGCGCAACGAGTCATCGACCGGGCTCTTCAGATGTTCGGCGGCCGCGGCGTCAAGCGCGGCGAGATTGTCGAGCGCCTCTATCGCGAGATCCGCGCCTTGCGGATCTACGAGGGCGCGACCGAGGTCCAGAAACTCATCGTCGCGCGCGAGCTGATCAAGTCGCGGCCTTCGTGACCGCGGCGTGGATTGGGAGGGCGTCATGCTGAAAACCCTGCAACCGGACGGATGGGCGAAGCCGGCCGGCTACGCCAATGGCGTCTCGGCCCGCGGGCGCGTCATTCACGTCGCCGGACAGATCGGCTGGAACAAGGACTCGAAGTTCGAGACCGACGACTTTGTCGGACAGGTTCGGCAGAGCTTGCAGAATGTCGTCGCGGTGCTCGCTTGCGACGACGCGCGCCCCGAGCACATTGTCTCGATGACCTGGTATTTCACGAGCAAGCGCGAGTACCTCGACAATCTGAAAGGCGTCGGCGAAGCCTACCGCGAGACGATTGGCCGCCATTTCCCGGCGATGACCGCGATCGAGGTCTCGGCCCTCATGGAGGATCGCGCCAAGGTCGAGATCCAGGTGGTCGCCGTCGCGCCCGACGCGTAGCTCGTCATTGCGAGCCATAGGGCGTCAAAAGGACGCCCGTCCTTCCGGACGGGCTACTGCGAAGCAACCCAGGGGAACGCAGGGCGCCCTGTGATTCCTCGATCGCCGCGGCGCTACCGCTCCTCGCGACGACGTTCCAGCCGAACGCTCCTACCCTCCGGCCCCCGCCACGAAGCCGCCGCCGTCGATGACCACAGCCTGTCCGGTGATGAACGAAGCGGCGTCCGAGGACAGGAACAGCACGAGTTGCGCGATCTCCGAGGGGTCGCTGATCCGCCCCATCGGGATCATCGGCAGGACCGTATCCTTGGCCGCCTGCTCGCTGCCGAACATGCCGGTCAGGAGCGGGGTCATGACTGAGCCGGGGGCGATGGCGTTCACGCGGATGTTCTTGCGCGCGACCTCCAGAGCGACCGAGTTGGTGAGGCCGATGACGCCCCATTTGCTCGCGCAATAGACCGCCGTCGTGGCGAAACCCATGACGCCGAACAGCGAGGAGGTGTTGACGATCGCCCCGCCGCCTCTCGCGATCATATGCGGCACCTGATGCTTGAGGCCGAGGAATATGCCCTTCAGGTTCACGTCCATGAGGAAGTTGTAGTCATTCTCCTCCAGGTCCTGCACCGGCGCGGTCTTGCCCGGCACGCCGGCGTTGTTGAAGGCGATGTCGATCCGGCCGAACCGGTCGAAAGCCCGTCTGTGGAGATCGGCCATCGCCTTGGCGTCGCGCACGTCGACCTCCGCAAACTCCACGTCGACCGTCTTCAGCGACTTGATCTCGTCCTTGAGGCTTGCGCCCTGGGCGGCGCCGAGGCCGGCCACGAACAGGTTCGCGCCCGCCTTGGCGAAAGCATTCGCCGTGGCGCGCCCGATCCCGGTTGTTCCTCCGATCAGAAGGACGCTCTTGCCGGAAAAGTCATAAACGACCTGCATCGCCATTCTTCCTCCTCTGAAGGCGCTGTTCCGCGAACCTCGACTTGGGCGTCCAGCCGGCCAAGGCCGAAACCATTCAATGTGGCCTCGCTACTTTGCGCATAACGCTGAAAGAATGGAAACAATCCGCCCGCGTGGATTCGCAATAACTGTTATAATCCCGGCCTCACTCATCGCGCGCGAGGCTCCTCTGGTACCTCTCGATGTCCATACGGAGGGCTAGAGCGTTCGCGTAAGGCTGTGACCCGCCGCGCGACAACAAAAAAGCCGTGAAATCTTGAAGATAAGGGAGGATCAAAATGAAACGTGTTTTGGCTAGTGCGCTATCCATATTCATCGCCGCCTCGGCCGCGCTGATTTCGACCGTCTCAGGCCTCGAGGCGAAGACGCTCGGCATTGTCGCGCTCATCGCGAACGATGCGCTGAACGTCGCCGTGATCGCCGGCGCCACCGATGCGGCCAAGGCGGCCGGATGGGACGTCAAGGTCATCGACACCCAGGCCAGCGCCGACCAGGCGAACGCAGGGATGAGCTCGTTCGCGGTGCAGAAGGTCGATGCGATCATGGTTCTCGCCTTCGCCAGCAGCTCGATCGGCTCGGGCCTCGCCGCCGCCAACGCGGCGGGCATTCCCGTTGCGAGCTGGGGCGGCGAGATCGTCCCCGGCATTGTCGTGACGGTCAGCGGCCAGCCGGTCGGCGACGATTCCGCCAAGTATCTGCTCAGCAAGGTCGGCGACAACGCCGACATTCTGGCGATGACCTTCCATCCCGGCAAACTGTGCATCGACCGCGGCATTGCTTTCGATGAAGCCGTTAAGGGCAAGACCGGCCTTTCCATCACCTACAACGAAGTGACCGTGCCGGGACAGGTGCAGAACGGCAACGCCATCGCGCAGCCCTGGCTCACCGCTCATCCTCCCGGCGGCAAGAAGCCGCTGGCGATCTGGGCGTGCTGGGACGAGCCGATGCAGGGGGCGGTCGCCGCGCTTCGGCAGGCGGGGCGGACCGACGTCACGACCGTCGCCATCAATGGCAGCCCCCAGGCGATCCAGCTCGTCAAGGATGGCGACATGACCGCGACAGTCTTCCAGCCCGCCTATCAGGAGGGCAAGGCCATGTTTCAGGCGATCCTCGATTCGATTGCGGCCGGAAAATCCTGGCAGCCCAAGACCATTGCAATCCCGGGCATCGTCGTGACCAAGGACAACGTCGACAAGTTCCTCGCCGACCATCCGAATGGTCTCTGAGGCGATTGGCGTACCCGCTGCTCGCGGAAATCCCGACCGGAACGGGGTCCCCGGCGTCTGGGTCGATATCCGGGGCTTGGGCAAACACTTCGCCGGGGAAGTCGCCCTGCGCGATGTCGACATGGATATCGTGCGCGGCGAAGTGCATGGCCTTGTCGGCGCGAACGGCGCCGGCAAGTCCACTCTCATCCGGTGTCTCGCAGGGGTCACCGTCCCGGACGAGGGTAAGATCCTGGTTGACGGCGAGGAGCTTCGCCTGGGCTCTCCGCAGGCGTCGGAAAAAGCCGGACTTGCCTTCATCCATCAGGAGCTCAATCTGGTTCCCCATTTCAGCGCGCTTGAGAACATGCTCCTTGGCGTGCCCAAAGCGACGCGCCTTGGATTGATCGACTGGAAGCGTTCGAGCAAGCCCGCGCGGGCCGCCGCCGAAAGGGTGGGAGTCAAGTTTCCCCTGGACACGAAGGTCTCAGACCTCTCGGTCGGCGAGCGTTGGCTCGTCATGATCAGCAAAGCGCTCGTTCGCGAGGCTTCGCTGATCGCGATGGACGAGCCGACTGCGGCCTTGTCGGGTCCTGAAAGCGAGCAGTTGTTCTCGATCATACGCGACCTTGCGGCGAGCGGCGTCGCGATCCTCTATGTCTCGCATCGGCTGGACGAGGTGCTTAATCTCTGCGATCGCATCACCGTCTTCCGTGATGGCGAGGTTGCCGAGCGCGCGACCCGCGGCGGCCTGGACAAGAAGGGGTTGATCCGCGCGATTGTCGGTCATGAGGTCAAGGGGGCGGAAGGCCGCCGCAGGGTGCAAGCAGACAAAAGCGGGATCCCGCTGTTCTCGGCCCGCGATGTGGCCCGCGGCGCTGCAGTCAAAGGGGTGAGCTTCGATGTCTGCCGGGGCGAGATCCTAGGCCTGGGCGGCCTCGTCGGCTCCGGCCGCACCGAAGTCGCGCGTCTGGCTTTTGGCGTGGATCGCCTTCAGCGCGGCCATTTCGAGATGAACGGCAAGCGGCTGACGATAGGCAGCGAGACCCAGGCGATCGAGCTCGGGATCGCGCTTGTGCCGGAGGAGCGGCGCACTCAGGGCCTGATGCTCACGCAGTCGGTCGCCTTCAACATCAATATCGCCTCGCTCAAGTCGCTGCGGGTCGTGGATATCCTGCCTTTCCTCTCGTCGCAGAAGATGCGAAAGCAGGCTGGCCGCCTGATCAAGGACCTTGGCGTCAAGACGCCGAACTCTTCAACCAAGGTCGCGAGCCTTTCGGGAGGCAACCAGCAGAAGGCGCTGATCGCGCGCTGGCTGCGCCCCGACACCAAGGTCCTGATCCTCGATGAACCCTCGCGCGGCGTCGACATCGGCGCGCGCGAGGAGATCCTCGAGGCCATTCGCAAACTGGCGCGCAGCGGCGTCGGCGTCATCGTCATTTCGTCAGATGTCGAGGAGCTGGCGGTCCTGGCCGACCGGATCGTGGTGATGCGCGAGGGGCGTGTCGTCGGCGAGCTCATCGGCGACGAGATAAGCGAGGCGCGGATCGTCGAAATGAGCTACCACGACGCGGCCGGTTCCTGAGGAGAGGATTGTGACGACCGCGACGCAAACGGCCAAGGCGCGGATTCCGGATCTGGACTTAGGACGGCGCCGGCGGGCCGCGCTCACGTTCATTTCGCGTTATGGCACGATCATCGGCCTTCTCGCGATGATCGTGTTCTTCGCGATCAACGCGCCCGGAACGTTTCTGTCGCGGGCGAATCTCCTCAACATCTTGAGCCAGGCGTCGCTGACCGCCATCATCTCGGCGGGACTTACATTCACGCTTGTGGTCGGCGAGTTCGATCTCAGCATCGGCAATGTCGCAAGCTTCATCGGCCTCGTCGTCGCCGGCCTCATGGCCAAGGAGCACTTTCCGATCCCCGTGAGCGTGGCTGGCGCGCTCCTGGTCGGGATCTTCATTGGTCTCGTGAACGGCTTTCTGGTGACGAAGGTCAGGATCAACGCCGTCATCGCGACGATCGGGGTCGGCACGATGCTGACCGGCATCGGATTTTCCTACAGCGCCTTTCCGATCGCGATCGGCATCCCGCGCGCGTTCACCGAGATCTCGCTCGGACGCGCCCTGTTCGGCGTGCCCAATCCGGTTTTCATCATGGCGGCGTTGCTCATCGTCATGTGGACGATCCTCAACAAGACGGATCTCGGGCAACGGATGCAGGCGGTCGGCAGCAACATTGAAGCGGCGCGTCTCTCAGGCATCCGCGTCGACCGGATGAAGATGTTCGCCTTCGCCACCGCGGGCTTCTGCGCCGCTCTGACCGGCGTGCTCCTGACCTCGCTGCTGGGCAGCGGGACGCTCGCCGCGGCCGACGGCTACCTCCTTGACGCTTTCGCCGCCGTGTTTCTGGGGTCCGCGACCTTACGGGAAGGGCAGTTCCACATCCTTGGCACTCTGATCGGCGTGCTGATCCTCGCAGTCGGATTCAACGGCTTGAGCATTTTCGGCGCGCCGACCTATTTCCAGCCGATCTTCAAGGGCGGCGTGCTGGTTCTGGCGGTCGGCCTGTCATCGCTCGCTCGCCGATACGCTTCGGCGAACTGAAAGCTCCGACTCGATCGGCTCCCCGAAGGCTCTAGCGTCCGCCGAGCAAGTAATTCATTCTATAAAATGGAATTTATTTGTCGTCGAAACCGCCCGCCAAATATGTTGAGCAGCAAGATGAGACGGCTTGCGGCGGCGCGGGTGAGGGACGCGTTCTGCCGAGGAGACGAGGAGGCGCGAATGAGGTTATCGCTCATCAGTCGGCTGGCGGTTGCGGCCGCCTTGGCGGGTTCGCTGGCGGCTCCCGTTGCGGTGCGCGCCCAAGACCAAGGCATTCCGGTTATGACGCTGCGGGCCGCATTGCAGCTCCCTCCGGACAAGCTGCCGACGGTGTTCAGAAGCCCTAACCCCTATCAGCATGAGCCTTACAATATCCATCGGACCGACGGCCTGAGCCGCAATCCCGATGATTGCATGAGATGGGGCTGCATCGACCACAGGTGACTGGACCGAAGACTTAAGGCGCCGAAGTCGGTCTTCCTCCGCGGTGAAGCACGGTCAGAACTTGACGCGCAAGCCGGCGGTCGGCGCGATGTTTTGGGTCGCCAAATAGCCGTTCGCCAATCCGCCATAGACGTTCGAGAGCATCACGCCGGCGTAGAGGTCGACCCGCTTGAGCGGCCGATAATCGATCATAGCTGAAAGGGCGAATTGCGTGCCGGCGCAAGCGCTGCTGTTTTCGCGGATAAGGTTGAGAACGTTGCCGTTCGCCTGGACAAAACTGGTCTTGGCGTAGGCGCAGGGAGTGGTCGAGGAGTTATAGTTGTTCTGGTTTTCGTAGTAAAAAGCGCCGGTCACGTCTACCTGTGAGTTAACCGCATATTTGGCGCCTATGAAGGGGACGTTGACGACCCGCATTTTGTCATAGGCGGTGTAATTGGTCCAAGCCGTCGGAAAGAGTTTCGCGATGGCTGGGTTGGTCGTCACGATGGTCCCGGGGACGCTATAGCCGCCGAGGGTCTGGAAGCCGTTCAAAAAGTCGTCGCTCGGATTCGCTTGCTGCCACCACATCCAGCCGCCGGAGAGCGTCACCGGGCCCCATTTGTATTTGGCGAGCAGCATAAGACCGCTGTTGTTGGACAGCGTCGCTTTCAAATCGTCTGGGCCGTAGAAGTTCGGGATCCCGCTGGTGCAGCCGGTCTGGCCTGTGAAGGGGCCCTTGGTGAGCGTGGCGCAGGCGCCGGCGAAGTTGGAGAGGCTGACCGCGTTCTGCGCATAACTGCCGACGAGGTCCACCGACAGGAGGCCGCCAAAAAGGTTTTCAATGTCGGCGCCGATATCGCCCTGATAGAGGCCGGTCGTGCCGTTGCCCTGGTTATAGCCGCCCCACTGCACCAAGGCTCCGCCATGGAAATTCTCATAAGCCACTCGATACTTCACCGCGGTGTTGGCGCGGTTGGTTTCAGTGTCGCCGAAGCCCGCGTAGGAGCCGGAATAGCCAAGCGCAGAAAACGCATAGGAGCCGCCCATCGGATCGTAGGCGATGACCCCGTCGAGCGTCAGCGAGGTCACCCGGCCGACGGTGAGCGTTCCGAAAGTCCGATTGCTGAGGCCGAGGTATCCTACCGAGTTGTCAAATTGCCCGGCGCGGCTCGAGTCGCTGTTCGCGCTCTGTAGGACGAGCGGCAGGCCGTTATTCTGAACGAGCGAGCGTGGTCCGTTGACGAGGTTCCCGGAATAGGGGTTAAATCCGCTTTCCACTGCGCCGACGAGCGACCAACCCGGCAGCCACGGAATCGCCTCCTTTATATTGAGCCCGACCACCGATTGGCTGATGCCGTTCGGCGTCCACAGCCACTTGGGTCCGTGGCTCTGCTTGCCGACGAAACTGTAAACGCTGTTCGAGTACGTTCCGCTGGCGGGCGCGCCGTTGGAGCTGTAGCCGAGGCCGACGTCAAGCGTCGCATAGGCGCTGATGCCCGCGTAGCTCAAGGGACAATCCGCGACGCTGCTATTCAAATAGGTCCAGAGACTCGAGAAGCAATTCGGCGGCGGAGGGGGCGTTTCCTCCTCCTTCTTGGTCGGCAGATCGGCCGCACTCGCAGCCGACGCCAATGCGATCCCTATGGCCAAAACGCTTATTCGAGCTTTCATCACCCACCACCCCGACCAGCCGGGCGCAATTTTTGGTCTGATTCGACCCGTCTCCGGCTACATGAAATATAATGACTATAGACTTACTATAATTTAATCAAGCGAGAGCGTGGCGTCAAAAAGCGCCAAGCGGCGGCTCTCGCTTCGCTCGCGATTGCGATTTCGCCCGAACGCGTCTTGCTCCCATCCGCAGCGGCAGACTTGCCGCCGTCGCCGAATCAGAGGAGCAGGGACCGCGCTCTCTGCACGAGCGACTTTAGCGCCTGCGCGGGAAGGGGAATTCTGGTCGACGACCAAGCCGAGCCTTCCTCACGTCCGCGGCGCGATGACGCAGAAAGCCATGACTGGGCATTGCCTTGTCGGATCCCGCCAAAATACCCGGCGCGTCCCCGCGTACCTTCGTCGCGAGCGCTGCTATCGGACTGATAACCATCGCGGCGCCCGCCTGCACCGAGATCGTTGCGAGCCGGACGGTCACCACTACCGACTGGTCCTGTGAGGGGGCCTTTACCCGGAAAGCGCTGGAGATGGTAAAGGTTATCCCCCAGCAAGCAGCGGCAAGCGTCGCCCCGCGCCCGTCTCCAACTGCCGGCTGATCAATTTCCGCGACAATGTATCAGCCGGAATACGCGACGGTTCGTGGCCCTCAATAACTGCTAAGCTGAGCCAGAATAAAGCGCCGCCGACGCTTTCGGCGGCGCTCTTGCACAATGACTGGCGTTCCCTGGCGGGTCGCGCGCGCTTAGCGTTAAGACCGCCGCCCGAGGACAGTCACCCGCCATCCCCAATGGCCGAACCGGCAGGTTTCCCATCTCTTAGGAACCTCTAGGAAATTCGCCGGTTGAGCCGCAAGCCTCGACGATTTACGTTCGGTGGGGGGCGTCCACGCCCCCCAGGATGGGGCGAACCCGTGCGGCGAAAAGCGCTACATTCGCCGCGCGAGATGGCCGGACGACGAGGGTCAGAACTTGATCCGAAGACCTGCGGTCGGGGCTATGTTCTGGGTCACCTGGAAGCCGTTCGCCAAGCCGCTATAAACATTCGAAATCATCAGGCCAGCGTAGAGGTCAACGCGCTTGACGGGCCGATAGTCGATCAGGGCGGAGATCGCGTCCTCCGTGCCAGCGCATTTGCCGCTGCTGGTTCGACCAACGGTGAACTTGTTCCCGTCGGGCTGAACGAAGGTTGTGCTTGTGCCCGTGCAGGGTGTGGGTCCGTTGAAGTTGGATTGTTGCAGGTAATAAAAGGACCCGATTACGTCGAGCTGAGGCGTGATCGCGTATTTAGCCCCGGCCCAGAAGTACGGAGCAATTCTGGGACTGGTGAAGTTCGTGAAATTGGTCCATGCCGTAGGAAACAGCTTTTTGATTAATGGATTTGTCGACACAATGGTCGCCGGCACATTCCAGCCTCCGATGGTCGTGAAGCCATTCAAGAAGTCGTCGCTCGGGTTGGCTTGTTTCAGCCATGCGTAGCCGCCGTACACGGTCAGAGCCTGTACCTTGTACTTGGCGGTAAACATGAAGCCAGTGTTGTTTGAAAGGGTCGCCTGAACGTCAGTGTTGCTGTAGAAGGTTGGAATGCCGGACGTGCAGCCGGTTTGCCCCCCGAACGGACCTGAGGTCAAGGTGGCGCAACTTCCGGCGAACGTGCCGACGTTCACCACGTCCTTGGCCCAACTGCCAATGAAGTCCATCGAAAGGACGCCGCCGTAGGGGTTTCCTTGAAACAGGTTGAAGTCCCCGCCGACTTGGCCCTGATACAAGCCGGTCGTGCCGTTGCCCTGGTCGTAGCCGCCCCACTGCACCAACCCGCCGACGCGGAAATTCGCCCCATAAAAGGCCGGGTAAGGGTAATCCAACCGATATTTGACGGCGGTGTTGGCGCGGGCCGCCTCTGTATCCCCGAAGCCAGCGAAGGAGCCGGAGAATCCGAGCGGCGAGAAAGCGTATGAGCCGCCCATCGGATCATAGGAATTGATCGCGTCCAGCGACAAGGTGTTGACGCGGCCCACGGTGAGCGTGCCGTAGGTCTTGTTGCTAACGCCAATGAACCGCTGCGAGTTGTCATATTGGCCGGTGCGGCTTAAATCCGCGTTCGGACCCTGCAGAGTGAGCGCCTTGCCGTTGTTCTGGACTTGAGAGCGTTGAGCGTCGGCCAGATACCCATAGTACGGGTTAAATCCCAGCTCCCACGTGCCGATGAGCGACCAACCCGACAAGAGCGGACCCGATAGGAACGGAAGCGGCATGCTCATCTTGAGGCCCACCACCGACTGGCTGAGGCCGTTGGGCGTCCACAGCCACTGAGACTGCGGCCTGGCTTGTTTGGTCACGAAGCTGTTGACGCCGTTGTTCCACGCCGCGTTATAGCCGGAACCGTGCGACTGCCAGCCGAGACCTCCGTCGAGCGTGCCATAGAGGGTGAACGGTCCATAGCTCAGCGGACAAGCCGCGGCGGTCGAATCGAGCCAACTCCAGAAGCTTGCGTAGCAGTTGACCGGCGCCACGGGAGCCTCTTTCTTGGTTGGCAGATCGGCCGCGTGAGCCGCGCCGACGGAGGCGACCGCAATCGCCAAACCGACACCAAACTTTCTCATAAAACCCCTCCTCGTGGGACCGAGACCGACGGCGGCCCGCTTTCAAAACCCAATTGCCCCCGCCGCCGTACTCGAGGCGCGGTCGCGTCTCCACCGCTGTGCGATCCGATTGATTCGAGCCAGCGCCCGAAAGTTGTTTACGAACACATCCCGAGGCGAGTAGGTATTCCCCTTTTGACGCTCGGCACTCGTCCCAACTGTGGATCTTATTGCATGGTGAAATTAGCGGCGCGAAGCGTCACAGACAAACGATAAATTCGCCGTCTTATCGACTTTTTATAGGATGTTGCAGATTAATCACAGACAATGCTTTTGGGGTTGTGAAACAATAGCCTTTGGGTTCCCGCAACATCTTTCACGGACAAGCAAACTCGGCAGTGGCGGCGCAACACCCCACCCGACACACTTTGGTCTAATTGTGACGACTATTCCGCCAATGTTACAACTTGGCGACAAAGGACGGGGCAGAGTTAAAAAAAATTTAGCTGGCGCAGCCTCGTCTATTACAATCTAACTGCGCTGCGCGCGCCCGGATCTCGCCGGGGCTGGCAAATGCGGCGATGCGTTTGATGATGCGGCGATGATCCCAGCTGTCGAGAATGTGGGTGATCTGACGAGTGGGCCGATTGATGCGGTCGGCCCGGTTCTGGTCGTGGAAGATGAGCGAGAACTCGCCGAGGAGATTCGCCTCGAACTGCAGGCGAGCGGCCACCCGGTTCAGCTTTTCGAGACAATTGACGATGGGTTGCGCGCGGCCCGTCTCGGCGCCGCGGTGTTAGTGATTGACCGCATGCTCCATGGTCGTGATGGCCTTTCCATCATCGAGGCGTTGCGAGCCGAAGGCAATGCCACGCCAGCGCTGGTGATTAGCGCCCTTTCGTCAGTTGATGATCGCATCACTGGATTGAAAGCCGGCGGCGACGATTATCTGATCAAGCCATTCGACATTCGCGAGCTCACGGCGCGAGTCGAAGCGCTCCTGCGCCGTGGAGGCGACACGCGGCTCACCCGACTGCAGGTCGGGGCCCTCGAGATGGATTTCATCGAGCGGACCGTACGGCGCGACGGCGAACTGATCGACCTTCTGCCGCGAGAATTCACTTTATTGGAATATTTCATGCGCCGGCCTGGCCAGATCGTGACGCGGGCGATGCTGCTTGAGGATGTGTGGAATTTCAAATTCCTGGCGCAGACCAACGTCGTCGACGTCCAGATCGGCAACTTGCGGCGCAAGCTCGACCCCGCCGACGCGCGACGCTTCATCGTCAACATCCGCGCCGTCGGCTTCAAACTGAATGCGGGCGCTTGAGGTCTTTAACTCGCGGGCGTTTCGCCTCGCGCTGGCGTTCTCGATTGCGATTTCGATTGCGGTCGCGGCGATGTTCGCCTTCATTTACTGGCAAGTCTCGAGCGCCGACTTTCAGCGGATTAGCGCGGTTCTGGTCGACGAGGCGGCCAAGAGCGTAGGGGACAGCGAGGCTGACCTGCGCAAAGCGTTGGAGCTCCGCCTGACGCGGGATATCCGCCGTCTGGATTATGTCGCTGTGTTCGATCCGAAAGGCGCCATGGTGTTCGGCGACGTGCCTGGCATGCCTCAGATTCCGGTCGATGGACGCGCTCACGTCGTCCAAAATCAGCTCCTGCCGGATTCCAGCGGGAACCGCGAGCCGGCTATCTTTGTTGCCCGCAGCTTGGCCGGCGGCGGCGTTTTGCTCCTGGGGCGGAGCCTGCGGGAGACTTACGACCTGCAGAGAACGCTGTTGCGCGCTCTGGCGATCGCACTCGCGCCGACAATCCTGGTAATCCTGGCGATCGGCGCGGTTTTCGCGCGGCGAGCTTCGCAGCGGCTGGAGCGCGTCCACGACGCGATCGTGAGGTTCATGAAAGGCGAACTCAACTCGCGCTTGCCCGTGGCTAATGAAGGCGACGACATCGACAAAGTGGCGCGCGCCGTCAATCTCATGCTGGACGAAGTCGCGCGGTTGGTGAACCAGCTCAAGAGCGTAGGCGACAACATCGCGCACGATCTGCGCACTCCGCTCGCCGTGGCTCGCGCCAGGATTGAGCGCGCGCTCAACAGTGAAGCCGCGATTGAAGAATTGCACGCGGCGATGGAGTCCGCCCTGGCGCAAATCGAGAAGGTGTCTACGACAATCTCGGCCATTTTACGCATCTCCGCGGTCGAGAATCACGCGCGGAAGTCGCAGCTCAAGGACATCGATCTCAGCGCGATCTGTACTGAGGTGTTCGATTTCTATGAGCCGCTGGCCGAGTCGAAGGGCGTGACGATGGTCGTCGACGCCGCGAAGCCGGTCTCGATCCGCGGCGACGAGGATCTTATGCGCGAGGCCTTCTCGAACCTTGTCGACAATGCAATCAAGTTCACGCCGGCGGGCGGCGCGGTCCGCATCGAGGCGCGGACAGTCGATGAGCGTCCCTTCGTTTGCGTGAGCGACACCGGTGTTGGCGTGCCGTCGCAGGAGCGTGCGAGGATTTTCGAGCGATTCTATCGCGGCGAGCGGAGCGGCAAATCGGGGGGCACGGGCTCGGTCTCAGCATCGCCGAGACAATCGCCAACCTTCACGGCTTCAAATTGTCGGTTGAAGACAATAACCCGGGGGCGCGTTTTGAATTGCGCGCCACCGCGTCCACGCGGGCCAGAGTGACGCGGGAACCGGCGTGACGGAGCTCGGTTGCCTGAGCGCGTTTCCACAAGAAGAGAAAAGAATATTTTAGTGTGATGAGGAGCGCGGGGCCCGTATCAAGGGGAGTGATGCCGGCGCGGCGGCGTTTGCCGCGACGGTGGAGCGCGCTTTGACGGACGTCGTTGCGCGATCAGAAGACACCAATGCTCGCCATCGTTCGCATAGCGTTAAACAAGCCTTACACGTTCGTCGTCATGGCGATGCTGATCGTCATCTTCGGCGTGACGGCCGCGATCAAGACGCCGACTGATATTTTCCCGAACATTGGGATTCCGGTCGTCGCTGTCGTGTGGCAGTACAACGGGTTGCCCCGGACGACATGTCAGGGCGCGTCATCTACTATTACGAGCGCTATCTCAGCGCGCAGGTCAATGACATCGAACATATCGAATCGCAGTCGCTCCCCGGCTATGGCGTGGTCAAGGTGTTCTTCCAGCCCGGGGTCAACATCAACGGCGCGCTAGCGCAGATCACCGCCGCCTCACAGACGGTGCTGAAGCTTTTGCCTCCCGGCATCACCCCGCCTTACGTCCTGAGCTTCAACGCCTCGAGCGTGCCGATCCTGCAACTGGCCTTGTCCAGCACCGCCCTGTCGCAGGCGGAGATATTCGACGCCGGACAGAATTTTATCCGTCCGCAGCTCGCGACGGTCGCTGGAACGGCGGTGCCCTCGCCCTACGGCGGCAAGGTGTTGCAAGTCCAGGTCGATCTCAACCAAGACAAGTTGCAGGCCTACGGGCTGTCCTCGCAGGACGTGGTCGAAGCGATCGCGCGGCAGAACGTCATCACGCCGGTGGGAACCGAGAAGGTCGGCAAATTCGAATATGTGGTCTCGCTCAATGACGCTCCCAGCCAGATCTCCGAATTGAACGACTTGCCCATCAAGACCGTCGACGGGGTCCCCGTCTACATCCACGATGTCGCTTACGTCCACGAGGGGAGCCCGCCGCAGATCAACATGGTGCGGGTGAATGGTTCAAACGCCGTCTTGATGACCATCCTGAAAACCGGTTCGGCTTCGACGCTCGACGTCATCGCCGGGGTCAAGGCGCTGCTGCCGAAACTACGCCAAAGCCTGCCGTCCAGCCTTCACCTGGAGGCGGTGGGCGACCAATCGAGGTTTGTGACGGCCGCAGTGTCCTCGGTCATCTTCGAGGGTGTCGTGGCCGCGGCTCTGACCGGGCTGATGATTCTCATCTTTCTTGGCAGCTGGCGCTCGACGGTCATCATCATGGTGTCGATTCCCCTCGCCATCCTCACATCCGTCGCGCTCCTTGCTGCGACCGGCGAAACGATCAACGTGATGACGCTCGGGGGCCTTGCGCTCGCCGTCGGCATCCTCGTCGACGACGCGACTGTGACGATCGAGAACATCAACTACCATCTCGAGCAGGGCAAGGACATCGAAAGCGCGATCATGGACGGCGCGCGGCAGATCGTGGTTCCCGCGACTGTCTCGCTCTTATGCATTTGCATCGTCTTCGTGCCGATGTTCACTCTGGGCGGGGTCGCCGGCTTTCTGTTTCGGCCGATGGCCAAAGCGGTCATATTCGCGCTCATCGGCTCCTATGTGCTCTCGCGTACGTTGGTCAATACGATGGCGCGCTTCCTGCTCGCCCATCAGGTTACGCACGGCCATGAGTCGCACCTCGCGCCGACACGCAATCCGCTTGCGCTTTTCCAGCGTGGATTCGAACGGCGCTTTGAAGCTATCCGGGCCTTGTATCGGCGCCTTCTCATGACCGCTTTGAGCGGACGGTGGGTGTTCATCGCTGGATTTATGGCGGCGGTTCTCTGCTCGTTCGCCCTTGCGCCTTACCTTGGCCGCAACTTCTTCCCGCCCGTCGAAAGTACGCAGATCGCCCTGCATGTGCGCGCCCCGACCGGACTGCGGATCGAGGAAACTGGGGTCGAGGTCGACAGGATCGAGGCGGCCATCCGGGCGATCATCCCGCCTGAGTCCCTGCGCTCGATCGTCGACAATATCGGCTTGTCGATCAGCGGCATCAACATGGCCTACGCCAACACCGGATCGATCGGCGCGTCGGACGCGGATATTTTGATCACGCTCCACGACGGCCGGGAGGCCGAAGCTCCGGGTTACGTCAAGGCGATGCGCGAAGCGCTGCCGCGCCAGTTTCCGGGGACGACGTTCGCCTTCCTGCCCGCCGACATCGTCACCCAAATTCTCAATTTCGGCCTGCCCGCGCCGATCGACGTGCAGATCATCGGCTCGAAGATGGCGGAAAACCGCGCTTATGCGGACAAGCTCCTCACGAAAATCGCCCGCGTTCCCGGGGTCGCCGATGCGCGCATTCAGCAGGCTTTCAACGCGCCGACCTTCCAGGTCAATGTCGATCGAACCCGGGCTCAGATCGTAGGCGTGAGCGAGCGCGACGTCGCCCAGAACCTGCAGAATGCACTGGCGGGCAGCATCCAGACCGCCCCGACGTTCTGGCTCAATCCAAAGAACGGCGTTTCCTATCCGATCGTCGCTCAGACCCCGCAATATTGGGTCCGATCCCTGTCAAATCTCGAAAACATTCCCGCTTCCCAAGGCTCATCCGACAAGCAGATCGTCGGAGGCGTCGCCGCAATCAAGCGCAACGTCAGCGACGCCGTCGTCTCGCATTACGCGGTTCAACCTGTTATAGACATTTTCGCGACGAACAATGATCGGGATCTGGGGGCAGTCGCCGCGGATATACAGAAAACCCTGGACGAGACAGCGCACGAGGTTCCGCCGGGCTCCACGGTCGTGGTGCGAGGACAAGTGCAGACGATGACCTACGCTTTTGGCCAGCTCTTCGTCGGTATCGCGCTCGCGGTCGTCCTCATTTATCTCTTGATCGTGGTCAACTTTCAGTCGTGGCTTGACCCATTTGTTATCATCACCGCCTTGCCGACAGCGCTCGCCGGCATCGTCTGGATGCTATTCATCACCCACACCACTTTGTCCGTTCCCGCCCTGACGGGCGCGATCATGTGCATGGGAGTTGCGACCGCCAACAGCATTCTGGTCGTCAGTTTCGCGCGCGAGCGATTAGCGGAAGGCGCCGACGCCGCAACGGCGGCGATCGACGCCGGCTTCACCCGCTTCCGCCCGGTGCTTATGACCGCGCTCGCGATGATCATCGGCATGGGGCCGATGGCGCTCAGCGCCGAACTGAACGCACCGCTCGGCCGCGCGGTGATCGGGGGTCTCGTCTTCGCCACCGTGGCGACGCTGCTGTTCGTTCCGGCCGTCTTCCGGCTCGTTCATGAGCGCAAGCCGAGGACGGCGAGCGCGCCCGCGCCGAACCTTCCCGCCGAGGCCACGCCCGCATGAGCCAGGACCAAGCCGAAGCACCCACTCGCAGCCCTGAGGAGGAAGCGCAAGGGAATGCGGGGCATGAGCAAGCGCCGGCTCACGCCGAGCCTCTCAACACCGATGCGGAGGATCGCCGTCCCGTCAAGGTCGGGCGCGCAATCCTGCTTCTGGCGGTCGCGGCGATCGCTGTCGCCTACAGCGGAATTTCCGGGCGCAGTCGCGACGACGAGAAGCTCAAGCAATGGACGGAGCAGCAGGCCATTCCGCCGGTTGCGGTGGTTGAGCCCAAGCGGGGCGGAGAAGCGCGCGAACTCGTCCTGCCCGGCAATGTCAACGCCTTCTACAGCGCCAACATTCACGGGCAGGTCAAGGGCTACGTACAAGAGTGGCGAAAAGACATCGGCGCCAAGGTGAAACAGGGCGACGTACTCGCGGTCGTCGACACCCCCGAGCTCGACCAGAGCATCGCCGCGGCGCAAAGCGAAGTGGCGAAGGCCAATGCAAATCTCGCCCTGGCGAAGGTGACGGCGGGGCGGTGGAATTCGCTGCGCGCCACGGCCGCGGTATCCCAGCAGGCTGTCGATGAGAAGGATGCCGGCGCAAAGGCAAGGGCGGCCGACCTCGAGGCCGCTCAGTCGAACCTCGATCGGCTAAAGGCGGAGAAGGGGTTCGCCAATATCGTGGCCCCGTTCGACGGCGTGGTCACCGCCCGCAACGTCGACGTCGGAACGCTGGTCAGAGCCGACGGGGTCGACGCCCGAGCCCTGTTCACCGTCGCCGACATTCACCAGATGCGGATTTATGTCCCAGTGCCGGAAACCTACGCAGCCGACCTGAAGGACGGAATGAAGGCGACGCTCGAACTGCCGGAGTACCCCAACCGCGTGTTCGATGCGACAATCATCACGACCTCGCACGCCATCGATCAGAAATCGCGAACACTGCTGGTGGAGCTTCTCGCCGACAACAAGGAAGGATTGCTCCAACCTGGCGCATTTACGCGCGTCCATTTTCAGATCCCGCCTGATCCCAATACTTACACCGTTCCGGCCAGCGCGATGCTCTATCGCGATACCGAGCCGAAGATCGCCGTCGTTGGGCCTGATAACCGTATCGTCCTGAAGGACGTGCGTATTATGCGGGATCTGGGAACGAGGGTCGAGATCGCCGGAGGGGTCACCAAGGACGTGCGTATCGTGACCAATCCGCCCGATTCGATTAGCGACGGCGAGGAGGTTAAGGTCATGGAGGCGGCTGGGGAGAAGGGGCAGGGGCCGTCCGCACAGCAGCGAGCGGAGGAGCCAAAGGATCATCCGAAGAGCGCCGACGAGATGGCGCAAACAGGGCGGGATCACGGAAAATGAAGTGGCGGTCGTGGCTTGCGGCGCCGATCGCGCTTGCGCTCGGCGGCTGCGAGTTTGCGCGGCGACCCGTGTGGGACGGTCCACGGCCCATCTGCGGCGAGCCGCGCTTCGTTGGGAGTCGGGGACGTGAGGGGCTTGTCTGTGCCAGTGTTGCTGGCGGTAGCGACCGCCGTGGCGAGTTGCTCCGTCGGTCCGGACTATCGCACGCCTGTCGTGCATTTGCCGTCAGGTTTTCTCGCTCTCGCGCCATCTGGCCAAAAGAGCAAAGCTCCCGAACCCGCGACCGCCGACCTGACGCAGTGGTGGCGCTCGCTCGACGACCCCAAACTGAATTCCCTCGAGGATCGCGCTCTCCAGGCTAATCTGGATCTCGAGATCGCTTTAAATCGGATTCAGGAGGCGCGCGCGGAGTTGGTGGTGCTCGCCAATCAGGCGCTTCCGCAGGGCGGGGCGACCGGAGGGGGCGGCGTTGGAACTGGGACGGACGAGACGCGCAATCGCGCGGCGCCGTCGTTTCGATCGGCGGTAAACAGCACAGGCTTCAGCAGCGTACAGGAAGCGGGCGGGTTCGAGGGGAATTGGGACCTCGATCTGTTCGGCAAGATTCGCCGCAGGGTGGAGGCGCAAACTTACGACGCCGAGGCTCTCAAGGCCGCTTGGGACTGGGTGATGGTGGTGGTCACGGCCGACGTCGCCCGGGATTATCTCGATATGCGCGCCGAGCAAGCGCGCCTCGCCGTCCTCAAGAAGAACATCGTCGCCGCCCAAAGCGGTCAGGAGCTCGCGCAGACCCTCTTCGACCGCGGGCTCACCGACGAATTGGACGTCGCGCTGGCGAGGCGGCAGGTGGCGACATTCCAGGCCCAGGTGGCGCCGCTCGAAGCGCAAATCGACGCGAGCCGCAATGCGATCGCGGTGCTCTTGGGGCAATACCCTGAGGACCTCGCCAAGGAACTGGCGAAGCCCGGCCCCATTCCGACGCTGCCGCACCGAATTCCGACCGGCGGGCCGGTGGATTTGCTGCGGCGACGTCCTGATATCGCCGAGGCCGAGCGTCGCGTCGCGGGGGCGACCGCGCGCATCGGCGTTGCGGTTGCGCAATTGTTTCCAGACGTATTCCTGACCGGGGCGGCTGGCGGCCAAGCCGGAATTCGTTCGTCGCATACCGTCGGCGCCGCGAACTGGATCGGCTCGATCGGGCCAGGCGCTTACTGGCCCCTCCTCGATTTCGGCGCGCTCGACGCCCAGATCGAGATCGCGGATCTGACGACGCGCGAACAACTGGCCGCCTACAAGCAATCGATCTTGACCGCGGTGCAACAAGTCGACGACGCGACGGTTTCCTATCGAGCGCAGCAGGAAAGTCTGCGCAACCTCGATCGCGCGCTGACCGCCGCCCGTCTCTCGACCCAGCTCGCCACCGACCGTTACAAAGACGGCTTGACCGATTATCTGAACGTTTTGGACGCGGAGCGGCAGCAGTTCGACCTCCAGGAGCAATATGTCTCGACCCAACAGATCGAGGCGGAGTCTCTGGTCGGCCTCTACAAGGCGCTCGGCGGGGGCTGGCAACCCGGCGCGACCATTCCGCCGCTTCGGCAAGTCGAGCCCGCCGCGATCGCCGCCGCGCGCTATCTAAATCGCGGTCCCGAGGGAGTTCGCTGAAATGTGGGTCGTGCAGGCCGCGTTGCAGCGACCCTATTCGTTGGTCGCGCTCGCATTGCTGGCCGAGGAATACAATCAGGCGGCGACGGCGGCCCGTAAGGCGGCCGCCCTGTCCTTGACTCTCTACTGCGACCGGGCGTCCTCCTACCGCGACGGGGTGACGGCGCAAAGCGCGGCGCTGGAGGCGGAAAGGCTCGCAATCGTGCTCCATACGCGCCAAATGGCGGCCGATATCAGGCCCATGCTCGCGCTCGGCGGCGGTTGGACCGTCCCCGCCCGAGCCACGCGCCAGGCCGCCCGGCTTTGCGCCGTATCTCGCGCAATAGGCCCGCCGGGCCTAGGGAGGGATAATGGTTGACCAGGCGACAAGGCCCGCCAATTGCGCCGCCTGCGCTTTCTGGCGCAAGGTCAGGGAAGGCGAAGGGGTCTGCGCTCGGCATGCGCCGCAGACATCGATACGCCCCGAAGAAGTCGCCCACTGGCCGCAGACGCGGAGCTGGCAGTGGTGCGGCGAAGGCGTCGCGGCCATAGCGGCCTCGCTCGCGACGCACTGCGCAGATTGCCTCTATTGGCAGCATCCCCAGGGCGGCCTCCGTCCGGTCAACCGCGGCGACATGCCCATGGCGTGGTGGGAGCATGCTGGCATCTGCGCGCGCCACGCGCCCCACCCGGTTTCGGAGCCCGGACCGAGAGCGTTTTGGCGTGCAACGCGCGATACGGATCTCTGCGCGGAGGGACTTCCGTGCAATCCAGGCGAGCGGTCGCCAGCCGTGCACCCATAAAGTCAGTACGCGTTTTGCTAGCCAAACCGTTTGAGGTCGGTTTGCGGCGTTGTGAAAGCTCTCCACCTTTCGTGGCGATTTCATCAAGCCTTAAGACCTAGACTAACGGGTCTGACGTCGTGTGCTTAAGTGAGACAGACGGCTTGAGCCGGAACCCGAACGACTGTGTCGTGTGGGGTTGCATCGACAGCAACTGAGCGCTGGATCAAACGAGTCCCACAGCGACCCGGTGTCAGTGCGCGAGTTGCGACCCTTAGAGGCTGGCCGCCCTGGAGTGTGGCCCACAGGGAAGCGCTGCGCGAACGTATGGCGCCATCATGGAGAGCGTCGCTCCCATCAGCCCGATCGATTGCCGATCGGGAACGTTCTACGCGCTTGCGACAGCGGTTCTTGTCTCATTCCAAGAGCCCTTCTCGGCGCTCGCGGCCAGGTCGCTCGGCTCCCTCGACTTTATGGCCTTCACGCAGCTCGCCCTTTTCTTCTCGATTCCGCTCCTGATCCTGCGAGCTGACAGTCGGCGCGACTTCGTCGCGATTGTTTTCGGCGTGAGAAACTGGCCTAAGCTCTGTGTCATTTTTCTCGTCGGGGCAGCGGGGCTCACGCTAACGACGTCGCCTAAACGGCTTCTCAGCTTTCGGCCGGGCGATAGGCGGCCCTAGCTTTTTTGTCCGGCGGGCTGTCGCCATCGTAAAGCTGTTTCCGGAACGATCCTAAAATATATTTCGGCTTCGTCACGCTGGATTGTGAAAGAGGCCCTAATTACATTGTGCAAACGCGCGCCCCCGCTCGGGACTGTGGAGGTCGAAGTGAAGTCAATCGCTGCTTGGAGCATAGCGCTCGCGGCTTGCGTGTCGATTCCGGCGATCGCCATCGCGCAGGAATCCGCCCCCCAGGCGCCGAGTGATTACCACCACACGGTCCATCACCATGTTCACGACGGCCAGCACTACCACGTGCACCGCTTCGAGGCGCGCAACCGGGCGGTGGCGGCGCCAGCGGCAGCCGCTACGACTGCGGCTCCTCAGGCGGCGCCTTTCGGCTTGTCCTGGCCGCATATCGCCCCTTACCCAAATAACAAGGGCGACGAAGACGGATTGAGCGGAGATACAGACGACTGCAACAAGGGCTGCGTAGGCGGCGCCCCGGACTGACGATCGTCGCGGCGTCTTCGCGCACGGCTCCCAGGTTAGAAGCGGACGCGGATGCCGACCGTTGGGTCATAGTTCTGCGTACGCGGCGTATTGACGTTCAGAACCGTCGCCATTCCAGGGATCACGACGGTCGAGGTCGAAAAGAAGCCGTTGGCCAGACCGCCGTAGACGTTGCTCAACAAGACGCCGGCATAGATATCGACACGCTTGACCGGCTTCCAGTCGAGCAGGAACGACAGTCCAGTCTGGCTGCCAGCGCACTTGCTGCTGCTGATAAAGGCGCCGGAGCCCGTGCAGGCGCTGGTGTTGAAATTGTTCTGGTTCTGATAGTAGAAGCCGCCCATAGCCTCGAGATCGCTTCGTATCTTCCACCTGGCGCCGAACCAGAACGTGTTCAGGACCCGCTGAATATCGTAATTGTTAACGGTGACTGCCTGGTTGGTGTAGACGCCGCTCTTGTTGACGAATCCCGGGGGGATGAAGATGCCCTGGGCGATGGTCGGAAAGCCGGTCAGAAAATCGTCAGACGGGTTCATCTGCCGCGCGTAGATCCAGCCGCCGTACAACGTGAGCGGGTCCCATTTGTATCTGGCGACGACTTCCGCGCCGAGGTTATTCGACAAAGTCGCCTTGAGCACCGTGTTGGGATCGAAGAACTGGTTGTTCACATTGATGAAGCAGTTCGCTGGCGTGAGGCAGGCGATGTTCGAGCCGCCGAAGCTCGATAGCGACACCGCGTCGTTCGCCCAACTTAGAACGCCGTCGAGTGACAGCGATCCGAAGTCTGCGCCGAGCTGCCCCTGATACATGCCGTTTGAGGCGTTGCCGATCCCGTAGCCGCCGACCTGCGCCTGAACCGCCGCCCGAAAATTCTGATAGGTCAGGCGATAGGTGAAGGCGGTGTTCGGGCGGGCGGTCGGACTGCTTCCAAAGCCGGCGAACGCCGCTGAAAAGCCGAGCGTGGAAAAGGCCGTCGACGCGACCGGGTCATAAGCTCCTGTAACATCGAGGGCGAGTGAATTGGTTCGGCCGAAGGTCAGAGTGCCGTAGACCGGGTTGCTGATGCCCAAGTATCCTTGCGAGTTGTCCCACTGACCGGCGCGGCTGCCGTCGAAGTTCGCATTTTGAAAAGGAAAGGCGCCGCTTGGCCTGGCGTTGTTGTCCGCGAGCGAGCGTGGTCCGCTGAAGAACATACCCGAGTACGGATTGACGCCCGCTTCGAGGACGCCGATCAGCGACCAGCCCGGCAGACCGACGCGCGCAAGGTCTTCCTTCATCTTGAGGCCGATCACCGAGGTGCTGAGGCCGTTGTAGCCAGCGACCCATTTGCTCTCGTAGGCGTTCCTCTGAATGGCGTAATTGACCTTGTCGGCGGCCGGATTCTTGTCGACGCCCTCGTGTAGATAGGCGGCGTTGAGGTCGAGCGTGCCGTAAAGCGTAATCCCGTATGCGCTGAGCGGACAGTCGCTTGCCGAGGCGTTGAGCCAGTCCCAGAAGCTTACGAAGCAGTTTGGCTTTGACTCCGCGGGCGCTTTCGTCGTCGGCAGATCGGCCGCCTGCGCCAAGCTCGCAATTCCCGCCGCAAATAACGCGATCCCCAGTCTTTTCATTGGCTCCCCGAGCCCAAGCTCAACCGCCCCCCCCACGCCCGACCTCTTGTATCGTCGTCCGAAGTTGGATTTGCAGCTCGCGTCGCCTTGTCGACAGGCAGCGCCGATCCGAACTCGCCCGAAAAACTACCCCGCTCAAGCTGAAGGGATTGTATATCGTTGTATATATCGCCCCTACGACGCGCGCAAAAGCCCAAGCCGCCGTCGACTGCATCGTCGCGTCTAAAGGTCGTGTCAGGGCGCGCGCAGACGCGAGCCCAGGTAGCGGAAGCGCGCCGGGTTTTTCGCGTGGTGGTGACGTCAGTATGACTGAACAAGCGCCCGACCGCGGTCGAGTAATCGCCGAAATCGCGACGACAGACAACAACAGCATCGAGTTACCATCGCCATTAAAAGTCAATCGAACTGCCCTAAAGGACAAACAAACAATTCGCCCGTCGCGCTCGACTTGTTGCTGGCGCCATCTAAATCGGCGACTACAATCCCCCTGTCATAAATCACTCACTTGGGCGCGATTGATCAGGCCGGCCAGCATCGCCATCAGCTCTTTCGCGTATGTTGCTTTCTGGGCATGCGACGCGAGCGCGGCCGATTTGCCGAGCCAGCAGCCAAAGCCGGTCCAGCCGACCGCGCCGGCAACGAATCCGTGTTTCGCGAGCCTTTACGACTTTCTGGTTGCCAGCCCCGATGATTGCCCACTCTCCTGGAACGACGTCACGCTCTACGGGAGACTTGACTACGGCGCCGGCTATGAGACGCACGGCGTTCCGTTCAACGGCAACTATCCCAATGGGTCTCAGACGCTCATTAAGAAGAACAGCAACCGTGCGCTTTATACGCTCGCGCCGAACGGGCTCGGACAGTCATATGTCGGCGTCAAGGGCCGCGAGCCTATTGCCTCCAACTGGTCGCTCGTCTTCAACTTCCAGAACGGCTTTGACCCCTTCACGTTGCAGCGCGCCAACGGGCCGAAGTCGCTGGTTCAAAACAACACGACGCCGCTTGATCAGCAAACCGCAAACGGCGATTCGAGTCGCGCGGGGCAATTGTTCAACACCGAGGCCTATGCGGGGTTCAGCCACCCGACGTTCGGCGCGCTGACCGCCGGCCGGCAGAACTCCCTCATTCTGCAGGGTTTGGGAGACTACGACCCCATGAACTCGGCGCCCGCCTTCTCGGTCATCGGCGTCTCGAGCACCGTCGCCGGAGGGGGAGACACCGAAAACGCCCGCTACAACACGTCGGTGAAATACCAAGTCGAGGCAGGCCCGCTGCGCTTCTCCGCGCTCTATCAGCTGGGCGGCTTCGATCAGGGCAACGGCTCGAATGGCGCTTTCTCGACCGAGGTCGAAGGGCGCTTCGGCCCGCTCAAATTCAATTTTGTGGGCCAGAAGGTGAAAGACGCGGTTTCGCTCTCCAACTTCGGCCAGTTTCCGCTGCCCCCCGGCGTGCCCTTGAACGGTCTCAAGGCGACCCTTTCCGACAAGGTGAGCGGCCTGGCGGCCGTAAGGTACGACTTCGACAGGGCCTCGATCTACGCAGGATGGGAATATATTTTGTTCGCCAACCCGAGCGACGCCTATGCCGGCGGGTTCACAGCGATCGGCAACTATCCGGTCCCGGCCGGTTTCGTGAACGCGACGGCCTATACCGAGCACAAAATTCTGCGAGTGTTCTGGACAGGCGTCAAATATGCGCTTCGCGACGACCTCGATATCGCCGCGGCGTATTATCGCTACTACCAGAACGACTACAATACGAGCCCCTGCACGGATGGCGGCCTTTCCGCCTCAAGCTGCCTTGGCGCCCTCAACGCCTATTCGGCCATGATCGACTATCGCCCTTCAAAGCGCGTCACAACTTACGCCGGCTTCATGTGGTCGCAAGTGACGGGCGGGTTGGCGAGTGGCTATCTCTATCACGTCAACTTCGCCCCAACGATTGGCGTCCGGGTGGAGTTCTGAATCGGACCTCATCCTCCCGAGCGGATTGGGGTAAGGTTGGCTAGAAGGTGATCCGCATGGTGGCCACGAAATTGTTCTTTACGACAGGATTTGCCGTCACCGCCATTTGATACCCGGCGCCGACGATCAGGTTGATCGGACGTGTCGCGGTGTCCTGGCCAATTTTGAAGCGTCCCAATATGATGCCGGGCGTGAGCAGGATCTGGTTGAGGCCGACGTGCTCCCCATTCGGCCAGTACTCGTAGTTGACCTCGAGTTCCGGCCAGAAATATTGCATGAAATGATACTGGAAGGCGGTGTTCCAAAGTATGGGATCACCGAAGGCCTGCCTGTTCATCTCGGGCGTGTCGCCGGGCGAACCATGCCCCTGGACGGGAATCTGCACGCTGAGAGTCGACTGAACATCAAAATCACCCCAGCCCTTGCCCGCGGCGATTGTCGGCTGCGCGGTCAGAACATGGTTTGAAATCTTCCCTTCCGTGTTCAACGCTTCCGTCATTTGGAAGAAGCCGGTGACGATGTAATCGCCATTGTCCTTGTTGGCGGACAGGAAGCGGTATTTGGCGAGAAAAAGCGGGTAATCGCCCCATCCCCATGCATCCCCCTTGGGGCCGCTAGCGGTCTCATAAGGCGGCGCCGCGACAATGAGCTCCACGTTCCAGGCGGGGATAAACTCCACCCTAAAGCCGCCTGGCCCACCATAATTGACGATGCGTTGGCCGTTCCCCTGGCTGCCGGTCCCGTTTTGCTGGTCATAGAAATCAGCCCGCAACTCTTGTTCGAGGCGCGGCGTGACTGTGACAAGCGGCGTCATCCAATTCGGCTGCACGGCTTGCGTGGCCGAAACCATATCAAGCCAGGATTCGACGGCTGGGGACGGAGTGAAAGTGAGAGGTCCGCTCGTCGGCGCCAGGGCTGGAAGGGCCAACGACGGTTGCGTGTTCTGCGCGCGTGCGCCAGGCGGCGCGAGCGCGATCGACGCTCCCGCCACTGCCCCGAGCCATGGAATCGTCAATAGATTGCGGCGATTTCGCGCGTCGCTTGTCATCTGCCCCGCCTGTGTTGCATGGCAACTGCCCCCTTCTAGCGATATGTTAAGATAAATATATCGTTGTCAAGCGAGCACAGAGATCTTCCCACAGCCCGGCGCTTTCGGCGGAGCGCGAGCGCACGATGCGCCAGGCGCCTAATCGGCTCACGCCAACGCGCGCGCGTTGGCTCGCAAAATATTCCGGCTAAGGCGACGGACAGGATTTCGCGTCAGGCGCCGCCCCCATCCAACGCCGACTTGGCAGCATCATTCTGGGAGGCTTCGGCGACTTTTAGCCGCTCATCATTTGTTGCCGCCAACGTCGATACACCCCCAGCGGCTGCAGTCGTCTGGATTGCGGCTCAGCCCGTCCGTCTCGTGGACGTCATAAGGGTAACCGTACGGATTGCTCGGATCTCTGAATATCCTCGGCACTTGGCTTGCTGGGAGCTGGTTAGCCTGTTGTATCGTCATGACCGGAATGTTTCGGCTCTCGGTTTGGCAGCCGGCGACGGAGCCGGCCAACGCGGCGCCAAGTACAATCCGCAGACAGATCGTTCGCCCCATTCGCACGCCTCCTGTGCGGCCCACACAGCGGCGAATAGCGCCGCGTTCCAGTCGCGCCCTGATATAGGTTGCCTTGCGCGAAAGCGGCCAGTTCGAAGCTTCAATTTCGCGTTGACGACGGCGAGTCCGCCGGGGAAACGGCGGCGGAACCGGCTCTCCCACCGGCGGCCACCCCGCGCAGGATGATCTCGATCACCTCTCTTTTCGCGCGTTCAAAGGCGCAGTCGTCGAGCGGCCGCCCCATGTTGAGGGTGGCCATTTCATGTGCCGCGTTGGCGTATTGCTGCGTCGTCGCCCAGATCATGTAGAACAGGAATTTGGGCTCGATTGGCTTGAGCTTGCCGCCGGCGATCCAGCGCTTGACCACCCGCTCGCGCGAGGCGACCCATTCGCTCAGCGTGCTGTCAAGGAAATCCTGGATCATCGGCGCCCCGCGCATGATCTCCGCCGACCAGATGCGGGTCGCGAGCGGCATCTCGCGCGCAAGATCCATTTTGGCCCCGATATAGGCCGAAAGCGCGAGCCGGGGGTCGTCGCTCGTGTCGAAGGACGAGGCCGCGGCAAGCCACGCCGTCAGCACCCGCTCGATCACCGAACGGTAGAGTCCCTCCTTGGTCGGGAAATAATAGTGCAGGTTCGCCTTCGGCACGCCCGCGCGCTGCGCAATCGCGGCGGTCGTCGCGCCCTTGAATCCTTGCTCGGCGAACACCCCCTCGGCCGCCTCGAGGAGAGCGCGCTCGTTGTCCTCCCGGACAGTGGGTCTCGTTTTGCGACGCGCCATAAACTCCCCCGAATGTGGCGTTTCCCCGTTTCGCGGGTCCCCTGTCAAGACGTTGGAACTCCGCGACGGTCGCGCGACATGACGGGCCGCGGCGCCAAAATTGTGAGCGTCGCGCCCAAGCTTACGCCATTTGACCATTTGGTCAGAGCTATAATAAGCACTGACCAAATGTTGGGAGCGGCGCGCAATGGCTGATCTGTCGAATGTTCGCATCGACGGAGCGAGGCTTTGGGACTCGCTCATGGAGATGGCGAAAATCGGCGCCACTCCGAAAGGCGGCGTCAAGCGCCTGACGCTGACCGATCTCGACCGTCAGTCCCGCGAATTGTTCCGCAAGTGGTGCGAGGCCGCGGGCTGCTCGGTGACGGTCGACGAAATGGGCAATATGTTCGCGCGCCGCCCAGGCCAGGACAATTCGCTCGCCCCTGTCATGATGGGGAGCCACCTCGACACCCAGCCGACCGGCGGCAAGTTCGACGGGGCGCTTGGTGTGCTCGGCGCTCTCGAAGTCGTGCGCTCGCTCAACGACCTCAACATCCGCACCCGGCGGCCGATCGAAGTCGCCAACTGGACCAATGAGGAAGGGTCGCGCTACGCCCCGGCGATGATCGCGTCGGGCGTGTTCGCCGGCGTCTATGACAAGGAATTCGCCTATTCGATTCCCGACGGCGAGGGCAAGCGGCTCGGCGACGAGCTCAAGCGGATCGGCTTCATGGGGCGCGAGCCTGTCGGCGCCCATGCCGTTCACGCGTTCTTCGAGCTGCACATCGAGCAGGGTCCAATCCTGGAGGACGAGTCGATCGACGTCGGCGTCGTCACCCACGGACAGGGGCAGCGCTGGTACGAAATTCGCTTGACCGGGTTCGAGAGCCACGCCGGCTCGACGCCGATGCCGCGCAGGAAGGACGCGCTGCTCGGCGCCGCCCGGATCGTGGAGCTGGTGAACCAGATCGGCCTCATGAAAGCGCCGTTCGGCGTCTCGACGGTCGGCATGCTCAACCCCTATCCGAACTCCCGTAACGTGATTCCGGGCGAAGTGTTCATGACCTGCGAGTTCCGCCATCCGGACGACGCCACATTGAGCGAGATGGACGCCGCCTTGCACGAGGGCGTGAAGGCGATCACGGGCAAGATTGGCCTTAGCTACGACTTGAAGCAGGTCTTCTATTACGCGCCGGTTCCCTTCGATCAGGCTTGCGTCGACGCGGTGCGGCGCGCGGCCCAGCATTTCGGCTATTCGCATCGCGACATCGTGTCCGGCGCGGGCCATGACGCCTGCTATCTGGCGCGGGTTGCGCCGACGTCGATGGTGTTCACGCCTTGCGTCGACGGCGTCAGCCATAATGAAAGCGAGGACATCAAGCCGGATTGGGCGACCGCCGGGGCCAATGTGCTGATGCATGCGGTCCTGGAGAAGGCCGAGATCGTGTGACCCTTCTCCGCGAGGCGGGGAAGGTGGACACGCCATAGGGCGTCGAAAGACGCCCGTCTTTCGACGGGCTATGGCGCGGCCGGATGGGGTGTGGAAAGCAGGTATGGCTCTATGCAAGTTTGCGGGTGTCGACCGTGCAATCTGGCCTCCGTCGTAGCGGTGGCCCACACCCCATCCGGCGCTGCGCGCCACCTTCCCCAGCGAAGCTGGAGAAGGGGAATCGCCTCGCCGTTGGAGAAGATTCATAGCGGTTCAGGAGACCGGTAAAATGTCGCTCGTCATCGAAGGCGGAACGATCGTCGCCGCGGACCGCACCTATAAGGCCGACGTGCTCGTCGAGGGCGAGACGATCAAGGCGATCGGCGAGGGCCTAAGAGGCGACAGCACGCTCGACGCCAAGGATTGCTTCGTCCTACCCGGCGGGATCGATCCCCACACCCATCTCGACATGCCCTTCATGGGCACGAACTCCGCCGACAACTACGAAAGCGGCACGAAGGCGGCGCTCAGCGGCGGCACGACGATGGTGGTCGACTTCTGCATCCCCAACCGCAACCAGCCGCTGATGGAGGCGCTTGCCGACTGGGACAAACGCTCCAAGGACGCGGTCTCCGACTATTCCTACCACATGTGCATCACCTACTGGGACGATTCCGTCCTTGAGGACATGGCCAAGGTGGTGAGAGCGGGCGTGACGACGTTCAAGCATTTCATGGCCTACAAGGGGGCGCTGATGGTCGACGACGAGCAGATGTTCGCCTCGTTCTCGCGTTGCGCCGAACTCGGCGCGATGCCGCTCGTCCACGCCGAGAACGGCGAAGTCGTCGCCGCGCTGCAGAAGCATTACATGGCCAAAGGCATAACCGGGCCGGAGGGTCATGCGCTCTCGCGTCCGCCGGAGGTCGAGGGCGAAGCGGCGAACCGCGCCATCATGCTGGCTGATCAGGCGGGCGTTCCGCTCTACATCGTGCACACCTCCTGCATGGAGGCGCACGAGGCGATCCGGCGGGCGCGCGCGTCAGGCAAGCGCGTCTATGGCGAGCCGCTGATCCAGCATCTCGTGCTCGACGAGAGCGAATATTACAACAAGGACTGGAAGCACGCGGCGCGGCGCGTCATGTCGCCGCCGTTCCGCGACAAGAAGCATCAGGACGACCTATGGAATGGCTTGCGCGCCGGCTCGTTGCAGGTGGTGGCGACCGATCATTGCGCCTTCACCACCAAGCAGAAGGAACTGGGCTTAATTGACTTCACCAAGATTCCGAACGGAACCGGCGGAACTCGAGGACCGGATGCCGGTCTTGTGGACTTATGGCGTCGAAACCGGGCGGCTCACGCCGAACGAGTTCGTCGCCGCGACCTCGACCAATATCGCGCGCATCTTGAACCTCTATCCGCGCAAGGGGGCGATCCTGCCGGGTTCGGACGCGGACGTCACAGTCTGGGATCCGAAGGCGGGCAAGACGATCTCGGCGAGGTCGCAAGTCTCGGTCATCGACTACAATGTCTTCGAGGGAACCAAGGTGACGGGGCTCCCTCGCTATACGCTCTCGCGCGGCGAAGTCGTGTTCCGCGACGGGGTGGTGCAGGCGGAGCTCGGACGCGGCCGTTTCATCAAGCGCGACCCGTTCCCTGCGGACGCGCGCGCGCTCAAGCGCTATAAGGAGTTCACCGCGGTGGCGGGCGTTGCGCGCTGATGGAAACGGACCGACAATGGACGTAGCGGCGGCTCCCAAGCTGAAGCCAAACAACGGCGGGACCACGCCGGCCGCTGACGTCGCGATTGAGATCAACGGACTTTCGTTGCGCTTCGACACGGCCGATGGGCCCGTGCAAGCGCTGAGCGACGTCAGCTTGAAGGTCCCTCGCGGCGAGTTCGTCTCCTTCATCGGGCCGTCGGGCTGCGGCAAGACGACGCTTCTGCGCGCCGTCGCCGATCTCGAGGATCCGACCAGCGGCTCGATCCGCGTCAACGGCATGAGCCCGGGCGAAGCGCGCGCCCGTCGCGCCTATGGCTACGTGTTCCAGGCGCCCGCGCTCTATCCCTGGCGCAGCGTCGCGCGCAACATCGCGCTGCCGCTCGAGATCATGGGCTTCAGCAAGGCGGAGCGCGAGGCGCGCGTCGCCAAGGGCCTCGAGCTTGTCAATCTTTCCGGCTTCGGCGCGAAATATCCCTGGCAATTGTCGGGGGGCATGCAGCAGCGCGCGTCGATCGCGCGGGCGCTGTCGTTCGACCCCGATCTCCTTCTGATGGACGAGCCGTTCGGCGCGCTCGACGAGATCGTGCGCGACATGCTGAACCAGCAATTGCTGCGCCTCTGGGACGTGACCGGCAAGACGGTGCTGTTCGTCACCCACTCGATTCCGGAAGCGGTGTTCCTGTCGACGCATATCGTCGTCATGTCGCCGCGGCCGGGCCGGATCTACGACATCATCGAATGCGATTTTCCCCGCGACCGCGCGCTCGATATCCGCGAGACGCCCGAGTTCCTGGCGATCGCCAACCGGGTCAGGCAGGGCTTGCGCAAAGGCCATTCCTATGACGGGTAGCCGGAGCGCGCGCGCTCATCCGGCGCTTCGCGCCACCTTCTCCCTGAGGGAGAAGGGAGGGGGCGGCCCTTCTCCCTCAGGGAGAAGGTGGACGCGCGCAGCGCGGCCGGATGAGGGCAGGGGACGTCGATGAAATCGGCGCTACCCCTCACGACCGTCGTCCTCGCCATCGTCGCGATCTGGTATCTCGGCGCCGCGCTGATGAACGCGCCCCTGCAGCGCGACCAGTTCGCCAATGCGGGCCGGACGGACTATTCCACGCAAGATCTCGTCGGCGCGTCGCTCAATATGGAGCGGCCTAAGTTGCCCGCGCCCCATCAGGTCGCAAGCGAGCTCTACAAGCTCGTCTTCACGATCCCGCCGACGTCGAAGCGCAGCCTCGTCTATCATGGGGCGATCACCCTGGAAGAGACGCTGATCGGCTTCGCAATCGGCTCGGCTTTGGGCATCGGCCTTGCCGTCCTGATCGTCTCCATGCGCTGGCTCGAGCGATCGATGATGCCCTGGATCGTCGCTTCGCAGACCGTGCCGATCATCGCGCTTGCGCCGATGATCGTCGTCATCCTCAACCAGTTCAACATCACCGGCATCGCGCCGAAGGCGGCGATCGCGGCCTATCTCTCGTTCTTTCCGGTGACGGTCGGCATGGTCAAGGGATTCCGTTCGCCCGACCCGTTGCAGCTCGACCTCATGCGCACCTATTCGGCGACGCAAGCGCAGACGTTTCTGAAGCTCAGGGCGCCGGCCAGCGCGCCATTCTTCTTCGCCAGCATGAAGATCGGCGCGGCCGCCGCGCTGGTCGGGGCCGTGGTCGCCGAAGTGACCAAGAGTGAGGACGGGGGCCTGGGCGCGCGGCTCTTGGCGGGCTCCTATTATGGGCAGACGGTGCAGATCTGGGCCGCTTTGTTCGCCGCCGCGGCGCTCTCGGCGGCGCTCGTCGGCTTGATTGGCGTCGCCGGGGGCATCGCGCAAAAGCGCATGGCGTTCACGTGACGACGTCCCGGCGTCTGAGCGAGCTCCTGCCGCCGCTCGCCTTTGGCCTTGCGGTGCTCTTGATCTGGGAGGCGGGGGTTCGGCTCCTCCATGTGCCTGCGATCATCCTGCCCCCGCCCTCGGCGATCGCGATGCGGTTCGCCACCTCCATCCCAACCCTCGCGGCGGATTTCCGACAGACCATTCAGGGCGTCCTGGCGGGCTATGTCATTGGCTCGCTCGCCGGTTTCATCGTCGCGGTTCTGATAGACCGCTCGCAATTTCTGCAACGCGGCCTCATGCCGATCGGCAATCTGGTGTCCGCGCTGCCGATCGTCGGCGTCGCGCCGATCATGGTCATGTGGTTCGGCTTCGATTGGCAGTCGAAGGCGGCGGTGGTCGTCGTGATGACCTTCTTCCCGATGCTGGTGAACACCGTAGCGGGCCTTTCCAGCGCCGGCGCGATGGAGAAGGACCTCATGAAGACCTACGGCGCCAATTATTGGCAGACGCTGCTCGCGCTGCGCCTGCCGGTGGCGATGCCGTTCATCTTCAATGCGCTCAAGATCAACACGACGCTCGCCATGATCGGCGCCATTGTCGCCGAGTTCTTCGGCACGCCGATCGTGGGCATGGGCTTCCGCATCTCGACCGAAGTCGGACGGCTGCAAATCGACATGGTGTGGGCGACGATCGTCGTCGCGGCGCTCACAGGTTCGCTGTTCTACGCGCTCGTCGCCGGCGTCGAACGCCGCGTGACGTTCTGGCACGCTTCCTATCGCGCGAAGGGGGCTTGAGATTTTCACCGCATGCGATAGTCCTTAGGCTAAGGCGACGGGAAAATCTGGGTTCAACAGGAGGGAGAACAAAAATGAAATCCATCATGTTCGCAATCGCCGGCGCGGCGGCGATGTTGGCCGCGGGCGCGGCGCACGCCGCCGACAAGGTCACGCTCCAGCTCAAATGGGTCACGGACGCGCAGTTCGCCGGCTACTATGTCGCGAAGGACAAGGGCTTCTACAAGGACGAGAACCTCGACGTGACGATCAAGCCCGGCGGCCCCGACATCGCGCCCGAACAGGTGCTGGTGGGCGGCGGCGCAGACGTCGTCGTCGACTGGATGCCGGCGGCGCTGGCGGCGCGCGAAAAGGGCGCGGAGATGGTCAACATCGCGCAACCGTTCAAGCGCTCCGGCCTTGAGCTGACCTGCCGCGCCGACACCGGCATCAAGACGCCCCAGGACCTCAAGGGCCATACCCTCGGGGTTTGGTTCGCCGGCAACGAATATCCATTCCTCAACTGGATGGCCAAGCTCGGCTTCAAGACCGACGGCTCGCCCGGAGGCGTCAAGGTGGTGAAGCAGAACTTTAACGTCGACCCGCTCATCCAGAAGCAGGCCGACTGCATCTCGACCATGACCTACAACGAATATTGGCAGGTCATCGACGCTGGCTACAAGCCGAGCCAACTCGTCGTATTCAATTACACCGACCAAGGCGTCGCGACCCTGGAGGACGGCCTCTACGTGATGCAGGACAAGCTCAAGGACCCTGCCTTCGTCGACAAGATGGCCCGGTTCGTCAGGGCGTCGATGAAAGGATGGGACTATGCGCGCGCCCATCCGGACGAAGCGGTCAAGATCGTGCTCGACAACGACTCGACCGGCGCCCAGACCGAGCATCATCAGACGCAGATGATGGCCGAAATCAATAAGCTCACCGAAGGCTCCGACGGTCGCCTCGACCCCGCCGCCTATCAGCAGACGGTCAAGGCGCTTCTGAGCACCGGCGGCTCCGACCCGGTCATCTCCAAGGAGCCGACCGGCGCCTATACGACTGCGGTCACCGACAAGGCGCTCGGGAAGTAAGCAGCTCTGTCATTCCCGACGGCCGCAACGCGGCCGATCGGGAATCCAGTGTAGCGCCATCGGTCTGGATTCCCGGTCGGACCTTTGGTCCGCCGGGAATGACAAAATCCAACTGAACTTCGCGCCGTTTATCGGGCAGCGGTCTCGAATTGCTCGGTTCTCTCCGTTTGCGCCGCGGCGCCGCTCGCCGCGCCGCGGACGAGGTCGTGAATGAAGCGCAGTTTCTCCACGACCGCCGGCGCGATGACGAACGGATAGAGATCGGGCCTGCCCATCGCCCGATTGACGCTGTTCATCGCGACGACGAACGGCGCCCAGGCGTCGACAATCCGCTCGATCGAACCGGCGACATAGGGGTCGAAGTCGAGCCTGGCGAAATGCGCGCCCTCCGTGTCGACAGCGGGCGCAATCCTGACCCCGAACGCGCTCGCCGTCTCCAGCGTGTCGACGATATGCAGGTAGTGCGCCCAGGTCTCGGCGAAATCCTCCCACGGATGCGAGGTCGCGTAGGCTGAGACGAAGCGCTCCGGCCAATCCGGCGGCGCGCCCTCATCGTAGTGGCGCTTGAGCGCTGCGTCGTAGTCCTGCGTATCGTCGCCGAAGATCGCGCGACACTCATCGAGCTTGCCGCCGTCGCGAACGAGGATATCCCAATAATGGTGCCCGACCTCGTGCCGGAAATGGCCGAGCAGGCTGCGATAGGGCTCGGCCAGTTCTGCCCGGCGCCTCTCGATCTCGGCGCTGTCGGCCTCTGCGAGCGCGATCGTCACCACGCCGTCGTCGTGCCCGGTCATCACTCTGGGAGCGGTGGGTTGCGGAGGATCGGCCAGAAACTCGAACGCCAGGCCGTGGCTCGGATCCTCGGCGCGGGTCTTCAGCGACAGCTTCCAGCGAAGCAGGCTGTAGAACAGCCGGTGCTTGGCGAGCTCGATGTCCCGCCAGGCTGTGAGATGCGACGGCTGAGAGATGTCGGGAATCGTGTCGTTGTGGCGGCAGGCGACGCAGAGCCGGTCCTGCCCTTCGGCCGGCGTCAGCCAGTTGCAAGCGTCATAATCCGCATTGGCGCAGAAGCGGCGCGGGCCGCTGTCTCCCGCGAGCGGCGTCCAGTCTTCGACCCCCGCGGGCTCGAGCGCGGCCATGACTTCGAGCTCCGGAACATAGGCGAGCCGATGGCCGCAGCGCCCGCAGGTCCGATTCTCGAAATAAATGATGTTGTCGCAAACCTGACAGCGAAACAATTTCATCGAACAACCCTCAGCCGCATGAAGCGCCAAAACGCGCGACGGGCACAATCGTTCCCATAAGCCTCGAAAGCAGCTGGATGAAGATCAGGCTTGGAGGGCGCGCCCTCTGCTGCGAAAAGGAAACTCTCGGCGCGAGCCCTGTCGGAGTTAAGCAATGCGGGTAAAGCTGTTTTCCGTGGCCGCGGCCACGCCCATCCAATCGCTGGAAGACGACATTAATGAGTTCCTGGAATCGCGGCAGCCGCATGTCACCTATGTCAGCGTGAACTCGAGCGACATCGAGAGGGTCGCTTCCGTCTGGTACGAAGAGGGGCGCCATCGGACCGTCGAACAAACGATGGCGGAATTGGAGGAGCTGGTGGAAGAGCCGGGCGCCGAGGGCAATTTGGCCTGAAGCGAGGCGCCTGCTGGCGCGCAATCGGCATCCAACCATTTTGTCGTTTCCGCGCAACGGACCATGGAAATGACCCTAATTTCGCTTCGCTAATAGGCAAGATGGTGCGGTAGCAAACGAAGCTCCAGCCACTCCTCAGAGAGGCGCAATCACAAAAACACACCTACGGCTGCGGTTGCTGCTAGCTGCGGGCAAAGATAGTGCTGCTCGCAACGCCTTCTAGGATCGCGTTGGAGGCGCAATTCCTAGCAGGGTAGCGAATCCGCTCAAGATCATCGGCTTGGTCGCAACCATCATAGTCTTTGGAAGCGCAACGCTGTCAAACCAGCATGGACGCTCCTGTGCGGCCTGAAGTCGAAGAGCTTATCGAAGAGGGTCTGAGAAGGTTAGATGGTGCCCCACCTCCCATCAAGGCAGCTCGTGGCTAAACTCTTCTAGTCTCGTGATTCTGTGATGCATATAGACATATTCATTGTCATGTTGTGTATCTACGCCTATACCTCTAATTGTTATCGGTTGAATTCCGCTATCATCCTCGAATCTTGACACATATAAAATCATTTAGATTTGCTAGAAGGAATCTCTTTACATCGCCGGTCCAATCATCTTCTTCTACGACAGGTCACTTATTATGAGCAAAATCATTCATAATAGCGTCGCCTAATTTGATGTATCTGCCAATGGCTTCTTTGATTATTTTATTGTGCGCCACCTCAGCCTTAGCTATCCGATATTGAGCATACGGAATTACAACAGTCGCAATCAAACCAACAATCGCTGCACCAGCAGCGATCCATGCTGCTCTGAGCGTGCTTTTTCCTAGTCGCCTTTGCTCAATCTGGAGCGCCTCATTACGCTTCCTATTCTCGTCATCAACTTCCGCTAACCAAACTAAGGCTGAGACTTTCGTTGGATTGGCAAGTCCATTGGGCGCGTCTGGCCATACATTGCCATTGCAGAAGTGACGCACAGCCGGCTCGCCCATGTCTTCAAATTGTTTTCTTTCGTGTGGCGCGAGTTGCCGCACGTTCGGGTTGACGGCCATCACTTATCTGCCTGGGAATCACTTTCAACTCACGTACCACGGAGCTATGAACTTTCGCCATGACGACTTGCCTCACCCACTCCCAGCGGGCATGACAGGAGCTGGAAATCGACATTTTCTTGCCCAACGCCCATTGATGTTCTATATTTGTTCTCATGACGATGAGCGAAATCCCAAAGCCCAAATCCGAAGCGACCTCCCGTCGCCCCATACGTCGGGGCGGGGCCTCGGGGATGCAAAGAGCGACGCGGTTGGAAAAGGTCCAGCGTGAAGAGCGGATCGTGGGTCTCCTCAATCGCGGCGCTTCGGTTCCGGAGATCGCGGCCAGCGAGGGCCTTACGCTCAAGCGAATGCGCAATGTCGTTCGCGAGATCCTTTCTGAGCGCATGCCGCAGCCCCCGGCGGAATTCCTCGCCCTTCAGGTCAGCCGTCTCAACGAAGCGTTGCTCGTGTCTTTCAGCGCGATGCACACTGCCACAAAGGGAACCAACTTCGAGGCCGTCGATCGCGTGGTCAAAATCGTCCGCGAGCTCGACCGCTACCACGGCTTTGCCGCTTCCCCTCGGCCGCGTGAGGAAGCTGAGGCGCGGCGGCTTCCGCCCCCCTTCGAGCGCCCGCTCGCGCTCGAAGGCCCAGGCCCGAGTGACTCGCTAATCGCACCGCAAACCATTGAAAAGGCTCGATTCGGACTCGCTAACTCCGAGCGCTAGCGCCCCTTCTCCCAAAGGGAGAAGATTTATCGCGGCGCGGCGCGCTTCACGATCGCCTTCGTGTCGACGCCAGTCAGCGCGCCCCAATTGTGCGCGCCCGTCATCTCCAACCGCGAGCGGCAGAAGGCGCCGGCGACCGGCGAGCCGGCGCGAACGAGCGCCGCCGCCTGCAACCCGACCGCGAGCCGGTCGCAGAGATCGCGGGCGCGCGTCTCAAAGTCGCCGAGCTCGCGCAGATCGTCCTTGAGAGCGGCGACATGGCGGTCGAGCGCGGCGCTCTCGCCCTTCGCCGAGGAGACCTCGGCGAAATAGGCCTCCAGCGTCTGCGGCGAGCGCTGGATCGCGCGTGCGATGTCGAGGCACTGGACGTTGCCGCTCCCCTCCCAGATCGCATTGACCGGCGCCTCGCGATAGAGGCGCGGCATGGGGCTATCCTCCATCACTCCCGAGCCGCCGACACATTCGAGCGCCTCGTAGGCGTGGGCCGGCGTGCGCTTGCAGATCCAGTATTTGCCGATCGCCGAGCCCAGGCGCACCAGAGCATCCTCGTGGCCGTCGTCGCGATGATCGAGCGCGCGGGCGATGCGCATGGTGAGCGTCAACGCCGCCTCGGCCTCGATCGCGAGGTCGGCGAGCACCGCCGTCATGATCGGCTGGTCGATCAGGAACGCGCCGAAGGCCTTGCGCTGCCGGCAATGGTCGATCGCCTGCGAGACCGCCATCCGCATCCCGGCGGATGAGCCGATCATGCAGTCGAATTGCGTCATCGCGACCATCTCGATGATCGTCGCCACCCCGCGGCCCTCCGCGCCGACCATCCAACCGAGGGCGCCGCGCAATTCCGTCTCGCTCGAGGCGTTCGAGACATTACCCATCTTGCGCTTGAGCCGAATGATCTGCAGCGGGTTCTTCGTCCCGTCGGGACGCCAGCGGGGAACGAGGAAACACGACAAGCCCCCCTGCGCCTGCGCAAGCACGAGGAACGCGTCGCACATCGGCGCCGAAACGAAGAACTTGTGGCCGACGAGTTCGTAAGGACGCCCCGGCCCCTCGGCGCCGACAGGAATCGCGCGCGTCGTGTTGGCTCGCACGTCCGAGCCGCCCTGCTTCTCGGTCATCGCCATGCCGATGGTCACGCCCTGCTTCTCACCGGCGGGAACGTTGCGCGGATCGTAAACGCGCGCCTGAATCTTCGGCAGCCATTGCGCGGCCAGGTCTCCCTGCAATTTGAGACAGGGCGTCGCGGCGAAGGTCATGGTGATCGGGCAGCCGTGGCCGGCCTCGACCTCGGTCTGCATGTAGGAGCGCGCCGCTCGCGCCACATGCGCGCCCTCGCGCGGATCCGTCCACGGCGACGAATGCAGGCCTTCCTCGATCGCCGCCTTCATCAGCGCATGATAGGACGGATGGAAGCGGATGAGGTCGATCCGCCGGCCGTACCGGTCATGCGTGTCGAGCTCGGGCGGGTTCTTGTTCGCCAGCGCGCCGAGCTCCAGAAATTCGGCCGACCCGGCGCGGGCGCCAAAAGCGCCGAGCGCATTGCTGGCCCAGCCCGCGCCTTCGCGCTGAACCGCCTCCTTCAGCGCCGCGTCGGAATCGTAAAGGTTGGTGTCGACGAGCTCGACCGGCTGGTTGATCACCTCATGCGTCACAGCGCCGTAAGGATCGAGGGGCGCGCGGAAACTATCCTGTCGGTCGGCAAGGACGTTCATGGGGATCCGATCTCCCTTTTCGGCGAGGTTACTCCTCATGAGCGAGATCGGCAAAGAAGCGCCTATCCCTGTCGCGCTTGGTCGGGGCGCCGTGTTAACCCGTCGGCCATGGCCTCCGTCCCGTTCGACCGCCGCTTGACCCCTGTCCGCGCCGACCTCGCCGCAGCCCATTTACGCGGGCGGGTCGAGGCGCCCCGCTATGTCCAAGGACGCGCCGCGCAGGTCGTCATGGCGAGCGCGCCGCTGAGGCGAAGACCCGATCCGAACGCGCCGCTCGAGACCGAAGCCCTCTTCGGGGAGACCGTCACGATCTACGACGAGAGCGACGGTTGGGCGTGGGCGCAACTCATGCGTGACCAATATGTGGGCTATCTGCCGGCGGCTTCGTTGGGCGTTCCAACCGAACCGACGCATCGGGTCGCAGCGCTGCGCACGCACGCGTATCCCGGCCCCTCCATCAAGCTCAAGCCGCGCATGGCGCTTTCGCTCGGCGCGCAACTCAGAATCGTGGGCGGCGAGGGGGACTTCGCGGTCTCGGAGGAGGGGCTTTATCTCTGGTCGCGCTGCTTGGCGGAATTGGGCGCGCACGAAGCGGAGGCCGCCGCGATCGCCGAGTTCTTCCTCGAGACACCCTATCTCTGGGGCGGCCGGACCTCGGAGGGCGTCGACTGCTCAGGCCTGGTGCAGACGGCGCTGACCGCAGCCGGCGTCGCCTCGCCCCGGGACAGCGACATGCAGGAGGCGGCGTTAGGCGAGCCGCTCCCCATCGACGACCCCGAGGCGGCGCTTGAGCGTGGCGATCTCGTGTTCTGGAAAGGCCATGTCGGGATCATGCGCGATCCCCTCACGCTGCTTCACGCCAACGGCTGGCACATGAAGACGGTGAGCGAGCCGCTCATGCAAGCGCGCGCCCGCATCGCGGCCAGCGGCGGAGGCGAGGTCACGAGTGTTAGGAGACTGAAAATCCCTCTCCCTTTGGGAGAGGGGCAGGGGTGAGGGGACCGGCGGGCGGAGGACAAGCTCATTACGCTGGAGCGGCGCATGTTCGCACGCACCCGGGGCGGGTTACGCGAACACGCTCGACCCTTTGGCTGCGGCTCGGTCCCCTCACCCCAGCCCCTCTCCCCAGGAAGAGGGGGAAGGCTGCGCCTACTTTTTGCCGCCGATGCCAAGACCGCTGAAGCGGGTGTTGAAGCGCGACAATCGTCCGCCGCGATCGACGAGCTGCTGCGATCCGCCGGTCCAGGCCGGATGCGTGTTCGGATCGATGTCCAAGTTCAGCGTCGCGCCCTCTTCGCCATAGGTTGAGCGGGTCATGAACTCGACGCCATTGGTCATGACGACCTTGATCATGTGGTAATTCGGGTGAATGTCGGACTTCATCGTCGAGATCTCGGGCAAAACAAGCAAAGAGCCGTCCGGAGGTCCGGCGGCTCTTTCGATTGGCGCTCCTATAGCGCCCGCGGCCCATTGACGCAAGTGAGACCCCCAAACGGCGGTCGGCGCTTAGGCTCGCTTTCCGGGCCGCCTTGATTTCAGCGAAAAGCCGGTTCCTAAAGCGCCCATACCCCGAGGAGCCGATCGCGCAATGTCATCCGCCGACCCCGGCAGCAAGAGGTCTCGCGTCTCGCTTGGCGCCTTGAGGCCGCTCGCGCCTTACGCCCTTGTCCATCGCACGAGGATCGTGCTGGCGCTGATCGCGCTGGCCGTCGCTTCCGGCGCGACGCTTGTTGTGCCCATCGCGGTTCGGCGGATGATCGATTTCGGGTTCTCGGACTCCAACGCCGGCCTCATCCGCGCCTATTTTCTCGCCATGCTCGGCGTCGTCGCGGTGCTCGCCCTGGCCTCAGGCGCGCGATACTACCTCGTAATGACGCTGGGGGAGGGGGTTGTCGCCGACCTTCGGGCCGATCTCTTCACCCACCTCACCCGGCTCGATCCAAGCTTCTTCGATTCGGAGAAGACCGGCGACATCGCTTCTCGCCTCTCCGCCGACACGACGCAGCTCAAGGCGACGTTCGGAGCCTCGGCGTCGCTCGCTTTGCGCAACCTGTTCCTGTTCGTCGGCGCCATCGCGATGATGGTGGTGACGAGCCCGAAGCTCTCCGCCTTCGTGCTGGCGGCGATTCCCGTCATTGTCCTGCCGCTCTATGCCGCCGGGCGCTCGGTGCGTGAGCGGTCCCGCCGCGCGCAGGACAGGCTCGCGGATGCGACCGCCTTCGCAACCGAAAGCCTGTCGGCGGTGCGCGTCATGCAATCGTTTTTGGCGGAGCGATTTACGGCTGGCCGCTATCGCGAAGCCGCCTTCGGCGCATACGAGGCGGCGCGGGCGATGGCGCAAGCGCGTGCTTTCGTCACGGCAGCGGCCCTATTTCTCGCTTTCGGCAGCGTCGTCGTCGTGCTTTGGCTCGGCGCGCAGGAAGTGATCACCCACCGAATGACCGGCGGGGCGCTGTCGCAGTTCGTGCTGTTCGCCGTGTTCGGCGCCGGCGCGCTTGGGCAATTGTCGGAAGTGTGGAACGAAGTCTCGCAAGCGGCGGGCGCCGCCGGGCGCATCGGCGAGATCCTCGCGGTCAAGCCGCGCATCGTTGCGCCCGCTGAGCCGCTCAGGCTCGCAAAGCCTGTCCGCGGCGAGCTCGCGTTCCGCAATGTCTCATTCGCCTATCCCGGGCGCGAGGACGATCCCGTCTTGCGCGACGTGAGCTTCCGTGTCGCCCCGGGAGAGACTGTCGCTATCGTCGGCCCATCGGGCGCGGGCAAATCGACGTTGTTCCAGTTGGCGCTGAGGTTCTACGATCCCTTGGGCGGCGCGGTCACGCTCGACGGGGTCGACGTCTCGCGGCTCGATCCCGCCGATCTTCGCGCCGAGATCGCGCTCGTGCCGCAGGACGCGTTCATCTTCGGCGCGAGCGCGACCGACAACATCGCCTATGGCGCGCCGGGCGCGACGCGCGAGGCGATCGTCGCCGCGGCGAAGCAAGCGGCCGCGGACGGCTTCATCTCCGCCCTGCCGCAGGGCTACGATACGCTTTTGGGCGAGCGCGGCGTCACGCTATCGGGCGGCGAACGCCAGCGCATCGCCATCGCCCGCGCCATCCTCAAGAATGCGCCGGTGCTGCTCCTCGACGAGGCGACTTCCGCCCTCGACGCGGAGAGCGAAACCCTGGTCCAGGGCGCGTTTGAGACGCTGATGAAGGGTCGCTCGACCCTGGTGATCGCGCACCGGCTGGCGACGATCGTCAACGCGGATCGCATCCTTGTCATTGAGGCGGGCCGCCTGGTCGAGGAAGGCGCGCACGCTTCGCTCATGGCTGCGAACGGCCTCTACGCGCGCCTCGCGCGGCTCCAGTTCGAAACGGGCGCAGCCGCGCTGACGGCGGAGGCGGCGCAGTAGGGGAGGCGGCTTGTCGCTGGACGCGCCCGGCGCGTCACTTCAGCAGCACGTAGATATTGACTTGCAGCGTCGGATCGTCGGGGTCCTTCACGTCGTTCGCATATTCCTCGATAAAGGTGTCCTGGGCGTCGATTCCCTTGTCGTCGAGATAGGCCGTGATGGCGTCATAGGTGGCGTCAATATCGCCATATGCGCCGTCATGCTCGAACTTCATCGCCTTGCCGCTCGGCGTCTGTCCGATCTTCACTGAGTCGGAGAGGCTCGATTTGCCTTCGGGAGCCGCCGCCAACGGATAACCCGCGTGATATTTGAACCCGGTTTCGTCGGATTCGACAAACACAGCGATCGGTCGGCCAGCCGGCGTGATGTTCGCCTTGTCCATCTCGCGCTTGACCGCGCTCAGGGAATTGAGAATGGCGCTGTAAATTTCGTCCTTGTCGGCCTTGCCTTCGATATAGGCGAACGGCCGCGCCGGGAGATCGACGGCTTCGCCGGTTGACCCTTCGCTTGATTGCGCCGGTCCGCCGGGCTGAGCAGCGCCCGGAGCGGCGGGCGCGGGATTTGTCGCGGAGGGCGCTTCGGCGGGCTTGGCCGAGGGAGGCGCCGGCGCTTGGGCGGCTGGCGGAGCTTGAGGCGCAGGCGACGGGGCGGTTGGCGCCGCCGGCGCCGCGGGCGCCTGCTGGGCAAAGCAGGCGTGAGAAGCCATCGCGGCGGCGGCGACAAGAAAGCTCGCGACAGCGAAACGGATCAGACCGGATGACATGGCGAGTCAGTCCTTTGGCGCGAGCGGAGCGATCGTCGCTTGGCAGTCTAGAGCCATATCCGCGTCATAGGGAAGATCAAGCAGGCTGAGGTAAAGTCCAGCGCAGCACCGGCTGGCGAGCGGCGCGGGTCTCGTCGAGCCGCCGGCGGGGGCTATGGACCGGCGCCGACTGGAAGCGCTCGCGTTCGCCTCGTTTTGCCGCGAGAGCGAGATCGCGCAACGTAATGACGAACAGATCGAGACTCGCCTTGGACTTGGATTTCGTCGGCTCGATCAGCATCGCGCCATGCACGATGAGCGGAAAATAGACCGTCATCGGATGATAGCCTTCGTCGATCATCGCCTTGGCGAAGTCGAGCGTCGTGAGCCCGGTGTCCTTGAGCCACCGGTCGTCGAACAAAGCCTCGTGCATGCAGGGCCGATCGCCGAACGGCGCGCTCATCACATCGTTGAGCGAGGCGCGAATATAGTTGGCGGACAGGACCGCATCTTCCGACGCCTGCCTGAGCCCGTCAGAGCCATGCGACAGAATGAAACTAAGCGCGCGCACGAACATCCCCATCTGTCCGTGGAACGCGCACATGCGCCCGAATGATTCGCCTGGCCCCGCGTGCTCGACCAGCCGGAGCGATTCACCCTCGCGCTTAACGAACGGAACCGGCGCATAAGGGGCAAGACGGGACGACAGCGCGACCGGGCCTGCGCCGGGACCGCCGCCGCCATGCGGCGTCGAGAAGGTCTTGTGCAGATTGATATGCATGGCGTCGACGCCGAGATCGCCTGGGCGCGTCTTGGCGACGATAGCGTTGAAATTCGCGCCGTCGCAATAGAAGTAGGCTCCCGCCTCGTGAACGGCGGCGGCGATGCTCACGATCTCGCGCTCGAACAGCCCGCAGGTGTTGGGATTGGTCAGCATGATCGCCGCGACATCCGGCGCGAGCGCGCTTCGCACCGCTTCGACGCTCACGATCCCGTCCTCGCCAGCCGGTATGGAGCGCACGGAATAGCCGATCAGCGCTGCAGTCGCGGGATTCGTGCCATGGGCGGAATCGGGAACCAGCACCACCCGCCGCGTTTCCCCTTCCCCTCGAGCCTCGATCGCCGCCTTGATCGCCATCATTCCGCAAAGTTCGCCGTGCGCGCCCGCCTTTGGCGACATCGCGATCGCGTCCATGCCTGTCATCGTCAGCAAAGCATGTGAGACCGCCTCAATAATTTCGAGCGCCCCTTGCGCTGTCGACACTGGCTGCAGCGGATGGACGTCGGCAAATCCCGGCAGGCGCGCCATCTTCTCGTTGAGGCGGGGATTGTGCTTCATCGTGCACGAGCCCAGTGGATAGATCCCAGCGTCAATGGAGTAATTGTTGCGCGACAAACGCACATAGTGCCGGATCGCCTCCGGCTCGGTGAGGCCGGGCAATCGCGCCGCGCTTTGGCGTGCGTGCGGCCCTAGTCTCAACTCAAATGGGGGCGGCTCGTCGATGTCGACTCCGGTCGCATCGAAGCGCCCGGTCTCGAAGATAAGCGCCTCCTCCATGTTGAGCCCCCGGTTGCCAGTGAAGGTCTCCCCCAGAGGGGCGGCGGCGGTCTCAGGGCGGGTCGGGCGGCCTTGAACGTTCATGGGGACGCGCTCTCTCTTAGGGCTTCACTGCAAGCAGTCGGCGAGCGCGCGCGCATAAGCCGTGCGGTCTTCGTCGGTATTGGTCTCCGTGCTCGCGACGATGATGCAATCGTCGAGCCCGGCGTCAGGCAAAAGCCGCGAAACCGGCAATCCGCCGATCACTCCGCGCTTGGCCACAGCCTCGATCAGCTCGGCGGCCGGCCGGGGCGTGCGCATGACGAACTCATTGAAGAAATGCGTATTGATGATCTCGACCGACGAAATCGCTGAGAGCCTCTCAGCCAGCTCAACCGCGTTGGCGTGATTCACTCTCGCCAGGCGTTCGAGCCCGACGCCGCCGAGCAAGGTCAGATGGATCGAGAAGGCCAGCGCGCATAAGCCTGAGTTGGTGCAAATGTTGCTCGTCGCCTTCTCACGCCGGATGTGCTGCTCGCGAGTCGAAAGCGTGAGCACGAAGCTGCGCCGTCCCTCCGCATCCACTGTCTCGCCGGCGAGACGTCCCGGCATCTGGCGCACGTTCTTTGACCGTGTTGCGAACAGGCCGACGTAAGGCCCGCCGAAATTGAGCGCGTTGCCGAGCCCCTGGCCTTCCCCGACCGCGATGTCGGCGTCCATCTCGCCCGGCGAGCGCACGGCGGCGAGGGCGACCGGATCGGTGAAGACCGCGATCAGGAGCGCGCCATGCGCATGCGCCGCCGCGGCGATCGGCGCGAGATCGCGCGGATTGCCGAAGAAATCGGGCGACTGCACGATCACGCAGCTCGTCTCATTGTCGATCGTCGCGGCGATGTCCTCGCTCGCCTTGAGATCCGGGGCCAAGCGGACGATTGTGTCGCCCGCCATATGCGACAAGGTCCCGCAGACGTCGGCATATTGCGGATGCAGCCCGCCCGAAATGACCGACCGGTTGTGCCGCGTCAGGCGATGAGCCATCAGCATCGCCTCACCGCACGCGGTCGAGCCGTCATACATCGAGGCGTTCGCGACCTCCATGCCAGTGAGCGAAGCCACCTGGGTCTGGAACTCGAACAGGACCTGCAGCGTCCCTTGCGCGATCTCCGGCTGGTAGGGCGTGTAGCTGGTCAGGAATTCGGAACGCTGGATGAGATGATCGACGGTCGCGGGAATGTGCCGCCGATAGGCGCCTGAGCCCAAAAAAAATGGAGCCGATCCGGCCGCGACGCTGCGTCCCGCGATCGCGGTCATCGCCCGCTCGACCGCCATTTCGCTCATAGCCATCGGCATATCGAGAAGCCCGGGAAGGCGCTTGTCGGCGGGAATGTCGGCGAACAAAGCTTCGATGTCCGGCACGCCGATGCGGGTCAGCATCGCTTCGCGTTCGCTCGGATCGAGCGGCAGGTAGCGCATGGGGTCAGTCCAGCGTCTTGACGTATTCGGCATAACCGGCTTCATCCATGAGGCCGGCGAGCTCGGTCGGGTCGGCGAGCTTGAGGCGGAAGAGCCAGCCCCGTCCGAGCGCGTCCTCGTTGATGAGGCCCGGCGTCGAATTCGACTTCGGAATTGACCGCGACGACCTCGCCGGAAGCGGGCGCGAACACATCGCTCGCCGCCTTGACGCTCTCGACCACAGCGGCGGGATCGCCTCGTCTCAGCTTCTTGCCAATCGGCGGCGCTTCGGCAAAGACGACATCGCCCAGTTGCTGCTGCGCGTGCTCGCTGATGCCGACGACGCCGTCCTCGCCCTCGACGCGGATGTATTCGTGGTCCTTGGTGTAGTGGATCTCCGGCACCATGCGTCTCCTTGCTCAACCGCGATAATAGGCGTGGGGATGAAAAGGCAGCGTGACAACGCGCGCGCTCAAGGGCTTGCCGCGCACCATAAGACTGACCGGGGTCCCGACCGCCGCATGCGCGCGCGCGACATACCCCATCGCGATCGGCGCGCCGACGCTTGGCCCGAAGCCGCCGGATGTCACGACGCCGATCGGGGCGCCGTCCACTGAGACGATCTCAGCGCCCTCACGCGCCGGCGCGCGGCCATCCGGCCTTAAGCCCACGCGCTGCCGGGCGGGCCCATTCGCGAGCGCATCCTGAATCCGCTTGGCGCCCGGAAAGCCGCCCTCGATGCGGCGCCGCTTTTGAATCGACCATGAGAGCGCGGCTTCGATCGGGTCCAGCGTCTCGTCGAGCTCATGGCCATAGAGGCAAAGGCCAGCCTCGAGCCTCAGCGAATCGCGCGCGCCAAGTCCGATCGGCGCGACGTCAGGCTGGCTGAGAAGAAGGCGAGCGAAGCTTTCGGCCTGCGACGAAGGGAGCGAGATCTCATACCCGTCTTCGCCCGTATAGCCCGAGCGGGAGACGAAGGTCTCGAAGCCCGCAATCGGCGCCGGTCGCGCGCTCATGAAAGGCATGGTCTCGATGCCCTCGCCCGGAGCGAGACGCGCCAATGTCGCGGCCGCCAGAGGGCCCTGAAGCGCGATCAGCGCCGCATCGGGAAGCGGCGTCAACCGGACGCCCGCGGGCAGGCGTTGGCGGATGAGGGCGAAATCGACCGCCTTGCGCGCGGCGTTGACGACAAGCCTCAGCGTTCCGGCCGCGCCGGGCGGCCGCGTGACCATGAGGTCGTCGACGATCTCGCCGTTTTCGTTGAGCAGCTGGGTGTAGCGCTGCCGTCCCGGCGCGAGATTGAGAAAGTCGGCGGGACATAGCGATTCGAGAAAGGCGGCAACCGCTTCATGGTCGAGGGCCTCGATGAAGGCCTGACCCATATGCGAGACGTCGAACAGCCCGGCGCCCTTGCGGGTGTGGAGGTGCTCGGCGAGCACTCCGGCAGGATAATTGATGGGCATGTCGTAGCCCGCGAACCCGCCCATGCGCGCGCCGAGCTCGACGTGCAGAGCGTGGAGCGGCGTCTTCAAGTTCGAGGCTTCGGTCATGGGGCCCAGCCGGTCGTGAATAAGCGCCCGCCGCCGCGCAAAGCCGCGATCATGCGGCCTAACGCTCGCGAACGCCCCCTCTGTCCCATGACCTGAGAGATTTCCCGCGGTTTAAGCGGTTGCCCCCGTCGGTGGGCGAACGCCTCGAGCGGCGGGCGCCTCTTTCCAGAGCGTCATCACTTGCGCGGTCCCTAGTGCCTGAGCGTTTCCGGGGCGGTTGCGCCGTCGGCGCCGGCGAGCAAACGCCGGACTCTTCCGCGAAGTGTCTTCGACTGACGCTTTCGAGCTAGCCCGAGGGCGCATGGGTTGTCAACGCAAGACGCGGCCGGCCGGCAGGGTCAGCGCCGCGCCGAACTGCGCCAAAACTTCGGTCCGGCAGTGACTGGCGATTCCTCCGCGGAATGGATGGATTTCAGCGCCTTTAGCGCATTTCCCCCGAACTTGGTTCGATTGGCGGCGGCGGGTCTGCAAAGGTTTGGCGGCGGAGTATCTGGGTCTGGCGGATCGACAGATAAAGTTGAAGTTTAACTGCAATTTTATGAAAGATAATTTATAAAATATGATTCAATATAACTTACCACAGAATCGTTGCATGACTTAACGGTAGATTTATGAAGTCAGTTATATAAAGTATAGTTTATTGAATAATTTGTGCTAGTTGTGCAACACTGAAGAAATAATGGCGTTCGTTTGGCGATTTAAAGCCAAACCTTAGTTGAGAGAGGGCGGAATAAGCGTATGGTCAACTGCGCGAGGGTGACGATTCCCGATCGCAGCTGGGGCCGACGACTTGCTGGGGCAATGCGCCGACATCCGGAGGAATTGGCAGTCAGGCGAAAACCAACCCGACGCCCACAACATTGAACTGGAGGTCACATATGACGCTCATGAAGAGCATTCTGCTGGGGTCGGCCGCGGGGATCGTCGCCGTCGCCAGCGCACAGGCGGCTGATCTTCCGACCAGGAAGGCGGCGCCGGTCGAATATGTCAGGGTCTGCGACGTCGGCGGCATTACGGGCTGGACCCTGCCGGGCTCCGACACCTGCATGAAGATCTCGGGCTACGTCTCGGCGCAATTCGTCGGCGGCAACCTCAACACCCAGTACAACTACGGAACCGTTGGAAATCTCTTTACCGGCGGCCTACCCGGCGTCGGCGCGCCTATAACTGGCGTGCCAGGGGGCGCAGGGGGCGCTCTCGCGGCGCTCGGCGGGATCGACAATCGCAACACTCAGCGCGTTCTGCTCGCAGCCAGCCCGGCTCAACAGAATACGACCTTCTACCGTAATAATACGGGTTGGTCGACCCGGGCCCAGGTGGAGATGGATATGGCCTCCAATACGGCCCTGGGCCCCTTGCTCGGGCACATTGGGATCCAGGTCGACGCCTCGAACGGACTCGACCCGCTCCAAGGCGGCACCGTCAACAACATCGCTTATATCGACACCGCCTATGTCTCCTGGGCGGGCGTCACCGCTGGTAAGGCTCAGTCGTTCTTCTCGTTCATCGGCGGCGGCGACAACTTCGCCAACATCTTCTCCCCCGACCGTAAGGGCTTCAATGAGCCCCTGCTGTTAGCCTATACCGCCTCGTTCGGTGGCGGCTTTACCGCGACACTGTCCGCCGAATCCCCCGGCAGCGTAGGGGCGTCGGGCGGCGGCTCCGACTTTACCGGCAGCTATTTCAACACCAATTCCGGGCCGCTAACGAGTACGTTCAACCCCGCGCTGATCACCTATGGCGGCCAGAAATGGCCTGACATCGTCGGCGCCTTGCATGTCAAGCAGGGCTGGGGCGAGGCTCAGGTCTCGGGCGTGATCCACAACGTCAACGTCATGGCGAACGGCTTCGACGGCTCGGTCGTCGGCGCGGAATGCGGCACCCTTGTCGCGGCGGTTTGCAACGGACAGCAGAACAAGATCGGCTGGGCCATTGATGCAGGCGTGAAGGTCAACCTGCAGCCCTGGTTCGGTGGGGTTTTCAGCGCGGGGGACGACTTCGTCCTGACCGGCGTCTACTCCCAGAGCGCGATGCTGTACTCCGGTATAAACGATGCGATGTGGAGCGAGAATGGCCAGGTCAATGGCAACGGCCAGCCGATGGAGGGCGCGGACGCGTTCTTCAACCCGGCCACCAACCAATGGTCAACGCCGACAGCATGGTCGGTCTCGGGGTTGCTCGAGCACCACTTCACGCCGCAGTTCTATCTTGATCTGGAAGGTTCGGTTTTCGGCTTGAACTGGAGCAATATGGGCGGCGGCTGCAACATCTCGCTGCCGAGCTGCCTGCTCGGTCAGGCTGCGGCGGGCCCGATGTCGCCCCACGCATTCAGCTGGCTCGCTGGCGCGGATCTCGGCTGGAACCCGGTCACCAACCTCAACTTCGACCTTGAGCTGATGTATCAAGCGGTCAATCAGTCGACGCCGAGCGGATTCCTCGGCACTGTCTACAACCTTGGCGGCGCGAGCGGCGCGGTCTTCGTGCCTGGCGACTGGAAGGGCAACAGCGGTGGTTTTGCGGGCCGTTTCCGCGTCACCCGCTACTTCTGATCGACTGCGGACCAATTGAAACTGATAGCCCTGGAGCGAGAGCTCCGGGGCTTTTTGTCTGGCTCGGCCCTATTCTGCGCAGCAAATCCATTTGACCCCGCGCTATTGTTGCTCCGTTCGAGCGCGCGAGGCGGCGGCGGTAAGCGCGCAAAGTCCTCGGCCGGAGATGGCAGAGCTGCCGCCTTGTTTACCGATGAGCGAGACGAAAGCCCTCAGTGATCCGCGTTCAATTTGAAGCCGACCGACCTGACAGAGACGATAACGCGCCGATTGCCGGTCGGGTCGAGCTTGCGGCGCAAATTGCCGACCTGCACGTCGACGACGTTGGTGTACGCCGGGGGCTGGAAATTCCAAACATCCTCGAGCAGCATCGCTCGAGTGATGGTCTGGCCGGGGCGGCGCATAAAATACTCGAGCAGCTTGAATTCCCTCGGAACGAGCTCGACCGGCTTGCCTTCGAACCGGATTGTCCGCTCGATCAAGTCCATTTCCAAATCGCCCACCCTGAGGCGGATGACGCCCACATCGGCGCGTCGACGCAAAAGGGCTTCGACCCGCGCGGTCAATTCCCGAATATCGAACGGCTTGACCAAATAGTCGTCGCAGCCGGCTTTTAATCCCGCGATTCGCTCGTCGACCGACGTGACTTCGCTGATGACGAGGACGGGGGTCCAATTTCCTTCGCTGCGCAACGCCTCGACAATCGAGAGTCCGTTCTCGCCCTCCAAGACCCGATCGATAACGAGGACAGCCGCGTTGCCTGAGCGAACCGTCCGAAGCCCCTCGGTCAACGTCTCCGCGACCTGAACTGCGTGACTGCTGGCCTCCAGATCGAGGCGAATTTCCTCCGCGAGTTCGCGGTCGTCCTCGATCACGAGAACGAGACCGCCGCCTCCCGGCCTCGACTCTTCCAACACGCAAGAGGAGAGATGATCGCTCATCGTTCTGGCGCCATTTTCTGCTTCGCCTTCACCTGCGCATCTGCCTTGCGTCAACCACGAATACGATGTCGCGTTCCGCGATTTCTCGCCGAGCAGAAATTGGCGAATTGGAGTTTCTCTGCGGCCGTTTTCGGTACGAATTGCAATTAGTTATCACGGCGCCGCCGAAGAGCTATCAACACATCTGCGTGAGCGGGCAGACACATATTCGTGATCGGTTAGGCACAAATTCGTGATCATATGCGCCGAGAGTCAAGTATACCACGGTCATTTCTTGCCGGCAAAGCTAACTTAAACATTAAATCATAAATGCTCCTTATAACAAAGTTGCGAGCGCGGCTCTTATTCTCATGTCGACCCGCAATCCTTCCGTCCACCGTCGACCCAGCGTCGCGGCTCACTTGCTAAGCGGTGACCGGTACGAAGCTTTTTCGAGCATGTCCATTAAAACAGAAATTAGAACAAAATGATCGACATTTCAGGAGCAGTCAGCTATGATGATCGTCAAGGCCGAGGTCACCCGCTCCATGCCTCAGGATCGTGGCGTGGCGACGGAAGCGGGTTCTGGACAGAGCGCTTCGTCATCTGTTCGACCTGGGTTCTCTGAGCCGGGAAAGCGCGCGCGAAAGAGGCGAAATGAAAAAAGGATTAAGTCATTGAAAAAACACACAATCTAACGAAATCGCTGATTCGTCGATGTGAACAATTTCAATAATTTACGGCCAGCATAGCGAAGCGTTTCGTTTCGCCATGCGAAAGGATCCGTTCGTGCACTCTAATGATCTCAATGGCTTACGAGGAGGGTGCGAAATGGCTCGTTTCGCCATGCTAAGGATTCGTTTCGCTACGGGAGCTTTGGGGTCGTCGGGCTCGTTGCGCGAGGGGCCAGCCGCCGTTTCCAACCCTTGCGCCTCCGGACTCCAGATCGGGGCGTATTGGGAAAGTTGGATCGAAAAAATTGCAAAGTTGTGCAAAGAGCAGTTAAGCCGCTGAAATCATTCGTGCACGTAAAACTTGTGGGCGGGCCCTCCGATAAGCCGGCCTGGCTGGCTTGCGCCGGCGCGAGCTCTAGCCCACGCCTCGGCCCGGCGAGGCCGATCGTCGGTTGGGTGTAACCCACGCGGCCCGGGCCCACTCCCTTCATCGGAAGCGAATCAGGCCGGACAACGGTCGAATCTTGGCAATTTGTTAAAGGCCTTCGGCTTGTCAGGGTACCTTGGGACTCGGGCGTCGACGCGCCGCAGCGCTCGCTGATTTGGGCTCTGTGCGTCGACAATTTCGCGCCTAAGATATTGATAAATATTGGGAGAATTGATTGCGGCAGGTTTGGGGCTAAATCGAGTGGCAATTATGCAACATCGTCCGGGAAACGGCGCCTATAACTCAGTTTATGAAGAAAATTTATTGTGTCGAAATTTAGAGAAGCTATGGTGTCTCAGGTGAGCGGGGAGATTCCCGATCGCGGAGGGTCGGCGGCTTTTGCAGGGGCAAGCGCCACGATCAGGAAGTCAAACGGGACAGGGGGCTGACCGCCTTCGATGTCATTCGGTTCGCAAGCGGGCCGCGGAAATCGAAGTCGAGAAGAGAACCGACGCCCAATACGTAACTGGAGGTCACAAATGACGCTCATGAAGAGCCTTCTGCTCGGTTCTGCGGCCGGCATTGTCGCCGTCGCGACCGCCCAGGCGGCCGATCTTCCGACGAGGAAGGCGGCGCCGGTCGAATACGTTAGAGTTTGCAACGTCGGCGGCATCACCGGCTGGACCCTGCCGGGCTCCGACACCTGCATGAAGCTTTCAGGCTTCGTCACGGCGCAGTTCGTTGCCGGCACCCTCAACACCGAGTACAACTACGGAACCGTTGGAAATCTCTTTACCGGCGGCCTACCCGGCGTCGGCGCGCCTATAACTGGCGTGCCGGTTGGCGCCGCAGGTGCTCTTACAGCGCTCGGTGGGATTGACAATCGCAACACCCAGCGCGTTCTGCTTGCAGCCAGCCCCGCTCAGCAGAATACGACCTTCTACCGTAATAATACGGGTTGGTCGACCCGGGCTCAGTTGGCGCTGGACGTGGCCTCCAACACGGCCTGGGGTCCCTTGATCGGGCATGCGGAGATCCAGGGCGACGTCTCGAACGGGCTCGACCCGCTTCAGGGCGGACCGACAAACAACATCTTCTATGTCAATGTCGCTTATATCACCTGGGCGGGCATCACCGCTGGTAAGGCGCAGTCGTTCTTCTCGTTCGTCGGCGGCGGCGACAACTACGCCAACTTCTTCTCCCCCGACCGCAAAGGCTTCAACGAGCCGTTGCTGATGGCCTATACTGCCTCGTTTGGCGGCGGCTTCACGGCGACGATCTCGGCCGAGTCTCCTGGCGGCGTGGGCGCGTCGGGCGGCGGCTCTGACTTTGCCGGCGGTTATTTCCAGACGAACATGGGGCCGGGAAACGGCACGTTCAATCCTTCGCTGATCACCTTTGGCGGCCAGAAATGGCCTGACATCGTCGGCGCCTTGCATGTCAAGCAGGGCTGGGGCGAGGCTCAGGTCTCGGGCGTTATCCACAACGTCAACGTCACCGCCGATGGTTTCGACGGCGGCAGCGGCGTCGCCGGCGGCGCAGTTTGCGGCATCACCGGTACGGCTGTCTGCGACGGGATGCAGAACAAGGTCGGTTGGGCCATCGACGCAGGCGTGAAGGTCAACCTGCCGTCGTTCGGCGCGGGAGATGATCTGATCGTAAGCGGCGCCTACAGCCAGAGCGCGATGTTGTATTCGGGTATTAACGATGGGATGTGGAGTGAGAACGGCCAAGTCAACGGCAATGGGCAGCCGATGGAGGGCGCGGACGCGTTCTTCAACCCGGTCACCAATCAGTGGTCCAGCCCGAGAGCATGGTCGGTGTTGGCCTTGCTTGAGCACCACTTCACGCCGCAGTTCTACGTCGATCTGGAAGGTTCGGTCCTCGGCTTGAACTGGAGCAATATGGGCGGCGGCTGCAACATCTCGCTGCCGAGCTGCCTCCTTAGTCAGGCTGCGGCGGGCCCGATGTCACCCCATGCGATCAGCTGGATCGTTGGTGCGGATCTTGGCTGGAACCCGGTCACCAACCTGAACTTCGACCTCGAACTGATGTACCAAGGCACAACCCAGGCGGCGCCGAGCGGATTCCTCGGCACTGTTTACAACCTGGGCGGCGCGACTGGCGCTGTGTTCGTGCCTGGCGCCTGGAAGGGCAACAGCGACGGCTTCGCCGGCCGTCTCCGCATTACCCGTTACTTCTGATCGCAGCCCGATCAGTTGAGACTGACAACCCCGGAGCGAGAGCTCCGGGGTTTATTCGTTTGCGCTCGGCCCCGGGACCGGATCCTAACGTGCTTACATTAAAGCTTGCGCATGCGCCTGTCGCGGCGGATGATTGGGCATAGCCAGCGCCTTATGCGTGAGAGCGGAGATCGGCGGATACGAGCGAAACGCCGCCCCGCCCTCATTCATTCACGCCGATCCGTCTTGGTTGAACCGCACCGGCGTCGCCACGGCAAAATCGGCGGCGCGGGGCGCGGTTTGGGTCGGCTTCCGGCGATGATGCGGCAGTACGAACTGGTGGAGCGGGTCCGCCGCTACAATCCTCAGGCCAACGAGGATTTGCTGAACCGCGCTTATGTGTTCGCGATGAAGGCGCACGGCAGCCAGAAGCGCGCGTCTGGCGATCCTTATTTCTCCCATCCGCTCGAAGTGGCGGCGATCCTGACGGAGCTTAAGGTCGATGACACCACCATCACGGCGGCGATGCTGCACGACACGATTGAAGATACGACGGTTACCCGCGAACAAGTTGACAAGGCGTTCGGCGAGGAGATCGGCGGGCTGGTTGACGGCCTGACGAAGCTCGGCAGGCTCGACTTCGTCACCAAGCACGCCGAGCAGGCGGAGAATTTCCGCAAGCTCTTGCTCGCCATCGCCGACGACGCGCGCGTGCTCCTGGTCAAGCTGGCCGATCGCCTGCACAATATGCGCACCCTTCAGTTCATGCCGGAGGACAAGCGCGTCCGCATCGCCCAGGACACGCTCGACATCTATGGCCCGCTCGCCGGCCGCATGGGCATGCAGAGCATGCGCAATGAGCTCGAAGACCTGGCGTTCCGCTGCCTGATGCCGGACGCCTATAAGCTGATCGTGACGCGTCTCGAGGCCATGAAGACTAAGAATGGCGCGATCATCGCCCGCATCGCGGCCGAGTTCACCGACCAATTCGCTCGTCGCGGCATCAAGGTCGAGGTGAAAGGCCGCCAGAAGCAGCCCTATTCGATCTGGCGCAAGATGGAGCGCCGTTCAATCGCCTTCGAGCAATTGTCCGATATCTATGGCTTTCGCATTCTCGTCGATACGGTCGCCGAGTGCTACGCCGCCGTCGGCGTCGCGCATACGACTTGGCCGAGCGTTCCAGGGCGCTTCAAGGACTATATCTCGACGCCGAAGCAGAACGACTATCGGTCCATTCACACCACCGTGATTGGGCCTGGCAGCCAGCGTGTCGAACTGCAGATCCGCACCCACGAGATGCACGAAGTCGCCGAATACGGCATCGCCGCGCACGGCGTCTACAAAGACTTGGGGCTGAGCGACGCGCTGGCGGTGAGCGAGAGCCGAGCCTATCGCGGATTGCGGCAAACGATCGAGGCGCTCGCGAGCGATGACTCGGAAAAGTTCCTCGAACACACCAAGCTCGAGCTGTTTCACGACCAGGTGTTTTGCTTCACCCCGAAGGGGCGGCTGATTGCGCTGCCTCGCGGCGCGACCGCGATCGACTTCGCCTACGCGGTCCATACAGACGTTGGCAATTCCGCGGTTGGCGCAAAGATCAATGGCCGTATCGCGCCGCTCATCTCGGAATTGCATAACGGCGACGAAGTGCTGATCTCGCGCGCCGAGGGCGGCGCCCCGCCGGCGGCCTGGGACAGCGTGGTGGTGACGGGGCGCGCCCGCGCCGCCATTCGCCGGGCGACGCGCGAGGCGGCGAAGGCGCAGTTCGGCGGCCTGGGGCGCCAGATCGTGGAGCGGGCGTTCGAACGAGCTGGCAAGAAGTTTACGGAAATGAAGCTCAAGGCTGCGCTGTCGCGTCTGGCGCGCGCCTCGATCGACGATGTCTTCATCGGCGTGGGGCGCGGTGAGATCTTCTCCACGGACGTTGTGCGCGCCGTGTTTCCGAACTTCAAGGACGAGCGCAGGTCGGGCCCGGCCGCTCCGCAGAACGAGAGCGGCTGGTTCGGGTTGCCGAAAGCGGCCGATCTCGTCTTCCGTGTGCCGGGCGAGCCGGACGCGGGCGGGGCGCTGCCGCTGCGCGGCATCGACCTCGATACGCCGGTCAGGTTTGCGCCCAAGGGGGGCGCGGTGCCGGGCGAACGCATCGTCGGCGTTCGCGAGCAAGACGGCATCGTCATCTACCCGATCCATTCGCCTGCGCTCACCGAATTCGACGATCGGCCGGAGCTCTGGCTGGACGTGCGTTGGGACCTGGAGAACGCGCCGACGGCGCTCTATTCGACTCAGATCGTGGTCACGCTCTTGAACGAGCCAGGCGCGCTCGGCGTGATCGCGACGACCATCGGGGAATATGGCGCAAATATCAATTCCGTTGCGACCTCTCCGAGCGGCGCCGACTTCCGGCGCTTCGTCATCGATCTTCAGGTGCGCGACATCCAGCACCTCAACGCGGTCCTGTCGCAGCTCAGGGACAAGAGCGTCGTCCACAATGTCGAGCGGCTTAGCGGTTAGCAATGCCGCTCTATTTCGCCTATGGCTCCAACATGGACGTCGACGCAATGGCGCGCCGCTGCCCGCGCTCGAAGGCGCTCGGCCTTGCGCGGCTCGAGCGGCGCCGGCTTACGGTCATGCGCGAGGGCTGGCTGACCGCCGTTCGCGATCGCTCTTCGGCGGTGCATGGCGTGCTGTGGGACCTGGCCTTGTCCGACGTCGCGGCGCTCGACCGCTACGAGGGCGTCTCCCAGGGCCTCTACGCCAAGCTCATGCAACCGGTCATCGCCGAGCGCGCGCCGAAGCAGGCGATTGTCTATTTCGGCGCCAATTCCGGGCCGGGCGCCGCGCGTCCCGCTTACATGGCCGAAGTCCTCGCCGCGGCGCGGTCCTGGCCGCTGCCGGCGGAGGGCGTCGAGGCGCTGGAAAGAATAGCGGGGCGATAGGCCCTCGTGCTTTCGATCTGCCCAGGCCGCGCCGCTCCGCCGCGCACAAGTTTACGCGGCTCTATCATTTCAACGACTTAAGTGCGCTTTCGCGCAACGTTGTAACTGACCAGCCCTGGCGGTTTTGTGAGTCGGATTTGTCACAGTTCTCTGAAAATCTCCGGCGCGTTCCGCACCTGGCCGGGCCGAGGAACTTCGCCTGCCTGCGCTCCCATCGTCTCCACTGCCCGAAAGCAAGGCTGCGACATCCTCCAAATCCTCGCCGCAACCCCCGACCGAATCACCCAAGTCCTCCTCCCCTAACCGCGAGAGCTTGGGAGTTAGGCAACTTCGTAAGCTTGTGACCGCCAAGTGCGGCGTCGGAACGCCGGGCTCATCCACCGGCTTCATGTCTCAAGCCGCTCGCGAGGCGAGCGTGTCCAAGAGCCTGCCCTGAGCCTGCCGACGGGATCGTCCAACGGGGCGCCGGTCGCGCTCTGGAACGGACGCGCCTTCTGCGCTCCTTAGGAATGGTCCGAGGGAGGCCTTGCGAGCTATACGGAGTTCGCCCGATCAATTCTCCTTGAGCCCGGCGAGCCGAGCCGGCGGATCGCCATTTCCGAGTCCGTTTCGAGCGATTCCAACGGCTTCAGGCGCCATTCCCGAGTTGTTCAAGTCGTTGATCCTTTCCTTGCCGCTAGCCGGTGAAGCCCGATCGCGGGCCGCCCGCCGTGCGAGCCGAGCTTACCGCGCCTTTCTGAAAAACAATAACAGACCGCTAGCCGCCTTGTCAAGAAATTGTCGATTCTTTTGTCGGCCGCCTCGCTCCTCGACCAGGCGCTCCCGCCTACCTTCGGGAACGCCGAGCGACCCCATCAACCGAATTCCGTATAGCCAAGCGTCGGTATTTGATTAGGGGTTAAGTAAACCGTCACCGTAATTACCGTAATCCCGTAATCCAGGCGCGCCGGTAATCCGGGTAATACGGTGGTAATACGGTGGGGTAATACGGTGACACTTTACTAAATCCCCATATAGTCGATCGCGGTCTGGATTTAGGATTGAGTCAGCTGTCACCGTATTTCCTGTCACCGTATTTCCTTAAGCTGTCGCCGTATTTCCTGATTAGGGGTTAAGCAAACTGTCACCGTAATCCGTAATCACCGCGATTAGTAATTACCCGCAATTAACGTAATTACGACGCTTGAACCCGGCGTAGCCGAGGCTCGCAAACCCGATAACCATCAGCGCCCAAGTCGCCGGCTCTGGCACGGCGAGGGCCACGTCAAAAACGACGCGGGCCCCGCCATAGGCCCCGTAAGTGGTATCGGTTGAGCCAGTAAATAGGGCATCGCGCCGTTCCACGAGACGTTTGTGAAGTCACCGCCGCCCAAATTGCCGTTATCATAAGTCACATTGGTGATTTTTTCGCCATCGGTCAGGACGAAGTCGCTAAGATCGATCGCGAACGAACCCGAAGCGCTCGCTGTGCTGCCGTAGAACGTAAACGTGATTGTCGCCGCCGACGGCGACACATCCGAAAAAGTGAAGGCGCCCGATAGGCCCGACCCGCCGACACTGCAAAAGACGGGCGGTCCGACGCAGAAGCCCGGATTGGCCGGATCGGTGTAGGTTCCCGCCACGGCGCCGATCTGCGTTTTGCTGGTCGTTGCCGCGCTAAACTTATAGGTGGCGCCCTGGAGGCCCGCTTGCGCGGGCTGTGCGGCGACAATCGCCAAGCCGAGGGCAGCCAGCAAGACCGAGATCATCTGTACTTTCAGAGCGGTCATAGCAATGTCCTTTTTTAGGCAGGTTGAACAAATCATTTACTGGGCTGAGAGTCCGCGGCTGCATATTGACTGCAGTTGATCCACCTCATGTTTGACCAATTGGCGTCGGGCTCGAACTCTGCTCCCAGGACGCGCTAGCTAATTCCCGCGGCGCTCTCGGTCCAGGTGACGATCAGGGTTTCGGCATGCGCGGCCGCGCACCCCAGCGCCGCCGCGGGCCCGATTGATCCAATCGCGAACGATCTGAGGATTTTGCCCATATGACTTCCCCTGAAGTTAGCCCTCACCCGACCCGCTCAAGCCTCTGCCGGCGCGCTCGGGCGCGAAGAGCGGTAGCCCGCGAAGCCGAGCGCCGCGAAGCCGAGCGCCATCATGGCCCAGGTCGGGACTTCGGGAACGGCGGCGGCGATTGTCACCGTCGCATCCGCGCTGGTCGTATTGTCGAATCCTTGATAGACGCCCGTTAGAAACACCGGGGCGGACTCATCGCCGGAATACGCCTGCTCGCCAAGAGCGCCGGAGATTAAGTAAAGGAAATCCGGCGTAAAGACCAACCCACCGCCAGCGCCAGTATACCACCCGATGAAGGTGTAGGGGCCGACCAGTGTGGCGCCGGTCGAGGTGAAGTCCGAAATGGGGACAATCGTGAAAGTGCCGCTGACATAAGCAAAAGGCGTCGGGCTTGAACTCTGCTCCCAGGACGCGTCAATTCCCGCGGCGCTCTCGGTCCAGGTGACGATCAAAGTCTCGGCATGCGCGGCCGCGCAGCCCAGCGCCGCCCCGAGCCCGATTGATCCAATCGCAAACGATCTGAGGATTTTGCCCATATCACTGCCCTGACGTTGATATCCGGGAACGTCCGCCTTCCGGCGCGAAGCCTCCCCGCTTGCCGCAGCGGCAGTTGGGCATAACAGCGCCTCGGCGGGAATCCCCTGATCAGGGGATACGATCGGGACTGGCCGGCACGAATCGAAGAAACGCAGCCGATTGCGCTTAAGGCTTGGAAGATCGCCCGCGCAGCCGGCGGCCTCAGACGCGCCGCCCTTGAGCCAAGGTCACATGCGCGAGAGCCAAATCGCCATAAGTCCAGCGCGCCCGTTCACGCCGAACTTGCGGTAGATCTGCTTGATGTGGCTGTGCGTCGTGTGCTCGCTCTGCTTCAACGCGGATGCGATCTCCTTCTCCGACTTCTCGGTGAGGAGGCAGCGGATGACGCGCCGTTCCGTCAGCGTGAGCGGCTGCTCAACCAGCGACAAGCCGTGGCTGCAGGCCAACTGGCGCTGGAGCGAGGCCAATCCGCGCAGCGTGTCGCCGGCCAGCTTTGCGTCGGCTGCGGTAAACCGCGATCGGGTGCGCCGCTTGTCGAAAACAAAGTAGGATTCGGCGTCCGGCGTGAGCGGCGTTGCGACCCAAAGCCGGTCGTCGACCCCGAGCGCTTCATAAAAAGCTCGATAGTGCAGAGTCTTGCGGAGGGCCTCAAAATCGACGAAGCCGTCGCGCAGGCGATGGACACGGAACGCGCCCGCGAGCTTGACCGCGGCGACGGTGGGGAGACCGGCTTCGTCGCTGCGATCGGCGAGGATTCGCTTGACCAGAGCTGCTTCGTTCGCGTCCGGCGGATGCAGAAACACGAAGGATCGCGCTCGCCAGCCAAGCAGGGGATCGCGTAACGCCCGCGTCCCGTCCACCAGACGCGCAGCGCCGATCCAGGCGGCGTTGTCGGCCTTGAGCCACGAGGCCAGGACGGCCATGAGCCGCAGGCAGGCGGCGTCGATCTCCGCCGCCGGGAAATGGGAAAGCTCGTCCCAAAGCGCGTAGATCGAATGACGGTCCGAGCCTCGCGGCTCCGGGGGTGGAACGAGGCTCGGCAATGTTCGGCTAGCGCCGAGAGCGCGGTTGGCGCGCTGGCTCATCGTCGCGCCCGCAGGGCTTCGCGGGGCGCGGCGCGGCCGCGTTCGCGGGCGGCGACATTCGGCCCCTGCATCGGCGCGACCGGGACCTTAAGCCTGAGCGCTGCCCAAGCGCGCCGGGCGCCTCGACATAGTTCTCAAAGCCGCGTTCGCGCAGTTCGCGCCAGGTGATTTCGTGCGCGGCATATTGGCGGATGAGGCGCTCTCGGTCGGTTTCGGTCATGGTTCTTCATACCACGCAGCCGCGCCTGCCGCCGATCCGCCTCAATTCGACGCCGCCGTTCCCGGCTCGGCTCCGGTTGCGCCGCCGAGGCTGAGCCACACGTTCGGGTCGTCCTGGGATTGGCGCTTGTAGAACTGGTAGCCGGTGGCGGTCCAAGGCCGGATCTCATCCGACAGGTTGTCGAGGATGAAGTCGCCGCGGTCGGTCTTGACCGTGAGCACCGCGTGGCCCTCGCCATTGAGGTCGCGGACGATCGTCATCAACAGGGCCTGGCGGGGAAAGCCGCGGTCGATGAGCAGTTTGCGCTTGAACAAAGCATAGATCTTGCAGTCGCCCTTGCCGTCGACCGGATAGTCCCAATGGTCGAGCGTCGTTCCCCAATGGTCGAAGTTGCTGATCGGCTCGATCGCGTTATTGGCCTTGAGGTTGATCTCGTTGAGGATCTTCCAGGTCTGCCGGGTGAGGCGCACATCCATGGGCTTGAGCTTGCCGAGCGTGCACTCCTCGCTGTGGCGATTGCAGAAGTCGACCCAGCCATAGGGGATCGAGGCTTCGCCGCCGACGGGCGCGTGCGTGGCCTGGGGAAGGCCCTGTTCCGAGGCTTCGACGAAGGTGTTCCAGGCGAAGCCGAAGACCACCGCCGCAGCCACAAAGCGAAAGAGCCGAGAGAGCATTTGGGTTGTCCGCCAGGTTGAATGGGGACACTATCGGGGTGGCCCGCTTGGCGGGCGCGAAACAAAATAGGTTGAATTTTATCGATCGGCGAAAGTTGGGCGGGCGAAATTCGTTAACGTTGACGGAGGGGTAATCTCTATCAACGATCCGCTCTCGGACGTCGGACTGGCGTCGGTTTCAGCGGGCCTAAAAAAGCCCGTCAACAATCTGTTTCAGTGGGCTCTTATCGAAGGACTTCCCAACGGCTCCGCGGCCGGCGGTCGATAGGAAGCCGAGGGAGAGGGGCATGTCGACCGAAGCAACCAGCGCCGAACCTCAATCGATTGGGCGACTGGGCCTTATGGGCCTTGCGGCGCTTGGCGTCGTGTTCGGCGACATCGGCACAAGCCCCCTCTACACGCTGAAAACCGTGCTCGACTATACCGGGCCGCGCCCGGACCCCGCGGCCACTGTCGGCGCCTTGTCGCTGATCTTGTGGACGCTCTTCCTCATCACTACGGTCAAGTACGTCAATATCGCCATGCGCATCGACAACGACGGCGAGGGCGGCATCATTGCGCTCATGACCCTGCTTGGCGTCAAGCAGCATCAACGGCCTCTGATTATCGCGGTCGGCCTGTTCGGCGCGGCGCTCATTTACGGCGATGGCGCGATTACGCCTGCGATTTCGGTGCTCTCGGCGCTCGAAGGGGTGGAGCAGATCGCGCCGAGTTTGCAGACCTTTGTGCTGCCCGCGGCGACTGCGGTGCTGCTGGCGCTGTTCGCGGTGCAGCCGTTTGGGACGGCCATGATCGGTCGCGCGTTCGGCCCCATCATGGCTCTCTGGTTTGCGGCGATCGCGGCGCTGGGCGTCCATGGCGTCGTGCAGCACCCGTCGGTCTTTGCGGCCGTCGATCCGCGATACGGCCTCGACTATCTGTCGCGGGGCGGATTGGAGGGATTCCTGGTCCTCGGCGGCGTGTTTCTTTGCGTCACGGGGGCCGAGGCGCTGTACGCGGACATGGGACATTTCGGGCCGAAGCCGATCCGTCTCTCCTGGATCCTGATCGTTTTTCCGGCTCTCATTCTCAACTACGCTGGCCAGGCGGCCATTGTGCTCGAGGGGGCGCCGACCCAAGGCAATATCTTCTACCGGCTCTGCCCTGGCCCGCTGCTGACGCCGCTGATCGTGCTGGCGACGATCGCCACCGTCATCGCCAGCCAATCGATCATCACCGGCGCCTTTTCGATGACCCGCCAGGCGATGCAGCTTGGCTGGCTGCCGCGCATGAACATCACTCAGACCTCGGAGGAAGGCTACGGCCAGATTTACGTCGGAGTGGTCAACTGGCTGCTCATGATCGTCACTCTCGGACTGACAATCGGTTTCGGCAAGTCCGACAATCTCGCCGCCGCCTACGGCATCGCGGTCTCGGCGACGATGCTGATGACGAGCGTGCTCTTGTTCATCGCCATGCGCGAGTGCTGGAATTGGCCGGTCTGGGCCGCGGGCGCGGCCGCCGGACTGTTTGTCATCATCGACAGCGCGTTTCTCGCCGCCAACCTGGCCAAGCTCATTCAGGGCGGCTGGGTCCCGCTGTTGCTGGCCTCCCTGGTCTATGGCGTGATGTGGATCTGGCACCGCGGCGCGGTCGAGGTCCAGCGCAGCGTCGAAGCGGCGTCGACGCCACTTTCCTCGCTTCTCGAAAAGCTGCATGAGGGGAAGGTCGCGCGCGTGCCGGGCATGGCCGTGTTCCTCACCCGCGTCAAGGATCATACGCCGCCGGTCATGGGCTGGCACGTGCGTCACAACCGGGCGCTGCACGAATATGTGCTGGCGCTGACTTTGACCGTCCTCTCCGTGCCATGGACCGATCCCGAGGAGCGGCTGAAGCTCGAGCGCATCGACGACAAGTTCTGGCGTGCGGAGGCGCGCCGTGGCTTCATGGAGCGTCCCGACATTCAAGAGATTCTGGGGGAGTGCAAGGCAAAGGGGGCGGAGGTCGACCTCGACGACGTTACTTATTACGTTGGCCACGAGACCGTCATCCCGCGCGAGAACGGGAGGGGGATGGCCCGCTGGCAGGAGGTCTTGTTCGCGATAATGGGGCGCAACGCAGAGCGGATCAGCGACTATCTCGACTTGCCTAGCGAGCAGGTGGTCGAGATCGGCCGGGAGATCGAGATTTGAATGGGCGGGGCCTCCGGGCGAACCGCCGCTTGGCGGAAAGCGCGGTTTGGCGTTGGGTAGAATTAAAGACACGAGGTGGTAGAAATGTCCCTCAACATCAAGAGGCCGGAGACCCACGCGCTTGCCGAGCGCCTCGCAAAACTCACGGGCGAGACGCTGACCGACGCGGTGACGGTCGCGATCCGCGAGCGGTTGGCGCGACTCGAGCAGAAGCCGGGCTTTGACGAGGCTCTTTATGAGAAGCTCAAGGCGATTGCGACGGACACCCGCATGCACATGAAGGAGCCCTGGCTTTCGATGGAACATGGCGATCTGCTCTATGACGAGCGCGGCCTGCCGAAGTGATCGTCGACTCGTCCGCTCTCGTCGCCGTCGTTCGGGGCGAGCCGGGCGCCGATCGCTTTTTTCGCACGCTGAGTGACCGGCGTAAGTTTAAGCGCATGTCCGCGGCCAATTACCTCGAGGCCGCCATCGTAATCGACGGCGCCAGAAACCCAGTCGCGAGCCGCCGCTTCGATGAGGCCGTCGCCGCGGCCGGCATCATTGTCGAACCGGTCACCCGCGAACAGGCCGAGATCGCCCGCGCGGCCTATCGCGATTTCGGCAAAGGCAGCGGCCACCCGGCGGGGCTCGATTTCGGCGATTGTTTCGCCTACGCCCTCGCCAAGTCGATGCGGGAGCCGCTCTTGTTCAAGGGCGACGATTTCTCGCACACCGACGTCGCCATCGCGTGACGCGAACGGGTCCGCGCCGGCCCGCTACTTCGCAGCGCTCGCAGCTGCGTCGCCGCCCTGGGCCTGCGCGTGTTCCGCGTACTCGGCCGCTACATTGGCGTAGTGGTCCGGCACGTACAGCTCCTGCGGGACGGGGTGGCGGTGGTAGTCGGGGTTGTGCACCCGCGGCGGCAAGACCGGCTTCACATGCGGCACTTCCTGGTAAGGCACCCGGGTCAAAAGGTGGGCGATGCAATTGAGGCGAGCGCGCTTCTTGTCCACGGCTTCGACCACCCACCACGGCGCCTCGGGGATATGCGTGCGCTCGAGCATGATTTCCTTCGCCTTGGTGTAAGCCTCCCAGCGGCTCCGCGATTCGAGGTCCATCGGCGAGAGCTTCCACTGCTTCAAGGGATCGTTGATGCGCATCATGAAGCGCAGGTGCTGCTCGTCGTCGGTGATCGAGAACCAGTATTTGACCAGGACGATCCCTGAGCGCACCAGCAGGCGCTCGAAGTCGGGCGCGGAGCGGAAGAACTCCTCGTATTCCTCGTCGGTGCAGAAACCCATCACCCGTTCGACGCCGGCGCGATTGTACCAGCTGCGGTCAAACAGCACGATCTCGCCGCCGGCCGGCAGATGAGGCGCGTAGCGCTGGAAGTACCATTGGCTGCGCTCGCGTTCGGTCGGGGCGGGCAGGGCGACAGTGCGGACGACGCGCGGGTTGAGGCGCTGCATGACGCGCTTTATGGCGCCGCCTTTCCCTGCCGAATCGCGTCCCTCGAAAATGACGACCAGCTTGAGCTTCTTGGCCTGGACCCAGTCCTGAAGCTTGATGAGCTCGCGCTGCAGACGCAACAGCTCCTTGAAATAGAGGCGCCGCGGCAAGGTATCGTGCGTTTCAAGATGTTCGGTATCAGACAAGAGGTCGGCGAGCTCTTCGTCCTCGAGCTCGAGCTCGATGTCCTCGTCGAGATTGTCCTGAATCTCGGTGTTGACGCGCTTCTGGAGCTCGCTGACCGGGCCTTGCTTGTCCGCGCTCATTGTTCGCTTCCCTGGTTGGCGTCCGCGCCGTGACGACACGGCGGCGACCAAGGCCAAATGTTCGACCATCGCTGCGACAGTTTTGCGACAGGGCCGCCCTGGCCGTCAGCGCGCGATCGGCTTCACTTCAACAGGTAAACGTCGTAGCTCTCGCCGCTGGTCGCTTTGGGAAATTGCGCGAGCAGCGTCGTCGCCTCGCGAAACCGTTCGATCTGATCGCCGGGCGCGGAGAAAGTCCAGACATAGCTTTCACGGTAGACGCGGGCGGGGTCCATTTCGCTGAGAGGCCATGCGAGCAGAATCGCGACTGGCCGGCCGGAGGAGGCGCGGATGGCGCGGGCCTCGTCAAGGATATCGCCGAGGGTCAGGTCGAGCCGGGCCTTGCGGGTGAAGCGGACAGTGTCGCCGTAACGCCTCTCCCGGACGAAGTAGGTCCGGTTGGGCAGGTAGTAATGCATTGGCTCGAGCATGTAGTCCGGGTCGCCGATCAGGATCGCGTCCTTGAGGCCTGGCCGCCGCGACACGAGTTCAGCGAAGTCGCGCGAGCGGCTTTCGGGCGCGCCCACGATCGCGGCGAAGGCGAGATCGGCGAGACCCAGCGTGGCCTGCACGCCGACGAGGACGAGGAAGCAAGCGAAGCCCGCTTTGCGGACGAGAGCGAAGCTGCGCCCGCTTGTCGGCGGCGCGGGTTGTTTGTCGTCGGTGCGGTTCGGCTTCCATGAGATCCAGTACATCGCGATGACGAAGGCGAGCCAGGTCGCCTCGTGGCGATAGTCGCCCGGATAGACGAGCCGGAAGAAGACGGAAAGGCCGGCGAGTGACGTCAAACACGCCAGAAGGGCACCCTTTCGTTCAATGAGCCCGAAGGTCGCGCCGATCATGAGCGGCGCGCCCAAGGCGACGACAATGGGCGTCCAGGGGACGACGAGATAGGTCGGCGCAACATGCCATCCGAGGATTTGTGCGAAGGCCGGCGCGGGGTTCATGATCGCGCCGATGATGTCGCGCGCTCCGACGCCCGAGGCATGCGTCGCGACGGCGGCATCGTTGAAGGTCGGATAGACTGTTGCGAAAGAGAGCGCTGCGCCCGCCGCTGCGATCGCCGCATTCAGAGCGAAATTGGCCATCGCCGGGGACCAGCGAGGACCGGCTTCCTCCAGAATTTCGACGAACCAGAAGAGGAGGAAGGCGCCCGCCAGTATTGCGGCGATCACATTGCAGTTGGCCAGCAGAAACAGGAGCGCGCCCACCGCGACGCCGCGTGCGCGGTATCTCGGGTAAGCGATCGCCAGCGCGAACAGGATCAGCATTGCGATCCCATAATTTCGCGCCATCACCGAAAATTCGTAGATGAAAAAATGCGAAGCGAGGATGAGCGCGATCAGGGCCGGCGGAAAGGGCGAGCGCCACACGATCAGCCATGCGGCCGCGGCAGCGATCGCGAGCGCGAGGATAGGAAGAACTTCCGGGCGCCCGGTGATCCCGTAGGCCGCGCGCAGGAGCAGGTACCAGAGCGCCGGATGCCCCTCTCCATGCAATCCCCGGAGCATGGCGATCCAATCGTCGCCTTGGATCGCGATGGAGAGCGCCCGCGCTTCGTCCCGCCAGATAACATGACGCCAGGCGAGCGCGCCGGCGGCGGCGAGCCATAGTCCAAAGAGCAGAAGCCGAACCCAGTCGATGAATACGACGTCTACGCTTGCCGGGTCGTGTGGCGCTTGCGCGCCGCGAGCCGCCAAGTTCTTGGAAGCCTCATACCCGGCGGTGGTGGAGTTACGTACGTAACTCAGCGCTGAAATACGCTGTATTTCCATCAACGGCGCCAATCTTGAAAGTTTTAATCATTGTGTAGGCAATGCTAAAGCTGATCTACAGTATGATCCGTTAACGCGATCGGGTGAATATAGCTGGACATCAAGTGTCGGAATCTTGCCGATATGCTGGACAATCAGAGAATCTCTGTCGTTCTCCCGGCCTACAACGCCGGGCTGACTTTGAAGCGAACTTTTGATGATATTCCCAAGCAGATTGTCGACGACATCATCCTGACCGACGACGGCAGCGCCGACGAAACCATCTCGCTCGCCAAATCGCTCGGCATTCACACGCTCACTCACGACGCCAACCGTGGCTACGGCGCCAATCAGAAGACCTGCTATCGCGCGGCGCTCGAACGCGGCGCTGATATCGTGGTCATGCTGCACCCGGACTACCAATATTCGCCGCGCCTCGTGCCGGCGATGGCGTCGATGGTGGCCTCTGGTGAATATGACGTGGTGCTGGGCTCGCGCATCCTCGGCAGGGGAGCGCTTGCCGGCGGCATGCCCCTCTACAAATACGTCAGTAATCGCGCGCTGACCTTGGCCGAGAACATCCTCTTGGGCCGGAAGCTCTCCGAGTATCACTCCGGATATCGAGCCTGGAGCCGCCGCGTCTTGCAGACGCTGCCGATGGAGCGTTGCTCGGACGATTTCGTTTTCGACAATCAGGTCCTGGTTCAGGCCGTGCACTGGGGATTTCGTCTTGGCGAGATCTCGTGCCCCACCCGCTATTTCCCCGAAGCGTCGTCGATCGGGCCGCTGCGCAGCGTCGTCTACGGCTTTGGCGTTCTGGAAACCGCGGCGCGATACCGCCTGCACCGTCTTGGGCTCTTGAACTGCAGTCTTATTGCGCCCGACGAGTCGACGCCATGCGCCCGAGTTCTACGAATCCTCGCTGTCCTGATCCTGGCCTTCTCGCTCGCTTGGCTTGCAACAAGCCTCTCGGGCTCCGGCGGATCGACCGCCTTTGCTTCGCAGAGCGAGGCGGCGCTGGCGCTCGCACGCAGATTCGACACCACGAGCTGGCTCAGTCTCGCAGGCCTGCAAGTCATCGCCGCCACGGCGGGGATTGTTCCGGCTTCGTTGGTCGGCATGGCGGCCGGCGCGCTCTTCGGCGTCGGCGGCGGCTTTGCGATCTCGACGGCAGGCCTTCTGCTCGGCGCGCTCGCCGCGTTCGGGCTCAGCCGGTCCGCGTTCCGCGCGCGGATCGAACGCGCGTTGAGCGGCAGGAGCCGGTTGGGCAATCTTGACGCGGCGCTTGGCCGAGATGGCTGGCGACTGGTTTGCCTGCTGCGGGCGTCGCCGCTGACGCCTTTCGTGGTCACCAGTTATCTACTGGGCTTGTCGGCCGTAACCTTACGCGATTACATGCTGGGAACACTGGCGGCGCTGCCGGCGCTGCTCGGCTATGTGTCGCTCGGCGCGTTGGCCCGGGCCGGCCTTTTGGCGTCGACGGGGGCGGCTCGGCCGTTTCAATGGGCGTTGCTGGCCGCGGGGTTCGCCGCAACGGTCCTGGCCGTCGCGCATGTCGGGGCGATCGTCGCGAAGGTTGCGGACGGAGCGCGAGCGCCGCCAGCCTGACGCGAAGCGCGTCGTTGGGGCCCTCGACAAACGAGGAGAGGCGAGAGGCGCCGCGCGATCGATGAGCATTCGCGATTCCGACAATCCCCACAAGTCGCAGGAGGCCGTGTTCCGGTTTCTTGCCGATCCCAAGACGCATGGATTGAGCGAGCCGGTCGGGCAAGTCGATACGGCGGGCGCTGTCGTCTTTCTCGCCGGCGCCAACGTTTACAAGGTTAAGCGGGCGGTCAAGTTCCCGTTCATGGACCTTTCGACGCTCGACAAGCGCCGCGAGGCCTGCGAGGCGGAGATCGAAGTCAACCGCGCCTCGGCGCCGCAAATCTATCTCGCGGCGCTGCCCATCACGCGGCGAGGGCAGGCGCTTGCCCTCGGGGAAGACGGCGAAATCGTCGAATGGGTCGTCCATATGCGGCGATTCGACGAGAACGCCACGCTTGATCGCATCGCCGACAACGGCGGGGTTTCGGACGCAATCATCGATAAGCTCGCGCCCGCCATCCGCCATATGCACGCTCGCGCCCCGCGCAGGGACGCAGGGCGCGCCGCGCATTCGCTCGAGACTTATATCGAGCAGAACGACGCCGCTTTCGCCCAATGGCCCGATCTCTTCGACTTGGCCAGGGCGCGCAAGCTGACCCATAATTCGCGGCTCGCATTCGCGATTGTGCGCCCGATCCTGCTCAAACGCGGCGAGGCCGGCTTCGTTCGCCGCTGTCACGGCGATCTGCATCTCAGCAACATCGTTCTCATCGACGGCGAACCAACTCTGTTCGACGCGGTCGAGTTTTCGGACGAGATTGCGAGCGGGGACGTTTTCTACGATCTGGCTTTTCTGTTGATGGATCTGGAGGAGCGCGGCTTGCGAGGCTCGGCCAACCGGCTCTTCAACCGCCATCTCGCCCCCGAGCCGCCGGATGCTTTGACCGGCCTTGTCGCGCTGCCGTTGTTCTTGAGCCTGCGCGCCGCAATCCGGGCCAAGGTCGAGGCGGCCGGCGCCGAGCGGCTCGAGGGCGAAAAGCGCGAGGCGGCGCGCGCGCTCGCCCGCCGCTATTTCGATCGCGCGGTTGAGTTTCTTAGCTACGCTCCGCCACGCCTCGTTGCGATCGGCGGGCTTTCCGGCGTCGGCAAGAGCGCCCTCGCTGGCGCGCTAGCGCCCGAGATCGGCCGCGCGCCGGGCGCGCTATGGCTGCGCAGCGACGTGGAGCGCAAGGCGATGTTCCAAGTCGAGGAGACGGATCGTTTGCCTGCCTCGGCCTATTCCGGCGACGTCACGCGCGCCGTCTATGAGCGGGTCATCGACAAGGCCCGGATCGCGCTTCGCGCAGAACAGGCGGTCTTCCTCGACGCCACCTTCGCGACAGCCGCCGAGCGCAGCGCCGCGGCTCGCGTCGCGGCGGAAGTCAGGGTCGGCTTCGCTGGCCTTTTTCTCGACGCGCCCCTGGAGACGCGGCTTGAGCGCATCGGCTTACGACAAAGAGATGCGTCGGACGCCAACGCCGATGTGGCGCGCCGGCAGACGGCGGAGCCTCTCGGCGAGAAGGGATGGGCGACGCTCGCGGCTTCGGGAAGCTTGAGCGATACGACGGCGCTTGCGCGGGCGCGGCTCGGGACCGCGTGACCCATGCGGCGGGATCGATGATCACAGAATGTTCATGTTCGGTTCAGCGGAACCGGGGCATGAGCGGGAATGAGTTCGGCGATTCGCTTGGGCCGAAGTGGGCTGGCGAAGTCGCCCGGGCGCCCGTATCGGAGGGAATAACAATGATCAGGAAGTCTTTCGGGGTCGCGCTTTCGGCCCTGTTGTTCGCCGGCGCGTTTGGTCTGGCGTCGACGGCCCCCGTGCAAGCGCAAAGCATCATGAAGCAGTGCGGCGATGACTGGAAGGCCGCGAAAGCGAACAACACGACCAACGGCCTGACGTGGCCGCAGTTCTTGAAACAATGCCGCACCGAGAAGGAGGGCGCCGCGACGCCGGCCGCCGCTCCTGCCGCGGCTCCCGCCCCAGCGCCGGCCCCCGCTCCCCTCGCGCCGGCCGCGGCGCCGACCTATCAGCCAAAGCCGAAGCCCATGCAGGCCGCTCGCCCGACCGGCGCCGGCCAATTTGCTTCGGAGCAGCAAGCCAAGGCGCGCTGCCCCGGCGATACGGTGGTCTGGGTCAACACCAAGGGCAAGTCCCACACCTATCATTATTCGGGTTCGCGTTGGTACGGCACGACGAAGCAGGGCGCCTATATGTGCGAAGCCGATGCTGGAGCCGCCGGCTATCACGCGTCGAAGAGCAGGACCGAGCAGCAGAAGCAGATGTAGTCCGAAGAGGAGGCAGGCCGCGCAGAATTTGCGCGGCATCCTTGTGGAATAGGCTGTGGCATTCGCCGGTGGGTCTGTTTGGGTTTTCTTAAATCGGGCCGTTTGGCCTGCGAAGACCCCGTTCGGACCTATTGGATTGTCTTGGATTTCCTTGGATTCTCTCGTCCGAAACGAGACTTTTCAATGGGTTACGTGGCATAAAAGCGCCTAGAGATTTTTCGCGGCGCTCCTTCCGCCGCGTCCGCAGATCGACAAGATGATCCAGCGCTCCTGGCATGTGGAAAGGCAGGCTTGCTCATAGGTCGACTATAACCCAGTTTCTGTTTTTCTGCAATAGGCGAATCGCCTGCGCAGCTCTTGGCGCTAATCCAAAAGGCGCTCGCTGTTATGGGCATGGGCTGCGACGGTCTTGTATTGCGGAGCCTGCCAATCCCGGAGCACTGGAACGCCCATAGGGCCGCCCGCGCGCCCCGCGCCGACAAGCTATTTCTCATCCAGCGCGATGAGCGGCCGCCAGTCGGCGTCCTGCACGCTTTCCGCCAATTGGCTGAAGCGGCGCAGGTTGTACGAGTAGAGGCCCCGAACCGCCTCGGGGGCCCGGGCCGCGGCTTCCTTCGCCATGGAAATGGCGCCGGCGAAGTCTCGGTTCCGGTAGGCCGAGAGCATTGCGGCATGCAGGCGGGTGAGATCCGCGAAGTCGTCGCTTTGGGCGACGGTCGAATCTCCAGCGAGCGCATAGAGACCGACCGGGCGCGTCTTGCCCTTGACCAATACGGAATCGATTTCGAGCCAGGCGAAATGCGGGGCTTCGGAGCGCACCGTCTCGCTCCCAATGATGTCGACTTGGAAAATCTTGCAGGCGCCTTCGAGACGCGAAGCCACATTCACTTCGTCGCCGATCGCCGAATAGTCAAATCGGCGCAACGAACCCAGATTGCCGACGCAGCACTCGCCCGAATTGAGCCCGATGCCGAAGCGCACCGGCTTGAACGGGCGCCCATCGGATTCGGCTTGGGCACGCCAGCCCTCGTTCAGCGCGACCAGCGTCTCGCGCATGGTGAGCGCGGATTCGACCGCGTGCGCCGCATGATCTGGATCGTCTAGCGGCGCGTTCCAGAACGCCATGATGGCGTCGCCCATATATTTGTCGACGGTGCCCTCTCGGTCGAGAATGGCGTCGGTCATCGGGGTCAGGTATTCGTTCAGGAAATGGGTGAGCTCCGACGCGTTGAACCCCTCCGAGATCGTCGTAAACGAGCGGATGTCGCAGAACAGCAGCGTCAGTTCACGCTGCAAGCCGCCGAGCTCGAGGGCGCCAGGCATTTCCGCGAGCCGCGCGACCACCGCGGGCGAAACAAATCGGCCGAAGGCGGAACGGATCGCCCGCTCCTGATGGCGCTTCACCGCGTAGAGCGTCGAGACTCCGGTAAAATAGACCGCGGCGGCGGAGAACGCCGGATAGGTCGGCTCGATGAGCAATCCGTGACGCGAAAACGCGAACCAGCTCACCGCGACAATCGCGCCAAGCATGGCGGCGTATGCGAGCGCGGCGAGGTAGGGGCCCAGGATCCACGTCGTCGCGACCAGCGCCGCGCAGATCACCGCCGTCGCCATCCACTCTGCGCTCGGCGCCCAATCCGGCCGCGTGAGCGTTTGGCCGCTCAAGAGCTGCTCGACGATCTGCGCATGGGCTTCGACGCCGGGCATTGCTCGAGATAAGGGGGTCGCGACGATATCCGAGAGCAGCGGCGCGGAGGCTCCGAAGAACACGATCTTGCCGCGAAGGTCGCTGAGATCCGCTTTCGGGTCGAGAGCTTTCCAGGCCGGGATCGTGCGGCGCGGGTCGGTTTTCGCGAAATAGACCCTGACGTCTCCCGCGGCGTTCGTTGGAATCGTCAGGTCGCCGTCGCGGATCGCCACCACGCCATACGATTGTCCGAAGGCCGTTTCGCCGCTGGCGTTCAACGACTTCACGATATAGGTAGAGGCGCCCTGTCCGACGCGCAGCGCCTCCATGGCGAGACTCGGCTGCAAGGCTCCGTTCACATTGAGGATGAGCGGCACCCGTCGCACGACCCTGTCGTCGTCCGGCCGCCAGTTGAGGAAGCCGATGCCCGCCGCATGCTGCGCGAGCTCAGGCAGAGGCATGAGTAGCCCCGGCCATCTCGGCAGGAACTTCGCTGCGTCGTCGCCGGCGGTGACGAATCCCGCCTTTGGGGAAGCGCTCGCGCCATTCGGCGCGTCAGAGACGAAGCTGCCGAGGACGACGGCCCCGTCATCCATCGACCGCGCAAAGGCGCTATCAGGAGTGTTGTCCGCCGGAGCGGCGGCGTCGCCGCGATCCTTTTCGGCGAATAGGAAATCGAATGCGATGGCCGCGGCCCCGGCTCGTTTCAACGCGTCGACAAGCGCGCCAAGACGCTCGTGCGGCCAAGGCCATTGCCCGAGCCGCTTGAGCAATTCGTCGTCGACCGCGACAATGCGCACGGGCTGGTCGAAGTCGTAAGGGCGCGGCTTCCAGCGCTGATATTGGTCGAAGACGAGATTCTGCATCACAACTCGCGTCGGCGCGCCGACGATGCCCGCGAGCAGCGCCAGTCCGCACGCGGTCGCGGTGGTCAATGCGTAAAGTCTGGCCTCGTGCGCCCTTCGCATGTCGCTTTTTGCCGCTCGTTAAGCCTGCAGAATCGAAGATACGCCACTCTTGTCAAGTGGATGATTCTGGTCGCCGCGTTCGGAGCCTCGATCCGCCGAGACCCGTCAAACTCATTCGCCCAATCTTCTGACTGACAGCGCTTCGAAAATCAGGTCGTTTGATGGCTGAGCGGCGCTCGGCAAGTTTCTCCCGCTTCGCCTGGTTCGAGCCGCCGCAAAAAGCGTTCGACGCCGAAGTCGACCGCGATCCTATTGGCCTCGTGCCCGGGATCGACGCCGTAGCGACGCAGAAGGGCGTAAAAGGCGCCAGCTCCGAGGTCGACCGGCGCTGCGTGCCGGACGGCGACGGAGCCGATGGCGCCAACGCTCATCGGTCCGAAGCCTGAGCGCACCGCCGGCCCCAGAAGCAGGTCGCTGCCCCAGCCGCTGACCAATTCCGCGAATACCCAGCTTGCGCATTCGAGCGCCCGACGCGTAAGCGCCGGCGCCATGATCTCAACTGAAGACAGCCTCATCACGCCGGGGCCGGCGGATGGTCTTTTCAGAAACGGATAGGCGGTGGCCGAGTCCGCACTGAGCGCCGGCTGCGCAAGATCGAGTTTGTCGGCCGCCATTGCGCGAAAAAATGTCTCGATGCCCGCAGCGTCGATTTCGACGTCGTCGTCGAGAAACAAAACCGCCTGGTAGCGCAGGAGGAGATCCGGCCGGGACTCCATGAGCCGCCGAATGGAGGTCGTTTTGGTTCCCGCCTGGAGAACGGCGATATCGGCTTTCGGATGGACGCTTGCCTCATGATAATAGTTGAGGAGAACGTCATAGCCGCGCGGCTCTTCAAGGTAGGCTGCGTCGAAACCTTTCCCGCACTGGACGAAGACAAGGACGCCGCGGTTCGGGTGGCCCGCCTCGCGTTCGATGCGCAACCGTCCGTCGGCATAGAAACGGTCCTGGCGCGCCCTTAAGTCCCGCCGATTGAGCGGCGGGCCCATCTCGCCCTCGCGAAGCGCGCGATCGAAGACTCGGAAGGCCGCCTCCTCGAGCGAGCGAGGCTTGACCCCGCGAGTGATGTCGCGGACGAACTCAACATCGATATCCGCTCGAGGACGCCTGCCGGCGCGCAATCCGCGCTCGAGAAAGTGCAGGAAGGGATGGGGATGGCTCTGCGCCCAGTCAGGATTCTGCGATGCGTACCAGCCGTGGTCGAATTCGGCGGAAGGGGAGGGGGCATTGGGTTCGGGGCGGGCAAGATAGGCTTCGAGCAAGCCTCGGCTCGCGTCCTTCGCGATGTTCGCGTGGGCGCGAAAGGTGCGGGGATCGAAGAAGGCGTTGGGGCGATAGCCGAGGCTCTCGCCGATCAGCGCGTAATGCATCGGCGCGAGCGGGGCCGCAAGATCGCCGAGCAGGCGCCGCCGCGCATAAAGGCGCGCCCAGAACGCTCGCCGGCTTCTCTCCGGAAGCCCAATTGGAAGACCCATGTCAGGCCTATAGTTTCGGCTGGTTAAGCGGGCAACCGGAGGCCTGAGCTCCGGCTGGCGTCATTGGGTGGGGCCGAACACGGCCTCAAACGCCGCGCGAAGCGCCGCATCCGCTTGCGCGATCGTCGCGGGGCGCCCGAGGTCGGCGAGACTCGTGACGCCAAAATGCGCCTCTCGGATCCCGCACGGCGCGATGCCGGAAAAATGCGCAAGATCGGGATCGACGTTGAGGGAGACGCCGTGCAGCGTCGCCCAGCGCCGCACCCGCACGCCAATGGCGGCGATCTTGTCCTCGGCCGTCTCGCCCAGGGGGGACGCCGGCTTGTCGGGCCGCGCGACCCATACGCCGACCCGGTTCTCGCGCGTCTCGCCGACGACGTCGAACGTCTTCAAGGTCTCGATCAGCCAGCGTTCGAGCGAGGCCACATAGGCTCGCACGTCGGGCCGGCGGCGCTTGAGGTCGAGCATGACGTAAGCGACCCGCTGCCCGGGACCGTGATAGGTGAACTGGCCGCCGCGGCCAGCGCGATGGACGGGGAAGCGCGCCTCGATAAGGTCGCCCTCCTTCGCGCTCGTGCCTGCGGTGTAAAGCGGCGGGTGCTCGATGAGCCAGACACGCTCGGGCGCGTCTCCGCGCGCGATCGCCTCCGCGCGCGTCTCCATCTCCATGAGCGCGTCGGCATATTGCGTCAGTCCGGGTGTGACGACCCATTCGACGGGCGGCGCATCACGTGGCGCCAACAGAGGCGCGTGTGGCGCGAGGCGCGAGTTGAACACCGGCGCCTTCTATCAGAAGGAGCGCCCCGGCGCGAGCAGGGACGACGCCTCAGCCGCCGGTTCAAACAGAGTCGGACCGATTTCCTTAGACAGGTCGGTCGCGGGTCCCGCAGCCGAGTTGTCCGCGCGGGGAAATCACGCGCAACTCGTTGCGTGTATTATGTTTTTTCCGCTGACGAGGCTAATTTACGCTTGACCTAACGGAAAAGGCGCCGCTTTGTTCTGTGGTTGTTCTTGAGTCCTTGTCGGACTGCGTATCTTGCGTTGGGGGGGCACGTTTTTGGCCCGCGCTGGCCCGAACCGTTGGTGGGCTGCCGCAGGCGCGCTCGCGTTCATGCTGGGCGCGCCTGCGAGCGCATGGGGCGGCGCCTGGACCTTGCCACAGGGAACCGGCCAACTCATTGCGACTTTGTACGGCTGGACCGGCTTTGGTCCGCCATGGGGCGGCAATCCGCCCGCCAACCAAAGCCGCTTCGACGCCCAGACCTATGTCCAATATGGCCTGACAAATTCGCTCACCGCTTTTGGCGAGACGGCGTTCGAGCATTATTCGATCGGCGAGCCGAACCCGAACACTTACAACGGCCTCGACTATTCAGGCTTGGGTTTAAGGCAGAAGCTCTGGTCGACAGGCGGGTGGATATTCTCCGGCGAGGCGACCGCGTTCATCCCAGGCGCCCATGATTCGAAGGCGCCCGCTCAAGAAGGGAACACCGGCTGGGCCGGGGAGGCGCGTCTCAACGCCGGCCACAATTTCGCGATTTTCGGCGTCCCGGGCTTCCTCGACGCGGAGGTCGCCTGGCGCCTGCGCACGGAAGGGCCGCCGGACGAATGGCACGGAGACCTGACGGTCGGGTTCAAGTTCACGCCCAAGATCATGCTGATGCTGCAGGAGTTCACGACGGTGTCCATGTCGACGGACAATCGGACGTTCCCCGCGTGGCGCCAGTCGGTGGTGGAGGCGAGCGTGGTCTACGCGCTCAACGACAAATGGTCGCTGCAGGCAGGCGTGTTCTCGACCGTCTGGACGGTCAGAACCAACACGGAGCATGGCGTTGCGGTCGCCGTGTGGCGGAATTTTTGACCGCGCGTCCGTCATGCTTGACCGCGCTACGGCATAGCCGTATTTGAAACGAACGATGGCCACTTCCAATGGTGCGACGAGAAAGCCGCTTCCAACTACGCTAAGCATGGTGTGCAATTCGAGGCGGCGCGGGACGTCTTCAAGGACCCGTTCGCTATTGAACTTATCGATGATCGTCACGACTATGGCGAGGATCGCTTTGTGCTCATAGGCTTGGCGAGCCGTCGCCTGCTAACCGTCGTCTACGCCCTTAGGGACGAGATGATCCGCATCATATCGGCGCGAGGCGCAGAGCCTTTTGAACATCGAGCTTGACCCCGTGAGCAAGACCGCTGAAAGGGGAAAGTCGGGTGAGGCTGGGAACGGTTCGACGCGATGAGCGCCACAGCGCGCCGCGCCGCGGCCCTCGCCGATCCCGATGTCACGCCGCTTGCGTCAGATGATTTCAAGCGCATGCGGCGGAATCCGCAGATCAAAATCATCCGCCGCGCGCTCGGCCTGTCGCAGGAGGAGTTTTCGGCCCGTTTCCATATTCCGGTCGGCACGTTGCGCGATTGGGAGCAGGGACGCAAGGAGCCAGACGCCGCCGCCCACGCCTATCTCCAAGTGATCGGGCGCAACCCATCAGCAGTCGTTGAGGCGCTCAAGGCGACGGCATCTGATTAGGCGTCGCCGCGCTCTCCTGTAGACGGCCTAATCAGATACCTTCGCCGCGTTCATTGTCACATAGGAGTGGCCTCAGGGCGCAGAATCGGACGGTTGAGCAAACATGCGCGATCGTAAGTCGGCCTTGCGAGCACAGCTTGCCGCTAGACTAAGGCGCGAGACGAGGGGCGAGGTTTTGTTCTCGCGCGCCGATCGCGGCCGCTATGCGACCGACGCCTCCATTTATCAGATCGAGCCGGTCGGCGTTTTCGTGCCGCGCACGATCGAAGATGTCGCGACTGCGATGGCGATCGCACGCGAGAGTGACGTTCCGGTCCTGGCCCGAGGCGGCGGCACGAGTCAGTGCGGCCAGACGGTCAATCGAGCCTTGGTCCTCGACTGCTCGAAATATCTCCGCAACGTGATTGAGATCGATCCCGATCGCCGACGCGCATGGGTCGAGCCGGGGATCGTGCTCGGCCATCTCAACGCGGCGTTGAAACCGCATGGCCTGTTCTTTCCGGTTGATCCGTCGACCCACGCGCGCTGCACCATCGGCGGCATGGCGGCCAACAATTCCTGTGGCGGGAAGTCGATCCGCTATGGCCTGATGGCCGACAATGTTGCGGCCATTGACGCGATCCTGGCCGACGGCGCGCGTTTCCGCTTCGGTCCCGACTGGCCTGGACAGGGCGCGACGACGCCAGAGGCCATTGGCGAGCTGATGGGCCGGCTGCAGACGCTCGGGCAGGATATGGCGACGGAGATCGCCGCCCGGTTTCCGAAAGTGCTGCGCCGGGTCGGCGGGTACAATATCGATGCGCTGACGCCGGCCGCGGCCGCCATGGGGCGGGACAATCCGGCGAGGCTGCTGGTGGGCTCGGAAGGAACGCTCGCCTTCTCGGCGGCGCTGGAGCTGATTCTCCATCCCATCAAACCCCGGAAAGTGTTGGGCGTCTGCCAGTTTCCTTCGTTCCGCGCCGCGATGGAGGCGACGCGTCATATTGTCGCGCTCGATCCCGAAGCGGTTGAGCTCGTCGATCGCACGATGATCGACCTCGGGCGAAGCATCCCGATCTTCCGCAATACGATTGACCGCATGGTGATCGGCGAGCCTCAGAGCCTCTTGATCGTCGAATTTCATGGGCTTGAGGATCAGCCGCTATTGGCGCAGCTCGCGCGGCTCGAGACGCTCATGGGCGATTTGGGGTTTCCACACAGCTTGGTCCGCGCTGCCGAACCGGACTTCCAGGCGCAGATCGCCGACGTGCGCGAGGCGGGCCTCAACATCATGATGTCGATGAAAGGCGACGGCAAACCGATCTCGTTCATCGAAGACGCCGCCGTGCCTCTCGAGGACCTGGCGGATTATACCGAACAACTGAACAGGGTCTTCGAGCGCCACGGCGTACGCGGGACCTGGTACGCTCACGCGTCGGTCGGCTGCCTGCACGTGCGACCGGTCCTCAACATGAAGGATCCGGCGGACGTCGCGCGGATGCGCTCCATCGCCGAGGAGTGTTTCGACCTCGTCCGCCGGTACAAGGGCTCGCATAGCGGCGAGCACGGCGACGGCATCGCCCGGAGCGAGTTCAACGAGCCGATGTTCGGGGCGCGCATCGCCCGCGCGTTCGAGGCGGTGAAGGACGCGTTCGACCCGACGGGCCTGCTCAATCCCGGCCGGATCGTCCGCGCGCCGCGCTTCGACGACCGGTCGCTGTTCCGCTACGGGCCCGACTATCGTCCGATCGAAGGGTTCTCGCCGCGGCTCGACTGGTCGGACCATCCGGGGCCGCTCAGCGGCCTCATGGGCGCGGTCGAGATGTGCAACAACAACGGACATTGCCGCAAGTTCGACGCCGGCGCGATGTGCCCGAGCTATCGCGCGACGCGCGACGAAAAGCACCTGGTGCGCGGCCGCGCCAACACGATTCGCCTCGCCCTCACCGGCCAGCTCGACCAGGAGGGATTGGCCTCGAGCGACGTTGCGGACGCGCTTAAGCTGTGCGTCTCCTGTAAGGCGTGTCGGCGCGAATGTCCGACCGGCGTTGACATGGCCAAGATGAAGATCGAGGCGGCGGCTGCCAGCGCCGCTCGGCATGGGATAAGCTTGCGTGAACGGATCGTTGCCGAACTGCCGCGTTTCGCGCCGTTCGCCGCGACTTTTCCCGGCGCGGCCAATCTTCGCAACAAGGTTCCGTGGCTGCGCCGCGCGCTCGATCGACACTTGGGCTTTGCCGCTGAGCGCGATCTGCCGGCCTGGCGGTCCGATCGCTTCCGCGACGAGGAGGCGCTGCCCTACGCCAAGCCGGGGAACAGCATGGGCAACGTCATGCTCTTCGCCGACACATTCAATCGCTACTTCGAGCCCGACAATCTGCGGGCTGCGCTACGCGTCATCGCCGCGGCTGGACGAAGGCCGTTGACGCCGCGCCACGACGGGCGTCCGCTCTGTTGCGGGCGAACCTATCTCGCCGCGGGCCTCGTTGAGAGGGCGCGCGCGGAGGCCCGGCGGACGCTGACGGCGCTCGCCGGCGATGCGCCCGTCGTCGGCCTCGAGCCCTCGTGTCTCATGACCTTGCGCGACGAGTTCGTGTCCCTGCTGCCGGGCGCTGAAGCGAAAGCGCTGGCGAGCCGCGCGCTCACCTTCGGCGAGTGGATGGCGCGCGAGACGATCTCGCTCGAGCTTCGATCCGTACCGACCAAGGCGCATGTTCATGGCCATTGCCATCAGAAAAGCTTCGGCGCGTTCGATGCGACCCTCGCGGCGCTGCGCCAGGCGCCCGATCTGATCGTCGCGCCGATTGCGTCGTCCTGCTGCGGTATGGCCGGCGCGTTCGGCTATCAGTCCGAGACGCAGGACGTGTCGCGCGCCATGGCGGAGGCCGATCTCCTGCCAGCTGTGCGCAACGCCAAACCTGAAGAGCCGATCGTCGCCGACGGATTTTCGTGCCGCCATCAGATCGCCGATCTCTCGGGGCGCACGGCGGTGCATTCGGTGCGCGTGCTGGCCGACGCGCTCCCATCAGGACAGTAAGACTTTCGGCTCGTCGAGAGAGTGGCGGTCGCGCTTCAATGCGCACCCCTAAGCTCACGCGCTCTTTTCGAACAGCTCGCGTCCGATCAGCATGCGCCTGATCTCGCTCGTGCCGGCGCCGATCTCGTAGAGCTTGGCGTCGCGCAACAGGCGCCCGAGCGGATAGTCGTTGGTGTAGCCGTTTCCGCCTAGGACCTGGATGGCGTCGAGCGCGACCTGGGTCGCGCGCTCGGCGGCGTAGAGGATCGCGCCCGCCGCGTCCTCGCGCGTCGTCTGATTGCGGTCGCAGGCCTTGGCGACGGCGTAGACGTAAGCCTTCGCCGCATTCATCGTCACGTACATGTCGGCGAGCTTGCCCTGCACCAATTGGAAGGTCCCGATCGCTTGGCCGAACTGCTTGCGCTCGTGGACATAAGGAAGGACGACGTCGAGCGCGGCCTGCATAAGGCCGAGCGGACCCGCCGCCAGCACCACGCGTTCGTAGTCGAGGCCGCTCATGAGCACATTGACGCCCTTGCCGATCTTGCCCAGCACGTTCTCGGCCGGAACTTCGCAGTCCGCGAATATGAGCTCGGCGGTGTCCGAGCCGCGCATGCCGAGCTTGTCGAGCTTTGTCCCTTGCGAGAAGCCCTTCATGCCGCGCTCGACAAGGAAGGCCGTGATGCCGCGCGCGCCGGCGGCAGGATCGGTCTTGGCGTAGACGACAAAGGTCTCAGCGAGCGGACCGTTGGTGATCCACATTTTCGAGCCATTGAGCACGAAGCGATCGCCGTTGCGTATTGCGCGAGTGGTCATCGAGACGACGTCAGAGCCAGCGTTCGGCTCCGACATCGCGAGCGCGCCGACGTGCTCGCCTGAGATGAGCTTCGGCAGATAGCGCGCCTTCTGCTCGTCATTGCCGTTGCGCACGATCTGGTTGACGCAGAGGTTCGAATGCGCGCCGTACGACAGCCCGACCGACCCTGAGGCGCGCGACACTTCCTCCATCGCCACGCAATGCTCGAGGTAGCCCAAGGCCAGTCCGCCGTATTGCTCCGGCGCGGTGATCCCGTGCAGGCCGAGTTCCCCCATCTTGGGCCAGAGGTCGCGCGGAAACGCATTGTCGCGGTCGATCTCAGCGGCGCGCGGCGCGATCTCCTTTTCGGCGAACGCGCGGGCGCTGTCGCGGATCATCGCGGCGCTCTCGCCGAGATCGAAGTCGAGGAGGCGGGGCGCGTTGGGGATCATGGGCGTGGCTCAGTCGCACCCGCGAGGGGATCGGGCGCGAGCTTGGCGGCAATCAGCGGCGTTTGGCAAGGCCGGGGCCTGCCGCAGCCTGTGCTTCGCCGAACTCAAAGGTTCGGCGGAGGCGGGGAGCGCCCGAATCTTAAGGGCGGCCGAGATCGGCCGCCCTCATGGACCTGAATTGCTTTGGCGCCTAGCAGGCGTCCCAGAAGCCAGCGCGGTAGCTCGGGTCGGTGTAGTACCAGCACAGGCCCGGCGCCGGCGGCTGGCCGGCGTAGGCGATTGCGGCTCCCGCGGCGAGCACGCCGATTGCGGCGCCGGCCGCAATCGCGCCGCCCGGTCCCCAGCGATACCAGCCGGGCCGCGCCCAGCCGCCATACCCGCCGCGATAGACCCCGCCTCGGTAGCCGTAGCCGCCGCGATAGACGCCCCCGCGGTAGACCCCACCCCGGTACGCGCCGCCACGGTAGCCGCCAACGGTTCCACCGCGATGGTAGACGCCGCCGCGCGGCCCCACTGCGGTCGCGCCGCGGTGCGCGATATACGCTTTCAAGATCATGCCATCGCTCAACTGCGCCGACGGGTTGGACCCCTGGATCTCGATCGCGCCAGCCTGCGGCGGACTGAAGCCGGAAAGCGCGATCGCCACGCAGGCGCTTTTGACCAAACTCGACCAAATCATGAATTTCCTCCTTGCGCAGCTCAAATCGCCGGCCAAACTATCGCACAAACCAGCGCCGACGCGAAGAGGCGGCCTTAGCGAACGGCTGGTCGCGGCTAGTCGCAAGCGACGTCGGCCGACGCCGCCCGGCCAATGCTCAGGCCGTCTTTGGCTGTTGAATGACCTTCCCGTCCGGACCGATTCGCTCGAATGCGACCTCGTGGCGACGGAGCTTGTCTCTGATCGTCTCGACGTGGTCGGAACCGAACTGTCTCAGCGACACTTCCTCAACGACGCGCGCCGTCTTTTTGACCACCGCGTGCTCCGCCGTCTCGACGGCCTCGATCGTCCCGTCAGCCCACTCGGGCTCGCCAACGTAGTTGGGGTCGGAGATCGCCTTGCGCAGCACTTCCGCGTGCTCATGGCGAAGGGTCACTTCGTGGCCGACGTCGCGTTCGGTCACGAAACGACGGACCCTGGTCCGGCCCGTCTCGATCATCTGCTTGCCGATCTCCAACTGCTCTTCGGCAAGCCTGAGAACCTCCGGTTGCGCGGCGGCAAGCTTGGGGGAAACAGCGACCTCTTGGACGGCGGCGAGCGGAAGAGTCTCGAGCTTCCTTTGAACTGCCTCCACATGCGCAGGCGGCGCCACGCCAGTGGTGACCGCGCGGTCGTGCACATCGACCGGCCGGCGGATGTCGAGCACCGCCCTTGCATGGGCGACTTCATTGGGGGGAAGGCGAACGGAGATGAGCGCGCCGCCCTTGTGGACGGTCGTACCGTAAATATTCGCCTCATGCTCGTAGACATCGGGCCCGAACAACCGCTGCCAGAGCCCCGGCTTCTTTACGCCTGTCGCAAGGGACGATCCGCTGTCCCTGAGACGGGCCTTGTTAAAAACGCTGATGTCGGATTCGGCAAACCCGGCCGCCTTCAAGGCGTTCACCGCGGCGTCCGCGCGAGCGGACGTGTCATAGACCGCGACGAGAGTTTCGTAAGCCATTCCGTGCTTCCTCGTCCTTGTCGATATAATGTCGTTCGCCGACGCGGCGCCGGCCTCTTCAGTCTCAATGGCGCGCCCCGAATCCGCGTAATGGCCGCTCCCGATCATGGGCGCTTTTTTCATCGGGGGGCCGACGGACAATTCTTGTTGGCCTATCAGAACCGGCCTACGCTGGCTGTGTGACGCTTCGTCTACAACCAGCGTGAGCGTGTATTGCCTCGAACCGAGGAGCCAGCCTTCCAGAACGAGAGCGTAAGCACAAGGATTTGCGCAACTCGGAGACATACCAAGGTTGCGAGGAACCTTGCTCCGATAATCCTCTCTGGAAAGTGTAGATCGCGCGAGCAAGCAATACAGCTGAATCAAAAACCCCTGGCCGAAGCCAGGGGTTTGTCAGTCGTCTCAAGGGCGCCCCGACCGGGACGCCCTGATCTCGACGCCAGGACCGCTCGATTTACGCGGCTTGAGCGGAAGGCGTCTTGACCGCTTCGATGGTCTTGGCGCCGCCCTTGTTGATCGCAATGGTGCGCGGCTTCTGGGCCTCGGGGACCTCCCGCACCAGGTCAATGTGCAAGAGACCGTTCTCGCTGGTCGCGCCTGTCACAACGACGTGGTCGGCAAGCTGGAAGCGGCGCTCGAAGGCGCGGGCCGCGATGCCCTGGTAAAGCACGTCGCGCTTGTCGTCCTTCTGGACGGTTTCCTTGGATCCGCGCACGGTCAGCGTGTTCTCGCGAGTTTCGACGGACAGCTCGCTCTCGCCGAAGCCGGCGACCGCGAGCGTAATCCGGTAGGCGTTCTCGCCAGTGCGCTCGATGTTGTAAGGCGGGTAGGTGGGGGCGTTCTGCTCGCCTCCGGCGACCCTGTCGAGCATCGAAAAGAGACGATCGAAGCCGACGGTGGAACGATAGAACGGTGCAAGATCGTAATTCAACATGATCACATCCTCTGATGTTGAGCGATATGGCGGCTTGCGCCCCAGACATTGGCTGCGCTGCCGCTGCAAGGCCCTTAGGCCTCACGCCTGATAATTTTTGTTCGGAGGGCTTCAAATTCAAGGCCGGACAGGTGATCTTCGCCACAAAAAATGCACGCTCCGCGATCAAAGGGAGCAGGCCCGGGGCGCGACGAGGCGCTGGGCGATTCGTCCATCGAGGGGCCGTCGCCTCCGGATATCGAGGTCCAACACCCATGCTGAAATCAATCTCGGTCGTGGCTACCGTCGCCGTAGCCCTGTGTTTCGCCACCACCGCTTACGCCGCCTCAAGAGGCCCTCAAACTGAAGAGGATAACCAGCCGCCCAAGCCGCTGCCGCCGCAGCAGAAGAATTTTCCGCTCGACCAGACCTGGTCGCTGCGCGAGCTCAACGGCAAGCCTGTGCCCCCGGGATTGGACATCAGCCTCAAGATCGATGGTACGCTGCGGGGGTCCGGCTACACCGGCTGCAATTCGTGGTCGGCGACGATGTATCCGGTCAAGGACCAGCATCTCGCCACCGGGCCCTATGCGCTGACCAAAAAGCAATGCGCCAAGGACGTTATGCAGCTCGAACTGGGCTTCCTGTCCGCGCTGCTCGGCAACCCAGAGTGGGACTTGGTCAACGACGATCTCGTGATCAAGGGGCCGCGTGGCTCGATGCGGCTCGCCCGCTCGCTTTAAGCTCGCCCTCGATCATGTTGCGGGCTCCGGCTCGGCGACAACCGTGGCCGGAGTTCCGTCGTGGGTTTCGAACGCGATCCGTCGCTTGTGGAACTGATTGATCGTCGCCTGATGGCCAATCGACACAATCGTGGCGCCGGGGAGCGTTTCAATAATCGCGCGATAGAGATTGGCTTCGCTCTTCTCGTCCAGCGAGGCGGTCAATTCGTCGAGGAACAGCCAGTCCGGCTTGGCCAGCAGCGCCCGCGCGACGGCGAGCCGCTGCTGTTCGCCGCCCGACAGCTGCATTTGCCAATTCTCGTTGTCGTCAAGCCGGTCCGCCAGCGCCGGAAGGCCGACCTTCACCAACGTCTCCCTCAGCTTCTGGTCGGAGAAATTGGCGCTTGGCGCCGGATAGGCGAGGGCGTCGCGGAGCGGTCCGATTGGAATATAGGGCCGCTGCGGCAAGAGCATGAGCTTGGCGTAGGCCGGCTGGCGTATCTCACCCGAGCCGTGCGGCCACAAGCCCGCAATGGCGCGAAAGAGCGTCGACTTGCCGACTCCCGAGGGCCCGACAAGCATCGTGGACTCTTGTGGGACCAGCACCAAGTCGGCGATATGGGCCAGCTTGCGGCCGTCGGGCAACGCGACTTCGACGTCATTCAGCGACAGGGTAGGGTCCTGCGACGGCCCCGCGGTTAGCCGCGGCGTCTTTTTATCGTCCGCGAGCGCGCGGTCGAAGGCCTCCTCGAACGAAGTCAGACGCTCGATCGTGGCGCGGAAATCGGCGAGGCCGATGTAGCGGTCGACGAAGAAGTTCATCGCGCCGTTGACGTTGGCGAACGCGTCGGCCGACTGATTGAAGCGGCCGAAGTCGACGATTTTAGCAAAGTAGAACGGCGCGACGACCACATAAGGAATGATGACGGAGATCTGGCTGTAGAACTGGTTGAAGGCGATGAGCCAGGTGCGCACATGGATGATGCGACGGATGGTTCGCACCACCTCGCCGAACACGCTGCCAGCCCGGTCGATCTCGCGCTCCTCCCCCTTGAGAAGCGCGATCTGCTCGCTGTATTCGCGAATGCGCGCAAGATCGAAGCGGAAGTTCGCCTCGACCGCCTGCTGGCGGAAATAAAGCCTCGACAGGCTGCGTCCGATCATCTGGGTGATGCCTGTCGCGAGGCAGGCGTACAAGACCGCGACCCAGAACAGGAAGCCAGGTATTCGCATGCCGAAAATCGGCGCGTTGAGGGAGTTGGAAATCGCCCACAGGATGATCGAGAACGACACCAGATTGGTCGCCGAGGCGATCGCCTGGATAGTGTAATTGTAGATGCCGACGTTGCCGGAATTGATGCCGGTCCCGGTGCCGTTGATGAAGCCGCCGATGTCCTGCGAGATGCGCTGGTCGGGGTTGTCCGTCGTGATGCGCTGGCCCGCGAGCTCCACCGACGTCTCTTCATCCCGATGGTCGGCGGCGCCGGTGAGAGCGAGCTTGTAGTGCATCGAGTGCATGAGCCAGCGCGAGGTGAACGAGGCCGTCATCCAGCGTCGCCATTGCAGCACGAAATTCGAAGCGACGAAGAACTCGACGATGCCGGCGACGATGGCGATCGTCGCCAGCGGCACGAAGACAACCATGAGCTGGTACCAGAACGCCACCCGATGCGCCTCGTTGGCCACCTGGATGGCGTTGCCGAAATCGCGCTGGAAGAAGTTGAAACGCAGCGCCAGCGCGACCTGGAACTGATTGATCAGGATGAGGAAGAAGACATTGATGCGGGCGTAAATGTCCTGACGAAGGATCACCGGCCGGGATGGCCAGGGCCGGATCGAGATCGGAGTCCGCGCGGCGAAGAATGGATCGGCGATCCGCATCATCCTGCGCACCAGGCGAAAGTGCGAGATGGCGAAGATGGCGAGAACGAACAGCGCCGTCGCCAGAGGCAGATAGCGGGGCAGCTCGTATTCCTCGAGGCTCTGCGGCCAATAGCCGGTGAGCGCGGCAAGGTCGGCCAGGCCGAACAGCACCGTTTCGATCGCGAACAGATCGCAGAGGAGGGTGAGGAAGGTCGATATTTTCCAGCGCGACAGCGAAGTGACCGCGGCCAGCCCCGAGGCGACGGCGATGAGCAGCGTCATCCCGTCCTCTCGGTAGCCGCCGATGATGAGGGCGAGGACGGCGAAGGCGGCGAGGCTCAACAAGCGCATGCGGGTAGGACCTTGAGCGGGGGGCAAAAAGAAGAGGCCGCACTATCAGACCGACCGGGGCATTAGAAGGGCGGCTCGCCTGCCCAGCGCATGAATTGTTGGCAATGTCGGCCATCAGCCGAGCGAACCGCCAACCTCATAACAACCACGAATTCTCCGCGAATTTTTCTTGACAAAATCAGAAATACGCGTTATGAATTCCCTCTTGCGGAATCCATTCGCCCGTAGACGGGAAGAGGAGAAACCGCGGCTGTTTGAAACGTTGCCTTACAACCTGCCGCGCGAGCCGGCGCCGAGGAGCGATTTTTTTATTTTTTTCACGCGCAACCGTTTGAAAAAGCCCGATTCGCAAAAGAAAATGAAAGTAAATGAAAGCAAACTTACTAGCGTTTAGGCTCATTAGCTTCGTTTTGCTAGCCCTTATTTGGAAGGGATTCCCCGCTTTGGTTGTATCCGCAGCTCTCCGGGGCTTAGGCCAGGTCTCCCGGCGCTTGTCCTTGAGGCGACCTTGCGGCGCTATCGTTTGATCACGATCGCGTGGCCGTTAAGGTTGTGCAAAACGATCCGGTCTTTGAGCGGGATTTGTCCATCGACATAGCAAGCGACGCCCGGAGTCGTGTCCCAGCCATAATCGTCGTACACGATTATGCCGCCCGGAACCAACCGTTCCCAGATCCATTCCGTCACATCTTTGGCCGACTGATAGACGTCGACGTCGACATGGCAGAACCGGAACTTAAGATTTTCGACTGCGCCGCCAGTTTCCTCGGGGAAGATGCCGGTTAGAATTTGGATATTGTCGAGGTTCAGCCTTTTGTAGAGGAAGTCCTCGACTAAGCGCTGGCTCGTGTCGGCATGCTCGCCCCCGACATAATCGGGGTCTTCGTCTCCGGCCTTCACGATGCCGGAGAACGTGTCGCAGGCGTAGACTTTGTCGCGCAATCCCAGACGTTTCGCCTGCGTCGCGATCAGCGCGGCAGTGCCCCCGCGCCATACTCCGATTTCGATCAGCGCGCCGGCTTCGAGCTTGGCCGACTGCTCAACGAGCCTCCACAGCTCGAAGCACCGGTACTTATCGACCAACGTCGCGAGTTCGACCTGCGAATAGGCCGCTTTGAACCCTTGATCGAGATTCCATGGGCTATAAGTCGCGCTTGGCAGCACGACTTCGTAGTCAGGGCCCTTGTTCACAAGCCGAGGCATATAGCGAACATGGACGCCGTAATTGCGCGCCAGATTCTTAAGCGTCGATTTTACGAGCTGGTTCAAGGTAACCATCCGCTGCTAAATAAAAAGGCTTTGAGAGGTGACGCCGTAGGCTGACACAATACCGTGCTTATGCAGTAAATGGAAGACGCTTTCGTCTCGGTAAACTCTCGTTTCGAGATTGCGCCGTTGTGAACGGACGCATTTGTGGCGAAGCCGCTGCTCCCCATGGCAAATCCTCGACCTCGCTTGAAATTCCACGACGGGTCAGGTACGGCGCGCGCGGGCAAGTAAGGTTGGCGGGCCAATAAGATGAGTGTCCTCCTTATCTGCATCCTGATTTTTGTCTTGTTCATGATCGCCGGCTATGCCGGGCTTGCGCTGCAAACGCGGCTCACGGATGAGCACAAGACCGGCGAGACGAAAGCCGTGGTTGGCCAGGTCGCGGGGCTGGTCAGCCTTCTTCTCGCGCTCGTCCTCGGAACACTCATTGGCGTCAGCTGGGCCTATTTCTCGGCTCAGCGGACGAATTTGGAGAATTTCTCCGCCCAGGTCCTGAGGCTCGATCAGGCGCTGGCGCAATACGGGCCGGAGACCAAGCCCCTTCGTGACAAGATCAAGGAGGGTATCCTCAAAGGCTATCAGACCTTCTGGGGAGCCGGCGGGCGGGTCGACCCCGCCCTGTTGACGGTCGCCGGGCCCCTTGCCAACGCGCAAGGCGTCAGCGACTTTCTCGCGACGCTTCAGCCAAAAGCCGATGCGCAGAAGGCGGCGCTGGCGTCCGCCAACCAATATGCCAGCATGGTCGAACAATCGCGGTTGCTCATCTCCCTGCAAGTGGCGAGCGGGCCAATATCGTGGGTTCTGATTGCGATCCTAATCTTTTGGACGGCGGCGCTCTTTTTCGCCATCGGATTATACGCCCCGACAAACGCCTTGGTCACCGCAGCCCTGACATTCGGAGCGTTGTCGATCGCGTTCGCGATCTTTCTCATCCTCGAACTCGGCATGCCCTATACCGGCCTGTTCAGGGTTTCGCCCGCCGCGCTCGAGCAAACCATCGAGTTCATCGACAAGTAGACGGTTTCGGCGCCCAGCCGAGGCCGTTCAGCCGCGCGCGGATGGCGTCACCCGCGCATGGACCTCGCACGTCATCGAGTTGATCCTTTCGACGAGGGTTCGGACGGTCTGGGTGAGTTCGGTGTTCTGCTTGAGCAGGGTTTCCACGCGCTCGGTGAGCGCGGTGTTTTGCTGCACCATTTCGATCAGCATGCCGGCCTGCTCGCGCATTTGCGCTTGCCGCTGCTCATTGATCTGGTGGAGTTCTTCGCGATGCTGGGCGTCGGCGAGGCTCGTCACCTTGTCGCGGTCGGCCTGACGGGTCTGCGCCAGCAGGATCAGCGGCGCTGCGTAGGCGGCCTGGGTCGAGAAGGCGAGATTGAGCAGAATGAACGGATAGACGTCGAACTGGGTCCAGCCCGCGGCGTTGACCCAGATCCACAGCGCGACGATGAGCGTCTGCGCGATCAGGAACGTCGGGGTGCCGAAGAACCGGGCGAAATCCTCCGCTTTTCTGCCGAACCAGTCGTTTCCGAAAGCCGATTCGAGATGGGCGTGCGGCAGGTGAAATCTGCGCAGACGTTCGTCCGGTTCATGGCGCGCGCTCATTTTCGTCTTCCCTTCGCCTCCAGCCACAAGATGCGGCGGCCAGCGATTCGCGCTCCGAGGATACATCATCAAGCCGATAGGCCCCAACTCCTTGATTTGACGGACAGGCGTCGCCTTGTGAAGCGCTCAGGAACTCGCTATGGTCGACTCATTCCACCGAATTTGTATAGGCTACAATATAAGCAACTTAACAGTGTCGTAACAGGATCGCCTCGTCCGTCGCACCGGGCTCGAAAACTGGCGACGCAAACGACAACACAGGGAAGAACCCCATGTCTCACAAAGTCGAAACTCTGGCGCTTCATGCGGGCTGGCGCGCCGATCCGGCGACGGGCGCGGTCGCGGTGCCGATCTACCAGACGACGTCCTATCAGTTTCAAAGCGCCGAGCACGCCGCGAACCTGTTCGCGCTCAAGGAGCTCGGCAACATCTACACCCGCATCATGAACCCCACGACCGACGTGCTCGAGAAGCGCGTCGCGGCGCTCGAAGGGGGCGCCGCGGGGCTGGCGCTCGCCAGCGGACAGGCGGCCTCCGCCTTCGCGGTGCAGAACCTGGCGCGAGCCGGCGACAACATCGTCTCTTCGACCGACCTCTATGGGGGCACCTGGAACCTGTTCGCCAACACGATGAAGGACCAGGGGATCGAGGTCCGCTTCGTCGATCCGGTCGACCCGGAGGGCTTCCGCAAGGCCACCGACGCGCGCACCCGCGCCTATTACGCCGAGACGCTGCCCAACCCGAAGCTGATCGCATTCCCGATCGCCGAAGTGGCCGCGATCGGCCGTCCGCTCGGCGTTCCGCTCATCATGGACAACACTGCGGCGCCGATCCTGACCAGGCCGTTCGAACACGGCGCGGCGATCGTCGTCTACTCCTCGACCAAATATCTCGGCGGACACGGCAACTCGATCGGCGGCCTCATCATCGACGGCGGCGCCTTCCCGTGGGAGGAGCACAAGGAGCGGCAGCCCGCGCTCAACACGCCGGATCCCAGCTATCACGGCGCGGTATGGAGCGAAGCGGCGAAGCCGCTTGGGCCGATCGCCTACATCCTCAAGGCTCGCACCACGCTCCTGCGCGACCTCGGCTCCTGCATGTCGCCGTTCAACGCCTTCCTCACCCTTCAGGGGGTGGAGACGCTGCCGCTGCGCATCGAGCGCCATTCGGCGAACACCTCCGCAGTCGCCGCCTGGCTCGTCAAGCAGCCCGCGGTCACGAGCGTGATCCATCCGTCGCTTCAGAAGGGCGAAGCCAAGCGGCGGGCGGAAAAATATTTGAAGGGCGGCCTGGGCGGCCTGGTCGGATTCGAGATCAAGGGCGGCAAGGAAGCCGGGCGCAAGTTCATCGATGCGCTCAAGCTTCTCTATCATGTCGCGAACATCGGCGACGCGCGTTCGCTCGCCATTCATCCGGCGACCACCACGCATTCGCAACTGTCGCCGGCGGAGCAACAAGCGACCGGCGTGACGGACGACTACGTCCGGCTGTCGATCGGCATCGAGCATATCGACGACATTCTTGCCGATCTCGACCAGGCGCTGAAGGCGGCGGCGTGAGGGGAGCTGCTGGCGCGCTGTAGCCGCGCTCATCGGCGGTGGCGCGATTTAGGGAGTGGGATAGAATCGCGCCCCCGGCCGGCCGAATCGGACGCCGACCGAGGTCCGGACAATTCGATGATCGAGCAGGGGTGGAACGAATATCGCGGCTGGGCCAAGCGGGCGCGATCGCTGCAAGCGAGCGCGGACCGCTGGAACTTCTGGGCGCTCGTTGCGCTGGTTACGACTGGCGTTTTGGGCGCAGCATCGGGCTTCTTTGGCGCCAATCCGACCGATTGGCTCCCGGCGTGGGCGCAGCCTGATCAGTTTGCGAAAGCGCTTGCCTGCGCGGCGGCTGTCGCGTCGGCCTTGTCGCTCTATGTGGGGCGTCAGGCGCTCGCCATTGGCGCGGGATCGGGGTGGCTGCGTGCGCGGGCGACTGCGGAAGCGATCAAGTCGGAATGCTTCCGCTTTGCGGGCGGGGTTGGAGACTATGCGCCCGCCAAGGCGTCCGAGGGCGACGCAGCGACCGCGTTCATCGAGCGCCGCAAGACGATCGCGGCCCGCGCGGCTGGAGACTCGTTGACGCCCGAAGACGATCCCGTCGGATCATCTGGCGACGACAGGCGCCCGCCGCCCGCGATGACCGACAAGTGGTATCTCGCAAACCGCGTTGACGGGCAGATCAAGTTTTATAAGGACGGACAGGAGAAGAACGAAAGCGCCTATCAACGGCTGCAGCTGTGGACGTTCGTCACTGGCGCACTCATTGCCGTGGTATCAGCTGTCGTGGCCGTCTACGGCGCCCGGTTCGCCGCGTGGATCGGCGCGCTGACGACGGTGGGGGCTGCGGTCAGCGCCTATGGCCTGGCCGAGCGCCGGAAGTATCTCGCCGCGAGCTCTGCGGCGATGAAGGCCAATCTCGAGCGCCTCAAGGAACGCTATCTGGTCGGCGGCGTGGCCCTGCAATCCCTGGTCGCGACCGCCGAGGACCTGATGGAGAGCGAGCACGCCGCTTGGATCGATCAGATGGCCAAGACCATTCGAGACGCGCCTTCGCCGCCCCCGCAAGCTGGCCCATCTTGAGGGCGCCCGGCTACCGGCGAGCGGGAAACAGGGAGAATACATAACGCTCATTTCTGATTTTATCAAGCCAATTTTGCTATCGACAGATAATTCGCAGAGAAATTTGTGGCTCTTGTGGCGTTGGCCGTTGGTCAGCCCTTCGCGGCTTCGCCTTAGAGTCTCTGTCGTCGTGGGGCGTCCTGCGACTCCTGGATCGGCGCGTTGCCCGGGCCAAGGCCCGGGGTCGTCCCGATGGCGGCCCGGCCAAATCACGCCATGCCTAACGAGCCGGGTCCGCGGGAGCGGATTCGGCCGCCTGTTCCGCTTCCACCGAGGCTTTCCCCACTGCGTTCGCTTTGTCGCGCCAAGATTCGTTCGAGAGGTCCTTGGCGAGGTTCAGATTGGCGATCTTTTGCGCCACCTTGTAGGCCGACTGCGCGTCGGGCCAGTCCTTCTTGGCGTCAAACGTGCGAGCGAAGCCGAGGACGACATCATATTGGTCGGCGGCGACGTCGGCGTTCTTCGGGTCGTCGACCAGTCGGTTCCAGGTTCGCACGGCCTCGCGATAGGCTTCGATCTGGGCGAGGCCCGTGGAGCGGTCGCCGAGCAGCTTCGCCGCCTCGGCCCAGTCTTTTTGCGGCTTTGACCGCCCGGGCGTGCGGTAGGCGAGCGTTCTCCTCGCATCGTTGAGCCTCCGGTAGGTGGCGAGCGCCTCGTCCGGCCGCTTGAGCCCCTCCAGAGTCTCAGCGAGATAGAGATAGTTTGGCGTGAGGAACTCCAGCCACTGCGGATTGCCGGGCTCGTTCTTGGCCAGGTCCTCATCGATCGCGACGCCGCGCCGCAATTTCTCGAGCGCAAGCTCGAGGTTCCCGCCTTGCCGTTCGAGAAGTCCCCAATGGGCGTAAGTCGCGGCCAGGTTCGATTTGAGGGTCGAGTCCGGCCGCGATTGCGTCGCGACCGCCTCCTGCGCGTTGCGCGAGACGAGGCCGCTCTGGACTTCGGACGCATCGCGATAGAAGGCTCTGGCCTCGTCGGTCGTTCCTGCAGTCTTTTCCGTCCTCAACAGCTCGGCGATCCGGTAGAACGCCTTCCCTTTGTCGCGCAGAAGATTGAAGCTCTGCGGATGCTTGGCCAGCGCGGCCAGGCAAGTTGCAAGACCGGATTGATATTCGCTTCGAGCCTCGGAATATTGCTTGAGCTCGTTGTCCTTGTAGACGTCGCCGATTTTCATATGCGCGTCGATGACGTCGTCGACGCCCCGTTCGTCGCCACTCAAAGAAACGATCTTTTCGGCGATCCCGACAGCTGAACTGTATTCTTTGAGGGCATCCTGCTTGTGCGCCCCTCCCAAGGCGACAAGCGCATTGCCGGCGCGCACCGACGCGTCATAGATGAGTTGCAGCGGTTCTTGAGCGCCCGGATTTGATTGCGTGAGCGACTGCGCAACGTCTTTCGCCCGTTTGGCGACAGCGAGAGACTGCGCATTATTTCCTAGAATCGCGTAAAGGTCGGCTTCGTCGTCGAGCGATTGTCCCCACAAGAGGTCGGCCGCCGATGTCTTGCTGGACTGGCGGACACTATCCAGGAATTGCCCCGATATGGCCGCGAGACTTCTGGCGCCGGCGATATCGAGGCTCTCGTCATTGTAGGCCTTCAGCACGTGCTCTAGCAGCGACTTCGCCGACGTCATCGCGCTCGTGTCGAGCTTCTGCTGCGTTCTCTCATGGGCGATCCACATCCAGCCGGCGACGCCGAGGACCGCTGCGACGCCGAGCGCGGCGGCAAGGCGCCGATTGAGTCTCGATCGTCTCTTGGCCTCAATGGCGTCATCGATCAGTGTCTTGACCTCATCGAATTTGCCGCCATAGCGATCGGCCCATGCCGCGGTCCGCGGCAAATCCCTCCACCAGTCTTTCGTGCGCTCAGGATCATCCAGGGTCGCTCGTTCGCCACCCGCGGTCCCGTCGAGCAGCGACACGAGGGTGTGATAACGCTGGCCGTCGATCTGCTCTTCGGCGAGCCAGCCCGGCGGCGGGCGACCGGTTTTCGGGTCGACTGTGTCGGGTTTGCCTGCGATTTTCTTCCAGCGGCGGAGCAGCGCCTCATGCCCAATGTCGATCCGCTCGTCAGCGGCAAGCGTTGGAGAAGCGGAAAGCGACGGCAAAAGGAACGAACAATTCGGGGCGCGGAACCGGTCGAGCCCAGCGCGCAAGTCGGACTCGCTCACCCCCGTCTCGGCCAGGAGCTTGTCGAACCGAAGCGCGCGGCGAATGGCTCGGCCTTCCCGGTCGACTTCCGACAGCGCCCGGAACGCCTGCTCGATCGCCAGCTCCTTTCCGGGGCACTGGGCGAAAATCTCGTCGGCATGACGCGACAGCGCGTCGGTCATGCGGCCGATTGCGTCATAGGTCGCCCGTGTGAGATGGCGGGCGCCTTGAGCGGGCGTGTCCGCCCCCGCCCGGTCCCACAGCCGCATCAGGCAATGCTGCAGCACCGGAAGCTGATCGAGCTCGTCGCCGCAATCGTTGAGCAACCGTTCGACCAGTTCCGGCTCGATCGTTCCGCCCGCCTTCTCGATCGGCTTTCGGATCGCCTCCTCGAGCTGGCTGCGGGTCAGATTCGGCACGAGATATTGCGTCGCGCTCACCGCCTCCGGGAGCCCATGGAAATGGGCGCAGTCGCCGATGAAGTCCGAGCGCATGGTGATGAGAACGCGCACGTTGTCGATGCGGCGCCGGTCGGCGTCGAGCAGGATCTGCACGAACTGGGTCGCTTCGTCCCGCCGCCGCGCCTCCTCGACGCCGCCGCGGCGGTAGCCGAGGCCGGCGAGGCCGAAGCGGAACAATTCCTCGAACTGATCGACGACCAGGATCAGCGATCGGCCGCTCAAGCCCCCCGCTTCGGCGAGCGCGCTCTCGAAGCTGAAGCTCGACTGCCGCAGCGTCCATTCGATACGGTCGCGTCGCCGCGCCGTCTCGTCCGGACTGTCCTTCGCCGACAGTTTCGACAAAGCGCCCGCGAGGCGCGTGATCGGGGCGCTGCCGGGGCGCATGTCGAGAAACGCCCAGGTCGGCCCGCCCGTGTCGGCGGTCTCATCCGCGAGCAGGCCCTGAAGCCCCGCAAGCACCAGCGACGACTTGCCGCTGCCGGAGCCGCCGATGACGGCGATGAAGCGGCCATTCTCCACGAGGCGGTAGAGCGCGAAGGCCTGCCGCTCGCGCCCGAAGAAGAAGCCTCGGTCGCCGAAGAAGAAAGGGCGCAGGCCAGGAAAAGGCTGATCGTTGGAAAGTCGCGTCCCGTCATTCGCCGGAGGCGGAGCGACGGCCGCCGTCTCTCCCGGCGTCGCCTCGTGAGCTGCATCGTCGCTGATTTCGACCGCGCTCATGGCTTCAAGCTTGGCGCGGAGGTGAGGTCAACCAGCAACTGCGCCGTCGGCGGGCCCTTCTCGACAAGATCAACCATCTTGTCGAACTCGCCGTCCTGGAAGATGAGCGAGAGGGCGTTCTTCTTCTTGTGCGACGCGGGCGGCGGCCCCGCTATGAGGCCGCGAAAGGCGAACTGCCCCTTGCGGCCGAGAGCCTGCCAGTCCGACAGCCTGTCGGCTTCCGACCGAACCCAAACCTCGGAGGCGGCGCCCCAGCAGAGCGTCACCGCATCGCATTTGGCGAGGAGGTCGCTGTTGTAGCGTCGCGAGTCCGCGTCGGAATCCGCCACAGGGATGCGCGGCTTCACCGAGCTTTCGATGAGCGCCTGGGCGATCGCCCCCGCATAGTCCTCGTCGGTCGAATGGTACGAAAGATAGAGGTCGAGCTTGTTGCCGGCTGCGGCCGTGATGACCGGCTTCGGCGCGGTCTCCGTGAGATACTGAAACAGATACTCGACGAACTTGCTTAAGATGTCGCCGTCGATCTTGTCGGTCGCGATCTGCTGATCGAAGCGCTCGAACGCCTTCAAAGGATCGCGCTCGACCGCCGGACCCGCAGGAGCCGCCCCGGCCTCATCAAGAATTTTTGGCGCCCAGACGATGCGGCGAGTGAGTTTCTGTCCTGGCGGACCTTCTGCTTGTGACGCTTTGGCGCGAGCGAGGCCCAGCTGCAGCTTCACAATGTTGTCGAGACCCTCTGGCGCAAATCCGCCGCTGTCGCCGACGAGATGGACGAAGACCTCGGCCTTGGATAGCGCATCGTTCAAGAACGCCTCGGCGCTGTTGTCGCTGGGCATGTCCGCCGAAGGATCCGGCGCGACAGTGAAGCCTTTGCCCTGAAGCTCCGTGACGAGACGGACGTAAGGCCCCTTCATGTCGCTTGCGGGCTTGGCGAGAAAGACGGTGCGGCCATTCGGCGCGACGATCGGCGCGGGCTCATGGGTCGTTTGAGCCGCCGGCGCGCCGCTCAGGATCTGGGTCACGCGCTTTTGCAATCCGCTCGCGAGATCGTCGAGCTCGGCATAGAACCGGTCGTTGCATTTGCCGCGATTGAAGAAGGGCGTGATCGCGTTGACGTCGTTCTCATCGTCGCGTGAGTAGAAAAGGAACCCTTCCTGCCCCTGCAATTCGGGCGGACGAGCGCTGCGATCGACATAGCCCTTGCCGACGACCAGCATTCGAGTCGCGGGATTCGCAACGCCCGCGGCTTTGCGCAACTCAAGGAAAGTTTCGAACTCCCTGCGGCAATAGGGGCGCTGCATCCAGTTCGGCGACATCACGACGACGAGAAGTTCGGCTTGGCTGAGCCCCTTGTCGATGATGTCATCGAACTCATCGCCCTGGCCGATCCGGCGGCGATCGCGCCAGACAGCGGCCTGTCGCGCCCCGAGATCGCGCAGCTTGAGGCGCAGCTGCTGATCGAGGAAGCTGACGAAGCCAGGTTCGTCCGGATCCGGCGACAGAACGAGGTCGTCGTCATGAGCATAGGACATGAAGATGACGACGTCGTCGCTCATCGAAGCTCGCCTGCCTCCCCGAAAAGGCCGCGCTTTCCAGTGCTCATGTCGGACTAAACCCTTGAGTTTGTTTCCGGTCAAGGTCACTTGCCCGAGCTTAGGCCGCCATCAATTGATCAGCCAAGCCGGGAATTCTACGCATCCATCTCAAAGCACTTATGTTGCCTACGGGCTGTGACAGAGATCACATGTCCTCCTGTCGGGGACGAAGGATCGCTGGATGCGGCGAAGGTATTCGCGCCCCTCAACCCCGCTCGCGCATCAGTCTCGACTTGTCGCGATTCCAGTCGCGCGCTTTTTCGGTGTCGCGCTTATCGTGCAGTTTCTTGCCGCGCCCGAGCGCGATCGCGATCTTGGCCCTGCCTTTGGCGTTGAAGTAGATGCGCAGCGGCACGATGGTCATGCCCTCGCGCTCGACGCCCTTGGCCAGCTTCGCGATCTCCTTGGCGTGCAAGAGCAGCTTGCGCGGGCGCTTGGGCTCGTGGTTGAAGCGATTGGCCTGAAGGTATTCGGGAATATTGGCGTTGTAGAGCATGATTTCGCCGTTGCGGTCGACGGCGGCGTAGCTCTCGGCGACCGTCGCCTTGCCGGTCCTGAGCGACTTGACCTCGGGACCGGTCAGCATCAGGCCGGCTTCGAACGTCTCGCCGATCTCATAGTCGTAGCGCGCACGCCGGTTGTCGGCCACGACCTTGAAGTTCGGTTTTTCCTTTTCGGCCGCCATATTAGCTCTTTAAGCGTTGACCAGGCCCGCATGGACCATGGCCCGGCGGATCAGCGCCTCGGTCACCTGGCCTACCGGAACCAGCGGCAATCTTGTATCCGCCTGAATCCGGCCGAGCACGCTCAGCGCGTATTTGGCCCCGTTGACCCCCGGCTCGGCGAAGATCGCGGCGTGCAGCGGGGTGAGGCGGTCCTGGATCTTCAGCGCATGGCTCCAGTCGTCCTTGAAGGTCGCCTCCATCAATTCCGCGCAAAGGGCCGGCGCGACATTCGCGCTAACCGAAATGCACCCGTGGCCGCCGGCGGCCATGGCGGCCAGCGCCGTCATGTCTTCGCCAGAAAGTTGGATAAAGTCCGCGCCCATCGCGTGCCGTTGGCGCGACACGCGTCCGACGTCGCCGGTCGCGTCCTTGACGCCGACGATGTTGGGCAACTCGGACAACCGCTTCATCGTGTCGACCGACATGTCGACGACGCTTCGCGGGGGAATGTTGTAGATGATGATCGGAATTCCGATTGCGTCGTTGACGGCCTTGAAGTGCTGGTAAAGGCCTTCCTGCGTCGGCTTGTTGTAATAGGGCGTGACGACCAGAACGGCGTCCGCGCCGCTTCGCTCGGCGTGGCGGGCGAGGCCGATCGACTCGCTGGTGTTGTTGGAGCCGGCGCCGGCGATCACCGGCACCCGGCCGCGCGCTTCGTCGATGCAAATGTCGACGGCGCGCTGGTGCTCGTCATGGGTGAGCGTCGGGCTCTCTCCGGTCGTTCCGACTGGCACGAGACCATGCGAGCCGGAGGTGATCTGCCAGTCGATCAGCGCGCGATAGGCCGGCTCGTCGATTTTGCCGTCCTTGAACGGGGTGACCAGCGCTGTCATCGATCCGTGAAACTTCGCTCGCTTTTCCATGGGCCCCGCTCGGCTCGTCTCGCGCCCGCTCGATCCTCACGCTCGATGCGCTGGCGGACACATAGCCTCGACGCGGCGCCGGCGAAAGGGGTTCGGCGGTTTACGTCTTGGTCACCAAGATCGGGCCATCCTCGATGAAGAGGACTGGACCCATGACAATCCTTCGATTCGGGCCGCTTCTGGCCATTGCCGGCGCCGCTTGTCTGGTTGGGTGGACGCCTGAAGGGCGCGCCCCGGAGCCGGTCCCGAGGTTGGCTCTGAGCGCGCCGAAGCTGGCGTCCCCCTTCCCGGATGCGGATCCCTGGAAGCTGGCTCTTGAACGCGCGGCCAGCCTTAAATCCCCTTCCACCGTTGGCGCGATACCCGGCAGCATCCGCGCGCCCTCCGCCGAGGCTGCGTTAGGTGAAGCGGCCCGGAGTGACAAGGAGCTCAAGGTCCAACTCGCCTACGCCAACCTTGAGGGCGCGGCGCCCGCGCTAGGCGCGCTGTCGGCGGTTGCGCCGCACGCCGAGATGGCGGCGCTTGAACCGTCCGCGCCGCCTCCTGCGGCCCCGAAGCCGTCGGCGCCTGCGGCAACTCCCGCCTTGCGGCCGCCTCCGCGGACTCCTCAGGCCGTCGTTCTCTACAAGAAGGGCGACGTCGCGGGCCTCCTGGCGCTCGCCTCGGCGACTGCCGACGCGGACGAGCGATCGGCGCTCGAATGGGCGGCTTTGCGCGCTGACGCCCGCCCGTCCTTCGACTCGCTCGCTGCTTTCCTCAAGGCTCACCCTGGCTGGCCAAGCCGTGGGTGGATTCGCGAGCGGCAGGAAGCCGAGCTCGCGTCCCATCCGCAGGCGCCGGCCGAGATCGCCGCATTTTTCGCCAACGAGCCGCCGCAGTCGACCGCGGGCAAGATCGCCGCGGCGCGCGCCGCGCAGGCGATGGGCGCCCCGAGGAGGCGTCGCAAATCATTCGCGCTTTGTGGCGCGACGGCAATGTCGACGGGCTGGCCGAGAGCGTCATCTTGCGCGACTTCGGCGCTTCGCTCACGAAGGCCGACCACGCCTATCGTGCCGACCGCCTGCTCTACGCGGGCTACCTCGGCGCTGGCGCCCGCGCTGCGGCGCTTGCCGGTCCCGACGTCTTCGCGCTTGCTCAGGCCCGCATCGCGGCGGCTCGCGAGCCGATGAGCGTGGGCCTTATCAAGGCGGTTCCGCCGGCGTTGCGCAACGATCCCGGTCTCCTGTTCTCCAGAGTTCAGTACGCCCGGCGGGCAGGGCGGGTCTACGAAGCGGCGGTCATGCTGAGCCTCGCGCCGCACGATCGCGCCGCCCTCGTCAATCCGGATCGTTGGTGGAGCGAGCGGAAGATGGTCGCCCGCACGCTCCTCGACCTCGACGAGCCGAGGCTCGCGTTTGAAGTTTGCGATGAGACCGTCCGCCCCAACTCGTCCGAAGCTCAGGTCGACGCGGCGTTCCACGCCGGCTGGATCGCGTTGCGTTTCCTGAACGACGCTCCTTCAGCGGCGAAGCGGTTTGCGCTTGCGGCCGAGGCCGCGGAGAATCCGCTATCCGTGGCGCGCGCCGCCTATTGGCAGGGTCGCGCCGCCGAGGCCATGGGCGATTCCGCGGCCGCCAAGAGTTTCTACGCGCGCGCCGCCGCGGTGCCGATCGCGTATTACGGCCAGCTCGCTGCGCAACGTCTTGGCGAGACCCGTCTCGTTTTCCGCGCGCCGGCGGCGGCGGCTGAGGGCGACCGGCGCGACGAGGCGGTGCGCGCCGTCCAGGCGCTCTATGCCGACGGGCTCGACGATCTCGCGGCGGGGCTGGCCTTCGACGCCGCTCGGCAGTGGCGCGACGAGTCGCAGATCGCCGCCATGGCGGAGGTGGTGAAGCGTCAAGACGACGCAGGGACGCAAGTTCAGTTCGCCAAGATCGCCGTCATGCAAGGCCACCCGCTCGAGGCGATGGCGTTTCCCGACGTGGGGATGCCGGCCTTCGTGCCGCTCCCCGGCTCCGCAGACCTGCCCACGGTCTATGCGGTCGCGCGACAGGAAAGCGAATTCGTCTGGCATGCGTCGTCGGGCGCTGGCGCGAAGGGTCTCATGCAGATGCTGCCCTCGACCGCGGTCGTGACCGCACGGCGCGCCGGCGTCGACTTCGACTACGCCCGGCTGATCGTCGATCCCGCTTTCAACACTGAGCTTGGCGCGGCGCTCCTGGGTCAGTTGATCGAAGACCAACGCGGCTCGCGCGAGCTTGCCTTCGCCGCCTACAACGCTGGTCCGGGTCGGGTCGCGCAATGGATTGCAGCGCATGGCGATCCACGGGACGGAGCGGTCGATCTCGTCGACTGGATCGAACGCATTCCTTTCGACGAGACCCGCGACTATGTCGAGCGGGTCAGCGAGAACCTGGGCGTCTATCGCCAACGTTTCGCCGACGATAAACTTGCGCCGCCGCCCGTGTCGGCGAGAGTTGCGCGCGAATAGAACGGGTTGAGGGCGTCCCTACCAAATCGATCCGGCGAAAAGGACAAGGCGACGCGGCGGAGACGTCGCGACTGAATCGCCTTAAATTGGAACTCTTCGCGCCACATCTTCGTTATGCGTCCGCTCTCTCATAAGCAGGGAAGGACACAACTTGGATAAGACCCTTATCAGCCTCTTGGGCGGCGCCTCAGCGCTCGCTCTCCTTGGCGGCTCTCAGGCATCCGCCGCGCCCGTGGTAGAAGAGGCCAACTTGCTGCAACCCGCCCAGTCGTTTGCCGAGTTGTTGGATCCCATCCCGAATGCGGAGAAGGTTCTGCGCGCCGAGAACGAGCGCAGTGATGCTGCTGTGGTTGAAGAGAAGCCGATTGTAATGGCTCAATATTATCACCACCATCATCATCATCATCATCACCACTATTACCGACGCCACCACCACCACCACCATCACCATCATCATTATCATCACCATTACTACTATTGAGATTGCAGCTCTAACAGCACGCAGAACGTCGTGCGCGTGAACCTGATGGGCGCACGACGGTCTTCAGAGGGTTGAAATTACGGTTCCCGTCAGCGCTGCCGCTTGGCCTTTTCGCTCGCGGCGCCGAGAATATGCCGGTACGTGCCGTCGAAGACCGTGTTCGTCGCCGAGGTCCATTGCGTCTCGGCGGATAGGGTGGCGCGGCTCTGGTAGATGCGCCGCGACTGCAATTCGCGCTCGGCGGCTTCCTCGTCTGACATCGGGACGAGGTCGAATGTTGCCTCCTCCGGAAGGACCACAATCTGGGCGAACGGCTCGCCCGGCCTGAAAATGTGCGTCTTGCCCTCGGGCGGCGATTTGAACACCAGGAAAAACATCATCGGCCACCACCGGCGTATGAGGGCGGGGACGGCGATTGGAGTGGTGTCCGTCGGGTCGGTGTAGAAACGCGGGTGCGGCTCCGTCCGAACCGCCCAGCCCTCCTCGACCTTGAGGTCAAGCGACAGCTGGTAGGTGTAGTAGAGATCGCCGAACGGGCGGAATGGCGGCCACTGTCCGCCTTGTCCTTCGGGCGGGGGCCCGAAATCGCCTTCAAGCGCAAGCTTGCCCTCGTTCACGCTGACGCGCAATTCGTTTTCATACGGGTAGAACAATTCGATCCCGTAACGGGCGCCTTCCGAAAACGGGAGGCAGTGCCAGGCCTGCTCCATCGACCCGTCTTTTCGGGGCTGGCGTTCGCCGCCCCAGCCGGGGACGTCGAGCTTGGTGCGCCGTAGATTGAGGCCTGGAGTGAATGAGCGATATTTGACCTGCATAGGCGAACCACCCCTGCCGCAATTGCGCAATTCAATGCGTTCGAGGCAGCCTTCGTTCCGGAGAGACGGCCCCATTCGAAACCGCGCTCTATTCGCCCCTATTCAAATCAGCGCCTTCACGGTCTCGACCAGCTTCGGGATGTCGACCGCGTAAGAGAAGGTCGAGTCCTTCACATGCCGAGGCATGCTGGCCAGGGTCTCTGCGGACTGGCGCTGGAACAGCACGATATGTTCGAGCCCCAGCATCGCGCAGAAATGCGAGGACCATGGATCGTGCTGGCCCTCGGCGATGATCTCGACGATCTTCGTATCCGGCGGACAGAAGTAGGCGTTCGACAAGGCGGCGCCGAACTCGCACACGATGATCTTTGCCTGAGCGAAGAGCAGCGCCTGTTCGTCGAACTTGAGCTTGTCCGGCTGGATCGCGACAAAACCCAGCGCCTTGAGCGCCTCGATCATCGCCACCCGATTGGTGACGTTTCGGCTGTTTGACGAGCTGCGGCAAATGAGCACGCGCGGCGGCGTGCTCACGGCAGGCGCATGCTTCCGCACATTCGCGAGAATGCGGGCGAACGCTTCGCGGCTCTGCGGGTGCGCATTCTGGCTGCTGAGCCCCGTGAACCTGTTCGAGGTGACCGCATGTTCAAGAAAGACTGGCCTTGGCCTGATCTCTCTGATGAGGCCGTGCGGGACCTCGAGCCGGGCGATCAGAGCCCGCTGCCAGGGGCGCAGCGTCCAGGTCAGCATCGGCGCGCGCAGTCTCGCGCCGAGATCGATCAGCGGCACGATGTCGTGCAGATAATGGCCGTAATTGTGCTTGTCCGATCCGGCGATCAGCAGATGCTCGCCAGCGATACGAGGGGCGCGCACGAGCCGCTCGAGATGGAGCCGGCGCTCGCGCGTCCCGTCCGCCGCCGTCCGCTCGGCGATCGCCTTGATCGATGACAGGTATCCCTCTCGAAACGGGACGATGAACGAGTGGCGCCAGACGCGGCCCTCGGGCGAAATGAGGAGGCCAAACGCCGGAAACCAATATTGATCGACGAGATGCTCGAGCGTCATCGCCGGCGCATGGACGGCATGATCGATATAGTGGACGCGCTCTGCATTCGTCGAATTGACGCTGAACGGATGCAGCTGGGTTTGGTACTGCGCAGACCCCACGACCTCGCATTGCGAGAGCGAGGGCGGCAAGCGTCCCTCATAAGGGATGTCCCTCAGATTTGTCGCTTCGTCGAGAGCGACTGGGACGCCCTGGCTCGACACAGGCAGCGCGTCACGCAGAAGGCGCCGCAGGTTCCGCCACGGCGTGCGGACGGTGTCGCGCCAGGCCGCGTGCAGCGATCGGTTGAGGCGAACCAGCTTTTCGTTTTCGATTCTGTCGCGCGCCACGGCATTCCGCTGGCTGTCCAACAAGTCCGGTCCTGCTCCAACAGCGCAAGCGGCTCGCCGCCTGCTCAACCGCGGGTCTATGCCCGAACGCGCCGGCAGCGACAAGAGCGGCTTATCCACTGCGATCAGGACGGCCCGCGTGACTTTGCCCATTTCGGAGTTTAGCTCCGGTAAGGCTATGGCCTTCCGATTCGTTCATACCGCCCGCGTCCACCTCGATTCGCCGCGGGCGACGCTAGCGCTGCCCGATTCAGAGCTGGCCGGCTTGATCGGCGAGGCGATGCGAAAAGCCTTCGCGGCTCTCGAATGAATTTTCGCTTCCTGCACGCCGCGGATCTGCACCTTGGAAGTCCGTTCCTCGGCCTTGCGCAGAAGGACGACGAGGTCGCCGCGCGCTTCGCCAGGGCAAGCCGGAGCGCATTCGAAGACCTCGTCACGAAGGCGTTGGAGGAGGACGTTTCGTTTGTGGTGATCGCCGGCGACGTTTTCGATGGCGAGTGGAAGGACGCTTCCATCGCCCTCTTTCTGAACCGGCAATTGGCTCGTCTCTCAAATCGCGGCGTTCCAACATTCCTCTTGCGGGGCAATCATGACGCTGAAAGCCTCGTCACCAAATCCCTGACTTGGCCGGAGAACGTTTTTGAGTTTTCGACAAGGCGGCCGGAGACCCACCGCATCAAGGATTTACTCGTCGCGCTGCACGGACGCGGCTTTTCGCATCGTGAAGTGGTTGAGAATTACGCTGTCAACTATCCGGAACCCGTAGCCGGTTGGTTCAATATCGGCGTCCTGCATACCGCTTGCGGGCGCACCGGCCATGAGAACTATGCGCCTTGCACGACTGCTGATCTCGCCGCGCGCGGCTATGACTATTGGGCGCTTGGCCACGTCCACGCCTTCGAAATCGTCTCGCGCGATCCATGGATCGTCTATCCCGGCAATCTCCAGGGCCGCAGCATCAGAGAATGCGGAGGAAGAGGCGCGGTCATCGTGGAGGTCGCGGACGGGGTCGTATCGGAGGTGAGGCGCGTTTTGACGGACCACGCGCGCTGGGCGGAGGTCGTCGTTGACGCGACGCATCACGGCGATGAGACCGAGCTTCTTCGCGCGGTCGAGGCCGAAGTGCGCCCGCATGCCGAAATGGCGGAAGGGCGGCTGCTCGCGGTGCGGGTCATCCTGACGGGCGCGACGAAATTGCATGGGCGGTTCATCGCGGATCGGGACCGTTTACGCGACGAGGTGGAGGCGGCGGCGCAGCGGTGCGCTGACGATATCTGGCTCGAACGGCTGCGCATCGAAACGGCGCAGCTGGAGGCGCCGGCGCGGCGATGCGGCGCTAGCGGAAATCGATTTGGCCGCGGCGCTGCAGAAATGCGAGGCGGACGCCGCGCTGCGGGCGCGTGTGGCCGATCTCGTCAGGACGGTCCAGGACAAGCTCCCCGGGGGGATGGCGGAAGACGCAAGCGTAGCGCTCGACCTCGATTCGATCCTGGCCGAAGCTCGCGCGCTGGCGCTGGGCCGCACGGCGGAGGCCTGACGCGCCGTGCGGCTTCTCAGCCTCGAGCTGGAGAAGTTCGGCGCCTTCGCGGACCTTCGGATCGCATTCCGGCCAGACGCCCGGCTGCATGTCGTCTACGGACCGAACGAGGCGGGCAAATCGACCGCGCTCGCCGCCGTCGGCGCCCTCCTTTTCGGCGTGCCGGAGCGGACGCCATATGCGTCTCGCTTCCCCGGCCAGTTGCGCGTCGGCGCGGAGATTGCGGCGGCCGACGGTCGCCGCCTCAAGTTCTGGCGGCGCAAGGGGCGCAGGACGACGCTCCTGGACGGCGCCGGCGACCCGCTGCCTGAGGACGCGCTGGCCCCGTTTCTCGGCGGGCTCAGCCGGGAAGTGTTCGAGCGGTCGTTCGGACTGGACGCGGCGAAGCTCAGAGCCGGCGGCGAGGAAATGTTGCAGGCGGACGGCGACGTTGGCGCGAGCCTCTTGGCGGCGGCGTCCGGCCTGCGGGGTCTCGCCGAACTGCGCCGCTCGCTTGAAGGCGAAGCGGACGGTGTTTTCGCCCCGCGCGCCAGCAAGGACCGCCGCTTCTACCAGGCGCTCGAGCGCTTCAACGCTGCGCGCGTCGCAATTCGCGAAAAAGAGCTCCGCAGCGATGCATGGATAAAGCTTAACAAGGACATCGAGGAGCTTGGCCACGAGTTGGACCGGCTTCGCGCCGCGCGCCGCGCCGGCGACATGGAGCGGTCTCGGTTGAGCCGGCTGAAACGTGCAGCGCCGCTTCTCAACCCAATTCGGGAGGCGGAGGAGGCGCTGGCGTCCTTTGGCGATCTGCCCGACCTGGCGCCCGGCATGGCGCAGGGCTTGCGAGAGGCGCTCGATGAATTGCGCGTCGGTGGCGAGGAAGCGGAGCGGGCGCGGGTCGAAGAAGAACGCCTTGCCCAGGATCTGGCGAGCATCGAGGTTGACGAGGCGGCGCTCGCCGATGCTGAGGCGATCGAGGAGCTGTTTCAGGCAAGCGGCGGCTACAGGGACGCAAAACGCGATCTTCCGGCCGTTCAGCGCGAGGCTGACGGCTTCCTCGCGGCGCTTGATCGTCATGCGCGATCGCTGGGTTTGCCCGACATCGGCTCGCTCGAAGCACGGCGGCCGCCGGAAGCCGCGAAGTCGCAGGCGCGCAAGCTGATCAAGCAGGGGCGCGAAGCGGAAGCGTCAGCGAACGCGAAGGCTGATCAAGTCTCGCAGGCTGAGAAGGCTTATGAGCGGGCGCGCATGACGCGAGAGACGCAGGGCGGGGACCTTGATCCCACATCGTTGCGCGAAAAATATGCTGCGCTGGGCAAGGTTGCCGAGCTGGCGCGCAGGGTCTCTGACAATCGGATCGCGCTGACGAACGAAACTGTCGAGCTCGCAGACGCCGCCGCGAGACTCGACCCGCCGGTCGCCGACCTTGAAGCGCTGGCGAGGCTGCCTATGCCGCGCTCCGAGGATCTTGCTCAACTTGCAGACGCCTTGGAGGCGGCCTCGCGCGGGGCGCGCGAAGCCTTAAGGGCGAAGGAGGCCGTAGAAAAGGAGATCGAAGAAACGACTGCGCGCCTTGCACGGCTTGCGGCTGGCCGGCCTCTGGCTACGGCCGACCGCATCGTCGAGGCGCGGGCGCGCCGCGAGACCGCTTGGGGACGAGTGCGCGCGGCGCTGTTCGCGCCGCCCGAGGCTGCGCCGCAGGTCTCGCTCGTAGTGAAGGTCACGGAATTCGAGCGCCTCAATGGCGAGGCGGATCGTTTGGCTGACGACGCGATCGCAGACGCGGCGCGTCTGGCCGAGCACGGGCTGGAGACCCTGCGGCTCGACGAACAGACGCGCCGGTACGCTTTGGCGCAGGCCGCTGAGGCGCGCGCGGCAGGGCTGGTCGCGGAAACCGATGAGAGTTGGCGATACCTCTGGAAACGCGTCTGCGCCGCCCCACATTCGCCCGCGAGGATGCGGGAATGGTCCGGCCGCGTCGAGCAATTGATGAAGACGCGCGACAAGCTCGCTGCGCGCCGGACCGAGCTCGAAGCGAATGAAGCCGACCTGAGACGCATCGAGCCGGTTCTGCAGGCGCTGAGCCTTGCGGCCGGATTGAGCGAGATCGAGGGCCTCGATAACATCCGGCTGGCGGAGCGGTTCGAGCGGCGTCTGGAGGAGGTCACGCGCGTCTGGGAGAGATCGCGCGACGTTGAGACCAGGCTCGCCGAAGCGGGCCGGCGTCTTGAGGAAGCGCAAGCCGAAGCCGCCGCCGGCGAGGCCAAGTTGGAGGATTGGCGTCGTCGCTGGCGCCTCGCAGTCGCCGCTCTCGGTCTCGAAGCCGATGCGTCGATCGAAGGAGCCGAGACCGCGCTCGAGGTTTGGGACAAGGCGTTCAACGACGGCGAAAACCACCGCAACCGGATGCGCCGCGTCGCCGGCATCCAGCGAAACATGAGCGACTTCGAGACCGACGCCCGCGCGCTCGTACAACGCTGCGCGCCTACGGCTGCGGATCTGCCCGCGGAGACGGCTGCGCGTCTTCTGCACGAGCGCCTTGTTGCGGCGCGGACGGCTCAAACAAAGCGTCACGCTGCGGCCGAGCTGGCGGCGGTAGCTCGGAAAGCGGTCGACGAGGCGCGGGCTCGCCTCGACAGGGCGAAGGAGACAATGACGACGCGCGCTGCGCAGCTCCCGGCGGGCTCCGATCCGGCGGCCCTGCTGGCGCGCGAGGCCGAGCGTTCCCGCCTCGCCGAGACGCTCCGCCAGCAGCGGCTCCGTCTCGCCGATCTCTCCGACGGGGTCGACGAAGCACGGTTGATCGGGGAGATGAACGCGTTCGATCCGGACGCCGCCGTGGCAAGTCTGACGGAACTGGAGCGCCGGGACGAAGACCTGGCTCAGCAGGAAAAGGATCGCTACGTGGAACGCGATCGGCTCATTAGGAAGCGCGGGGACTTCGAAAGCGGCATTGGAGCCGAGGCCGCGCTGCAGCAGCGCCGCAACGCGGAGGCCGAGCTTGTGGAGGCGGCCCGCCGTTGGGCGGTGTTGAAGGCGGCTTCCGCACTGCTCGGGGGCGCGCTCGATCACCACAGGGCGCAGCGACGCGACCCCTTGATGGCCCGCGCTGGCGAAGCCTTCGCAACCTTGACGGGCGGCGCCTTTGCCGGGCTGGATCAGGGTTTCGACAACGACGACGATGAGCCCAAGCTTGAGGCTTGCCGGGCCAACGGGGAAAGGGCGCCGGTGGCGCATTTGAGCGAAGGCGCGCGCGATCAGCTCTATCTGGCGCTACGGCTTGCCTATATCGAGGACTATGCCGCGCGCGCCGAGGCGCCGCCATTTATCGGCGACGACCTTTTCGCCAGCTTTGACGATTCCCGCACGCGCCACGGTCTCGAAGCGCTTGCGGCGATCGGCGACCGCATTCAGCCGATCCTGTTCACGCACGAGCTGCATGTCCTCGAAGACGCGCGCATCCGTCTCGGGGATGCGGTGGACATCATTCAGATCGGCTGATTGCGATGGATTTGGCCCCGCTCGCGGGCCGATGTCATGGAACCCTCTCGCGCAATTTGAGTTATGGATTGTCAGCGCCGCTACATGAAGGAGCGGGCCCATGCCGGAGCGCCAGCGAAAGACCCGATGGTCGGCGGACGTGAGCGCGCATTCGGACGCGCTCAATCTCGAACCGAAAGTGTTTGAAAAGGAAACCGCCGGAGCTATCGCCGCGTCGCTCAAGCGCTCGGCCGAGTCCAGCGACCGGCGGAAAACGGGCGCTTTCCGGTCAGCGATGTCGATGTTGACCTTCTACATCAATCGCGCGGGGCGAAACCTACCCGCCGAGCGGAAGCACACGCTCGAAGCGGCGAAAGGAAAATTACGCGAATTGTTTGGACGCGGTCGCCGCGCATAGTTCGACCCGCGGAGGTTTTCATGGGCCCCGCCAGCTCGGACGGGACGCCGGAGCCGATCGCTGGAACAAGGAGCATCATAATGGCCAAGCGTACGCCTCCACCTGGCTCTGAGCCTCAGCCGAGCCTGCCCCATGAGCATGATCGAGAAGAGCGGCAGCCCTACGCGAAAGAGGTCGAGGACTATAAGCACAGCGTGGCCAACCCGCCCGAAGAGCAGGGCGGGCGTGAGGCGAATCGTAGAACCACAATAGCGCCGATGAAGAAATGACGCTCGGCGCGACAAGCTGGTTAGGCTACGCCGCGCGATACGAGCCTGAGGACGGCGCAACAGCAAGGCGAAAGCCGCTGTCGTAAAACTGTCGTCTATCTGTCGCAATAGGCATACCGAGCGGGCCTACAAAGGAGGTCGTCCGCGCCATCGCCGCGGCCGCACGATCACTGCAACGCATGAGAGACGTTCAATGAGACTGACCAATTTTATTCGGATCGTTGCGTTCGCGGTAGGCGCCGCGACCGTCACGATTGCGCAAGCCGCCGATATCTCCGGCGCTGGGGCCACCTTTCCATTCCCGATCTACGCCAAATGGGCTGATGCTTATAAAAAGGACACCGGGAGCGGGCTGAACTATCAGTCCATTGGATCGGGCGCCGGCATCAAGCAAATCAAGGCGAGAACCGTGACGTTCGGCGCGACCGACGCCCCGTTGGAGCCGGCGCAGCTCGATAAGGCCGGTCTTGCGCAATGGCCGATGGTGATGGGCGGCATCGTCGCCGTCGTGAATCTTCCCGGCGTGAAGCCAGGCGGCATCGTCATCGACGGGCCGACCCTGGCCAATATCTATCTCGGCAAAATCACCAAATGGAACGATCCGGCGCTCAAGGCGCTCAATCCGAAGCTCGACCTGCCCAATCTCCCGATCGTGTCGATCCATCGCGCCGACGGCTCGGGCACGACCTTCAACTTCACCTACTATCTCGCTGAAGTCTCGCCGGACTGGAAATCGCAGGTCGGAGTGGCGACGACGGTTGACTGGCCAGGCGGCATCGGCGCCAAGGGCAATGACGGCATAGCCAACAACGTCGCGACAACGCAGGGCGCGATAGGCTATGTCGAGTTCGCTTACGCTGACCAGAACAAGTTGACCTACGCCAGCATGGCCAACAAGGACGGCAAAGTCGTCCCCCCGACGATGGAGTCCTTCCAGGCCGCCGCGGCCAACGCCGATTGGGCGAAGGCCCCGGGCTTCTACCTGATCCTGGCCAATCAGCCGGGCGACAAGTCGTGGCCGATGACAGCCGCCACATTCATTCTGTTGCCCAAGGATCCGCCGAATAAAGCCGCCGCGAAGGACGCGATCGACTTTTTCAAGTGGGCTTATGAGAAGGGCGACAAGATGGCGGAAGGCCTCGACTACGTCCCGATGCCTGATAACGTGGTGGCGCTGGTCGAGAAGATGTGGGCGTCCGACATCAAGCTGAAATAAGGCGTCAGTGGACTGGCGGGCGGGGCGCATCCCACGAAGGCGCGTCTCCCCGGTCGCACGGTTCCAGAGCAAGGCTGAAGATCCGCGATGACCGCAACCGCACTGCAAAGCTCCAGCGCCGCTCAGAGCTCGCCGGTCGATCGTTCTCGGGCGCTCGGTCGGCTCAAACTCTCAGACAATGGCTTCCGCTTGCTGACATTTGGCGCGGCGGTTTTGGTCCTGGTGCTTCTCCTCGGGGTTGTGGTTTCCTTGTTCGTTGGCGCCTTGCCGGCGTTTCGTGAATTCGGCGTCGGCTTCCTGTTCTCGGACGCCTGGAGTTCCGCCGAAGGAGAAATTCGGCGCCGCGACCGCGATCTACGGCACCCTGGTCACATCGTTGATTGCCATGCTGATTGCCGTTCCGATCGGGCTCGGCATTGCGGTTTTCCTGACGGAGCTCTGTTGGTTGCCCTTGCGCCGACCTATCGGGGTCGCAATTGAGCTTCTCGCGGGGATTCCGTCCATCATCTTCGGCATCTGGGGCGTCTATTATTTCCGGCCGGTGATGCAGAGCTATATCCAGCCGTTCCTGATCAATACGCTCGGCACCGTCCCCGGCATTGGCTTGCTCTTCCAGGGGCCGCCATTCGGCTACGGCGTGCTCACTGCGGGGCTGATTCTCGCGCTGATGATCCTGCCCTTTATCACCGCAGTGTCGCGCGACGTCTTCGACACGGTTCCCCCAGTGCTCAAGGAGGCGGCCTACGGTATCGGAGCGACCACCTTCGAGGTTGTTGGAAACATCGTCATTCCCTTTACCCGCGTCGGAGTGATCGGTGGCGTGATGCTGGCGCTCGGCCGCGCGCTCGGCGAAACGATGGCGGTGACCTTCGTGGTCGGCAACGCCACGAAGATTCAATCCTCCATACTTGCCCAAGGCACGACGATCTCGGCGATGATCGCAAACCAGTTCGCCGACGCCGATCCGGGGCTCTTCACCTCGTCGCTGCTGGCGCTCGGCTTCATCCTGTTCGTCATCACCTTCCTAGTTCTCGCGGCCGCGCGCTGGATGTTGGCCCGCATGCAATTGAAGGCCTAAGGTCAATGACGGCGGCTTCCTACGCGACGCGCAAGGCGCGCAACAGCATCTGGACGATCCTCGCTTATGCGGCGACGGCTCTGGGCTTGGTCATGCTCGGGATCATTTTGGTCACGCTGATTTGGAACGGTATCGGGGGGCTATCGCTCGACGTCTTCACCAAGAATACGGCGCCGCCCGGCGTCGTCGGCGGCTTGCTTAACTCGATCGTTGGCAGCTTTATCATGACCGGGATCGGCCTGGCCCTCGGAGCGCCGATTGGCATTCTCGCGGGCACGTATCTGGCCGAATATGGCGCGAATTCCCGCCTCTCCTCCGTCGTGCGCTTCATCAATGACATTCTGTTGAGCGCGCCCTCGATCATCATCGGCCTATTCGTCTACGAATTGTTGGTGGCGCCGGTCGGGCATTTCTCTGCACTTGCGGGCGCCGTCTCGCTCGCGGTGCTCGGCGCGCCGATCATGGTGCGCACGACCGAAGACATGCTGAACCTTGTGCCGAACACGCTGCGCGAGGCGGCCTCCGCGCTCGGCATGCCGCGTTCGCTCGTCATTCGCCACGTCGCCTACCGGGCCGTCATATCCGGCTTGGTCACTGGCGTGCTTCTCGCGATCGCGCGTATGACCGGCGAGACCGCGCCGCTCATCTTCACCGCGCTTGGCAATTCGCTGTTCACGGCCGACCCGCGCGGGCCGATGTCGGCTCTGCCGCTCATCATTTACGAATTCGCCCGCAGCCCCTACGCCGAACAACAAAAGCTCGCGTGGACAGGCGCTTTGCTCCTGACGTTCGCGGTCTTGGCGCTGAGCATCTTGGCTCGGGTTCTTTCGGCGACGGCCAGGCGGAAGTAGGCATTGTGAGGGCTAAGAGCGATGAGCGACGTTGAGGCCCAGGGGCCGCCCAGGGCGCCGGTTGGGGAAACGGAGAAGGTTCAGGTGCGCAAGCTCAATTTCTATTACGGGCAGACGCGGGCGCTCAAGGACGTGTCGCTCAATCTGTTCAAGGGTCAGGTGACGGCGTTCATCGGCCCTTCGGGCTGCGGCAAGTCGACGCTTCTGCGCGTTTTGAACCGCATGTATGACCTTTATCCCGGCCAGCGCGCCGAGGGCGAGGTCCTGCTCGATGGGGAGAACATCCTCTCGCCCAGCCTCGACCTCAATCTCTTGCGTTCGCGCGTCGGCATGGTGTTCCAGAAGCCGACGCCGTTTCCGATGACGATCTATGACAACATCGCCTTTGGCATCCGTCTCTATGAAAAGCTGCCGAAGTCGGAGATGGACGCCAGGGTCGAATTGGCTTTGAGCCGCGCGGCCTTGTGGGGCGAGGTCAAGAACAAGCTGAACGCCAGCGGGCTTAGCCTGTCGGGCGGCCAGCAGCAGCGCTTGTGCATCGCGCGCACGGTGGCGATCAGCCCGGAAGTGATCCTGTTCGACGAGCCGGCGTCGGCGCTCGATCCGATCTCGACCGCCAAGATCGAGGAACTGATCGACGAATTGTCGGGCGACTACACGATCGCGATCGTCACCCACAACATGCAGCAGGCGGCGCGCGTGTCGCAATTCACCGCCTTCATGTATTTGGGCGAGATGGTCGAGTTCGATGAGACGAACACGGTGTTCACCGCGCCGCGCGACAAGCGCACGCAGGATTACGTGACTGGCCGCTTCGGCTGACGGGAGGATTGGGCCGTGGCGGATCAGCACACTGTCAGAGCTTACGACAAGGATCTCGACCTGCTCGAGCGGCGGATCGCCGAGATGGGCGGCTTGGCCGAGAAAATGGTGATCGATGCGGTGGACGCGCTTTCTTCAGGCGACGCGGCGCTTGCGCATCAGGTGGTGGAGACCGATCCCAGGCTCGACACGCTTCAGCGCGAGATCGAGGAGCAGGCGACGCTGACGATCGCGCGAAGGCAGCCGGTGGCGATCGACTTGCGCGAGATCATCGGCGCCATTCGGGTCGCGGGCGATCTCGAGCGGGTGGGGGATCTCGCCAAGAACATCGCGCGCCGCTCGGTCAAGATCGGCGTCGAAGGCCGGGCGCCCCACGCGATTGTCGGCATCAGGCACATGAACGAATTCGCCACCGAACTGATGAAGGACGTGCTCGACGCCTACGCCCAGCGCGACGTCGAGCGGGCGCGCGACGTGTGGGAGCGCGACGCCGAGCTCGACGCGCTCGAGGATTCGGTGTTCCGCGACCTGCTCACGCATATGATGGAGGATCCGCGCAACATCACGTTCTGCGCTCATCTTCTGTTTTGCTCGAAGAACATCGAGCGGATCGGCGACCACGCGACCAACATCGCCGAGACCGTGGTCTATCTGGTGACGGGTTCGACGCTGCCGACCGATCGGCCGCGCGGCGGCCCGGACGCGGAGATCGCGGCTGAGACGAACGGGGCGCGCCGATGAACCAGGCGCGCAAGGACATCGCGCGTGCCGGGCTTCCGTCGGCGCCGCGAATCCTGATCGTCGAGGACGAATCGGATCTGTCTTTGCTCTTAGGCTACAACCTCGAGGCGGAAGGCTATGTGGTCGAGAACGTCGAGCGCGGCGACGAAGCGGAGCTCAGGCTCGCGGAAAATGCGCCCGACCTGGTGATCCTCGATTGGATGCTGCCGGGCGTCTCGGGTCTCGAGATCTGCCGACGCTTGCGGGCGCGCGAATTGACCCGCACCCTTCCGGTGATCATGGTCACCGCGCGAGGGGAAGAGGCTGAACGTGTCCGCGGTCTCTCCGTCGGCGCCGACGATTATGTCGTAAAACCCTTTTCGGTGCCCGAGCTCATGGCGCGGGTGCGCGCGCTTTTAAGGCGCAGCCGGCCCGAGCGGATCGCCGAGCGTCTCTATGCCGGCGATCTCGATCTCGACCGGGAGACGCGGCGGGTGAGGCGCGGCGCGCGCGACATCCATTTAGGTCCCACCGAGTTCAGGTTGCTCGAATATCTCCTGGAGAAGCCGGGGCGGGTGTTCTCGCGCGCGCAATTGCTCGATGGCGTGTGGGGCCAGGCGGCGGAGATCGACGAGCGCACGGTCGACGTCCATGTCGGGCGCCTGCGCAAGGCCCTGTCACGCGGCCGCGAACGCGACCCCATCCGAACCGTCCGCGGAACCGGCTACGCCTTCGACGAAACCTTCGGGAAGCCGTGAGGCAACGCATCCTGATGGCTCCAATTCCCGGCTTGCCCCGCGAATAGCGGCGCGCATCTGATTCACACTGAGATCGCCTGCGAATGCGCCGATCGTCCACGCGACTCACGAAAGCGTGACATCCTCAAGGGATCGCTCGCCACTGTGGAACGATGATAGGCTGTTAGCTATTCTGGCAGCGCAGTATGATTATGAAACGCCCAGCGACCAATCAAAGCGGAGGAAGATGATGAACGCCGCAACCCGACGCGATCTTTTGGCTGGCGCAGCCGTGGGCGCAGGCGCGTTGCTCGGCGCAACGGCCGCCAACGCCGCCGAGCAGATTCCCGAGCCAAGCCGCGCGCCCGGCGTCGGCGGCACAGATCCCGTCCCAGGCAACGTAGCGCGCGAGGCCCAGAACCCAGACCTCGTCAATCCGCCCGCGACCGATTCCGGAACCCTGCCCAATCTGAGGTTTTCCTTCGCCGACGCGCATATCCGGCAGTCCAGCGGCGGCTGGACGCGTCAGGTCACCGCGCGCGAGCTTGGCGTTTCGAAAACGATCGCCGGCGTGAACATGCGGCTGAATGCCGGCGGCGTCCGCGAGCTTCATTGGCACAAGCAGGCGGAATGGGCCTACATGCTTTACGGAACGGCTCGCATCACGGCGATCGACCCGCACGGCCGCAACTTCATCGACGACGTGGGTGTCGGGGATCTTTGGTATTTTGCCGGCGGCATTCCCCATTCAATCCAAGGCCTTGGTCCGGACGGGTGCGAGTTTCTCCTCGTATTCGACGATGGCGACTTCGACGAGGACGATACGTTCTTGCTCAGCGACTGGTTCAAGCACACACCCTCCGACGTTCTCAGCAAGAATTTCGGCGTGCCGGCGGATCTGTTCGGACACACGCCCGACCCGAGCAAGCTTTACATCTTCAAAGCGCCGGTCCCCGGTCCGCTCGGCCCGGATAAACTCATGGGCGCCGAGCCGGTTCCCGAAACCTTCAGCCATCACTTGCTCGCGCAGGAGCCGATCCGCACCAAGAGCGGAACCGTGCGAATCGCCGATTCGAGCGTATTTCACGCCTCCAAAAAAATCGCTGCCGCCCTCGTCGAGGTCGAGCCTGGAGGAATGCGTGAGCTGCATTGGCACCCCAACACCGATGAATGGCAATATTACATCGAAGGCCAGGCGCGTATGGGCGTGTTCGCGTCGGCCGGCCAAGCGAGGACGTTTGATTTCGGCGGCGGAGATGTCGGCTATGTCCCGTTCGCCATGGGCCATTATATCGAAAACACCGGCTCCAAACCTTTGCGCTTCCTGGAGATGTTCAAAAGCAGCTACTACGCTGACCTGTCGCTCAACCAGTGGCTGGCATTGACGCCGCCCGAACTCGTCAAGGTGCATCTCGAGTTGAACCAGCAGTTCATGGACGCGCTGAGAAAGACCAAGGCGCCGATCGTGCCGGCCTGAACGCAACTTCCGGTAAAGGTCGACAAAGTGTGGAATTCAGTTGCGAAGCGCCGCGATGTTTCGATCTGTCCATTGGGATAGAGCGCCTTCGCTGTCTTCACAGGGCCGACGTTTGTCGCTACGCTATGGATCAATCGCCGTGCGCCCGCGGGTTACCTGTCGCGCGAGCCGTGCGCCGCAACGCCGGGAGAGTCTCATGCAACTCAGTCGTCGCGGTTTCATAAAGATTACCGCTGCCGGACTTGCGGCATCGAGCCTGGGCGCTCTTGGCTTCGGCGGCGCGGGGGAAGCTCTGGCCGGATCGGTGCGGCCGTTCAAGCTGACCGCGGCCAGCGAGACGCGCAACACCTGCACCTATTGCTCAGTCGCCTGCGGCATCCTGATCTACACCCTCGGCGATCGGGCCAAGAATGCAGTGTCCGACATCATACACATCGAGGGCGATCCGGATCATCCCGTCAATCGCGGCACGCTCTGCCCGAAGGGATCGGCGCTCTTGGACATCGTCCATTCGCCCGGCCGCCTCAAGGTTCCCAAATACCGCGCGCCAGGCGCAAACGAGTTCAAGGAAGTCTCATGGGACTTCGCGCTCGACCGCATCGCGAAGCTGATGAAGGAAGATAGGGACAAGAACTTCATCGCCAAGAATAAGGACGGGACGACGGTCAACCGCTGGCTCTCGACCGGCATGCTGGCGGCTTCAGCGTCGTCCAACGAGACAGCCTTCATCACCTGGAAGATTACTCGCGCTCTCGGCATGGTGGTGTTCGACAACCAGGCGCGCGTCTGACACGGACCGACGGTGGCCAGTTTGGCCCCATCATTCGGTCGTGGCGCGATGACCAACACCTGGCAGGACATCAAGAACGCCAACGTCGTTGTGGTCATGGGCGGCAATGCCGCCGAGGCCCATCCGTGCGGCTTCAAATGGGTTATCGAAGCGAAGATCGAGAACGGCGCGAAGCTGGTCGTTATCGACCCGCGCTTCACCCGCACCGCCTCGGTCGCGGACGTCTATGCGCCGATCCGTCCCGGCACGGACATCGCCTTCTTGAGCGGCGTCATCCGGCATTTGCTGGAAAAGGATCATATTCAGCACGAGTACGTCCGCGCCTATACCAACGCCAGCCTCATCGTGAAAGATGGCTTCGGCTTCGAGGATGGGCTCTTCACCGGATACGATGAGGACAGGCGCGCGTACGACAAGTCGAGTTGGGACTACGAGAAGGACGATCAGGGCTTCGCCAAGGTCGACGACACGTGGCAGAATCCGCATTGCGTCATCAATCTCTTGCGCAAACACGTCGACCGCTACACGCCGCAGATGGTGTCGCGCATTTGCGGCACGCCGCCGGAGAAATTCCTGCAGATCTGCGACCTGTTCGCCTCGTGCTCTGCGCCGGACAAGGCGCTGACGAGCCTGTTCGCGCTCGGCTGGACCCAGCATTCGGTCGGCTCCCAGAACATCCGCACGATGGCGATGGTGCAGCTCTTGCTCGGCAATATCGGCGTGGCGGGTGGGGGCATGAATGCGCTGCGCGGCCATTCCAACATCCAAGGCCTCACTGACATCGGCCTCCTGTCAAACCTCATCCCCGGCTACCTAACCCTGCCGAAGGACAAGGAAGCGACGTTCGACGACTACATGAAGACGCGCCAATATAAGCCGCTGCGTCCGGGTCAGGTCAGCTACTGGCAGAACTACAGGAAGTTCTTCGTCAGCTTCCAGAAGGCGATGTTCGGCGACGCCGCGCGCGCCGACAACAGCTGGGCCTACGATTGGCTGCCCAAGCTCGACATTCCGCTCTACGACATCATCAAGGCCTTCGAAATGATGGCGAACGGCGAGATGAATGGCTACATTTGTCAGGGCTTCAACCCGATGCAGGCCTTCCCCGATCAGGGCAAGATCCGCCGTGGTCTCAGCAAACTCAAATACCTCGTCGTGATGGACCCGCTCGACACGGAGACGTCGCGCTTCTGGGAGAATTTCGGTCCGTACAATCCCTCCGATCCGGCCTCGATCCAGACGGAGGTGTTCCAACTTCCCACCACCTGCTTCGCTGAAGAGAATGGCGCGCTCGTCAACTCGGCGCGATGGCTGCAATGGCACTGGAAGGCCGCCCCCCCGCCGGGGCAAGCGCAATCCGACATCTGGATCATGTCCGGCCTCTTCCACCGGCTGCGTGAGATGTATCGCAAGGACGGCGGCGCGCTTCCGGACCCGCTCATCAATCTGACCTGGAATTACGTCAATCCCGTAGATCCCGATCCTGAGGACGTGGCGAAGGAGATGAACGGCCGCGCTCTCAAGGATCTCAAGGACAATAACGGTCAGGTCACTGCGCGCGCCGGCGAGTTGTTGAACGGCTTCGCGCAATTGACAGACGACGGCTCGACTGCGTCAGGCTGCTGGATCTTCTCCGGGTGCTACACCGAGAAGGGCAACCAGATGGCGCGTCGCGACGCGAGCGACCCGCGCGAGCAGGGCATCGCGCCGGGCTGGGCCTGGGCTTGGCCGGCGAACCGGCGCATTCTCTATAACCGGGCGAGCGCAGACCTGAACGGCAAGGCCTGGAATCCGGCGAAGCCGATCATCGAATGGAATGGCGCGAAATGGGTCGGCGTCGACGTGCCGGACTTTGCGCCGACAACGCCGCCAAACACTGGAGTCGGCCCCTTCATCATGCAGGCGGAAGGCTTAGGGCGCCTTTTCGCGCTCGACCAGATGGTTGAAGGGCCATTCCCCGAGCATTACGAGCCGCTGGAGTTGCCGTCGGAGAACGTGCTGCATCCCATGGTGCGCAGCAATCCGGTGGCCCGCGTGTTCGCAGACGATCGGGCGGCCTTCGGGACGCCGGCCGAGTTCCCTTATGTCGGCACCACGTATCGTCTGACCGAGCACTTCCACTTCTGGACCAAGCACGCGCTGATCAACGCGATTCTCCAGCCGGAGCAATTCGTCGAGATCGGAGAGGCTTTGGCCAAGGAGAAAGGCATCGAGCAGGGCGGCTGGGTGCGCGTCGCGTCGAAGCGCGGCGCGGTCGTCTGTAAGGCCTACGTGACCAAGCGCATCAAGCCGATGACCGTCGACGGCAAGCCGACGCATGTGATCGGCGTGCCGCTGCATTGGGGCTTCACTGGCCAGACACTCAAGGGCTACGCCGCGAACGCGCTGACGCCGTCAGTCGGCGACGCCAACACGCAGACGCCCGAGTTCAAGGCGTTTCTGGTCAATCTCGAGAAAGTTGCGGCGCCCGTGGCGTAAAGGGTCCTCCCATGTCCGATCTGCAGTCGCAGAACTTCATCCGCATCTCGGCCACGACCATCACGCCGCCTTCGGTCCGCAGGCACGAGCAGGAGGTCGCCAAGCTTATCGACGTCACTAGGTGCATCGGCTGCAAGGCGTGTCAGGCCGCCTGCATGGAATGGAACGACCTGCGCGGCGAAATCGGCCATTTCGAGGGCACCTACGACAATCCCCTCGACCTCGACCCGAACACCTGGACGCTGATGCGCTTCACCGAATGGGAGAACGATCAGGGCAATCTCGAATGGCTGATCCGCAAGGACGGCTGCATGCATTGCGAGGATCCGGGCTGCCTCAAGGCCTGCCCCGCGCCCGGCGCGATCGTGCAATACGCCAACGGCATCGTCGACTTCATCAGCGAGAACTGCATCGGCTGCGGCTATTGCATCAAGGGCTGCCCGTTCAACATTCCGCGTGTCAGCAAGGTCGACCACAAATCCTACAAATGCACGCTCTGCTCCGACCGGGTGACCGTTGGCCGTGAGCCGGCCTGCGTGAAGGCCTGTCCGACTGGCGCGATCATGTTCGGCTCGAAGACGGACATGACGCATTGGGCGGGCGAGCGCGTCATCGATCTCAAGTCGCGCGGCTTTGAAAACGCAGGGCTCTACGATCCTCCGGGCGTCAGCGGCACGCATGTGATGTATGTGCTGCATCACGCCGACCGCCCCTCGATCTACGCGGGCCTGCCGGACCATCCGAGGATCAGCCCGCTCGTTGAAATCTGGAAGGGCGTGCTGAAGCCGCTCGCAGTCGCAGGCGTCGCGCTCGCCGCGGTTGCGGGATTCTTCCACTGGATCACGGCGGGGCCGAACGAGGTGCAACCCGAGGACGACATCGCGGCGGCGAATCTCATCCGCGAGCAGGCCGGCGAAACCAGGGGACGCGCGACATGAGCTATCCGCCCGGGACCCTCATTCGAAATACGACGGCGGCGCGGATCAACCACTGGATCACCGCCGCATGTTTCGTCCTGCTGATGCTGTCGGGCTTGGCGATGTTCCATCCGCTGTTGTTCTTTCTCTCCGCCCTGTTCGGCAGCGGGCAATGGGCGCGGGCCATCCACCCCTGGATCGGCTGCGTGCTGCTCGTAAGCTACGCCGGCCTCATCGTGCAGTTCTGGCGCGACAATTTATGGAATCGCGACGACATCGCCTGGATGCGCGCCTTTGGCCGCGTGCTCCGCAACGAGGAGGAGGGCGTTCCGGAGCTGGGGCGGTTCAACGCCGGGCAGAAATTCGTCTTCTGGGCGATGGCGCTGCTCGTGCCCGTGCTCTTCCTCACCGGCCTTGCGATCTGGGAATATTATTTTGGCCGAGCGACCAGCATCGAGACGCAGCGAACCGCGGCGCTCATTCACAGCTACGCGGCGATCGCGGCGATCATCATCTGGATCACTCATGTCTACGCCGCGCTCTGGGTGCGCGGCTCGGTGCGGGGCATGACGCAAGGCTGGGTCACCCCGGGCTGGGCCTGGCGCCATCACCGCAAGTGGTTCCGAAGCCTTGTCGGGACCGGTTCGCCCGGACCTCGTCCGCGGCGTGCGCCCGAGCGCTCATGAGGCCGGGCGAGACCGCGCGCCACCCTCACCCCCGACCCCTCTCCCCGAGGGAGAGGGGAGAAGCCGCCGCGCCTCCCCTTCTCCCTCGGGGCGACCGAAGGACGCCCGTCCTTTGGACGGGCTATGGCGCGACGGATGAGGGCCTGGTCGCTAGCGCGGCTCGTTGCCCATGAGGCAGGGCGAGAGCGCGCCGAAAGGCTCATGGATCGGCAACGCGACCGGCGGGGTGAAGGCCCCGGAGCCGATCGTCCTTCCGAATCCGGGCGTGCGCTTTTCCCGCACGGCGGAGCGGCTCGAACGGCTCGCGGAGGGCCATGCGGCGGAAGGCTGGCTTGCCTTCATGGCTGAGGCGTCGCGCGCGCAAGGAGCCGCGGCGACGAACATGGCCCCGGTTCGCGCCCTCGACGAAACCGCCGTCGCTCAGGCGGTTGCGGCGCGCCTTCCGCCTTTCGCGGCCGACGGCCATCGCCGCGAGGCGGCCTGGCGGAAGGGTCTTGCGGTGATGCTCGAAAGCTTCGACGCCACGATGGTCCCGCCTTCGGCGGCGGCGACGATCGCCGAACTGCGCAGACGCGACGCCATGGAGACGGAGAGGCTCGCCGACGCCTTCTTGCGGGGCGGCGTCGATCCCGCCGACGCGGGTCCGGTTTTCTGGATCGCGGCTGCGTTGCAGGTCTATTTCACCGGGCTCGCCGCAACGCTGCGCGCCGGCGACCTCAGACTTTTGGAACGCCGCGATCTCTGCCCCTGCTGCGGCTCGACTTCCTCAGCAAGCATGATCACCGCTTCCGGCCAAAACCCGGGCGCGCGCTATCTTTATTGCTCGCTCTGCTCGACCGCCTGGCATCACACTCGCGCCATCTGCATTGTCTGTGGCGGCTCGCGCACGCTCTCGCTCCGCGGCCTTGAAGGCGATTCCGGTCTCGCGCGCGCTGAGACCTGCGATGAATGCGAAACTTATGACAAGGTCTTGTACGAAGCGAAAGACCCGGACGTCGACGCCTACGCCGACGATCTCGCGACGCTGGGTCTCGACATGATGGTCAGCGAGGCCGGCTGGTCCCGTCACGCGCCCCATCCGCTCCTGCTGGTCAGTTAGTCAGTCACGGTGAGATTACGTCGTCCAAGCCCTCGGACCAAGCCTCAGGAACAGCGGGCTACTCTCGCACCGATTCGGAGGGCGTCGAGAGAGATATCGTTGCAATGGAATCGTTCTTTCCTATTCTGACCCAGAAGCGGGATGCGAAAGGTTCCGCCTTGAGCGGCGGACAGCAGCAGATGCTGGCGATTGCGCGCGGTCTGATGGCGAAGCCGAAGATCCTGATTCTGGATGAGCCGTCGCTCGGACTTGCGCCGATCATCGTCCACGAAGTGCGCTCAATCATTCTCTCGGTGCGCGACAAGTTCGGCGCGGCGGTGCTGCTCGTGGAGCAGAATGCAAGCCTGGCGCTTGCTGTCGCCGATCGCGGCTACGTCATGCAGAACGGCCGGATCGTCGCCGCCGGCGCGATCGAGGAGCTGCGCAGCCTCGACCTCGTGCGCGAGACCTATCTCGGCAACCGTCAGGGGAGGCCGCGTCCGCCTGGCGCGGCGCGGTCCGTTTCATGACGGTTGCGCGAACGACCGGCCGGCCGCGCCGCAAGGCAGCCGAGGGCCTCGCGATCAAGACGCTTGGCCGCGCCCTGAACCTCCCCGCACAGGTCGCGCGCATGATCTCGGACGAGATCCTCGCGGGACGATTTCACGTCGGCGACCGGCTGCCGACCGAGCGCGAGCTCGCGGAAACCTTCGGCGTCAGCCGCAATGTCGTGCGCGAGGCGATCGCGCGGCTGAGGTTTGAGGGGGCGGTCGAGCCGCGCCAGGGGTCCGGGGTGTTCGTTCTGGGAAGCCAGGCGAACTCTGCGCTCAGGCTCGATGCGGAGATCCTGCGCGACCGCTCGCTTTTCACCAACCTCTTCGAGTTGCGCTCGATCCTCGAGGTTGAAGCGGCGGGCCTTGCCGCCGCCCGCCGTGGACGCAAGCATCTGACCGAGATCGGAGCAGCGCTGCAGCGGCTTTACGACAGTCAGGGGACGCCCCAAGCGGTCGAGGCGGATCTCGAGTTCCATCGCGCGATCGCGCGCGCCAGCGACAACGTGTACGTGGCGATCTTTGTCAATTTCATCTCCGAGCATGTCCGAGCGAGCATCGCCAAGGCGAATGAACGCGTGGACGCCGCCGCGCGCGGGCGGATCAACAAGGAAGAGCACGGCGCCATTTACGAAGCCATCAAAGCCAAGGATAGCGAAGGCGCCCGCGAAAGCATGCGACGGCATATCGGGAAGGCAATGGGGCGGCTGGGCCTGACCAAAGATTGACGCGACCCCGCATCGGCCCATAGGCGAGGCCGCTGACCCGCTTGGCGTCGAGCCGTGGGCGGAGAGGGTCGGACGCCGGCGAAGGCGCGCCTCGCGGGGCGCTGCGCGACGGCTTTGGGGCGAGGCTCCTGACGGGTGGCGCATGGCCGGGGTTCGACAGGCTTGCTGGTGGCGAAGCCCATAGGCGGCGGGCGGCAAGAGAATATTTCGGTGTCTCAACACTTTTCGATTACGATTGCATAATGTGCTAGGTAAATTGCGTGAGCGCGTCCCGTGGAGGAGAACAATGAAGTCTTTTGTTCAGCCCAAGGTCATTGCGTCCGGCCTTTTTGCCGGCCTGCTCGGATCCCTCTCCCTCAGCGCAGCACGTGCAGGAGACACAATCTTTGCAACGGACGTAGAGAATGGCACCGTCGGGGAATACACCACTTCCGGGGCGACGGTAAACGCGGCGCTGATCTCGGGGCTGGACGAGCCGTTCGGCATCGCGGTGTCTGGCTCCGATCTGTTCGTCGCGAACTCAGCGGCCGGCACGATCGGTGAATACAGTACCTCCGGGGCGACGGTGAACGCCGTGCTGATCTCCGGGCTGAAGTTCCCATTCGGCATTGCGGTGTCGGGTTCCGATCTGTTCGTCACGAACGAGGGGAGTGGCACGATCGGCGAATACACCACCTCCGGGGCGATGGTGAATGCCGCACTGATCTCGGGGCTAGGCTTCCCCTTCGGCATTGCCGTGTCGGGCTCCGATCTATTCGTCGTTGACACTTCCCTGTTCAGCGCCGTCGGCGAATACACTACCTCCGGGGCGACGGTGAACGCCGCGCTGATCACGCAGGGGCTAAGCGAGCCAACGGACATTGCGGTGTCGGGCTCCGATCTGTTCGTCACGATCGGCGGGACTGGCACGGTCGCCGAATACACCAGCTCCGGGGCGACGGTGAACCTCGCGCTAATCTCGGGGCTGTTCGACCCAAACGGCGTCGCTGTGTTGGGCTCGGATCTGTTTGTCACGAACGCAGCGCCTAACGTTCCCTCGATCGGCGAATACACCACTTCCGGGGCGACGGTGAACGCTGCGCTGATCCCGGTGCCGGGTTTTCCTGCGGGCGAGGGCCTTCCTGCGGGCATTGCGATATCTAACATCCCGGAACCCTCCACTTGGGTGATGTCGCTGATCGGCTTCGTGGTCCTCGCCTTTGCCGGTTATAGCGGGGCACGGTCCAAAGCCGTCTTGGCTTAACAGTCTCGTTGGAGCGCCGGCGCTGCGCCCAAGCCGTTGGCCGCCCGGCCCCAGCGGCCCGGAAAGCTCGGCGCTCGATCGAGCGGGCGCTGGCGAAGCCCACAGGCCGCTCGCGCCCAAAACTAAATCCATCCGCTCCCATAGCCCGCCGCCTCGGCTTCCATCGGCCACGCTGGCGAACTCAACGGTGCCGGTCAGAGCGCCGAGAGGACCGAAGCCGCCTTCTGGCTTCGCTTGCGGCGTCCCAACAATTTCGGCGCCGCCTCGCGGCTGTTGGATTGGGCGCCGACGCGAGCCGCAGCATTGTCAAGATGGACGCGCATCGCCTCTTGCGCTGCGGCGGGGTCGCCGGCCTTCACGGCGACGCGAATCCTCTCGTGCTCGACGAGGGTGGCGCGAGCCATTTCGTCCGAGGCGTGGCTGGCGCCCGCCACGAGGATGCTGTCGCGCACTTTCTCTGAAACAAATCCGATGAACTGGACGATATAAGCGTTGCCGGTCGCGCGCGCGATCGCAATATGGAACTCGAGGTCCTTCTTCAGCCATTGAACGCTGCCATAGGGCGAAGCCGTCATGCTGGCGAGCGCCTCTTGCATGCGGACAAGATCGTCCTTCGATCGGCGACGGGCCGCGAGCGCAGCAGCGTGAACCTCGAGAATCCCACGAAGCTCGAACAAGCTCTTGAAGGCGTCACCCTTTTGCAGCGCGTCACGATCGATCGAGAGCACAGTCGGATTGGCCGTATCGGCGACGAAGGCGCCGCGACCTTGCTGCGACCAGACGCGTCCCTCCGAGCGCAGCTTGGCGATGGCCTCTCGCACGACATTCCGGCTGACGCCGAAAGTGGTCGCGAGGGCCTGTTCGGTTGGGAGCCTGTCCCCCGACCGCAACCTTCCTTGCGCGATCTCGCGCGAGATTGAACTCGCGACGAGAGCCGGCAGGTTAGGGCCTCGGTCGACCTTGCCGAGCTTCAACGCCATCGCTCATGTCTCCGGATCTGGAGGCGCGGGCAGGATTCGACCGGGGCTCAACAGCCCGAGCGGATCGAGCGCGCGTTTGAGCGCGAACGCAAGATCGAGAGCCACGTCCTCGGTTCGGCTCAAAAAAGCCTTCTGCTTCACTCGCCCGATCCCATGCTCTGCGCTGATGCTGCCGTGAAGACGATCGACCACATCGAAAATCGTCTCCTCTGCGCCCTCGAACAGGTGAGTCATCGAGTCGGGCGTTGCGCCGACGGGCGGAATGACGTTGAGATGGACATTGCCGTCCCCGACGTGCCCGTAGGCGAGCGCCAAGGCCTCAGGATAGCGTTGCTTCAGATTGTGCAGGGCCTCATCGATGAAGACGGCGAGTTTCGAGATCGGGACGGAAACGTCTGTACGCAAATAGCGACCGCCGCGTCCTTGCGCCTCGACCATCGCCTCGCGATAGAGCCAGAAGCGCTCGGACTGCGCGCGGCTCTGAGCGATGGCGCCATCGGCGACCAGATCCTGTGCATCGCCCAAGAACGTCTCGATCAATGCGCGAAGATCGATCGGCGCGCTGGAGGCGAGCTCCACCAAAACATAAGCCGGATAGGCCCGTTCGAGCGGATCCGGCATGTCGTCGCGCGCACGAATCGCGACCTCGAGCCCGTCTCGAAGGATGAGTTCGAAGGCTGTGACGAGATCGCCGCAGCTCCGGCGCGCCCGGGCGTAGAGCGCCATCGCGTCAGCCACAGAGCGAAGCGCGATGAGGGCGGTCTCGACCTGAGCGGGCTTCGGGAAAAGCTTCAACGCCGCAGCGGTCACGACGCCCAGCGTTCCTTCGCTGCCAATGAAAAGCTGCTTGAGATCGTAGCCGCGATTGTCTTTGCGGAGTACATTGAGGCCGTTCCAGATGCGCCCGTCGCTGAGCACAACCTCGAGGCCCAGAACGAGATCTCGCGTCATGCCGTAGCGCAGCACGTTGATCCCGCCTGCGTTGGTGGCGATAGTGCCGCCGATGTGGGCGCTGCCCTGCGCGCCGAAGGTGATCGGGAGCAGGCAGTCTTTTTCCTCCGCCGCCTTCTTGGCGTTCTCGAGAATGCATCCGGCTTCGACGATCATGGCAAAATCGATCGGATCGACCATGCGCACCGCGTCGAGCCGGTCGAGGCTGATGACGAGCTCTCCGCCGCCGGGAGCCGCCACCGCGGCGCCGACGAGACCGGTAAGGCCGCCTTGCGGGACCACGGGAATCCGGCGTTCGCTGCAGAGCCGCATGACGGCCGCGGTCTCCTGAGCGGAGCGCGGACGCGCAACCGCCAACGGCCGGCCATAATGATCGCCCGACCAATCCCGGCTGAAACGGGCGAGGTCCTCGTCCGCCGTCAGAAGACCACCTCCGGCCAAGACTGCATCGAGCGCGGCAATCGCTTCAGCGCGTGAAGGAGACCGTATATTCATCAGTCAAATTCCGGGGAGGCGGCGGCGAGGCCGGGCCGCGACCGGACAAGGCTCGGGATCGCCTGGCGGAGGTCATCCATCTTTTTCGCCCGCTCCCTTGTCGCTTCCATTGCATCTTGGTAAGGTCGCCATGTTGAAGGGTTATCATACAACTTTCCGCCTTCGACGCCAGCGTGGTCGAGCTTGAGCCCGCCTCGTACGGCAGGAGGCTCCGATCAACGAGTGACCGACAAGGTCGACCGTATCTTAGGGAGGATTTTCTCGCGATGACCAAAAGCGACGCCCATCAGGGGATCAATCGCCGGCAGATGTTGCAGTCCGTCGCCGGGTTCGGCGCTGGCGCGCTCGCCTCCAGCTATCCGTTTGCGGCGCGCGCCGACGCCGGGCAGCCGGCGCTGGTGACGTCGATCCGCTCGCTCTCCAATCCCTATCACGCCGTATGGAAGGTCGGCGCTGACGCTTTCGCCAAGCAGGTCGGGCTTCCCGGCACGGTCCTCGTCACCGAGGCCAATAGCGAGAAGGGCATTTCCGACATTCGCGCCATGATCGCCAAGACCAACGGCAACATGGTGCTGAACGTCGATCCGAACAACACGCCTGACGCCCGGCCGATCGTCGAAGCCTGTTTCAAGGCCAAGGTCTATGTCGTGAGCTGGTGGAACAAGCCGGCCGACCTTCACCCATGGGACTTCGATCCCTATTACATCTCTCACGTCGAGTTCGACGGAGTGACCAACGGCGGCTACATCACCGAGGAGCTCTTCAAGGCGATGGGTGATGAAGGCGGTTTCGTCGCTGTCGGCGGAATGATCTCCAACTCCGCGGCCATCGATCGCCGCAAGGGCATGATGGAGACCTTGAAGAAGCACCCCAAGGTCGAGCTTCTTGACTTCCAGACTGGCGATTGGCAGTCGCAAAAGGCCTTCGACATCACCGCGTCCTGGCTCACGCGCTTCGGAGACAAGATCAAGGGCGTGTGGGCGGCCAACGACGATATGGGGACGGGCGCGCTCGAGGCGTTGCGCGCTCAGGGTCTCGCGGGCAAAATTCCCGTTGTCGGCATTGACGGGATCAAAGCGGCGGTCGAGGCCGTCAAGGCGGGTGAGTTCGTCTGCACGGTGACGTCCGATCCCTATTGGCAGGGCGGCATCGGGCTCTCGATGGGCCTCGAGGCTCACCAGGGCAAATTTGATCCCTCGAAAGAGCCGAAACTGCATCGGGAATTCAACGCGAAGACCATCAAGATCACTCGAGATAACGTCGACGAGTACATCAAGACCCAGGTTCAGTCGCATCCGCAGATTGATTGGTCCGATTTGTGGAGCCGAGTCGCGAGCCCGATCGTCTACGGGTGAGGATCATAACGGATCGAGGAAAATGGCGCCGGCTTTTCAATCGACGCCTAGGGGGGCCGAACCCGCTTCGGAGCGGAGCAGAGCTCAGCGGGGTCGGGCCTTTCTTCAGCGTTCGTTCGGCGGAGGCCGGCTCGCAGAATTTGGGCCGCTGATCGTCCTGATCGGCCTTTGTCTCATCCTCGGCCTGCTCAATCCAAGCTTCTTCACCTTTCGCAATCTCGTCTGGGGTTTGGCGAATTCCGCCGCCATCCCGCTGATCCTTGCGATGGGAGCGACCTTCATCATCTTGATGGGAAGCATCGATCTTTCCGTCGAGGGTGTGCTGTGCGTCGGCGCGATGATCGTGGCCCTGCTTTGCGCGAACGACAGCAACGACCACGACTTCGGCTGGTGGGGACCGCTGCTGGCGATCGTGGCGTGCACCGGACTTGGCCTGCTCAACGGCTTGGTGCATGTCGTCCTGCGCATCCCTTCCTTCATGGCGACGCTGGGCTTATGGTTCGTGGGGCTCGGCATCGGCACGGTGGCGCTTGGCGGCTCCGCGGTGCGTGTTCTCGATCACGGCATTCGATCCATTGCCTTTCAGAAGGTCCTCGCTTTTCCGCTCGCGGTCTGGATCGCCGCCGCGATGTTTCTTTTGGCCTTGTTTCTCGAGCGCCGGACGCGGTTCGGGCGCTATATCTATGCGATCGGCGGTGGGGAAGACATTGCGATTCTCTCCGGCGTTCCCGTCAAGCGGACGCGTATTCTCGCCTTCACGCTGGCGGGCTTCTTCACAGGGGTCGCCGCAGTGCTCGCGGCGGCGCAACTGGGCCAAGCCAACACGACGATCGCGGACGGCCGACTGTTCATGACGGTCACCGCCGTTGTCGTAGGGGGCACCGCGCTCACCGGCGGATGGGGCGGCGTCGCCAATTCTCTGGTCGGCGTCATGATCGTCGCGGTGCTTGCGAACGGCATGGTTCTTTTAGGGATCTCGCCGTACATCCACGAGACCGTGCAGGGGCTGATGATCATCGCCGCGGTCGCGCTGTCGATCCGCCGCAGCGGCTCTTTCATCATCAAATAGGTGAGCTCGTGCTGAAAGTTGAAGGCGTCAACAAGAGCTTCGGTCCGGTCAAGGCTTTGCGCAATGCGACGATGGTCGTTGGCGCGCATGAGGTCGTTGGGCTGATCGGCGAGAACGGCGCCGGCAAGTCCACCCTCATGCGAATTCTTTCCGGCGGAGTAAAGCCTGATACGGGTACGATTTCCGTCGACGGATCGCCGGTCGTGCTGCGCGACGCCGCGCAAGCCAACCGCTACGGCATTGCGATGGTATTTCAGGAGCAGTCTCTGCTCCTCAATATGTCGGTCGCGGACAATCTCCATCTCGCGCATGAGCGGCCCTTCACGCGGCTCGGTGTCGTCTCCCGCCGTCGGATGATCGAGGCCGCCCGGGATCGGCTCGCCAAAGTCGAACTCGACATCGATCCAAGCCGAAAGGCAGGTGAGCTCAGCTTCGCTGCGCGCCAGATGGTCGAACTCGCCAAGGCGCTATCGCTGGAAGAGCGCACCCATGCTCCGCTGACGATCCTGCTCGATGAGCCGACTTCGGTGCTCGAATCCAAGGACATCAAGATCCTCTTCGACCGGATCAGGAGCTTGAAATCGCGAGCGAGCTTCGTTTTCGTCTCCCACCGGCTGGACGAGGTCCTCGAGATCAGCGACCGCATCTACGTGATGAAGGATGGCGAGATCGTCGCCGAGAGGCCTGCAGGGGCGACCAGCGTTCCAGTGCTCCACGCGATGATGGTCGGCCGCGACCTCGACGCGGAATATTACCGCGAGGCGCGCCAAAACCCCCCCGGGGACGAGGTTGTTCTGGAAGCGCGCGGGCTCGGCGTTCAAGGCGCCTACCGCAATGTGAATTTCGCGCTTCGACGCGGCGAAGTCTTAGGCGTCGCGGGCGTCATTGGCTCCGGCCGCGAGGAATTGACCCGGACCCTGTTCGGCTTCCTGCCGCAGACCTCCGGCGCCTTGCATATCGACGGACGCCCGGCGAGCTTGCGAACGCCCACGCAAGCTGTCGCAGCGGGCGTTGGCTACATTCCACGCGAACGGCGGAGTGAAGGACTGGTGATGGATATTTCCGTCGCCGCCAACATCACGCTGGCGAGACTCGACGCGGCTATGCGCCATGGCTTTATCGATCATGGCCGCGAGCGGTCGATCGCGGAAGAATGGATCCGCAGGCTTCGCATCAAGACCCCGAGCGCCATGCAGGTCTGCCGGAACCTCAGCGGCGGCAACCAGCAGAAGATCGTCATCGCACGATGGCTGACCGCGCATTCGCATATCTTGATTCTCGACCATCCGACACGCGGCCTCGATGTCGGCGCCAAGGAAGAGGTCTATGACATGATCCGCAACCTGTCGGCTGAAGGCGTCGCGATCGTGCTGACCTCGGACACATTGGAGGAGACGATCGGGCTTTGCCACACCATTCTCGTCATGCGCGACGGCGAGATCACCGCTCGCTTCGACGCGCCGCCATATGCGAAGCCGGCGCAAGTCGCGCTGCTGGAGCATATGGTGTGAGCGCCCGTGGATCGGTGAGGACGGCGGGGAAGAGCCTGTGACCAGTTTCGCTGCGACCGAGGGCGTCCACGTCGGCCTTGCCGAACGCATTCGCCCCTACACGCCCCTCATTCTGCTCGTCCTGCTCACCGTCGGCGTGAATATTGCGGAACCGGGCTTTGCAAGCCTCACGACAGCGTCCGTCGTGCTCGCCGACGCGTCCGTGCTCTTCATCCTTGCGGCGGGCCTGACCTTCGTCATCATGCTGGGCGGGATCGACCTTTCGGTGCAGGCCGCGGCGTCCTTCGCCAGCATGGTCGTGGCGGAGCTCCTGCCTCGGGTCGGCTACGCCGCGTTCCCGATCACGATTCTTGTCGGCCTTGCGATGGGCCTCGGGAGCGGATTCGTTCATGTGAAACTGCGCATTCCCTCATTTGTCGCGACGCTCGCGACCGCGGGCATCATGACGGGGTTGTCGCTTTTGATGGAGGGCGGACGCACCGTCTCCCTTACCGACGAGGGACGCGAGCAGGCGGCTTGGATCTCAGGCGCGTGGCTCTTCGGCGTTCCGAACGTGATCTTGATCGCAATCGTCGTGGCGATCGGCGGCATGCTGGCGCAGCGCTACACTCGGTTCGGACGCTATAGCGCGGCGATCGGCGCCGGCGAGCCGGCCGCGCGCGCCGCGGGCATCTCGGTCGACCCGCATAAGATCATCGCGTTTGGGCTCTCGGGCGCATTCGCCGCGCTTGCCGGCGTCGTCCTGGCGGCGCGCCTGTCGAGCGGCTCCCCGGACCTCGCCAATCAGCTTCTGCTCCCCGCCATCGCTGCAGTTGTCGTCGGAGGCACCGCGATCACCGGCGGAGTGGGAAGCATTGGCCGGACAATGATCGGCGCCTTAATCGTTTCGATCGTCCGCATCGGCATGACTTACGTCGGCGTCAACATCTTTGCGCAACAAATCGTTTTCGGCGCCGCGCTGATCTTTGCTGTCTTCGTGACAATCGACCGCAGCAAGCTTCCGATCATAAAATGACTTGGTTGAACTAGGCCGGGTGATAGACGGGGATCACGTATGGGCCCTCCGGGATGATCGCGACCGCGCGGTCGCCGTGGCGCGACAGGCTGTCGGCGATCGCCCCCTCCACCGAATCGACCATCTGGACGGCGGTGATGCGCTTTTCCTCCTGGTCTAGGCCCGGCGTGTAAAGCTGGATCTGTCCGACGCGCATGGTCTTCAACTGCATCTCGGTTTGCCATTCGTCGATGTCCGCGAGCGACTTGGCGTTGAGCGTGGCGAGAAAGCGGTCGCCGCCCAACTCGACCAGACGCGTCTGCGCGTCCCGGAATTCGCGCGAGCCGAATCCTTCAGAGCAAGCTGAGGCGACAATGATCGTCCCGCCGGGCTCCAGGATGTCGATTGGCGTCACCATGGCCTTGATCGTCTGATAATAGGTCTTATCGAGCGGGTAGCCGGCCGACGAGGTGACAATTGTTTTGAACCGACGAGGAACGCGGATCCGCGTCGATTCCGTGACAAAGTCGACGGCCGCCAAGTGGCTCGCGATGATTTCGCCGAACGACGCGAAAACCAGGTCACGGTCGTCATCGATGACGACGTTAAGAGCGTAAATTTCGCCGATCATGCGGACAATCTCGAGCTGCTCCTCATGCAACGGGTTGCCGGCCAGATTGCACTGGATAGCTAACGGATCCTCCATGAATCGCGCGGAGTGAAAGGTCCGAATGGTTGCTTGACCGGCGACGCCCGGCGCGACGACTTTGCGGCCTCCCGACCAGCCGGCCATGAAGTGCGGCTCGACGAGCCCTGTCGCGATTTTCAGATCGGCCTCCATGAAGCGGCGGTCGATAGAAACCGGAGTGCCGCGCGTCGCGGTTCGTCCGAGGCCAACGTGCTCGGCGTCATTGCGGGCGAAATGGTTGACGACGTGCACATGTTCGAGCACCCACGGATCGCCCACGAGTTCGGCAAGCTCCTCGCCCTCGTTGGGTCGGTGCAGCCCTGTTGCCACCAGCACTGTGATCCGATCGGCGGGAATGCCGTTCGCTGTCAGAGTTTCGATCATCGGACGCAGGAACAATCGATTGGGGACGGGGCGGGTGATGTCGCAGATCAGTATGCAGGCGCTCTTCCGGCCGCGGGCGAGCTCTCGGAGCGGCATTGCGCCGATCGGGGCCTCGAAGACTTGGTGAAGCGCCGCGGACGCATTCGGCAGTTTTGACAGCGCCGACTTGCGGATGATCGTGGGGTCGGCCGCGGCTGGCAGCGATACGGGCAGGGCGCCCCGGCCAAAGGCGATCTCAATCGTCCGGTCTTTGCTCTCGCTCATTCAAACCTCCGAGGCAATTCTTATAACGCATCGGGCGCCTGGACTGATAGAGGTCTATGCTGGTGGACTTTTCGATGAACAGGGACTTGGACATCCATCTTGATCTCATCGGCGGCCTCTCAGGCGATATGTTCGTCGCTGGGCTCGTCGACTTGGCGCCTCACCTCGAGCCTCGCGTCGAGGAGAACTTGCGCCTTTGCGGACCCTTGCTCGAAGGCGTCTCCTGCAGAATAGAAAGCGTCGGCGATGGGACTTTCGTTGGCCGGCGGTTTCACGTCGAACGAAGCCAAGCGCGCCTGGTTCGAGATCGCGAGGCGGAGCACGGAGAGGCCCACGGCCACGCGCATGTCGACTGGCGCCTCATCCGGCGTGGGCTTGACGCCTCAGCGCTCTATCCGGCCGTCAGGCGCCGCGCGCTCGCGATCTTTTCATTGCTGGCGCAGGCGGAGGCGAAAATCCATGGCTGCGAGGTCGACGATGTCCAATTTCATGAAGTCGGCGCCTGGGATTCGATTGCAGATGTCGTCAGCGCCGCGTTTCTGATTGAGGAGAGCGCCGCTACGAATTGGACCGTCGGCGCGATTCCGCTGGGCGCCGGGCGCGTTCGCACAGCGCATGGCCTCTTGCCCATACCTGCGCCGGCGACCGCCCTCCTCCTCGAAGGCTTTCCCTTTGTTGATGATGGCGTCAGCGGCGAGCGCGTGACGCCGACCGGCGCTGCGATTGTGCGGAACCTGGTCCAAAATGCGGGCGGCACGAATGCGCCGCGCCGCCTTACGGGATCCGGCGTCGGCTTTGGCGCGCGCATACTGCCGGGTCTCAGCAATTGCGTCCGTTTTCTAAGATTCGAGAAGGTTGGAGAGAAGCCAATCACCAATGGCGTTCTCGTCATTGAGTTCGAAGTCGACGACCAGTCTGCAGAAGATCTCGCTTTGGCGCTCGACCGGCTACGGGCGAGGCCTGATGTCTACGACATCGTCCAGACGCCGGTCCTCGGCAAGAAGGGCCGCCTCGCGGTCTCGATACGTCTGCTCGGCGACCCCGCCGGGCTGGACGATATCGCCGCCCAATGTTTCGAAGAGACGGCGACGATCGGTTTGCGTCATCGCGTCGAAAGCCGGATTATCCTGCCGCGCGAGAGCGGCGTTACAAGGGTCGACGAGCGCGAGGTCAGGCTCAAGGTCGTCAAGCGGCCGAGCAGCCTGAGCGTCAAGGTGGAAGCGGACGACCTTGCCGCAACGCCGGGCCGCCTCGCTCGTGAAGCCCTGCGCCGCAAGGTCGAGCGCGACAAGGAAGGCTGATGGACGAAAAACGCCAACGGTTGGAAGCAATTTTGAGCGATCTCGGCCCGGCGTCGATCGCGGTCAGCGGCGGCGTCGACAGCATGACGCTCGCGGTGCTGGCTCATCGGATCGACCCCGGCAATATCGCCATAGTGCACGCCATTTCTCCAGCGGTCCCGCCCGAGGCGACGGAGCGCGTAAGGGATTGGGCGGCGCGCGAAGGCTGGCGGCTCACGGCGCTCGACGCAGGCGAATTCGACGATCCCGACTATCGCCGCAATCCGGTCAACCGTTGTTTCTTTTGCAAGCGCAGCCTTTATTCTGCGATCGCCTCCAGGATCGGCGGCGCGATCGCGTCAGGAACGAACAAGGACGATCTTGGCGACTATCGGCCTGGCCTGGACGCCGCGCGAACGTTCAACGTCCGCCACCCCTATGTCGAAGCGGAGATCGAAAAAGCCTCGGTGCGCGCATTGGCGCGTGAGCTCGGACTTGGCGGCCTTGCTGAATTGCCTGCATCGCCTTGCCTCTCAAGCCGGATCGAAACGGCTATTCCGATCGATCCCGAAGCGCTTCGCTTGGTTCATCAGGTGGAGCAGCTTGTTTCCGATCGGCTCCGACCGCAAACCGTCCGGTGCCGCGTGCGAAGCGCGGGACTGGTCATCGAACTCGACGACGCGTCTTTCGCGAGGTTTCGGGAAACTTAGCCCGATCTGGCGAATGAGGTCGAGGGATTGCTCAAGGCCGCGAACCGGCCCTCCTCCATCGCCTTCGCGCCGTACCGAATGGGCAGCGCTTTCCTTGGCGCGCGCGTTTAATGAGCTCGGACGTTCAGCTCGACTTTGATCGACGCCAGCGCATCGGCCTCGATGAAGCCATCTTTTGCGACGGCAAATCGGTCGCGCAGATAGAAGTGATCCTCGAAAAAGCCGCTCGCGCTCGCGCGCCATTGCTCCTGACCCGACTTTCGAATGAAAAGCTGGCCGCGCTCCCCGGCGTCTACCGAGAAGCCTTGGACCATTGCGCGATTTCGAAGACCGCCTTCTTTGGCGAACCGCACGCGATCGAGCGCAAGGGCGAGGTTGCGGTCGTCGCCGCAGGAACGTCCGATGCGGCGGTCGCGCGCGAGGCGCTCCGCACCTTGCGATATCGTGGCCACGAGGCGGAGTTGATCGTGGATGTTGGCGTCGCCGGACTCTGCGCCTGACGAAGCGGCTCGACGAGATCAAACGTCACCCGATACTGATCGTTGTGGCGGGCATGGATGCAGCGATTGCAAGCGTTCTCGGCGGCCTCGTCGGCGGCGCGATCATATGCGTGCCGACATCGGTCGGTTATGGCGCCGCGGAAGGAGGCCGCACGGCGCTCAATGCGATGCTCACGAGTTGCGCGCCGGGACTGCTCGTCTGCAACATCGACAATGGGTATGGCGCCGCCGCCGCCGCGCTCAGATTGATCGCGGCAAGCGACCGGTTGCATCAGGCAGCCGGCGGCGAGCATGCCGGGGGCGCGGGGTAGGCGCTGCGATAAACTTCAGCGAGCGGGCGGCTTCGGCCGCCCTTTTCGTTTCCTGCACTGTGATCGACGTCACAGCGCCGTGGAGTCGTTGCGGCTAATCCCTGGACTCAACGGGCTGGGGCCCGGAGTTTCCGAGATGTCGCAACAACACCGTCCACATGAACTGCGGCTTGCGGTTTCCTCCGCAGCCGATGCGCTAATTTCCGACCTTGGCTCTGAGGCGTACGCTGTCGCTCGCCGGCGCGCCGAAGAGGCAAGCAGTGATCTGCTCGCGAAAGATTGGAGTGAAGTTGCGCTCGTGATCACACGCAAAATGGCTAAGCGCTCGTCCCTGTTTGGCTGGATATTTCATTAGTTTTGAAATCCGCCTGATGAAACCGGGCGCTGCGTTTGGCGATCCGTTCACAGATACGACGGGGCGGCTTCCGAGCCGCTCTTTTTGTTGCTGTCTGCACTTGGCGGAGGCCTTTAGCGGCGATAGAGGGATTGAAAATGTCCGATTACGGATATTCACCGGCCCGCTGATCAGGGAGCATTGAAGCCGGGCGCGGAATCCGGACTGGCTCACGCATACTTACCGCCTTCGTATGTTTTTAGCCATTCGGCCGACTCATGCTCCACCCAAGCGAGAGCCTCGGCCTTCCTGGTAAATCCCTCAATCTGCGTCTCACGCCCGTGTGGCGGGGTGACGCGCACATACCAACCCTTTCCGCTTTTCACTCGGACCGGGTCAAACCTAGCTTTCGACGTGGAAACCGGCATCATGATATTATGCGACGCGTTGCACCAGAATACCAGAACGAAATTCCTTAGCTTATCCGAGCAACCGGTGCTCAAATCGATGCTACGCCGGATGCAAAGCACGGGATACCACGCATGGAGCCAACTTATTGGCGGACACGCGAAGATCTCTCGCCGACGCCATCCGACAGCTCACAGCGATTGAAGCCGGCCCACCGATCGCCAAGCCGCTAACCAGAGAGCAGGCGATCGATATCGCTACCGAGCAGATCGGCCTTTTTGAGAGCGTGTTGCGTCGATATGGAGGTGGGCAAAACGCCGGTCCAACCGCATGACAGTGCGCGTCGAGCAAGGGAACTTCTGCGGCCCAATCAAACCGACCAAAATGACCCATTTCTGCGGCCCTTGTGAAACGAGCCGATATGCGCTATAGGTCTGATATCGAGTTTCGGCCGGACGACTTGGCCTCGCCGCGCGATAGCGTCGCGACTGACGACCTTCTTCCAAAATCTCGATCCCTATGAGCTGGCTGCGCGCGAGTGCGCGGCTGGCTAAACACGTACCTGAAAGAAGTGTCATAACGCAAGGAACCGTAAAGTGGTTCAACGACCAAAAAGGCTTTGGCTTTATCCAGCCGGATGACGGCAGCAAGGATGTGTTCGTTCACATCAGCGCCGTGAGCGGGCCGGGATGCGCAGCCTGAGCGAGGGACAGAAGGTCTCTTACGACATTGTCGCTGATAGAAGGACTGGAAAGTCTTCGGCTGATAATCTGAAGGCCGCCTGACCTGCGCCGCTAGCCATATCGCCCTGACCACGGATGTACTGGTAAGGCTTGCATGGTTCGAAACCCCGCGTGCGGCGCGCCGTGCGCGGGGTTTTTGTTGCTGGTTTTGCTTCGCGCCGAGCGCATAATCGACGGTGAGGTCTGTTCGCAGCAGGCTGGGGTGAGGAGGACGCAAGCCGCGGAGGCGTTGGCGCGGCGAGGCGAGGCGACCTCTGACCAGAAAGCCAGAGAGGCGGTCAAATCATGACCCTCCATAAGTTCGTCATCGGCCAAGCGGTTGACTTCAACAGGAAACTCCGATGGATGTCCGGGGGTCCTTACTAGGTGGTGAGCGTGCTGCCCGTCGACGGCGCTGATTCTCCCACCTATCGCGTCAAGAGCAAGGCCGAGCCTTTCGCCCGCGCCGCCAAGGAAACCGATCTTGTCGCCGTCGGCTTGGCCCCGAGCGAACAATCAGCGTCCGTGCGGTGGGCTGATCTTCTGTCTCAACCCTCCCGCCCTTTCCGATCGCGGTGACG
>CAVOLE010000040.1:0-108950 GCA_963696665.1 uncultured Alphaproteobacteria bacterium
GACGCTATCGCTATCTGGTTATGCGACGGCGTATGAGACTGGCTCGGCGCTTACGCTCACCCAACATTCGCCGCGGCTCCCCAACTGGCCCGAGGATCTTGCGCTCACGATTGCGGTTATCGCCGATATTCACGCCTGCTATCCTTGGATGTCAGAAGAGCGTGTCGGCGAAATCGTCGACCTGGCCAACGCCCAGAGGCCGGATCTCACTGTGCTGCTCGGCGACTACGTGTGCACGCATCCGTTCGTTACCGGATATGTGCCGCCCGGCGCCTGGGCGCGCGTTGGCTCGAACTCGAAGCGCCGCTTGGCGTTTTTGCAATTCTCGGCAATCACGACTGGTGGTTCGCGGCCATTCCAACGGAGCCGGCGGACAATTCTCGCAGCGTCCGCCGGGCGCTCGCGGAAGCGGGGGTTCCGCTCCTTGAAAATCAGTCGGTGCGATTATCTCAGAACGGACGGCCCTTCTGGCTGATTGGCCTTGGCGACCTGCTGGCGCGTGCGCCTAACCCGCGCCATGGTCACGGCGTCGACGATCTGCCGGCGGCGATGCGTGCGATCGACGATGACGCCCCTGCGATCCTGCTCGTTCACGAGCCGTACTTCTTCCCATGGGTTCCCGATCGGATCGCTCTGACGCTCGCAGGCCATATGCATGGCGGGCAAGTCAATGTTCCCGTCATTGGCCCTCCCGTCGGTCTGCTCAAGCGGCGCTCCTCGAAATACATCTATGGGCAATACGCATCGGGCGAGAAGCGGTAGATTCTAGGCGGACTGGGAACGTCGCTCGCTCCGGTGCGCATCCTCCGCCCGCCGGAAGTGGTGATGGTGAAGCTCGGCGGGAAGGCGACTGGCCTAAGCCCTATCTCGACGGGGTCGCGCGATGGCGCGACCAGCAACGCCGCCATCGTCCAATTGAAAGGCCGGGTGACGCGCGGATCCTTGAGCAAGCGGCTCGCGAGGCGCAGGGCATCGTCAACTTGAGCAACGCTGGGCCGAAGAGAGACGATTTTTCTTATAGCTGAGGTCAGGCGGCGGCGCCCGTCCTGGAGATCTCGCGCCAGAGCGCAAAGGCTCGCTCGCGCGAAGCGCGGCGGAAGTCAGCAGTGGGGAATTCGGGATAAGGGATGTGGAAGAGATTCGCATTTGATCGTGAACCGACAGAAACCGTTGGGCCTGCCGGGCTGATTTAAATCGCTTCATGATCCGTTCGCGGCGTCTTGTCTGCTGATGAGAATTCTCCGCCCGGTTGTTCAGCCCCTTGTGCTGGCGGTGTTCAACGCGAAGATCCATCTTCGCCCTTGCCGCGCCGTATGAACCGAGCTTGTCGGTGATCATGACGCGCGGCGGCGTCACGGCGGATTTCAGGAGCTTCCTCATAAGCCTTGCGCGCGCGCGTGTCTCTTCGGCGCTGGATCAAGACGTCAAGAACGAAGCCATTCTGATCGACGGCGCGCCACAGCCAGTGTTGCTCGCCCGCGATCGAGACGGAGACCTCATCCATATGCCATTTGTCGCCGCGAGCAGGCGCGCGCTGGAGGATCTGATCGGAGAAGGTCTTGCCAAACTTCTTCCACTGGCGCACGGCTCTCGTACGTCACGCAAATCCCGCGCGCCGCCAGCATCTCCTCGACCATGCGAAGGCTCAAGGCAAACCGGAAATAGAGCCAGATCGCATGGCTGATGATCTCCGGCGGGAAGCGACGACGGCGATAGAGCGGATCACGGACACTCGACATGGCCTCCGCTTACCCCGTGGACCTTTCTCAACTCGTTAAGCTGACGGTGCCCGCCGAACAGTCGCCGCCCTCCTCGGCAGCGTCGAGCAAGCGGAGATAGGTAACCAAGTGTTGTTCGTCGTATCCCGTCAGAGCCGACGACGTCGGAGCCAGGTCGGCGACGTCTGGGTCGAGTGGGTGGCTTCTGCATGACCGCACCGTAAAAGACATTATTGATCGAGAAACGATAGAGCGCGGCGCACAGCCCAAACAGTTGCTGATTGCGCACCGCGCGATGCCCGTTCGGCATCACCGCGATCAGGCCCCGTAGGCCCGCCGGGGTTGCTCCTTATCATGCATCCGATGTCGGTGAGATCTCCGGGTTTGAAGTCCCGATAGCGGAACGGCGTCTCTTCGTCGGGGAAGGAGACGCCGTCCCGCATGAGGCGCCAGACGGTCCATTCGGTCTCGATGGTGGTATCGACCAGCCCGATCTCGTCGGGCGCGTCGTCTCGTCCCCTCAGCGCCTCCCCGGCCCAGGGCGCGGTCATGAATCGTTAACATGCGAGCAAGACGGTTCGGAACTGGGGGTTGATTGCCGCTTTGAGGCGTTTTCGCTTGATCGGGATTTTGGTTGGCTCGCGGGTGAGGATGTTGAGGGCGGCGTGGCGCATCCTGGCGAGGTTGATGGCGGCGTAGTCCTTGCGGATGCGGCATTCATCCTCGCGGAAAGTCACATCGAGCGCCAATGCAGGTTGTTCTCGATGCTCCAATGCGACCGGGAAGCGGTGAGGAGCAGGGCCGGATCGGGCGGCAGAGAGGAGATATAGAGCCGCGTCTCGATCGAGGTCGCGCCGGTTTTCTTGTCGGTCCGCGTTGCGCTGATCGCGGCGATGGAGCGCAAGCCCGCCCATCGCGGATGCCGCTCAGCGAGCCAAGCCGCGTCGGCGGCGCGGCCCTTTCGCTCCTCGATCCGCCCATGCCCGGCTTCGATCCGCCGGCATTCCCCGGAGGCCGAAGCGAGCGCCGGATCGGCGAAGAACTCCGCGACGTCGGCGTGGAGGGAGCCCTGATTCGCCTTCAGCGCAAGGAGGTAATCGGCCTTTTTGCCGATGATCGTCCTGGCGATGGCCTCTTGCGTCCCGATCGCGTCGATGGTGACGATCGCCCCTTCGATCGCCAGCATGGCGAGAAGCTCGGGGATGGCGGTGATCTCGTTGCTCTTGGCGTCGAGCGCCCGCGCCGCCAGCACGAGACCGGCCTCGTGCGCATAGGCCGAGACGACATGCAAGGCGCCCGTTCCGCTCCCGTCCCGCTTCGCGCCGCGCAAGGTCTTGCCGTCGATCGCCACGACGCCCGACACCTTCGCCTTGAGGCTGGCGACCCAACCCGAAAAGGCTCGCTCAAGCGCCTTCGGATCGAGCGCCCGCAGCACCCGGCGCAAGGTCTGAGCCGGCGCGACGCCATGACGAAAGGGGAGAAACCGGCGAAGCCAGTCAAGCTGCTCCTCGCCGAACATCGCGATCTCGTCGAAATCCTCCATCCGGCACAAAAGACCCGCCAGAACCGTCAGCAGCACCTCGCCCAACGGATAGGTCGTCATGCCGGGGATGCGATGATCCCCGACCGCCTTGATGTGATCCAGAAACGTCATGCTCATCGCCAAATCTCCTGCTTCGGCGACTTAAATCCATTTCCTCCCTCACCGCATTAACGATTTATGATTCCGCCCTGACCCCGGCGGCCTTAAGAACGACGACATGGTTCGAAAGTGATAGGTCGCGGTTCTCCAACACGAGCACGGAACGCGCCTCAATGTCCTTCCAGCTCTCTAGTTTCGGCAGCTTCTTCGCCAATGCGGCGCGCATCCGTTCAATTCGCGGCGCCTGAGAGTTGGGCGGCGCAAAGCGGCCGCAGAAGATGCGGCCGTAGGCGACTTCCCGGTGGAGGTGGAGGTCGATACCCTCGACCGTCCCGCGCCGGTTACTCTCGTGGCCATATGGCTAGGGCCTCGCATCGGCATGCATTTTATCCGCAGTTCCACGCACCCACGCAACGATGGCAGCCTGCGCTTCGGCTATGCGCTTCGGCTTGAGTCCTTTGCTGGGGTGGATGGCGAAGGTGAGGCGATAGCTGCCGGGGCGGGGCATCTGGTGGTCGAGCGCGGCAGCGATCAGCGTCACGAAGGCCGCGAAATCCACCTCCTTGTAAATCTGACCGTCGAAGGCTTCGACGACAGTGTGCTCCAGCGCGTAAGTCCGTTCGCCAAGATCGAATACGTATTCGATCGGCGGTCCGAGGCGTTCGTCCTCTGGAGAGTGGCCGTTGGCCCGCACCGCACCGTGGCGCTCCTCAAGTACCCGGACGACGGCGTCGTAGGCGCGTCGCTCGTTGTCGATCGGTTTGGCGAGCATCTCCGATGGGTTGCTGTTCGGCGGGCACCGTCAGCTTAACGAGTCGAGAAAGGTCCACGGGGTAAGCGGAGGCCATGTCGAGTGTCCGTGATCCGCTCTATCGCGCGTCGCTTCCCGCCGGAGATCATCAGCCATGCGATCTGGCTCTATTTCCGGTTTGCCTTGAGCCTTCGCATGGTCGAGGAGATGCTGGCGGCGCGCGCGGATTTGCGTGACGTACGAGACCCGTGCGCCAGTGGGGGAAGAAGTTTGGCAAGACCTTCTCCGATCAGATCCGCCAGCGCGCGCCTGCTCGCGGCGACAAATGGCATATGGATGAGGTCTCCGTCTCGATCGCGGGCGAGCAACACTGGCTGTGGCGCGCCGTCGATCAGAATGGCTTCGTTCTTGACGTCTTGATCCAGCGCCGAAGAGACACGCGCGCGGCGCAAAGGCTTATGAGGAAGCTCCTGAAATCCGCCGTGACGCCGCCGCGCGTCATGATCACCGACAAGCTCGGTTCATACGGCGCGGCAAGGGCGAAGATGGATCTTCGCGTCGAACACCGCCAGCACAAGGGGCTGAACAACCGGGCGGAGAATTCTCATCAGCAGACAAGACGCCGCGAACGGATCATGAAGCAATTCAAATCAGCCCGGCAGGCCCAACGGTTTCTGTCGGTTCACGATCAAGTCGCGAACCTCTTCCACATCCCTTATCCCGAATTCGCCACTGCTGACTTCCGCCGCGCTTCGCGCGAGCGAGCCTTTGCGCTCTGGCGCGAGATCTCCAGGACGGGCGCTGCCGCCTGACCTCAGCTATAAGAAAAATCGTCTCTCTTCGGCCCAGCGTTCGCTCAAGTTGACGATGCCCTTTCGGGTGCGGATGGCGCGATATTCGCCATAGCCGCGCGCGATAAGACTGTCGTAGAGCGCCCGCGTGCGCTTCGCCAGGGCGGGAATGATTTCGATCGACCAGACATTCGGCGTGAGATTCGAAAGATAAGCGGACTGGTAGCCCGACCCGGTGCCGATCTCCAGCACCTTGTCGCCGCGCTTGATCGCCAGCGTGTTGGTCATGCGCGCGACCGTATGCGGGCCGGTTATGGTGACGCCGAAGCCGATGTTGAGATGATGCCATTCGTAAGCCGTCGAGGTTCTCCGCGGTCACGAACTCCTCGCGCGGCGTGAGAAGGAAGGCGCGGATATCGGCTTCGTCCCAGACGTCGTGATGGGCGATCAATTGCTTCAGGCGGTCCCAGCGCTGGCCGATGAATTTCGGGTCCTCGCCGCGGTTCTTCACCATCCATTCGACGAAGGCGTCTCGGCTTTGCCGCGGCGGCGAGGCGCTCGAGTGATAAGCGCCAGGCACGTTGGCCAGCGCGGGGCGGGCGGCGAGCGCCACGGCCTGCGCCGCCACGCCGAGGACAAACTCGCGCCGGTTCACGGCAAGCTTCACAGTCATTGGCTCAATCCGGGCCTAAAGGCGCGCCACGGTCAAGGGCGAAATCCCCGCGATAGAGATGGGGTGGAACGGAACTTGATAGGGCTCGCACGAGACCACGCGGAGAGGGCATGCAGTCCAATTCGTTCGATGTGATCCGCATTCCGACCCACGGACCCGGAGACGTTTCCGGGCTCATGGCTCTCATCGACAGCGGCGCGCTCGAGCCTTCGTCCATTCTGGCGGTGTTGGGCAAGACCGAAGGCAATGGCGGGGTCAATGACTTCACCCGCGAATACGCCGTCGCTGCATTGTGCAACGCGCTCTCTTCGCGTCTTAAGCTCGCTCCGCGCGAGGTCGAGGCGAAAATCGCATTCGTCATGTCGGGCGGCACGGAGGGAGTGCTGTCGCCACACATCACGCTCTTTGCGCGAAGCCCGGGCCCCGAGGGCGTCGGCGGGAACGGCGAGAAGCGATTGAGCGTCGGCATCGCGCATAGCCGGGACTTTCTGCCGGAGGAGATTGGCCGCGACGGGCAGATCGAAGAAACGACCAAGGCCGTCCGGGCGGCGATGCGCGACGCACGCATCGACGCCGTCAGCGACGTGCATTTCGTCCAGATCAAATGCCCGCTTCTGACCAGTGAGCGCGTCAAGGAGGCCGCCCAGCGCGGCAAGACGACGGTCACGCCGAGCGGCTATGCGTCAATGGGCTATTCGCGCGGCGCTTCGGCCATCGGGGTCGCCAAAGCTTTGGGCGAGGTCGGCGCCGAGGTCGGCGAAAGCCAAGTGCTGAAGGACTGGACGCTTTATTCTTCCGTCGCCTCCTGCTCCGCCGGCATCGAGCTCATACATAATGTCGTCATCCTGATTGGGAACTCGCGCTTCTCATCGAGCCTGTTCAGGATCGGCCACGCGGTGATGCGGGATGCGATCGATCTTCCGGCGGTGATGCAGGCGATCGAGAGCGTCGGCTTGAACGCGCTCGACCCGCGACCGCAAGGCCGGCTCGTCAACATCTTCGCCAAGGCCGAAGCCTCGCCCGACGGCGCGATACGCGGGCTTCGCCATACGATGCTCGACGATTCGGACATCAACGCCACGCGCCACGCCCGCGCGGCGGTCGGCGGACTGATCGGCGGCGTCGCGGGAACCGGCGCGGTCTATGTCTCGGGCGGCGCCGAGCACCAGGGGCCGGCGGGCGGCGGCCCGGTCGCGGTCATCGCGCGTGTGAGTTGACGAACATCCGCGGGACGGCGGCGCGCCGGCGCCCCGGGACCGCCGCCTATTTCAGCGCCTGGGCCGGAATGACGCCCGTGGCGAAAGCGACTGCGGCCGCGTGGGTCAGGTTCATGCAGCGCAATTTGTGGCGCGCCGCGTCGAGATGCGTCTTCACGCTGCCAAACGCCAGACCCAGGATCTCTGCGATCTCCTGATAGGTCTTGCCGCGCGCGGCCCAGAGCAAACATTGCTCTTCCCGATTGGACAAATGGACCGGAAAGGCGGGCAATTTGAAATTGATGTGCGAAGCGGAATCAATAAGAACGGACAAGAGTTTAAGCTTCGCCATATTGGCCGTCTTGTAGGCTTCCCACTCGTCCGTCGGCAGGTCGCTGGTGAACGAAACCAGCGCGCATACGCCGCGGCGATTGCGCAAGGGAATCGTGAGCCCGTTCCGGCCTACGCTGTGGTTCAGGGCGTCGGCGAAAAACGCCTTCGTCGCTGGATCGTCGACGGGCAGACTGGACCAATCGAAGGGTTGATCGGACTTACGCCCGTAATAAATCACCGGGTCGCTGGACATGTATTTTTTTACGAAATACCGGTGCTGCCACAGTCGAGAATAGGTGACGACCGCGACCAACAGGCACATATCGGGGCTCTTGTCCGGCGACAAGCGCACATAGGAGATGTGAGCGAGACCAATATCGGAAGCAATGCTCCTCAGAGTGTCCGCGAGGTCATGGTCGTCATTGCCGAGAATCGTCTCGGTCAGCCGCGCTGTCGCCGATTCAATGCTGATCGCCGTGTCCAGCGTTTTGCTAAGGCTTAACATCGAAGATCCCCAGCATGACCTCATCGCGCGCGTGAGCGACCATCCAGCCGGCCTGAGGGTCTATTCGACCGGAGACATGGCTGCATAGTTCAAGCAGCTCAACGCAAATGCCATATAGCCTGCGAGCTTCACAAGCGGATAGATTCAATTCACCAACAGGCCGCTTTGTATCTATGAGCTCGGGCGCGCTTTTTTTCGATTTCTTGGCCACTCCGCCCCCCATACTTGAGTCCGCCGTCGAAGCGTAGTTTGATGACGTAAGGAAAGAATGACAAGCGACAAAACTGTAGACAACAAAACGAGAACATAGTCAACATCATAACTCGAAACACTTGAGAACGCGAATTTGTGCTGTTTTTACTACTTTGAGGTTGCGAAGCGGATCCGATATTACCGCATTTCACGCCGGCCTTTTGATGTCCGTTCGGATCGCGCTTGGGCCAGGCGTCAGGCGAACGCAATCTCTTTGGCGCCCGGGGCCAGAACGGAGCCATCGATGCCCGTCGCGGTGCGGAACGCCTCGAGCGGACCCTCGCCGGTGTCGAAAAGGCCGGCGTAGCACATGACCTCGGCGATCGGTTGAGGGGTTCCTATGATCTGGGGGTTGCATCCGGCGGCTTTGAGAATGCGGAAGATTCTGGCGTCGAAAACGGCCGCGATTTGGGTCAGGCCCGCGGCGACCGCAACTTCGCCGATGCCCAAAATGAGTTCGTTCAGGACGTGGTTGACGCCGCTGCCGTTTCGTTCCGGCTGGCCGGGGGCGGTGACGGCGCAGATCCGCGAGCACTCCCAGATCGTGGCGCTCTCGATATAGTCGCCGTCGAGCAATTGCGGAAAGACGTCGCGCAACATGTTTGGGCCGGTGGTCGGCAACAACCTTAAGGAACCCCAGTATTCTTCAGTATCTGGGTCAACCGACACGAGATAGAGGGGGTTTGCATCGTCGAAACTGTCCCGCTCGTAACCATTATTGACAACCACCTCCCAACCGAGCCGCTCTGAAAAGGTCTCCGCCCGGTTGCGGAACATGGCGTCCATTTCCTTTGGAAAGAATGACGCATACGACCCCTCGATAAGCTTCAACATCGCCTGCTCCTTTTGCAGTCGGAGGCCAAAGGCTGGCGGGCCTTCCAGCGCGAACTGCATTGTTCACGAACAACCCTGCCTGAACCTCGCCGCAGAATGTTCACTGTTTGTTCACAATGCAAAAAAGAGAAACGGGAGTCAACGCTGCCGCGCCTTGCGTTGCGGCTTTCGAAAGGTTTGGTTAACCAGGAAAATGGAAATGCGCCTCAGGCCCTGACTCCCGAGCCGGACGAGATTTTGCAGGGCGGCGTCGCTGACGCCGCCCTGGCCGGGTCATCGACCCGGCCCTACAGGGCGCTCCCCGTCGCGACCGCGGCGGAAAAAAGCCGATCGCCCATTGCGCTTCCAGCCTCAACGAGGGTCGAAACAGCGAAAAACGAAAGGAATGTTTCGCATGGCGAAACGAAACGTTTCGCACCGCCGTCGTAAGTCATTGAAATCCTTATTAGCGCTGAATCAGTGATTTCGCGTGATCGTTTGTTTTCAATGACTTAACTGTCTTTTCGTTTCGCCGGTTTCGCGCATGCGCCGTTTCGAACGAAAAGCCTCGGGTTCAGAACCGTGAATCCGATCGATCTGGCCGGGTTTCTAGGCCGTTGGCGTCCAGGGCGGCTTGACTGCGGGCGCTTGGGGCTGGGTGGGACATAAGGTCTCGGCTATGGCGCAATCCGACATGATAGCCGATATTTCGTAAATATGAAGTTTTTGTTCTAATTTTCAGATGCGGGCGCTTATAGCCTTAGCTGTCGAACAACTCCGTTGCCGGCGCCCCGGCAGGCCCGATAACCATGGCCGGCTTGATTTGGCCCTCCGCGCCGCGCCGTCTCAATGACAAATCTGACATTCGCCACCGCCCGCGCAAAAGCTTCTAGAAACGAGCCGTTTCCGTCGGCCTGCGATTCAATGCGGCTAACAAGTGGATGGCCGGGACAAGGCCGGCCAGACCTATGCTACAGCCCCCGCCGCAACCGGAGGCGCCTCGCGCTCGGCGCGGACGGCCGGCAATGGCTTGGCGCGCAGCCCGACCAGATGGCAGATCGCGAACACGAGATCGGCGCGGTTCATGGTGTAGAAGTGCAATTCCTGGACGCCATGGTCGATGAGATCGATCACCTGCTCGGCGCACACGGCCGCCGCAACCAGGCGGCGCGTCGCGGGATCGTCCTCGAGGCCGTCAAAACGGTCGGCGAGCCATTGCGGCACGCTCGCCCCCGCCCTTCGGGCAAAATTGGCGGTCTGCTTGAAATTCTGCACCGGAAAAATGCCGGGCACGATCGGAACGTTGAGGCCGGCGGCCGCGGCGACGTCGAGAAAGCGAAAGTAAGCCGAATTGTCGAAAAAGAACTGAGTGATGGCGCGCGTCGCCCCGGCGTCGACCTTCTGCCTCAGGATCTCGATGTCATGCAGCAATGTCGGACTTTGCGGATGGCGCTCCGGATAGGTTCCGACCGACACCTCGAAGCCCATCTCGTTGGCGTCCGCAACGAGTTCGGCCGTCGATCGATATCCGTCCGGAGCCGTTTCGTAAGGAGCGTCGAACCCGGTCGGCGGATCGCCGCGCAACGCGACGATGTGGCGCACGCCGGCCGAATGATAGTCGCGAAGGGTCTGGCGGATTTCATCGCAGGCGGCGCCGACGCATGTGAGATGCGCCGCAGGCTTCATCGTCGTCTCGCGCGCCAGGCGCTCGACCAGCGCGTGGGTGCGCTCTCGGGTCGAGCCGCCGGCGCCGTAAGTGACCGAGACGAAGGCGGGACCGAGCGGCTCGAGCCGGGTCGCCGCCTCCCACAAGTTCGCCTCCATATCCGCCGTCTTCGGCGGGAAAAACTCGAAAGAGACATGAACCTGCGCCCCGGCGCGGCTCAGCGGAAGGGGTTTCTGAGCCATCAGGCGAACTCCAAGTCGCTCTTTGGGAAATCGTCGGAAATGACGCGCGGATCCTCGGCCATCCATAGCATGACTGTCAGCTTGCCGGTCTCGCCCTTGGCCGGCGGAATGCGCTCCACGCGAATGCCGGTCAGACCCGCCTCAACGAGATAGTTCTCGATCTCGTCGACCGCGAAGCCGAGCCGGCGATGCGCGAATTCGTCGCGCAGGAATTCCTGGTCGTGTGCGTCGAAGTCAACCACGACGAGCCGCCCGCCCGGCGCCAGAGCCCGCGCAGCTTCGGCGAGCGCGCGGGCGGGATCGTCGAGGAAGTGCAGCACCTGGTGGATGATCACGAGGTCATAGCCGCCGCGCTCGACCGGCGGAGCATAGATGTCGCCCTGGCGCAGGGAAACGTTCCGGAGACCCGTCTGATCGATGTGGGCGCGCGCCAGCGCCAGCATGGCCGCGCTCTGGTCGACGCCGACCGCGCGCGCGGCGCGCGGAGCGAGAAGGTCGAGCATGCGCCCGGTGCCCGTGCCGAGATCGAGCAGATTGCGGAATGGCTTTTCCCCGATCATGGCGACGAGCGCCGCTTCGACCCGCTCCTCCGGCGCATGGAGCGCCCGGATCTGATCCCAATCGGCGGCGCGCGTTGCGAAATAGGCCGCCGCCTGCTTGCGCCGGGCCTCGCGCGCAATGTCGAGGCGGACGCGGTCGGCGTTCACGATGGGATCCGCCGGATCGAGACGGCGCAGCCATTCGCGGGCCAGCGCCCCGCCCGGCTCGGCGAGGCGGAAGAAAGCCCAGGCGCCCTCGCGCTGCCGCGCAGCGAGACCCGCCTCGACCAGCAGCCTAAGATGGCGGGAGACGCGCGGCTGCGACTGGCCGAGAATGGCGACGAGCTCGCTCACGGTGAGTTCGGCGGCTTCCAACAGGTAGAGGATGCGCAGCCGCGTCTCCTCGCCGGCGGCCTCGAGGCTTGTCAAGAGAGCGCGGAAGGCGAGCGGCGGAAGCCTTCGATCATCAGACATAAGCATATCTTTATGTCTGATTTTGAAGTGAGTCAAGTCAGATGGCGGCCATTACGCCAGGGCGCTTGGCATTTGGATGGCGCCCGCGATTGCGCCATAGCCTCGGCCGAGTGGGCTTCGATCGGCCTAAGCGTCGTTCAGCGCTTCAAGGTCCTTTTTGATCGCAGTCAGATCGGGATCGGATGCGAAGATCTTGAGATCGCTGCGACGAACGCCTTTTCGCCGCCACTCGCTCATTTTGGCTATCGCCTCGCCTCGGACAAAGCTGCCGAACTCAGGACAGAAACGGCCGTCCCGGCGAACGGCTAGGGTCCAGAAGCGTTGTCTGACTGCCATATTCGCTCATCGAAGCCGGCGCGCCACATTCGAGCGCAGAGAAGCAAGAAGCGCAAAGGGTTTTGGGCGGAACCAGCCGGACGGGGCATTTGCAACGCTCGCAAGCTGTCAAAACGCTTTTGCGCTGAATGTCCTGAAAGAAGGCCCGCTCCTCTGGCCCGTCGATGTCCCAGAAGCCGAAATTATCTTCGTACGCGCCCATGGGCCGCCCCCTATGTTCGGTAACCTTGGGGTAAAACCAACCGGCTTGTCTGTGATCAAGGTCACACACCTCGCAACAACTCTGCGACGATGAGATCGTTCCGCGATATGTCCACGCCGGTCCCCACGGTCCGCGCGCGCTCAAAGCGCGCAACGCTGGCTGGCCTACGCCCGGCGTCCGACCGCGCCGAGGGGCAAGCGTCGAGGCCAATCAGCAAGGCCAAAGTCGCGGCGACCAGAATCATGGTCAGCGCGGATCCGGAAAAGATGTCGCCGCGAACGGTGAGCCCGAAGATGGCGACCGGAGCGATCATTCGCCTTCCAGCCTGCACTTGCCGCGCAGATCGCCGTTTGCAATGGGAACTATGGCGCGCTGTCGTGGCGAACCGCCGCCGCTTTGACCGATGCGCAGGGGGGCGCCAGCCGATGACCCGCAAACGTGACCGTCGCTCAAGTCCGCCTTCGTTCGGACCGCGCACATCGCCGCCCGCCGCAAGTCAGAAGAGCGAGCCGGGCGCCAAGGCGGAGCGGGCGCCCGCGCGCTCGGGCCCACGCGATCGTCCGGGCGAGCGAAGGGAGGCCAGGGTTTCTCTCATCTACGGCTTTCACAGCGTGGTGGCGGCGCTCAAAGCCCCGCGGCGCGAGCTTATTCGTCTCTACGCCACGGCCGCCGCGGCGGAGCGACTTGGCGCAGAAATCGCCGCGCGCGGGCTCGAGACCAGGATCATGGGGCCTGAGGAAATTTCCGCGCGCGCGCCGCGCGAAGCCGTTCATCAGGGGCTCTTGCTCGAGGCGCGGCCGCTCGCGCCGATCGATATCGCGGATTTGCCCGCGAACGGTCTCGTGCTGGTTCTTGATCAGATCACGGACCCGCACAACGTCGGCGCGATTCTGCGCACCGCCGCCGCCTTCGCCGTCGACGCGCTTGTCACCACCGAACGCCACTCGCCCGAGCTTGCCGGCGCGCTGGCGAAGTCGGCTTCCGGCGGGCTCGAGCACGTGCCGATTTGCAGCGTCCCCAACCTGGCGCGGGCGCTGGCCGAGATGGGGGACATGGGCTATTGGCGGATCGGGCTCGATTCCGAGGCGGAAATCCAGCTGACAGATGAACCGCTGTCGCGACCGCTGGCGTTGGTGCTCGGCGCCGAGGACAAGGGGTTAAGAAGGTTGACGCGGGAGCGATGCGACCGTCTGGCCCGTCTCGATCTTCCCGGCGCGATCAGGAGCCTCAATGTCTCCAACGCCTGCGCCATTGCGCTCGCGCTCGTCCATGAGCGCATTTCCGTCCAGGCTTAACCGAAGGAGGCGGCGACTGCCGGCCCCCTCACTTCTGCAACGCATCCGCCGGCACGACTTTCGCGTAACTTAAATCGTAGGTCTTATTGAGCAGGGGGTCGAGCGGAGTGCCTTCAGAAGCGTCGTAGATGCGCGGGCGCCCCGAAGCAGTCGCCGGCTGCGCAGCCTGCGCAGGCGCGGCGCCAGCACTGTCGATCGCAACGTTGGAAACCAGCGTCGGTGTTCCATATTTCGCTTCGCGCGCCTTCTGATCCGCGAGCATGGCCGGTGAGAGCGGAGCGGAGGCGATCGGCCCTCCTCCGACCGTTTCCGGCGGGTCGTCATTCCCGAACGCGAGGCCTTCCGCTGGCCCGTCGTTGACGCCGGCGACGACGGCGCCCGATTCCTCGAGCGTTTTCACGCCTGGGGAGGCAAGCGACGCCAGCGCCGCATCCTCGGCGTTCCGATCCGCGCCGATTTTGCTGAGACGGGCGAGAACCGAGGCCGGCGCCTGTCCCTGCGCCGGCGCGACGAGCTCGCCAAACAGCCCTGATGACGAAGGAGAAGAAGCGACAGAGCTTCCCTCTCTGCTCGCGGCGCTCTCCGGCGGCCACTCCTTGGCGCCAATGGCGACGCCGCTCGCCGCCCTGATCGATTTGATGGCCGGCGCGACGAGCAACGGTCCATCCTTTACGTTCCGCTCGGCGCCGATTTTGCTCAGGCGGGCGAGAATCGAGGCGGGCGCTGCTTGTCTCTCGGCTGGCGCCGCAAGGGCGCCAAACTGCGCCGGATCGACTGGGTCGATCGAACCGCGAATTGCCGGCGTCACGTCCGGCGCGAGCTTGTCTTTGACGTCCTTTTCGATCTGGCGCCAGCGGGCGACATTCTTCTGATGCTGATCCCAAGTTTCGGCGAACGCATGCCCTCCGGTTCCGTCGGCGACGAAATAGAGGTCCTTGCTACGCGCAGGCTTGGCGACGGCTTCCAGCGCGGCCTTGCCCGGGTTGCAGATCGGCCCCGGCGGCAGGCCGTCAATGATGTAGGTGTTATAGGGCGTCGACTGATTGAGGTCGGCTCTCGTGATGCTGCGGCCGAGCGTGCCTTTGCCTTGGGCCAGGCCATAGACGATGGTCGGGTCGGAATCGAGCCGCATGTGCTTGTCGAGTTGATTGATGAACACTCCGGCGACGCGCGGCCGCTCGTCGGGCTTGCCCGTCTCCTTCTCGACGATCGAGGCCAGGGTCACCATTTCCCAAGGCGACCTGATCGGCAAATCCGGCGAGCGGCTCTTCCAAATGTTCTCGACCGTCTTCGCTTGAATCTTCGCCATGCGCGAGAGAATCGACTGCCGCGTGTCGCCGCGTTCGAAATAATAGGTGTCGGGCATCAGCGAACCCTCGCGTGGGACCTCTCTGACGTCGCCGGTCAAAACGGCGTCCTCGCGAAGCCGGTCAACGACCTGTTCACTGGTCAGACCCTCGGGAACGGTAAGCTTGTATCGAACCACGCGGTGCGCAAGGAGCTCATTCTCGACGTCGTTCATGCTCACGCTCGCCTTGAACGCGTATTCGCCACGCTTCAGGGCGCCGCGATTGCCGTCGAGCAGCGTGAGAACGTTGAACCACATCGCGCTGTCGATGACGCCCGCGCGCTCGAGCTGATCAGCGATGCTGGCGCCGGCGTCCTCCCGCTCGATCATGACCACCTTGTCCTCGGTCAGGGGTCCAGGGCTCCGTGCTTCCTTCATGAGCCAAGCGAGCGCGCCGACCGTCGCCAGCGCTCCGAGAAGGACGAAAGTGAGCAGCCCGCTCAGGCTCGACAGACCGATCCGGCGCGGCTTGCGCGGCGGTCGGGGCGGCGGCGGAGCCGGATCGTTCAGCGTGGGTTTGGTTGCACGGCCAAACAGGCTCACGCGCGGCCGAGGGGCGTCTCCGTCGCCGGAATCGTGATCTCCGCTCATATCCGTCGCCGCTTCGCCTTCCGCCGCTGATGCCGCAGTTCAAATCCCGCGCGAGGCTCAAGCCACCGGACGCGGGCTTGGGCTTAAGCTTAGCCGACCGTGCGCCGCGGGGAAACACCCAATCGCCTTGGGCCCGCGCCGCTCAGTTCAGCGCATGGAAGACGAGCGAGGCGTTTGTGCCGCCGAAGCCGAAGGAGTTGGATAGCGCCGCCTGAATCGGCCGCTTGCGCGGCACATGCGGCGCAAGATCGATCGCGGTCTCCACCGAGGGATTGTCAAGATTGAGCGTCGGCGGCGCGATCTGGTCGCGGATGGTGAGGATGCAGAAGATCGCCTCCACCGCTCCCGCCGCGCCGAGGAGATGGCCGGTCGACGACTTTGTCGAGGACATCGTCGTCTTGGCGGCGGAATTGCCGAGCAGGCGCTCGACCGCGCGCAGTTCGATTTCGTCGCCGACCTGCGTCGAAGTGCCGTGCGCATTGACGTAGTCGATCTCCGAAGGGGAGATCTCCGCGCGCTTGAGCGCCGCGCTCATGGCGCGAAAGGCGCCGTCGCCGTCGGGCGCGGGCGCGGTGATGTGATAGGCGTCGCTCGACAGGCCGTAGCCGGTCAGTTCGGCGTAGATTCGAGCGCCGCGGGCCTTGGCGTGCTCGAGTTCCTCAAGCACCACGCATCCGGCCCCTTCGCCCATCACGAACCCGTCGCGATCGCGATCGTAAGGCCGCGAGGCTTGCGTCGGGCTGTCGTTGAAGCTGGTCGACAAGGCGCGGCAGGCGCAGAAGCCCGCGAGCGCCAGCCGGTTGACCGCCGATTTGGCGCCGCCAGCGACCATCACATTGGCGTCGCCCAGGGCGATCAGCCGTCCGGCGTCGCCAATCGCGTGCGCGCCGGTCGAGCAGGCGGTGACGACAGCGGTGTTCGGGCCCTTGAGATTGTGAGCGATTGAAACCTGTCCGCTCAACAGGTTGATGAGCCTTCCCGGAATGAAGAACGGCGAGATCCGGCGCGGTCCTTTTTCGTGCAAGGTGACGGAGGCGTCGTAAATGCCGCCGAGCCCCCCGATTCCCGAGCCAAACAGAACCCCGGTCTCGATCTCCTCCTCGTAGGACTGGGGGCTCCAGCCTGCGTCGCGCAGGGCCTGGGTCGCGGCGCTCATGCCGTAGATGATGAAGTCGTCGACGCGGCGCTGCTCCTTGGGGTCCATCCAGTCGTCGGGGTTGAAGGCGTCCGGAGCGTCGGCGCGCGGGACTTGGGCGGCGACTTTGCAGGGGAGGTCGGAAACGTCAAAGTTCTCGATCCGCGCTATTCCCGACTCGCTGGCGAGAAGCCGGCGCCAAGTCGCCTCCACCCCGCAAGCGATCGGGGACACCATGCCAAGACCTGTAACGACGACCCGCCTCAATTGTCCCATGCTTGTAACTCTAACGGTTCCCGTTCGCGCGCCTTGGCGCCGATTGCAGCGCGGCGTCCAATACAATTAGGGCCGGACGCGACGCCCGGCCCGCACTCAAGGAAAAAAGTGCCTCAACGATGGCTGGCCAGACCAGTTCGGCGCGTTGCACACTTATTTTTTGGTCGACGCCTTTTCCAGATATTTAACCGCGTCGCCAACGGTTACAATGGTTTCGGCTTGGTCGTCGGGAATCTCGACCCCGAATTCTTCTTCAAACGCCATCACCAACTCAACGGTGTCGAGCGAGTTGGCGCCGAGATCGTCAATGAAATTGGCGCTGTCGACAACCTTGTCGGCCTCCACGCCGAGGTGTTCTACGACGATCTTTTTTACGCGCTCCGCGACATCGCTCATGTCATCTTTTCCCTTATGCATCGGGCTTTGCCGCCCGACTTCTGATCAATTCCCCAATCGACCCTGCCAAGGGCAAGGCCCTTCACTCGGGCGTCCGCTCCCCGCCCCGATGCGGCGACAGGTTCGCTCGGGCTCGCCGACGCCGACGCTCGGATGATGCGCCCCTCTCGCGCCCTGAGACGAACGCGGTCGATAGCATATCTTTCTGGGCAACGCGAGAGGGCGCAAATCCCGTCGCGCCGCAGTCTAGCGGGCGAGTCCGAGGCATCAGATCATCGCCATTCCGCCGTTCACATGCAGCGTCTGCCCGGTGATGTAAGCGGCTTCGGAACTCGCTAAATACACAGCCGCCGCGCCAATCTCCTTGTCGGAACCGAAACGTCCAATCGGTATCGTGGCCATGATTGTGTCGCGCTGTTTCTCATCCAGCGCGCGCGTCATTGGGCTATCGATAAAGCCAGGCGCAATGCAGTTGACGGTGATGCCCCGCGTCGCGACCTCGGCCGCCAGCGCCTTGGACATGCCGATCATGCCGGCCTTCGCAGCAGCGTAGTTTCCTTGCCCTGCATTGCCTTGGACGCCGACAACCGACGTTATGTTTATGATTTGGCCAAAGCGCCGTTTCAGCATGCCTTTCAGCGCGCCGCGGGACAGGCGGAAGGCCGCGGTCAGATTGATCGCCAGGACTGTATCCCAGTCTGCGTCCTTCATGCGGATGAACAGAGCGTCGCGGGTGACCCCGGCGTTGTTGACAAGAATGTCGATCGGCCCGAACGCGCTTTCAACGGTCGGCACCAGCGCTTCCACCGCCGCGGCGTCGGAGAGGTCGCAAGGCGCCACATGGGCCCGCGTCTCAAGTTCGGCGGCCAGCGTTTCCAGCGCCTCGCGCCGGGTGCCGCTGAGGGCGACCGAGGCTCCCTGCGCGTGCAAGGCGCGCGCGATCGCTTGCCCAAGTCCGCCCGACGCGCCGGTGACGAGCGCAATCCTCCCTGTCAGATCGAACACCAGCGTCGTCCCTCTCGTCGAATTCTCACGGGCGCGCCGAGGCGCGGAAGGCGGCGATATCGGCGGGAGCCCCAACGCTGATCGTCGTCGCGCCTTCTGCGATTTGCTTGATGAGGCCGGTCAAAACTTTGCCCGCGCCGAGTTCGACAAACCGGCTGACGCCGTGCGCGCTCATATAGGTCACGCTCTCGCGCCAGCGAACAGTCGCGGTCACTTGGGCGACGAGGCCGGACCGGATCGCCTCGGGGTCGGTAACCGCCTCGGCTTCGACATTTGCGACGAGCGGCGGCTCGGGAGGTCGAATCGCGACGTCCTTCAGCGCTTCTTTCATCGCCCGCGCCGCCGGCTGCATGAGCGCGCAGTGAAACGGCGCCGAAACAGACAGAAGCAGCGCCCGTTTCGCGCCGGCAAGCTTGGCGAGGTCCATTGCGCGAGCGACCGCCGAGGTCGTGCCCGAAATGACGACTTGACCGGCGCCGTTGTCATTGGCGACCTGGCAGATCGCGCCGGTGAGATAAAGGTCGCTCGCCGCTTGTGTCGCGATCTTCACCACCGCTCCGAACTCGAGGCCGAGAATGGCCGCCATCGCGCCTTCGCCCACCGGGACAGCCTTCTGCATCGCTTCGCCGCGCAGGCGCAAGAGACGCGCCGCGTCTTCGAGAGTGAGCGAACCGGCCGCGCAGAGCGCGGAATATTCGCCGAGCGAATGCCCGGCGACATAGGCCGCCTCCGAGTATGGATTGAAGCCGGTCTCGGTCTCCAAGACCCTGAGCGCCGCAATACTCACGGCCATGAGCGCCGGCTGGGCGTTCGCGGTCAGCGTGAGCCGATCCTCAGGCCCCTCGAACATCAAGCGGGAAAGTTTCTGGTCCAATACGCCGTCGACGCGGTTGAAGATCTCGCGGGCGACGCGAAATTCCTCCGCCAGCGCTTTTCCCATGCCGACCGCCTGGGAGCCTTGACCCGGAAACACCAAGGCCGTCTTCATGAAATCGGTTTCCCCCACGGATGCGAAAGGACGATCAGGCTCACGGCCGGCGGTGCACAGACACGGCTCGCGTCGGGCTGTCAAGCGCCGGCTTCGCCCGATAGGAAAGGTGATTAGGCTCGGCTAAACCCGTATCGGAATGGGTCCGCCACATCCTCCACCAGCTTGCTTTCGGCGCAGATGAACGCGCGTCCGCTGATGCGCGGAAGAACGCCGCCGGTCGGACCCGGTTCGAAGCTCAAGCGAAAGCGGCTGCCGATGATGCTCTCCTGCACCCAGACTTCGCCAGGCCGCAACTTTCCGTCGGCGTGGAGGCAAGCAAGCTTGGCGCTGGTTCCGGTCCCACACGGCGAGCGGTCATAGGCCCCGCCGGGGCAGAGCACGAAATTGCGGCTGTTTGCGTCGATGGATCGCGCCGGGGCGAAGAACTCGATGTGGTCGATCAGGGCGCCGTCCTTGCCGCGGACGCCCTGGGCTTGAAGCGCGTCGCGTATCGCGGTCGCGGCTTGCGTCAAGGGACCCACGTTTTCGAGCACGAGGTCGCACGGCGCGAACGAGGTGAGGAAGAACCAGTTGCCGCCCCAGGCCAGGTCCCCGCGCACGACGCCGAGACCCGGCGCCTCGACCTCGACCCCTTCGGCGAAACGGTAGCTCTCGACATTCTCGACCGTCGCTGTGCAGCTATCGATCAGCTCCACGCCGACGAGGCCGACCGGGGTCTCGAAGCGATGGCGCCCAGGCTCGAGCCGGCCCATATGCGCAAGCGTCACGGCAAGGCCGATCGTGCCGTGGCCGCACATGCCGATATATCCGACATTGTTGAAGAAAATAACGCCGGCGGCGCATGAGGAATCGTGGGGTTTGCACAAGAGCGCCCCAACGATCGCGTCGTGCCCGTGCGGCTCGTTGACCGCGAAGCGGCGGAGATGATCGAACTCGCGGGCGAAGCGTGCGCGGCGCTCATGAAGCGGACCGTCGCCCAGCGGCGGGCCGCCATCCACGATGACGCGGGTGGGCTCGCCCTCGGTATGGGAATCGATGACCCGCATGGGCTCAGTCCTTCGCGCCGGGCCAGGAGGCCCACCAGGCGCGGAACGTCGTGAAGCGCCGCTTCGCCATGCCCTCCTGCGATGGGCTGAGCGCATCGAAGTCATTCAAGTGCCACGCATATTCGTCATGTCCCGCCAGTGTCATCAGGCGCTTGAAATAGAGCACGAGGTCGACGCCCTCGTCGAAAATCGAGAGCGGCTCGAGCGCGCTCTCAAGCTCCAGCGCAAGGCGGCGGGCTTGGGCGTCGCCCCTGGCGGCGCGATCACTAAGCTCGACCAGACGCAACACCTCGCGCGGCAGCACGTTGCCGATGCCGGTGATGGCGCCGCAGGCGCCGCAATTGACAAAGCCGTGGAACACCTGGGTGTCGACCCCGACCATCAGCGCGATGTCGTCCGAACGCCCAGCGATATGCTCTGCGGCGTAGCTCAGCGACTCCGCGCCGCCGAACTCCTTGAACCCGACCAGGTGGGGATAGTCTTTGCGCAGTTCGAAGAAGAGCTCCGCCCGCGTCTGGAAGCCGTAATAGGGGCTGTTGTAGATGACCGAAGGCAAGTCGACCGCCGCCTCGAGCACGCGGGAAAAGTGGCCGCGCTGGGCCGCGGTGGACGAGCCGCGCGAGAGGACGCGCGGGATGATCATGAGTCCGCGTGCGCCCTTTTTCTTTGCGTGACGCGCGAGCGCCGCGGCCTCAACGGTGTTCTGCGCGCCTGTGCCGACGATGACCGGCAGGCCGGCCTCCGCCAAACGTTCGACGCCCTCCATCCGCTCACCGATCGTAAGCAGCGGCCAGTCGCCCATCGAGCCGCAATAGACGAGCCCCGACATTCCGGCGCCGACAAGATGCTTTCCCATCTTCACAAGCGCGTCGAAGTCTGGCCGCCGGTCGGGGCCGCAGGGCGTCATGAGCGCCGGGATCGTTCCGGAAAAGACTTGCGACGGCATCTTGGGGCTCCCTAAAGTCGGGGTTTCGCTTATTTCCATATTCGCACGTCTTGGGCTCCCGTTCTTGATGAAAAGGCAGGCCAGGGTTTGAAAACCAGCACAATGGCGCCGCCCGCGAACGAGCGTGATCCGGCTGCGGCGCTCGCCGCCGTCCTTCGACGGCCCTTCCCGGGAATCGAGCTCTTCGACCGGATCCCCGACACCGTCTTCTTCATCAAGGATCGCGAGGCGCGGTACGTGGCGGTCAACGAAACGCTCGCGCAGCGCTGCAAGTTCGCTGACAGACAGGCGCTGATCGGCCGCAAGGCGAGCGAGGTCTTCGCTGCGCCGCTCGGCGAGCGGTTCGAGGCGCAGGATCTCAAGGTCATCGCCGAAGGGCTTTCGATCCGGGGCAAGATGGAGCTTCATCTCTATCCGAACGGTAGCGAGGGCTGGTGTTTGACCTGGAAGGAGCCGCTGATCGACCCGTCCGGGGTCATTCGCGGCCTCGCAGGCATTTCGCGCGACGCCCCGGCTTTGTCGGGATCGGCGCCGGTCTCGAGGGCGCTTTCAGCGACGCTCGCCTATGTCGACGACCATCTCGGTGAGCCCTTGCGCATTCCAGACCTCGCGCGACGAGCCGGCCTTTCGCCGTTCCAGTTCGATCAGAGAATAAGGGCTCTGTTCGGCCTCTCCGCCGGGCAATATCTGTCGCGGCTCCGCATCGACCGGGCCTGCGATCGGCTGAGGCATACCGACGCCCCGTTGAGCGAATTGGCGCTCGAATGCGGCTATGCCGACCAGGCGGCGTTCACCCGCCAATTCCATAAATCGGTTGGCCTCACGCCGGGTGCGTATCGGGTCGCGAGGGCCCGCGGCCACAAGCGGGCGCTCATCGAGGCGCGGGCCTGATCAGCTATTCGTTTGGCGCGCCTCGGTTCCGTCTAAACGCATGACGCGCACGGTCATTCGGACGACACGCAACGCACCTCTACTGACCCTCTGACGGATTGCAGCCCTGTCGCGCGGATCCGTTTTTCCAGCGGGGAGACAACTGATGAAGCTCGCCACAACGTTTGCCGCCGTGATGATCGCCGGTTTGCCCCTCGGCGCGGCGCTCGAGCCGGCCAGCGCCAAAGTCTTCGACTGGTCGCTGACCGGAACCCTTCCCAGCCTCGGCGGTGTTCCGTTCCCGGGAAGCGGGACGATCGATGCATCGCCAACCGGAAGCGCGGGCGTCTGGGCGATCGATAGCATCACGGGAATCGTCAACGGCAGCGAGATAACCGGCACAAGCATGTTTCACGGCGCGGACAACCTGCTGTTCACGAATGGGTTTGCGTTCACCAGCGCTGTCGGCATCTCGCTTGTGACCGCCGCCGGTCAAAGCATAAATATCTTCAGCTTCGCCGGGCAGATGACGCCGCCGACCGGAAACGCCTATGGCGAATTGACTTCGAACCCCGGCGCGTTTGGCGTGGGGACATTCACGCTGACTGCCGTTCCGGAAGCCTCGACTTGGGCGATGATGCTGGTCGGATTCGCCGGGCTCGGCATTGCGGGCTATCGCGTCTCGCAAAAGCGGAGCGCCGCAGCGGCGTAGCCTATCCTCCGGGAACCCCAGCTTCGCGGATGCCTGGGGGCCCCGCCCAGCAGGGAGGGAGCACTGGGCGGGGCGTAGCGCGCGGAGCTGGAGGACCCCACGCCTCGTCCGAATGTTGCAGCGCCCAGTGACGACATAATGACGCAAAAAGGGCGGCTTCGGCCGCCCTCAGACCGCTGACAAACCCCGTCATTGTTCGGCGGGGTTTGTTTTTTTTGTGGGGGAGTGGGCGGGTGGAGCGCCGGGCCTTGCTGTCTCAGGCTGTGGGGGCGAGCCGTGTGGCGGCGGAGAGGGCGATCTTCTTCATGTTCTGCGCGGCGGCGGCCATCAGGCATTGACACTGGACCCGCACGAGGCCGCGGAACCGGGCGTAGCGATGGCCGAAGAGCTGCTTGGCGTCGGCGAAGGATCGCTCCACTGTCTCCTTGCGCCGCGCGTAGACGCGCTTGCCCCAATCGGTGAGGCGGCGGGCGTCCGTGCGCTCGCGCGCGTCCTGCCAGACATGGCGGGTGATGGTCCGCTCGGCCTTGCCGTTCGTCGTGCACGAGGCGAGCTGCGGGCAAGCCGAGCAGATCTTTCGATCCGAGCGATAATGGCGATAGCCGTCGCGGTCGGTCAGCGCATAGGTCAAGGGCTGGCCTTGCGGGCAGCGATAGACGTCGTTCTCGCGATCGTAAGCGAACCGGCTTCGGCGCATCATGCCCGGCCTCGGCGGGGTCGGCGCGCGATAGCCGGTGACGCCGGCGATCCCCCGGTCTTCAAGGCCCTTGGCGATGGCGGCGGAGGCGTAGCCTGCGTCCAGCCCGACCGCCGTCACCGCTAAGCCGAAGCGCTCGCGCTGCCGATCGAGCCGTTCAAGATAGGGAATGCTGTCGTGGACATTGGCGGGCGTGGCGTAGGTGTCGGTGATGAGGCCAAGGCGTCCATCGACAGTGCGGTGGTCGAGATAGAAGAAGCCCTTCGGCTTGCCGTCCCGCACCATGTAGCCGGCTTGCGGGTCGCTCCGGCTGACCTTGGTCTCCTTCACCTCCGGCTCGCGCGGCGCGGGCGCGAGCGGCTTAAGCCGGTGCGCGGCGCGATCCTCCTCGACCGCCGCGTCAAGCGCCTCCCAATAGGCCGCTCGCGACTTGGCTGCGGGCTCAAGATCGAACTTGTTCTTGTTGGCGCTGGCCTTGAGATGGGTCGAATTGGTGTAGAGCGTCGTTCCCTCAATCAGGCCAAGCGCCATCGCCTGCTCGACAATGCGGTCGAAAATCGCCTGCGGGATCGAAGCGTCCTGATAACGCCGCCTTCGGTTCTGGCTCAGCGTCGAGGCGTCGAACACCGGATCGGTCAGTTTGAGCCCGAGAAACCAGCGATAGGCGACGTTGACCTCGATCTCGCGGATAAGCTGCCGCTCCGAACGGACGCCGAACAGATAGCCGACGAACAGGGCCTTGAACATCAGCGTCGGATCGAGCGGCGGGCGCCCGTTGTCGGCGCAGTAGAGCGGCGCCGTCAGATCGTGAATGAAGGAAAAATCGACCGCCGCCTCAATCTTGCGAACAAGGTGATCGGCCGGAACCAGCTGCTCCAGGCTAACGATCTCAAGCGAAGTCTGAACCGGGCCAGGACGACGAATCATAGCCAACTCAATCAAAAACCCCTGGCCAAAGCCAGGGGTTTGTCAGCGGTCTGAAGGGCCGCCGCGAGGCGGCCCTTCATGCGTCAAGGGGCTCGCCAAATCACCTGTCGTTGGCGTGCTTGACAGCGTCTTTCGCGTTGCCGAGGGCTTGACGGGTCTCGCCCTTCGCCTTGTCCATCTTTCCTTCGGCCTGCATACCCTTGTCGTCCATCATCTTGCCGGCGGCGTCTTTCACGGCGCCTTTAGCCTTGTCAGCCGCGCCTTTGATATGTTCTTTGTCCATGATAGCCTCCTTTGAGAGCCGCCAGACAAACGCAGGGCGCACGCCCTAGGTTCCAACGGTTTGCCTGGGGGTTCTGATCGGCGATTGTCCGAACGGTCGCTGGCTTACGAAATCCCCCTCTCTCTGGGCTGGAACGATGATAGGGATGCTGCTCGGCCCGCGACAATTCGCTAGGGCGGGCGGCTGTGCGAGGAACGGATGACGGCGGCGCCAGGAAAATCCTGCGGGTCCTGCACAATGTGCTGCTCCGCGCTGGAGATCGACTATTTTAGGAAGCCCGCGGGGCCCAAGTGCGTCAATTGCCGCTCTGGCGGCTGCGCGATCTATGCCGAGCGCCCGGAGGTCTGCCGCGACTTCGAGTGCGAATGGCTGACGCTTCGCGATCTGTCGCGTCAATTGCGCCCGGATCTTGTCGGAACGATCCTGATGGAGGACGCGGACAGCGACGAATATCGCGCCGTTTGCGCCCCGGAGAAGCCGATGGCCTGGCGCCATCCGCTCGTCTTCGCGCATCTCGTCGCCAAGGCTAAGTCCGGGCGGATTGTCGTGGCGAAGGCGGGGCTCGCCTCGTGGCGGATTTTCGGTTCGGGCGAATGGGGACCGACGGTCTGATCGATTAAGCGCCGGAATGCTCATTGAAGAGGCGCCGCAGCGCTCGGTTCGCTTGTCGTGACGGTTAAGCCGGCGCTGGTGGCGCGATCGATTGTCCGATGCTATTGACCCTCCCGGCCGCGCCGACCCTGCCGCGCCGCCACCTGGGGCCTTGGATCGGCGCGGCCGACCCGCGGGAATGAAGGAGTTTCGCCGAAATGAAGAAGATCGAGGCGATCATCAAGCCGTTCAAACTCGACGAAGTGAAGGAGGCGCTGCAGGAGGCCGGAATTCAGGGCATCACCGTCCTCGAAGCGAAAGGCTTCGGCCGGCAAAAGGGACATACCGAGCTTTACCGGGGGGCCGAGTACGTCGTCGACTTTCTCCCCAAAGTGAAGATCGAAGTCGTTGTGTCGGACGAAAATCTCCGTCCGGCGATCGAGGCGATCCGCGCGGCGGCGCAAACCGGCCGCATCGGCGATGGCAAGATATTTGTATCGCAGATTGAGGAAGCCATCCGAATCCGCACCGGGGAGACTGGCGCAGATGCGGTCTAAAGGCGTTTCGGGCTGACGAGGGCGCCCAGCCATCCCATGGGCGGGCAAGCAGAAGTTCATCATTGAGGAAGGGCAAAGCATGAAGACCGCCAAGGATGTCCTGAAGGCGATCAAGGACAATGACGTCAAATATGTCGATCTCCGCTTCACCGATCCACGGGGCAAGTGGCAGCATGTCACGTTTGATCAGAGCTTGATCGACGAGGACGCCTTCGCGGACGGGTTGATGTTCGACGGCTCCTCGATCGCGGGATGGAAAGCGATCAACGAATCCGACATGACGCTCATGCCGGACCCGACTTCCTATTCCATCGACCCGTTCTTCGCCGCCTCCACCGCCGTCCTCGTCTGCGACATTCTCGATCCCGCGAGCGGCCAGCCGTACAACCGTGATCCGCGCGGCATCGCGAAAAAGGCCGAGGCCTATCTCAAGTCGACCGGGATCGGCGACGCCATCTTCTTCGGCCCCGAGGCCGAGTTCTTCGTCTTCGACGACGTGCGCTTCGCGGCCGAGCCGTACAACACCGGCTTCCAGATCGATTCGATCGAATTGCCCACGAATTCCGACACGGCCTACGAGGGCGGAAACCTCGGCCACCGCGTCCGAACCAAGGGCGGCTATTTCCCGGTCCCACCGCAGGATTCGGCCCAGGACATGCGCGGCGAGATGCTGGCCGCGATGGCGCAGATGGGCGCAATCGTCGAGAAGCATCACCACGAGGTCGCGTCCGCCCAGCACGAGCTGGGGCTCAAGTTCGGCCCGATGGTGACGATGGCCGACCACCTGCAGGTCTACAAGTACTGCATCCACATGGTCGCGCAGAGCTACGGCAAGACGGCGACCTTCATGCCGAAGCCGATCTACGGCGACAATGGCTCGGGCATGCACGTCCACCAGTCGATCTGGAAGGGCGGCAAGCCGGTGATGGCGGGCAACAAATATTCCGACCTCAGCCAGGAGTGCCTCTATTACATCGGCGGCATCATCAAACACGCCAAGGCGCTCAACGGCTTCACCAACCCCTCGACCAACAGCTACAAGCGCCTCGTGCCCGGCTTTGAGGCGCCGGTGCTGCTCGCCTATTCGGCGCGCAACCGCTCGGCCTCCTGCCGCATCCCGTGGACGGCCAACCCGAAGGCCAAGCGCGTCGAGGTGCGCTTCCCCGACCCGACCGCCAACCCCTATCTCGCCTTCTCGGCGATGCTGATGGCGGGCCTCGACGGCATCGTCAACAAGGTCGATCCGGGCCCGGCGATGGACAAGGACCTCTATGACCTGCCGCCCAAGGAATTGAAGAAGATTCCGACGGTCTGCGGCTCGCTCCGCGAGGCGCTCTCCAGCCTCGACAGGGATCGCGCCTTCCTCAAGACCGGCGATGTGTTCAGCGACGACTTCATCGACAGCTACATCGAGCTCAAGATGGCCGACGTCCAGCGGTTCGAAATGGCGCCGCACCCGGTCGAGTTCGAAATGTACTATTCATACTGAGCAGCGTCGCTCTTCGAGCGGGTGCGCAAGGGCGGCCTTATGGGCCACCCTTGGCGTCAGGAGGCGCGTCGATTTCGTTGTTGGCGTCGCGCCGCACGCGAAAACTGCGCAATTTGCTTCAATCGTCAGGCCGGCGGACGACTAGAAGTCGCTCGCCAGACCCTTCACCTCCCAGTCGCCATAACGCGCCGGGTCCAGGCCGCCGCGGCCATGCACTTCGTTCGGGCTTTCAGGCCTGGGCTCGGCGCGGCGCGCCGCGGCCTCCGCGAGAGCCCGTCGGGCCGCCGGCGGCAGATCGCGCGGAGCGGACTTTTCCGGCTCGGAGCCGGCGCCTGAGTCCGGAAGGTCGCCATTCATATCCGCTCTCGCCTCACTGCGTCGCTTGGGCCTGATGATCATCGGCCGGACGCACGCCTTGGATTTCGCCTATAGTCGCTCGGTTGGGGGCGAGCAATTCTGATTCGAGGCGAGGCTCGTTTGGCGCGACAATCGCGCGGGTTTCATGGAGGCCATCCCGAAACGCCGGCCGCTCCCCCGCCGGGTCTGGCGGCGCGGGTCGCCGCGGCGCGCGCCGTCGGCGAAGCCTTAACCGCGTCGCGCCCGCTCGACGAGCGGCTCGCGCCCGATCCGGCGCAGCCCAAAAGCGGCCTTGACCCGCGCGACCGGGCGCTGGCGCGCTCGATCGCGACTGTCGCTCTTCGCCGGCTCGGCACCATCCGCAAGGCGCTCACGCGGCGACTCGACAAGGGAATGCCCAAGCGTGGCGGCGCGCTCGAGTGGACGCTTATTGCCGCCGCGGCGCAAATCCTCTTTCTCGATACGCCCGACCATGCGGCGGTGGACCTCGCGGTGAAGGCGACGCGGGCCGAGCCGGCCAGCGCTCCATTCGCCGCGCTGGCCAACGCCGTGCTCCGGGCGATCGCCCGTGACCGGGCGGACATTCTGACCAGCTCCGATCCTCTGGAGGACGATACGCCCGCCTGGCTCGCCCAGCGTTGGCGCTCGACCTATGGCGAGAGCGTCGCGCGCGCCATCGCGTTGGCGCATCGCTCGGAGCCGACGCTCGATCTCAGCGTCAGAAGCGACCCAGCCGGCTGGGCGGAGAAGCTTGGCGGAGTGGTGTTGCCGACTGGCTCGGTGCGCCTCGATACCCATGCGCGGGTTGCGGACCTGGAAGGCTATGCGGAGGGCCAATGGTGGGTGCAGGACGCCGCCGCAGCGCTTCCGGCTCGGCTTCTTCGGCCGGCGCCCGGCATGCGGATCGTCGACCTCTGCGCGGCGCCAGGCGGAAAGGCGGCCGAACTGGCCGCGGCGGGGGTTGACCTCACGGCGGTCGATCGCTCGGCGGAGCGTCTCAAGCTGCTCGCCGCCAATTTCGCGCGCCTCAGCCTTAACTCCGAGATCGTGGTCGCCGACGCGCTCGCCTTCGAAGCGCCGCCGTTTGACGGAGTGCTGCTCGACGCGCCGTGCACCGCGACCGGCACCATTCGCCGCCATCCCGACGTCGCCTGGACCAAACGGCCAGGCGACCTGGCGCCGCTCATCAAGCTACAGGCGGCGTTGCTCGACAAGGCGATCGCCCTCGCGCGGCCCGGCGGCGCCATCGTCTATTGCGTATGCTCGCTCGAACCCGACGAGGGCGAAGCGCAGATTGCAGCGGTGCTGCGCCGCAACCCCGACGTCCGGCGCTTACCCGTGGCGGCCGAGGAGATCGGCGGCCTCCGCGAATGCCTGACCCCGTCCGGAGATTTACGCACGCTCCCTTGTCACTTGTGGGGCGACAATCCGCGCCGCTCCGGGATGGACGGCTTCTTTGCGGCGCGGCTGGTCAAGGCAGGCTAACGGCGCTCTCACTGGAAGAAGGGAAACACGCCCTTCCCATGTTGGCGAAGCCATTCGGCGCTGTTGTAGGCTTGGTACTTGGATTGATTGGCCATGTTCCACGCCCGGTCGAAGTTCGAGAGCGACTGCGTGGGGACAACAGGTCCCGCGCCGACGGTGCCCCACGAAGACGAGTCGCCCTGTTCGGCGAGAGCCGCCCCGGACAGGAGAGCAAGGCCTGCGGCAAGACCAATCGCTGCGAAGGTTTTGAACATCGGATTTTCCTTTTTTGAGAGACTTGCCGGATTCCGAGCAGATCTCATGCCCAGAACTCGACCATTTTCCCTGTCCGGCTATGACCTAGCGCACACTCGCGCTGCCTCATTGGTCAGGGATGTCATTGAAGCGGGCGATGGGCATACCCGCCATGGTGGCGGACCCAGGCTGCGCCTGCTCTCGCGCGCTCCTTGCTTTCATTGGCGTGGTTCCACGATCGCTGGAATGACGTCAGTGACTGCGTCGGGACGGTAGGGCCATAGCCCTCCGTGCCATAGGCGGACGAATTGCCGTTGACGGCGAAAGCCGGGGCGGCCGGGATGGCGAGGGCGGCGACAAGGCCGATCAATGCGGTTGTCTTGAGCATAGGTTACTCCTCACTCGATGCACTGCGTGATTAACGAGATAAGGAACATTCAACGCCGGACAACGCCCCACGGGCGCATAAAAGCCATGACATTTTGGTGACCGGAGCCCCTTCCCGCATTTCCTGCGCCGATCGAGCTGTGCTAGTGCACTGCAGCAAAACCGGCAACCAAACTGGGGCGCTTGCGCTGATGGCCACGGATATTGTCAGGATCGGACAAGCGCTCCTCTCCGTTTCCGACAAGACGGGCCTCGTCGATCTCGCGCGCGCCCTCAAATCGCTTGGCGTCGATATTCTTTCGACAGGCGGCACAGCCGCGGCGCTGAACGCCGCCGGCCTCACGGTAGTCGATGTGTCCCAGATCACCGGCTTCCCGGAGATGATGGACGGACGGCTCAAGACCCTGCACCCGAGGGTGCACGGAGGTCTGCTCGCGATCCGATCCGATCCAGCGCATCAGGCGGCCATGATCGCCAACGACATCCCGCCGATCGACCTCTTGGTGGTCAATCTCTACCCCTTCGAGGCGACGCTTAAGCGGGACGCGCGGTTTGAGGAAAGAGTCGAGAACATTGATATCGGAGGGCCCGCGATGATACGCGCCGCGGCCAAGAACCACGACGATGTCGTCGTCATCGTCGATGCGGACGATTATCCGGCGCTGATCGAGGAATTGGAGCGCGGCCACGGAACGACCCGTCTCGCTTTCCGCCGCAGAATGGCGCAGAAGGCCTTCACCCGCACCGCGGCCTATGACGCGGCGATCTCCAATTGGCTCGCTCAGGAAATTGATGAGCCAGCGCCGAAATGGCGCGCCTTCGGCGGTGTTCTGCATTCGAGCTTCGGCGCTCTTCGCTACGGCGAGAATCCCCAGCAGCGCGCCGCATTGTACCTCAGCGCCGAAACGCGCCCCGGCGTCGCGACCGCGCGCCAGATCCAGGGCAAGGCGCTGTCTTACAACAACATCAACGACACTGACGCGGCTTACGAACTGGTCGCCGAATTCGATTCCGCGCAAAGCTTCGCCGTAGCGATCATCAAGCACGCGAACCCCTGCGGCGTCGCTCTCGGCGAGACCCTGCTCGAGGCTTATGGAAAGGCGCTGAGCTCAGATCCCGTCTCGGCGTTCGGCGGAGTGGTGGCGCTCAACCGGAAGATTGATGCAGCCTCCGCCCGCAAGATTGTCGAGATCTTCACGGAGGTGATCATCGCGCCTGCGGCCGACGAGGAGGCGTTGGCGATTATCGCGGCGAAGAAAAGCCTGAGGCTTTTGCTTGCGGGCTCGCTTCCCGATCCGAGATCGCCAACCCTCGCCGTGCGGTCAGTCGCCGGCGGATTCCTGGTCCAGGACCGCGACAATGGCGTGCTTGAAGAGGGAGCGCTCAAGGTTGTGACCAAACGCGCTCCAACTTCACGCGAAATGGCCGACCTGAGGTTCGCATGGGCAGTCGCCAAGCATGTGAAGTCGAACGCCATTGTCTACGCCAGGGACGGCGCGACCGTCGGAATCGGCGCGGGTCAGATGTCGCGGGTCGATTCCGCCCGCCTTGCCGCGCGCAAGGCCGACGAGGCCGCCGAGATGGCTGGCCGGCCCGAGCCCCTTACCCGAGGATCGGTGGTAGCCTCTGACGCCTTCTTTCCGTTCGCCGACGGCCTGGTTGCGACGATCGAAGCCGGCGCGACCGCGGTCATCCAGCCCGGAGGATCGGTGCGCGACGCCGAGGTGATCGCCGTTGCCGATGAAGCTGACGTCGCGATGGTTTTCACCGGCATGCGCCATTTCCGGCACTGACCGATCGTCAGCGAGCCGGACGGAAGCTATTGGTCGGGGGAGACGATAACGGAGATTTGATCGCGCGCGACGCCGCTGAATTGAAGCGCGAGCGGCCGGGCCGGCAGATCGAACTTGACGCTCTTGCGCGCGCCTTCGCAACCCCTCGATCCGGTGAAGGCGATGGGATGCAGGTAGGCGCCGCCATCGAGGACATCGACCCAGCCTTCAGACGAGATTGTGATCTTGTAGGCGCCCGGTTTTGCCGGCGCGGCGATGGCAAAATGGCCGGCGAACGCGGAAGGCGCCTTCGGCGCCCGCTCGGGCGCCTTCGGCAATTCGGCCGAGGAAAACGGCTTTAGCTGGAGAGTCGTCGCAGCGTCGTACGCAAGCGTTCCGCCGTTGGGCAGTGAGGCTTTGTCCGTTCGGACGAGCGCCGCGCGCTCACGGTCAAGGGGCCATTTGAAGCCATCGCAGCCTGATCCCTCCTGCGCCTGAACCAACCCGGGCGCGGCGACGAGCGCAATGGCCGCAAGCCATCGGACTAAAGTCATTGGGCGGTCACGGTCGCCGGCGAATTGGGGCTTCGGAGCGTCTCAGCCCGGGCGCCGTGCAGGAACTGGACGGCGGCTGCGAGCTGCGTGTCTTTGTCGTGATCCGGCGGCACATAAGCGTCGGAGCCCTTCTCCTCCTGTCCGACGTTCTTCAAATGACCGAAGAGCGACGCTTCTCCCATGCTGGAAACCTTGCCCTTCAGGTCGTCGGGAATGTTTTCGACCACCCTGATGTCGGGATCGATGCCCTTCGCCTGGATCGAGCGGCCGGAAGGCGTGTAATAGCGAGCAGTCGTCAGCTTGAGCGCGCCATTCTCGCCGAGCGGCAGAATGGTTTGAACCGACCCCTTGCCGAATGTCCGCGTGCCGATCAGCGTCGCGCGCTTGAGATCCTGCAACGCGCCGGAGACGATCTCCGAGGCGGACGCCGAACCGCCATTGATGAGCACCACCACAGGCTTTTGCTGCGACAGATTGACGCCGGGGCGGGCTGAGTAGTGTTGTACCTGGTCGGCGTTTCGGCCGCGGGTCGAAACGATGTCGCCGCTGTCGACGAAGGCGTTGGTGATCTCGACCGCCTGGTTGAGCAGGCCGCCGGGATTGTTGCGCAGATCGAGGATATAGCCCTTCAACTTCGCTTGGCCCGGATCGGTCCGGAAATGGTCGAAGGCCTTGCGCACCCCGTCGTAGGCTTCCTGGTTGAACTGGGTGATGCGGATATAGCCGATGTCGCCGCTCTCCAGATGCGAGCGCACCGACTGCACATGGATGATCTCGCGGACGATGGTGAATTCCCTTATGTCGCCTTTCGATCCGCGCTCGACCGTCAACTTGACCGGCGACTTGGCCGGGCCGCGCATCTTTTCGACCGCTTCCTTCAGCGTAAGGCCCTTGACCGCGGTGTTGTCGATGCGGGTGACCAGATCGCCCGACATCATGCCGGCGCGCGCTGCGGGCGTGTCGTCGATGGGGCTCACCACCTTGACCAGCCCGTTTTCCATCATCACCTCGAGGCCAAGGCCGCCGAATTCCTCGCCTTTCATGCTGCTCTGGAAGTCCTGCAAGGCTTTGGGATCGAAATAATTCGAATGCGGGTCTAGAGACGCCAGCATGCCGTCGATCGCCGACTTGATCATTTTCTCGTCGTCAGGCTTCTCGGCATAGTTGTCGCGGACTTTGTTGAACACCTCGGCAAACAGCGCGAGCTTGTCACTTGTGCTGGAACTGGCCGCCCGCAGCGCACTGTTCGAGCCGCCGACCAACAGAATGCCGGCGGCGACTCCGCAGGCAAGATAGGAAAGACCCTTCCTCATCGACAAACGCTCAGCTCCATAACTCGTGTAGAGCGGATCAATTCGGCTTGGCGGGAGCCGCGTGGCTCGGATCGGTCGGCGCAGGAGATGTCGCCGTCGCCGCTGGCGGGTCGCTCTTCACGGGAGCCGCATCGGCCTTCACCGCCGGCTCGGGGTGCTTGACCCCGTGCAACAGGTCGATGGCGGCGGTGAGTTGCTTGTCGTCCTTCTCTTTCGGCGGGACATAAGCCTGGGACGCCGATGTATCCTCGGCGCCATTGGTGAGATGGCCCTTGAGCGAAGCCTCGCCCTTCATGTCGTCCTTGCCCTTCAGGTCGTCAGGCACGTCCTCCAGCACCTTGATGTCCGGCTCGATACCCTTGGCCTGGATCGATCTGCCCGATGGCGTATAGTAGCGCGCGGTCGTGAGCCTAAGCGCGCCGTTCTCGCCAAGCGGCATGATCGTTTGCACCGAGCCTTTGCCGAACGACCGGGTGCCGATCAGCGTCGCGCGCTTATGGTCCTGCAAGGCGCCCGAGACGATTTCTGAGGCCGAAGCTGAGCCGCCGTTGATGAGGACCACGAGCGGTTTGCCGCCCGAGAGGTCGCCGCCCGGCTTGGCGTCGAAGCGTTGGGTCTCATCCGCGGTGCGCCCGCGGGTCGAAACGATCTCGCCGCGGTCGATGAAGGAATTGACGACGTCGATCGATTGGTCGAGCAAGCCTCCGGGATTGTTGCGCAGATCCAGGATGTAGCCCTTGAATTTGTCGGCCGGGATCTCGCTGTGCAGTTTGTCCATCGCGTCCTTGAGGCCGTCTTCGGTCTGCTCGGTAAACTGAGTGATGCGGATGTAGCCGATGTCGCCATCCTCGACATGCGAACGCACCGACTGGACGTGGATGAGATCGCGAACGATGGTGAAATCCTTCACCTCCTTCTTGGGTCCGCGGACGACCTTGAGCTTCACTGGCGAATTGATCGAGCCGCGCATCTTCTCGACGGCCTGATCGAGCGTCAGCCCCTGCGTGGGCGTGTCGTCGATCGCCGTAATGATGTCGCCCGAGAGCACGCCCGCCTTGGCGGCCGGCGTGTCGTCGATTGGCGTGACGACCTTGAGGAGGCCGTCTTCCTGCGTCACCTCGATGCCTAGGCCGCCGAACTCGCCCTTCGTCTGGACCTGCATATCGCGGAACTGTTTGGCGTCCATGTAGCTCGAATGCGGATCGAGCGAGGAGAGCATGCCGTTGATCGCAGCGTCGATCAGCTTCGATTCGTCTGGCTTCTCGACATAGTCGTTGCGGATCTTGTCGAACACGTCGCCGAACAGATTGAGCTGCCGATAGGTGTCTGCGGCCGCGGCGTAAGCGGAGGGACTGACGAAGAGCAGAGCTTGGGGCGCCGTAGCCGCGGCTGCCGCTCCCAGAACAACTCCAACTCCCAAATAACCAGCTTTACGAATCATCCGCGCGCTTTCTCGATGTCTGACTTCGCCCACCACGGCCCCGGATCAATCGCAGTTCCGTCCTTGCGTAACTCTATATAGAGAACTGGTCGCGCCACGCCAACTGCGGCCGCCGTCGCCATCCGGGTAGACCCGTCGCCCATTACGCCGACCGGTTCTCCCGCCAGTACGAACTCGCCGGATTGAACATTGATTCGATCCAACCCGGCAAGCAGGACATAATATCCTCCGCCCGCGTCGATGATCAAGAGTTGTCCGTAGCTCCGGTACGCTCCGGCGAAAAGCACGGCGCCGTCCACCGGCGTGGATACAGTCGCCCCGGCGGGCGTCGCCAAGGAAACCCCCCGTTCGACCCCGCCGAGGTCGTCCGGCGAGCCAAATGTCTTCAAAATCGCGCCCGCGGCGGGTAGCGGCACCCGTCCTTTGGCGTCAGCGAAGGCAATTTCAGGCTTCAGGCGCGCCGTTTCGGCGCCGTGAGCGGCTTGCGCTCGAGCCTCGATTTGATTCGCCGTCGCGACCTCGCTCTCATGCGCCGCCGCGGCCGCGGCCTTGCGAGCGGCGCTCTCGCTATCAAGCCGCGCGATGAGATCCTTGAGCGACCCCGCCTTTTTGGCGAGGTCGGCGGCGCGCTGCTGTTGCGAGCCGAGCGCGTCTTGCGCCGAGGCCAGGGACTGCTGGCGCGCGTCAATGAGCGCCGCAAGGCGCATTTTCTCAGCGGCAAGCGCTTTGCCCTGCTCGGTCAGCGCGTCGCGCTCCTGCGCAATGGATTGACGGGTCCTGGCGAGGTTGTCGAGATCTCGCCGGGCGTTTTCGATCTCAGATTTCAGCTCCGGAATAAGGGAGCCCATAACGGCGGCCGCCCGCACCGCTTCCGACATATCGTCTGGCTTGACGAGAATGGCGGGCGGAGGATTGCTGCCCATCCTCTGGAGGGCCGCAAGCACGTCGGCGATAACTCCGCGCCGACGCTCGAGCGAATGCGAGAGGTCCTCGGCAGTTGCGTTGAGGCCGGCCAATTTCTCGGCCGCGGCCGCTGCGCCGGCCTCGGCGTTCTGCACCTTGGCCGTGGTGTCGATGAGCGCCGCGGAAAGACGGGCCCGATCGGTGCGAACGGAGTCGATTTCGGTCTCGATCGCTCGCCGCTGCTTCTCCGACTCGCGTAGCGTGTCCTCGACGCCGCGCAGCTCCGTTTCCTTGTCCGCGCGCTGCTGATCAGGCGGCGCCGGCGGATTGGGCGGGTGATCGGCCGCCGCCGGGGGATTCGGCGGGGCTGGGTCGGCGAGCGCGCCGCAAGCCGCGACGAGCGACGCCACGAGGGCTGCGGCCACCGAACTCCTTCTCCCGGCGCGATTCAAGCGTTGCGACATGTGCGGGCCAAGGATCATCAAATTTAGCCAATATCGCGGCGTTCATTGACGATGATAGGGATGGCGAGCGAGAATCGTCATCGCTCGATAAAGTTGCTCGCCGGCCATCACTCGAACGAGCTGGTGGGGCCAGGTCATCTGGCCGAAGCTCAGAACTCGATGCGCCACGGCGCGGAGGGATCGGTCGAGCCCATCCGGCCCGCCGATCGCGACCGCATAGGCCGGCCGCGACGCATCTCGCTCCCGGCCGATGTCGGCCGCCCATTCGTCGCTGGTCGCCGATGGCCCATGCTCGTCAAGCAAGACCAGGGCGCCGCCCTTGGGCGTGGCGGCGAGAATGGCCGCGGCCTCTTCGGCCCGCCTTTCATCGGGCCGGCGCGAGCGCGACTCGCCGATCTCGCGCAAGTCAACGCCGGCAAGGCCCACGTTCCGCGCGCCCTCCGCAAGCCGCTTGAAGTAACGATCGAACAGGAGACGTTCCGGCCCCGCCTTCAGTTTGCCAACGCAAACCACCAGGAGGCGCATGGTTCACATATCGGCCGGTCAGCTTCTGGCCGCCTCTCCAGGCCGATCGGCGCTCCACATCTTCTCAAGGTTATAGAACCGCCGGACGTCTGGACGGAAGATGTGCACGATTGCATTCCGCGCGTCGAGCAGCACCCAATCGCAAAGCGGCATTCCTTCGACTTTTGGCGAGGGATAACCGGCGTCACGACACGCTTTGACCACCCGGTCAGCAATGGCGCCGACATGCACGCTCGAGCGCCCCGAGGCGATAATCATGCGATCGGCCAGCGTCGTCCTGCCGGAAAGGTCGATAGAGACGATATCTTCGGCCTTGGCGTCTTCAAGCCCTTCAACGATAATTTGGGACAGGCCATCGGGTGTGGGCAAACGCCCGGAGGAACTTGGGCCGCGGACGGGCCCCGCAGCTGGGTGAGGCGTCAAGTTCAGCGTCGCATTCCTCTTCGCGCAGGGTCGATTCGCACCCCTGCACGCGAAACATGCGACCTCCAGCCGCCCATTTCAAGCTCGCCGTTTGGCGGAGCGTTTACATTGTCAACACAACTTTGCCGACATGCTTGGCGCTTTCGATTCGCTCGTGCGCCTTCACGACCTCCGAGAGCGCGAAGACCGAGTCGATGACCGGCCTGCAGCGCCCAGCCTCGAGGAGCGGCCAGACCTTGGCGCGCAAAGCTTCGGCGATCACCGCCTTTTCCGCTGGCGAGCGCGGCCGCAGCGTCGAACCGGTGTGGATGAGGCGCTTCACCATAATCGGCCTGAGATCGACGGTCGCCTTTTGGCCCTTCAGAAAGGCAATCTGAACGATGCGCCCCTCCAGCGCCGCCGCCGCATAATTGCGCTCGACGTAGTCGCCGCCGACCATGTCAAGGATGACGTCGGCGCCCCGGCCCCCGGTTGCGCGAAGCGTCTGCGCAACGAAGTCGTCTTTGCTGTAGTTCACGCCGAGGTCAGCGCCCAGGCGCTCGGATTGGGTGGCTTTTTCGTCCGACCCGGCGGTCGCGACGACGCGCGCCCCGAACGCCTTGGCGAGGGCGATCGCGGTTGTGCCGATGCCGGAGGTCCCGCCGTGAACCAGCAACGTTTCGCCGGCTTTCAGCGCGCCACGGATGAAAACGTTCGTCCAGACTGTAAAATAAGTCTCCGGGATGGCCGCCGCCTCGATCGCCGTGAGGGCTGCGGGGATCGGCAACGCATTGGTTTCATGGGCGACGCAATAGTCGGCGTAGCCGCCGCCAGGGACCAGCGCCGTCACCTTTGCGCCCAGGCGGTGAATTCTGGCGTTCGGCCCGAGCGCCGCCACTTCCCCGGCGATTTCCAGGCCGAGCACGTCGGTCACGCCGGGCGGCGGCGGATAGTGGCCCTGGCGCTGGTGGACGTCGGGTCGATTGACGCCTGCGGCTTCGACTCGGACCAAGACCTCGCCCTCGGCCGGAATCGGACGTGGGCGCAGTTGGATCTCCATCGCCTCCGGACCGCCCGGGCGAGGCGCGACGACGACGCGCATTCTTTCGCTTTGGTCAGCCATGTGACGTTTCCCTCATTGCGACCGGACTGCTTCCGGCGCCGGCGGCGTCTCGTCAATCGCAGAGGCGGTCGCCCCATCCTCCGGCGGAGCGGCGCGGAACGCCGGAAGCGCTTCGGCGCGGGCGCAGAAAGCGCCGAGATTGGGATAGCGGCCGGTCTCCACGACATCCGCCAAAAGGGCGTGAGTAAACCCGAAGGCGCAAGCCGCGGTGATATCGGCTAGGCCCAAATCGCCCCCGATCCAACCCGAACCGGGCAGTTCGGCGTCCAATGCGCTCAAACCTGCGGTCAATTGACCCACCACCCGGTCGACCCATGGTTCGTGCTGCTTTTCCGCCGGGCGCAGCATGCGCTCATACTGGCGTTGCACCGCTTTTTCCATGACGGTCAAAGCAAGGCCCGTCGCCCAGAGCGCGCTCAGGCGCTGAGGCAGGTTCGACGGCGTCAGAGCGGCGATGCGCGGATCGACGCCAGCCAGGTAATCGAGAATGACGTTCGAATCCATCAACGCGACGCCGTCATCGGTGATGAGGGTCGGCGCTTTCAGGAGCGGATTGAGCTTCGAGAATTGATCGATGTGCCGGAAGAGCGAGATTGGCCGGTGTATAAAAGGAGTTTTCGCGATGATCATCGCAATGGCGACCCGGCGCACGTAAGGCGAATCAAGCATACCGATCAGCTGCATGAGGATCTCCTCGATGGCGCGCCGCCGTACTACGGAAAGGAAGCTGGCGAAAGGCAAGAGGCGCTGGCGCGGAACAATGCGGTCCGGGAGGCGAACTTGCGCTCGCAGGCCACGCGCGGTAACGAATTTCGCAGCCCGCCTGATTCAACGCGGGCGCCAAAAGCGAGCGAAACAACAGCTTTGACGACCTTGGCGGCTGCTTTGCCGCGGCTGGGCTCCCGCGGCGACCGCGCGACGGTCGGCCCCGACCTCGGAGTCGAGCCGCCGATTCGACTGGGCGACGATCGGCTCGACCGCAACGAGCGGCGCCTCGCGTCGCTCAGGTGGCTGGCTGGCGCGACGCTGGCCGGGCTCTGCGGCGTGACCCTGATCGGCGCGGCTCTGTATCTCGACCTCGACAGCCAATACGATTTCGCCGAGGCGCCTGAATTCGCCCAGCCGCCGCGCCAGGCGGACTCCCAGGAAGCGGGCGTCAACCCCAGCAAGGGCGATCGGCTTCTCCGACCCGTCGACATTGTCTCGGACAAACAGACATTCAAAGCCCCGACGATCATCAAGGTCGGCGACAAGGAGGTGGTGAAGTCGCGACCGTTCACCCGCCTCGAAACGACTTTGACCATGACCCCGACAGGGTTCGCCGACGCGGTGCCCCCGTTCAACCCGCTCAAGATTACGGCCGGCGGAACGGATGTCGCCGAGGCGCCGCCCGACCCCGGTCCGGTGCAAGACAACGCGGAAGTGACGTTTCGGGTCGAGGATCTTAGTTCCAGCGACGCGGAACAGATCTCGGGAGAATTGACCCAGGCCGAGGCCGAAGCGCAGATCGTGGAAACGCTGAAAGCGCCGATCGAGAAGGCGGCTTCACAATCTTTGCCGCCGCAGCTCCTGTTGATGCGAACGACGCGGGCTGGCGAAGCCCTGCGCCAGCTCTCCGCCTATGCAACCGTGGGCAGCGTAAGTCCGAGCACGCCTTTCGCCTCGATCGAAGTGCGTATGATTCCCGAGAACGTCAGCAACGTGGTCAAGGCCAGCCCCGACGATGCGTCTCCGAACGAGAAGCTCGTTCAGATGCATCACGGCGAAAGCTTCGAGGACGTGCTCAAGGCCAACGGCGCAAGCCCTGAGGCCATTCAGGCCATCCTGGCCGCCTTCGGCGTCAAGCATGGCGAGTCGCCGGTCAACGAGGGGCAGAAGATCATCCTCCTGCCGGAGGAGCCGGCGACCCGAGGGGAGAAGCCGAGGATAGCCCGCATCTCGGTCTACGCCGACGATCAGCTCAAGGCGACGGTCGCGATCACCGATAGCGGCGCCTACAAGCCCGTGGCTCTGAAAACCCCACAGGCGCCGCGAAAGCCGAAAGCGTCGGATGATGAGGGGGCGAACGGCGGGATGAGCCTCTATCAGAGCCTTTATGAGACGTCGCTCAAACAGGGGCTGCCGCGATCCATCATTGACGTAATGACGAGGGTCTTCGCCAACGATGTCGATTTCCAGCGTGCAACCGCGCCGGGCGACTCGATTGAGGCGTTCTTCTCCGATCCCGACGACATCAATCCCCGACCGGAGCTGCTATGCGCTTCAATGACGGTGCGGGATCAGACGTTCAAATATTACCGCTTCCAGACGCCCGACGACAACATGGTCGACTTCTACGACGAGAATGGGCGCTCGATGCGCAAGTTCCTGGTGCGCAAACCGATCGCTGAGGGCGAAATGACGTCGCCGTTCGGAATGCGCTATCACCCCATTCTGCATTATGCGCGCATGCACACCGGGGTCGATTGGGCGGCGCCGATTGGCACGCCGATTTATGCCGCGGGCAACGGCGTCATCATCATGGCGGGGTGGGACGGTGGTTACGGGCGGCGGGTCGAGATCCAGCACGCCAACGGCTATGTGACCACCTACAATCACATGTCAGGCTTTGGCCGCGGGATCGCCGAGGGCGCGCATGTCGTCCAGGGACAAACTGTCGGTTACCTTGGGGATACAGGACTGGCGACCGGCCCGCACCTCCACTACGAGGTGATCATCAACGGCAACTTCGTCGACCCGATGGCGATCAAGCTCCCGCGCACCCGCGAGTTTGACGGCAAGATGCTTGCGGCGTTCAAGCGCGAACGCGACCGCATCGACCAGCTCATGGGCGAGGCTCCCTCCGCTATCGCGATGTCGGCGGATAGGCCCGCTCCCACATCAACCCCCGCAACCGCAGAGCTTCAACCGAACTCAACCGCAAGTCCGACGTCGACGCCCGAGGCGAATCCCAACGCCGCGCGAACTCCGTCCGGCGCCAAGCCTGCCGCGCGCAGTTCGGCGAGCGACACGGACTGACGGCTTTTCGAGAGTTTCGCTCCATCTCGGTCAAGAACCAGCCGATGATGCCGGTAGCGCGGTTCGGGAAGGCCGAGCAGCGCCTGCAGCAGCCGGTGGACCGAGGTCGCGGCAAGCAGGTCGCGCCCGCGCGCGACGTCGGTTACGCCCTGCAATGCATCGTCGACCACTACCGCCAGATGATAGTTTGCCGCCAGGTCTCGGCCGCGGAGGACAACGTCGCCCCATACCTCCGGCGCCGCCGAACGCCGCGAGGCGACAGCGCCCTCCCCATATTCGGCCCAGCACAGACCCGCTGGCGCGGCGTCGATCGCACGCTGCATGTCGAGGCGAAACGCGGCCTTGTCGCCGCGGCCGGGACGCTCGCGCGCTTGCGCCGGGGAGAGCGCGCGGCAAGTTCCCGGATAGAGCGGCGCGCCGTCCGGGTCGCGCCGGCCGGCGGAAGCGCGCCTGACCTCCGTACGGCTGCAAAAGCAGGGGTAGACCAGGCCCTGCTCATCGAGGCGCGCCAACGCCGCCGCATAATCGTCGCCATGCTCGCTCTGCCGGCGCGGCGGCGCCGGAAAGCGAAGCCCGAGCCAGGCGAGGTCGTCGATAATGCCGGCCTCGAATTGCGGCTTGCAGCGCGTGCGGTCCAAATCTTCAATGCGCAGCAGCACGCATCCATTGATTTCCGCGGCGATGCGCTCATTGATGAGCGCGGAATAGGCGTGGCCGAGATGAAGCGGCCCATTCGGCGAAGGCGCGAAGCGGAGAATGGGCGTGGTCGCTAGAATGTCATCGGTCATCGCGACAAAGCGGATGTCCAGGCCGGGGGTCCGAGCAAAGCGCCGCGCGCGTCCGGCGAAGAGGGTCTATCATCCCGGTCCGCCGATCGACGACGAGACGACGCTCCGCGAAGCCGCCGAACGCCTGCGCGCCAAAGACCCGGAGTTCATCGACCGCCTGATCGCGGCGGGCGGCCCGCCGCCGCTTCGCCGCAGGGAGGCGGGGTTTGCGGGCCTCGCCGCGATCATCGTATCGCAGCAGGTCTCGACCGCCAGCGCGACCGCCATTTTTGGTCGATTGCAAGCGCGCATCGTGCCCCTTGAGGCGCCTCAGATCGCCAAGGCGACCGAAGAGGACTTGCGCGCCTGCGGGTTGTCGAACGCCAAGATTCGCGCCTTGCGCGCGGTCGCCGAAGCGATTGTCATGGACGGCCTCGATCTTAAGGGCCTCGGCGGTCTCGACGCTGAAGACGCCCACAAGGCGCTGGTCGCGGTTAAAGGCGTGGGCCCCTGGACGGCGGACATTTTCCTCCTCTTCTGCCTCGGCCATCCGGACGCCTTCCCCGCCGGCGACCTCGCGCTGCAGGAGGCCGCCAAGCTCGCCTTGAACCTGAAGCGGCGCCCCGACGCGGCGAGGCTCGAGCGTATCGCAGAACGCTGGCGACCCTTAAGAGGCGTCGCCGCGCGCATGCTGTGGGCCTATTATCGTGGCGTCAAGTCGCGCTCCGGGATGGCTCTAACCGACGCTTCACGCTAAGCCGGAGGCCCAAGCCCAAGCGCTGGAGCCTTTTGTCCAATGACCGCCGCCCTTGACGGACCCCGCATCCCCGCGGCCGCCGGCCGAACCCGCCAACTGGTGGTCTTCCTGCACGGCTACGGAGCGGACGGCGCCGATCTCATCGAGCTTGGGCGCCAATGGCGCGCGCTTCTGCCGGAGGCGGCGTTCGTCTCGCCGCACGCGCCCGAACGAAGCCCGGCCGCGCCGATGGGCCGTCAATGGTTCGCGCTCTCCAATCGGTCGCCGGACGATCCGGGCGGCGGCGAAGACCGTTGGAACGGCGCGGTCAAGGCGCGCGGGGCGATCGACGCCTTTCTCGATGCGGAGCTCGAGCGGCTCGGCCTTGACGATTCGAAGCTGGCGCTGGTCGGGTTTAGCCAAGGCTCCATGATGGCGCTCCATGTCGGTCTCCGGCGTCCCCGCGCGCCGGCGGGGATCCTTGGCTTTTCCGGTCTCCTGGTTGGCCCCGAGCACCTTGACGAAGCGACGGCGCGCGATGCGCATGGGCGCCCTCCGCCCATCCTGCTTGTCCATGGCGATCAGGACCCGTTGATCCCGTTTGACGCGATGTTCGTGGCGGCGGAAGCGCTCGCCCAAGCCTCGATCCCGACCCAGTGGCATCTCTCGCTTGGCGTCGGCCATGGGATCGACGCCGAAGGCCTGCGCCAGGGCGGGCTGTTCCTTGCCAAGGCGTTCGCGGACCGAAGGCGTTAGTCCAGGCCTGCGGATACAACCAAAGCGGGAATTCGACCGCAAATAAACGCGTGTAAACGCTAGCAAGTGCTAGTAAATTTACTAGCGCTTACTATCACTTATTTTTTCTAATCGGGACTTTTCAATGGGTTACAAGGGAAAAACATAAAAAAATTCACCCCGAGTCCCGGCTCGCGCGGCAGGTTGTGGGTCAACGTTTCAAACAGCCACGCCTTCCCGTCTTCCCGCCCGTCTACTGGCGAGCGGATAAGATTCCGCCACCGGCAATACATTGCATATATTTCTGATTTTGTCAAGACAATTCACGCTCTTCAATTCACCACCAAGGACACGAAGAGCGCGAAGGAGCGGCGCCCTGGACCGCAGCTGACGACCGGAAAGGGGTTCCCGCGCTCAGCCTTTTTTCTTTCCGAAGTGTGACGTGGATCACAGCGGACTCTCTGGCATCGCGTTAACACGGCCTTAACAGGTTGGAAGGAATTGCGTCATGAAGAGGATCCTGGTCACAGCGGCCTGCCTCCTCCCGTTTGGGCTAGCCGCGGAAGCAGGCATCAACCGACATTCTCCCGAGGCGGCCGTCACGGCGGCATACGCGGCCGATGAAGCGGCTATTCAAGGGCGCGGGCCGGGGATCATGGGCGACAATATGCTTCGCGCCCACTTCTTCTCGCGTTCGCTGTTGCGCTCGATCGCAGCCGAAGAGGTCATGTCCGGCGGGCTCAGCGTCTCGCCGGCGGTCGCTGGCGATCCGTTCAGCGATAAGGCGCCCCATCTTGTCGACCTCAGCGTGAACCCGGTCTCGGAAACTCGCGACGCCGCCAAGGTGCTCGCCGAGTTCGCCCGCGGCGACGGCGCGCGGGAGCGGTTGACTTACGCCATGCTGTTCGAACGCGGCGAGTGGCGTATCGACGACATTACCTACGCCACGCTGGATGGCGCAAGCCATACCCTGCGCGGCCTTCTCGCGGCGAACTAGCGCAAACGATTGCGAGCAGTTCGTCGCGAAACTCGAGCGCGAGAGGAGGCCTAAATCAAGGATGCGTCATAGGGCGTAAGATCCCATTGGCAACAATGGGCTGCGGACGCGCCGCCCGGGGGGCGGCGGGCCTTTTTGGATCGTCCTTGATTTGGTTCTCCTCTCGCGGTTTCTTCCATGAAGCCCAAGACGCCGCGCGCTCCGACCAATGAGCGCGCCGGGCGAAGGGCGGCGGATTTAGCCAAACCTTACTCCCGGCCGATCGATTGGCTCTCGCAAGCTTGTTGCCCCCAACCAGGACGAAGGGCCGCGCCTGTCCCGCGGCGGGCGTCGTCGTCTAAGCGTGTTGCTCAGGAGACCCAAAAGAGCGAACATGGGTTGAACTCCAACCCCTAGACGTCATGTTCGCGGGGTGAGCCGGTGGGCCGCCCTTTCGTGCAGGTAGAACGAGGGTTGCTCGGGCGGACCGAGCCGAGCCTCATGCACGGAGGGCGGACCATGGGAAAGCATAGCGAAGTCTTTGTTGGCTTTCGACGTCGCCAAGAAGAAGGACGCCGTGGCGATCGCGGAAGGAGGGCGGCAGGGAGAAGTGCGGTTTCTCGGCGATGTCGAGAACTGCTTATTGCCGATCGAGAAGACGATCAAGAGACTGGCGGGCCGATACGATCGGCTGCATGTTTGTTTTTGAAGCGGGGCCGACGGGATACGGGCTTTATCGGCAGATTCAGGCTCTCGGCCACGATTGCATGGTGGTCGCTCCGGCGCTGATCCCGAAACGAGCGGGCGAGCGGATCAAGACGAACCGGCGCGACGCTGTCACGTTAGCGCGGCTGCACCGCGCCGGCGAACTGACCGGAGTGTGGACGCCCGATCCGGCGCATGAGGCGGTGCGCGACCTTGTGCGGGCCCGCGAGGCGGCGGCGGACGACGTTCGCCGCAAACGCCAGCAGCTTCTCTCCTTCCTGCTGCGGCACAGCCGGATTTACAGCGGCGGCGGCCATTGGACGCTGGCGCATCGGCGCTGGCTGGCCGATCAAAAGTTCGAGCATGCAGCGCAGCAGATCGTCTTCAGGAGGGCATTGACGCGATCGAAGATGCGCTCCAGCGCCTGCGCCGCCTCGAGAAACAGCTTGCTCTCATCGTGCCGGATTGGTCCATGGCGCCGATGGTGGAAGCCTATCAAGCGATGCGCGGCGCGTCGTTTCTGGTCGCCGTGACCTTTGCCGCGGAGATCGGCGACGTGCGCCGGTTCGATACGCCAAGACAGCTGATGTCTTTCCTCGGTCTCGTCCCAGCGGAAAGCTCGACCGGCGATACCATCCGACGGAAGGGCCTCACTCTGGCGGGCAACCGGCGCGCGCGGCGGGCGCTGGTCGAGGCGGCCTGGTCCTATCGTTATCCGGCGCGGGTCAGCGATGCCTTGAGGACGCGCCTCGAAGGGCTGCCCAAGCCGGTGCGCGACATTGCCTGGAAGGCGCAGATCCGTCTGTGCGCCCGCTATCGCCGCCTCAGCGCCACGGGCAAGAAGCCGCCTGTCGTCGTGGCTGCGATCGCCCGCGAGATGGCCGCTTTCCTGTGGGCCATCGGACGGGAGGTCGCGCCCGCGTAAAACACGATGCTCTCCCGCTGCGCAGACCCGGGAGCGGAGCACGAAAGGTGGGGAACTCCCGTCGCTAGTTATGTGGCCGAGCCTTGCGCCCGACGCCCGTCCTCTAGACCGAGGAAAGCCCCGAGACGTAGACACGGAAGGCGGTAACCAACCCGCGGATAAGAGTTTGATCGACCGTCGTCTCTCGCTCCGCTCCCAGCTCTGCGCAGCTCCCGCTCATCCTTGCCGACGGCAATCCCGCCGCACGGAACGATCGACCACGTCCGCGCCCTTGACTGCGAACATAAGAGACTAGATCGGGACACGGGCCATAGGGACGCATTTTGGTCCGGGCTGCAGTGAGGTCGCCCGGCTCTGCATCAGCACCCCGCTCGGGCCGAGCGCTCCTCCAGCGCCGCGCTCGGATCGTCCGCCGTGCGGCTTGTCTATGGATTTCACATCAGGCGCGTAGCACCTCGGAGAGCAACCGCGGCAAGTGTCTCAAGATCGCCACATCCGCGCAGCAAGCGATGACGACGTCTGGCTCGCCGTCCCGATCGCTTCTGGCCGATTTCTGGACACCGAGCCCGGCCGCGTAATGTTTCACGGATTTCGTCCATGGTCCAGGGTGGCGCAGGGGCATCGTCAACTTGAGCGAACGCTGGGCCGAAGAGAGACGATTTTTCTTATAGCTGAGGTCAGGCGGCGGCGCCCGTCCTGGAGATCTCGCGCCAGAGCGCAAAGGCTCGCTCGCGCGAAGCGCGGCGGAAGTCAGCAGTGGCGAATTCGGGATAAGGGATGTGGAAGAGGTTCGCGACTTGATCGTGAACCGACAGAAACCGTTGGGCCTGCCGGGCTGATTTGAATCGCTTCATGATCCGTTCGCGTCGTCTTGTCTGCTGATGAGAATTCTCCGCCCGGTTGTTCAGCCCCTTGTGCTGGCGGTGTTCAACGCGAAGATCCATCTTCGCTCTTGCCGCGCCGTATGAACCGAGCTTGTCGGTGATCATGACGCGCGGCGGCGTCACGGCGGATTTCAGGAGCTTCCTCATAAGCCTTTGCGCCGCGCGCGTGTCTCTTCGACGCTGGATCAAGACGTCAAGAACGAAGCCATTCTGATCGACGGCGCGCCACAGCCAGTGTTGCTCGCCCGCGATCGAGCCGGAGACCTCAGATGTCCGTTGCGCGTTCCGATATCTATGGCGGCGCGATCATTCCCTTCGCGCCGTTCACCGGCTCTCACCCCTCGTAGCTTGTGCGCGCGGCTTCTCGTCAGCTTGAGCCAATTAGGATTCCCGCCGCCAGCACCAAAGCGCCGCCGATCATCACCTTGGCGGCCGCCGACAGCGGCGGGGTCTCCATGTATCGCCACTGAATCCAGGCGATGGTGATCAATTCGACGACCACCACGATGAACGCGATGACCGTCGCGGTGTAAAAATTGGGGATCAGGAACGGCAGGGTATGGCCGATGCCGCCCGCCGTCGTCATGAGCCCGCAAACGAGGCCGCGCAGCAGCGGCGCACCGCGCCCCGACAGCTTGCCGTCGTCCGACAGCGCCTCCGCGAAGCCCATCGAAATTCCGGCCCCAATCGACGCCGCGAGGCCGACGACGAATGCGTTCCAAGGATTATGAGTCGCGAAAGCCGCGGCGAACACCGGCGCGAGCGTCGACACCGACCCGTCCATCAGGCCGACAAGGCCGGGCTGGATGATCTGCAGGACAAACCGCCGGCGCTCGTTCTCGGCTTCGTCGTGCCGGACGGAGTCGGTCAGCACCTGATGCTCGAGGCCGGTGGCGAGCTGGTCGTGCTTGTCCTCGGCCTCGGCAAGGTCGCCGAGCAGCTTGCGGATCGACGCGTCGGTCGTGCGGGTCAAAGCCTGACGGTAGAAGCGCGCCGCGGCGCGCTCCATGTCGTGAGTTTGCTCGCGCGCTGCTTCGAGGCCGAGCGGCTTCATCTGCCAAACCGGTTTCTGCGGAATGTAGCCGCGGATGTCCTGGCGGCGCACCAGCGGGATATGCTCGCCGAATTTCGACACGAACAGATCGATGAGCCAGCGGCGGTGTGTGTTCTCCTCCGCCGCCATTTCGTCGAATACTTTGGCGGTCGCGGGGTAGTCCTCGTGCAGGCCGTCGGCGAAATCGGCGTAAATGCGCGCGTCCTCTTCCTCATTGCTGATGGCGAGGGCGAGAATCTCGCGCTCAGACAGGTCGTCGAACTTGCGCATCAATCGCGTTTCTCGGAAATCCCCGTCTGGTCGCGGCCCCCCGCGACATCGCTTCCTAACATGCCGTTCTAGGGTTCAGCTGTCGTTTGGGCAAGACGCCGCTCGAATCCGGAAGCGGTTTGAAGAACGCGCCGAAATCCGGTCTCTTGCTCCACCTTCAGTCACGTTGGAGTCGACGATTCCGGTTGGTTTCACGAGACCCGGAAGGCGTCTCGACTTTCGGCGGATCGCCGGGACATTAGCGAGTCCGTTTTGAGCATTTCCAACGGGTTGCGGCGCGATTAGCGAGTCACCTCCCCGGCTCCAGCGTCATCCTAAGTTATACATTATCCATATGTTTATTACAGAACTTTTCCAGTAGGTCGGGGCGGACTGGCCACCCCGACCGTGATTTCAACCCCCGTCAGTGCATGCCGCCCGCGACGTCGTGCATCGCGGCCAACGCCTGATCGAGGGTGAAGGTGTTCGGCTTCTGAATGGGCGGGAAGTCCTTGAAGGTTGCCGCCCACTGCGACGCCGCCGCCTGCGCTCCGTAGATCATGTAGACATGGCGGAGGAACCATTCGTAGTAGGTGTTCGACGTCTGGTCCGCGCGCTCAAACGGGTCGGTGCGAAGGTTGAACAGCTTCGGCACCCGAAGTTTGGTGAACGGCTCCGCCCATACCTGCAGCGTGCCCACGCAGCGCTGCTCCATGAAGACGACCTTCCAATTGTCGAAGCGACAGCCCAACACGTCGCCGTCGTCGCTCAGATACATGAAGAAATTGCGAGGGCTCTTTTTCTGCTGGCCGGTGAGGTAGGGCAGCAGATTGTAGGCGTCGAGGTGATTCTTGTAGGTGCGGCCGATCGCCTGGTAGCCCTTCTTCAGCTTCTCCGTGACGTCCGGGTCGCCGGCCATGGCGAGGAAGGTCGGGAACCAGTCGTGATGCTGGATGATCTCGTTCGAGATCTGACCGGCTTTGATCTTTTCCGGCCAGCGCACCAGCATCGGGACACGGAAGGCGCCCTCCCAGTTGGTGTTCTTCTCGCTGCGGAACGGCGTCATCGCTCCGTCCGGCCATGAGTTCATGTGCGGGCCGTTGTCGGTCGAGTACATGACGAAGGTGTTGTCGGCGATCTTGAGTTCGTCCAAGAAATCGAGCGCCTGGCCGACGTTCTTGTCGTGGTCGATCATCGTGTCGTGATAGGGCGACTGCCAGCGTCCGGCCTGTCCTTTGCTCTCGGGCTTGGTGTGCGTGTAGAGATGCATGTGAGTGAAGTTGAGCCAGACGAAGAACGGCTTGCCCGCGTCATTGGCCTCCTTCATGAACCGTTTGGCTTCCTTGACGAAATCGTCGTCACAGGTCTCCATGCGCTTCTTCGTCAGCGGGCCGGTGTCCTCGATCTTCTGCTTGCCGACCTTGCCCCAGCGCGGCTGGACGGTCGCATCGTCCGTGTCCGTCGCCCAGGAATGCATGACCCCGCGCGGCCCGAAGGTCTTGTGGAAGTTGGGAAAGTCCTTCTCGTCCGGATAGTCGTCCATCTCCGGCTCTTCTTCGGCGTTGAGGTGATAGAGGTTGCCGTAGAATTCGTCGAAGCCGTGGTTGGTCGGCAGCATCGAATTGAGATCGCCGAGGTGGTTCTTGCCGAACTGGCCCGTGGCGTAGCCTTGGTTCTTGAGCGCGGCGGCGATGGTGATGATCTTTTCGTTCATGCCGACCGGGGCGCCGGGGATACCGACCTTCGAGAGACCCGTGCGATAGACGCTCTGCCCGGTGATGAAGGACGAGCGGCCCGCCGTGCAGGACTGTTCGCCGTACGAGTCGGTGAACAGCATGCCCTCCTTGGCGAGGCGGTCGATATTGGGCGTCTGGTAGCCCATGAGGCCGTGCGAATAGCAGCTTAAATTCGCGATGCCGATGTCGTCGCCCCAGATGACGAGAATATTCGGCTTGTCTGTCTTAGGCATTTCCCTCTCCTGTCTTTGAACTGAGTATCAAACGACCGATGTGGTCCAGCGTGGGTGAGGCGGGCCCGGAACTATCATTCCAAGCTGGAGCCGAGCTCTTCGTTATTCGAACGGTCCGACGTGAAACGCCATGCTGACGATCGCCACGACGCCGATGACGAGAAGAATGAGCGCGGTAATCAACGTCAGCGACAACGGAAATCGGCTCTCGCCATGAACGAGCCCTTCCTCCCGCATCGACTCGCGCAAATGGCGCAGCTCCAGCATGAACTGCACGTGATAGACGATGCCGAGAACGAGCATCACGATACCCAGCCCAACCAGAGCGAGGCCAAAGTTGCGAGGCGCCGCGGCTTTGGTGATGATGTCCTGATCGCGCAGCTTCTGGAACACTTGCGCGATGGTGAAACCGAAGCCGATCAGCGACAGCGAAGTGCGGATCACGGACATGAGCGTCCGGTCGGCGCTCATGCGCGTACGCTGAAACGACATGCCCGTTCGGCGCGCGGCGAGCTCGGTATTGACGTCGAACTTGAGATCGGGGCTCGCCATCGTTTTCTCTGCGACTAAGCGGCTCAGCTCGAGACGAGCCGGGCGACCCAATGATGGGCAATGCGCCGAATCGGACCGCGCAGCACGAAATAAGGAACAAACGCCAACAAAATTGCAATCACTGCCGCTTGGCCAGGGTAGAACGTCTTGAACACCACCCATTGATAAATGGTGTCCATCACGACTTCGAGAATGATGATCCTCGCCGTCGAGATGATGCCTTCCCAGAGACGTCCGCTACGTCCTTGGGGGTCGCGCACGCCATGGATCAGAGCCCAGAAATACGGCCGCCGCCCGAGTCGGGCGTCATGGACGCCATCTCGCAGCGCAGCGATGATCGCCATCGCCGGCTGCAGAATGAAGCGAAACGTCATCGGGCCGCCGGGCCGATCGAGAACATCGTTCCAAAGACGACCAAGACTTTCCGCAGAGATCCCATACCAGGTCACTGCGAGGATGAGGAGCGCGAGCAGGATCGCGACAGCGAGGCGCGCCTGCAGAATCGCGCTTTTCGACGGGCCGTTAATCACAGCGCCGACATTTCTTGCCGGATGCGATAGACAATGCACGAGGCGTTCGGCCGCAGGGCGTCGGATGTTGATTTGGTCGACCGCCATTGAAGGAAGACAAGCCGTGCCGATGAAGAATCCAGCGCATCCGGGCGAGATGATCGGCGACAGCCTCGCCGAGGCTGGCGTTTCGGCTGTCGCCGCCGCCAAGGGCTTGGGCGTCACGCGTCAGCAGCTTCACAATCTCATCGCTGGGCGTAGCGGCGTCACTCCCGAGATGGCCGTGAGGCTTGAGAAAGCCCTTGGGAGCGCCGCCGACAGGTGGTTGCGGATGCAGGCCAATTACGACCTTGCACAAATAATCGGGCGCGCGAAGCGCATTCAAGTCAAACGCCTCGCGCCGGACGTCGCCTAGCGCTAAAGACCCCACCCGATTGTGCGGCGCAGCAGACTGTGAAAGTGTCTTTGATCCGTTAAGAACCCCCGCGAGCCATGTCGATCCGAGCCGCCATCCACCACCTCACACACTACAAATACGACCGACCGGTGTCCCTCGGCCCGCAGATCATCAGGCTGAGGCCGGCGCCTCACAGCCGCACCCGGGTTATTTCGCACTCGCTGAAGGTTTCGCCCGCGAACCATTTCGTGAACCACCAGCAGGACCCGTACGGCAATTGGCTCGCGCGCTACGTGTTTCCCGAGCTGGCGACGGAGCTTAAGATTGAGGTCGACGTCGTCGCCGACATGACGGTCTACAATCCGTTCGACTTCTTCGTCGAGGAGAGCGCGGAGAACTGGCCGTTCGAATATGGCGAGGACCTGAGGCCCGACCTCGTCATCTACCGCACGCCCGAGCACGCTGGACCTCGGCTTCAGGCCTTCTTAAGCGGGGTTGATCGCACGCCCAGGCGCACCATCGATTTCGTCGTCGACCTCAATCGCCGGCTTGCGGGCGAGATCGAATATCTCATCCGGATGGAGCCGGGGGTGCAAAGCCCGGAGGAGACGTTCGAACGCGGTTCCGGATCATGCCGCGATTCGAGCTGGCTGCTGGTGCAGATCCTGCGCAACCTGGGCCTCGCGGCGCGGTTTGTGTCCGGCTACCTCATCCAGCTCAAGCCCGATCGGGTCGCGCTCGACGGCCCGCCCGGCACGGATCACGACTTCACCGATCTCCACGCCTGGGCGGAAGTCTACCTGCCCGGCGCCGGCTGGATCGGGCTCGATCCGACCTCCGGCCTCTTGACCGGCGAAAGCCATATTCCCCTTGCTGCGACGCCTCACTATCGCAACGCGGCGCCGATCTCGGGCGGCTATACGGGCTTCGCCAATGTCGACTTCGCCTTCGACATGCGGGTCGAGCGCGTGTCCGAACATCCCCGCATCACCAAGCCGTTTTCGGAGGAGGCATGGGCTGCGCTCGATGCTCTGGGCGAGGATGTCGACGAGAAGCTCAAGGCCGACGACGTCCGCCTGACGATGGGCGGCGAGCCGACCTTCGTCTCCATTGACGACTTTGAATCGGGCGAATGGAACGCGGACGCGGTCGGCCCGACCAAGCGCGCGCTTGCCGACCGGCTGATCCGGCGCCTGCGCGACCGGTTCGCGCCCGGCGGCTTCCTGCACTACGGCCAGGGCAAATGGTATCCGGGCAAGTCCCTGCCCCGCTGGACGTTTTCGCTTTACTGGCGGCGCGACTTGAAGCCGATCTGGCTCGACCCCAAGAGCATCGCGACGGAAGGAGAGCAGACCGGCGCGACCAAGGAAAAGGCCGAGGCGCTCATCGGCGCGATCGCGTCAGAGCTCGGCATTGCGCCCGATTATGTCGCCCCGGCCTACGAGGATCCTGCCGAGTGGCTGGTGAAAGAGGCCAACCTGCCGCCGAACGTCTCGCCGGAGAATTCCGAGCTCAAGGATCCCGAGGCGCGTCATCGCATCGCCCGCGTCTTCTCGCGCGGCCTGACCGAACCTTCCGGCTATGTGCTGCCCGTCCAGCGCTGGCAGGCGAAGGCTGAGGGGTTACGCTGGCGCAGCGAGAAATGGAAAACCCGCCGCGGCGCCCTGCACCTCGTCCCCGGCGACAGCCCGGTCGGCTACCGTCTCCCCTTGGGCGCCCTGCCTTACATTCCGCCGTCCTCGTACCCCTATGTCGTCGAGGCCGACCCTACCGAGCCGCGCGGACCGCTGCCGAACTTCCACGATGCGCGGGAGCGCGCGCAGCGGGTCGCCTCATTCGCTGCCGCCGAAGGGGCCGCGCAGGAGCGGGTCGAGCAGCGGCTCGGGGACATCGACGGCGCGGTCCGCACCGCTGTGACGGTCGAGGCGCGCGACGGACGCTTGTGCGTTTTTCTGCCGCCGGTCGAGCGTCTCGAGGATTATCTCGATCTGGTCGCCGCGGCCGAAGCGGCTGCGGAAAAAATCGGCCTCAAGGTGCAGATCGAGGGCTACCCGCCTCCGGTCGATCCGCGCCTCAACGTCATTCGCGTCGCGCCGGACCCGGGCGTGATCGAGGTCAACATCCACCCCGCATCGAGCTGGCGCGAATGCGTCGCAACGACCGAAGCGATCTACGAGGAGGCGCGGCTTTCGCGCCTCGGCGCCGACAAGTTCATGATCGACGGCAAGCATGCGGGAACCGGCGGCGGCAATCATGTCGTCGTCGGCGGGCAGACGCCGCTCGACAGCCCGTTCCTTAGGCGCCCCGACCTGCTCAAGAGCCTCATCGTCTATTGGCTCAGGCGCCCGAGCTTGAGCTACCTCTTTTCCGGCCTGTTCATCGGTCCGACCAGCCAGGCGCCGCGTATCGACGAAGCGCGCCACGACAGCCTTTACGAGCTGGAGATCGCGCTTGGCCAGATCCCGAAACCCGCCGACGGCGCCGCCCCGCGGCCGTGGCTGCTCGATCGCCTGTTGCGCAACCTCCTCACCGACGTGACCGGCAACACCCATCGGGCCGAGATCTGCATCGACAAGCTCTATTCCCCCGACGGGCCGACCGGCCGCCTTGGCCTCGTCGAGTTCCGGGGCTTCGAGATGCCGCCGGACGCGCGCATGAGCCTCGCGCAGCAGCTCTTGATCCGCGCGATTCTCCTCCGGCTATGGCGAGATCCGCTGAATGGGCCGCTGCCGCGCTGGGGCGCGTCGCTGCACGACCGGTTCATGCTGCCGCATTGCGTGTGGGAAGATTTTCTCGACGTCCTCGCCGATCTCAAGGCGCATGGGCTCCCTTTCCGCTCCGACTGGTACGAGGCGCAAGCCGAGTTTCGTTTTCCATTCTGCGGCGAGGTCGAATACGAGGGCGTCCAGCTCGAACTGCGCCAGGCGCTCGAGCCTTGGCACGTGCTGGGCGAAACAGGCGCGATCGGCGGCACCGCGCGCTATACCAACTCTTCCACCGAACGTCTTCAGGTCAAGCTCACGACCTCCGACCCCGAGCGCTACATCGTCGCCTGCAACCGCCGCCGCGTGCCTGTGCGCGGAACCGCGACCCAGGGCGTCGCGGTCGGCGCCGTGCGCTACAAAGCCTGGAAGCCGGCGTCGGCGATGCACCCGACCATCCCGGTCCATGCGCCTTTGGTCTTCGACATCTTCGACGCCTGGAACATGAGGGCGATTGGCGGGTGCGTCTATCACGTGGCCCACCCGGGCGGGCGCAGCTACGACACCTTTCCGGTCAACGGCAACGAGGCGGAAGCGCGCCGCCTCGCGCGCTTCGAGGCCCGCGGCCACACGCCTGGGGTCTATGAGCCGCCGCCGGAGGCTCCGCATCCGGAGTTTCCGCTGACGCTCGATCTGAGACGGCCGGCGGGGATTTGAGAGGACGAGCGAGCCGCGAGCGGCGGGACGCTCTGTAAGGGCACGGCGCGAACGACAATCGCTTGCAGAAAATCAGAAACCTCGTTAAGCTTGCCCCATGAACAAAACTACCCTTCCGCATGGCCTCGACCGCTCGCTCCCATTCCGGGCGCTGCGAACGCCAGGGAAGGGGCTGAGAAAATTCCGCCCGCGAAAAATCCTCCGTAACCCATTGAAAAACCTCGATTCGGACGAGAGAATCCAAGGAAATCCAAGCTTTTCCAACCCTCAATAACGGGTGCTTTCGCGGCGGAATGGCCGATATCAAGAAAACCCAAACGGACCGGCCGGACCAACGCGGCGGGCGTTCGCGCGCCCAGTTTCGGGAGATCCTTCTAACCCCTATGGCGCAAACGCCTTTGTGATGTCGTTCATACTCGGCAGATCGGCGAAGGCCTCGAACCGGCCGTTGTCCGCGATGTCCTTCGCCGCCCGGATGAACCCGCCCCAGGCCGCGCGGGCGAGCGCTCCGCCGACGCTGATCCGCTTGACGCCGAGATCCTCGAGCTCGCGCTTGGTGAAGCCCGGCCAGCCGGCAAGCACATTGACCGGCAGCTTTCCCGCGACGCGGACGACCTCGGCCACTTCCTCCGGAGTCTTGACCAGGGGAACGTAAAGCACGTCGGCGCCCGCTTCCGCGTAAAGGGGAAGGCGCCGCAGCGCTTCGGCAAGCCCGCCAGCCTGGCGCAGGATCGCCTCGCTCCGCGCGGTGAGCAGGACTTTCTCCCCGCTGGCGCTGATCGCCGCGCGCGCCGCCCGCAGTCGGTCGACCGCTTCGCTGACGCTGTAGAGGGGAGCGCCGGGATTGCCGGTATAGTCCTCGATCGAGAACCCCGAGACGCCCGCTCCTATGCAAAGCCGGGCGCTCTCATGAACGCCGTCCGCCTCGCGAGCAAAGCCGGCCTCGAAATCGGCGTTGAGCGGCAAATCGGTCGCGTCGGCAAGATCGCGGAGATGGCTCAGGACATAGGCCCGGTCGACGGCGCCGTCCCCTTTTCCGGCGGCGAAGGCCATGCCGGCGCTTGTGCTGGCGAGCGCCGGGAATCCGAGCGACGCAAGATACTTGGCCGAGCCGATATCGAAGGGATTGGGGATCACGAAGCAGCCCGGAGCCGCATGCAGCTCGGAGAAGCGGGCGCGCTTTTCGGCGATTGTCGGCATCATCCATTCCCCTTTGGCATGAGATCGGAGAGCTTCAGCTTCTGACGGCCCTTGTCATCGAAATTCTCCGGGGCGAGCCAGCGCTCATAGGCCGCCTTGCGCGCCGGCCACTCGCTGTCGAGCATCGCAAACCAGGCTGTGTCGCGGTTGCTGCCCTTGACGATCATGTGCTGGCGAAAAATTCCCTCGAAGGTGAAGCCGAAGCGCTCCGCAGCCCGACGCGATGGCGCGTTGAGCGCGTTGCACTTCCACTCGTAGCGGCGATTGCCAAGCTCCTCGAACACATAACGCGCGAACAAATATTGCGCTTCGGTCGCCCCGGCCTTCCTCTGCATCGCGGGCGTATACATGACGTTGCCGACCTCGATGACGCGATTGGACGGATCGATGCGCATCAGCGTCTGGTAGCCGACCGCTCGCCCCGAAGCATTGTCGATCACGGCGAAGAACAGCGGGTCGGCGGAGCGCGCCTTGTTTTCGAGGTTGGCGCGAAATTCATCGAGGCTATGGTAAGGCCCGTCGAACAGATAGGTCCATACGCTTTCCCGCGCCGCGTCCCCGTTCGAACCTGCGAAGAGCGCCTCGGCGTGCGCCTGCGCGTCCAGGGGTGCGAGCGTGATCCACCGCCCTTCGAGCGTGACCCGCTCCGGCCGCTTGGCCGGATGCAAGTCGATCGAAGGGCCGATGGGTTCAGTCGCCGATGCAGTCGTCATAAGTCGTCTCGTACTGCCCTTGGGCGGGAGGGAAACGGAGCGTTGTCGGCGATGGTCTCAATCGGCCCCGGCGTCAGTTTGCGCGAAATCCCCGCCCTTGAACAGCAGTGCTGCGCCGTGCGCTTTCGCGCAGGCGTAAGAGAGGCAATCAGCAAAGTTAAGCCGCGCAGGATGCCGGCCCTTTCCATATTGTTCAAAGCAAGCGACAGCCGCGGCGCCCACGCCGGAGTCGATGGGCGTCTCCTCGATGTCGGCGCCCAGGAGAAGCTTCTCAAACTGCCTCTCCGCTTCCCGTGGAGAAAGCTTCAGCCGGGTCCCAAGAACGATGCAAGTTTCCAGACGCACAATAGGCGACGTCAGCCTGGTTTCGGCCGCCTCGATCGCTTTTGAGAATTCGCGCCAATCCGCCTCTTTGGATAGGATCGCGACAAAGACCGACGTGTCGACGAAGATCACTGACCCCATAGGTCGTCGATCTCGTCCTTCGTCATGACATGTCCCCCGGGCCGACCCATCGCGAGCGTTTCATCAGCGAGCTCCTCGAGCCGCTCCGCCAACGGCCGCTTGTCGCGCTCTCGTTCGAGCTCCGCCCGAAGCGCATGAGCGATTGCCTCGGTCATATTGGTTTTGCGCAGCCTGGCGAGTTCGCGCGCGAGGTCACCCACCTCAGGATCACGGATGCTGATGCCCATGACGCCTCCGTCTATACAAATTTGAACGAAATGTATAGACGGAGGCCGAGATTCGTCAATGATTGTCCCGCGGCACGCCCATAGTCTGCGCCAAGCGCTGGTAATGGACCGCAGGCTTTAGCACCATGCCCTCGTCGAACTGCGCCACCATCTCGCGCTGGATCTGTTGCCATGGCGTCTGGCTCTTGGGGTGGGGGAAGCCGCCATTTTGAGCGAGGGTCGCACGACGCTCGTTCAGTTCGGCCTCCGATATCAAGATGTTGGCCGTGCCCTTGTTGAGATCGATGCGCACCCGGTCGCCGGTCTTGATCAGCGCCAATCCCCCGCCCGCCGCGGCCTCAGGCGAGGCGTTCAGGATCGACGGCGAGCCGGACGTGCCCGACTGCCGGCCGTCGCCGACGCAAGGCAGCGCGTGCACGCCTTTTTTGAGGAGCGCCGCAGGCGGCTGCATGTTGACCACTTCCGCCCCGCCCGGATAGCCGATCGGCCCCGTGCCGCGAATGAACAGAATGCTGTGCTCGTCGATCTTGAGCTTCGGGTCGTCGATGCGGTGGTGATAGTCCTCGGGCCCCTCGAACACGATCGCCCGGCCCTCGAACGCGTCCGGGTCTTTCGGGTTGGAGAGGAAACGGGCGCGGAACTCCTCGTCGATCACGCTTGTCTTCATGATCGCGTCGTTGAACAGATTGCCGCTGAGCACGACGAAGCCGGCGTTTTCCTTCAAAGGCTTATCGATCGGTGCAATGACGTCCGGATCGTCCGAATGGATCTTGGCGCAGTTCTCTCCCATCGTCTTGCCGTTCACTGTCAGCGCCTTCTCGTGGATGAGCTTGCGCTTCATGAGTTCGTTGACGACAGCCGGGACGCCGCCGGCGCGGTGATATTCTTCGCCAAGGTATTTTCCGGCGGGCTGCATGTTCACGAGCAGCGGCACCTTGTGCCCGATCGTCTCCCAATCCTCGATCGAGAGCGGCACGCCGATGTGGCGCGCGATGGCGTTGATGTGGATCGGCGCGTTGGTCGAGCCGCCAATGGCGCTGTTGACGACGATCGTGTTCTCAAACGCCTCGCGCGTCAGGATGTCCGACGGCTTCAGGTCCTCCCAAACCATCTCGACAATTCGCTGGCCGGTCCGATAGGCGATCTGCCCACGTTCGCGATGGGGCGCGGGAATCGCGGCGCAGCCGGGCAGGCTCATGCCAAGCGCTTCGGCGAGCGAATTCATGGTCGAGGCCGTGCCCATCGTGTTGCAATGGCCAACTGAGGGCGCTGACGAAGTGACGATCTCCATGAACTCTTCGTAGTCGATCTTGCCTTCGGCGAGGTCGGCGCGCGCCTGCCAGACGACGGTGCCCGAGCCGCTGCGTTGTCCGTGATGCCAGCCGTTGAGCATGGGGCCGCCGGAGAGGACGATCGCGGGAATGTTGACCGTCGCCGCAGCCATGATGCAGGCCGGCGTCGTCTTGTCGCAGCCGGTGGTGAGCACGACGCCATCGATGAAGTAGCCCATCAGGATTTCGACGAGGCCGAGATAGGCGAGATTGCGGTCAAGCGCGGCCGTGGGCCGTTTGCCCGTTTCCTGAATCGGGTGCACCGGAAATTCGAACGCAAGACCGCCGGCCGCGGTGATGCCGTCGCGCACGCGTTTGGCGAGTTCGAGGTGATGGCGATTGCAGGGCGAAAGATCAGAGCCGGTCTGCGCGATGCCGATGATCGGCTTGCCGGACCGCAACTCGCCGGGCGTCAGGCCGAAATTGAGATAGCGCTCGATATAGAGCGCCGTCATGCCCGGGTTGTCCGGATTGTCGAACCACTGCCGGGATCGCAACGCGCGCTTGCCGCCGCCATTCGAACCGCCACTCGATTTGGTCTTGGATTTATCGGCCATCGCTGTCGTTTGCCTCCCTGGCGCATGTTCAGTTCGTCGCGCCGGCGCTGTCACGTCATTATGAACCAGGTGGGGGAGCAAATTCAATGTTTCGCTTGCTGCAAACCGGCTCATGCTCGCTGGCGGCGCTCGGCGCGCCCTACATCGCCAGCGGCGACACGCCAAAGAGCCAGAGGTGCAGGCCGCCAAGCAGCGCGGCATCGAGGACAAGCCCGATCAGGATGGCGCCGCCCGTGGCGCCGAGTTCAGGCGCCGGATAGATGACGCCGTTTCGCCGGTCGCGCGCATAGGAGCTCGCGAGATCTGCGACCGACCAGATGAGGAAGGCGCCGAACAGCACGATGTCCGCCGCAGAGCCGTTGGCGATGAGGTGGCCTGTGCTCCATAACAGCACCGACCATACCATTGGATGGTGGGTCCAGACCGCCGTATAGCTCCGCTTGAAGAGATAGCTCGCAAGCAAAATCAGCGCGACCAGCATCAGAAGCATCGTAATGTGCCGGGCGCCGGGTGGGGGCGTCCAGACCTGGGGAGCGTCATAGCGCGCTCGCGCAAAACCCCAGACGATCAGGACCAAGCCGATCGCTGAAAGAGCCGAATAAATTCCCTTCCAGGGGCCTTCGCCGAGGCGCGCGATTGCCCTTTCGCGGCCGCTCTCGGCGACGATGCGGATCGAATGAAGACCAAGAAAGATGACGAGGCCGAGCACCAGGATCGCCATGAGCAGTCCGCCTCAAGACAGGGAATCGTTCGCCAGCCACGAAGGTTAGGCGCCCATTGACGACGAAGGCAAGACCGGTGCGCCCTTGCGCCATCACCGACGGAGTCGCATGAAGGCCGCGCCTAGGGGATGCCTGCGAATGACCTGGTCCGCCGCCCAGTATCTCAAATTTGAAAATGAGCGGACGCGGCCTGTGCGCGACCTCGTGGCGAGAATTCCGCTTGCGCATGTCGAAAGCGCCGCCGACATCGGCTGCGGTCCGGGCAATTCAACGGAAGTCCTGCGCGAGCGTTACCCGAGCGCGCGCATCATCGGCCTCAACTCTTCACCCGATATGATCCAAGCGGCGCGCAAGCGTCTTCCCGACGCCACCTTCGAGGTCGCCGACATTCGCCAATGGCGCCCAAAAGAGCCGCTCGACGTGATTCTCGCCAATGCCGTGTTCCAATGGATCCCGAAGCACGAGACGCTGTTTCCGGCGCTCATCGCCAGGCTCAAGCCGGGCGGAGCGCTCGCCGCGCAAATGCCGGACAATCTCGAAGAGCCGTCGCATCGGCTCATGGGCGAGGTCGCAAGCGACGGGCCTTGGGCGTCGAAGCTCAAAGACGCGGCAGCCGCGCGCACCGAGCGGCATCTCGCGGACTGGTATTTTCGCTTGACTCGGCCCCACGCGCCCCATGTCGACATTTGGCGCACCACTTACTTTCATCCGCTCGCCGGCGCGCGAGCCATCGTCGAATGGCTGAAAGGAACCGGACTTCGACCGTTCCTGGACCCGCTCGAGGAGAGCGAGCGACAGGATTTCCTCGCGCTTTACGAGGGCAGAATCGCCAACGCCTATCCGGCAGAGCCGGACGGGACCGTTCTTCTGCCGTTTCCCCGCCTGTTTGTGGTCGCCGCGCGCTGAACGATAATTTGCGCCTTGCCCCTGGGAAAGATAGCGTGAAGGCGCCTCGAAGGGAGGACGCCATGCCCAAATATCTGTTCGAAGCCCGCTATACGTCGGAAGGCGCAATTGGCCTCGCGAAGGAAGGCGGCACGGGCCGCAGAGACGCCGTCAAGAAGCATCTCGATGAACTCGGCGGCAAGCTGGAATCGATGTATTTCGCGTTCGGCGACGTCGATTGCTTCGCCATCGTCGACCTGCCCGACAATGTGAGCGCGGCGTCTTTGTCGCTCGCGGTCAACGAGAGCGGTCTGATCGCGACCAAGGCGATCGTGCTATTGACCCCTGAGGAGATGGACAAGGCGAGCAAGAAGAAGGTCCATTTCCGCGCTCCCGGGAAAAAAGCCCCGGCCTGACGACCTTCCAAGGCGCCCGCGCGTCGTGCTATTGCGGGCGCCATTAGCGCCCGTAGCTCAACTGGATAGAGTATCGGTCTTCGAAACCGAGGGTTGGGAGTTCAAGCCTCTCCGGGCGCGCCAAAGGCTTATAACACTTTCGTAGAAGATCCATTTTACGCTGACAGTCCGTATCGACGACGATCGTCGCGAGGTTCATCGAGTTCGAGCCGCTGTGGTCAGAACCGGACCGGGCGCGCAGTCCAATTTGACCTGCGCCCAGCCCCAGGGCGGCTGAACCGTCAGCTCCGCTTCAAGGCCACGCCCGATCCGGCCGCAGGCGGATGCGGCAGGCCGGCTTGCGCCTTGGCGAGGGCTTCGAGCGCCGCCTTGGTCTCGAAGCTCCATTCGACGACCTGCGAGCTCCCATCGCCCTGCGCGACAGAGATCAGGAGTTGCTCCGAGGCGGCGAGGCGCTCGCCGCCCGGCGTCGTCAAGTCGAGCCAAACGCGCATACGCTTGTCGTCGTGCTCGAGCAGATGACAGGTGACGGTCAGCGCGTCGCCCTCCTTCGCTTCCTTGAAGTAATGCAGCATCATCTGCAGAGTGAACAAGGTTTGTCCGGTTCGCTTGCGTGCCGCGGCGTCGAGGCCGACCCGATCCATCAGCGCGTCGACCGAGCGGCTGAACACGATCGCATAGGCCGCATCGTTCATGTGGCCGTTGTAGTCGACCCAGTCGGGGACAACGGTCGTTTCGAGCACCGGAAGCGTGGAGCCGTGCCGCATGGCGTTCTCCCGAAAAAAACCTTCCCTAACGGGCTGGGCGTTTCCGCCTCTGGTCAATATTTTTGCATCAACGCGGTGGGTTCGACAAGGAAGCCGTCATGCCGGTCATGAGTTCCGGGCTGGACAGCTCGCCCCGCCCTTTTGCTTACAAGCCCCCCGGCGCGCAAAAGGAATCATAGAGAGCGCCGATGATCGAGCGGACTCGATCATTTGCGATCGCGTAATAAATCGTTCTGCCGTTCCTGCGGGTGGACACAAGGCCTTCGAGCCGGAGGCGCGCCAATTGCTGCGAAACTGACGCCTGCCGCCTGGACAGCAGCGCCTCCAGTTCGCCAACCGACTTCTCGCCATGCAGGAGATCGCACAGGATCATCAGCCGCCCTTCGTGGGCCAGCGCCTTGAGAAGCTCGCTCGCCTCACGCGCATGACCGGACATGCGTTCGGCATTCACATTGGAGCGCGGCCAGTCTATTCCCGTGGGCGCCATCGGCTCCGCCGTTTTAGGCCTCGCGGCAGTCTTCGAACCTGCCAATCGCCGGCGGCCGGGTCTTGCGCAAGGATGCGCCGATCGTTTCGACCTGCCGCAGCACGCGCAGCATGTTTTTCGACGACATCTTCTCGAGGTCGCGCTCGGAGAAGCCGCGGCGCACCAGCTCCGCGAACAGGTATGGAAATCGGCTGACGTCTTCGAGCCCGATTGGCGAAGCCCCGCCGAAATAGTCGGAGCCCACGCCGACATGGTCGAGGCCGGCAGTCTCGACCAGGCGGACGATGTGGTCGGCGACCTGCTCGAGGCTCGCCTTCGGCGCCGAGCCATGCTTGGTCTCGAGTTCGGCCAACTGAGCCTTGGGATCGGCGGCGACCGGCGCCTTGCCGTAGCCGTCGCGCGAGCGGCGCAGCCAATCGCGTAAGGGCTGCGAGATGAAGCCCGGCACAAAGGTCGCCATGACGATGCCGCCGTTCGCCTTGAGCCGCTTAAGAACGTCGTCGGGCGCATTGCGCGGATGATCGCACAGCGAATAGGCGTTGGAATGCGACAGCGCGACCGGCGCTTCGGTCACGTCGAGCACGCGTCGCATCGCGTCGTGAGACGTATGGGCCAGATCAATCACCACGCCGAGGCGGTTGAGTTCGCCGATCACCGCGCGACCAAAGGCGTTGAGGCCGTTATTGCGCGGCGCGTCGGTGGCGGAATCGACCCAATCCAGGCTTTCGTTGTGGCAAAGCGTCATGAGGCGCATGCCGGCCGCATGCCAAATGCGCAACGGGCTTAACGAATTCTCGAGCCCCACGCCGCCCTCGACCGCGATGAAGGAGGCGATTCGACCCATCGCCTTCGCGCGGGCGTAATCGGCCGCCCGCCGCGCGGGCAAGAACACGTCGGGATGAGCCTCCTCGATGCGGCGGATGAGGTCGATCTGCTCCAGCGTCGTACGCGCCGGGTGCGGCGCGTTGGTGGGCTGGAAAGCGGCCCAAAACTGCGCCCCCACCATGCCTTCGCGGAGGCGCGGAATGTCCGTATCCGCGCGCTCGTGAACCCGCGTCAAATCGTAGGCGACGACGTCGCCCCGCGCCGCCCTGTCGACCCGGATGACCCAGGGGAGGTCATTGTGCCCGTCGATCAGCGGCGCGCGCTTGAGGACGTCTCGCGCGACCGCAAGCGCGTTGTCCGCCGTCACGGGTCCGTCCGCCATTGCGCCCTCCCTCGCCCTCAATCCACCGGCACAGCGACGAAGCGAACCTCGCCTTCGCCGTTGGAGACCAGCAACAACGCCGGCTTTTTCGAATCCGCCTTCGCGCCCTCGATGGCCTTGGCGATCTCGCCCGGATGTTCAACCGCCTGATGATTGACCTCCTCGACCACATCGCCTGGCCGCAATCCCTTTTCGGCGGCGGCCGATCCGGGCTCGACGGAAGTCACGATCACGCCCTTGACGCTGTCCTTGATCTTGAAGGTCTTGCGGGCCTCGTCGCTGAGAGCGGAAAACTCCATCCCCAGCGCCTTGGTGACGGCGTCCATCTTCGAGGAATCATCATTTTCAGTGGCGAGCGCGGTCTGTTTTTCTCCATCCTCAAGGCGCCCAAGCGTCACTGTCTTGGTCACCTCCTTGCCGCCGCGAATGACGACGACGTCGACTTGCTTGCCGACCGCCATCGAAGCCACAAGGCGCGGAAGATCGCGCGATTCCTTGACCTCCTTGCCGTCGAACTTGACGATCACGTCACCCGCCATCAGGCCGGCCGGCTTTGCCGGACCCTTCTCGTCCACGCCCGCGATCAGAGCGCCGCGCGCCGTTCCTAGGTTCAGGCTATCGGCGATGGTGTCGTCGACCGGCTGGATCCTGACGCCCAGCCAACCGCGCCGGGTCTCATGGAACTCCTCAAGCTGCGCAATGACCGGCTCGACGGTCGCCGAAGGCGTGGCGAAGCCGATGCCGATTGAGCCTCCCGAGGGGGAGAGGATGGCGGTGTTGATGCCGATCACCTCGCCCTGCAAATTGAACAGCGGGCCTCCGGAATTTCCCTTGTTGATCGAGGCGTCGGTTTGAAGGAAGTCATCATACGGGCCGCTGTCGATATTGCGGTTGCGGGCGGAAATGATGCCCGCGGTCACGGTTTCGCCAAGGCCAAAGGGATTGCCGACCGCCATCACGCCGTCGCCGACACGCATCTTGTCGCTGTCGCCGAACTTGACTGTCTTGAGCGGCTTGTCGCTCTCCACTTTCAACACCGCCACGTCCACCTTCGGATCCTTGCCGACCACCTTGGCCTTGAGTTTGCGACCGTCGGTGAAGATGACGACAATATCGTTGGCGTCCCCGACCACGTGATTGTTGGTGATGATGACGCCGCTCGGGTCGACGACGAATCCGGAGCCCAAGGATTGGGCGCGGCGGGCGCGCGGCTGCGGGTTGATGCCGTGATTCTTGAAGAATTCCTCAAACATCTCGTCGAACGGAGTCCCTTTCGGCAAATCGGGAGCAGCGTCCTTGTCTTCGACGGTCTGAGTGGCGGAAATGTTGACGACCGCGTCGGCGACCTGGTCGACGAGATCGGCGAGGTTGGTGGGCCGCGCCTGCGCCGCCGCCGGAGTGGCTGGAGCCAACGCCAGCGGGGCGCCGAGGAGAATTGAAGCGACCGCCAGCGCGCATGCCGATTTTGTCCCGATGCGACGCATCGCGGAAATTCTCAACCCGTCGTATCGCATGGGGTCTCTCCTCACGTTCATCGCTCGGTCCGGCTTAAGATCGTTCATTTCAATCCGCCTTCGCTGAAGGCGTGGAAATTACAGGCGGCGCTGGCGGCGTTGGAGCCTCCGGGCCAGGCGTCGGCGTAGAGAAGTAGCGGAAGAAATCCGACTTCGGACTGATGAGCGCCCGCGTCCGCCCGTTGTCGAAGCTCTTCTCATAGGCCTGCATCGACCGATAGAACGCAAAGAACTCCGGATCGGCCCCGTAGGCCTCAGCAAAAATCCGATTGCGCTCGCCGTCGCCCTCCCCGCGGATCTGCTCGGACTGCTGCTGGGCCTGGGCCGTGATGACCGTCACCTTCCGGTCCGCTTCGGCCTTGATCTGCTGCGCCTCCTGCGACCCTTGCGCGCGGTAAGAGGCGGCGCGCTGCTGCCGCTCCGTCTGCATTCGACGGAACACGGCCTCGGCGTTTTCGGCCGGCAGATTGGCGCGCTTGATGCGCACGTCAACGACCTCGAGGCCGAAGCGCTTGGCGCCGACGATCATCTGGTCGCGAATGTCGGCCATCAACGAATCCCGCTTGTCGCGCACGATGTCGGTGATCGAGGCCTCCGACAAAGTGCGGCGCAAGGCGGAATTCAGCATGCCGCCGAGCTGGGCGTCGGCGCCGCGGATGTTGGAGACCGATTGATAGAACAACAGCGGATCGGCGATGCGGTAGCGCACGAAGGCGTCGACGTCGAGCCGCTGGTTGTCGGACACCAGCACCTCCTGCGGCTCGCTGTCAAGCGCCAGGATCCGCTTGTCGATGTAGACCACGGTGTCGACAAACGGCCATTTGAAATAGAGACCGGGCGCGCCGATCAGATCGCGCACCGGCTGGCCGAAGCGCAGCACAAGCGCCTGTTCGGTCGGGTCGACGACGAACATCGACATCCATGCCAGAGCGATGCCGACCGCAGCAATGACGGCGATCGCCACTCCGCTGAGAGGCGACCTCATTTCGCGCCCCCCGACTTCTGTTGCAGCGGATCGAGCGCGATATAGGGAACGGGCGGGCTGGCGGAGTTCTGATCGACGATCGTCTTGTCCATCGGTCCGAGCACGCGCTCCATCGTCTCAAGATACATGCGCTCGCGGGTCACTCCGGGCGCCTTCTTGTATTGCTGATAGATCTGATTGTATCGCGCAGTCTGGCCCTTGGCCTCGAGGATCGTCTGCTCGCGATAGGCCTTGGCCTCGGCGATGATGCGGGCCGCGCCGCCTTCCGCCTCAGGAACGACCTTGTTGGCGTAGGTTTCCGCTTCGTTGACCGCGCGCTGCTGGTCCTGTTGGGCGGCGGTCACGTCCCGATAGGCCGAGATGACCTGACTGGGCGCATCGACCGATTGGAGCTGGACCTGCTTGACGAGCACTCCAGCGTGATAGCCGTCGAGCACCTGCTGCATCCGTTTCTGGACGTCAATCTCTACCGACTTGCGGTCGGTCGTCAGGATCCCGTCAATCGTCTTTAGGCCAACTTCCTCGCGCATGATGGTCTCGGCTACCGCCTTGACCGTCTCGCGTGGGTTCAGGATGGTGAACACATAGTCTTCCGGCTTCGCCGGGTCGATTTGCCAGTTCACCCTGAAATGAACGTCGACCATGTTGTTGTCCCCGGTCAGCATCTGGCTCTCTTCGGGGATGTCCGTGGTGCCACCGAGGCTACGGTAACCCACTTCGGTGATCTGCTGATCCCAAACCGGAACCTTGATGACTGAGCCGATCGGCCAGGGCCAATTGGTGTTCAGACCGGCGGCCGTCTTGCCGGTGTAGCGGCCGAACACGAGATTGATGCCGACTTCGCTGGGTTGGACGGTATAGAAGGTTCCCCACGCCAGCCAGAGCAAGAGAGCCGCGAGCAAGACGAACACCGCCCCGCGACCCCCGGATACCCCGCCGCCAGGGCCCGATCCTCCCGGCATCAGCCTGCCGAGGGCCCGCTGGATTCGGCGGATGATCTCCTCGAGATCGCCCGGGGGCTGTGGGTTGATGGGCCCCTGGCCCCATGGCCCGCGGCCCGACGGGCGCCAGGGGCCCCCGCCTTGATTGTTCCACGACATCCAAACCTCTTGTCGCCCGCCGGCCGATACACCGGCGCTTATATAGGCGCCTGTGTCAAACCAGCAACGATTCCTGCGGGCCGCCAAGGTCGATTAAGACCTCAGCTCAGTCGTGAGGCGCCGCTTCTCCATTCTGATCGACCGCCCGGCGCTCCCCCGCGCGCGGGCCGAGCGGGGTGATCCGGAGCGCAGCGATCCGATTGCGCTGCTTGCGCAGCACTTCGAAGCGGAAGCCGTGAAAGCTGAAGGTCTGACGTGGCTCGGGAATCGAGCGCGCCTCGTGAATCACAAGGCCCGCCACCGTCGCGGCTTCGTCGTCAGGCAGATTCCAGCCCATCGCGCGATTGAGCTCGCGGATGGTCGAGGAGCCGTCGATCACGACCGACCCGTCGCGCAGTTTGCGCACGCCCTGCACGGCGACATCGTGCTCATCGCGAATATCGCCGACGATCTCCTCGATAATGTCTTCAAGCGTGATCAGTCCCTGCACGACCCCGTACTCGTCGACGACGAGCGCCGAATGGGTCTTTCGGCGCAAGAACTCCTGGAGCTGGTCGCGCAGCGTGGTCGACTCGGGGATGAACCACGGCTCGAGGGTGAGGTCAGCAATGTTAAGTTTGCTGGCGTCTCCGCCAGCCGCGACATAGGCCCTGAGCAGGTCCTTGGCGTGCAGGACGCCGATAATATTGTCGGGCTCACCGCGCCAAAGCGGCATCCGCGTATAGGGGGAAGCGATCACTTCGCGCACCAGTTCGTCCGGCGGCAGGTCGGCGTCGATAAGCCGCATTTTGGTGCGATGAACCATGACGTCCGAGACCGGGATCTCGGACAATTCCAGGAGGCCGCCGAACATGTCGCGCTCGTCGCGCTCGACTTCGCCTTCGCGATGCAGGATGTCGACCGCGCCCATCAGTTCCTCGTGGCCGGAAACGCCGGCGTCGTGATCGACGAGCGAGACGCCACATAACCGTAGGATGCCGCGCACCAATATCTCGACCGCGCTCACCACCGGACCGAAAACGGTCACAAAGAACGACACCAGCGGTGCGATGAGAAGGGAAACACGATCGGGATAGGCGATGGCGATCGTCTTCGGCATCACCTCGCCTAAAACGACGATCAGCGCGGTCATGATGGCCGTCGCGGCCCATACGCCACGGTCGCCAAAGACCTCGAGAAGAACGCTGGTGGCGATCGCCGACGAACCGATGGTGACCAATTGCCCGCCGAGCAGCATCGAGCTGATAAGGCGCCCGCGCATGCTGATCAGGCGGGTGACGAGTTTCGCCCTCGTGTCGCCGCTCATCTCCAGCGCATGCATCCGCGCCCGCGACGCGGCGGTCAGGGCGGTCTCAGCGCCGGCGAAAAACGCCGCGGCGGCGACGCTCAGGAGGATGACGACAACGTCGAGGGCGTAGTACGACATCGAGTAATTCTAGCACGGGCGCATTCGGGCGTAATGCGCTTCTCAGGGTTCAGCCCGAAGGCGCCAGTTCGCGCGCCAGGAAGGTCGAGACGCTCCCTTCCTCGACATCACGGGCGACGAAAGCCTCGCCGATGCCCCTGACCAGGATGAAGGTCAGTTTGCCGCGCTCGACCTTCTTGTCCTGGCGCATTGCAGCCAAGAGACTTCCCGAATCCGCCTCGAAGCCCGGAATATCGCGCATCCGGGTCGGAAGGCCGGCGGCCTTGAGGTGCGCCTCGACTCGCGTGGCGTCCTGCCCAGTGCATAGGCCCAGATCACGGGAGAAACGAAACGCCAACGCCATGCCGATGGCGACGCCCTCGCCGTGCACGAGCCGAACTGGATCATAGTCGGTCAATTTCTCCAAGGCGTGGCCGAAAGTATGCCCAAGGTTGAGCAGCGCGCGTTCTCCTTGCTCCGTTTCGTCGGCGACGACGACGCGCGCCTTGGCCGCGCAACTGACTGCGATCGCTTCGGCCCGAGACGGTCCGCCAGCGAATATGTCGCGCCAATTTGCTTCCAAAAACTCGAAAAAGCCGCGGTCGCCGATCAGCCCGTATTTGACGACCTCAGCGAAGCCCGCGCGGAAATCCCGCTCGCTCAGCGAATTGAGACATGTGGTGTCGGCCAGCACCAGCGACGGCTGATGAAAGGCGCCGACGAGATTCTTTCCGTGCCGCGAATTGATTCCCGTCTTGCCACCCACGCTCGAGTCAACCTGTGCGAGCAGCGTCGTCGGGATCTGAACCAGGCGCACGCCGCGGCGCAGCGTTGCGGCGCAAAATCCGGCAAGATCGCCCACAACCCCTCCGCCGAGCGCAATAACGATGTCTCGCCGCTCGATGCGCGCCTCGATCAGGGCGTCGGCGACGCGAGCAAACTCGGAATAGGACTTCGCGCCCTCCCCCGGGGGGCAGACGATCGAGGTTGAGCGCAAACCCGCCCGATCCAAGCTTGCGACGAGCCGATCGAGATAGAGGGGCGCGACCCGGGCGTCGGTGACCACAGCGCAATTGACGCTAGGCGCAATCCTGGCGATTTCGGCGCCCGCGTCGTCGAGGACGCCCGGTCCGATCAGGATCGAATAGGCGCGCGCGCCAAGCGGAACTTCGACGCGACGCCTCGTTTGAGCCAACGCTCCACCCTCGTTGTCGAGCGCCCCATGGAGGCGCCGGAGGATGGCCTCGATGACGGAATCGTGCGCAGCGTCAACCAACTCGATGGTGAAATCAGCGAGCGCATAGGTCGGCGACCGCTCGTCGAGCAGCCGACGCAGCGTCCCTTCAGGATCGGCGGTCTTCAGGAGCGGTCGATTGGACTTCTTGCGGACCCGGGCAAGCAGAATGTCAAAACTCGGCTTCAGCCAGATCGAGAGCGCATGCCTTGCGATATTGTCGCGCGTGGCCGCATTCATGAACGCGCCCCCGCCGGTCGCCAGCACCATCGGCCCGCTTGCGAGCAAGCGGGCGATCACCTTGCGCTCGCCCTCACGGAAATAAGCCTCGCCGAACCGGTCGAAGATCTCGGAAATGGTCAGTTGAGCGCCCGCTTCAATCTCCGCGTCGGCGTCGACGAAGGGCAGTCCAAGCTTTGACGCAAGACGTTTTCCGACTGAGGTTTTTCCAGCCCCCATCATCCCGACCAGAACTACTGAACGTCCGTTAAGCGCCGCCATCACCTGCCCTGCGTCGATCGATTGGCCCTGGCCCATAAAACCTCTAACCTCGCCTGGGATTCTTGTCCGAGCCGTCCCATACAAGAGGCCGCCGGCGAATGCGAGCCGGGACAAGAGCTTCGGGAGGGATCCGCAACCGTCTTGCGCGCCGCGCCTGTTCTTGCGACCATGTCAAAAGCACGACGGCAAGTCCGCAGCAGTCGACGACGCCGACGCCAAACCCAAAGGCGCGGGAATCCTCAAGGACACCGCGTCTCAGGGGGTCGGCCGCCCGGCGAAACGAGCGCATGACCGCCGCTGCGTGACATAAGAAATTAGGGAGGCCGACCATGAACGTACATAATCACGAGAACCGCGTCGCCGGTCCGCGTCTTGTGGCGATCGTCGGGCCGTTTCAGAGCGGAAAGACCAGCCTTCTTGAGGGGATCTTGGCGCGCGGCGGGGGCGTGGCGCGGCAAGGGACCGTGCGCGAAGGCACCACTGTCGGAGATTCAAGCTCGGAGGCGCGCAGCCACGCGATGAGCGTGGAGCCAAATGTCGCCAGCATTGACTATCTCGGGGACCGGCTCACCTTCTTCGATTCGCCCGGTTCGATCGAATTCATCCACGACATGCGTTACGCCCTGCCCGTCTGCGACGCCGTCGTTGTCGTATGCGAGGCCGACCCGCGCAAGGTCCCGGCGCTTCAGGTCATTCTTCGCGAACTGGAAGACCTGGGGTTGCCCCGCATCCTCTTCCTCAACAAGATCGATCAGGCGACCGGGAGCCTGCGCGAAACGCTCGAAATGCTCCAACCGGCCTCGCGCACCCCACTGCTGTTGCGCCAGATTCCGGTGTGGGAGAATGGCCTCGCCACGGGATTTGTCGATCTGGCCCTCGAGCGGGCCTTCGTCTATCGCGAGGCTGCGCCATCCAGCGTCGTCGAGATGCCGGCTGGCGTGGTGCCTGAAGAAAAACAGGCGCGGTACCTCATGCTCGAGAAGCTCGCCGATTATGACGACGCGCTGATGGAGCAATTGATCAGCGATATCGATCCGCCGAAGGACCTTGTCTTCGACGATCTGGCGCGTGAATTGCGCGATGGACGGGTCGTGCCAGTGCTCCTCGGCTCGGCGACCGGCGGCCATGGCGTCACCAGGCTTCTTAAAGCACTGAGACACGAGTTGCCGGGCGTCACCCATACGCGCAAGCGACTCGGCGTCGAGGACACGGGTCCGGCCCTCGCGCAAGTGGTGCGGACGATCCACACCGCGCACGGAGGCAAGCTGTCGCTGGCGCGAGTGCTATGCGGCGCCTTCGCCGACGGGGCCACCGTAGTCAGCTCGCGCGGGATCGAGGAGCGCATCGGCGGGTTGGCGCGGCTCATGGGCGCCATGTCGTCGAAATTGACGCGCGCCGAGGAGGGCGACACCGTCGCTTTCGCGCGGCTGGAAGAGCTCGCCACCGGCGACCGCATCGCTGACGGGCGAAACGCTCCGGGGCCTGGCGCAATACCGAGCCCTCCGCCCGCAACTCAGGGCGTGGCTATCCGCGTCAAGGACCGCAAGGACGAGGTCAGGCTCGCCGCGGCTTTGGCCAAACTTTGCGAAGAGGATCGCGCGCTGTCTTATGTCCAAGACGCTGAGATGTCCGAATTGAAGCTGTTCGGTCAGGGCGAAATGCACTTGCGCGTGACCGCTGAACGGCTCGCCGATCGCTTCGGCGTGACGATCCAAACGCACAAGCCCTCGGTCGCCTATCGGGAATCGATTCGCGACGCGGTCACGGTGCGCGGACGGCACAAAAAGCAATCAGGCGGCCATGGCCAGTTTGGCGACGTCGTCGTCGAGGTGGCCCCGCGGGGCCGCGGCGAAGGCTTCGCCTTCGCGGAGCGCGTGCATGGCGGATCGGTGCCGAGGCAGTATTTTTCGTCCGTGGAGGCCGGCGCTCGCGACGCGATGGCGCGCGGCCCTCTCGGATTTCCGGTGGTCGATGTCTCGGTGACCCTGGTCGACGGCTCCTACCACACCGTCAATTCCTCCGACATGGCCTTCCGCGCCGCGGCCAAGCTCGCCCTGGACGAGGCGCTCTTCAAGGCGCGCCCTATGCTGCTCGAGCCGATCCTCTCAGTGACTGTCTATGTGCCGACTGACGCGCTGGCGCGCGCGAGCGCGCTGGTCAGCGCGCGGCGGGGGCAGATCCTCGGCTTCGAAGCCCGCGAGGGATGGGCGGGCTGGGAGGCGCTGCGGGCGCTGATCCCTGAGGCCGAGATCGGCGATCTCATTATCGAATTGCGCTCGGCGACGGCGGGCGTTGGCGCCTTCGAGACCAAATTCGACCATTTGGCCGAGCTTTCCGGGCGCGCAGCCGATCAGGTGGTCGCCACGCGTCAGAAGGCGAACGCATAAACTTTTGTCGAGCGTCGGGCGCGTTTCCCGGTATACAGGCGGGCGGCCTTCGCCTAAACGGGCCGCGCGCCTTTCGAGAGGACTTGGATGACCGAAGCGACCAGGGAAGCCAACCGTTTGGCGACGGTGTTCGGCGGCTCGGGATTTCTCGGACGCTATATCGTGCGGGCGCTGGTCCACCAGGGATGGCGCATCCGGGTGGCCGTGCGGCGCCCCGACCTTGCGGCCTTCCTGCAGCCGATCGGGGGCGTAGGACAGATCCAGCCGGTGCAGGCCAATCTTCGCTTTCCCGAATTCGATCGCCGCGGCGATCGAGGGCGCAAGCGCAGTCGTCAACGCCACCGGAGTGAAAGCGGAAAGCGGCGCACAGACCTATACGGCCGTGCATGTCGACGGCGCCTTGGCGCTCGCGCGAGCCGTGCTGGCTGCGGGCGCGCCAGCTTACGTGCATATTTCGGGAATCGGCTCGGACCCGAACTCCACCTCGCCCTACATCGCGAGCAAGGGGCTCGGAGAAAAAGCGACGCGCGAGACATTCCCCGACGCGGTCGTCCTGCGTCCGTCCGTCGTGTTTGGCCCGGAGGATGAATTCTTCAACCGCTTCGGCGCCCTCGCCTGCTATTTACCGGCTTTGCCCCTCATGGGCGGCGGCGGAACATGCTTGCAACCCGTCTACGTTGGGGACGTCGGGCAGGCGGTCGCCGCCTCGCTCTCCGGTTTGGCGAAGCCCGGCGTAACGTACGAACTCGGCGGCCCGAGAACGATGACCCTCCGCGAAGCGGCCGAACTGACCTTAAGCGCAATTGATCGCCATCGTCTGCTCATCGGCCTTCCGCTCGGCCCATCGCGTTTGATCGCGTCCTGCACACAGTTCGCGTCGAAAGCGACGTTCGGGCTTTTCCCCAAATTGTTGACGACGACCCGGGATCAAGTCGATCTGCTTGCATCTGACAACGTTGTCTCTCAAGAGGCGGAAGCCGAGGGACGCGTGCTGAGCTCGCTCGGCGTCCTGCCGCAGGCCGCCGAGGCGATCATCCCGTTCTATCTCGCGCGGTTTCGGCGGACTGGCCAATATGAGGCTCTCCGTTCCGACTGAACGCCCTCTTTTCTGGCCCACGCGCGAGACGCCGAACGCGTTGAAGGGAAAACTTTGATGGTTTGCTATTGATGCTGGCTCCCCTTTCAGGGCATTAAGGCAAGGCGAAGGTCGGGCATTTCGAGCGGGGACATTCGGTGATCAAGTCTGAACTCGTGCAGCGCATGGCCGCTCGCAATCCGCATCTTTATCAGCGCGATATTGAGAACATCATCGACGCCATCCTCGGCGAAATCACCAATGCTCTCGCGCGCGGCGAGCGCGTCGAGTTGCGCGGCTTCGGCGCTTTCTCGACCAAGCAACGCCAGGCCCGCACCGGGCGCAATCCCCGCACCGGCGACAAGGTTCCGGTGACTGAGAAACTGGCGCCGTTCTTCAAGACCGGCAAAGAAATGCGCGAGCGTCTCAATCGCTCGCCCGAGGCGATCTAGAGTTGTTGCAACAGCCGCTGTCGCTTGAACTGGCGAGAGCCGGGCAAGTCGGGCGTATGAGGCTTATATGTTTCGCTTCTTGAAAATCGTCATCCTCCTCCTCATCGCCATCGTCCTCCTCGGCTTTGCCTTCGCCAACCATCATGAGGTGATCGTTTCGTTCGACCCATTCGCTTCGATCGACAGCGCGGCGTTCTCGATCGCGGCGCCGCTGTTTGCGGTGGTGATTGTTGCGGCGATGCTCGGCGTCGTTGCGGGCGCGCTGGCGACTTGGGTGTCGCAAGGGCGCCATCGGCGGGCCTCGCGCCAGAACCGGGCCGAGGCTGAGAAATGGCGCGCGCAAGCCCAGGCGCTCAAGGCGGCTCATCCCGCCTTGACAAGCGACAGGTAGAGCGCCCGCGATTTCACCCGATCGTCGGATTCGCCGCCCGCCGCTGCCGCCACGTGGGCTGAGCGCCGGAAAACGAAAGCGGGGACGCCTCGTATATGCCGCGAGCAGTCGCTCGCGCCACGCACTCGGCGCACAACATGCCGATCTCGGTCAGATCTCGAAGGTCCGGAACCGCGCCTGCCCGCGCCGTGGCCGCTGCGAAGACAACGTCATTGTCCATGGGCGCATGGGCGGGACGCAGCGCGAGCGCGCAGCCATCCTGGGCCATCGTTGCGACCCGCTTGAGCTGCGTCGTGGTCAGCGCCGCGTCGGTGACGACGACCATGAGATCGGTGCTCGAAGGCGTGTCGGACTTGAGGCGAAGCGTCAGGTGATCGTCGATATCCTTGGGCCCGAAGCCGAGGCCGCCGAACTCGGCTTGCCGCTCATAAGGCGCGGCCCAGAAATAGAGGCTTTCGCCCCGCGTGGCTCGACCGACCGAGTTGACGGCGACAAGCGCGCCGACGTGAAAGCCGCTCGACGTCACCGCGCTCGCGGAGCCGAGGCCCCCTTTGAGATTGTAGGTCGTCGCGCCAAATCCAGCGCCCGCGGTTCCGAGCGCGAAATCGACCGACGCGGCTGACGCGGCCTTGAACCCCATGTCCCAGTAGGGCGGCTTGCGGCCCCAAGCCTTGTCGCCTCCGTTGAGGAGATCGAACAGGCTCGCGCCGGGCACGATCGGGACGCGCGCGCCGCGATGCTCGAAGCCGCGGCCGATCTCCCAGAGATAGGCCATCGCGCCGCCCGCGGCGTCGAGGCCGAAGGCCGATCCTCCAGAAAGAACGAATCCGTCAACGCGCTCCACCGTCATTTCCGGCTCGAGCAGCGCCGTATCGCGCAACGCCGGCGCGCCCCCGTTCATCGCGATCGACGCAACGGCGGGTTCCTCGAACACAACGACCGTGACGCCTGACGCGAGCCGCTCGTCGTGGGCGGACCCGACGAGCACGCCCGCGACGTCGGTGATCAGATTGCGGGCCATCGAAAATGCTTCATCGGTTGGGTCGCGCCCGTGTACGGCGCCAAGATTTGGGTCGACTCGTATCAGGGCCACAAATGAGACGAAAGACTCGCGCCGCCTGCGTCAGGTGTAACCGGAAAGGACGGCCTTGAGCGGGCGATCGAGAATAGGCTGGGACAAGGTTGATTCGCGACTCTAAGACGTTCAGAGCGAGGGGCGTCGACTGAAGTGTGGGACGAATTGAACGAGCCGCTCGGTCTTGTTTCGGGCGGCGCCTCGGCGCTGCCCCTCCGGCATAGGCGCCCGACGATAGGAATGGCGGCCGGGGTGGCGATCCTCGCGATAGCCGTTGGCCTCGTCGTGCTTCCGCGACAAGATTTTCCTGTTGCGGGCGAGCCCTTTGCGGTGGCGAAAGTTGAAGTCTTGCCCGCGCCGCGAAAGCTCGACGCTCCAGACGTAACGGCAAGCGTGCGGCAAACCGCCGTGGCGCCAGCAGCCTCTGCGGTGCAAGTGGAAACGACGAACGGGGTCAAGGTCACCCATGGGAGCGGCGGGCCGTCCAAGCCGCTGATCATCGATGTGGCGCAAGCGCTGGCCGCCCAGCCCCCGGCCCCTCCGGACAGCCACCTTCCGGAACGGTCGAAATATGGCCTTTTGCCTCGGATCGCGCAATAAATCACTCGCCGATGGGCAATCCACATTCCCGTCCTACAGGAGACCGCTCACCGTGGTTCGGCTATCTTGATGATGACGCATTGTCTCGCAGCGTAATGTTGGGCCTGGCCGCATCGGCGCCACCTGCGCCGTCCTCGAGCGCCGAACTCGCGCGTCAGCGAGGCTCGGAAGCGTCCGCGCGGTCTCAACAATCGAACGGGTCCCTCAGCCCATGAGCGGCCCTTTGTATCGCCCATGCGTCGGGGTCGCGCTCATCAATCGCGCCGGCGATGTGTTCATTGGCCATCGGAAGCGCAAACGCGGCTCAGAGGTCTTGGATCCGCGTTCATGGCAGATGCCGCAGGGCGGCATCGACTTGGGGGAGCAACCGCTTGCAGCCGCGAAGCGCGAGCTCTGGGAAGAGACCAGCGTGAGTTCGACCGAACTGATCGCGGAGCTGCCCGAGTGGCTCAAATACGATTTGCCGGAAGACGCGCGCGGACGGTGGAGCGGGCGCTACCGCGGGCAGACCCAGAAGTGGTTTCTGTTCCGCTTTGTCGGCCCGGATAAGGAGATCAACGTTCACCACCCGGCCGGCGGCGCCCACGACGCCGAATTCGACGACTGGCGCTGGGAGCGTTTCGATCGCCTGCCGGAGCTGGTGGTGCCGTTCAAGCGCAAAGTCTACGAGGCCGTCGCGGGCGCTTTCGCGCCCCTGGCGCGTCCTGCGGGCGCGTGAGCTTACGCTTACTTCCCGGCTTTGACCGAGGCGATCGCCGCCATCATCTCCTCGTCCATCTTCCGGCTCAGACGATGATTGGACAGATCGACCTTGCCACTCTCGAGAGCCGCCCTGAGCGCGGCTTCGACCTCACCGTCGCTTTTGCCGACCTGCGCGCCGACAAATTCGGTAGCGTAATTTTCCGCGTCCGCCCCGGAAAGCCCCTTCAACTGGGCGGCCCAGAGCGCCACCGCTTTGTTGCGGCGCGCGACCGCCTTGAAGCGCAGGTCCTCGTCGTGAGCGAACTGCTTTTCGAATGTGTTTTCGCGATCCTGGAATGCGTCGGACATGACCCCTCCGTCCCTTGGCGAGATCACCCGTAAGCCGTCTTGAGCGCCGACGCCTGTGATCCCGGATTTCCCTAACCCGGATGATGGGCGGGGTTATGACGATTTCCGAACTCGCGCGCAACGCCGAGCTAAAAACTCACTCGGCCCAGGCGCGGCCGTGGGCCCCGCGCGGCAAAGCCAGCTTGACCGCGATTGTCTCGGCGACATCGGCGAGGCTCGAGCGCGCGCCGATTGGGCCCGCGGGCGCGCCGGCGCCGAAGGCAAGGATCGGAACATGTTCGCGCGTGTGGTCGAAGCCGCGGAAAGTCGGATCGTTCCCGTGGTCCGCCGTGATGACGCAATAGTCGGACACGCGCATCGCCGCTTCGATGGCAGCGAGCCGCCGATCGAAGGCTTCGAGACAGGCGGCGTAACCAGGGACGTCGCGGCGATGGCCCCATTCGGTGTCGAAATCGACCAGATTGACAAAGATCAGGCCGCCGTCTGCCGTCGTCGCGAGCGCCCCGAGGAGAAGGTCGACGTTGCCGTCGTTGCTTTTGCCCTTGCGCTCGTCCCCGGTGTCGCGATGGGCGAAGATGTCGCCAACCTTGCCGATCGAAACAATCGCGCGGCCGGCGCGGACAGCCCGCTGCAAAAGGTTTCCGTCCGGAGGAGGAATGGCGAAGTCCTTGCGGTTGGCGGTTCGGGCGAAGTCCTTGGCGCTCGCGCCGAGGAAAGGACGCGCGATCACGCGCCCGATATTTAGTGGATCGCACAACCGGCGCGCGATGCGGCAAAGATCATAGAGCCGCTCGAGGCCGAAAGCCTCTTCATGCGCGGCGATCTGGAGCACCAAGTCGGCGGAGGTGTAGCAGATCGGTTTCAATGTCTTGAGGTGCTCCTCGCCGTAGTCCTCGATCACGGCGGTGCCCGAGGCGTGCCGGTTGGCGAGAATGCCGGCGAGCTTGCCTTGCGCGATCAGCGCCTCGGTCAGCGCGGCGGGAAAAGCCGGAATCGTCTCGGGAAAATAGCCCCAGTCGAAGTCGACCGGCGCGCCGGCGAGCTCCCAATGGCCAGACGGCGTGTCCTTGCCGCGAGAAGTCTCGATGCCGTAACCCCACTGGCCGCACGGCTTGGCCAGCGCGAAGCCAGACGGCGTACGGCCGGTCGAAGCCTGCATCGCATGGCCAAGACCCAGCGCCTCAAGGCGCGGCAATTTCAGCGGTCCGTTCCGCAATCCGTCGCGATCGCCGCGTCCTTGAGCGCAGGCTTCCGCGATATGGCCGAGCGTGTCCGCGCCCTCGTCGCCATAAGAAGCCGCGTCCTCAGCGCCGCCGCAGCCGACTGAATCAAGGACGATGAGAATGGCGCGGGTCATCGCTCCTCTCTCCTATGGGAGAGGGATTGGGGGTGAGGGTTCGCGCGTGAAACGCGCCGCGCCCTCGGCGCGGACCCTCATCCGGCCCTTCGGACCACCTTCTCCCCGAGGGAGAAGGGGTGCGCCGCGATCACCGTGCAACCTCACTGGCTCACAACATGCGACAAGGTCGCCTCGTTGGCGAAGGCGGCGGCGAACAGGGCGCGGGTGTAATCGTTTTGCGGCGCGCTGAAAACCATCCGCGCTTCGCCGCTCTCGACCACCTTGCCGCGCCGCATCACGATGATCTCGCTCGCCAGCGCCCGCACGACCCTCAAATCATGGGAAATGAACAGATAGGCGAGGTTGCGGCGACGCTGCAACGCGCGGAGCAGATCGACGATCTGCGCCTGGATCGACATGTCCAAGGCCGACGTCGGCTCGTCCAGGACGACGAAGCGCGGATCGAGCGCCATCGCGCGAGCAATCGCGATTCGCTGGCGCTGACCGCCGGAAAACTCGTGCGGATAGCGGTCGAGCGTCGAGGGGTCGAGCCCCGTGTCGGCGAGCGCCTGCTCCACCACGCGGCGCCGCTCGGCGGCGTTCAGTTTCGTCCCCTGCGCGATCAGCCCCTCCTCGACGATCTCGGCCACCGACATGCGTGGGCTGAGCGAACCATAAGGGTCCTGGAAGACGATCTGCATTTCGCGCCGCAGCGGCCGCATGGCCTTCGAGGTCAGTCCGTCGATCGCGCGCCCGCAATAGACGATCGGTCCTTGCGACCGGATGAGCCGCAGGATTGCGAGGCCAAGCGTAGTTTTTCCTGAGCCGGATTCGCCCACAACGCCTACGGTCTGCCCTTCCCGGATCACGACCGAAACGCCATCGACGGCCTTCACGTGAGCGACGGTGCGGCGCAGGAATCCTTTGCGGATCGGAAACCAGACGCGCAGATTGTCGGCGCTGGCGATCGTTGGCGCGGCTTGATCGGCGCGAGGCGGATCGCCCTTGGGCTCGGCCGCGAGAAGCGCGCGTGTGTAAGGATGGCGGGGATTGGCGAACACGGCGGCGGTTTCGCCGGCTTCGACGATCTTTCCCTGACGCATGACGATCACGTCGTCGGCGATGCGCCGGACGATATTGAGATCGTGGGTGATGAACAGCATCGCCATGCCGAGCCGTTCCTGCAGGTCCTTGAGCAGCTTGAGGATCTGCGCCTGCACGGTGACGTCGAGCGCCGTCGTCGGCTCGTCGGCGATCAAAAGATCGGGACGATTGGCGAGCGCCATGGCGATCATCACCCGCTGGCGCTGTCCGCCGGAGAGCTGGTGGGGATAGGCGCCAAGCCTTTGCGCCGGATCGACGATGCCGACCTCGGTCAAAAGTTCGACGATCTTCGCAGGCGTGACGGCGGCGCGCCCGTGATGGAGCGCAATGATCTCGCCGATTTGCCGCTCGATCGTATGGAGCGGATTGAGCGACGTCATCGGCTCCTGAAACACCATGGTGACGGCTGAACCGCGCATCGCGCGCAATTCGTCGACGGACATTTTGATGACGTCGCGGCCGCGGAAAAAGATTTCGCCGGTCGGATAGCTTGCCGCCGGCTGCGGCAAGAGGCGCACGATCGCCTGGGCGGTGACGGTCTTGCCCGAACCGGATTTGCCGACCAGCGCCAGCGCGCGGCCCTTCTTGACCTCAAAGGAAACGCGATCGACGACCGTGTGGCGCTCGCCGCCTTGTGCGAAGGCGATCGACAGCTCGCGAACGTCGAGAAGCGGCTCGGCTTCGCTCACGAGAACGTCTTTCTCGGATCGAAAGCGTCGCGCACCGCCTCGCCGATGAAAATGAGAAGCGAAAGCATGAGCGCCGTCACCGCGAAAGCGGAGAGGCCGATCCATGGCGCCGACAGGTTGGACTTGCCCTGCAACAGAAGCTCGCCCAGCGAGGGCGAGCCGGGCGGCATGCCAAGACCGAGAAAGTCAAGCGAAGTGAGCGTGCTGATGGAGGAATTGACGATGAACGGCAGGAAGGTCAGCGTCGCCACCATCGCGTTCGGCAGCACGTGTTTGATGATGATTTTGGTGTTGGAGAGGCCAAGCGCGCGGGCGGCGTTGACATATTCGAAATTGCGCGCGCGCAGGAACTCGGCTCTCACGAGATGAACGAGGCTCACCCAGGAGAACAATAGCAGGATCGTCAGGAGGACGAAGAAACTCGGCGCCAGGATCGCCGACAGGATGATGAGAATGTAAAGGTGCGGCAGCGACGACCAGATTTCGATCACCCGCTGCATCGTGAGATCGAGCCAGCCGCCGAAATAGCCCTGCACCGCGCCGGCGAAGACGCCGATCACAGATGAAACTCCAGCGAGCGTGAGCCCGAACAGAATCGAGATGCGGAAGCCGTAGATGAGTTGGGCGACGATGTCGTGCCCGTCCTGATCGGAGCCGAGCCAGAGCGGCTCAAGTTTACTGCACGGTCGCGGGACGGTCGCGGCGTCCTTGACCCTTTGCTTCTCGAGCGCGGCGCGGCATTGCACGTCGGTCAGCATCCAGGTCGGCGGCGTCGGCAGCGGCGTCGGCGGGTCGAGGATCGTGGTCGAGTTGGCGAAGCGGATCGGCGGCCAGATCATCCATCCATGCGCCTTGATCTCGTCGGCGATGAAGGGGTCGCGAAAGTCCGCGCGCGCCTGGAAGCCCCCGAACTTATCCTCCGGATAGTCGAAGAGGACCGGGAAAAGAATTTCGCCCTTGTAAGAGGCGATCAAGGGCCGATCGTTGGCGATGAACTCGGCAAAGAGAGAGGCGATGAACAGGACCAGAAAGATCCAAAACGACCACGCGCCGCGCTTGTTGCGGCGGAAATTGTCGAGCCGCCGCTGGTTCATCGGCGAGAGCCAGGGCCGCCTCTCCAAGCCCGCGCGTTCTTTCGCCTGCTCCCACGTATCCGCCTGTTCGTCGAGCGGAAGGGCGCGGCCTGCCACGTCTCCGGGTTCGGGCGCAGTGTCGGATGGAGGAGCCAAGCGGTCCGTATCGACCAAGCTCACACCTCGCGCGTTTCAAAATCGATGCGCGGATCGATCCAGGTGTAGGTGAGGTCGGAAATCAGGTTCACCACGAGGCCGATCAGCGCGAAGATATAGAGGTTCGCAAGCACCACCGGATAATCGCGCTGAATGAGCGAATCGTAAGAGAGATAGCCGAGACCGTCGAGCGAGAACACCTGTTCGATCAGAAGCGAGCCGGTGAAGAACGCGCCGATGAAGGCGCCGGGGAATCCGGCGATGACGATCAGCATCGCATTGCGGAACACGTGGCCATAGAGAACGCGGCGCTCGGTCAGGCCCTTCATGCGCGCAGTCTGCACGTAGGACTTCTTGATCTCGTCGAGAAAGGAATTCTTGGTGAGCAATGTCGAGGTTGCGAACGAGCCGAGCACCAGCGACGTCACCGGCAGCGTGATGTGCCAGAGATAGTCGAGAATCTTCTGCGGCCAGCTCAGGTCGGCGAAATTGTCGGAAGTCAGACCGCGGAGCGGAAAGATCTGCCAGAACGAGCCGCCGCAGAACAGCACGACCAGCAAGACCGCGAATAGAAAACTCGGGATCGCATAGCCGAAGATCACCAGCGCGGAGGTGACCGTGTCAAAGCGGGAGCCGTCCTTCACCGCCTTTCGAATGCCGAGCGGAATCGAGATCGCGTAGGAGATGACGGTCATCCACATGCCGAGCGAAATCGAGACCGGCAGTTTTTCCTTGATCAGCTCGAGCACCGGGACGTCGCGATAGTAGCTCTTGCCGAAATTGAAGGTCGAATAGTCGCGCACCAGAATCCAGAACCGCTCGAGCACGGGCTTGTCGAAGCCGTATTGTTTCTCGAGTTCCTTGATGAATTTCGGATCGAGGCCTTGCGATCCGCGATAGCGCGACGAGATGTCGCCCCCGGCCTGCGCGATCCCGGCGCCGATCTGGCCGCCGCCGCCTCCGAACTGCGCGGTCGAGCTTTGGTCCGCGCCCTGCAGCTGCGCGATCGCGCGCTCGACTGGGCCGCCGGGCACGAATTGCACGATGGCGAAAGAAACGGCCATGATCCCGAGGATGGTCGGGATCATCAGCAAGAGCCGGCGCAGGATGTAGGCGAGCATGCCGCGTCAGCCGGTCTCAGCGGGACCAAGAGGCAAGCGCCTATCCCAGGCCAATGGTCTTGGCCTTCGCTTCGTCCCACCACCAGGTGCCGGGCGCGCCGGTGCTGAGTCGCGGCTGCTTCTCAGGCCGCGAAAACGCGTCCCAGTGTGCGACCCATGCGGTGTCGCGATACCACATCGGGACCCAATAATGGCCGGCGCGTAAGCACCGGTCGAGCGCTCGGCAGGCCGTGTTGAGCTCCTCCCGCGATTTCGCCGTGGCGATCTTTTCAACCAGCGCGTCCAGGACCGGATCGGAGACGCCGGCGAGATTCCGGGACGCGTTCTGCTTGGCGGACTCGGACGTATAGACGTTGCGGAGGTCGACCCCTGGCGTGAGCGTCCCGCCGGAGGCCGCGGTCACCACGTCGAAGTCAAACGCGTCGGTGCGGCTCTTGTATTGAGCCGGGTCAACGATGCGGATGTTCCCCTGTATACCGAGCTTACCGAGATTCTGGATGAACGGCATGGTGTGCGGCTGGAGCGCGGGATTGCTGTCGAGGAACTCGATGGTCAAAGGCTTGCCGTCCGGCAGCTTCATCACCGAGCCGTCGCGCTTGCACCCCGCCGCTAGGAAGAGGTCATAGGCCTGCTTGAGCAGCTTGCGGTCGGAGCCCGAGCCGTCGCTTTCCGGCGGCACATAGGGCTCGTCAAAGACGGCGGGCGCGAGCTTGCCGCGGAGCGGCTCGAGCAGTTTGATCTCGTCCGGGCCCGGCTTACCCTTCGCCTCCATGTCGGTGTTGGGAAAGTAAGAGATGATCCGCTTATAGGCGGAGTACATGATGTTCTTGTTGGTCCAGTCGAAGTCGAAGCAAAGGCCGATCGCTTCGCGCACGCGCGGATCCTTGAACTGATCGCGACGCGTGTTGAGATACCAGCCCTGGATGGCGGAGGGGGCGCCGTTGTGCAGGGTCTCCTTCTTCACCCGGCCCTCCTTGACGGCGGGAAAGTCGTAGGAGGTGGCCCAGAAGCGCGAGGTGTACTCCTCGTGATAATTGATCGCTCCCGCCTTGAACGCCTCGAACGCGACCTGGCGCTCACGATAATATTCGAAGCGCAGGCGATCGAAATTGTTCTGGCCCAGGTTGACCGGCAATTTTGCGCCCCAATAGCTGGGATCGCGCGCATATTCGATGAATCGACCCTGTTCGAACGTCTTGACCTTATAGGGGCCTGAACCGAGCGGCGCATCGAGGGTCGCGGCAGTGAAATCGCGCCCCTTCCACCACGCGGCGGAAAAGACCGGCATGCCGACGACGATCAGATGCGCGTCCCGGCTGCGGCCCTGAACAAAGCGCACATGGACGACGTCATCGCCTTCCGCTTCGGCCTTATCCACCTCCCTCAGGAGCTCTGCGTAGATCGGATGGCCCTTCTCCTTCAGCACATTGAGCGAAAAGGCGACATCCGCCGCCGTCACTTTCGCGCCGTCAAAGAAGCGCGCCTGCGGACGCAGCCGGAAGCGGTAGTCGAGCTCGTCGGGCGAAACCCTGACCGATTGGGCGAGCAGCCCATAGACGGAATCGGGTTCGTCGCCGTTGGCGGTCATCAGCGTGTCGAAGGTGGCCGACATGCCGGCCGCGCCGTTGCCCTTCCAGGAATAGATGTTGAGCGTGTCGAACGTGTCGAAGTTCTGGTTGCCGCTCGTTCCGGTGATCTGCAGCGACAAGAGGCCGCCGGCCGGCGCATTCGGGTTGACGTAGGAAAAATGCGGGAAGTCCGGCGGCAAACCGAGATCGCCGAAAGACGACAGGCCGTGCGTTTCGATGGAAGCGTCGGCCAGCGCGGCGAACGGGCGCCAAACGAGCGCCGCCAGCGCCCCGCTCGCGCCGGCCTTCAACGCCGCCCTGCGGGTTATTCTCATGGCCATCGAATCGTCCGCCTCATGGCTGCCACTGCGCGATGTACCGCGGCTTGGCGCTCTTCGCCAGCTAGAGCGGCGAAAACGAGGCGCCAGCGGCCAAGTTGCTTGGAAAGCGGGTTAAACTTCGTCCATGAAGTTCGCCAGGCGCTTTAGGCGAACTCGGCGCCCTTGCCTTCCGCGCTTCCGACGGTCTTATACGTGCGCCCATGGAGATTCGCGAGACAATCGCCAACGATGCCGAACGGATGGCTGGCGTGACCGCGCCTAAGAGCGCCCCGGCTCGTCTTAAGATCGACCTCGGCGCGCTGGCCGACAACTGGCGCGAATTGGCGCGTCGATCGGCGCCGGGGCGCTGCGCCGCCGTCGTCAAGGCCAACGCTTACGGGACCGGCGTCTCGGAGGCCGCTCCCGCGCTGTGGGGAGCGGGGGCGCGCATTTTCTTCGTCGCTCATTTCAGCGAAGGGGTTGCGGCGCGCCGGGCGCTGCCGGCTCAGGCTCAGATCTATGTGCTGAACGGCCTCGAGAGCGAGGCCGATCCAAAGGACTATGTGGAGCATCGCCTCGCGCCCGTGATCGGCGGCGAAGAGGAGCTGGCCCGCTGGTCCGCCTTCGCCACGCAACGCGGCAGGTCCTCGCGCTCCGCTTTGCATCTCGACACCGGCATGAACCGGCTCGGCTTCGAGTCTCTCGCTCGCCTCCAAGTCGCGATGGAGACACATGGGCCCATGAGCGGGGCCGATCTCTTGATCAGCCACTTCGTCTCGTCCGAAATCCCAGGCGATCCCATCACCTCCGCGCAGATCGAGCGATTCGAGGCCGCCCGCGCGGCTTTCCCGCGCCTTGCCGCCTCGCTCGCCAACTCGTCCGGCATGTTCCTGAGCCAACGCCCGATCTATGACCTGGCGCGGCCGGGCTATGCGCTCTACGGCGGCAATCCGACGCCGGGCCGCCCGAACCCGATGCATGCCGTGGTCACGGTGACCGCGGCGATCCAGCAGATACGCTCAATCGAGGCGGGCATGACCTGCGGCTACAACGCGCAGTGGACAGCCAAGCGCCCGACCCGGCTCGCCACCCTGCTCATCGGCTATGCCGACGGCCTGCCGCGCGGCGCCGGCGCAACCGATGCGAGGCCGGGCGCTGAGATTGCAGTCGCCGGCCGCCGGTGTCCACTGGTCGGGCGCGTCTCAATGGACCTCGCCATCGTCGACGTCACCGACCTGCCCGAGGACGCCGTCCGGGCGGGCGATCGGGTCCAATTCATCGGCCCGACGATCGACCTCGACGACTTCGCCGCCCGCAGCGGGACGATCGGCTATCACCTGCTGACCAGCTTAGGCCCTCGCTACCAGCGCGAGTATGTCGGGTGGCGGTCAAGCCAAAAGGCCGGGCCCATGGATACAAATGCGGCGTGACTTACGCCTCAGCAATCCAATAAACAAAGAAAAATGAGCGGCCCGAGACATGGGTGACAGTTTGTACCGGACACATGGGTGACACCTACCGCCAGCCATGCCTGGCGGTAGGTGTCGATGCCCTGGAAGGAGTGTTCGGTCATGGAGGAGCGTCTTCGGTTCGTTGCGCGCCTTTTGGAAGGCGAAGCGATGAGCGAGGTCTGCCGGGAGTTCGGCGTCTCGCGCAAGACCGGTTACAAGATTTTCGAGCGTTACAAGGACCACGGCCTCGAGGCGCTTTCGGACCGGTCGCGGCGGCCGATCCGCTACGCCGACCAGCTGCCGGGGCAGATCGAAAGCCTGATCGTGCGCTGCAAGCAGGAGAAGCCTCACTGGGGGCGCCCGCAAGATCAGGGAGGTGTTGGTTCGCAAGCTGGATGGCCACTTTCGCGTGCCCGCCAAGAGCACGATCCACGCCGTCCTGCACCGGCATGGCCTGGTCAAGGGGATCGGCAGGCTGCGACGTCGGGCCGAGGGAACGCCGCTATCCCAGGGACTTGCTCCGCATCAACGTCTCGACCGTCCTCGCCGGCCAGCATCTCGAAATCAAGCAGGTCGACGACGGCGTTTGGATCGTCAGCTTCATGAGTTACGATCTTGGCTTCATCGATCTGGAGCAGAAAACCTTGCAACCCCTCGACAACCCGTTCGGCCCGAGGTTGTCACCCATGTCTGTTGTCACCCATGTCTTAGGCACAATCTGTCACCCATGTATCCGGGCCGGACAAAACTGGATTGGAGCGGGTGAAGGGAATCGAACCCTCGTATTCAGCTTGGAAGGCTGCTGCTCTACCATTAAGCTACACCCGCAATTTCAAATATTTAAGTTTCTATCCCAGCCGGTTTTGGCGCTTTTCCGGCGCGGAAATCACGGCTGCTTTAACGAAGACAGCCTACTCGCACAAGACATCCGTGACAATCGGGGCCGGCCAGGGGCGATTTGTGTCGAAGCGATTCCTGTCGATAGCGAATGAAGTTGTCCGGTTTTGGTAGCCCATCAAATGTCCGCTTCTTCTGGTTCTGTTCTCCTGTGGGCGGGGTGGGCAAGCGGAGGCTTGCCAGACCGCTGACAAACCCCGTCATTGTTCGGCGGGGTTTGTTTTTTTTGTGGGGGAGTGGGCGGGTGGAGCGCCGTGCCTTGCTGTCTCAGGCTGTGGGGGCGAGCCGTGTGGCGGCGGAGAGGGCGATCTTCTTCATGTTCTGCGCGGCGGCGGCCATCAGGCATTGACACTGGACCCGCACGAGGCCGCGGAACCGGGCGTAGCGATGGCCGAAGAGCTGCTTGGCGTCGGCGAAGGATCGCTCCACTGTCTCCTTGCGCCGCGCGTAGACGCGCTTGCCCCAATCGGTGAGGCGGCGGGCGTCCGTGCGCTCGCGCGCGTCCTGCCAGACATGGCGGGTGATGGTCCGCTCGGCCTTGCCGTTCGTCGTGCACGAGGCGAGCTGCGGGCAAGCCGAGCAGATCTTTCGATCCGAGCGATAATGGCGATAGCCGTCGCGGTCGGTCAGCGCATAGGTCAAGGGCTGGCCTTGCGGGCAGCGATAGACGTCGTTCTCGCGATCGTAAGCGAACCGGCTTCGGCGCATCATGCCCGGCCTCGGCGGGGTCGGCGCGCGATAGCCGGTGACGCCGGCGATCCCCCGGTCTTCAAGGCCCTTGGCGATGGCGGCGGAGGCGTAGCCTGCGTCCAGCCCGACCGCCGTCACCGCTAAGCCGAAGCGCTCACGCTGCCGATCGAGCCGTTCAAGATAGGGAATGCTGTCGTGGACATTGGCGGGCGTGGCGTAGGTGTCGGTGATGAGGCCAAGGCGTCCATCGACAGTGCGGTGGTCGAGATAGAAGAAGCCCTTCGGCTTGCCGTCCCGCACCATGTAGCCGGCTTGCGGGTCGCTCCGGCTGACCTTGGTCTCCTTCACCTCCGGCTCGCGCGGCGCGGGCGCGAGCGGCTTAAGCCGGTGCGCGGCGCGATCCTCCTCGACCGCCGCGTCAAGCGCCTCCCAATAGGCCGCTCGCGACTTGGCTGCGGGCTCAAGATCGAACTTGTTCTTGTTGGCGCTGGCCTTGAGATGGGTCGAATTGGTGTAGAGCGTCGTTCCCTCAATCAGGCCAAGCGCCATCGCCTGCTCGACAATGCGGTCGAAAATCGCCTGCGGGATCGAAGCGTCCTGATAACGCCGCCTTCGGTTCTGGCTCAGCGTCGAGGCGTCGAACACCGGATCGGTCAGTTTGAGCCCGAGAAACCAGCGATAGGCGACGTTGACCTCGATCTCGCGGATAAGCTGCCGCTCCGAACGGACGCCGAACAGATAGCCGACGAACAGGGCCTTGAACATCAGCGTCGGATCGAGCGGCGGGCGCCCGTTGTCGGCGCAGTAGAGCGGCGCCGTCAGATCGTGAATGAAGGAAAAATCGACCGCCGCCTCAATCTTGCGAACAAGGTGATCGGCCGGAACCAGCTGCTCCAGGCTAACGATCTCAAGCGAAGTCTGAACCGGGCCAGGACGACGAATCATAGCCAACTGAATGAAAAACCCCTGGCCAAAGCCAGGGGTTTGTCAGCGGTCTGAAGGGCCGGAGGCTTGTCCATGCCGTCCACGGGGCTACGTCGCCGAGCGGATTTAAGCGGCGCATTGGACTGAAGCGGCCTCCTTGAGCCTTCCGTTCTCGTCGTAGCGGCCGATGCATCTGGGTCCGGAAGAGGGCGTGCGAGCCGTCGGAATAGACGTGGACGTGGACCTTGACCCGCGCGCGCACGAAATGGGGCCGCATCGGGCTTTCGGGGATCTGCAGCTTGAGCGTCCGATAGGACACGCAATTGTCGGCGCCGACCTGCCGCTCCTCCTGCACGCACAGGATCTCGTCGAGATCGACGCCTTGGATCGGGACGAAGGCCGAGCCCTCGCCGGCCGCCTCAAGCGCAAAGCGGGCGTTGTGGGCCGGCAGATAGACGTCGCGGATGAAGGCGTTGGCCGCCTCAACCGTCGCGATCCCGGCGAGCTTGAGCTCCTTGACCAGACGATCCTGCAGCGTCCCGAACGCCCGCTCCGAGCGGCCCCGCGCCTGCGGCGAATAGGCCCCGATATGCTCGACGCCCAATTGCGCGAGCGCCCGGCCGACCTGGGTCGGATGACCCCGATCGATCTCGCCGCCTGCTTCGGGGTGTGAAAGGAATGCGCCCCGCGATCGGTGTAGAGGCTCATCGGCAGGCCGTGCTCGGCGAAAACCTCGCTCAGCGCCCGGAAGGTCGAGGCGGTGCCTTCCTCCTCGACGAGAAAGGCCGAATAGATCGACCCCGTCGCGTCGTCGAGCGTGACAATGAGATCGAGCGCCTGGCCCTCGAGCCATTCATGGCGCGAGCCGTCCCCCGCCTTCGCGGGGGCAGGCTCTGGTGCAGCATCATGCCCGGCAGCGGCCGCCGCTCGCGCTTCCTGCGGTGCGCCCCCTTGCGCGGCGCCTTGGGCGCGACGCCCGTCCATTGCAGATGCAGCTTCAACCAGGTGTAGCTCCAGCCGAAGCCGTGGTCCTTGATCAGATGCTCGTGGAAATGCTTGACCGTGAAGCCCTGATAGCGCTCGCGGTAGAGCCGCTCCACTTCCTCCGCCCGGTCCGTCGGAACCCGCTTGCCCGACGCCTTGCCGAGCCGGCGGTCGATGAGGCCGGCCTCGCCGTCCTCCTCATAAGCCCGCGTCCAGCGCCGGAACGTCCGCTCGCTCACCCCGAGCAACTCAGCCGCCTCCGCCTGATTGAGCTCCGCCGATTCCCAGCGGCGCCAAGATTTCAAAAACACCGCCATGCGCACCCCCTGAAGGGCCTCCGTCCCGCGCATCCAACCCCTCCAAAAAGGGCCGGACTTACCGGACAGATCGTGCGCTACCCAAACCGGACATATCGTCTGCTACCGACAGAGATCGTGACTTTTGTTGCCAAAACAGGAAAAATGTGTTACCTATATGGACGCTGGCCGAATTGGCTGCCCCCGGCAGCTGAGGCTAGGGCGGACCGAGACGGCTGGCGAGCCGTTTGACACATTGAATCCGCAACTTGAGCGTGCAAGGCGGCGCGAGAGTGAGTTTTGTTGTTTCTCCTCGCGTAACCCCTCGAAAAGGCTCGATTTAAAAAAATAAAGGCTAGTAAACGCTAGCTATTTACTAGCTTTATGCGCTTCTTACTAGCGTTTATGCGCCTCTTATTTGCGTTTGCCTCGCCAGGCCTACCCGCGCCGCTTGCGCTCGAAGACGCGCCCGGCTGTCTGCTCCCGTGGCCAGAGAGCGGTGGGTTTCAGTCGAAGCCTCCTACCCCCTCAGAGGCGCGCAGCTGTCGCCGACGACGAGCGCCGAGGGAAAGACGACATGGCGCGCCTCGACCGCGTCTCCACGCTTCATGCGGTCGACCAGCAATCGCACGGCCTCGTTCACCATATCGACGATCGGATGTTCGGTGCGCGTGAGATTGGGCCTCAAGCCCCGGATTCCTGGGATATTGTCGGTCGAGGCGACCGAGACGTCCTCGGGGCACCTCAAGCGAGCGTCGGCGATCGCGCGCATCACGCCAAGCGCCATGAGGCCGTTGGCCACATAGAGCGCAGTCGGGCGCTCGGACTGCTCCAACAAGGCGCGCGCCGCCGAATAGGCGGCCTCCTCGCGAAAATCGCCGGAGCGAACGAAGCGCGGCTCGAGCGTCAACCCCTTGAAGCTCATCGCGGCCTGCATGCCCTCGATGCGGGCGAGGCCGGTGCTCAGGCGCCGCGGCCCGGTGATCGCCCCGATCCGTTTGTGGCCGAGGTCGATCAGGTAGTTCGTCGCCTGATAGCTCGCGGCGAAATTGTCGATGGTGACCGAGTTCGAGCCCCTCCCCCTCAAGCGTTCGCCCGAACAGAACGGTGGGGATGCGCGCGCTGTCCACATCCCGGTTCGGCGCCAAGATCTCGCCGCCGACCGGCACCAGAATGAGTTCGTCGCAGCTCAGCGTGCGCACCCGCGATCGGATCCGTTTCTCTGCCTCCGGCTTCTCGTCGCTGTTGAAGACGACGAGCGAGAAGCCCCAAGCGGCGACCGCCGCTTCCGCCGCGCAGACGACCCGCGCATAGAACGGGTTCGAGAGGTCCGCGACGACGATGGCGATGAGTTCGCTCGCGCCTGTCCGGAGCCTCCGCGCGAGTTGCGAAGGCGCATAGCCAAGGTCCCGGACCGCCTCCTGCACGCGGGCGCGCAGCGCCGGACTCACATAGGCAGACTCGTTGATGACCGCCGACACCGTCGCGGTCGAGACGCTCGCCGTCCTCGCAACGTCTTTGATGGTCGCCGCCATTGGCCTCCAGCAAATCGATTTGGCGCATTATCGGCTCGTCACCATTCCTCGTAAAGCTTCAAATCGCCAGCTTTTGAGGGCGTAATTGCGACGGACATGGATTTTTCCGCTTGCGCGAGACGGCGGATTGGAGGAAGTTCAGCGAAACGGTTAGTCGCCTGGCCGGAGACGGCGAGCAAGCTGAGGACGGGAGGGAATATGCGAATATTGGCGATTACCGTCGCTATCGCGGCGCTTGCGGCGACGGCCGCCTCAGCTTACGCCGCGCAGCCATTGGTCGGCATCGTGTCCATTTCCGCAACCGAAGCCAACAACGCCCGGTACATATCGGGCGCTGAGGACGCCGCCAAGACGATCGGTTGGAACGTCTCGGTGATCGACGCCGCCGGCAACGCCGACCAGGCGAACGCGGCGATTCAGAACTTCGCCCAGCGCGGCGCGACCGCGATCGTCGACATGGTGTTCCCCTATTCCTCGATCGGCGCCGGACTCGATGCGGCGAAGAGCGCCAAGATTCCCGTCGTAACCTGGGGCGGCGGATTGGGCGGCGGGGTCGCCGCGACCAACGGCTCCGGCGGCCCGATGGTCGTGCCCATCAACGATCTCATGATCAAGACCATGAACGGTAAGGGGTCGGTTCTCGCGCTCACCTATCACACCGGCGAAGTGTGCCGGAACCGCGAGGTCGAGCTCGACAAGGCGCTCGCCGATCATCCCGACATCAAGGTAACCAAGAATGAAGTCCGCATTCCGGGCTATTTCGAGGACGGCGCTCAATACGCCAACGCTTGGCTCGCCTCGCATCCGCCGGGCAAGGAGAACCTTGCGATCTGGGGATGCTGGGACGATCCTGCTATTGGCGCGATCGGCTCGCTGCGCGCGCAAAATCGCGACGACGTGAAGGTCTACGGAGTGAACGGCAACGCGCAGGCGCTGGAGAACATCAAGAAGGGGTTCATGACGGCGACTGCATGGCAGGACAGCTACACCGAAGGCCACAACATGATCACGCTCCTGCCGGAGATCGTGAAAGCGGGAGCGAGCTGGACGCCGAAAGCGGTGGAAGTTCCTGCGGTTCTCGTGGCCAAAGACAATATCGACAAATTCTTGGCGGATCATCCATCCGCCCTGAAATGATTTTTGGCCAGCGAGCGGCATGAACGATTTGGCAGGTCGCCCAGAGACGCCTCAGCCGCCTCCATTCGTCTCGGTCAGATCGGTCAGCAAGAGTTTCGGCGGCGTTCAGGCGCTTCGCGGCGCATCGCTGTCGGTTTTTCCAGGAGAGGTCCATGGGCTTGTCGGCGCGAACGGCGCGGGCAAATCGACTCTCATCCGCATCCTTGCCGGTCTTACACAGCCTGACGATGGCGACATTCTCGTCGAGGACAGGCCTGTCGTCGCGGATAGCCTCCATGTCGCGGGCAAGCTCGGCATGAGCTTCATCCATCAGGAGCTGGCGTTCGTTCCGGGCATGACGGTCATCGAGAACATCATGCTGGGCGTGCCGAAAAAGACACGGCTGGGCATGGTCGACTGGGGCGCCATCGCCAAAGATGTCGCCCCGATCGCGGCCCGGGTGGGCGTGCGAGCCCCGCTTGACGCGAACGCCAAGGGTCTCTCGACTGCCGAAAATTGGCTTATCAACATCGCCCGCGCGCTGGTGTTGAAAGCCCGGCTCATTGTGATGGATGAGCCGACCGCCGCGCTGTCGGCCGCGGAAGCGGAGCGACTGTTCAGCATTATCCACGACCTTCGGCGGTCGGGAGTGGCGGTGCTTTACGTCTCGCACCGACTCGATGAAATCCTGGAGCTTTGCCAACGCGTGACGGTGTTTCGCGACGGCAGGTCGGTTGCGGAGCTTGCCGGACCGGATCTGACGCGGACGGCGATGGTGGAGGCGATAGTCGGCGGCGTCGTCGAAACACCGTTGACACGGACGAACGCTCGAAGCTCGAGCGAGCGAGCCTTGTCGGTGCGCGATCTCGCGCGCGAGCCGAAAGTGAAAGGCATTAGCTTCGATCTGAGAAAGGGCGAAGTCCTTGGCCTTGGAGGCCTCGTCGGCGCAGGCAGGTCGGAGCTGGCTCGTCTCCTGTTTGGCGTTGAGCGCCCGCAAGAGGGGTCGATGACGCTCGAAGGAAAGCCATACGCGCCGCGGAGCCCGGCGGACGCCGTCAAGTCTAGGGTCGGCTTTGTGCCTGAAGAGCGGCGAATCGAAGGATTGATCCTATCCAAGAGCCTCGCGTTCAATGTGGGGCTCGCCAATCTGCAGTCGATCATCTTCCATCAAGCTCTGCCCTTCATCAGCGGCGCCCGCCAAAAGGCGCTCGCGGAGCGCGCCATTTGCGATCTCGCGATCAAGACGACCAGCGCCGAGACGGCTGTCGGGCGCCTGAGCGGCGGCAATCAGCAGAAAGTCGTCATTGCCAGGTGGCTCGCGTCGAAGCCCAAAGTGCTCATTCTCGACGAGCCGACCCGCGGCGTCGACGTCGGCGCGCGGGCCGAAATTCACCGTCTGATCCGAAATCTTGCGGCGGACGGCATGGCGGTGCTTGTCATATCCTCCGAGCCCGAGGAGCTGCCGGACATGTGCGACCGGGCGCTTGTCATGGCCGAGGGCAAGATCGTCGGCGAGTTGGCAGGCGAGGCGCTGACCCGTCAACGGATCATCGCGGCGAGCTACGCGAGCGCCGTCGAACGGAATGAAGCATGAGCGACTTCTCAATCAGCGCGCGACGCTTGTCGCCCTCCGCCAAGGCAGGTCTCTCCATCTTCGCCCGCTACGCGACGATCCTCGGGCTGGTCGCGATGATCGTGGTCTTTTCGATCCTGTCGCCGCAAGCCTTCCCGACGTTCAACAATTTCATCAATGTGCTCAATCAAGCCTCGCTCGCCATGATCATCGCGGGCGGGCTCACGCTTGCCGTCGTCGTCGGAGAGCTTGACCTCTCGATCGGCTATGCGGCGAGCCTGCACGGCGTGCTGGTGACCGGGCTCATCGTCCACGACAAGCTGCCGATCTGGCTCGCCATCGCCATCGTGCTCGCGCTTGGCGCGCTGGTCGGCCTCGTCAATGGCTTTATCGTCACAAAGCTCAGAGTGAACTCGGTGATAGCTACGCTCGGCGTCGGCACGATCATCGTCGGGCTCGCCTTCGCTTATTCGGCCGGCGCGCCGATCGTCGCCGGCGTTCCGGAGGGCTTCCTGCAGCTCGCACTCGGCCGTTGGCTGTTCGGCATCCCCAACCCGATCATCGTGATGGCCCTGGTGATGGCGGCGCTCTGGGCCCTGGTCGAACGCACAGCGATCGGTCAGGAGATCCAGGCCGTGGGCGGCAACCCGATCGCCGCGCGGCTCGCCGGCATTGGCGTCGATCGTATCAAGATTTTGGGCTTCATCATTTCCGGCGTCTGTGCGGCGCTGACAGGGACGCTCCTCGCGTCGCGCCTTGGCAGCGGCACGACCAGCGCCGCTGATTCCTATTTGCTGACCGCCTTCGCCGCCGTCTTCCTGGGGTCGGCGACGCTCAGGGACGGCGAGTTCCATGTGCTGGGGACATTCATCGGCACGTTGATCATCGTGTTCGGGTTCAACGGTCTCAACATTTTCGGGGCGCCAACCTTCTCCCAATATGTGTTCCAGGGCGCGATCCTGATCGTCGCGGTCGCGCTCTCGAGTCTCGGGCGGATGTTGGCGGAGAGCTGAGGAGCGGACATGGAAGGAAGATCAGTCTGGCGGGTCTACGTGATGGAGTATGCTCGCTCGAAAGACCAGCCCTGGGTCGATCTCATCAGCGGCATGTATCATGAAGGGACGATGGACCTGCCCTTCTCGTTTATCCTCGCGCAACGCGACGATCGCAACGTGCTGATCGACACCGGCTTCATGCAGGAGGAGCGCGGCTCCGGGTTCTCACGAAAGTTCGGCATTCCGGCCTGGATTTCCCCGGTCAGAATGCTGGCGGAGATGAACCTTGCGCCGGAGGCGATCACCGAGATCGTCCTCACCCACGCCCACTTCGATCACATGGGCTCGATCGCCGAATTCCCAAAAGCTCACATCTATATCCAGAAGAGCGAGCTGCTTTCCTGGTATGAAGCGTTCGCGCTCCCGCCCCGTTTCGCTCATCTCACCGCGATCGTCGATCCCGACAATATGCGTACAGCCCTCGACGCCTCGATCGCCCATCGGGTCACGCTGATCGACGGCGACAAGAACAACGTTTTGCCCGGGATTCACGTGCGACTGGGAAGCGGGCACACCATCGGTCAGCAATTCGTAATCATTGAGACGGAGGCTGGCCGCCAAGTCATCTCGGGCGACTGCGTTTATTCCCGACGCCAGTTCACTGGCCATAACAACGATGGCGTCTACGTGCCGCTCAACAACGCTGTCGGCAGCGTCTGGGAGCAACTCAAGACGATCGACAAGATGAATGACGAGCTTGGCGGAGACCTGAGCCGCCTCGTCGTTCTGCACGACATCGAACGCTGGAAGGGGCACAAAGTGGTGAAAGAGGTCGACGGATTTAGGATTGTCGAGATCGAGTAGCCACGAGAAGCCGGTGATGATCGTCTAGCCACACCCAGACGAGAAACCCGCTCCGCTGCCGGCGCCGGATCGGCAGTGCGGCCCGGCCCGGGCACAGAGCTCAGTCTGGACGGAAATAACTTCAGTCACCATATCTTTCGCTTCTCAGTATTGGAAACTGGCGGGGGTCCCATGCATTGGCGCTTTCAGCGCCCTTGTTCTAGAACGCGGACGGGAAGGTCTTTGAGCGATTTTTGGTCATGAGCGGCGTCAACGACATTCGATCGAACTTCCTCCAGTTCTTCGGCAGGAACGATCACGCCATCGTGCCGTCGAGTTCGCTCGTGCCGCGCAACGATCCGACGCTCATCTTCACCAACGCCGGCATGGTGCAGTTCAAGAACGTCTTCACCGGCGTCGAGAAGCGCCCCTATCTGCGGGCGACGACGGCGCAGAAATGCGTGCGCGCCGGAGGCAAGCACAACGACCTCGACAATGTCGGCTACACCGCGCGCCACCACACGTTCTTTGAGATGCTCGGCAACTTCTCGTTCGGCGACTATTTCAAGGACTACGCGATCGAATATGCATGGGAGTTGCTGACGCGCGACTTCGGTCTGCCGCCGGAAAAGTTGACCGTCACCGTCTATTACGACGATGACGAAGCGTTCAATCTGTGGCGGAAGATCTCAGGCCTGCCCGAGGAGCGGATCATCCGCATCGCGACGAGCGACAATTTCTGGGCGATGGGCGACACCGGCCCCTGCGGCCCATGCTCGGAGATTTTCTACGATCACGGAGACCACATTCCGGGCGGCCCGCCCGGCTCGCCAGACGCTGACGGGGACCGGTTCATCGAGATTTGGAACCTCGTGTTCATGCAGTTCGAGGCGCTGCCGGGCGGCGAGCGGATCAACCTGCCGCGCCCGTCGGTCGACACCGGCATGGGGCTCGAGCGCATCGCCGCTGTCCTGCAAGGCGTACACGACAATTACGACATCGACCTGTTTCGCGCGCTCATTCGCGCGAGCGCCGATCTCACCGGCGTCGATCCCGACGGCCCCCAGCGCGCTTCGCATCGGGTCATCGCCGATCACCTGCGCGCCTCCGCCTTCCTGGTCGCCGACGGCGTGCTGCCGTCGAACGAGGGTCGCGGCTATGTGCTCCGCCGCATCATGCGCCGCGCGATGCGCCACGCCCAGATTCTGGGCGCGCGCGATCCTTTGATGTGGCGCCTCGTTCCGGCGCTGACCCGGGAGATGGGCCAAGCCTATCCGGAGTTGATCCGGGCCGAGTCGCTCATCTCGGAGACGCTGAAGCTCGAGGAGACGCGCTTCCGCTCGGCGCTGGCGCGGGGCCTCGCCATTCTCGAGGACGAGACGCGTTCGCTCGGCGATGGCGGCGTGTTGAACGGCGAGACGGCGTTCCGCCTCTACGACACCTATGGATTTCCGCTTGATCTGACCCAAGATGCGCTGCGCGCGCGAGGGCTCTCGGTCGACACGGAAGGCTTTAACGCCGCCATGGAGCGTCAGCGCGCCGAGGCCCGCCGCGCCTGGGCAGGTTCGGGGGAAGCCGCGACCGAAACGGTCTGGTATGCCTTACGCGAGCGCGTCGGCGCGACCGATTTCTTAGGTTACGAGACCGAGGCCGCCGAAGGCGTCATAAGCGCGATCGTCAAGGACGGCGTCGAAGTCGGGACGCTCAACGCGGGCGAGCGCGGATCGCTGATCCTCAACCAGACGCCGTTCTACGGCGAGGCAGGCGGCCAGGTCGGCGATGTCGGCGAGATCACCGCGTCCGGCGTTCGCGCCGAAGTCACAGACACGCGCAAGAAGCTCGGCGACCTCATCGTCCATGACGTCATGATCGTCGGGGGCGTGGCGAGCCCCGGCATGGCGGTCGAGCTTCACGTCAATCACGATGCGCGCACGGCGACGCGCGCCAACCATTCGGCGACCCATATCCTGCATGAGGCTTTGCGCATGGTGCTCGGCGATCATGTGGCGCAGAAGGGCTCGCTGGTTTCGCCCGAGCGGCTCAGGTTCGACTTCGCGCATCCGAAGGCGATCACGCGGGCCGAACTCGAAAAAGTCGAGGACATCGCCAATAGCGTGGTCCTGGAGAACGCCGAGGTGACGACGCGGCTCATGGGCCTCGACGATGCGCGCGCGCTCGGCGCCCGCGCTCTGTTCGGCGAAAAATATGGCGACGAGGTCCGCGTCGTCAGCATGGGCGAGATCGACGATAGCCACGATCACGAGCAAACGTATTCGATCGAGCTCTGCGGCGGCACCCATGTGCGCCGCACGGGCGACATCGGCCTCATTACCATCGTGGGCGAAAGCGCCGTCGCCGCGGGGGTGAGGCGCATCGAAGCCAAGACTCGCGACGAAGCGCGCAAGCGGCTTGAGGCGGATTCGCGCGCCTATGCCGATCTCGCGGGGCTATTGCGCGCGCCCGCCGGCGAAGCCGCCGAGCGGCTCGAAGCGTTGATCGAAGATCGGCGCAAGCTCGAGCGGGAGCTGGCCGACGCCAGGCGCAAGCTGGCGATGAGCGGCGGGGCTGCGACGGACTCCACCGCCGCGCGCGACGTCTCGGGCGTCAAGCTTTACGCCCGCGCGGTGAGCGGGGTCGATATGAAGGACCTGAAGTCGCTTGCCGACGAGGCGAAGCAGAATGTCGGCTCGGGCGTCGTCGCGATCGCGGCGGCGAGCGAGGACGGCAAGGCGAGCATCGTCGTCGCCGTCACGCCCGATCTCACGAGCCGCTTCAATGCGGTCGATCTGGTCAGGCTCGGCTCCGCGGCGCTCGGCGGCAAGGGCGGCGGCGGGCGCCCGGACATGGCGCAAGCCGGCGGCCCGGACGGCGCCAAGACGCAAGAGGCGCTGGCTGCAGTCGAAGAAGGCGTGCGCCGCGCGGCGGGGGCATAAGCGATCGAATCGTCGCCGTCATTGCGAGAAGCGCAGCGACGAAGCAATCCAGGGATCGTAGAGCGTTGCGCTTCATCACTGGATCGCCGCGTCGGCCTGTCGGCCTCCTCGCGATGACGCTTCTCGCTCGACGTTCCTCTACGCCATCGCCTTCTTCAGGTTCTGGTCGATCTTATCCAGAAAACCCTCGGTCGAAAGCCACTTCTGGTCGGGCCCGACGAGGAGCGCGAGATCCTTGGTCATGAAACCGGCCTCGACCGTGTCGACGCACACTTTCTCAAGCGTCGAGGCGAATTTGGCGAGCGCCTCGTTGCCGTCGAGCTTGGCGCGGTGCGCGAGACCGCGCGTCCAGGCGAAGATCGAGGCGATAGAGTTGGTCGAGGTCTCGTTGCCCTTCTCATGTTCGCGATAGTGGCGGGTGACGGTGCCGTGTGCGGCTTCCGCTTCGACCGTCTGGCCGTCCGGCGTCATCAAGACGCTGGTCATCAGGCCGAGCGAACCGAACCCTTGTGCGACCGTGTCCGACTGCACGTCGCCGTCGTAGTTCTTGCAGGCCCAGACATAGCCGCCTGACCACTTGAGCGCGGCTGCGACCATGTCGTCGATCAGGCGATGCTCGTAAGTAATGCCGAGAGACTGGAACCGGCTCTTGAACTCGTTGTCGTACACCTCCTGGAAGATGTCCTTGAAGCGGCCGTCGTAGACTTTCAAGATCGTGTTCTTGGTCGAAAGGTACACCGGGTATTTGCGCATCAACCCGTAGTTCAACGACGCGTGAGCGAAGTCGCGGATCGAATCGTCGAGGTTGTACATCGACAACGCGACGCCCGCGCCAGGGAACTTGAACACTTCCTTCTCGATCACCGTCCCGTCCTCGCCCTCGAAGCGGATGGTGAGGCGGCCCTTTCCGGGGACCTTGAAGTCCGTCGCGCGATACTGGTCGCCATAGGCGTGACGGCCGATGACGATCGGCTGGGTCCAGCTCGGGACGAGGCGCGGCACATTTTTGCAGATGATCGGCTCACGGAAGATGACTCCCCCTAAGATGTTGCGGATGGTGCCGTTCGGGCTTCTCCACATTTCCTTGAGATGGAATTCTTTGACCCGCGCCTCGTCAGGGGTGATGGTGGCGCATTTGACGCCGACGCCTGTGGCCTTGATCGCATGCGCCGCGTCGATCGTCACTTGGTCGTTGGTGGCGTCGCGATTCTCGACCGATAGGTCGAAGTACTTGAGGTCAATGTCCAGATAGGGATGGATAAGCTTGTCGCGAATCAGGCGCCAGATGATCCGCGTCATCTCGTCGCCGTCGAGCTCGACAACCGGATTCGTGACCTTGATCTTAGGCATGAGCGAAAGGACTTTCTTTTGCGGGAGGCGTGCGGCGTGCGGGCGACAAACCCCTATAGCATCGGCGCTTCGCCCGGAAAACCCATGTGCGGCGCGGGGGCGGCATGACGGGTCTGATGAGAGTTGAAGGCAAGGCGATCGCGCTTGCTGCGGTCGTCTTTTGCCTGAGCGGACGGGCCTACGCGGACGCCGGTCCGGAGACCGACAACGCGCTCGCGACCCTATGCGGGATCGTCGAAGCCTCCGCCAAGGCGGAGGGGCTGCCAGCCGACTTCTTCACCAAGCTCATCTGGCGGGAAAGCTCGTTCCGGCCGAACGCGGTCAGCCCCGCGGGCGCGCAAGGGGTCGCCCAATTCATGCCGGGGACCGCGAGCGATCGCGGGCTCATCGATCCGTTCGATCCGGCGTCAGCGATCCCGGCGTCGGCGAAGTTCTTGGGCGACCTCAAGCGCCGGTTCGGCAATCTGGGCTTGGCCGCGGCCGCCTATAACGCCGGCGAGACAGCGGTCGCCAATTGGCTCGCCAACAAAGGATCGCTTCCGTTTGAGACGCAGGACTACGTGCTCGCGATCACGGGTCACGACGCCGAAGAGTGGCGAAGCGAGAAGCCACCGACGGGCTCGGCGCCACCCGCTCCTGCTCCGCCGGCCTCGGCCCCGCCCGCCTCGACGCAAGCAGCGGCTCCGCCCGCCCCTGGCCCCTCGTGCTTGAGCCTGATCGCCACGCTTCGCGTGACGGCGCCTTCCTCCGGCGTCGTCTCCGGCTGGTTTGCGCCCTGGGGCGTGCAGATCTCCGCTAGCTTCTCGAAAGGCTCTGCGCTGCGCGCCTTCGCCCGCGCTCGGCATCAATACGCAAGCGTGATCGGGGACATGCAGCCCTTCGTCCTCGGCTCCGTCCTCAGGAGCCGCGGTTGGCGACCGTTCTACCGCGTTCGCCTGCCCGCTCAAACCGGCGGCGAAGCGCGCAGGCTTTGCGATCGCATTCAGGCGGTCGGCGGCGCCTGCGCCGTGTTGAGGAGCTAGCCTGGCGCGCGGGCTGTCTCGGCCGCCGGAGCGAGGCGGGCGCCTTTTTGGCTCCGGCAGGAGACTCAGGCGCGCAGCAGCCGTAGATTGGGCGGCGGTGGAGCGTCCGTTTATTTCAAACGGTTTCGAGACAGCGGCGGTTGATCAAGGAGGGAGACTGTGACCGGAATGCTTCGCGGCGAAGGAGCCCTCGCTGTTTTGGCGATCAACTCCACAGTACGGCGGCGCTGATGGGCTTCGGGACGCGACTTTTTGCGCCAATGGTTCTTGCCGTCGCCGCCAGCCATGCAGCCGCGGCCGACAACGCCGATGGGGTCGCCAATGGGCATCACCTTGCGCTCGAGATTTGCAGCGCCTGCCATATCGCGGGTCCGGATCAAAAGACGCCGCCGATCTTGAGCCCACCCGCTCCGAGTCTGGAGACACTGGCGAATAAGCCGGGAGCCACCGCAGCGTCGGTGCAAAAGTTCCTGCTGACGATCCATCTTTCGCTGGCGAACGGAAAGGACATGCCGAACCCACAACTTACGGAGGATTAAGCGCGCGATCTCGCCCTCTATGTCATGAGCTTGCGGAAGACCAAGGACCAGGGCGCAAAGCGGCTGCCAGGACCGACAGCGACCGAGGAACCTGTCGCGCTCGTCCGTCGCAGCGACGCGACCGTTTCGCAAAGACGCGCGCGGCGGCGCACATTGTTCAACACGGCGAAATCGTGCAGGGTGTCGCGGCGACCGAACGAGCGTCTCAACGAGACCGGCGCCATAGGGGAGGACTCGATGCTCGGATTGATGCAGCGCTATCCGTTGTTGATTTCCTCACTCATTGCCCACGCCGCGCGTCATCGCGGCGGATCGGAAGTGGTTTCGAATCTCGGCGCGCCTACGCTTCATCGAACAACTTACGCCGAGGTCGAGCGGCGCAGCCGCCGGCTGGCGCGTGCGCTCGGCAAGCTTGGCGTCGGCTTCGGCGACCGAGTGGCGACTCTCGCCTGGAACGATTTCCGTCATCTCGAACTCTATTACGGCGTCTCCGGCATGGGCGCGGTCTGCCATACCGTGAACCCGCGCCTGTCGACGGAGGACATCGCCTTCATCATGACCGACGCCCAGGACTGCATCCTCTTCGCCGATCCTTCCTTCGCGGCCCTGCTCGCCGAGATTGCGCCGGCCGTCGCTTCCTGCATTCGCGCAATGGTGCTTCTGACCGACGCGGCGGCCATGAAGGATGTCGCGCTTGCGCCCGGCATGCGCCTCTATTGTTACGAGACGCTGCTGGCGGAGGCCGATGAGGACTACGCCTGGCCTGAGTTCGATGAAAATACGGCGAGCGCGCTTTGCTACACCTCGGGCACCACCGGACAGCCGAAAGGCGTGCTCTATAGCCACCGCACGACGATGCTGCACACCTATGCGGGCAATTCCGCCGAGACGTTCGGCATTCGCTCGGTCGATCGCGTCTTGCCTGCCGCGTCAATGTACCACGCCTGCGCATGGGGGTTGCCCTATTGCGCAACCATGGTGGGCGCGGCGCTCATTCTGCCGGGCCGGCATCTCGACGGCGCTTCTCTCTACAGAATGCTCGAGAGCGAGCGCGTGACGATGACGGCCGGCGTGCCGACCATCTGGCTCGGACTGCTCGCCCATCTGCGCGGCTCGAACGAACGGCTCACGCATTTGAAGCGGATGCTGGTTGCGGGTTCGGCTCTGCCACGGCTCTTGATCGAAGAATTCATGCCGATGGGCGTCAATGTCGAACAGGGTTGGGGCATGACCGAGACCAGCCCGATCGTCACCTACAATTCGCCGACGCCCGCGACGGCGGCGCTGGCAGGAGAAGACGCGATCCGCCAGCGGCTGAAGCAGGGCCGCGCATCGTGCGGCACGGACGTGAAAATCGTCGACGCGGAAGGGCGCGAATTGCCGTGGGACGGCAAGGCGTTTGGCGATTTTCTGGTGCGCGGCCACTGGGTGTGCCGCGAATATCTCAATCGCGGCGCCGAGGGCGCAGCAGATTCCGAGGGCTGGCTACGGACCGGCGATGTCTGCACGATCGACCCGGACGGCTGCGCCGAGATCGTCGATCGCTCCAAGGACGTCATCAAATCGGGCGGCGAGTGGATCAGTTCGATCGCGCTCGAAAACATCGCCGTCTCGCATCCAGCCGTCGCCGAGGCGGCTATCATCGCCGCCCGCCATCCCAAGTGGCAGGAGCGTCCATTGCTGCTCGTCGTGCCGCGCGTGGGAATGCAAATCGACAAGGACGAGTTCATGGCCGTGTTCATGGGCAAGGTGGCGAAGTGGTGGCTGCCCGACGACGTGCTCACCCTCGATGAGCTGCCGCATACGGCGACCGGCAAGCTGAACAAGCTCGCTCTTCGCGCACGCTATCAGGACCACTTGGTCGAGAACGCAGAGCTCAGGCCTAGAGCATGATGCAATCGCCATGCTTTAAGCTGCGGATACAACCAACGCGCGACTCCGACCGGGAATAAACGCGCCTAAACGCTAGTAAGCGCTAATAAACGCTAGTAAATTTGCTAGCGTTTACTAGCGTTTATTTTCCGAATTGGGACTTTTCAATGGGTTGCGACCGATTCAAATAAAAAAATCTCTCCCTGCCTTAACTCGCGAGGCGGTTGTGGGGCAACATTTCAAACATCCACGGCTTCTCGTTTTCCCGCCCATCTTTCGGCGAGCCGGGACAGGATTCCGTCAATAGGAATGCATAGCGCACATTTCTGATTTTGTCGAGCAAATTCGCAAGACGCGCTTACGCCTTCCCACGCCGGGCGCGGCCGAGGGTCTCGAATTCCTCGTCCGTGAGTTGGATCGCCGCGGCTCCGACGTTCTCCTCCAAATGCGCGACCTTGCCGGTGCCCGGGATCGGCAGCATGACCGGGCTGCGTTTCAAGAGCCAGGCGAGCGCGATCTGGCCGGGGCTCGCCTTGTGCTTATGCGCAATCGCGTCCAAAGCGGAGCCGGGCCGAGCAGAAGCGCCTGCGTCGAGCGGCGCCCAGGGAATAAAGCCGATGGCGTTCTTCTCGCAATGGTCGAGGACGTCCTCGCTCGCGCGATCGATGAAATTGTAGCGGTTCTGCACCGTGGCGACCGGGAAGACCTTCGAGGCCGCCTCGATCTCGGCGACGCTGACTTCCGACAGGCCTGCGCAGCGAATGACCTTGTCCTTGATCAGCGTCGCGATGGCGTCGAACTGCTCCTTGGCCGGGACTTTCGGGTCGATGCGATGCAATTGCCATAAGGAGATGGTCTCGACGCCGAGACGCCAGCGGCTCGTATGCGCCTGCTGGATCAGATATTCGGGCCGGCCGAGCGGAATCCAGATGTTAGGTCCAGTGCGCGCGAGCCCGCCCTTGGTCGCGATGTGGACCTTGCCATAAGGGGCGAGCGCCTCGTGGATGAGTTCCTCCGAGAAGTTCGGCCCATAGGAATCGGCGGTGTCGATGAAATCGACGCCGAGTTCTGGCACACGGCGGAGCGTATTCAGGACCTCGTCGCGATCGGGGGGCGGACCCCAGATCCCCTTGCCCACGATCCGCATCGCGCCGAAGCCGAGGCGGTTGACGTCAAAGGCGCCGCCAATGCGAAAGCGGCCGGATTCAGCAGCGTTGGTCATGGATTCTCTCCGTTGTAGGCGCGGTCCATAGCCCGTCCGGGAGGACGGGCGTCTTTCGACGCCCTATGGGACCGCGGCCGCCGCGCTCAGCGAGCGCGGCTACAAATGCCTCGCCCTTAGGGCCAGGTGGCCAGCGGCGGCATCGACGACAGGATCGACGCTACGTTGCCGCCGGTCTTCAAGCCAAAGATCGTGCCTCGATCATAGAGCAGGTTGAACTCAACGTAACGCCCGCGGCGGGCCAATTGTTGCTCGCGCTCAGCTTCGCGCCAAGGTTTCTCGGCGTTGCGCCGGACAATGTCGGAATAGATCGCGATGAAGCTCTCGCCGACGTCGCGGACAAAAGCAAAGTCCGCGTCGAACGCGGAATTGCTCGCGTCGCCTGCGCTGTTCAAATAGTCGAAGAAGATGCCGCCGATCCCGCGCGGCTCCTTGCGATGCTTGAGATAGAAATACTCATCGCACCAGGTCTTGAAGCGCTCGGCGTCCGCGACGCCCGGATGGCGCTCGCAAGTCCCGCGCATCGCGGCGTGAAAGGCGATTGCGTCCGGATCGTCCGGCTTGCGGCGCTCATCGAGCATCGGCGTCAAATCCGCGCCGCCGCCGAACCATGTCTTGGTCGTGCGCACGAGCCGCGTGTTCATATGCACGGTGGGCGCATGCGGGCTCCAGGGATGGGCGATCACCGAGACGCCGGCGGCCCAGAAGCGCGGATCCTTGTCGGCGCCGGGAATTTGCGACGCGAATTCCGTCGGAAAGGCGCCGTGGACGACGGAAAAATGCGCGCCCATCTTCTCGAACAGGCGCCCATGCAGCATGGCCATTCGCCCGCCGCCGCCCGGCGCGCCGCTCGCGTCCGTGCGCTCCCAGGGTTCGAGCTGAAACCGCCCCGGCGGACGATCTGCGCCAACGCCCGCGAACTCGCGCTCGAGCGCTTCCATCGCGGCAACGATCCGCTCTTGTAGGGTCTCGAACCAGTCGCGGGCGCCGGCGAAACGCGGGTCTTCGGTCGAAGTCGTTGAATCGTTCATGGCGCTCGGCTGGCCGCGCACCCGGGCGACGAGGCGCTCGACATGATCGACAGGCGTTTCGGGCAGGACGCCATGGCCGAGATTGAAAATATGGGCGCGGCTTGCAAAGCCGCTCAGCACGCGCTCGATTTGCTCGTCGAGACGCCGTCCACCCGCGACCAGCGCCAGCGGATCGAGATTGCCCTGGAGCGCGAGCCGCTCCGGCAGAGCGGCGATGGCGGCTTCGGGCTCCGTGGCGGTGTCGAGGCCGATCGCGTCGATGTCGGCGAGAGCGCCGAACTTGGCGAGTTGCGTCCCCGCGCCGCGCGGAAAGGCGATCAGCCGCGCGTTCGGCGTCTCGGCGCGAACCTTGGCCGCGATCGCCGCGATCGGCGCGACGCACCAGCGCTCGAATTCGGCCGGCGGCAGCACGCCCGCCCAGGAATCGAAGATCTGCGCCGCGTCCGCGCCAGCCGCGAACTGGCGGCGAAGATATTCGGCCGAAGCGTCGACGAGCCGGTCGATCAGGCGCGCGAACAGGTCCGGATGGCGATAGGCGAAGAGCCGCGCCGGCGCCTGGTCCGGCGTGCCGCGTCCGGCGATCATGTAGCTCGCCACCGTCCACGGCGCGCCGCAGAAACCGATCAACGCTGTTTCCTTCGGCAAGTCAGCTTTGAGGCGGTCCAGAGTTTCGAACACCGGCTGAAGTCGGCTCCAGTCGGGCTCGCTCCTGAGTTTCGCCAGCCCCTGCGCGTCGCCGATTGGATCGAGGCGGGGCCCATCGCCGCTCTCGAACGACACGGCCTGACCCAAAGCGTCAGGGATAACGAGAATGTCGGAGAACAGGATCGCCGCATCGAAGCCGAAGCGGCGGATCGGCTGCAATGTCGCCTCGACCGCGAAGCGGGGGTCATAGCAAAACTCGAGAAACGTCGAGGTTTTGGCGCGAAGCTCGCGGTATTCGGGCAGGTAGCGGCCCGCCTGGCGCATGAGCCAAATCGGCGGGGTTTTTTGCCGCTCGCCCGCAAGCGCTGCGAGAAAAGGCTTGGCCAAGCTCGCCTTGGGCTCTGAACGGGCCCTTACTCCGCCGCCCGCTTCATTTCCGGATAGACGCAATGGGCGTCCTCGCTCGCATTGGCGCGGAACAGCGGGATGACGCGCGATTCCTCGAACTTAAGGCCGAGCGTCTTCCACACGTCGACCAGAGCCTCGACCAGATCGGCGACTTGGGCTTCGCTATGGGCCGGCGTCGGGGTCACGCGCAGGCGCTCGGTTCCCCTCGCGACGGTCGGATAGTTGATCGGCTGAATGTAGATCGCGTGCCGCTCGAGCAGGAGTTCGCTCGCCGCGCGGCATTGCCGGGCGTCCCCGACCAGCACCGGCACGATATGCGAGGGATTGTCCATCACCGGCAGACCGGCGGCGCGCAAAGCGTGCTTGACGAGCTTCGCCATGTGCTGGTGCCGGTCGCGCTCGGCGGTCGAGCGCTTCAGATGCTTGACCGCGGCCGCGGCGCTCGCCGCGACGCTCGGCGGCAGGGTCGAGGTGAAGATGAACTGGGGCGCGAAGCTTCTGACCGCGTCGACGATCGCCTCGCTCGCCGCGATATAGCCGCCAAGCGAGCCGAAGCCCTTGGCCAGCGTGCCTTCGATGATGTCGATGCGGGCCGCGAGGCCTTCGCGCTCGCTCAAGCCGCCGCCGCGGGGCCCATAGAGGCCGACCGCGTGGACTTCGTCGATGTAGGTAAGCGCGTTGTATTTTTCGGCCAGCGCCACGATCGCGGCGATCGGCGCGATGTCGCCGTCCATCGAATACAGGCTCTCGAACACGATCATCTTCGCGCGGTCGCGCGGCTCCGCGGCGAGCAGTTCCTCGAGATGCGCGACGTCGTTGTGCCGCCATACGCGTTTCTCACAGCCGGAGCGCCTGACGCCCTCGATCATCGAATTGTGATTGAGCGCGTCGGACAGGATGAGGCAATTGGGCAAGAGGGCGGCGATGGTCGAAATCGACGCAAGGTTGGATATCCAGCCGGAAGTGAAGACGAGCGCCGCCGGCTTGCCATGCAGGTCGGCAAGCTCGGCCTCGAGCTCGACGATCGGATTGTGGGTGCCGGAGATGTTGCGGGTTCCGCCCGCCCCTGCCCCATGCGCGCAAACCGCCTTGACCGAGGCTTCGATGACGTCGGGATGGCCGCCCATGCTGAGATAGTCGTTCGAGCACCAGACCGTCACTTCGCGCGGCCGGTCTTCCTCGCCCTCGGGGCGCCATTGGGCGATCGGGAACCGGCGTGCGTCGCGCTCGAGATTGGCGAAGGTGCGGTACCGCCCTTCCGCCTTCAGGCGCGCGATCGCGTCCTCGAAGCTCCGCTGATAGTCCATCGCCTGTCCTTCTCGGCCTGAGCCTTTTAGACCAGAACCGCTTTCCTCTTCGCTAAAG
>CAVOLE010000041.1:0-136709 GCA_963696665.1 uncultured Alphaproteobacteria bacterium
ATTTTGGCGCATCCATGATCCAGCGGACAGGGAACCGCCTTGTCGCAGATCGTCGAGCGCACAGGCTTGCCCCGGATCGCTCCCCGAAGGCCCATGTCCCGCATCAATCGGGCGATCGTGCAGCGAGCCGCGTTGAAGCCCTCCCGCCTCAACTGGCGCCAGACCTTGCGAACGCCGTAGACGCGGAAATTCTCCTCGAATACGCGCTGGATCTCGACCCGCAGATCGGCGTCGCGGCGGACCCTGTCGGGCAGACGGGAGGGATCGGCGCGCCTGGCAAGATGGGCATGATAGGTCGACGGGGCGATCGGCAGGACCTTGCAGATCGGCTCGACCCCGTAGGCCTGCCGATGATCGTCGATGAAGGCGATCATGGTCTGAACCGGCGGTCGAGCTCCGCCTGGGCGAAATAAGCCGACGCCTTGCGAAGACTCTCATTCGACTGGCGGAGTTCCCGGTTCTCACGCTCCAGCGCCTTCAAACGTTCAGCGACTTCTGCCGGAACGCCGCCACGCACGCCGCTGTCGATCTCCGCCTTCTTGACCCACTCATTGAGGGACTGCGCCGTGCAGCCGATCTTCGTGGCAATCGAAGTCACCGTCGCCCACCGCGAGGATACCTGCTCATGCTCGAAAACCAGCCGAACGGCGCGTGTGCGCACTTCGGGAGAAAACCGGTTCGTCCTCTTGCTTGCCATCGCTCCACCTTCTCAAGGTTCGGAGCCTCCGGCAAACCCGGAGCGGTTCACAAAGCGGTTTCAGAGCCGGCATGCCTGGGGTCGCCAATTGCTTACGGCTCACGATTTTACGCAAGGAGCGATTACGCCTTGAGGCGTGTGCAAGAGATCCGATATCGGCTTGGCGGGATCCACCACGTTGCTCTCGGCAGTTCTCCGCCCCCAAAGCCGAAGGGATACCTTGGCGAATGTATGAACCGCACTTTGAGCGGCCGCCCTTCGCGGGGCCCTCAATTCGCTACCCATCCATATTGATGAGTATCTTCAAATGGTCGTTGTCGTTCGCCCTAAGCGCGTCGAACCCGCTGCTGACGGCGTTCTGTAGAGAGACGCGCCCGGTAATGATCTTCTCGACGGGAAAACCTCCGCTGGCGATCATGGCTACCACACGAGGACCCAATGTGATGGCGTTCCCCCAACATCCGACGAGGTTCAGCCCCTTCTCGCAGATCCTGAACATGTCGATTTTCGGGCGTTCAACGAAAAGGCCCACCTGAGCGATCGCGCCCGTGCGCTTCGTCGCCTCCACGCAAAGATCAAGCGCTCCCTGATGACCCGCACATTCGATGGACGCATCCACCCCAACCCCGCTGTCCGTGTGCTGCTCTATCGCTCCCAACAGATCCGCGGTTGATCCCCTGTGGACAGACAGGCCCTCGAATTCGGCAAGACGGGCCCGCCGGCGTGCGTTGGGCTCGTAGACAAAGATCTTTGAGGCTCCGGCTGCTCGCGCGGCAAGAGCCGTCAGGGCGCCTATCGGACCCGCGCCGGTGATGAGCACCGTGCTGCCCACTTTGACGCTTGCGGCGTCAATGGCATTCACCGCCACCGCGGACGGCTCGAGCAACGCGCCTTGTTCGTCGCTAACGCTGTCGGGAAGCTTGACGACATTCTGCTCGGGAACCGTCGCCAGTTCGCTCATCCCGCCCCAATGCCAGGCCAGGCCGACGAGGCCTGTCGTCGGGCTGAACTGCCCGAGATTGCGGCGGACATAGTAGTCTCCGGCCTTCATTAGATGCGGAAGAATAGCCACGCGATCCCCGGGCTTCACGCCCGTTACCGCCGACCCGACCTTCGAAACCGTCGCTGAGAACTCGTGCCCAAGAATAATAGGAATCTGCGCGCCATTTTCAGGATGAGGCTTGACCGGCAGAATGATCGGACCGGCGACATATTCGTGAAGATCCGTCCCGCAGATCCCGCATTGCAGGATCTTCAGGACGACCTGGTCGGCTGAGGCTCGGGGGGCGGCGAGACGTCGTCCAACCTCAAGTCGCGAGCCTTATGGAACCGCAACGCCTTCATATCGTTCCGCCTCTCCGATCGCTGACTGTTTCCTCAGCGGGCCATCTTTAGGTCCGAACGCTGATCCATTTTTTCGCCTAGTCCCAGCTCGTTAATTCGGCCTTGCCGAGCACGCCAATTCCGAGCGCGACGATAAGAATCGCGCCAGTCGCCACGTAGTGCCAATACGAATTCACAGCGAGCAGGATCAGTCCGTTGTCGACCATTGCGAATAAGAACGAGGCGAGCGCGGTGCCAACCAGCGTTCCTTCGCCGCCGAAGAAACTCGTGCCGCCAACAACAACAGCAGCGATGCAGATCAGATTGTAGTTCGGCGCCTGGGTCGCGTCCGCCGAGGCCAGATAGCCACTGATCAGGATCCCCGCCAGTCCAGTCAACGCGCCGGACAGCACGAAAATGAAAACATAGACCCAATGAAGGTCGATGCCGCTGACGTGCGCCGCGCGGAGATTGCTGCCGGCCGCACGCACCCAACGACCTACGTGCAGCCGACGCAAGACCACATAGGCGACACCGAAGGCGACCGCCATCAGGAGCACACTGTAGGGCAGAAAGTGGAAGAGGTTGCCTGTCCCGAGCTCGAGCAAGAAGTCGTTAGCGATATTGAGCGCGTTACCCCCCGTTATGATCGCCGCAATCGAACCGAATACGAAAAGCGTCCCAAGCGTCGCAACGAAGGGGGCGACACGACCAAGAGTGATGATCAGACCGTTGACGAGCCCCAGCAGACCTCCAGCAACTATCGAAATCAACACGGCCAGCGGTCCGCTGCTGTCGCCCACAAGGGTGATTGCGACAATTGGTGCGAGCCCGACGATGCTCGTCACAGAGAGGTCGAAAGCGCCGGCCATGATAAGCACGGTCATTCCGGCAGCGCCGATACCGAGAATCGCCGTGTCGTTAAGAACTGCGCGAATGTTGCCGAGACTGTAGAAATGCGGCGCCGCCACCGCGAGGAAAAGCGCTATTGCGACGGTCATAAGCCAGACGCCAATCCGTTGTCGACGAACGTTGGAGCGTGCGCGCAGCCGTCTCGCGACAGCGGCCGGTCCTCGCGTGTCGCTCCCTCGCGTGGTCTTGGCGCCGGCCGTCATGCGCTGTCCCGTTCAGACAACAATCATCCCCTTGCCATGCACCGCGCGTCGCCGGCCATCGATGATCAATGCAACGATCAGAATGCTTCCGAAGACGAGGTCTTCATAAAGAGACGAGACGTTGACGACGTTCAGACCGGTCTTGATCGTCGCGAGGAGCAGAGCCGCGGAGCAAGTCCCGAACAGATTGCCGCGTCCACCTGCCAGGCTGGTGCCCCCGACAACGACGGTGGCGATCGCGGTGAGCTCCGCGCCGACCCCGATCGTCGAATCCGCGTTCTGCAATTGCGCGGCAGTCATGAGACCGGCGAGCGCCGCGCACATTCCCACGAGCATGAAGACGCAGAGGGTCACCCGACTCACATTGATGCCGGCGCTTATGGCCGCGCGCGCGTCCCCGCCAATCGCAGCCACGTGCCGGCCGAACGGCAGACGGTGAAAGGCGATCCAAACGACGCCGAATACGAGAACCGCAATTACCGCGGCGCCCGGAACGAAGCCGATGTTGCCGGCGACCAAAGTGTTCAACGTGCTGCTATGGATCGGAACCGTGCGGCCATGCGTGATCATGAGCTCCGTTCCGAGAATCATGGACAGCGTCGCTAACGTCGCGACGAACGACGGCAGGCGGAGGAGCGTGATCAGCAATCCGTTGCCGAGTCCGAGCGCAAGGCCAACCGCGAGACTGGCCAAGACAATGAGGGGAATGGACGCCCCGTTGTTGAGAAGAAGCGCGGCTATGATCGAAGAAAATCCCATCACCGATCCTACAGAGAGATCGAGCGCTCGCATTGCGATGACCACCGTCATGCCCATCCCTACTATGGCGGAGATCGACGCTCGCACAATCACTCCATTGACGTTCAATGGCGTCAGAAACCGCGGATTTAGAACCGAGAAGACGACAACGACAACGATCAGCGCGACAACCGCCGCTGCCGAATCCGCCGCAAAGAGTTGCCTCCCGATGCGCGTCATGAGCGTTCTCTCGTCAACCCGCCATGCGTGCGAGGACCTCTTCCTCGCTCGTCTCCTGAGCGACAAGTTCGGCCACGATCCGACCGTTGCGCAGCACATAGATGCGGCTCGCGAGCCGCAGGAGTTCCGTGATTTCCGAGGAGCTTACGACGATCGCCACGCCGCGAGCCGCGAATTTCTCAATCGCTGCGTAAATCTCCTCTTTCGCTCCGACGTCCACGCCTCGGGTAGGCTCCGAGAGCAGGAGCAATTTCGGCTGCGCCAACGCTGCTCGACCGAACAGGACTTTCTGCTGATTGCCGCCGCTCAGCGCGGTAATCAGCTCCTGCCGGTCCTGCGCAACGGATGCTGAACGCCTTCTGAAGCTTGCCAAACGCGCCCCGTTCCGCTGCCGAAAGGACTCTGGTCATGCCCAGCCGTTCCCCGAGGGAATGCTTCTGCGCCCTCCTTCCAGCTTCCTGCGGGTCGATATCGCCTCCGATCTCGCCGACATCTGTCCCGGCGTTGAGGACCGCGTTTTCACGCACGTCGAGGCGCGCGAATATGCCAGCGCCCTTCCGGTCTTCCGGCAACATGAAGACGCCAGACCGGGCCGCTGTTTTGGGCTCGTCGAGCTTGGCCGGCTTGTCGCCCAGCCGGACGTCGCCTTCCTCGACTTTGCGCAGCCCGTAGATGGCCTCGCAGAGTTCAGTGCGCCCAGACCCAATGACCCCCGCAAGGCCAATGATCTCGCCTTCGTGCACCGCGAGCGAAATGTCTCGCAGAAGATCACCCGAGGCAAGCGCCTCGACCTGCAGTACGGGTTGATCCATCCGCGCATGTGCCGGCGCCGCTCCTCGAAGATGCCCGGTCGCATCTGTGATGAGCGAGCTTTTATCCCCCAGCATCCCGCGAATGACCGCATTGACGTCGGTCTTACCGATTTCGGTTGAGCTAATGCGATTACCGTCGCGCAGAACCGTCACGCGGTCGGCAAGATCGAAAACCTCCCACAACCGGTGAGAGACATACAGGATCGCGACACCAGTCTCCTTCAGCCGGCGCACAATCCGGAACAGGCGCTCGGTGTCCTCAAAATTCAGGGCCGAGGTGGGCTCATCCATGATGAGAACCTCGAACTCACCGATGATCGCTTTGGCGACTTCCACAAGCTGCTGGTCAGCGACGCCCATCGTGCTGACAACGCGATCAGGACTTGCATTGACGCCAAGCTCCGCGAGCACGGAAGCGACCCGCCGTCGGGCGTCTCCCCAGCGCACGAAACCGTAAGCTGTAGGCTCCACACCGAGAAATACATTCTCGACAATGGTCAGTGTCGGGACGAGCTCGAGCTCTTGGGCGATGATGGAGACGCCGGCCCGCCGCGCAGCCAAAGGATTGCGAAAGGCGACCGGCGCCTGGTTGAGCACAATCTTGCCCCCATCCGGCTGCAGGCGGCCGCTTAGAACATTGATGATGGTGCTTTTCCCAGCACCATTTTCGCCAACGAGCGCATGAACCTCGCCCGCCCTCAACTCGAGGTCGACGCCATGGAGAACTTCGACGCCGCCGAACATCTTGCGAAGCCCGGCGACGCTGAGGGTCGAATGAGGTTGCACGAATTCCGCTTCCCTCCCATCTGCTCAGTCGCTTTGGTTGCCGGGCTGGACCCGGATAGCGCGGTTCGCCGAAGGGTCGTTCGACCGATCAGTACGCGGTGCCTGCCTTAACGCGTTCCATGAAGGCCGGCAGTGTTTCTGGCGTCACAAGCTCGACCGGCACGCTCACGGTCTTCGTCGCTTTGTCAGTGAATTCGGGCGTCTTCCCGCTCAGGTAATCCCAGGCCAGATCAACCGCGATGACGCCTTGCTGATACGGGTTCTGCGCCACATCGGCGGCAAGCTTTTTGTCCTGCATGAGCTGAAGTGCAACCATATCGCCATTGAACCCGACCAAGACCGGATCTTTCAGCGGATCCCTGCCCGCCTGAATGATCGCCTGTGAGGCTCCAACGGCCATCGAGTCGTTCAGGCAGTAGATTGCCGCGACCTTGGGGTTGGCGGACAAGATCGCCTGCGCCGCGGCGAAGCCGCCCTCGACCGTCTGATGTCCAGAGATATTCGCTACAACCTTGATTTTGGGGTTGCTGGCGACCGTCTTGGTGAATCCATCGCTGCGCGGTGTGTTCACCGACGTCGTCGGGTTCAGGGCAATAACGCCCACTTCCGAGACGCCGTCCCGCCCGCCCAGCGTTTTCTCCACGAACCGGGCTGCGAACTCCCCGCCCTTGAAGTTGTCCGAGAGAACAAACCCGTCATAATCGCCTGCAGCGCCGACATCGCCGACGATGACCGGGATGTTCTCGCCGTGGGCAGCCTTGATTGTCGCCGCGAGAGCGCTCGGCTCCTGCGGAGAAATAATCAGCGCGCTTATGCCGTTATTGATCAACGCGAGACTGCCACTGACCTGCTTCCGCGCCGACGCTTGACTGTCATCGGTGAGAAGCTTGGTGAAACCAAATTTCTTCATCTCGGTCTCGATCCCATGAATGTATCCTTGCCAATACGGATCTTGGGATGACTGGATGCTATACCCTACCACCAAAGGGTCTTTCTTGGTGAACTCGGCAGCCGCGGCATTGGCAACGGAGAGCGCGATCGCAGCGGCCATCGCGGGAGCCAAAGAAGCAAGTCGCATGGATGGAGTCATGCCGTTCCCTCCTTATGGTTAGGCGGTCGCCTTATTTTTGCGACGCTTGCTGCCCAAGTAACAATAGATCTGGCTATTCGATGCGAGCTCAGAGGAAAACCGGCAAATTTATCATTTTGGATTCTTCGCTGCCCAGCCGTTGCAGAGCGCGCCGGTCGTGGCGTGATCGGTCCTGGTTCGTCCATAACAACATCTCTCAGGCGTCGTGATCATGGAACGCTAACCCGGCGGAACGCCGCCTACCACCGTGGGCGCATCAGTTCACTCTGGACATTTAGGGACTGTTCGCGGTCCCCCTTCCGTGGTCTCAACGGCCGAAGACGTCAGGGAAAGAGCGGCGAGAGTGGAGTAGAGTCCAATGAACAACGGCCGGGGCCAGAACGCCCCGGAAAGGCGCCAATGCCTGCCTGTTCCTCGTGAACGCGCCTCATACTCCTCGCCGACTTCGAGCGCGTTGTTGAGGCGGTTGTCGCACGCAGTGAACGCTTGAGGACGCATATTCGATCACTATCCCGCCAATGCGATTCTTCTGGAGGAAACTATGCCAAGTCTGCGCTCCGACCTCATTTTCGCAATGCCTTTCTCGAACGTGCTTCACCTTAGCTTCCCAGACAAAATCAAGGCCACGCAACTCGCCGGCTTCCAGGAGATGACCATCCAACCGCAGGAAGTGCTCAAACTCGTCAGCGAGGGGTTGTCGGTCACCGATATGAAGGCGGTCGCGTTAGATCACGGCGTTCAAATCGGACGCCTAGATCCGCTCTGTCCTTGGGTTCCCGACTGGAAGCCGACTAATTTCGGCGCGGACTATGCAGCCGCACATGACATATCGCCAGCAACGTTCTTTGATCTCTGCGACAAGCTTGACTGCAGGCACATGAGCCTGAATGCGACCTTTCCAGCCACGCGCTACTCGACGGGGCAAATCACGGAGTTTTACGCCGCGATCTGCCGCCAGGCCGCGGAGCACGGAGTCACTTGTGACCTCGAATGCATCCCGATGTGGGGCGTGGTTACATTGGAGCAGGGACTTGAAATCCTGAAAGGCTCGGGCGTCCCCAATGGGGGTTTTGTTTTCGACTGCACACACTTTGTCCGGGGAGGCACGTCGATCGCGACGCTAAAGGCAATACCAGGCCACCTCATACATTGCGTTCAGGTTTGCGACGGGTACATTCCGCTACGGCCAGGTGTTACGCTCGAAAAGGAATGCTTCGAGCGTCTATGGCCGGGTGAGGGCGACTTTCCTATAGCTTCGATACTCGATACACTAAATCAAATCGGCGGCCTCGTTCAGATCGGACCGGAGATCTTCTCGGCGAACTTGGGGACCAAATCAGCGGAAGTAGTCGCAGAACTGTCGAGAGAGTGCTTGCTGCAATACAAATCCCTCGCTCGGTTCTAGACCGGACTTTCACGTGAAATCCGCACCTGCTATGGCGAAGTAGTTTTCGGCATTCTTGTGAGTTGAAGAACCTTTGCAGCCAGTAAGCGGCAATCTCGCGAAAGATTGTCGAAGCGATCCGCTCGGCTAGCCAGAACGGCGGATCCGCTCTTTGGATTGACACATCGAATCGGCGGCTCGCCGCCTGTTTAGCCCAAGCGGGGGGTCAAGGCGTATGGACACGGATTTTAGCGTTCATCACAGATCGAGTTTGTTGCCGCTACATCTTTTACGTCTCGACGAACAGGCCGCCCGGCGCTTCATTGTCGGGCCGCGGCTGCCGCCCGCGCCGCATCCGTTCCCTTGACGAACTCCGCGCGCACATTGTCGAGAAGCCATGCCGTGCTGTTCTTGAAGCCGTTCCAGGCCACTGCGCCGACAAAGCCTATGAGCCGACGGAGAGAGAAAGCCTCGCTGCCCCGGCGATCGGTATGTAGACTATCTCCGCTCGCATCATGTCAGGACGGTTGGGGCCGTCGGAATTCGTCCTCGGCGCGTTAAACGTTTTCGGAGTAGGCCAGAAGGCCATACCTATTTCCCTTACCGGACCTCTCCGCTACTTGTTCGCCGTCCGAATGATGGAGCCAAGATGAACGCGCAGCCAGAGGAACCGGTCAGAAGCCCCCCTCTCGAGGGCGTCCGTATCCTCGACATGTCGCGGCTTGTGGTCGGGAACATGATGACCCATGTGTTTGCCGACATGGGCGCGGATGTCATCAAGATCGAACCGCGCGGAAGGCGACTCGCTACGGGATTGGAAACTCTCGGGTGTCCCGGTGCAGTGGCGCGTCTACAGTCGAAATAAGCGGAGCGTCATGCTTGACTTGAAGAGCGAGCCTGACCGAGCAACATTCGCAGGTCTCATTGAGACCGCTGATATTCTGGTCAAGAATTTTCGCCCCGGAGTTCTTGATCGCCTCGGCTTCCCGCTGACGAAGCTGCATGCGCTTCGACCCAATCTAGTCGTGGTGCGCATCAGTGGTTGGGGTCAGACAGGGCCTTACAGGCATCGTTCTGGATTTGGAACTCTGGTTGAGGCCGCCTCCGGCTTCGCCTACAAGAATGGTTGGCCTGACGGTCCTCCACCTCTTGCCCAATCTTGGCTTGGCGGACAGCGTCGCCGGACTTTATGCCGCGAGCGCGGCGCTGGCAGCGCTTAGGGAAACCGAAGTCAACGGCGGCGCAGGCCAGGAGATCGATATCTCGCTCCTCGAGCCGTTCGATCCTGGGCGCCGACCAGGCAGTTCATCGCGTCACTGGCGCTGCGCCCGGAAGGCATGGAAACCGTACGCCCCTTTCGGCTCCCCGAAACCTGTATGGCACGCGCGACGGAGGACACGTCGCCCTTTCTGCGTCTACGCAGGCGATGACCAAACGATTGTTTCGTGCAATCGGACGTGAAGACCTAAGCCTCGATAACCGTTTCCTCACAAACGAGAAGCGCGTGGAAAATGTTGTGGCGCTGGATGAGATCATCGGCAGCTTCATCGCCTCGATGACTCTGAGCGAGGCGCTTGAGTTTTTCGAGCGCGCCGAAGTCACCGTCGGTCCGATTTACGATGCCGCGCAGCTCATGGAGAACGAACACGTGAGGGAGCGCGGCTCGATCGTCGAGTTTCCGGACGAGGACGCCGGCAGTCTGCCCATGCATTGCGTCGTTCCGCGTTTCTCCGCGACACCCGGTGTTATCCGGCGTCGGGCCCCGCGGCTCAACGAGCATGCAAATGAAATCCGCGCCGAGCTCGCGTCCCGAAGATTGCAGACGCAATCAGGGGAGTGACGGCGACTGTAGGAGACAACAACGAACGAGGGCGTTCAGAGGTAGGCGAGTTCGAGCCAGGCCTATGTTTGTTGGTAGTCAGAAACGCCGAATTGACGAAATTGCCGATGATCAGCACGGCGATGATCACCGGGATCAGCACGAGATCGCGCGAGAGCAGCGCGCTAAATAGAGACAGCGGAGACCTTACGGCGGCGCGCTTTGAACGTTGCTCATGTTAGGAGATACGGGCATTGCTGTAGACTTAACTCCGCTCCTCCCCGGGACCAGCATTCTCGATCATTCGCCGAGCAAGCTTGATAAGGGCGAACACGGGGAGGAAATCATGAGAGAGACCGTTCGGCTCCTTGCCGGGGTTGCGTTCGGCGCCAGCGTCACGTTGGCGCTCGCCGCGCCGGCGCAAGCGCAACAGAGTTTTACCCTCGGCTACTCCACCGGGTTCCTGCAGGATCCGTTCCAGGTCCTCCAGGCCGACCGCGTGATGGCCGAGAGCAAGAAGGCGGGGTTGAAAACGCTGCCGGTCGCTAACGCGGCCAACGACGCCGGCAAGCAGATCACCGACTTCCACAACCTGATCTCCGAGGGTGCGCAAGGCATCCTGCTGGTTGCACGCGACAGCGAGGCGATCGTGCCGGCGTTAAACTTCGCCGCAAGCAAGAATGTCCCTGTGGTCGCGATCGACATGGGTCCGGCCGGCGGCAAGGCGGCGATGGTGGTGCGGGCTGACAACATCCGCATGGGCGCCGATGCCTGCGCGCTGACCGGCAAGGCTCTCGGCGGCAAGGGCGTCGTGCTGTCGCTGATGGGCGATCAGGCGACGCAGAACGGGCGCGATCGCACCAGCGGCTTCGCCAACTGCATGAAGAAGGATTTCCCGGACATCAAGGTGATCGAGAAACCGACTAAATGGCAATCGGAAATTGCGACCTCGATTACGCAGACGGTCCTTAGCTCCACGCCGGATCTCGGCGCGATCTATATGCAAAGCGACGCGGTGATGCTGCCAGGCGTGCTCAACGTGCTGAGCAGCGCAGGCAAGCTCAAAAAGGTCGGCGAACCGGGGCATATTTTCCTGGTCAGCATCGACGGCACGCCGTTCGCCCATCAGAAGATCCGCGAGGACCTGCTAGACGCGAGTTTGTCGCAACCGCAGGACGCTTACGTGAAGTGGGGGCTGCACTACCTCGAAGGCGCGGTTGCCGGCAAAAGCTTCAGTCCCGGCCCGACGGACCATGACAGCCGCATCGAAATAGTCAACGGCAACCCGATGGACCTGTTGCCGGCGCCGACGGTCACTAAGGCCAATGTCGACGACCCGACCCTCTGGGCGAACGGGGCGAAGAACTGAGCGGAGCCGGCTGCCTTCGGGTGGTGCGGCGATGAACGGCCTGCAGCGGGCCGCAGACGCCGCGGCGCCCGAGCCAGCGATCGTCGAAGTATCCGACGTCTCGAAACGCTTCGGCATGAGCCAGGCGCTTAGCGACGTCTCGATGCGGGTGCCGGCCGGCGATTCACGCGCGCTGGTCGGCCGGAATGGCGCTGGCAAATCGACGCTGGTCGGCGTGCTGACCGGGATCGTTTCGCCCGACGCCGGCCGCGTCCGTTTCAGTGGCGAAGATGCGCCGGGGCTCGCCGAGCGGCAGAAATGGCGCGATCGCGTCGCCTGCGTCTACCAGAAATCCACACTGGTGCCGACGCTGACCGTGGCCGAAAACTTGCTCTTGAACACGCAACCGACTGGCGGCCTCGGTTGGATCCGCTGGGGCGCGGTGCGGCGCGATGCGGAGCGCGTGCTGGCCGGGTGGGGCATGGAGCTCGACGTCGAGCAGGAGTGCGCGCGGCTTTCGGTCGAGCAGCGGCAGGTCGTCGAGATCGCCCGGGCCCTGATCCAGGGCACGCGCTTCATCATCCTCGACGAGCCCACGGCTGAACTCGAGGGGCGGGAGGTGCGCCGATTGTTTGACCGAATGTCCCACCTGCAATCAGCCGGCGTCACATTCCTATACATCTCGCACTACCTTGAAGAAATCTACGAGGTTTGTCGCAGCGTGACGGTGCTGCGCGATGGCCGCGTGGTCGCCGAGGCGTCGCTGGACGAGATGCCGAAGGAGCGCGTGGTCGAGGCAATGGTGGGCGACGCCGCGCGCGGCGCGGGCGGACGCCGCCGAGCCGGCGCCCAGGCCGCGTCGGCGCGCGAGGCGCCGGCTCTGGAGGTGCTCGATCTGCAGATCGATGGCGCCGTTTTCGGCGTCAGCCTGCGGGTCGCAGCCGGCGAATGCATCGGGCTTGCCGGGCTCGCTGGCTCAGGCAAGAGCGAGATCGCCGACGCCATCGCCGGCCTGGTCGCGCCGACGGGGGGAAAGGTCCTGGTCGGCGGCGCTGATCTGCGCGGCGGCGACGTGACGGACGCGCGCCGCAAGGGCGTGGGCTACGTGCCGCGCGATCGCCACGCGCGCGGCATCATTCCGCTGCTCTCGATCGCCGAGAACATGACGATGACCATTGTCGAACGATTAGGGCCGGCCGGCATCGTGTTGCCCGGCCGGCGGGACGACGAAGCTGGGCGCATGGTCAGCTCGCTGCAAATCGTCGCAGCCTCCACCGACCAGCCGATCAAGGAACTCAGCGGCGGCAACCAGCAGAAGGCGGTGATGGCGCGGGCGCTCGCCTCGGCTCCGCGGGTGCTGGTGCTGCTGTATCCAACGCAAGGCGTTGACATCGCCTCAAAGGAGGCGCTGTTCGCAATCGTCGAGCGCGCCCGCGCCGGGGGCGCCGCGGTGCTGATCGTGTCCGATGAGTTGGACGAGCTGTCCGTCTGCGACCGTGTACTCGTCGTCTTCAAGGGCCGGCTAACGGAGGAATTTTCCGCCGGCTGGAGTAGCGAAAAACTAGTCGCGGCGATCGAGGGGATAGGACATGGCGAGCCAGCGGGTTGACGCGGCGCCCGGCCAGCCGGCCGCGCTGCGGCGCAGGGGACCGCTGCTGGGGTTGCGCGAGCTGACGCTCGTACCGGTGATCGTGCTGGTGATCGTCATTGGCGCATTCGCCTCCGACGCATTTCTCACTACCGACAATTTTCTCAACATCCTGCAGCAATCCTCGGAACTCTCCGTCGTCGTGATCGCCGAGACTTTGATCCTTCTGGCTGGAAAATTCGACCTGTCGCTGGAATCGGTGGTCGGGCTCGCGCCGATGCTGGGAGCGTGGCTGATCATCAAGAACGTCGATGTCGGCGGCTCGGGCGTCGGGCTCGCGTGGTGGCTGGCGATTCCGATCGTGCTGTTGACCGGCGCGGTTGTCGGCGCGATCAACGGCTTCCTGATCGTTCGGCTGCGGCTCAACGCGTTCATAGTGACGCTGGCGATGCTGATCCTGCTGCGCGGCGTGCAACTCGGCACCACGAGCGGCAAGACGATGTTCGACCTTCCAAGTGGATTTTTGTATCTCGGCTCCGGCAAGTGGATGGGGATACCCGTGTCGATCTGGATCGCCGCGATCCTGTACTTCGCGTTCGGCCTGTTTCTACGCTACCACCGGCTCGGCCGCGCGTTGTATGCGATCGGCGGCAACGTCGAGGCGGCGCGCGTCGCGGGCGTCCGCGTCGACCGTGTGCTGTGGGGCACGTTCATCGTCGCCGGCATGCTGGCCGCTCTCGCTGGGCTGATGCTGACTGGGCGCATCGCCTCGGTGGTCCCGAGTCAAGGCCAGAACATGATTTTCTACGTCTTCGCGGCGGCGGTGATTGGCGGCATCAGCCTCAATGGCGGCAAGGGTCGCCTGCTCGGGGCGCTGACCGGCGTGCTGCTGCTCGGAATTTTGCAAAACGTGCTGACCTTGGCGGAAATCCCAGCGTTCTGGATCGACGCCGTCTACGGCGCGATCATCTTGATCGCGCTGGTGGTGAGTTGAGTAACAGGGGGCACGGCTGAGGAAACATAGGCTGGGTCTTAGCCTTGACGTAGAACGCGCCGAACTTGGCGTAGAGGTCGAGCGGCTGCGCCGCCGCGACGTCGAGAAGCCCGCCCTCGAATCTGTTCCATCGTGTACGGCGCGCCATCGACGCTCGCGAGGTGGATGTGATTGGACTCGCCCACTGGGTCCTGTCGCTCATCGGCGATCAGGCATTCATTCTCGTCCGCACCATGGCGGATGCGCCTTGCGTCCATCTCATGATCCACTGACAATGCCCAACCTTTGAGCCACATTCATGCACTGATGCCCGAGCCGGCGTGGCAGGCTGAATGGCATGAGCGAGGCGCGCATCGAGTGGCGCTTAGGAAAAGGGATCATGGCGGAAACATCTGAAACAATAGCGATCATCGGCCGCGGGGGCTCGAAGCCGCGCGACGACGCGATTGCGCGGGTCATCGCCGGGCGTGGGGAGGTCGGCCATGCCCTCGGCTGACCCTGTCGCGCGGATCGCACTGATACACGCGCTGGAGGAATCCGTTCGTCCAGCTCGGGAGGCTTTCGCGTGTCATTGGCCGGAGGCCTTCGCCTTCGACCTGCTCGACACCTCGCTCGCGATCGACCGCGCCGAAGCCGGACGCCTCGACGACGACATGATGGCGCGTTTCCGCATCCTCGCCGACTATGCAACGACCAATGCCGGCAAAGGAGGGCGCACCGCCGGCATCCTCTTCACTTGCTCGGCCTTCGGGCCGGCCATTGACGCGGTCAAGGCGCGGGTCACGATTCCGGTGTTGCGGCCCAACGAGGCTGCGTTCGAGGCCGCTCTCAGCATGGGCGACAAGCTCGGGCTCGTTGTCTCCTTCGAGCCTTCGCGCGCGTCGCTGGAGGAAGAACTGCGCGCTATGGCTAAGGAACGCCGCCGCGACGTGACGATCCGCACTGAGGTCGCCGCCGGCGCGCTCGAGGCGCTGAACGCCGGTGACGGCGATCGTCACGACCTCCTGGTCGCCGAGGCGGCGGTTCGCCTAGCCGGCGATGTCGACGCCATCATCCTCGGCCAGTTTTCGCTCGCCCGAGCCCACGACCGCGTCGCGCTAGGCGCCGGTATTCCCGTCATCACGACGCCGCGCAGCGCCGTCGAGGGGCTCCGAGCCCGAGTGCTGGGCCGAAACACGTAGGAAGGACTCGCAACGGCGGAGGTAAGTCATGTGCAACGACTGCTACGTAACTGAAGTGATGAAATCTCGTATCGCCGCCCATGCAGCGGCCTTCCGCAAGGCGACGCAAAGCCCATTCGGCTCGGACGACGAGATCGGCATGCTCAACCTCATCGACGCCTCATCCCGCCAGGCGATTATCGACCGGGCCGATCCAAGCAAGGTTTATGATCTGTCGGTCGACAATTTCGTCGGTATGCCCGGTTGGTTCGGCGCCGAGGACCAGCCCTACCAAATCTGGATGACCCATACGCCACGCGGCGAGCAGGCCGACGACGTCATGCGCGTGGGCAAGGCGAGCAACGAACTCGTCTCCTATTCGGGCAACTCGATCTCGATGTATACCCATACGGGCACCCATATCGACGCGCTCAACCACTTCGGATATCACGGCCGCATCTTCAACGGCTTCTCTGTCGACGAGCATCTCGGCAGCCGCGCTTGGCGCAAGGCCGGCGCCGACAAGCATCCGCCTATCATTGCGCGTGGCGTCATGCTCGACGTCGCGGGGATGCACGGCGTCGATGTGCTGGAGCCGAGCTACGGCGTCGGCGAAAGGGACCTCCGCGGCTGCCTCAGGCATCAGGGCACGGAGTTGCGCCCTGGCGACATCGTCCTAATCCGCACTGGTCGCATGCGTCTCTGGCCGGACCGAGCGGCCTATCTGCCAAACCCACCTGGCATCAATCGCGAGGGCGCGGAGTTTCTGGCAAAGGCAGGGGCGATCGTCATCGGAGCGGACAATCATAGCCTCGAACAGGCTCCGTCGGCGGATCCCGAGAATTGGCAGGTGGTCCATACCTATCTGCTGGCGGAGGCCGGCGTGCCCATCCTTGAAATCGCCAATCTCGAGGACTTGGCGGCGGATAAAGTCTTTGAGTTTGCCTTCTTCGGCGCCTGCATCCGGCTTCGGGGAGCCGACGGGGGCGCCGATGCGCCCAGTCGCCATGCCGCTGCGGCGATAGTTAGGGCGTTCGGTGCGGCGCCGTCGCGTCCGATGACGGCGCCCCTGTTGGGGGTTCGCTCGCGGACCGTGCTCGGCTCTGCATCGAGATTGCGGTCAATTCCGCCAAGGCGCGACGAGCGTCTCAAGCGCCATCATCCAAATTGAGAAATCTTTTTGGTATGGGCGGGCGCCAACCCGTGGGACTGTCAAGGGGACTTCGGCCGCGATCCACCATCGAGGCCGAAAGGATGACGGCCTAAGGGGAGGATCGACTAGGTGGCGATAGATGCGCTGAAAAACTATTCGCTCGAGGGAAAGACCGCCTTCGTGACCGGCGCCGCCGGAGGAATCGGAAGCGCGATCACGGAGCGACTCTGTGGCCTCGGCGCCCGAGTGATCTTGGCGGACGTGGATGACGGCGTCGAGCGCAAGGCGAAGGAATGGGCCAAAAAAGGCTACCAGACCTCGGCGGTCAAGTTTGACGTCACCAACAGCGCCGAGGTCGAGAAGGTCGCAGCCGCGGTCAACAAGGAATTTGGCGCTGTCGATATCCTAGTTGCGAACGCAGGCGTAGCCTACGAGGCTGCCACGGCCACGCATTCGGACGAGGATTGGCACCGCTGTCTGAAGATCAACCTTGACGGCGTATTTTACTGCGTTCGCTCGTTTGGCAAGCGAATGGTCGAGCGCAAGGCGGGCAGCATCGTTTGCATTTCCTCCATCGCAGGCATCAAGGCCGTCAGACCTGAACTTCACGCGGGTTATGATGTTTCCAAGGCGGGCGTCGCTCATCTTTGTCGCGTTGTCGGCGTCGAATGGGCGACGCATAACGTGCGCGTCAACGCTGTCGGGCCGGGCTACACGGAAACCGACATGCTGAAGAAAGTCGGTCTTGAGCAACCTGCGGTCATGAAGGCCTGGATTGACGACATCCCCATGAAGCGGTTGCTCCAGCCTTCCGAAATCGCGGCTACGATTGGCTTTCTGGTGTCGGACGCTGCGAGCGGGATCACCGGCCAACTCATCATGACCGACGCGGGCTATTCGGCGGCTTGAGCGGCTCGCGCTCAGGGCGGATGTCAAACTGATCAACCGCGGCAGCCGAATGCGACTGACGGAGCAATTTTTTGCGCGCAGTCAGCGAAGGGGCCGCCGCGCAGAGAGGATGTGGCGCAGAGCATCTTCGGAGCCTGAGCTCGAGAGAAGCGCATGAGTTCGGTTGAAGCCCCCGTTGTGACCGTCAGAGCGCCACTCACACCGCGCCTCGTCGAGCTTCTGTCGGGTGAATGGCGCTATGTTCCCATCCTCACCGCGATCGCCTTGATCTGGATTTTTTTCGGGGCGATGGATCCAAAGTTCCTGTCGCCAAGGAATTCTCGAACCTGAGCCTTCAGAGCATCGTCACCGGCACACTGGCGCTCGGGCTCGTGCCTGTGCTGATTATTCGGCAGATCGACATGTCAGTGGCTGCGGTCAGTGGCGTCGCCGCCACGATCACCGGCCAGCTGCTCCTTGTCTTTGACATGTCGGTCTGGCTCGCGATCGCAGCGGGCGTCTTGTTCGGCGTCGCGGTCGGCTTTCTTCAAGCTCGCTGGATCACCTGGACGCGGACGCCGGGCTTCCTTGTGACTTTCGGCGTCTCGCTCATTCTTGCGGCCGTCCAATTGCGGCTGCTGCCGAAAACGGGGCAGATCAACCTCTTTGGCACCGACCTGACCTTTCTCGCTGGCTCCTATGTCCACAAGTCCCTGAGTTGGGGGCTTGTAACGCTCGCAGCCGCCGCCTTCGCAGTCTTCCGGTATCTTTCGGTCTCTGACGCGATAAAGGCCGGCCTTCACGTCACCATCCTAAAGAACGTCGTGGTTCCAACGCTGGCCGTGCTGATGGTCGTCGCGGTCGCTGTGGCCGCCCTGAACGCCCACAACGGGGTCCCCGTCGCGCTACTTCTGTTTATCCTCGCCATCATCATCCTGTCGTATGTCGGCTCGCATACGCGGTTTGGGATCTATCTCTACGCCGCCGGCTCCAACCCGAGCGCGGTGGTTCGCGCCGGCGTCAAGGTCGACCGGATCCGCATAGCCGCTTTCATGATCTGCGGAGGATTCGCAGCTTTCGGCGGCATTTTGGCCGCTTCTCGCCTTCTCGGCGTCTCGGCGCAATCGTCGGGCATGGGCACGCTGCTGCTCGAAGCGATCACGGCCGCCGTGGTGGGAGGCACAAGCCTTTTCGGCGGCAGAGGCTCGCCTTGGTCGGCTTTATTTGGAGCCCTGGCGATCACCAGCATCTCCAATGGAATCGACCTTCTGGGTCTAGGCACCGAGGTCAAGCTCGCGACCCAAGGCGTCGTACTCATCCTTGCGACCTCGATCGACTTTGTTGTCCACAATTTCTCGAGCGGCCCTTCGGCGGAGGCATGAGCAGGGCGCATGGGAGGCGGCGAGATCCGAACTTAAAGCCAATCGAGGAGGAAACGAAAATGAAAGCGCTTATGAAGAACCTGCTGGCCGCAGGGCTGGTGAGCTGCGCGACCGCAGCGGCCGCGATGGAATCGGACCCGTCGCTTACGGGAACGGTCTATATGATGCTGCCGAATTTCACGACTGTGCGGTTCGTGCAGAAGGATGCGCCCGCTTTCGTCGCGGCGATGAAGAAATATGCGCCGAACATGAAGGTTGAGGTGGTGAACGGCGAGAGCAATCCGCAAGAGCAGCAACAGCAGGTCGACGCGGCGATAACCGCCGGCGCCAAAGCGATCGTCTTGATTGCATCTGATCCGTCGCTCGCGAGCGGCAGCCTCAACGCCGCGAAGAAGGCAGGCGTTCCGCTCATCGCCTATGAGCACGAGGCGAGCGGCGGCCCTGTCACCTATTACACGCAATTCGGCGCCCTCAAGGTCGGCCAGGCCCAGGGTAAGAATGCGGCAGCGGCGCTTTCGGTCGGCGGCCCGTACAAGATCGCCCGGCTCTATGGCAACAAGGGCGACTTCTACACCCGCGCCACGAAGGAAGGGCAGGACCAGTATCTGGATCCGCTCATCAAGGACAAGAAGATCGAGGTCGTTTGCGAGGACTACGTTCCAAATTGGAATCCCTCCGACGCCCAGCACATCATGGAGCAGTGCCTGACCAAGACAGACGGAGACTTCCAGGCGATCGTCGCTTCGAACGACGGCACTGCGGAGGGCGCGCTCGCAGCCCTCGTTTCGCAGGGCTTGGCCGGGAAGATCAAGATCCTCGGCGGCCAGGACGCCAATGTCACGACGTTGCAGAACATCTTGCTCGGCCTCCAGCACGGGACGGTGATGAAGAACTATCCGTTGCTGGCGGACAGCGCGGCGCGGCTCACGATCGATGCGATCAAGAAACAGCAGCCGGAGTCAGGCCACATCAATGGCGACTTCGACAATGGCTTCGAAAAAGTCCCGACCGCCTATATCGATGTCGAGATGATCGATAAGTCGAATGTCGGCGACGTGGTGAAGGCGGGCGTCTGGTCGTGGAGCGACATCTGCAAGGGGCCCGCCGCCAAGAGCGACACCTGCAAGGAGAACATGGGCAAGTAGTGGTCGAAGATCGGCGCTTGAAGCTTGGGCTCCGGGCGCCGAACGCATGATGGGGAACCGAATGTCTCAGGGAAGGGGAGGCGCTTCCACGACAATTGACGCCGAGGCGCGCGCGCCCGTCTTCGAGATTCGCGGCGCAAGCAAATATTTCGGGGGCGTCACGGCATTGAGTGACGTCTCGCTCGGCGTCTACGCGAGCGAGATCGTCGCCATCGTAGGCGACAATGGCGCGGGCAAATCGACTTTAATCAAGGCAATCTCGGGAACTCAGCCACCCGATGAAGGCGCCTTCTTGTTCAGCGGTCAGCCGGTCGCGATCACCAGCCCGCAGCACGCAAGCCGCCTGGGCATCGAAACCGTTCATCAGGACCTCGCCCTCTGCGACAATCTCGATACGGTTCAGAACCTCTTTCTTGGCAATGAGATCACGACATCGGCCTCGACTGGCCGCCGCCTCCGGCACGCTGCGATGGAACGGTTGTCTGGGGAGGCGCTTCGGGATCTTGGCGTTACGACCATCCGGTCGCTGCGCATGCCGGTCGGGCGGCTTTCGGGAGGGCAGCGACAGGGCATAGCGATCTGCCGCTGTGTGATGCGCAACCCAAGCGTGGTGCTGCTCGACGAGCCGACGGCGGCCCTGGGCGTGGAGCAGCGCGGCGGGGTGGTGCGACTCATCCGCAAACTGAAGTCGGAAAGGCGCTCGGTCATCGTCATATCGCATGACCTTCACGACGTCGTCCTTGAAGTGGCCGACCGTATCGTCGTCTTGAGGCTCGGACGGAAGGTGGCGGAGTTTAATCGCGAGGAGGTCAACGCTTCAGATCTCGTCGCGGCTATAACTGGGATACGGTCCCGTCCCACGGCAGCCTAACTGCGCATCAGGCACGCAACCGAAGATAGCCCGCCGTTGGGTAGGTAGCCACGAATTATATTATCATGTGAGTCGCCCTCGCGCTTCGGCCGAACGTCAGAACGTGAAGTTCAAAGAGCAACAATGGGTCTAGGGAGAGACGGTCATGGCTTCCAAGCTCGCTGTGTGGAGTTGCGCGGCCCTATCCTATTTTACGAGGGGCATGCGGATTCTCGGCGCCGCTTACTTGGTTTATGGTGACACTTACGACGATCGGTCTGATCTCCAGGGTCGGAGCGACGATGACGCCTCCCGCGTTGCTGCTGGGCGGCGCCGATCTCGACGAGCTCAACGCAACCGATGGTCAATTCAAATTTGTGGAGATAGAAGCGGGGATGGCTGCGAAGCGTCTTCGGGCGCTGTGTCGTCGTCTAACAACGAACGGGAACTTTGAGGCGCGAAAAATCGGACGGCTACGCGATTTTCTCAGCCGTCCTGAATGTGGAAGGAGCTCATCGAGCACCGTCCCGGAGCGTACGTTCAAGTTTAAAATGGTTCGGTGACTGTGCGGAATTGCCGCGGCGCGACGCCTTTGCTTGCCGAGGCCATAGGAAGAGCACGTGGTCAATCGACTTTGCCGGCCAAGGCAAATTGATCCATTTTGAATAAATCAGTCCGGGGCCAATAGCACAACTTTGGTAGGATTGGATTCAACGGTTGCCTCGCGAAAGCACGGCTTTGCCGGGATCGCCGCGGCCAGACGGGAGGATGCGTCAAAATGGACCCAATCCGTTTTTGTAATTCCAAATCTCGGGTTCATAGCGGCGCGGGAACTCCTAGTTTTATCCCAGCACATCGAGTCTCACTTGACCCCAGCGCTTGGTAATCGCGCGCCCCGCAAAAGGCGAAGCGGCCTGGGTCACGGTTCAGCCGCATGGCTCACGCTCGTTTTAGCTGCGGCATTCTGGGGATCGACTTTGCTCAACCCTGGCTAGTTCTGTCCCTGAGAACAATGGGATGAAAGCGACCAGCGATCAAGTAGGCAGTGTCCCTGCAACGCGACAGCCTTTCCAATTCCCTCTGAGCAAAGAGTTCCTGACGGTCGTTCTTTCTGCGGCGGCGCTCATCGTTGTGTGCCGACTGTTTGCGCCCTCGAGCGTGAGCTACGGCGCGTTCTCGGGAAGCCTGCCGTTTGCCGCCATCCTAGCGATTGTCGGACTGGGCCAGATGCTGGTCGTCCAGCAGGGCGGCTTCGACCTGTCCGTCGCGGGCGGGGTGTCGCTCGCGGTCGTGATTTCAACTCACGTCACGGCCGGGAACAACGCGAACCTCCTGCCCGCGGTGCTCATGGCGTTTGGCTGCGCGATTCTGATCGGCGTCGTGAATGGAGTGATGGTCGGTCTCCTCCGTCTGAACTCGATCGTAGCTACGATCGGCATGAATGCACTGATTTACGGCGGCGTGTTCGCCGTCTCCGGCGGGGTGCCAAGATCGACCAGCACGCTGCTCGCCGCCATTGCGGGAGGCGACATCCTAGGCGTTGGGAACTCAATCTACTTCGCTATGGCAATCCTGATCATCGTGGTCTTCATCATGAAGAAGACGGTGGCCGGACGCCGCTACGAGGCGATCGGCGCAAATCCGCTAGTCGCGCGCGCCGTGGGCCTTCGGGTCCGCCTCTACCAGACGATGGCGTATGTCCTGGCGCAGCTGCTTTATTGCATCGCGGGCGTCTTACTTGCCGGGATCACGAGCCAACCGACCGCCTTTCAGGGGAACTCGCTTCTTCTCCCCTCAGTCGCGGTTGTGGTTCTCGGCGGAACTTCCCTTCTCGGCGGCCGCGGCTTCCCGGTGTCGACGGTAATCGCCGCGTTCTTCCTGACTCAGCTTAGCCAATTCGCGCTGGCCGTAGGCGTTCCCTATTCGGCCCAGACAATCATTCAGGCGCTCGCGCTTGGATTTGGCATCGCCATCTATTCGTTCCGGTGAGCCAAAGGAAACAGCACCGCTCAAGAGGAGGAAAGAACCATGAAACGATCATTTTTAGGGGGACATACAGGGCTTGCCGTCGCTGTGTTGCTAGGTCTAGGCGGATCCGCTGCATACGCGGACACGCCTTCGTGGTGCGGCCCAAAAAAGGCGTCGATCGCCTTCCTCGACGGCTTCGGGGGCAACAGCTGGCGCGTCATCACCACCGCCTCCGCCAAGGAAGAGGCCCTGAAATGCCCGAGCATCACCCAGTATCAATATGCTGATGGCCAGGGCAACACGCAGAAGGCGATCTCCGACATCAAGAGCATGGGCGCGCGCGGCATCGACGCGCTCGTCGTGTTTGGAGACGCGGGCCCGGCAGTGCTGCCCGCGCTGACCAGCGTCTACAAGTCCGGCAAAGTCGTCGTTCCGTACCGTGTTGTCGTCGGCGGCGAAGCGGGCAAGAACTACTCCAAGTACGTCGGCGCCTCCGAGAAGCAGGACGGCGTGAGCTGGGGCGAGTGGATCAAGAGCATCTTGCCCAAGGGGGGCAACGTGCTGTTCATCAGTGGCCCGGCCGGCAACAGTCAGGGGCTGAGTGAGCTCGAAGGTCTCAAGTCGGTCCTCGGGCCTGAGTACAAATTCATCAACCCGCCGCCCTTCGACGTGACCAACTGGGACCCCGCGCTCACTCAACAGGTTCTCACCGCCGAGATCGCGAAGAATCCGAAGATCGACGTGATCGTCTCCGACTTCGGGCCGTCGCTGGTCGGCGCGCTTCCGGTCTTCAAGAAGTTCAACCGGTCGATACCCCCGATCGCCACTTCGGACGGGAACATCCTCGGCTGCTTCTGGACCGACAACCACGCCGCCAACCCGGACTTCAAGCTTTTCACGGTGGCGACCGGCAATGACAACGCGCGCCTGGCGGTTCAATGGGCCGTAGCCCTTGCGACCGGCGGGAAGACTCCGAAAGAGGACGTCTTCGTGGCTCCCCACTTCGAGGATTCGGTGTCGGGCAAGCCTCACCCTGTGGAGTGCCGGAAAGACCTTCCTGGCGACATCTATCTTTCGGCCCAGATGAAGCCGGAGGACCAGGCGAAGCTGATCAACAAGTGAGGCTATCGCGGCCCGGGCGGGACGCCAGTCCGGGGCCGCGCTTTTTTGAAGCGACTGGTGTCGCGCAATGCGGACAAGCGCCTTGACCGTCGAACCTGCAATCGCGAACGACTTCGGTTCCGGCGGAGACGCGCTCGGAAACGTGACTCTCCGGCTGACCGGGATTTCGAAGAACTATTCGGGCGTCGCTGCGCTTTCGGATGTGAGCGTCGAGTTCTGCGGTGGCGAGGTTCACGCCGTGCTGGGCGAGAACGGCGCCGGCAAGTCGACGCTCATGACCATTATCTCCGGCGTAAACCAGCCTGATACAGGCGAAATCCACTTCGAAGGACACAGCGCGTCGCCGATGGCCCCGGAGACCGCCGCGGCGCTCGGAATTGCGATCTCATATCAGCACCCCGCCATCCTCGACGATCTGTCGGTGCTCGACAACCTGCAGGTCGCGCTTCCGCAATCGCTGTTCACGGGACGACCGCCTCGCGACGTCGCGGACGAAATATTGAAGGCCGTGGGCCTCAATGCTCCCCTGCGAATGCGCGCTCGACTCTCTGACCGTCGCCCAGAAGCAGTTGCTTGAAATCGCCAAAGCATTGGCGATGCGACCGAAAGTGCTCATTCTCGATGAGCCAACGGCGTCGCTCGACCGCGAATCGACCGACATGTTGTTCGATCGTATTCGCGCCGTCGTTCAGGACGGCGCCGCAGTCATCTACATCACGCATCGCCTCGCGGAGGTCAGACGGATTGCGAGCCGCGTGACTGTTCTGCGCGATGGCCGCGTGCGGGGCCGAGCGCTTGTCTCCGAGGTGACCGACGAAGCGCTGCTGAGTATGATCGTCGGACGAGCGCTCGGATCGACCTTTCCACCGAAAACACACGACGGCTCCCGAGACGTCAACTTGTCCGTTGAGGCCCTTGGCGGCCAGAGATTTAAAAATGTGAGCTTCGGCGTGAAGCCGGGGCAGATCCTTGGCATCGCAGGGGTCGCGGGGAACGGGCAGTCGGAATTGATGCGCGCCCTCGCCGGCCTTGAGCGATCCGAGGGAGCTATACGCCTTCGCGGGCGCGCCCTCACGCACCACGATCTCCTGCGCGAAGCGGCGTTCATGCCTTCCGATAGGCTCGTCGAAGGTCTGGCTGGCGGCCTGACCATTCGCGAGAACGCGTCCATGTCGGCGCTTGGAAGAATTCGCCTCCTTCGGGATCATCCGACGTAATCGCGAGGTTAACCAGGTTACGGATGCGTTCAAGTCGCTCGCTGTGAAGGCGGCGAGCCTCGAGGCCCCGGTTCGGTCGCTCTCGGGCGGCAATCAGCAGAAGGTCGTCATGGCGCGCGCGTTGCTCGCTGAGCCCGGCCTGATCGTAGCCGACGAACCGACGCAGGGCGTTGATGTAGGGGCGCGAGCCGAAATCTACCGGATCCTCCGCGAGATCACGAATTCCGGCACTCCCGTTGTGGTCAATTCGTCCGACGCGGCTGAACTCGAAGGGTTGTGCGACAAGGTCATCGTGCTGTCGCGCGGACAAGTCGTCGAAACGCTGACCGGAAAGGATGTCGTCGAGGCCGGTATCGTAACGGCGGCGGTGAGCGCCCAGCACCACCTGGACGCCGAAGGAGATGAAGCACGGCGGCAGGCCGGCGCGAGACGAAGCAACTGGCGGCATTTCCTGCAAACGGACAATGCGCCCGCCGTCCCACTAGCCATCGCGACCGTTCTTCTCGCGCTCTTCGCCTTCTATCACAATCCGAATTTTCTCTCCGCGTTCAACATTTCCAACATCCTCACGCTGGCGACGGCGCTTGGCTTCATTGCGCTGGGCCAGACCATTCCTTTGTTATTGGCAGGCGTCGATCTGTCGGTCGGACCGCTAGCGGGTCTGCTGGTCGTGATCGCATCGTTCTTCGTGAATGATGACCGGCCGACGATGACGCTCCTGGCGGGATTCGCGCTGATATTCGCCGGCGCGATCGTTGTCGGCGCCATCAACGGCTGCCTTATCCGGTTTGCGAACTTCACTCCCATCGCCGCGACGCTCGCGATGTATATTGGATTGCAAGGATGCAGCTTTCTGCTTCGCGACGGACCGGGCGGTTACATCAACACATCCGTCACGCAAGCGATCACCTGGCAGTTCGGGCCGATTCCCATTGCATTCCTTGCCCTCGTCGTTTGCGTCATTGCGGGCGAATATGTGCTGCGGAAGACGCGGGCGGGGTGGCAGCTTCGCGCGGTTGGATCGGACGAAGAATTGGCGCGGCGCATCGGCCTGCGGATCGACCGGGTCGTCGTCCTCGGCTATATCGCGTGTTCGCTCTTTGCCGCGCTGGGGGCCGTGATGCTGATGGTCCAGATTGGCGTCGGCGACCCTCGGCAGGGCGTGAACTATACGTTGTCGAGCATTACCGCCGTGGTTCTCGGCGGCACGAGCCTGCGCGGCGGCCGCGGCAGCTTCATCGGCGCCGCGATCGGCGCGCTGCTGCTCACGGAAGTGCTGAATGTCGTCGCTTTTCTCGGGTTGTCGCAGACTTACGAGTACGTCTTTCAGGGCGCGCTGATCCTGATCGCTGCGTTAGTCTACTCGGCCGTGCGAGGACGCGCGGGCGGCTGACATCGTTCTTCGCCCGACACCACGACTTCGCGCCGTGAGGTTTGTTCATTCTTGATAAAATATGGATTCCGCAGATCGCGACGACCCGTTAGCTATGAGAGCGTCGGCGCCCAAAGTATGGCACGCCATCCATGTTTCTTCCGCAGGGTTTCCTCCCGCCTGCGCCCTGCGCTCAAGCGCAGGGCGTTCTTTTTTGCCGCGTGAGTTCGTTAAGCTTGCAAATTCTCATTTCGGTGAAATTCATGGGTGCGCGGCGCCGGCAAAGAATGGTCTCCTTGAGTGGAAAAAGAAACAGCACGGAGGAAACCGTATGAACCGGCTGGCCGGTAAGGTTGCAATTGTGACGGGAGGCTCTCGCGGCATTGGCGGGGCTACAGTCAAGCGCTTTGTCGAGGAGGGGGCGAAAGTCGCAATCTTTGACGTCCTCAAGGACGAGGGCGAGCGTCTCGCCCAAGACCTTTCCGGTCAAAACTACGACGTTGTCTACAGCAACGTTGACATCACCAACGAGCCGGAGGTCGCCCAAGCGGTGAACGCCGTCCTCTCGAAATGGGGCAAGCTCGACATCCTGGTCAACAACGCCGCCATTCCCGGCGCCAACAAGTTCGCGCATGAAATGTCTGGTGAGGAATGGGACCGGGTCTTCGCGGTCAATGTGAAGGGCAGCTTCCTCTGCACGAAATACGCCGTTGTGCCGATGATGAAGCAGAACGGAGGCGCGATCGTGAATTTCTCCTCGATCTACGCGCTCATCGGCAACGACGATATTCCTGCTTATCACGCCACAAAGGGCGCCATCCTCTCGATGACCCGGACCGATGCGATGTGCTACGCGCGCAACGGCATCCGCGTGAACGCCGTCCATCCCGGGTCGACGATGACCGAGCTTTTCCTGAAGGCGGCGGAAACCTATCCGCGCGGCCGTCAGGCCTACCTCGACATGATGAAGGAGAAGCACCCGCTGCGGCTCGGCGAACCCGTAGACGTGGCGAATTGCGTCCTTTTCCTTGCCTCGGACGAGGCGCTCTTCGTGACGGGCACGAGTTTCGTGATGGACGGCGGTTACACCGCCCAGTAGGCGGCGAAGACTGGATTGACCACCGACCGTGGGTCGCCGGTTGCGGCTGCGAGGATAACGAAGGCGCGGATCCGGCGTGCGGCATGGACAGCAGACCTTTCGCAGCTGCGTCCACCACGATGGAGACAAAAGATAGGAATCAAATTGCTGACGAAGCCAGCGGCTCTGAACGGCCAAGGCTGCGCAGCAAGAGTACCCCCGCCGAGGAGACGGGGTCACAAAGGGAGGTGTGGATGAGAAGGTGGAGCTTGAAGGTCGCGGCGACTTTCGCTGCGCTCGCGATGTCGTTCGTTGGAGCGGCGTTGGCTCAGGACACAGACAAACGTGACGGCTACCACGGCGCGCCCCGCACGGAAATCTGGTCGCCTGTGCCGTTGCAATACACCGACACGACCAAATACAAGAAGCCTCCGCCTTACGTGATCGGCTTCTCGAACGCCTCGGTCGACAACACGTGGAGGCTGGCGCAGCTGCAATCGATCGAGGCGGCGGCGGCCAAGCACAAGGACGTGATCAAGAAGCTGATTATTACGGACGCCAACAACAATCCGTCGAAACAAGTCTCGGACGTCGAAGACCTGCTGCAACGCGGCGTTGACATCCTGCTCATCAGCGCCTCGAAGGCGGATGCGCTCGATCCGGTGGTGACGCGGGCGATGAAGAGCGGCGTTCCGGTCATCATGGTCGACCGTCGCGTGACGTCCGATAATTTCGTCAGCTTCGTGACCGCTTCCGACCTAGTGACCGGCCGGCTCTTCGCCCAGTGGCTGGTCGAGAAGCTGCACGGCAAGGGCAACATTATCATGCTGCCTGGGCAGGCGGGCGCGAGCCCCGCGGAGATTCGCATTGCGGCGGCGAAATCGATCTTCGAACAGTATCCGGACATCAAAATCCTAGACATGCAGTACACGGACTGGAACCCAGCCAAAGCGAAGTCGATCGTCTCGGCGATGATCCAGAAGTACGGCCACGAGATCAACGGCATCTGGAACGACTCGGGCGTTCAGGGCGGCGGCTCGATCGCGGCCTTCGTCGCGGCCGGCTGGAAGCCGGGCACGATTCCGCCGGCCACCTGCGCGGATCTCAACGGCTGCCTGCGGATGGCGATCGAGAATAAGGTTCCGGTGCTCAACTTCGACTATCCCCCCGCCATGGGCGGCGTCGCGGTTGAGGTGGCTCTTAAGGTGTTGTCCGGCGCCTCGGTGCCGAAGCTCTACATCATCAACTCGAACATCGTCGTCTCGAAGGGCGACGAGACGCCTTCCGTCCGGGCCGACATGTGGGCGGAGGATTACGTCCGCCTCGACAAGCCAATGGATCTGATCCTGTCGTCCGGTCTCGGGCCGAACTATGATCCGAAGACCTTCTCTGTCGACTATCCGAAGTAACGGGGCGATCGCTGGGCGCGCCCTGACAGGCGCGCCTGGCTATCTGGCAAAGGCGCACGCGGCCTGATGATCGTTGAAGCCAAGGGCATATCGAAGTCCTTTCCGGGCGTGCGTTCACTGGATCGCGTCGATTTCTCCGTTGTGGCCGGCGAGGTTCGGGCTCTCCTTGGAGAAAACGGCGCGGGCAAATCCACGCTCATCAAGATCATCGCTGGCGCTTATACGCCCGATGAGGGCGAGCTTCGCTTCGACGGGAAGGACGTCAAGTGGTCCTCGCCGCATGAGGCGCAGGCGGCCGGCATCCATGTCATCTATCAGGAGCTGGTGCTTTTTCCGGAGATGACGGTCGCCCAGAATATTTTCGTCAACCGGCAGCCGCGCAACAGCCTTCGCCTGATCGACGCGCGGGCTATGACAACGCGCGCGAGCGCTCTGCTTGAGGATCTCGGCGCGGCCATCAATGTCAATGAGAAGGTGAAGCGGCTGTCGGTCGCCGATCGCCAGATGGTCGAGATCGCCCGCGCCCTGAACTCCGACGCGAAACTGATCGTATTTGACGAGCCGACCGCCGTGCTCGGCGGCCATGAGGTCGAGCTGCTTTTCGCGATCGTTCGCCGGCTGAAGCAGCGCGGGGTGGCGATCGTGTTCATCTCGCACCGGCTCGACGAGATCTTTGAAATTGCCGACAGCGCCACCGTCCTGAAGGACGGCAAGCTGGTCGGCTCGGTGCGGATCGCCGACGTCAATCACGACAAGCTCGTGTCGATGATGATCGGCCGCAGCCTCGCGGACATCTATCCGGCGAAGGCGGCAGCCGACGAAATCGGCGAAACGGTTGTCGACGCAAGGGACGTCCTGGTCGGCGCCCGGGTGAAAGGCGTGAGCTTCGAGGCGCGCAAGGGTGAAGTGCTCGGCGTCGCTGGCATGGTTGGCGCGGGGAGAACAGAACTTGCCCATGCCGTGTTCGGCAGCCTCCCGCTCGACGGCGGCTCCATCCGGCTCGCTGGCCAGGCGACGCACAAACCGTCGCCGTCGCGCTCAATCGCGGGCGGCCTCGGCTTTCTCACCGAGGACCGGAAGGGCGAGGGACTTTTCATGCTCCTCGATCTCGCGGCCAACGTCTCTGCGCCGGTGCTCGACACAACGGGCTCCTCGACCCGGCTCGATCGGAGCATCGAGAAGGAGATGGCAAGGAAGCAGATTTAAAAATACGCCATCGCCGCGACCGGCCCGGAGGCGTCGGTCGCGACGCTTTCCGGCGGAAACCAGCAGAAAGTTCTTCTCGGCCGCTGGGTCATTTCCTCGCGCACTGCGCTCATCCTCGATGAACCGACGCGAGGGGTCGACGTCGGGGCGAAAGTCGAGATTTACCGAATCATCCGGCAGCTTGCCCGTCAGGGACTCGCGATCATCATGATCAGCTCGGAGCTGCCCGAGGTCGTTGGCCTATGTGATCGGGTCATCGTGCTTTGCGAAGGACGTAAGACCGGAGAACTTGTCGGCGCTGAAATCTCCGAGAATGCGGTGCTTCAATTGGCGGTCGCCCGGCCGGACGAGGCGGGCGCAAGGAGGAACGCATGAGCGCGGTGACAGGCGACGTTCGGCCCGGCGCCTGGCAGGCGGCGCGCCAGATCCCCGTGCCGCTTCTGATTGTGACCGCCCTCCTGGCGCTGCTGATCGCGATTGGGTTCGCGGCAAGCCCTCGTTTCGGGACGGTCAGCAACTTCCTCAACATTTTCCAGCAGTCGGCAGCGCTTGGCTTTGTGAGTCTCGGCCAGACGATCGTCGTCCTGACGGCAGGCATCGACCTTTCGGTCGGCGCGATGATTTCGCTGACCTCGAATTTCACCTCCGGCTGGATCGACGGCGATCCCAACATGGTGCTTCCAGTCGTGGTCGGGGTCATCGTGCTCGGAGCCGCCATCGGCGCTGTCAATGGCGCGCTCTCCCACTACCTTCGGGTTCATCCGCTCATCGTCACGCTCGGCATGGCAGCGATCCTGCAAGGCTCGACGCTGCTCTATTCGTTGGCGCCGGTGGGCAAGGTCACTGATGACTTCGAGACCTTTGCCTACGGCGGCATTTTTGGCGTCTCGTACGGCGGGCTCGCGATGATAGCCGTATTCGCGCTGGCCGGCGTCTTCCTGCACCGGACACGCGCGGGCAGCGCCATCTATGCCGTCGGCGGCGACCCGCGCAGCGCGCGGCTGCTAGGCGTCTCGGTGGCGCGGACCATGATGCTTGCGTACGGCATATCGGGCGCCTGCGCGGCCCTTACGGGCGTCTATCTCGTAAGCCGTATGGGCAGCGGCGATCCCTGGCGCGGCGACGGGTTCGATCTGGCGTCGATCACTCCGGTGGTTGTCGGGGGAACGGCGCTATCGGGTGGACGGGGCGGCCCTCTCGGAACGCTGCTCGGCGTCTATCTGATCTCGCTCCTTAGCAACATCCTGAACTTCCTCGACGTGTCGACCTTCTACCAGTGGATCGTGCAGGGGCTCATCATCATCATCGCCGTCGCGATTCACGTCGACAAGGGGAAGCGGACGTGAGCGAACCGACTTCCCGCGAATTTCCGAGAGACGGTCCAGCGAACGCCTTTCCGACCCGGCAACTGCTCAGCAAATACGGCCTGCTCGGCTTCCTGATCGCCAACGCTCTGGTCGTCTCGTTCTTGTCGCCGGCTTTCCTCAAGCCCGAGAATCTCGCCAACATCCTCACCCAGGCCGCACCGCTCGGCATCGTCGTGTTGGGCCAGACCTTCGTCCTGTTGGTCGGGGGCGTCGATCTTTCGGTTGCGTCCGTCATGGCGACCTCGGCGGTCATCGCCACCGGCTTCGCCGCGACCGACAATTCCATGGTCCCCGTGATCTTCGCGGCGGCGATCGCGCTCGGCGTGGTGGTTGGGCTGGCGAACGGCCTCCTCGTCGCCAAGCGGAACGTCTCGCCATTCCTTGCCACGCTCGCAACCACGATCGTGCTTCAGGGGCTGCGCTTCCTCTACACGCAGGGATCGACCGGGAGCACGCTCCCCTCGGCCTTCGCGACGATGGGCGCCGGGCGGGTCCTCGGCGTGCCAGTGAACCTGATCGCGCTCGTCGTGCTCGCCGCGGTCTTGGGCTATCTGCTGCTCGTGTCCAAATGGGGCAGGAAGATCTACCTGGTCGGCGGCAACGTTCGCGGCGCCATGCTTGTCGGCCTGCCGACCGACTGGATCATTATCGGCTGCTACACGCTGTGTTCGGTCATCGCCGCGATCGCCGGCCTGTTTCTGGTCGGCTATGTCGGCCAGGTCGATCAGTGGACGGGCAAAGGCTATGAGCTCGATTCGATCGTGGCGGCGGTGATGGGCGGGGTGGCGATCACTGGCGGCCGCGGCAACATATTCGGCGCGCTGCTCGGCGTCCTGATCCTGATCGTCATGTTCAACGCCGTGATCCTGCTCGGGCTGCCGGTCCAGGTGCAATATATCCTGAAGGGCGTGATCGTGATCGCGGCTTCGGCGCTCTATCTCTCGGGCGGCGGCGAGCGGATCTGACGGAACGAAGGAAGGCATGGTCAAGAAGATCGCAATACTCGGCACGGGGGCGAATGGCGCGGCGATCGGCGCGGACCTTACGCGCGCCGGTCTCGACGTTGTGTTGATCGACCAATGGCCGGACAATGTCGCGGCGATGCGGGCGAGCGGGGTGCGCGTCGAGATGCCGGGCGAGGTCCTGACCGTCCCCGTGCGGGCCTTCAACCTCTGCGACGTCTGCACGTTCCGCGAACAGTTCGACATCGTGCTGATGCTCGTCAAAGCTTACGACTTCCGCTGGGCGGCGCAGCTCATCGAGCCTTATCTGAAGAGCGACGGATTGCTCGTCGGCGTGCAGAACGGCATGACAACGCAGACGATCGCCGACGTCGTCGGGCCGGAGCGGACGCTTGGCTGCGTGATCGAGATCTCCTCCTCGATGATGGTCCCTGGAATCAGCGTGCGCGACTCCAACCATGAGCGCTCCTGGTTCGCGGTCGGGCCCAATCCGGGCCAATCGAAGGATCGGGCGGAAGAGATCGCGGCGCTCCTCCGGCGCGCCGGCAAGGTGTCGGTCGTCGACAATATTCAGGCGACCAAGTGGATGAAGCTCGTCAGCAACGCGACGACGCTCGTCTCCACCGCGCTTTTCGGCGTCTCGATCCATGAAGGCGCGGCGAACCCCGAATTGCGGAACCTGATGCTGCGCTCAGGTCAGGAGGCGCTCGACGTCGGCGTCGCGCTTGGTCATCCCGTCCTGCCGATATTTGGCCTGACCCATGCCGACGTCGGGCAGTCCAACCGCGTGGTCGATCTCCTTCTCGAGACGCTGCTCAAGGGTTTCACGCTGCCCTCGACCAAGACCACTGTGCTGCAGGATTGGATGAAGCAGCGCCACAGCGAGGTGAACGATCTCAACGGGACGATCGTTGTCGAGGCCAAGCGTCTTGGCCTCGAGGCGCCCGTCAATGCGGCGATTGTCGAAATGGCGCTTGAGATCGAGAGCGGCAGGCTCAAACCCGACCCCGCCAACATACGCAGGCTGGTTGAGCGGGTGCGGGAACTGAGTTCGGCCTGAGCGGCGCGCAAGCAAGGAGAGGGGCGATGAAGGTCACACGGTTTAGCGAGGCGGTTCGTTACGACGCGCCCAATCATCGCGGTTTCATGGGCCTGCGCCTCCAAGGCTTCGACCCTGCCGGTCCGAAAAACCAATGGGTCGGGATCTCGCACTTCCTGCCCGGAGGCGGCGCCGGGCCTGATTCCTCCCCCTGGGAGAAGGTCTATGTCTGCCTCGCGGGCAGCGTGGCCGTCATTATCGACGGCGCGGAGACAATCCTCAATCCGATGGATTCGCTGACTGTCGCGCCGAATGAAACGCGCGAAATCATCAACCGAGGAAACCACGTCGCCACGACCCTGGTGGTGATGCCGTACCCGCCCGCTTGATCCGGGCTTTTTTGAACCGAGGATGACAGGAGAGTTCTGGAATGGTTGGCGTAGCGCTGGTTGGTCTCGGCTGGTGGGGCCGCAAGATGGGCGCACTCATCAAGGCCCAAGGCAAGGAGATCCAGCTCGTCCGGGCGGTCGAGCCGAACGAGGCCGCCGCGAAGGAGGTTGGCGCTCAGCTCGGCGTCCCGGTCACGCCGGACCTGACGGCGGCGCTCGCCGATCCAAAGGTCGACGCAGTCATTCTAGCGACGCCGCATGCGCTCCACGGCGAGCAGATCCGACAGTCGGTCGCCGCGCACAAGCACGTATTCTGCGAAAAACCGCTCGCCCTCACCCGAAAGGAGGCGCAGGCGGCGGTTCATCTCTGCAAGTCCGCCGGTCTCGTGCTCGGCATGGGGCATGAGCGCCGGTACGAGCCGCCAATCGCCGCTATCCTGTCGGATGCGGCCGCGGGCAAGCTTGGGACGCTCTTGCAGATCGAGGCCGATTTCGGCCACGACAAATTCCTGTCGCTCGATCCCTCCAACTGGCGCTTGCAGGCCGACCATGCGCCCGCTGCAGGCATGACGGCGACCGGGATACATCTGACCGATCTCTCGGTCGCGCTCATGGGGCCGGCGAAAGAGGTTCTTGTCACTTGCGAGCGGCGCGGCTCGAAGCTTCCGGGCGGCGACACGCTGTCGGCCTATATACGTTTCAAGGGCGGCGGCACCTCATACATTTCGGCGAACCTCGCGATGCCTTTCGTTTCGCGCTTCGCCGTGTACGGGACGCATGGCTGGGTCGAGGTGCGCGACAAGGCGCATGTCGAGGCGCCCGAGGGCTGGGTCGTCATCAAGGGAAAGAAGGGCGAGCGGATCGCAACCGAGGAAATCGGCCCTGCCGAGCCTGTCCTCGACAACCTTGAAGCCTTCGCGGCTGCGGTCAGGGGCAAGGGCTCTTACCCGATCACCGGCGATGAGCTCATCGCCAATATCTCACTGCTTGAATCCATCGTCCGAAGCGCGTCGTCCGGACGCGTCGAGGCCGTCGCTTAGGGAGAACGACATGAAAGCGCTGATCTTCAAGGAGCCCAACCGGCCGGTCGTCGAGGATATCGCCGAGCCGAAGCTCGAGCCGACAGAAGTGCTCGTCCGCATGCGGCAGGTCGGCATCTGTCACTCGGACTACGAGCTGCTTTATGGACGCTATATCATTCCGATCAGCTATCCCGTCACGCCGGGTCATGAATGGATCGGCGAAGTTGTCGAGGTCGGCAAGGGCGTGAAGGGCTTCAAGGCGGGCGACCGCGTCGTCGGCGAATGCGTCGTCAAGCTGCCCGACCGTGTCCACCATTTCGGCTTCTCGATCGACGGCGCATTCCGCGAGTATTTCAAGGTTCGGCCGGAGTGGATCCACAAGCTCCCGGAGACGATGACCGACGCCACGGGCTCAATGATCGAGCCGTTCACCTGCGGCTACTTCGCGATCCACAATATCGGCGGCACGGATGCAAGCCAGACCGTGGTCGTCTCGGGCGGCGGCACAATAGGCCTTGTCTCCGCCGCGGCTGCGATCGGAATGCGCGCCAAGGTGATTGTGATCGATCCAATAGCCTCTCGCAGAGCGGCGGCTGTGAAACTGGGCGCTGCGGCGACGATCGACCCTGCTAAGGAAAATACGGTCGAGCGCGTCATGGAGCTCACCGACGGCGGCGCCGATCTTGTCGTGGAGGCGTCCGGCCACGACGCCTCGCTCGGAATGGTCTTTGATCTCCCGAGGGAGAACGGCCGCGTCGCGATGATCGGGATCAATATCGGCCGCATGATCCCCGCGAAGCTCGGCAACATCCAGATGCGCAACCTCACGATGAAGGGCAGCATCGGCTCGCCCGGCGTCTGGCCGGCCGCAATCCGCTTTTTGGAGCGGACCGGACTCAACCTCACTCCAATCCAAACGCATCACTTCCCGCTGACCGACGCGGTCGAGGCTTTCGAGCTTGGCAAGCAGGCGGACAAGTGCATCAAGATCACCCTGCAGAACAGAGCAGCATAAGGGGAGGGTGTTAGCGCTGCCGAACGGGCGGGAGCAGCGGACGCTCTCTGCGCCGCTTTCAAACATCGAGGGGAGGAGTTGAAATGAATCCAGGGCTCACGTTGATCGCCTTTCTGCAAGGCAAGCCTGAGAAGCGTGACGAGCTTCTCGCCACGTTGCGCGAATTCGTGAAGCCGACGCGGGTCGAAGACGGCTGCGTCGACTACCACCTTCATGTCAGCGACGACGATCCCAATCAGTTTATCTTCTACGAGAACTGGCGGTCGAGGCCGGATCTCGACACGCATCTCAAGACGCCGCTTCTGACCGCATTTTTCAACCGCCGGATGGACCTTCTAAAGAAGGACGTCGACATGCGCTTCATGACAATGGACAGCGCCTACAACAACTAGCGCCTGCCGCGCCCTCATCGGAGCGCGCCGATCCTGGCCGCGCAAGAGAGGCGCCGCTCTGTCGAACCACGAAGGACAAAGGAGAGAACCATGAGCAAGCTCAAAGGCAAGTCGGTTATGATCACGGGCGGCGCGCAGGGGATCGGCGAAGGAATTGCGCGGCGCCTTGCGGCAGAGGGAGCCTCGATCGCGGTCGCCGACCTCAATGGCGAGAAGGCGGAGGCGGTCGCCAAAAGCCTTAAGTCTGACGGCGGCAAAGCTATCGGCGTCAAGGTGGACGTCGCCGAGCGTGGCCAGGTCCAGGCTGCGATCAAGAAGGTCGTAGACAGCTTTGGCCGGCTTGACGTGCTGTTCAACAATGCCGGCTTCAACAAACCGCTGCCGTTCCTCGAGGTGGACGAGAACAACTACAACAGCATCATGCGGGTGAACGGCTGGGGCGTGATGCTCGGCATCCAGGAAGGCGCCAAGCAGATGATCGCCCAGGGCGGCGGCGGCAAGATCATCAACACCGCCTCGATAGCCGGCCGTCAGGGCTATGCGGACTTTGCCCCCTATTGCTGCAGCAAGGCCGCCGTCATCATGCTGACCCAGGCGGGCGCCCGCGAGTTCGCCAAGCACAAGATCACCGTCAACGCCTTCGCGCCCGGCGTCGTGGTGACGCCGCTATGGGACGGGCTTGAGCAGGACATGATCGCCACCGGCGTCATCAAGAAGAAGGGCGAATACATCGAGAGCTTCTCGTCGAGCATTCTGCTTGGCTATCCGTCGAAGCCCAAGGACTTGGATGGCATCGCTGCGTTCCTCGCCTCCTCCGACTCCGACTATATTACCGGCCAGGTGATCATGTCGGATGGCGGAATGATCCTGGTCTGAAGCGATCGACGCTTTGTGATGGCCGGCGGCTGCGGCGGCGGATCGCCGCGCCCGCTGGGACCAGGCGCGCGGAGAGCGAACTCCGTCTTGCGCCATGCCGCGAGGCGCTAGGGAGGCAGGGTCAAAAGCCATCAACCGCCTTGGGTCGAAACCATCACTTCCGAATTGCGTTTTGACGGTTAGTATGGCGGGCTCAGGCGGAACGCCCATCGCGAGGACGGCAGGGCGGTGACGAGAGACGCCAGAGTTTTCGATTGAAAAGCCGTGCGAGCGCGCGAAATTCCGCCGTATTTGGAGCGAAATTCATTTGTATTAGGATCTTTGGTGCGGATGGTTCGCCAAGCCGGACAGCCCGGCCTTGCTCCTGGTCAACAGCGATCGATCGAGGAGTTGCGAATTTCATTGACAAAATTTGCAATGTTCGCTATTTGTTCCATTTGACGGAATCTCTTCCCGGTTTCCCCGAAAGGGCGGACGGACGCGAAGCCGTGGCTGTTTGAAATGCTGGACCACAACCCGGCGCGCGAGCAGGAACGCAGGGGGAGTTTTTTTATTTGAATCGGTCGTAACCCATTGAAAAGACCCGATTCGAAAAAATAAGCGCTAGTAAACGCTAGCTAATTTACTAGCGTTTATTTGCGTTTACTAGCGTTTAAGAGCGCTTATTGGGAAAGCAATTCCCGCTTTGGTTGTATTCGCAGGGCGCCTAGCGAGCGCGGACAAGCGTCGCGTCCTGTCGGCTATTTGTGGATCGCTTGGGCGTACGCATCCAGGACGCTCTCGTGCATCATCTCCGAGAGCGTCGGGTGTGGGAAGATGGTGTGGATCAATTCCTCTTCGGTCGTCTCCAAATTCATCGCGATGGCGAAACCGTGGATCAGCTCGGTGACTTCCGCGCCGACCATATGCGCCCCGAGGAGCTGTCCAGTCCCGGCGTCGAAGATTGTCTTGACGAGCCCTCGGTCTTCTCCGAGCGCGATCGCTTTGCCGTTGCCCGCGAACGGGAAGCGGCCGATTTGCACCTCACGGCCCCCCGCCTTCGCTTTCGCCTCTGTGAGGCCGACGCTGGCGACCTGGGGGCGGCTGTATGTGCAGCCCGGTATGAACGCCTTGCGGACGGGGTGGGTCGGGTAGCCGGCGATCGCTTCGACGCAGACGACACCTTCATGTTCCGCTTTATGGGCGAGCATGGGCGGTCCCGCTACGTCGCCGATGGCGTGGACGCCGCTGACGTTCGTCCGCCCGTATCCGTCGACCGCGATGCAGCCGCGGTCGAAGGCGACGCCAACGGCCTCAAGTCCGAGATCCTCGACATTTCCCTGCACGCCGGCGGCGACGATTACGGCGTCTACACTCACGTCCTCGGCGGCGCCGGCGCCTTCGATCCTCGCGACGATCTGCCCATTCAGGGCGCGCTTGGCGCTGACAACTTTCGCGGCGGTTCGGATTGCTATCCCCTGCTTCTCAAACTGGGCGTGAGCGAATTTGGCGATTTCCTCGTCCTCGGCGGGCAGGATCTGCGGGAGCATCTCAACGACGGTGACCTTCGAGCCGAACCCGCTGTAAAACGAGGCGAATTCGATGCCAATGGCGCCGGAACCGACGACGAGCAGGCTTTCGGGAATCCGCTTCGGAACCATGGCCTCGAAATAGGTCCATGTCCGTTCTCCATCGGGCTCCAGCCCAGGCAGAACGCGCGGCCGAGCTCCGGTCGCGATGACGATATGGTCCGCGGAATAGTCTCCCCGGCCCAGTGCGCCCGCAGGTTTGTTGGGACGTGGCCGGTTGGAGCGTGCGACGGGGTCCGACACCGACAGGTGGCCCGGCGCCGTCAATCGCGCTTCGCCCCAGATCACCTGGACGTTGTTCTTTTTAAGCAGTCCTTCGACGCCGCGACTGAGACGTCCCGACACGGATCGGGAACGCTGTACGATCGCCTCGGCGTCGACCCTTACGTTGTCAGCTGCGAGGCCGTAATCCTTCCCGTGACGCATGAGTTCGAAGACTTCCGCTGAACGCAGCAGCGCCTTGGTCGGGATGCAGCCCCAGTTGAGGCAGATTCCTCCGAGATGCTCGCGCTCGACGACGGCCGTCTTCATCCCGAGCTGGGCCGCCCGGATCGCGGCGACATAACCGCCGGGTCCCGACCCGATGATGATGATGTCGAATGTCATTGCGTCTGCGCGTTCGCCTTTGACACTTCCTGCGCCTGGCGCCCCTTTGCGCGCGCCTTGAAAGTTCGCGAGCTGACGCGATCGAGCAGATCGATGATGTCCTTCAGACTTTCTCGCTGGATGCCCTGTGTGATGAAGACGATCCGTGTCCGTTGGTCCGCGTCGGGCCAGCGGTCGAGCCAGGTCATTGTGTGCAGAAGGTGCTGCGCGCCCTGGATAACCGCAGGCCGACCCGGCTCCTCAGCGACGTTGACCAAGCCTTTCACCCGTAACAGCCCGGCGCCCAGATTCTGGCCAATCCCCTCGAGCAGGAATTGGACTTCCTCGCGGGTCAGAGGGGTCTCGCGCATCAGCACGAAATTCTCGATTCCCCGACCCTCCAGATGGGCGAGGGAGCGATGGTCATGCTCATCACGATCATGATCGTGATCGTGATCGTGATCGTGATGTTGGTAGTCATGATGTTCGTCTGGCGCTTTCTGGTAGGCTTGCAAGTTGAGCCATTGTCGCGGATCGGCAAGCGGATCAGACGTATCAAAGCCAGAAGTCGTCAGCAGTCTCGCAATGGCTGCGGATGACCAGTCGATGTCTGCGATCTCCGCCGAGGGATTAATCCGACGCAGCTCAAGAAGAAGGCGGGAAACGATGCTCTCCCTGTCGTTCGCTAGGTCTAGCTTGGTGATCCGGATCTGGTCGGCTAGGGCAACTTGCCGCACTGCCTCATCATGGGCCTCGGCCGTTCCACGCCAGTTGACTGCGTCCACGAGCGTGACCACGCCCGCGATCCGATAGAGTCCGTCCAGGGTCGGCTCCGACAGGAAAGCCTGCAGCACCGCGCCAGGTTCCGCGAGACCGGACGTCTCGATGACGACCTTGTCGAAGCTTGCCATCTCGCTCGCCTGTCGCGCGTGGTACAGGGAATTCAGCGTTCCGACGAGGTCGCTTCGGACCGTGCAGCACAGGCAACCGTTCTCCAGCACGACGACCGAGTCGGAGCTGCTGGCGAATAGCTGATGATCGAGCCCGACCTCGCCGAACTCGTTGACCACCACGACTGTCTTTGCAAGCTCGGCAGAGCGAAGCGCGGCGTTGATGAATGTTGTTTTCCCGCTTCCGAGGAACCCCGTGACGAGCGTCACCGGGATTCTGGTCCTCATCTCGGTCCGCGCGCGATCGCTAGACATGCGGCTCTCCGGTCAGAACACTTCGCATCCCGGAAGGCCGCAGGAAATCAACCGGTCCGACGGGAAGTTCGTGATGATCTCGCACCCGTCCTTGGTGACCACAACTTCCTCCTCGATGCGGGCTGCGCCCGAACCGTCGTCCGCGCCTTTCCAGGTCTCGAGCGCGAAAACCATTCCCTCGACGAGGGGGCGATTCTGGCCGCGGAATCGCTTGGAGAAGATAGGGCGCTCCCAGAGCGACAAGCCGACGCCATGGCCGTATTGTAGCAGGAACGCCTCCGCTTCGTCGCGATAGCCGAACTCCTGCGCGTCGGGCCACACCGAGGCGACCTCGTCCGGGGTGACGCCAGGACGGACCAGATCGATCGAGGCGCTGATCCACTTCGAGGCCGTTTCGTAGGCGTCGATCTGATGCTTGTTCGGCTCCCCGCAAATGAAGGTTCGGTAATAGCAGGTACGATAGCCATTGAACGCGTGCATGATATCCAGGAAAATCATGTCGCCCGGTTGGATCATGCGGTCCGAGAACGTGTGCGAATGCGGGCGCCCGCGGCGCCCTGATACGGAGTTCACGCATTCAACTCGCTCCGCGCCCATCCGGAAGAGGCGATCGTTTGCGATAGCGACAAGTTCGTTCTCTTTTGTTCCTGGACGGATTGCGCGAGCGATGTCGACATAGGTTGCATCGACCATCGACGCCGCCACCTTGAGTAGCTCGATCTCATCGGCTGTCTTGACCTCGCGCGCATCGAGCATCGCCTGCTGGCCGTCGACAACCTCAATTCCTTCGGCTTCGAGCGCTCGCAACATGCCGATTTCCATCAGGTCGATGCCGAGGGGCTCCTTGTCGATGCCGTAATGCGCCAGCGCTTTCTTGATTTGCTTGGCAAAATCCTGCTGTACATGCATCGATGGCGGAATAGCGCCGAGCATGGTCGTCAGCGGCGCCGCGACGTTGTCGGAGACCCACGGCGAGGAAATGCGCTTGGCGGGAGGCGCCGGGTCCCACAGGAACGGCTTTCCCTCGGCCGGGCAAAGTGCGTAGCGGAAGAACTTATCGCGCGCCCATTCGCCAATATGAGTCGCCGTTACGTAGCGGATATTGTCGAAGTTGAAGCAGAGGACGCCGCCAAGTCCGGCATGGCGTATTGCGTCCTGGGCCCGTTTCAAGCGATCGACGGACAAACGATGATAATCGACCCCCTGTTCCCAGTCCTTCGCCATCATGCCCCAGGCGGCGGTTGCGTGCGGCCTGTTGTATTTCATGAGTCCTCTCTTCGAAATCCTGGTTGAGTCCGCTAGCCCCGGCGCCTATCGTCACGGTTTGCCGCCAAACTCGTCTTCCCACTTGCGCGTCTCAAGAAGTTGCTTCACGCGCGACAGGAAGGCTCCGGAATAGGCTCCGTCAAACGCCCGATGGTCAAAGCTCTGCCCGACCATGCCCATCATGCGCGGCGCCACAAATGAGCCTTCCGGTGTTGACACCACCGCGGGCTTTAACTGGATGGCGTCCGTCGAAAGGATCGCGACCTGAGGCGCATTGATGATCGGGGCCGTAAACGTCGTTCCAAAGGCGCCGTTGTTGCTGATCGAATACGTTCCGCCGGAAAGATCATCGGGACCGAGCTTGCCCGCTCGGGCTTTGTCGATGAGACGACGCATCGCCTTTGCGAGCCCCGCCACCGTTAGATCGCCTGCGTCGCGGACTACCGGGACAACAAGGCCGTTATGCGATAGGTCGATCGCGACGCCGAGGTGAATCGCTGACGACACCGACAAGCTCTTTCCGTCGAAACGCGCATTGACCTGAGGAAAAGCGTCAATCGCGAGACATGTAGCGCGCGCAATGAAGGGCAGATAGGTCAGCGAGAACCCATTCGCCTCCTTGAACGCTTGCTTCTGCTGTCCACGGACGCGGTCAATTGCACTGAAGTCAACTTCAATCGCCTGGAAGACGTGCGGAATCGTTCGCCAGCTTTCCGCCAGACGCTCTCCAGCTCTGAGCCTCATCGTGTTCAGCGTGATTGTTTCACCCGCCGTCGAGACAGCGGGTTCCGTCGGAGGAAGGGGCGCGGCTGGAGCGCTTGGCGGACGGGCCGCCGCAGGTGAGGCGAGGAACGCCCGCACAGCCTGCTCGTCGATGCGCGGCAAGCCCTTCGCCTTGACCTCGGCGGCAAGCTTGCTGATGTCCGCGCCGTTCTGTGCGATCAACCGGCGTGCGAGCGGGGTGACGCGGACGCCATCCGGTCCTTTGGCAGGACCGAAGCGATCCTTCGGCGTCGAAACCTCCTCGAACGGGTTGCGCCACGCCTTCGCTCTTTGCGACGCGGTCGAACTCGGTTCGCCCGAGCGTCGGCGCCTTCCCATCGGCCGCAATGACCGCGACGGCTTCGCCGACTTTCGCGACAGATCCGGAACCCACTCGAATCTCTGTAAGTCGGCCCGCAACAACTGCTTGGACTTCGATCGTCACCTTGTCGGTTTCGACCTCGAAAAGATTGTCGCCTTCCTTGACCTCGTCCCCAATCGACTTGAACCAGGTCAGGATCTTTCCCTCCGCAACCGTTTCGCCGAGTTGCGGCATCAGGACGGGATCGCTCATCGGATCAGGCCTTCAGCACCCGGCGAACCTTGTCGACGATGCGCGCCGCGCTGGGCAGCGCCAGATCCTCGAGATGGTCCGCCGCCGGTAATGGGATATGAGGCGTGGTGATGCGCACGATCGGCCCATCGAGGTCCCAGAAGGCTTCATCGGCAACGATCGACGCAATCTCCGCGCCCCAGCCGCAAAGCCTCGGATTCTCTTCGACCGTGAAAAGGCGTCCGGTCTTAGCGACGGAGCCCAGGATGGTCTGAGTGTCGAGCGGCACAAGAGAGCGAACGTCGATGACTTCGGCGTCGATCCCATGTTCTCTCGCAAGAGACTCTGCCGCTTCCAGCGCCCGCGGAACCATCAATGCAAGTGCGACGATCGTGCAATCGCGGCCGGGGCGAAGGATCTTTGCCGTTCCAAGCTTGTCGACAATTTCGCCCTCCGGCACGTCTCCTTTCGTCGCGTAGAGAGACTTGTGCTCGTGGAAAATGACTGGGTCTGGATCGCGAACGGCCGCCGCCATCAGGCCGATGACATCGACAGGGGATGACGGCGCGACGACCTTGACGCCCGGAATCATCATCGTCCAATTCTCGATCGACTGGGAATGCTGTGCGCCGAACCGAGCTCCGCCGCCGTTGCCGGTTCTGATCACGAGCGGGCAGGAGAGTTGCCCGTTCGTCATGTATCGAAGCTTCGACATCTCATTGGCGACATAGTCGAAGCAGACAGCGAGAAAGTCGGAGAACATGATTTCCGCGATCGGTCGCAACCCTGTCATTGCCGCGCCCATTGCGGCGCCCAGGATCGCCTGCTCGGAAATCGGGGTGTCACGCACCCGCAGCGGGCCGAACTGCTCGTAAAGTCCGACTGTCGTTTTAAAAACGCCGCCCGCCTTCGCGACGTCTTCGCCGAGGAAGACGACGCGATTATCGCGCTCCATCTCCTGGGCGATGCCGCGCGTGACGGCGTCGCGATAGCTCAGTTCCGCCACGCCCAACCTCCATCCGCATACACGTCCGTCGTCAGGATCTCGACCGGCGCGGGCGGCGAGGCCTTTGCGGCGGCGGTCGCCGCCTCCACCTTACGCTTGCTCTCGGCCTCGATCGCGCCAACCGTCTCATCGGCGACACCGAAATCCTTGAGGCGCTGCCGGTAGATGACGATCGGATCGCGCTTCAGCCATTCCTCAAGCTCCCCGGGCGGACGGTATTTCGCCGGGTCCGCGCGGGAATGACCTGAATGCCGGTATGTAAGACATTCGATGAGGGAAGGCCCCTCGCCGCGGCGCGCTTTTTCAATTCCCGTCTGCGCCGTACGAAAAACGACGTCGGCGTCGTTGCCATCGATCACGATGCGCTCCAGGCCATAGGCAGCCGCCCGGTCTGCCGCCGGATGTTTGACCGCCGTCACATCGCCGATCGGCGTGTATTCCATGTAAAGGTTATTCTCGCAGACGAAAACGACCGGCAGCTTCCAGACAGAGGCGAAGTTCAGCGCCTCGTGGAACGCGCCGATGTTCGTCGTTCCATCGCCGAAGAAGACAACCGACACATCCTTTTCGCCGAGATATTGGGCGCGCCATGCAGAGCCGCAGGCGATCGGAAGGTGGGCGCCGACAATCGCGTATGAGCCCAGCACGTCATGCTCGACGGAGGTCAGATGCATCGATCCGCCTTTGCCGCGCATCAGACCGATGTCTCGCAACATAAGTTCGCCGAGCAGCCCTTCCATCGAAGCGCCGCGCGCAAGCGTGTGGGCGTGGCCGCGGTATGTGCAGAATGACTTGTCGCCTTTCTGCATCGCCACGCCAAATCCGGCCGCGACCGCTTCTTGTCCGATCGACAGATGGCTCGTGCCCTTGATCATATTTTGAAAGAAAAGGTCGTGGGCGCGCTTTTCGCAGTCACGGATCTCGACCTGGAGGCGGAAGAGCTCGAGCCGACGCTCAAGGCCGATGTCATCGTTCAATAGCGGCCTGCTTTGAACGGCCGGTTTATGTCCGGATGCCATATTGGTCGCTTCCCACCCGAATTGCTTACCCAACAAGATTGCCAAAGATGCCGCCGGCCAATGGAGCCTAAAATCCCCAGAATGACAATTTTACTGCGCTGGCTTCGTGCGCTCGGGCGTCCTGAGAACCACAGGCAGAAAATTCATTTTGAACATTTCGGCGCGCCCGTTGCCCGAATGGGACGCTATCGTCCGATCAAAAGGGCCGCTGCGCAGCGGCCCCGATACGGCCCCTGGGCGGGACCCACGAACCGAAGCGGAGGAGACAGTGAAGGCGGTCAGGTTCTACGGCAAGGAGGACGTGCGCGTAGAGGACGTGCCTGCTCCGAATGTGATGGATGGGACGCAGGTCATGGTGAGGCCACTCACCTGCGGGATCTGCGGAACGGACCTGCACGAATTCGCAGGCGGCCCGATTGTAACGCCGGCCGCGCCGCACAAGTTCACCGGCGCGGTGCTGCCGCAGATTTTCGGGCACGAATTCTCCGCCGAGGTGATCGACGTCGGAAGCTCGGTCAAGCGGGTTCGCAAAGGCGACCGCATCTCGGTCCAGCCGCTCATCATGCCGCTCGACGACTATTACAGCCGACGCGGCCTGAACCATCTGAGTCCGAGCATGGGCTGCGTTGGCTTGAGTTGGGCCTGGGGCGGCATGGGGGAGCTTGCCGTCATCAACGACTACAATGCGAACTTGATCCCCGACGGGATCAGCGACGACCAGGGCGCCATGGTCGAGCCGACTGCGGTTGCGCTTTATGGCGTGGATCGCGCCAAGGTGACTGGCGGAAGCACTGTCCTGATCACAGGGGCCGGCCCGATAGGGGCCCTCGTGATCCTGATTTGCAGCGCCTTCGGCGCTTCGCAGATCATTGTCAGCGAGCCAAACGCCAACCGCCGCCGTCATATCGAAAGCCTTGGCGTGGCGACCGCGGTGCTCGATCCGAAGCACGTCAATGTCGTCGAATACATCCGTGAAAACACCGAGGAAGGGGTTGGCGTCGACTCGGCGATCGAATGCTCGGGTATTGAGGCGGCCTTGAACACCTGCGTTGAAGCGGTGCGAAACCATGGAACTGTTGTGCAGACGGGACTCCATGTTCGAAGGGCGCTGGTCGACCCCGCTCTTTGGGCCATGAAGGACATCACAATCGAAGCGACTTGGTGCTACGAGATCACGATGTGGCCGCGCGTGATCCGGATGATTTCGAGCGGCAAACTCCCAGTCGAGAAGATCATCACCGGCCGGATCGCCCCCGAAGCCATCGTGGAAAAGGGCTTCCGGTCGCTCCTCAATCCGAGCGGGAGCGAGATGAAAGTCATGGTCAAGATGGCGTGACGCGGCGCACCGATCGGAATTGAAATACTTTCGGCAGGGCGTAACGCGCTGCCCCTCGGGCCGGAGGAGGGAGGAACGAATGAACATCGTTGGCCTTGTCGTCGGCGCAACCGGCATAGCCGGAAGGGGGGTCTGCCAGGAGCTGCTTGCGCGCGGCGGCGCTGAAGTCCATGGGCTTTCTCGCAAAGCCGAAGGCCTTTTTCCCGGCGTTAAACATGTGGCCGCCGATCTGCTCGACCCCGAAAAGCTCAAGATGTCGCTTGGCGGGCTGAAGCCGACCCACGTGTTCATCACTACCTGGTCCCGCCAGGCCACAGAGGCCGAGAACATCGAAGTGAATAGCCGAATGGTCCGCAACCTCCTTGCGGCGGTCGCGGCTGCGCGCACGGTCAAGCATGTCGCGCTCGTCACTGGTTTGAAGCACTATCTTGGTCCGTTCGAAGCGTACGTCAAAGCTGGAGCGCCGCCGCCGACGCCGTTGCGTGAGGAGCAGCCCAGGTTGCCGCTGCCCAACTTCTACTACGCGCAGGAGGACGAGGTTTATGCCGCGGCGAAACGTGATGGCTTCACCTGGAGCGTCCATCGACCTCACACAATTATCGGCAAAGCGATTGGCAACGCTATGAATATGGGAACTACGTTGGCCGCGTACGGTTCCATCTGTAAGGAAAAGGGACGTGCGTTCACATTTCCCGGCAGTGCTGCGCAATGGAACGGCCTGTCCGATATGACCGACACTCGGATCTTGGCGAAGCAGCTCATCTGGGCCAGCACCAACGATCTTGCCAAGAACGAGGCCTACAATATAGTTAATGGCGACCTTTTCCGTTGGAGCTGGATGTGGCCGCGGCTCGCGGCGTGGTTTGACGTCGAGTGGAAAGGCTTCGGAGGAGAGCGGGTCCCTCTCGAGGGGCAGATGGCGAATGACGCTCCAGTATGGATGACGATGGCAAAGAAGTTTGGCCTCGTCGAGCCGGACCTTTGGCGGGTGGCCTCACCGTGGCATACTGACCTCGACCTTAGCCGACCCATCGAAGTGATGACGGACATGGCGCTGAGCCGTAAGGGCGGGTTCCTCGCATATCAAGGCACGGACGGGGCTTTTTGCGATCTCTTTGCCGCCTTGCGGGCGGACCGTGTCATTCCCTGATCAATCGGCTCGTTGATCTCGTTTTTTAGGCAACCGGACCACAATGGAAGACGCGGGAAAGCGCGAGGACTCGACAAGCGCGTCCACGGGACACTACCGTGGAAGCAGGCCCGATGGGTGGGGAGAACCCAACCAAGAGAGGCCGAACAGCTTTCGAATGACCGAGCACGAACTCCTGCGAATTATTACATTCCTTGAGCGCGTTCGACAGCCGTTCCAGGAGGTGATTCCGATCGCTGAAGAGGATGCGACATGGAACATGCTCCTCTTCCTGATGAAGAGCCATCTGACCGGCTCACCGGTAACACTATCGGCGCTTGCCTCCGTGGCCGAGGTTCCTCACGCAACAGCGATGCGCCGCATTCACGCGCTGCTAGAGAGCGGCCACATCGTAACCGAGACGTTAAGCGACACCGGCAAAAGGTTCAGGCTTTTGCCGAGCGAGGAACTGTCCGACAGCTTTTTGCAATACGCGCGCAAGATCAAGTTTCTTCTTGCCGAGACGTTCGGCTTCCGGTCTAAAAACGACAGTGACGAGGACTACTATTTCGGCGGGTCTTACTTCGCGGCTCAGATCATTCCGCCACCGCACCTGATCGAGAGTTTGTTCCGCGGGAAACATGAGCTCCGCTTCCTGCTGAACGACGACAATTACTTCCTCTCCATGAGGAACATGTGGGCGGATTTCCGCAACAACATCGCCTCCCGGAAGAGCTTCGATCTCCGGAAACTTCCTCGACTGCACGAGCGGCTAATTGAGAATGCGGCGCTCAGGGAGTTGGAATACGACATTGTTGCGATCAATGCGCCCTGGCTTGGCGAAGCTGTGAAAAAGAGGCTTGTCATTCCGCTCGACGGATACATCAAGTCCTCGGCAATCTCACCCCTCGACTTTCATCCTTCCGTGTGGTCGATGGGCTCGTGGAACGGTGAGCACTTCGGGATCCCGATCTACTGCACCATCGAGCTTCTGGCGGTGCGGAAGGATCTGTTCGAAAAGGATCGGTGCGAATATCCGGCGACCTTTGAGAAGACGGTCGCAGCGGCGAAGCATTTCCACGCGCCCGCCAAGGAGCGCTACGGCATTGCGTGGAACGGCGGACGGGGAATGCCGATCGCCTCGACGTTCATGTTCCTGATGGGATGTTGCGGCGAGTTCGATCCTGCGGATTCCCAAGACCCATCTCGCCATGGGCGTCGACGCGGCGCGGGGCGAGCAACTGCGGCCGCAGATCGACTCCGAGGCGGGGATGCGCGTTCTGGACTATCTGCACAAGCTGAAAGAGGTCTCTCCGCCAGACATCCTGGAAATGGACTGGGACCGCCGCACGGTCTCCTTCCTGACGGGTGAGACGGCGCTCGCTTATTGCTGGACCGTGCGGGCGGCGCGATTCGAGAATGACATCAGCTCCGCCGTCAAGCGCAAGGTCAGTTACATCCCGCAGCCTCGGGGTCCCGGCGGGGCTTCGAACAACCCGATGGGAGGATTCCTCCTGTGTATTCCATCGAATCTTCCGGAGGAGCGAATCGAGCTGGCTTTCGAGGCGATCGCCTGGATGACCTCGCCCGAGGCCATGAAGGCGAACGTGCAAAACGGCTTCCCGGTGGCCCCGCGATTCAGCGTGTCGGCGGACCCTGAGGCTGCGGCGACGTCGCCGATCGTGAGCGTCGTCGACAAATTGGCGAAGCAGAACCTGCTGAAAGGCTGGCCTCGGCCGCCGGTGCCCGAATATCTTTCGCTCGAGGCGATCCTCGGTGAGGAGATTCATCGAGCCCTTCGTGGCGAGGTCTCAGACCGGACGGCGCTCAGGAACGCCCAAATGGAGGCCGACAAAGTCATGCGCGCAGCCGGATATTACTAGCGATTGCCTCACAGTGCGCCCCGGCGCGGCAAATGCGCGCATGTTCATTTCGGTCATATTCTGACGCGCCCTACATTTGGCGCTGTTGTACTCTGACAGCTAGTCCACTTGATCGGGTTCTTCCCGGTCCGTTCACCAACTCAAGAAACATAGAGGAGAGGCGCATCGAGTTGCGCATCGGGAGGCGCCATGAGCAACAAGGTCGAATTGCTGGCGGGTCATTGGACGCTCGCCGGCGACACCTATCCCAACGGGCCGACCGAAGTGAGCTCGCTCCCGTTCCGGGATCGCGTCGAGGCGGCAGGCTTCGCTGGCTTTACCGGCCTTGGCATCGTGCATCAGGACCTCGTCGCCGTCCGGAACAAGATCGGTTTTCCCGAGATGCGCCGGATCTGCGGCGACAACGGCATTGCCCATTTCGAGGTGGAGTTCCTGATTGACTGGTTTGATGAGGGCGAGAGACGCGCGGAATCCGATCGCGTCCGCAAGGATCTATTGGAAGCCGCCGCCGAACTGAAGGCGAGGGACATCAAGATCGGCGGGAAATTCGACGAGGAGCGCTGCGACATCGGCCGCTACGCCGAGGCTTTCGCGAGCCTGTGTGAAGACGCAGAAAAGGCAGGGACGACGATCGCGATTGAGGTGCTTCCTTTCACCAATATCCGCGATCTCAAAGTGTCCGACGCCATCATCAGCAAGGCGGGGCGCGAGAACGGCGGACTGTGCATCGACATCTGGCACATGGCGCGCGGCGGCATCCCCTATGAGGAGGTTGCGACGTTGCCGAAGAGCTACGTTAAGTCCGTCGAGCTCAACGACGCCTCGTCAGAGATCGTGGGCACACTTTGGAACGACACTTTGCACCACCGCCTTCTGCCAGGAGAAGGTTCATTCAGATCGGCAGAGTTCGTCAAGGCGATCCAGGCGACAGGGTTCGACAGCTTCTGGTCGGTGGAGATCCTCAGCAAGGATCATCGGATCCTGCCTTTGAAGGAACAAGCCAAGCGCTCCTTCGATTCGGCCATGGCGCTCTTTCCCTAACTTGGAGACAAACCAGCATGCCGATGCGCGTCGCGGTCGCGGGTCTTGGGTGGTGGGGCAAGCAGATCATCAGCTGTCTGAAAAAGAGCCCGCGTTTCGCGGTCGTATATGGCGTTGATCCTATTGCGTCCGAAGCGACGAACGACTTTCTCGCCGATCATGGCGTCCGCTATGTCTCCAGTCTGCATGCCGTCCTGACGGACAACAATGTTGATGGCGTCATCCTGGCGACGCCCCACCAGCTGCACGAAGCGCAGTGTCTGCAGGTTCTGGCCGCGGGCAAGGAGCTTTTCTGCGAGAAGCCCCTGACGATGACGGCGGATGGCGCGGCGCGCGTGCTTGAAGCCTGCGCAAAGGCCGGAAAGGTGCTGGGCGTCGGTCACGAGCGACGATTCGAGGAGTGCTTCGAACTCGTCGGGCGACTGATCGGCGAGGGGGTCCTGGGCAAGCCGCTGCTGTTTGACGCCAACATCAGCCACGATCTTTTCCGCAACATCGATCGCTCAAACTGGCGCCTCGATCCGCGACATGCGCCGGCTGGAATGATGACGGCCACGGGGATCCACCAGACGGATCTCTGCTGTTCATACTTCGGCTCGCCGGTTGAAGTCCGCGCCGAGACGTCGAGCCTGATCTTCGATCCGCCGGCGACCGATTTTGTTACGGCGACCGTCAAATTCACGTCGGGAGTCCGGGGCGTGGTCACGCTCCTGTCCTGCGTCCCCTACTACGGCCGCGTCACCGTCTTCGGCGACAAGGGCTGGGTGGAGGTGGTGAGCGAAGGAAACGTGGACCAGGGCAAGCCCACCATCGTCACGGTCTGCAAGGGAACGAACTTGGCCCGTGAGGTCACGACGTTTCAGCCGACCGACACGGTGACGGCCAATTTCGACGCCTGGGCTGCGGCAGTCGCCGGCGAGACGCCCTATCGGTTCACGCCGGCCCAGCTCCACGACAACGTCAAGATCTTCGAAGCGGTCGTCGCCTCGGCTCAGGCGGACGGGGAGACGATCCGCCTGTAAGGCGATCCACGGCTCCGGGCGTCGGGTCGCGCGGCGCATGACCGCCCGACCTCCGTCTTCGACAACCAGAGCGCGAGTTCGGTGAAAGAAAATGAAAGCAGATGAAAAAGCAAATTTGCTTTCATTTCTTTTCAACGATTTTTGTGAATTGGGACTTTTCAGTGGGTTACACGCGAAAAAATAAAAAAATCGCCGCCCGGCTCAACTCGCGTCAGCGGTTGTGCGCAACGCCGGTTTCGCGGCCATGCTTCTCCTTTCTTCAAGCGGATTTTCACCGTCATAGTTCTCTTCTGCAGAAATATATACTCAACGTTCCTGATTTGTCAACAGATTGTGCGGCTCTTGGCGCCGCGGCGCGGGCGCGCGCCGGGCGTTCCATCCGCGCCGCGCCGTCTCGATGACGAGTTAAACTTTCGCCCAACAGGATCTCGCGCCAATAGAATGGAAGCTTCAAATAACGGCGATAGGATCCATCATGGAGCCCGTTGCCCCTCGGATCTTCACCGGCAGAGCCACAAACAGGAACTCGGAAACACCATCGCGCGCGAGCTCCTCGAGATAGAGGCTTTCCATGATGTATATGCCTTTCTCGATCAGCAGCAGAGTGTGGACAGGCTGCGGATTGCTCGGCTTTCCGCGATCTTGCGCCGGCGCCGGCTGGACCTCGAAAGTTTCCGTGTCCGATCCGCAGGCGACGGCCCCGCATTCGGCGAACCATCGGGCCGCCGACAGATCTGGGCCGGGGCCCCGATGGGCCTCAAGTTTGGCTTGGTCCGGCCAGTGCGAGAGATACCCCGTCCGGACGAGCGCAACATCCCCTTGCCCGAGCTCCAGGCCGTCCTTTCGCGCGATGATCTTCAGTTCATCCGCGGAGACGGCCTCGCCGCGGCTAAGGGACTGCACTCCCCGGTGGCGGGGAACGTCAAACAGAACGCCGCGCGTCCAGATCGGCGGGATGGCGGTCGCGTCTCCGGCGGTGGGACCAGAGTCGCCAAGATGAGTGGCGGCCGCGCCGCAGAACCAATGATCGTCCTCGCCGATCGTCATATGGGCGAGCGCGTCGATATGGGCGCCGGAATGCGAAGTCGCTAAGACGTACTCACACATATAGCCGAGCCGGGCCTCATTGCCGGGCCCCCAGGGCTGAGCCCCCGACACTCGAATTCCCTGAGGAGATCGATACGTCAGCACCTGAAACGGAGGGTGACCGGGAAAGAGCGGCATGCCCGGAAAGCGATCGACGGCCAACGAATAGATCTTCCCCGCGCGAGCGACGTCCCGGATGTTGAGACGGGGCCGCTCCGCCGGCTTGTCGCTCTGGCTCATAGGCGAATCCACCACAACATTCCTTACATAGGTTGCTTGCCGCGCACCCTGATCGGAATGCGGAGCCGAAGCAAATCGTTTGCGATGAACTCTGTGCGCGAGTTCCCGGCGCCGAAAAACGCCTATGACCGTGGAACAGGGCCGGGCGCGACTGAAGCGCCATCGCGGAAGCGAGCGATTTTTGGCCTAAGCTCGACCCTTCGCTGATCGGATTCCGTGAGAAGCGCTTGGCGCTTTTGATAGAGGTCGAGCAGATGTGAGCCGGTCTGGAACATGATGACCACAATCAGCAGCACCCCAAGGCATAGCTGAACGATGTAGGCCGGCGTCACATTGAAGACCAGGCCGGTGCCCAGAAAATTGACAGTTAACGTCCCCATCGCGGCGCCGATCGCGCCGCCCCTTCCGCCGAGAATCGAGACGCCGCCGATGAACGCGGCGACCGTGCCGGAGAGCAGCAAATACTGGAGGCCGAGCGCCTGCGCCGTTCCCGAGCGCAATCCGATGACTGCGCCGCCAAGGCCGGCGCAAAAACCTGAGATCGCAAAGATGATGACCATCGGTCGCCGAAGCCCAATGCCAGCGGCGAGCGCCTCTTTTCGCGCGCCGCCTATGGCATAGACCTCCCGTCCGTATTTCGTATAGGCCATGAACAGCCCGACCACGACGAAAAGAGCGATGGTGAGAAGGCTCGCGAGCGAGAAATAGTGCAGAATACGCATCTGGATGAAGTCGGGCACGTCGAAGTCAGTCAGCGACACCGTCTTTTCTTGCGCGACAAACAGCGCGACGCCACGGAGCAGCATCAGAGTGCCGACCGTAAGCACGATGGCTCGCACTCTGAAATACGCAATGAGGAATCCTTGCACCACGCCGATCAGCGTGGCGATCGTGAGCCCGAGCGCAATCGAGCTCACGGCTCCGAACGAGTCCGCGTAGCGGACCACGATAACGGCGGTGAGCGCAGCGTTCGATCCGACAGAAAGGTCGATCTCACCAGCAATGATACACAAGGTCAGGCTGAGAGCGACCGGTCCGAGGACGGCAAACCGCTCGAGAATCGCGAAGGCGGTGTTGTGGGTCGCGAACAATCCGTTGGTCAGCGCGAAATACGTATAGACGCTAACCGCCAATAGGATTGCAAAGCTGAGATCGGCATTGTGGGCGATCCAGGTCGACAAGGAGCGCGCCGCCCGCCCCAATGTCATTGCGCTCATTCGACGGTCCTCCTTCCGCGGCGCGCCGCTGCGAACACGACTATGCTGAGAACGATGATCAGGCCGACCGAAAAGATCCGCGGGCCGCTCGTGAAGCCGCGCAAGACCATCATGTTGTCGACTATGGAAATAAAAATTGCGCCGAGACTTGTGCGCAGCGCCGATCCGAATCCGCCGTTGATCGCGTTTCCGCCGACCATCACCGTCGCAATGACCGACATTGTCATGTCGCCCGACGACCCGAACTCCGAAGAGAAGTAATTGGCCTGTGCGCTCGAGATCTGCGCCGCAAAGGCGACTGCGACGAACCCGCTGCAAACTGCCGCGATCACGCAAACCTTGATCGCCATCGGCAGATTCTCGTGACCGGTCGCCCTTCCTGCTGCGCGGTTCGACCCGATGAGATAGACCTCGCGCCCGAAATTCGTGTAGCGCAGAACGATCTCCGCGACCACGGCGATGACGATGAAGCCGACCGTGATGTTCGGGAGGCCGAAGGTCGAGCCCGTGCCGAGCCACTCGGCGCCGTTTGGCCGAGTGAAAGCGACCACGAGGTTGTCGCTCCACCAGGAGGCCACGCCGTAGAGAAGGCCGGCGGCGCCCAGGGTGACGACGATGGGATTGCCGCCGAGGCCAATCAACAATCCTTGTAGGGCGCCTGCGGCGACCGCGACCGCCATGGTCGCCAGAAGAGACAGGCCGAACTCATAGCCACGCGACATTCCCATCGCAAAAATGATGATGCAGAGGGCGGCGATTTCCTTCATCGAGAGCAGAAAGAAGTTTCCCGAGAGGGTGACGAAAGTCAGGCCGACGCCCATGATGCCAACGAGGGCGGCGTCCCGGATGATCGTTTTCGCGTTGAACAGGGTCAAGAAATTGGGCGTCGTTAAAGCGCCTAACAGCAGAACGACGAGCAAGAACGCGATGAGGACGAACGTCGTGGGAGAACCGAGCGCGAGCTCGCTGCCCAAAGATGGGGCCGTGGCTCTTGATCTCGGTGAGGGACATCGCTCGACAGTCGGCCTAGAGGTGCGTTTCGTTAAAGGGATCGGTGATGTCCTTGAGGATACGCTCGGTCGAGATCTCGCTCGCTTCGAGCTCGCTGATCTGCAGCCCTTTGTAGAACGTCAGGACGCGGTCTGGCAGATAAGCGATCTCTTGAAGGTCGGTCGACGCGACGACGATCGAGGCGCCGGAATCGCTCAGGTCTCGCAGCTTCCGATAAATTTCCGCCTTGGCGCCGACGTCGACGCCACGCGTCGGCTCGTTCACCAAGATGATTTCCGGGGCAATCGCCAGCCACTTCCCGAGCGCGACTTTTTGCTGATTCCCGCCCGAAAGCACGCCTGCCTCCTGACCGATGCGCGACGGGTCGATGGTGAAGGAAGCGGCCAGCGCGCGCGCACGGGCTTTTTCCCGCCCGCCGAAGTTCCAGCCATAGGTCGAAATCGTCTCAAGCGCCGGAGATGTCAGATTTTCCATGATCGGACGGCCGAGGAAGAGGCCGTCGAGCTTGCGGTCAGGCGAGCAGTAACCGATCTTTTGCGCGATGGCGTCTCTCGGCCGCTTCGGAGCGAAGCCCGCGCCACGGACTTCGATATTGCCCGCGCGAGTTTTGCCGGCTCCGGCAATTGCGGCGAGAATGTCTCCAGCGCCACTTCCGAGTTGACCGGCGAGGCCGAGGATTTCGCCGCGATAGACCTTGAATTCGACGGGCTCAACGAGCGCGTCGGGCCATAAATTCTTTGCCGCAAGGCAGAGTTCACGCAAGCGGAGCGCACGACGCTCGGGGAACATGTTTCCAAGCTTCCGCCCGAGCATGAGCTCGACGAGCGCGTTCACGGTGAGGTCGGCCGCCCTACGCGGCTCCTGGCTGACGCCGTCGCGCATGACGGTGATGCGGTCGCAGAGCTTGAAGATTTCATCGAGACGATGGCTGACATAGATGATCGACTTCCCGCGCCGCGCGAGGCGACGCACCATGTCCAGGATCCGTTCGCTATCCGACTCGCCAAGCGCGGCCGTTGGCTCATCGAGGATCAGCACGCGCGGATCGTGGCCGATCAGGCGAGCGACTTCGACAAGATGCTGTTCGCCGACCGACAGGCGCTCGACCCGGATGTTCGGGTTCAGGCGTTCGAGCCCGACCTCTTCAAGCAGCGGCTTGGCTCGAGCCGCAAGGCCGTTGCGCGAGGCGAAGGTCGAGACGTTGTGTCCCGCGAGAAAGATGTTCTCCGCGACCGTCATCGCGGGGACGAGACTCAGTTCCTGTTGCGCGATCGCGATGCCGGCCCGTTCCGCTCTCGCCGCGGCATGAAAACGCACCGATTGGCCAGAGAGATAGAACTCGCCGGAATAACCATCGTCGAAGCCGCTGATGATCTTGACGAGTGTGGACTTGCCGGCGCCGTTCTCCCCCACCAGGCCCATCACTTCGCCCGGCGCAAGTTCGAAATTCACGTCTCTTAGGGCCTGGATGGCTCCGAACGAACGCGAAATTTGTGCGAGGCGGAGGACGGGCTCCATGCCCTCAAACTCGCACGGTCGGCTGGGGCGCGACCCTCGAAAAAAGGGAAGAGGCCGGTAGGCCTCTTCCGACTCGCGAGGGGGAGGAGGACCCCGCGAGCAAGCTACGATCCGGCCTCACTTGCCCCAGGCGCCCGAGCACAGCTCATCGATCGGATAGATTTTGCCGTCGTATCCCTCGAGCGTCGCGGAATTGACGTTAGCCTTGGTGATGGGCGGATTGGGCGTGAAGTTGAGGTAGTTCTCGAGCTTCTTCGTCTTGAGATACTCGGTGACCATCTTAACGGCCAGTTGGCCCTCGAGGAGCGGCGCCTGAAGCGTCGTCCCGTATTCCTTGCCTTCGGTGATGAGCTGTTTGTCGCCGTTGCAAACCGTGCCGACTGCGATGACTTGATCGCCCATCTTGTAGCCGGCTTCTTCCAGGGCCTTGATGCCGCCTGTCAGGATCGCGTCGTCCATGCCGTAGACGAAGTCAATTCCCTGATCTTTGACCTTGGCGATCAGCTTCGCGGCGCCCTTGTATCCATTGGCAGGCCCGAATCCCTCATCCACGTCGCCGATGATGTTTAGGTCGGAGCCTTTGATCGCATCCTTGAAGGCGTTGATCGAGAGATTGTAACCTCCATAAGAGTGCGGGTAGGCGAGAACGATGACGTTGAAGCCCTTGCCGCCTGCCGCCTTCTTCGCGTTCGCCGCCTCCACCATCATCTTGCCGGCGTTTGCGGCGCGAAGGCGATCGTCCGGGCCTGCGTAGCCGAAGATGTATTTCTTGTCCTGATCGTTCGGAAGCTGATTGATCTTGAGGACTGGAACACCCGTCTTGTAGAGCGCACGCAGGGACCCGAGCCCCGCTGTAGCGTCCGACGGCCACCACAGGAAGACGTCAGGCTTCTTTCCAGCGGCGAGCACTTGCTGAACCTGCTGGGCCTGCTCGGCCTGGTTGAACTGGTTCTCGTAGACCTCGATGTCGTAGCCATTCTGGGCGGCGGTCGCTTTGATGCCCTTGATGAACTTGCCGATATAAGCTTCCCCAGCAGGTCCGTTGAAGGAGATGATGAGCGGCTTCTTCTCTTCGGCCTGCCCCGAAGGCGCTAACAGGCCCACGACCATAGAAAAAAGGATGGCGGCCCATCGGCTCAAGGCACAACCATGGCGCATCATGCGCTCCTCCCATTGCTTGTATAAGATGCGCCGGCGTTAGTCCGACCGAACGCCTAAACGTCGCGCATGTGACTGAGGCTGGCACTGCGATTCTTATCCAAAGTGAACAACTTCAGGCGCGTGTCGACAGAGTGCATTGGGCGAACGATTAAAGGGACCTCGGATGGCTAAGTGCTGGCGGTGACGAGCGCCCGGAGTCGCCCCCTCGCCGCCATTCCTTTCCGCACAGGCCATTAGCCGCGCCGCTCGGCTGAGCGGTCCGCTAACATTGCCTCAGCTATGAGAACTCTGCGTCAGTGGAGACAGACGCCTAGCGAGATATTGCGCACCCAATCTCCAATCCAGAGAGGGGCCGGGGCCCAGTCTGTTCTCAGACCGAGGCGCCTTCGCTCCCTGTGCGAAAGTCGAAGCTCGTCGTAAGGCCGCCATCCGCGATGATTTCTGCACCATTCAACGCCGCCGAAGCGTCCGACAGCAGAAACAGACCTGCCTTTGCGACGTCGCCCGGATCAGTGATTTTGCCGGCGGGCTGGCGCGCGGCCCGTATCGCCTGAAACTTTTCCGGGTCTCGGGCTGATTTCATATGCCGCTCGAACAGCCCCGCCAGCATGGCGCCGGGACTGAGAACATTGGCGCGAATTCCCTGCCGGGCATGATCCATGGCGACCGTCCGCGCAAGCTGCCGCACGGCGCCTTTTGAGGCGTTGTAGACCGCGAGCTGCTGCTCAGCGAGGGTTCCGTTGACGCTGGCCACTGCTACAATCGGTCCGCCCCCGCGCTCGATCATGAGTGGCAGCAGCGCGCGCATGCCAAGCGCTGTTCCGACGAAATTCACGGCCATCGTCTTCTCGAGCGCTACTCTGTCAAAATCTAGAATTGTGCCCACTTCGAGGATTGCAGCGGAGGTTATCAACCCGATTGTCTTGGGCGCGGCCGTCTTGATGTTAGCGACAACGGCCGCCCAGACCTTCTCCTCCGCAACATCGCCTTGGGCATGGTGATAGAGCTTGTGTTCGAGCGCTTTCGGTTGCGGCGCGATGTCGACGCCGATCGTGGCGACGCCGCAATCGACCAGCTGTCGTGCAATGTGCGTGCCGAGCCCCGACGCAGTTCCTGAAACGACCACGAGCGCCGGCAGCGCGGCGCTGATTTTAGGCGCCTCACTCATGTCCGAGATCCTTCCCTCAACCATGGTTATTGCGCGAGATAGCCGCCATCGACCACGAGCTCGCTGCCCGTGACGAAGGACGACTCGTCGCTCGCCAGGAACAGGCAGACATTGGCGACTTCGCGCGGGGTTCCCATACGTCCCATCGGGGTCGCAGCGATTATGCCCGCATTCATCTCGTCCGACTGGGCCTCAACTAGGGGTGTGCGAATGAGGCCGGGATGAACGGAATTCACCCGGATGTTTTCGGGGGCATAGCTGATCGCGGCGTTCTTGGTCAGGTTGCGGACGCCGCCCTTGCCAGCGCTGTAAGCGGCCGCGCCGGCAACTCCGACATTTCCCCAGATGGAAGAGAAGTTCACGATCGACCCTTTGCCAGCCTTGCGCAGGATCGGCAGCACAGCTTTCATACCGAGGAACGTCCCGGTGAGATTGACGGAGACCACGGCGTTGAAGTCTTCGAGTTCGGTGTCTGCGACCTGGCCGTAGGCTCGGACGATACCGGCGTTGTTGATGAGAATGTCGATTCGGCCGTGCTTGGCGGTGATTTCGTCGACTGCGCTCTTCCAGTCTTTGGGCTTGGTCACATCGAGCGTCAGCGGCTCGATCCCTTTGGCGCGTGTGACGGTCTTGAGGTCGCCCGCGTAGACTATTGCGCCTTCTTCGGCGAAGAGCTCGGCGACTGCGCGACCGATGCCCTGCGCTGCGCCCGAGACGAGCGCCACCTTTCCGTCAATTCTGCCCACCGGACCTTCCTCCCTCACTGCATCTCTTCCCGAAACGCCTATCACCGTTCAGACCATGAAAGGGGACAGTCGAACAGACCCCCAAATGTTCAGAGTGATCGGATGGTGGCGCGTGCGCTTTGTTCAATGTGAGTATAAAATTCGCAACGGGAGCCGTGCCGGCGTCGTAACCTGCGACTGCTTCGGCGGTTTTGGATCTCCGTCCGCCTGCGTCTCCGAGGGTCCTGAACCCGTATAAGAAAAAGTAGAATGCGCGAGGAACACCATCGAACTTCGGGCATTGAGGCGCAATGCGGGCGCGCCGTGCAACCTCGGGGCCAAGCTTTCTTTGCTCATGACGGCGAAGACATTCGCGTTGAACTGGACTTCCTTGAATCCCTTACCGGCGAGCTCGGCGCAGGACTCGAACTTGATGCGCCAAATCCCTATTTGTCCATGGCGATAAGCCTCGTCCGCGCCCATCTTGACGCGAGGCCGGTTACTCAGACCTCCCTCGTCGCTAGCTCCGGCGTCCCATACGCGACTGCGATGCGGCGGCTCAATGAGATGGATGCGGCCGGCCTGCTCGAACGAAGGGCGCGGAGCCGTTCCGGCCGGAGCTTTTCAGTCCACCCCAGCCAGAAGCTTGTCGATGCGGTGGCCGCAATGGCCACCCGTGTGCGCCTAATGTCTTGCCGTCGTTTCGGCGAGGAAGCGCGAGTTTCCCACCAGGACTATTTCCTCGGTAGCTATCGCACCAGCGCCGATATTCATCCGCCTCGTGTCCTTCCGCGACCTTTGGTCCTGCCGGGCGGAGTCCGAGTCCTTGTCCACGCCGATCCGACCTTCATGGTCATGGACAACATGAAGCGGCAGTTCGAGCAAGTGGTCGGCGCGCCGATCCACATTCGGGCGCTTTCGATCAACTCGCTGCGCGAAGAGGCGCTGAACAACGCAGAGCGCAGAACGAGCCGCTATGACATCATCGCCGTTGATCTGCCCTGGATAGGCGAATTCGCCGAACGCGGCATTCTTCTCCCCCTCGATTCACTTATGGATGTCGAACGGCTCGACACTGCCGATTTCCATCCAGTGGGCTGGCGCGCTGCTCACTGGCGCGGGCGACCCTACGGCGTGCCGAGCCAGACTACTCCCGAGCTTTTATTTTATCGACGCGACCTCTTTGCGGAGGCTGGGCTCGACTCACCGCGCACAACAAATGACGTTCTCGCAGCGGCCCGACACTTTCATCGGCCTGCCGCAGGTCGGTTCGGCGTCGCCTGGAATGCTGCGCGCGGCACGCCGCTCGGCCACACATTCCTCATGGTCTGCGGCGACTTTGGACAGCCAGTCGTGAACTTGAGGCGGACGGAGCGTGGTTTCGATCCGGATCCCAGTGTGGTCAATACCCTGCGGGCGACGATCGACACGCCGCTCGCACTCGAGGCGGCCGAATATCTGCGTGCGCTTATGGCCTATTCGCCGCCCGACATCCTCTCGATGGCGTGGTACGAGCGTATCCGCCCCTACGCGACTGGTCGTGTCGCGATGGCCTACTGCTACACCGCGCTTGCGCCTTACGTCGAGCTCGATCGGGCGTCTCCCGCCAACGGCCAGACGGGCTATCTTTCGCATCCTGCGGCTCCCGGAGCGTGTCCGATCGCGACCGTCGGCGGATATGTGCTCGGCGTGCCCGCCAATATAGCGCCGGAGCGGCGATGCGACACCATCGAGGCGCTCGTCGCCTTCACTTCGCGTGAGGCGCAAAAGCTGTTTGTACTCAACGGCAGCCGCACCTCTCCTCGATATTCCGTTGGCGCCGATCCCGAGGTCAGGCGACTCTCGCCCATCTTCGAGGCGGTCGACGCGATGTCGTGGCGAGACGAGCTCCAATTCTGGCCGCGCCCGCCGGCCCCGCAAATTTCAGGACTTATCCAGATTTGCGGGGAAGAGTTGCATGCGATGCTTCGAGGTCTTTGCACGCCGCGCGAAGCCCTACGCAAGGCGCAGGCCCGCGCCGATGCGCTGATTGCGCCATGCGAAGCCGCGCGGGTACGACCGAGAAGGCTCGCGGGTGCTTAACGGATCGATGCTTGCTCGCTGTCCTACTTCCGATCCCAGCAAAAGAAATCCTGACGCAGAAGGAGAGAATCAATGAACGTGATGACGAACGCGCTTTCCCCCCGCATCCTCCGTCCGGAGGACAGAGACCCCCGATGGCGGTGGGACAAGCACATACCGGCTCTTGGCCACACCGCTGTCGACTTCGAGCGCAGAGTCGATCATGACCGCCTCCGCAAGTATCGCCTCTCGCGCGCAAAGGCGGCCCTTAAAGAATCCGGCTGCGGCGCGCTCCTGCTTTTTGACGTGAACAACATCCGATATGTGACCGGCACAAAGATTGGCGAGTGGGAGCGCGACAAGATGTGTCGCTTCGCTCTGCTGGCCGGCGACGAAGAGCCTTATGTGTGGGACTTCGGCTCGGCCGCCGTGCATCACAAACTATACTGCGACTGGCTTGATCCCGACCGCTGCCGCGCGGGCGTGGTCGGCATGCGCGGAACGATCCCGCCATCCTTCGGACTGATGAAGCGCTATGCGGAGGAAATTGCGGGCCTCCTCCGCGATGCAGGCGTCGCCGACATGCCGGTCGGGCTCGACTACGCGGAGACCGCTATGTTCTTCGCGTTGCAGGACGCGGGCCTGAAGATCGTCGATGGCCAGCAGATCATGCTTAGCGCGCGCGAGATCAAGAACATCGACGAAATCCAGCTGCTGAACCAGGCCGCCAGTATGGTTGACGGCGTGTACCATATGATCTGGGAGGAGCTGAAGCCTGGCGTGCGCGAGAACGATATTGTCGCATTGTCCAACAAGCTGCTTTACGAGCTCGGGTCGGACGATGTGGAGGCGATCAACGCCATTTCGGGCGAGCGCTGCAATCCTCATCCGCACAATTTCACCGACCGCATCTTCCGGCCGGGTGATCAGGCGTTCTTCGATATCCTGCATAGCTATCAAGGTTATCGCACCTGCTATTACCGCACCTTCAACCTGGGCCGCGCAACTCCCGCCCAATACGACGCGTACAAGCAATGCCGCGAATGGCTCGACAACGCGATCAACCTGATCAAGCCTGGCGTCACGACTGACGTTGTTGCGAAGGTCTGGCCGACCGCAGAGAGCCTTGGCTTCCCGGACGAATTGTCCGCCTTCGGACTTCAGTTCGGGCACGGTCTCGGTCTGGCGCTGCATGAGCGGCCGATCATCAGTCGGGTGGTCAGTCTCGAAAATCCGATGGAGATCAAAACCGGGATGGTCTTTGCGCTCGAAACGTATTGTCCTGCGACGGACGGCTATTCCGCTGCTCGGATCGAGGAGGAAGTCGTCGTCACCGACAAAGGCTGTACCGTCATCACGCTTTTCCCGGCGGAGGAGCTGCCGATCGCCCATAAGTACTGATCTCGCGCCGGTGTCCAAGCGTCGAGAAGCGACCAAAGAGGAGCGAGACGTTTCTCTCTTCTTTTTGGCCGCGCGTTGATCAACCGGCGGCGGCGTCCTCGGAGGCGTCTCCTCACGTGCAAAGAACGCAACATCCGTTTTGGATATTTGCGTCGTATCGGTGCGGACTCGGCCGCTGCAAAATGCGGCGAACAGGGGTGCGGCGGTCGCTGACGCTCGAGCTGCGGCACGTTGTGACAAGACAGACGGGAGGTTGACGCCAATGGCGCTAGTGGATTCGCGCCCGCAAGGGCGAGCGCCGGCGTTTCTGACATGGTCCGCGAGGCTTTGTGCTGGACCGGGTTGCTCGGGCGCGGCTGCGACGCGCCAAGTCCGGAAGTTCACACTCATCAAACCGGAGCGTCTCCGAGGGTCTGATTGATGACACGCAAGATCGAACTGCTCGCCGGATATTGGACCCTCGCCGGCGATTGCTTCGCGATGGGGCCGTCGGAAATAGCGACGTTTCCGCTGCGCGAGCGCGTCGAGGCAGCAGCCGCGGCGGGATATACCGGCCTTGGCCTCGTTCATGAGGATTTCGTCCACAACGCCAAATCGATCGGCTACCCGGCGATGAAGCGGTTGTTCGACGACCACGGGATCGTCCATATCGAGGTCGAGTTTCTCGGAGACTGGTTCGAAACCGGCGAGAAGAAGGCGAAGTCGGATCGGATCCGCAAGGATCTGCTTGAGGCGGCTCACGAACTTCGCGCCCGCGACATCAAATGCGCGGGCGAGATGTGGACCGATAAGTACGACGTGGCGAAGATGGGAGACGCCTTCGCCAGCGTGTGCGAGGACGCCCAACAGGTCGGGGCGACGATCGCGATGGAAATCCTGCCTATGAGCAACGTGCGAACGCTCGAGACAGCAAGGGCGATCGTTGAGCGCGCGGGAGAGCCCAACGGCGGCCTTTGCCTCGATATCTGGCATTTCGTGCGGGGTGACATTGATTTTGAGAAGATCAAGACGCTTCCCGCGACGATGATCAACTCGGTCGAACTGGACGATGCCGCTGCGGAGCTAAAGGGCACGCTATGGGAGGATACGTTGTACCATCGCCTCTACCCCGGCGAAGGAAGCTTCGACTGCCCCGCGTTCATCGACGCCGTGGAGCGAGCAGGGTTCAGAAGCTTCTACGGTGTCGAGATCATCAACGAGGCCTATCGCAAGCTGCCTCTCCGTGAGCAGGCGGAGCGGTCGTTCAAAGGAGCGATGGCGCAGTTCGCCAAGGTCGCAGATCGGGTCTGAACCGAACTATCGGGAGGAAAACAAAAATGCAGACGGATCTGAAGGGAAAGTCTGTTCTCATTACGGGCGGCGCAACGGGCATCGGTCGCGCCGCCGCTCTGGCCTTCGCAAAAGAGGGCAGCCGAGTGGCGATCGTCGACATCGCCAAAACGGAATCGGAAAGCCTCTGCTCGGAGATCAAGAAACTGGGGGGTGAGGCGACCTTCGGAATCGGCGACTTGAGCATGGGAGAGGGAGTAAAGACCGGTGTCGTCGCCGCGCTCGGGGGCAATGTCGACCGCGTCGACGTGCTGGTCAACAATGTCGGTTCGGGCTTCGTCCGGACTTTCGACCAGCTCACAGATGAAGATTGGGAAAAAACGCTTCAGCTCAACTTCATGAGCTACGTTCGTACCACGCGCTTGGTGCTGCCGGGAATGCGCGCACGCGGCAGGGGAGTTATTGTGAACAATGCGTCGGACTTGGCCCGGCAGCCGGAGCCGGTGCCGACCGACTATTCCGTATCCAAGGCGGCCGTGCTCGCGCTGACAAAGGGCCTCGCGCGCTCCGAGGGTCCAAACATCCGCGTCAATGCAGTGGCGCCGGGGCCGGTCTGGACTCCGTTCTGGTCGAAGCCAGGCGGCTTCGCCGACACGATGGCGGCCTTCCACAAAATGCCTCCCAAGGAGGCGGTTGAGCACGAACTATCGTTGCGGCAGATGCCGCTGAAACGCCTTGGCGATCCGGAAGAAGTCGCAAACGTCATCGTCTTCCTGGCCTCGAGCCTGGCGTCGTTTGTGACCTCGTCGGTGTGGGGAGTTGACGGCGGAACAATCCGGAGCATCGTCTAGAGAGAGTTTGGGCGACGGGCGGCTTCCCCGCCAAACGCAGCAGGGCGCCTTTGCGTTAGCGTCGGCCGTCTTCCAATATCATCGCCGCTCCCTTTTCACCGATCATGATGGCGGCGGCGTTGGTGTTGCCGGTCACGATTCGCGGCATGATCGATGCATCAACGACCCGCAGGCCATCGAGCCCAATAACCCGGAGCCGAGGGTCGACGACGGCGTGAGGACCGACCCCCATCTTGCAGGTGCCGACCGAGTGCAAGAGCGACAAGCCCGCCTCGCGGCAATAGGCGACGATCTCCTCATCATCGCCGACGCTGGGGCCCGGAGCGACCTCCTTCTCGACGCAATCGGACATCGGCGGAGTCTGTGAGATTTTTCGTGCGAATTTGAAACCCGCGAGCGCGGCTCTTTGGTCGGCCTCAGACTTGAAGAAGTTGAACCGAATCTCGGGCGGGTCAGCGGGGTCGGCGCTACGCGCGCGAACATATCCGCGGGACTCCGGCCGCATGTGCTCGGCAAGAATTGTGAAGCCGGAGAATGGAAAAGGCGTGAGGTCCTCTTGAGTGCACCAGGCCATGAAGGTCACCATCATGTCTGGCGTCGCAATATCAGGCGAACTGCGGATGAAGGTGTTCGAGTAGTTGCCGTTGTCAGCGAAAGGGCCGGTCCGAAAGAGTAGGTAGCGAAGCAACTGCAACCCGCCCTTCGCCCGATTGTTGTAGAGGTCATTGACGGTAGTCCGGCGCGTCGACCGGAATTGCAAGCCGATCCCGAAGTGGTCTTGGAGGTTTTCGCCGACGCCGTTCAGCTCGTGAACGACTTCGATGCCCTTGGCCTTGAGGAGTTCAGGCGGGCCGATCCCCGAAAGGTGCAAGAGCTGCGGCGAATTGAACGCGCCGCAGCACAGGACCACCTCTCGCCGCGCCCGCGCTTCGTGTCGTCCGCTTGTATCCCGCCAAATCGCTCCTACCGCACGCTTGCCCTCGATGACGAGCCGTGTGACCAGAGCATTCAGTTTGATGTCGATGTTGTGCCTTGCGCGCCCGCGGAGATACCCTGAAGCGGTGGTCCATCGCCGACCCCTTCGTGTCGTCGTTTGGACATAGCCAGTGCCGAGTTGTGTCGCTCCGTTGAAGTCAGGATTGCGTGGGGCGCCGAGCTTCTCGGAGGCGGCGTGGAAGGCCTCGCCGAGCATATGCTTGGACGGAAGGTCGGATACGGACACCGGGCCGCCGGAGCCATGATAAGGGTCAGGTCCGCGCTCCTGGTCTTCGCAGGACTTGAAGTGCGGCAGCACATCGTCCCAGCCCCAGCCGACGCACCCTTGCGCCGCCCAATTGTCGAAGTCCTGCGGCTGACCCCGCATATAGATCATGCCGTTGATCGCGCCCGTTCCCCCAAGAACCTTCCCTCGTGGCTGAAAGAGCTTGCGATTGTTGAGATGCGGTTCGGACTCGCTTGTATAGCACCAATTCACGCTCGGATTCGCGTAAAGCTTCGCGTATCCGAGCGGAACATGGATCCAGGAATTCGAAGCTGGTCCGCCCGCCTCCAGCAACAGCACGGACGCGTTTGCCTCCGCGAGCCGCCCTGCCACCGCGCAGCCGGCAGAGCCACCGCCGATCACGATATAGTCGTAGGCCTGGAGCGCCTCGCTCAATTTCCTCGCCTGCGTTTGCTGACTTTCCTTTAAAAATGACACGGGGTGCTGCAGGCCCCAATTCCCGAGATGTCGAGTTTGGACAGATGAGCCAGCCGCGCGCTAAAAGCGTCCCTCTCGCGCGCAGAAAATATCCGAATTGAATATCATTCCGGCTGCGTCCGAATGGAAGTTGCGGCCAAGATGAGCGATGGCGATCGGCGATTTGCGGACACCCGAGACGGCGGTCTGCAGGCGAAGAACCCGAATGTCTGGGCAATGCGCCGAAACTGTCTTGTCGACCTTCGCTTTGACGCGAGGGCGTACGTGCGGAGGAAACGATGACGGACTTACGGAACTCGAATAGCTCGGCCTCTCTTATGGGGAAGGTCGCGGCAGCGGCGGCGCTGGCCCTCTCGGTCGGCCTCGTTGCGACGTCCGCCTTTGCAGCCGAGAAGATCGTCGTCTTCATGCCGCCCGGCACGGACAACTATCTCGCCCAGTGGCAGCAGGGAGCGAAGGCCAAAGCCAAGGACCTCGGCTACGACATCAAGATCATCGAATTGAGCCGCGACCAGGCCGAGCAGGACTCGCAGGTCCAGCAGGAACTCGCTTCCGGTGAGGAGGTCGCAGGCTTTATCTGGTGGCCCTACGTCAACGCGGCAGGCACCGGCTCACTGCGCGCTCTCTCGCAGACCGGCAAGCCGGTTATCTTCACCAATCAGTACCCGATTGAGGGGACGGAAAAATTCTGGACGGCTTACGCTGGTGTTGACGACTTCCTGAACGCGAAGACAGCTGCGAAAATGCTGCTCGACGCCTGCGCGAAGTCGACCACGGTAAAGTGCGGCAAGGGCATGATCTTCACCTTCCCTGCAGGTTATTCCGCAGGCGCGGACCGCGCCAAGGCCTTCACCGAAGCGGTGAAGGGCAAGCTTGAGGTCATCCAGCAAGAGCCGGCCGGGTTCATGCAGCAGGAGGGATATAAGGTTGCCTCCCAATTGATCCCGCCGAAGAAGGACGAGATCACCTGGGTTTACACCGAGAGCGACAGCGTCGGGGCCGGCGTGATCCAGGCCCTCAAGGAAGCCGGGAAGACCCCGGGCAAGGACGTTCTGGTGGTCGGCGGAACCTGCCACGGCGACACGTCCGACCTGTTGTCCGGAAGCCTCGTCGGGACCGGCGTCCAGGCAGCCTTCCTCGAGGGTTGGCAGTCGGTTCAGACGCTGCATAAGTATCTGAAGACGGGCAAGGTGAACGACGGCAAGCTTTACCTGGAGGCGACCGCCGACACCAAACCATCGGACGACGGAGCCCCTTCGCGGTTCAACTTCATCCCGAACCCCGCCGTCGGCAACACCCAAGCTGATCTCGACAAGTTCAGGCTCTGGGGCTGGACCTTCAAGGAGCTCTGCAACTACTGACCGGAAAAAGGACTTCGCCCGTCGCGTCGGCGGCGGGCGAAGCGATCGTTTGTGTCCGGAGATGGTTTGGTGAACGACGGCTCGCTTGTCCTACGCGTGTCTGGTTTGGCAAAGAGCTACGGGTCCGTCGCAGCGCTTAAGGGAGTCGATTTTGGACTTCGTCGCGGCGAGGTCATGGCGTTGCTCGGCGAGAACGGCGCCGGCAAGAGCACGCTAGTGAAGAATTCTTGCCGGGCTCGAACATCCCAACTCCGGTCAGATTGAAATCGATGGACGCCCGGCACGCCTGCGGACTCCCACGCAGTCTCTCCAGGCGGGCGTCGCTTACGTGACGCAGGAACTCAGCATCATTTCAGCCTTGTCCGTTGCGGAAAATATTTGCCTCGGGGGTCGATCGACGAATCCGGTCTGGACGCGCAACGCTTTGACCCAACGCGTCAAACCCTATTTGGAGTTGGTAGGGCTCGGGGATATTGACCCCTGGATAAGCGCCGGCAAGCTTTCTGTTGCGCATAGGCAACTCGTCGAGATCGCGAGATTGCTTTCGCGCAACGCCCGCATTCTTATTCTTGACGAGCCAACCGCCGCCTTATCAGACGTGGAGATCGAAAAGGTTACGTCAGTCGTGACCAAGCTGGCGAACGAAGGTCGCTCGATCATCTACGTCACGCACCGGTTGGGAGAAGTCTTCGAAATCGCAGACCGAGTTACAATCTTCCGCAATGGAATGAGCTTTGAACCGATCGCCGTCAAAGATCTCAGCGTCGACGCGTTGATCGAACGACTTCTCGGTAGACGTCTCGAGCAGATGTTCCCTGAGCGCGCGGAAAAGTTTGGTCCTGTGGTCTTGTCGATCAGGGACCTCCTTGCTCCAGGCCTGTCCCGGTCGATATCGGTTGACTTGCGCGCAGGCGAGATCCTTGGACTTGCCGGGCAGCTTGGCAGCGGAGCCAACGCCATCGCGCGTGCGGTGGCCGGCGTAACTCGGCCGACAGCCGGGTCAATTCTGCTCAAAGGGGAGGAATTGAAGTTCAGCGACATGCGTGACGCCATCCGCAGCAGGATCGCATATTGCTCGGAGGACAGAAAGCGAGACGGAATTTTTGCGGTCCGCAAGCTAACCGAGAATTTAACTGCGCCCTCGATTGACAAGGTTTCCGCCGCGGGACTGATCAGCCGGAGGCGCGAGAACGAGGTGTCGCGTCGCCTCGCAGAATTTTTCGAGATCAATCTCGCAAGATTGAGCAGCCACGCTGGCAAGCTCTCCGGTGGAAATCAACAAAAGGTCGCGCTCGCCAAGTGGCTGGGGATTGAGCCTGCGATTCTCCTTGTCGAAGAGCCGACCCGCGGAGTGGATGTCGGCGCTCGGGCGGAGATCTATCGTCACCTCCGCAAGCTGGCCGACCAGGGTCTAGCAATCATATTCGCGTCGTCCGACAATCAGGAAGTGCTGGGGCTGGCGGATACAGTCGCTACATTCTTTCGTGGGCATGTCGTGCGGATCGCGTCAGCAAGCGAGATTGGGCACTCCGACTTGTTGCGGGACGTGACCCATCCGCAAGCCCTGGATCTTGGAGAGCAGGCAGCATGATCGCCGATCTGCTCCAACGCTTCGCGCAGAACGAGGAATCGGCGGCGGAGGGACCGGCTGCCGCTCGCCGACGTCGCGGCTTCCTGTTCATGGGATTGGGAATTGTAGCGCTGCTGGCGATTGGCGGCCTCACGACGCCGAGCTTTCTGACGTTGGAAAATCTGTTGGTCGTGATCCGCGCGGCCTCAATCACAGGCATTATCGCGCTCGGAATGTCGTACATCACGATTTCGGGCAATCTCTTCGCGCTTTCTGCCGAGGAACTCGCGATTCTCGCTGCATGCATCTTCGCTTTTCTGATGCGCGATGGCTACGGCCTCGCCGTCGCCCTTGCCGTTACGCTTGTATTTGCCGGCGCCAGCGGCGCGATTCAGGGCGGCGTCATGTCGCTCGGCGGAGACCCGATCATCACAACTCTGGCGTTCGGCGCCCTGTTTCGGGGATTGGCCTCGCTGGTCAGCGACAACAAGAACATTCTCTTGGGAACTAAGGCGGCGGAGTGGCTCGGAACTGGCCGCCCGCTTGGCGTTCCAACGCAGAGTTGGGCGTTCATCATATTGACCTTAGTCGCGTGGTTCGTCCTGCAGAGAACGCGATTCGGAAGACAGCTGGTTTTGATCGGCGCAAACCGCCTTGCCGCGAAAGCGTCCGGCCTGCGGGTGGGACAGGCGTCCATCGTGGCGTTGACTCTGTTCGGCGTCTGTTGCGGTCTTGCGGGCATTTTCGCCGCAGCGCAATTCGGCCTCGCGGTCGCGAATTTGTTTTCCGGCTTGACGATCGATGTGATCGCCGCTGTTCTTGTGGGAGGAATCCCGCTCCGAGGCGGTCAAGGCTTACCGGTTCAAGCGGCGCTCGGGGCGGTCTTCATAGCCTTACTGCAAAACTTCATGCTTCTGCACTCCTTTACAACGGGGCAGCGCATGTTTGTGATCGGATCGTTGGTGGCTATCGCGACGGTCGGCTTTCATCTTCTGCAGAAGAGGCAGGGATGAACTCTCGCGAGACCTTCAATGACCTTGCAATCCGCGCGGTCTTCATGGTCGCAGTTTATGTCGTGTTCGCCACGATGCTGCCGTCGTACCACACGCTCCGCGGCGCTGCGGCGCTCCTGGACGGTGCTGTTCTGATCGGACTGACGGCGCTCGGCATCGGGATCACAATGATCGCGGGCGAGTTCGATCTCTCGGTAGGTTCGCTCGCGGCAGTCATCGGCGTTTTCACGATCAATCTTATCGTCACCGGTATGAGCGTTGTGCCTGCGATCGCAATCGGTGTTTTGGCCTCTGCTGTCTTTGGGGCGCTCCAGGGATTTGTCATTGCTCTCACAGGCATCAATTCCCTCGTGTTCACGATTGGGACTCTGATTGGTCTGAGGGGCTTCGCGCTGATCATTAGCAACGAAAATAGCGTCACGGTCCCGATTCCGCGTCTGGGGGAGACCGATTTCCTCGCCGAGAGATTGTTCGGCTTGCTCTCGCCCCTCAGCATCCTCATGTTCGGGGTCTTCTTCGTCGCGCATTTGTTTCTTCGATACACCATGTGGGGGCGGGAGATTTTCGCGATCGGCGGAGGTCGAGCGGAGGCTCGAGCGGCCGGCGTCTCCGTCATGCGTCCCATGGTGATTTCGTTCGCGCTGTCAGCCACGCTCGCGGGGCTTGCAGGAGCTGTTTCGTCCGTTCGGCTCGCCAGCGCAACTCCTCTAGGATTCGATACGCTTCTCCTATCCGCAGTAACAGTCTGCCTGATCGGGGGAATCGCGCTGGAGGGCGGGAAGGGTACAGTTCTCGGGATTTTGATTGGATTGTTTACGATGAGGTTCCTTGTGGGCGGCGTGGCAAGCCTTGGCGCTCCCTACTGGTTACAGAGCCTTGCCATTGGCGCCCTTCTCATCTTCGTGCTCGTCGTTCAGTTGGGCGCCACGATCTTTCGCGAACGGACTGTTCATTCCGGGCTGGTGGAGCTCTCGCCGCCATGAAGGTGTGGCGGTCCAAATTGCGTTGCGTCACGAAGGTCAGCATGATTAGAGGCATTCATCACACCTCGATCTCGACGCAGGACTTCGACCGTCTTGTCGCCTTCTACCGCGACACAGTCGGACTTGAGCTCATAGCATCCTATGGCTGGGACCGTTCGTCGCCGGATGCGGAGAACCTCGACAAGATTGTCGGGCTCAAGGGATCGACGACGCGATCAGCGTTGTTCCGCGCGGGCAATACGCACCTCGAGATTTTCCAGTATCTGACGCCGGATGGGAAGGGTCCGATCGCCAATCGCCCAGCATGTGACGCCGGGACTGACACACGTGGCTTTCGACGTCGTCGACATCTTCAGCGAATATGAGCGGCTCAAGAAAGCAGGAGTTCCCTTCCATACCGATCCGCAGACCGTCGGACTCTTTCGATCGACTTATGCTCGTGATCCGGATGGAAATATCTTCGAACTTCAGGAGGTGCTCGATCCCCGCCATCCGGTGGCGTTGGAGAACCTCATCTAGGACATCGCCAAATAGGAAGGGCGCAGATTTAATCGGCGTGGTTCGTCAGACTGCGAGCAGAGCGCCGTCGAGCGGGATCGCAACGCCGGTAAGATAGGGCACGGCGCCGGACAAGAGGAAGGCGGCCAGATCGGCTACCTCCTCAGGGGCGCCGTAGCGACCCATTGGAATTGCTGCCTCGAATTGGCGCCGCTCGTAGTTTGGATCGCCGGGATTGACCAGGACCTCGGACGCGTGCTGGAGCGCAGTATCGATTGGGCCAGGGCAGAGGCAATTGACCTGAATGCGATCTTGCGCATGTTCGCCGACGGCTGTCTTGGTCGATGCAATGACCGCGTGTTTCGCCGCGGCATAGTCCCCCCGGCAAAGCGCGCCTTTGAAGGAGAGCAGCGAGCCGCAGTTGAGGATCGCGCCCCCGCCGGCTCGCTTGATCGCGGGCAAGGCGTATTTCATGCCGATGAAGACGGCGCGGAAACTGACGTTCATGATTGCGTCGAGTTCGTCCAACGAGAGGTCGATGAGGGCCTTGTGGGCGCCTCCAATTCCGGCGTTGCTGAACAGGAACGAGATAGGACCGAAGGTCGAACTCTACGTCGGCAATGGCGGCGCGATATTGGCTTTCGCTGGTGACATCGATTGCTTTCGGCACAAACCTCCCGTCGAGCTTTGCCGCTTCGTTAGCTGTCTCGGCGAGGGCGTCCTGCCGTCGTCCCATGGCGACAACAGTCGCTCCAGAAGCGACCAGACGAAGAGCGGTCGCGCGGCCAATTCCCGATCCGGCGCCAGTGACGATTCCGATCCGTCGGCGGAAATCATAGTTGACCAAACCCTTTTCCTCCCTGCGACCTTAAAAGGACTTTGAACGGACCTCCGCACGGCCCGCGTCGACGGTCGAGGGCTTCTGAACCCTGCTTCGCTTGCGACAAGGTCTGACAGATTTCTCGCTTTGATCCTTAGAGGGGTGGCGTCGTTCCTGAGGCAGGCGGTATGACGGATGCAGATCGGACCACGCAGGCTCTGGCAACAAAAGGCGATAAAGCAATGAAGATTGGATGGATAGGGATCGGGCGTATGGGCTTGCCGATGGTTAACCGGTTGCTCGATGCGAACTATTCACTTGCGGTCTGGAACAGGACCCGCGCAAAGGCCGCCCCGTTGGCCGCGCGCGGAGTGACGGTTGTCGACGCCATCGCGGATCTGCGAGATTCCGACGCAGTATTCACGATGCTCGCCACCGGCAAGGACCTTGTGTCCATATGCTTCGGCGAGAATGGCCTTGCTGCGAAGGAAGCGTCGAAGCGTCCTGGGACTATCGTGGATTGCTCCACGATTGGGCTTGAGGAGTCGCGCGACATCCGGGTGAAGCTCGGAGAAGCCGGGGTTGATTATCTCGCGGCGCCGGTGAGCGGCAATCCGAAGTGCGTGATTGCTGGAAAGCTGTCGAGCGTTGTGTCCGGTTCGGCTCAGGCCTTCGATGCAGTGAGGCCGATCATTGAGGCCTACGCCCCTAGCGGCGTCGCCTACGTCGGCGAGGGTGAACTGGCTCGCATCTGCAAGGTTGCTCACAACGTGTTGCTGGGCACGACGATCGCCAATCTGATCGAGGTGACGCTGATGGCCCAGAAGGCGGGTGTGCCGCGCCACGCATTCCTTAAGTTCATCAACAGCAGCGTGATGGGCTCCGTCTTCACTCGGTATAAGTCGCCGGCGCTGGTCAATCTGGACTGGGCGACGACGCTGACGCCAGCGCTTATGCTCAAGGACCTGGATCTCGGCCTGGAATCCGCTCGCAAACTCGCAGTTCCCGCCCCGATCACCGCGGCAGTGCGCGAGGTCTTTCAGGCGCATATCGGTGCTTCAGGCGTAACGCCGGGCGCGGAGCGTTTCGAGCAGGCGGACTTTGCGGCGCTCTTCGAGACCGCTGCGCGCGAGGCTGGCGTAATCCCGGAGCCTGAGAATGTGCAAGTGCCGAGCGGCTTGGAAAGCCCCGCCTCGGGTCGGGCCTGAGCGGGACTGATACCTCGCTCCTCAGCAACATTGCTGAGGCGGCGTCGCTTTGATCGCTTTGGAACAGCTTCGCTTGGCGTCTAGCCAAGCGAGGCGAGTTCGCCGATCGCCCTGGTGGCGCGATCAAATTGGGCGCAGGCGGAGAAGCTTCAAAGCGTTTCGGAGAACCAGTCGGTTGCGAGCTTTGCTGCTGTCTCAACCTTGGATGCGTCCGAATACAGCGTCATGTGCGACGTATGCGGCAGGACGTGAAGTTTCTTGCGCGCGCTTGGAACCGCATTGAATGCGTTGATCTCAAGATCCCATAGCGTCAGGTCATCGCCCTCCGCCACGATCATGAAAGTGGGCGTGTTGTAAATGCGCTTCACGAACGGGCCGACGTCATAGTTCATTAGGAGGTCGACCGATTCGACCGTGCTCTTGTTCTGATAGAGCGGAGCCTCTTTCGCCTTGATCGCCATGAAGGTGCGGACGGTCTCCGGGAAGGGCCAGGCGGAGACCTCGGCTTCCGAGTTCTCGGTCGCATGCGGCAGGTAGAGTTGCTCGCCCGGGCGCTCATAGCGGAGCTTGCGATCCTTGAGAACGAGGTCCCAAAGCCGCCGGAACTCCATGGTGCCATGGGCCCGACGCATGTTTTCATAACCGTCGATCACGGGAATCTGGCTGACGATCGACTTTACGCGTGGGTCTATGGCTGCGAGGATTAGCGCATGGCCGCCAGAATAGGAGATGCCCCATACACCGATGCGGTGCGGGTCGACCGCTTCGTGCCGCTCGAGAAATGAGATGGCGTTCTGATAGTCGCGGATCTGCGCCCAAGGATCGAGATGCTGCCGGTTGTCGCCATCGCTCACGCCAAGATTCCTATAGTCGAAGATCATGGCGTTGATTCCGGCCGCAGCAAACGCCTTCGCATAAGTCGGCATCACGATCTCGCGCACGTAACACCAACCGCCAGCCAACACGACCGTGGGCCGCCGACCGCCACCATCCGCTCGATAAAACCATCCGCGAACGGTAGCGCCCTCGGACTGAAACTCGACGTCGAGTTTTTCCATTGATGCTTTGCTCCTAGGCGGCACGCTGTAGCGGCGGCCTTGTCTTCCGATTTATTCGACTGCCGGCATCGGCCTCGTCGCCTTACGCCACTAGCGGGTCACGAGAAGAGAACGCCTCCGTTCACGTCTATGGTGGCGCCGGTCAGGTAATTCCCATCGACTGAGGCGAGGAAGGCGATCGCGGATGCGATTTCCGCCGGGTCCGCGGCTCGACCGAGAGGGATCTTGTCCCACTCGATCTTCTTCATCTCCTCGAACGTAATCCCGCGCTTCTCCGCCTCCTCGCGAAGCGCAGTAAAGTGCATCGAGGTCGCGACGTTTCCGGGCGCAACGGAGTTCACGCGAATTTTGTCCGCCACGAGCTCCGCGGCGGCGCTGTGGGTCAGCGAAATCAACGCCGCCTTCGAAGCGCAGTAGGCGCTGAAGAAACCGTGTCCGGTGCGGCCGTACCAGCTCGAAACGGTCACGATCGAGCCGCCTCCGACGGCCTTCATCATCGGCGCATAATGCTTGATGAGGATCACGTTGGCGCGGACGTTGATGTTGAGGACCCTATCCCATTCCGCAAGGTCGAGCGTCTCGATGGGTCCAACCTTCTGCAGCACGGCTGCGATCAAACCAAGGAATTTTAGCTGCCCTCCGAGGTCGTGGACCGCCGCGTCGATCGGCCCGAGATTGCTCTCTTTGGTGATATCCGCCGCGACACCGACAATCTTGCGACCTGTCGACTTGGCGACCTGAACCGCGACGTTCTTGACCTGCTCCGCAACATCGACGAGCACCAGATCCCAGCCGTCCTTTGCGAAGCGCTCGGCCGTGACCTGGCCAACGCCGCCGGCGGCGCCGGTAATGATTCCGACATTGCTCATCTCAGCACCATTCCATTCTTCATCGGGGAACGTTGACGTGGTCGGTCCAGGAAGCCGCAGGGACGCGGTGCGCCCTGAAGATCGACCGACCTCGCCGTGCGGGCGCGCCCGAGGATTGTTTGAATCGGCGTCTGTGAGTCGCCTGCACTGTGACGCAACGCGCCTGCGCGGGCGAAGACACTCCTCATGCGTCCTCCCGGATGGAGCGCCACGCTAAGCAAGGACTTTTCAGGTGTCAATCGATTGCATAACACAATTCATCCGGCGGGAACGGCTTGTCTTCCCGCCGCGTCTGGCGAGAAGCTTCGCGAGCATGGCGCCTTGCGAATCGGGAGCGTCTCGACCGCGCAGGGAATTGATCGGGTCAATGGGCGGTCAATGGCTCGCTTGAGTATGTTGGACTTGGGAAGGCGACTCGGCGTCGACAGGGCGACGGTCTCGCGCGCGTTAAGCGAGGACAAGGCGCATCTCGTGGCGCCGGCGACGCGCGAGAATCCGGGCAGAAGCCGCTAGGCTTGGCTTCAGCCCGGACGCTGCCGCCGCCACGCTGCGTCGCGGACGGTCTCGAACGATCGGCATTCTGACGCCCGATCTTCTCAACGAGGTTCTGGTGCGGGTCATCCGCGGGACGATAGCCTATCTAAACCGCAATGCGGCCGAAGCTTCGCGCATCATTCCGCTGATCGGCGAGACCGGCGACCGCCCGGAGGAATTCAGGCGCCTTCTGCGGACTTTCCTCGCGCGGCGCGTTGACGCGATCGTGTCGCTCGCCTCTACGGAGACGCACGTCGATGAGCTCGTCGGCGCTGCGAAGCAGGTTCCGGTTGTGCTCGCGGTACGCAGTCTTTCCGGCGCCGTATTTCCATCGGCGCTGTGCGACGATCAGGCCGGAGGCGGACTTGCAGCCTCGCATCTCGCGGGGCGCGGGCATCGGGTCGTTTGCCAGGTTCAGGGGCCACGCAGGGCAGCGACCTTCAAGAACCGCGCACAAGGCTTCTCGCGCGTCTGCCGCAGGGCGAAGCTCCTCGAGCAGCCGCGGCGGATCGAGGTGAACTGGGCGACACCGGGCGAGGGCAAACAAGCGCTGGCGCAAATCCTGGCTGATCCGGCGCGGCCATCGGGCGTTTTCGCCCATAACGACGAGCTCGCCTATGGGCTGATCGAAGCGATGCGAGAGCGGGGGCTTCGCTGTCCCGAGGACCTGGCTATTGTCGGCTTCAACAACACGGAGGCCTCGAAAGTGCTCGCGGTTCCGCTCACGACCGTCGACTATCCGGTGGCCGAGGTCAGTAGGCATGCCGGCCAGCTGGTCGAGGCGCTCATCGTTGATCGCGGGGCGAAGTGGGAGTTCGAAGATCTTTCCCCCTTTTCTGGTGGAGCGCGCTTCGACCTGAGGAAGCGCCGCCCATCATGCCGCGGGAGTGGGCGCGTTCTCGCGTAGCAATCCCTTGCGCTTGAGCTCGGCCCAGAATTCGGCCGGGATCGGGGCTGAGATCTGCTTCAGGTTGTCCTCAAGATGCGCGAAACTCCGTGTGCCGGGAATGACCGTTGGCACGCACCGATGGCCGAGGACGAATTGCAGCGCCGCCGCCTTCAACGCGACGCCAAATTGCTCGCACACCGCCTCGATCGACCGGACGCGCGCCAGAATTGGCTCAGGAGCGGGGCTGTAATTGTAATGCGCGCCCTTGACGGCGCCTGTTGCGAGAATGCCGCTATTGTAGCCGCCCCCGAGCGCGATTGCGACGTTTCGCTGTTCACAAAGCGGTAGGAAACCGTCGAGAGCCTCCTGTTCGAGCAGAGTATAGCGGCCGGCGAGCAGAAAGCAGTCGAAGTCGCGTTCGCGCAGCGCCTGGTCGCACACCTGCCACTCGTTGCACCCTACGCCAATCGCCTTGACGAGGCCTTCGGAGCGCAGCTTGTCGAGCGCTTTGTAAGCGCCGGTCATGGCCGTGCGGAAATGCTCCTTCTGGACGTTCGGGGGATGACTGAAATTGTCGATGTCGTGGATGAAGGCAATGTCGATGCGCTCGAGCGCCATTCGCTGCAAACTGTCCTCAAAGGACCGCATTGCGCCGTCATAAGAATAATCGTGAATCACCTCGAACGGCGCGGGGTCGATCCAGAACCTCGACTCGATCTCCTTGCGCGGCTTTGGTTTCAGCAACCGACCAACTTTGGTCGACAGCACATACTCGTCCCGCGGGCGCCAGCGCAACGCTTCGCCGAGACGCAGCTCTGAAAGACCATTGCCGTAGAACGGCGCGGTGTCGAAATAGCGCAGCCCAGCGTCCCAGGCGCCGTCAATGACGGCGCGCGCGTCGGCGTCAGGCACGAAGCGGAATTGGTTGCCGATCGGCGCCGTCCCGAGACCCATAGCCGTGACCTCGAGCCCCGAGCGGCCGAATACTCGCTTTTGTGTAGGCTTCAAAGATTCCTCCCGCCAGAGCCCGCCCTGTAGCGTCACTTTATGAATGAATATTTCGAGCGATCGATCGTCAACGAGACGGCGAGAATGATCACGGCCCCCTTCACGATGTCTTGGGTGAAGCTGTTGACCTCAGTTACATCCATCCCGTTTGTGAGGATAGCGATGACGAGCACGCCGAGCAGCGTTCGGTGTGGACCCCCGACACCCCCGGAAAGAGCGGTCCCGCCCATCACGACTGCGGCGATGGAATTGAGCAGCAATCCGCTGCCCGCGGTTGGCGTTCCGGCGCCGACTTGACCGGTCAACATCACGCCCGAGAAACCACAGATTGCGCCGCTGAGGACAAAGGCCAAGATCTTGTACAGCGTTACCGGCACGCCGGCATGCGCGGCGACGACCTCGCCGCCTCCGAGGGCGTAAAGGTAGCGGCCAAGTTTGGTCTTGAAGGCGACGACAGTCAAAATTGCTGTCGCCCCCAGAGCGAACCAGATTACATTAGGCACGCCGAGAACTGGCGCATTGTTCACGAGGGATGAGAGTAAGGTATTGGCGAACAAGATCGACTGGCCTTGCGAAATCTGATTTGTGAGGCCCGTCAGGATGGAGAGCACGCCCAACGTCACCAGGAACGAGGGCACTCGCAGCATCGTCACCATTAGGCCGTTCGCGAGGCCGACAATAGCGCCCGCCGCCACGCCAACGAAACCGCCTCCGAAGGCGCCCAGACTGTCAACCGTGAGCGCGGTTAGGATACCCGTCAGTGTCACCAACGCCCCTACAGAGAGATCGATCGACCCGATCAGGATCACGATGGTCTCGGCGAGAGAGACGAGAAGGAGTACGGAAGACTGGCGGCCGATGTTGAGCGCGTTCGAGGCAGAGAAGAACAGCGGATTGACCGCCGTGAAATATATGACCAGCGCGACGATCGAGACCAACGGCAGGAGTTGGATTCGAAATCGCGATAGCGAGTCCAGCACGACAGAGACCGACGATCGGCCGACAGCTGCTTCGTTATCGGCATTGCTGGCCTTGGATGACATTGCGCCTCACACCATCGCGGCGACAACCTCGGCTTCGCGAGGCTTCGAGCCCTTTTTGGCATCGAAGAGAGCCGACACGGCTCCGTCGCGGAGGACCAGGATGCGGTTCGAGAGCCCGATCAACTCGGGCAGGTTGTCCGACACCAGCAGGATCGCGCCGCCGTTAGCGACGATTTCTCGCATGAGGCCGTAGATGTCTTCTTTGGCGCCGACGTCCAAGCCGCGGCCGGGATCGTCGAGCACGAGAATTTGCGATCCGCGCGCCAGCCATTTCGCGAACACGACCTTCTGTTGGTTGCCGCCCGATAGGTTGCGGCAGGGCGTGTCGCGGGTTGGCGCCCGGACTTGCAGTCGCGCCATCCACTGCTTCGTCAAATCGCGGCTGCGGCGGGAGGAGAGTAAGGGGAAAGATCTGGCCGCCAGCGCAGCGAGATTTGGCAGCGTGAGGTTCCATTCGACGGTATCGCTGGCGATTATGCCGGCCACCAGCCGCTCGGCCGGCACGTAGCCGATCCCGCGGGCGATCGCATCCCGCCGCGAGTGTGAGCGTAGTGGTCGACCATCAACGAGAACTTCGCCTTCAGCTTTCGGTTCTGCGCCGGCTACGATCTTGGCGAGCGTCGACTTGCCAGAGCCAAGAACGCCGGCCACGCCCAGAATCTCTCCCTTCCGCAAGTCGAACGAGACGCCGTCAAGTTCTCCTGGCTTGGCAATGCCGATCGCCTGTAGCGCGACTGCGGCCTCAGGCCACCGCTGGCTCGCCTCGCGGTAATATTCAGTGTTTCGCTGTCGGCCCACGATGAGTTCGTGGAGGGCCGACTCGTCGATGCCTTTGGTTGGGCGCTGGTCAACGACCCTGCCGTCCTTGAGCGCGACGAACTCGTCACAGGTCGCAAAGAGGTCAGCGAGCCGATGAGAGACGAAGATGAAGGAGGCGTGGCTTCGCCAACGTGCGACGCCCTCAAACAGCTTGATGGTCTCCTGATCGGAAAGGGCGCTGGTCGGCTCGTCAAGCAGGATGATCGGGTCGACCGGGTAAATGCGGCTCAGCGCAAAGGCCTTGGCGATCTCGACAAGCTGTCGTTGTCCAAACGAGAGCGATCCGGTCACGGCGCGCGGGTCGACGTCGACATGCAGGTCGTCGAGCACAGCCTTGGCCTCTGCGATCATGGCGCGCTGTCGGAGGAGGCCGCCCGTTGCCGTGAATTTCCACTCCCGGCCGAGGAGAATGTTTTCGTAAACAGGAATGGTTGGGATTAGCCCCTGCTCCTGGAAGACCGTCGCCACGCCGTGCCGGGCCGCTTCGGTCGGATGACCGAAGCGGACAGGATGACCGCCGATGGACAGGGTCCCAGAATCAGGTCGGACTGAACCGTTGATGATTGAGAGCAACGTCGACTTTCCCGCGCCGTTTTCGCCGACGAGGCCCAGGACGGAATGCCGTTTCAGGCTGAAGCTGACCCCATCGAGCGCCTTTACGCCGGGATACGCCTTTGAGACGCTTTGAAGTATGATCGCATTCCCTCCGTCGTCGCCGTTGGCGACGCCGGCGGCGCCCCTCACATCCATCTTCGATCTCAGAGGAACGGGCCGGACTTGTACCGGTCGGCGTACATCTTGGTCACTTCGTTGAGCTGACTCTGCCAGTTGCCATCCGAATAGGCTTTATTCAGCTTGTCCTTGCCCGGCTGCGTTCCCCAATGGGCGGACGGGTCGATGGGCACGATCTTGTTCTGCGGATCCCAGTCTGCGGGATGAAGCGTGCGGCTCATCTTGACCCAGTCGAAGGGGAACTCCTTCGCCTCGTAGATCTTTGCTGAAATGGCGGCGGCGTTTGCTGCTGTGGCCGTCACCGAGCCGGTGTAGACTAGGCGCTCCGGCAACTTCGGCTGATAGCCGCGCAAGCAGTCGAACAGCAGCACTGCCGCGAAACCCGCCTGGTACGGCGGCAGGGAAGTGTTGGTCGCCACATACTGGCCGCCCTTGGCTACCTCCTGCAAGGCCTCAGGGATGCCGTCGATGCCGGCGATTTTCACGTTGGAAAGGCCTCGCTCCTTGAGCACGCTCAGCGCGCCGAGGGCCATCGAGTCATTCTGCGCGAATACCGCCTTCATATCGGGATGCGCGGTGACCATGCTTAGCATGACCTCACGCGCTTTCTCACGCACCCAATCGCCGCGCAGATCACCGACGATTTTGATACCGGGGAATTCGCTCGCAGCCTTCACGACGCCGGCGGTGCGCGCGTCGTCGGTCGGCGTTGCAAGTCCTTTGATATGGACGACGACGCCTTCGCCGCCGATGGATTTGAACAGTTCCTTTGCGACCTCATAGCCCGCTTGGGTCGAGTTGGCGGTGTTGTAGGAGACAAAGAAATCGCCGACGTCCGGCGGAGTGAACCATGCCGGGACCTCCCACAGTGCGGCGTAGTAAATCTTGTTCTCCTGGCAGATCTTGGCGACCATCGGCACTTCGCCCGCAGAAACCACCGTATTGATCAGCATGTTCACGCCGCTGGTCGGAAGCCCGCGCACTTGGGAGAGTTGGCGCGCGGCGTCGTTGTTGTGGTAAAGGTCCAGGGTGTCGACCTTGAGGTCGCCGGCTGTCGACTTGAAGCCTTTGATGAAGGCGGCCCAGTAATCATTGGCGAGAGTCGCAACGATGGTCGCGGCCTTGGGCGCCTGATCGGCGGCCAGTGCAGATGCGCTCTGCAGGGACAGCGTTGAAGCTGCCGGAATGGCTACCCCGGCTTGCGCAGCCAATTGTATGAAGACGCGCCGCGTTACCGGATGGCGAATTCTCAGCGCGGCTTCAATGATACTTTTCTCAGTCGACATCCGCCACTCCTCCCCATTGCCTTGAGCGCCGTCTTGCGTTTTGCACTCGATTGCATTCTGCGCCAAGGTCGGGCCGGGACGCAAGGCGTATCGTGTCAGGCTTCCGTTGCCGCGCACATTGTAGAATTCCTCATTTTGGGATTTGCCCGCGCCGCGCTCAAGCGGGTCCGCCATCTCGAGATGCTTCAGCGTCGGAAGCTCGTAGCCAGATCGAGTTCGGAGCCGGGACGCGAATATTCCAAAGTTGAGAAAATGCACCCTAGATCGCCAGGCTGAAGGGCGCCAAGAACGCGTTCTGGAGAAAACCATCATTTTGAGGCGATGCGAGATGGGTTGGAATTCAAAGTCGGGTCCGCGGATCGCATTCCTGGGGACAGGCGCCCAAGGGGCCTCGATCGCCGCCGACTTTGCTTTGGCGGGGCTGGACGTGACCTTCATCGAGCAATGGCCCGCACATGTGGAGGCCATTCGCGAACACGGCATAACCGTTCACTTGCCGACGCGAACGATCAACGCCAAGGCGCCCGCTTTGCATCTCTGCCAGGTCGCCGAAATCCGCGAGCCGTTTGACGTCGTCTTCCTGGTGATGAAGGCCTACGACACGCGTTGGGCCACGCAGCTCATCGAACCTGTTCTTGCGCTCGACGGAGTGGTGGTCGGCCTGCAGAACGGCATGACGCACGATGCCATCGCATCGGTCGTGGGCTCGAAAAGGACAATCGGCGCCGTGATCGAAATCGCCTCCAACATGTTCACGCCAGGCGTCACGACCCGCCAGAACGATCACGATGAGAGTTGGTTCGCGCTCGGGGCGCTAGACGGCGAAATGCACGACAGGGCCGAAGATGTGGCGCGCCTGCTGCGGCACAGTGGAACAGTCGAGGTGACGAAGGATATCCGCTCCTGCAAGTGGATGAAGCTCGTCGTGAACGCGGCCGAGCTCGTCCCGTCGGCTATCCTTGATCTCCCGCTCTATGACGCCGTCAGCACGCCTGGCATGCTCGATACCATGCGCGCCGCAGGTTACGAAGCCATGGAGGCGGCTCTGGCGGACGGCGCGACGATCACGCCGATCATCGGTATGCCGCCAGTGATGTCAAACCATCCGGAGCGCTATGTCGATCAGATCTTCGATGAGGTTTTGAAGACGTTTTCGAAGCCCGACACGCTGACAACGTCCCTACAGGACTGGCGCAAAGGCCGGCGCGCCGAAATCCAGGAGGTCAACGGCCACGTTGTCGACGTGCTGAAGAAGCAGGGCAAATCTTCGCCGGTCAATGAGCGGGTGGTCGAATTGGGGCTCGCCATCGAGAACGGCAAGCTGAAGGCGCAACCGTCGAATGTTTCGTTGTTAGTTCAAAAGGCTCACTGAGCTTGCAAGCTTCCCGTTTGGGAAACTTGATGTGTCGGCGAATACGAATGGCCTGCGATTGGCTCACGGTCACGTTACAGCTTGCGGGGTGCGGGATCGCTTCCTTAAGCGCGCATCACTCTTGAAGCGGAAGATCTGCGATGCCTCTTCAGCCCGCTCGACCCCGTTTGGCGCCGATAAGAAACCCGTTGTTGGTGTCGCCCTCAAGGCCGGTCCAATCCGGGCTCAAAGTTCGACGCCGATTGAGGCTCGTCGAGATAGCCCCGCCAAATCTCGTTCAGCCGTATCGACTCCGACCGGAGAATATCAAGAAAAGCTGTGGCAGGCGGACTGAGGGATGACCGCATCGGCTCGATCAGGACTAGATCGACCGTCGCTATGGGGCCGACAATCGGCCGCACGGAGTACTGGCCGCTTTCGATGTCGCCGTTCATCATTATGGCCGGCACGATCGTGACCCAGTCGGACGTCGCGACGAAGTCGAGCGCCCCCATCATCGTGTCGAGCTCGATGATGCGCTCGACCTGCACATGATTGGTCCTGAAATAGGTCTCGAGCGTGTGGCGTCGCGTATTGGCCCGGCCCGGGGCCACAATGCGAAGGGGTCCGTTGTCCCGCAGCCGGACCGGCCGCAAGTGCGAGCCACGCGCGTGACTAGCAACCATCGTCTCCCAGGTCTGCAGGAACGGTTTAACGCTGACGCCGGGTTTTCCAGCAAATGCGGGGACGATCGCGAAGTCGAGTTCGCCATTGACCACCCGTTCCGTCAAAATTCCGCTGTAGCCCTCGACAACGTGCACGGTGACGTTTGGATGCTCTGCAACGAGCCGCCGGATCGACGGCGCGAGCGTTGCGCGCGTCATCGTGGGCATCAGCCCGACATAAACGTCTCCCGCGACGCCGGCGAAGGCCTTCACGGCGTTTTTGCCGGAGGCTAGAGTTTGCAGCACCTGGATGCACCGCTGGTAATAAGCGTCGGCAGCTAGGGTCGGGACAACCTTGCCTTTGTCGCGCGTGAAGAGGCTGACGCCGAACGCCTCTTCTAGCTTCCGGATATGCTGAGACACGCCGGATTGCGTCGCGTGCTCTCGGCCCGCTGCGGCGGTGAAGGAACGTTCTTCGTAGGCGGCGACGAAAATGCGGATGTCGGTCAGGCTCTCGGCCACGCACGCGCTCGCCACATGTCCTTCGGGTCTTTCGCGCGGTAGAGAATCTCGCTCACAATTGCAAGCGACTTCAACGTTAGCCGGATCTTGGCGCCCACGTCCTGCCGTTCTGCCGCACGGCCACGCAAGCAGGCCGAATGCATCATTATCCGCCATGATGCAAATCATCATGGCTTCTCATTTTACCCGGCTTTCCCGCGGCGTTAACCGGAGAAACTTTGCGCAGAAGATTTAGCGTGACCGATAATGGAACGCTTCAGAAACGATTATTTCACTCGTTTTCATTGCTGCGGTACGAACAAACGTGGATTCGGGAGTCCAGTATGAAACTCGGTTTTTTTACGATGCCGATCCACCCGCTGGACAAGGATTGGCGCCGCTCCCTGCAAGAAGACAGGGAAGCGTTCATCCTCGCCGATGAGTTGGGTTTCTCCGAAGCCTACTGCGGGGAGCATGTCACAGATCAGTCCGAGAATATCACGTCATGCAGCCTTTTTTTGTCGTGGATAGCAAAGGACATCAAGCGCACGCGGCTCGGCACAGGCACGATCAACATGCCGAACTGCCATCCCGCGGCCGTCGCCGCACAGATCGCCATGCTCGACCACATGCTCGACGGCCGGTTTAATTTTGGAATCAGCCCGGGCGGCCTTCTCTCCGATGCGGAGATTTTCGGCAATCTCGATGCCGACCGGAATGCGATGTTCGTTGAGGGAATCGACACGGTCCTGAAGATCTGGGGAAGCGAGCCGCCGTACAACATTGAGGGCAAGTTCTGGAAGGTCACCACGGAACGCACAATGATGCCTGGCATCGGCCAGGGCTTCGTCGCGAAGCCGCTCCAAGAGCCGCACCCCCCGATCATCGTGACGGTGGTGGCGCCGCATTCGCAGGGCGTGACCGAAGCGGCCGCGCGCGGCTGGCTCCCCATCTCCGCCAACTTCCTACTGCCGAAGTGGGTGAAAACTCATTGGCCGAAATATGTCGAGGGGCGAGAGCGCGTCGGCGCGGTCGCCAATCCGGATGACTGGCGCGTCGCCAAGAGCGTCTTCGTCGCGAACGATCTCACGACTGCGCGTGAATATGCGCTTGGCCCCAAGAGCCCTTACCGGTTCTACTACAGCCAGCTACTGACCAAGATGAAGGCGAACAAGCGCGCAGCCCTGTTCAAGTCCGATCCCAACATGTCAGGCGACGAGCTGACCGTGGATGCCGTTCTCGACGATCTCGTCACTTGGGGGACTCCGAACAAAGTGGCCGACGAGCTGCTTCAGTTCCAGGAAACCGTCGGCAAGTTCGGAACGCTGCTCTACGCGGGGAAGGACTGGGTCGATCCGGCGCTGGCGCGCCGCTCGATGATCCTTCTCGCCGAGAAGGTGATCCCCAGCCTCGGAGCAGTAAGAGACGAGGCAGCCGCCTGAGTGCGGGCCGGGCCGGCGTCGCGGGAAGGAATTGTGACGGCGAGCAGTGTGACGCCTTTGCAGGGTCTCAGCGCCCGGCGCCTTCGCGACGTCCTGGGGTCGTTCACGACAGGCGTCGTCATTGTGACAACGGTTGGCGACAGCGGGCGTCCGATTGGACTAACTGTCAATTCCTTCAACTCGGTGTCGATCGATCCACCGCTTATTCTGTGGAGCCTGTCGCTGAAGTCCCCGAGCCTCCACGCGTTCCGTGCGCACAATTGGTTTGCCGTCAACATTCTTGCTGAAAGTCAGGAGAGGCTGTGCCGCCAATTTGCGACGCCGAGCAGAGACAAGTTCCTCGATGTCCGATTTGACTTCGGCGAAACGGGCGTCCCAGTGCTGCATGGCATCGCCGCCTATCTCGAATGCTCGACCTACGCGCGATATCCTGGCGGCGATCATGAGATCTACCTAGGCGAGGTCCGGGCGATGCGCGATCACGGGCTGGCGCCGCTCATCTTTCATCGAGGCTCGATCCGCCGGCTAGGAGAACATTGAATTCGACCGCCGCTCGAAGCTTGCTCTTCCGATCTTGATCGTGCGCCGACAGGCGCTGCGGACGGTTTCGCCGAGCAACAGGAACGCGTGGCGGACGTCACAGCTATCGCACGAAAGAGACACTCGCGGGCGGGGCGCTGGCGGCGGAGATTCTTAGCTTACCGGTCTGGCGGCTCCGACCCTTGCCGTTTCAGCCCCGCCATTTCCTCGAGGACTGCGCAGACCGCCGCCGTGTCCTGCGCCGCCCTGCCTTGCGCGGCGCCGGCGTAATAGGGTTGCGCGGCGGCGGAGAAGAGGGGCGTCGGGCATTCCAGCTCGTTCGCGAAGGCGCCAATGATCGATAGGTCCTTGAGGTGGGTGCGGATCGTCGCCGTCGGGTTATCGTAGTTCTGGTCACGCATCAGCGGACCACGGATTTGGAATATGCGGGACGAACCCGCGCTGTCGACGAGCGTATCGTAGATAACCGACGGTTCGAGGCCCGCCTTCATGCCGAGCACCATCGCCTCCGCGGTCGAGACATTGTGGATGGTCACGAGCAGGTTAGCGATATATTTCATGATGCTGCCGTTGCCGAAGGCGCCGAGATAGCGCTGGACGCGCGACATGCCCTCGAACACCGGCTTCGAGCGCTCGAAGGCGGCCTCGTCGCCGCTGCCGAACACGACGAGGTCTTTGACGACAGCTTGCGCTCCGGTGCCGCTCAGCGGACAATCGAGAAGAATTTTTCCAGCCCCCTCCAGTAGCGCGTGGGCCGTCCGTTTGTCGGCGAGCGGAAGGGTCGAGCATTCGATCGCTACTGTCCCGGACGACGAAGCCGCGGCGAGGCCGTTCTCGCCGTCAACCGCTTCGGCCAGCGCTTTCGCGGATGGCAGCGACAGGATGAGCGTCGGGCAAGCTTCCGCGACGAGGCGCGGCGAACCGACAGCGCGGGCGCCGATGCTGGCCATTCTTTCGCGGGCGGTTGGCGCTGGATCGTATCCGACGACGTCGAAGCCCGTCTTCCGCAAGTTGCTGGCCATGGCGAATCCCATGACCCCGACGCCGACCATGCCGACCTTGCCGCTCATGTGTTGTCCTCTGTTGCGCCCCCAATGAGACGCGGATCAATGGGCGTCCGGCCCCATCCGGCTGCGGGAATAGAGTGCAGTCGCGACAAGGATTAGAAGGCCTGGCAACCAATATTGCCAGGCGGTGCCGAGGCCCAGAAAGCCCGTTGTCGCAGTGATTTCCTGAATGAGCAGCACGGCCGCCAGGGCGCCGAGGAAGGAGCCGCGGCCGCCGAAGATGCTCGCGCCGCCCAGGACGACCGCGGAGATGCTCTGAAGCGTATAGTTCTGTCCGACAGTTGGATCGCCGACCCCTACCTGCGCGGCGAGCAGCACGCCGCCTGCGGCCGCGAACAGCGAGCAGAGAACATAGGCGAGGGTCGCGGTGCGGTCGACGCGGGCGCCGAGGCGATAGGCGGCGACCTCATTGGAGCCGATCGCGCGTACGCCTATTCCGAAGCGCGTCTTGCGGAGCATGATCTCGAGTCCGACCGCGACGACCACGACCACGATGAAGGCGACCGGCAGGAATCCGATACCGGAAATTGATCGCCTGCGTGATCGCCCGGCGGAAGAAGCCGTCGGGCGTTGAACGTAAAGAAAGCGAGACGCCCTGAAGCGCGATGAACATCGCAAGCGTCGTGATCAGCGGCGAGAGCTTCACGACACGTATGAGAAGTCCGTTGATCAGGCCGATCAGCGCTGCGACTGCAAAGGCCACGACGAGGCCCAGCGCGAAGTCGGCCGAGCCGTGGCTCGCGTCGGCGAAGAAAGAGAGGATGACAACCACAAGCCCGGTCAGCGGTCCGACCGAAAGGTCGATTCCCCCTGTCATCAGGACGAAGAGCTGCCCGAAGCTGACGAAGCCCAGCGCGCTCGCCAGCAAGAGCGTGCCGCCAAGACTGCGCTCGCTCAGGAATTTCGGATTGACGCTAGTCGTGTAGAGGCCGAGCAGGATGATCAGCGCCGCAAGGATCAGGGTCGGCGCGAAATCACTGGCGGCGAAGCGCCCTAACCAGTTCGATCCCGACCTGCCCCTGGAGGTTTCACGATGAATCTCGGCGCCAATCGCGGCGCCGGTGATGTTTTCCTGTGTCAGCTCGTCGCCGATAAGCGAGCGGGCGATTTTTCCGCGCGAGAACACGAGGACCCTGTCGCAGAGGCCTTGAAGCTCCACAGCATCGGATGAAAGCACGACGACGCCCGCGCCCTTCGCAGCGACATCACGCGTGATTTTATAGAGCTCCATGCGCGCGCCAGCGTCGACGCCGCGCGTGGGCTCATCCGCCAGGAAGACAGCCGGATTGGCCGCCATCGATCGCGCGAACAGCACTTTCTGCTGGTTGCCGCCGGACAGATGCGCGATCGTCGTTTCATGCGAGGGCGCCTTGATCGCAAGGGAGGCGCCATAGGCGCCGGCGAGCATGACCTCCTTTTCGCGGGAGACCAGCCCCAACCGGGTCAGCGTATCGAGGACCAGGAGCGTCAAGTTCTCGCGGATTGAGAGGGACAGCAGCAGCCCTTCCGCATGCCGGTCGCCGGGCAGGAAAATGATTTCCACCCTTCTGCGCCGCGACGGGATCGGACGTCGCGACGCCCACTCCCCGGATGCTGATCCGGCCCGTGACAGGCGCGAGGCCAGCGAGCCCGCGGATAAAGTCGCGCTGCCCGTTGCCCTCGACCCCGGCGAGGCCGAGCACTTCACCGGGCCACACTTCGACATCGACCCCCTGCAGCCTGTCGCCGCGTATGTTCCGGGCGACGAGTACAGGGGTCTCGGCGCCATCGACGCGCGTCGACTTGGCTGGATAGGCATGGCTGATCGAGCGGCCAATGAGCCGGGCGAGAATGTCCTCTTCCGAAACGCCCGCCGCGGAAAAGGTGCCGCGAAACTGGCCGTCACGCAGGATGCTGATCCGGTCTGCAATACGCCGCACCTCAGGCAGTCGATGCGAGATGTAGACGACCGCAGTTCCGAGCCCCTTGATGCGCGCGATCTGCTGGAAGAGGCGTTCGGTCTCAACGGCGGTCAGCGCCTCGGTCGGCTCGTCGAGCACGAGCACTTTCGGTTGCAGCGCCAGCGCCTTGGCGATTTCGACAAGTTGTCTTTGCGCGATCGTGAGGTCGCTCACACGCACGCGCGGATCGAACTCGGCGCCGACGGTGTCGAGTTGCTCCTGCACCCAGGAGCGGCTGTTCCCGCGATTTGCTCGTCTGGCGGCAGGCACGCAGTAGAGGAGGTTCTCGGCGACCGTCAGGTCGTCGATAACCGAGGTGTGCTGATAGACGACGCTGAGGCCAAGCGCCTGCGCCCTGGCCGGCGTCGGCTCGTCGAGCGGCGCTCCGCCGATTTCGATCGAGCCCGAGTCCGGGGTCAGGGCGCCGGCGGCGACCGCCATCAGCGTCGACTTTCCCGCGCCGTTCTCGCCCAAGAGAGCGTGAACCTCGCCTTCGGCAACCTCCAGGCTTACGCCGCCCAGCGCGACAACCCCGGGAAAGGTCTTTACGACGTCGGTGAGGCGCAGAACGGCTCGGAGTTCGTTTGCCACGATCTGGGGCTCGTCTCCGCTCACTCCGCCTTACCGTATTTGGCGAGATCGTCGGCGCTCAGCTGCGAGGAAGTGAACGTGTCGGGTCCCTGTGTAGGATCGCAGACCGGCGCCTTGCCTCCGAGCGAATCCTCGTAGATGCCGAGTTCGAAGCGCGTCGGCTCGTCGTTCTTGATCCCCTCCGCTGCGGCGATCGCCTTGCGCGCAGCAACTCTGCCGATCCAGTTGCGGCCGGAGATCGTGCCGATCTGGAAGTTGGGGTTGCTCGCCTTCTGCTTTTCGTATTCGCAGGCCAGGCCGTTGGCCTCGAGCGAGGCTAGCGGCACGAGCGGCTTGTTGGCGCTCTGGTATGCGCGGACGACCCCGAGGCTGGCGAAGCCGTCGCTGTCGTTGATGACCGCGTCGATCTTCGGATACTTGTTCAGGAGCGCGGTCATGTTCTGCTGGATCAGGGCCGAATCCCAGTTCGTGACCGGCCAGTCCTTGTCGCCGGTCAGCAAGGTGATCTTCGGATATTTCTTGAACGCTTCCACTATTCCCGAGAGCTCGTGGGCGCTCACCGGATTGCCGGCGGGGCCGCCGAGGAACACGACATTGCCTTTCCCGTGAATGGCCTTGGCGATCCATTCGCCCCATGCGCCGCCCGCCGCGTGCTCGTCCCAGTCGAGATATTGGACGTAGTCCTCGCCGTCCTTGCCCCCCGGATCGGCGGCCCACGGCACGGTCTTCACGCCCGCATCGGTCGCCGCCCGCAGGGACGGCAGCTGCGACTTGCCCCAGTCGGGGATGATGGCGATCGCGTCGACGCCCTGCGACACCATTCCGTTGACGTCCGCGATCGACTTCTGCAGGTCCCCCTGACCGATGCGCGGAACCTGCTTCACGTTGGCGCATTTGGCGGCTTCCGAGCGGACCGCCGCCATCGAGGCGCGGGACCAGCCGTTGATTCCGAATCCGTCGTGAATGCCGAGCGTGATCGGCTTCGTGCCGCAGAACGACGTATCGGTCGTCTTGGCGGCCGTCTCGATCAGCTTCTGGGCGTCCTCCGCCGCATTCGCCGTCGCGGCGGCGCCGATCAGGGCGGCTCCCGCGAGCACGGCCGCCGATGCGGCCGCTCTGAATGAACTCCTAAGCATCATCTTCTCCTTCCCTTGGGCGGACGCCCTAGTTTTCTTGACCCGTTCCGGGTCGGCGCAATGGAGCGCCTACGCCACGCCTGAACGCTCCGGCCTCCGAGCGGCCGCGGAACACGGCGAGACTCGCCCAGGGGACGACCTGAAGGGTCATACCGAGCAGGATGATAACCGCCTGGATGAGAAACTGCGCCGACGTCGGCGCGCCCGTGCCGATGATGACCTGCTGCAGCTGCACGAGAAAAATCGCGCCGATCGCCGTTGCGGCGACGCTGCCCGCTCCGCCGAGCATGGAGTTTCCGCCGAGCACGACGACGGTGATGGTCGGCAGTAGATAGGTATGCCCGACGAGCAGGCTTGGCACCCGCAGGTAGCCGGCGAGAAGCACGCCAGCGAGGGCATAGAAAAACCCGGCGACAGCGTAGGTCGCCATCTTGTACCGGACGACGCGGATGCCCGCGGCGCGCGCTGCGCGCGCGCTGACGCCGACCGCGACGAAGCGGCGTCCGGTCGCCGTCCAGCGGACCGCGACCTCAACGAGGACCACCGCGACAATCGTGAACAGCGCAAGCTGCGGAACGCCGAACAGACGGCCGACGGCGAAGTTCCCGAGCGCCGAGGGCACGGCCTCCGTCGAGGTTCCCTTCGTCAAATAGAGCACGGTGCCGTAGAGCAGCGCATTGACCGCGAGCGTTGCGACAAGCGGCGTGACGAAGAAGCGCGTGATCGCGAGGCCGCAGATGAATCCTGAGACCGCGCCCGAGGCCAGCGCGCCGACGATCCACAGCGGGAGCGCTGCGTTGTCGCCATCCGGAAATTTCGTGACGAGCACGGCGGCGAGAGAGATCGCGCCCGGAACGGTGAGGTCGAGGCCGCCCTGCTGCACGACCAGCGTCTGGCCGATCGCGGCGATGGCGAGGATCGACGCGAAACAGGCCACGGTCAGCATCGCGCCGCCCGACAAGCTCCCCGGCGCCACCAGCCCGCTCACCAGATAGAGAATGGCCGTCGCCGGGACGATCAGCAGGAACTGCGCCGGAAGAAGTCTAGCGAGGCCTGCCACTATGGGCCTCGCCCGAGGACCTGAGAGACGCGCATCGTCAAGCCGTCATGTCAGGCGCGCGTCAGAAAGGAGCCTACCTGCGCGGATCCATTGTTCGGCGCAGCAGCGGAGACGGCCTCGGCTCTCAGTCCGGGCCGGGCGGCGGTTCCACAGCACCCGCAGCCCGGTTGGTGTCGTCGGGACGGCGCCAGCGACTTACTCTCCAGGGATCCGCGACCGGCGATGCTTGCGGCCGCAACTTCGCGCGGCGCGATCGCTCCGCAGCCAGGGCACGGGCAAGGCTCCGCATAGGCGGACATAGGCCTCATGTCGTCGAATGGGCCGCAGCGTGCGCAGGCGTAGCGATACCGCGGCATCTTCGAGGTCCCCGTCAGGCGGCCTTTTCGGCGTCGGTGCCCTTGACATAAGGCTTAGGCAGCCAGTTTCCGTCACGAGCGACGCCCGCGCGAGCGAACAAGCTCTCGACGGTCTTCTCCATCCGTCGGCGCAGCGCCTTGACGTCGACGTCCACGAGCTTGCCGTGGCGCTTCTTGATCTTGCCCTTCACGAACACCGTGTCGATGTTGCCGACATGAGCGTCCTCGACCACTGCGCCCACCGGATTGTTGACCGGGAACATATTGAGCGCATTGGTGCTGAGAATGAGGACGTCCGCGTCCTTGCCGGGCGTCAGCGACCCTGTACGGTGATCGAGGTTGGCGGTCTTCGCCCCCTGCAGCGTCGCGAAATCGAGGATGTCGCGCCCGGTGAGCGGAATGGGATCGAGGAGCTTGTGCTCCTTGAGGGCCTCGGCGTTCACGACCCCGCGGGTCGCGGCCATCAGGATGCGCATCTGGGCGAACATGTCGCCGCCGACGGACGTGCAGACGTCGATCGAGATGCTCGGCCGCAGGCCATATTTAAGGCAGCTCAAGGTCGCCGGGTTGCCGTGGCCCATATTGAGCTCGACCTCGGCCGCCAGCGATGCGGAGCCGCCGGAATCGGCCATCAGCTTGAACTCATGGTCGCTCAGCGTGCAGCAATGGACGTAGGTCGTGCGCGGTCCAAGAAGGCCGAGAGATTTGAGCTGGTCGATCGGGTTTTTGAGGCCCCATAGTCCGTCGCCTACGTGCACCGTAATCGGCAGATCGAGCTCGCGCGCCTTGCGGAAATCGATCTCGGTCTGCTCGACCGTAGCGAACTGGGGCCCGCGGGCGGCGAAAGCCATTGTCACAAGGCCGTCGTCAGATGAGAAGTGCTGTCTGCGGACCCGGGTGACATCGGCGAAATCAGTCGGCAGGTCGCTGATCGGGAACCATTCGCGATTCGCGTTGCCATAGGCGAAGACAGCGCGCAGCCCCGCGTCCTTGAGGCCCTTGACCGCCATGTCGGAATGGTCGGGCGAATTGTTATTGTGTGACCAGTCGACGAGCGTCGTGATGCCGGCGTCGAGCGCCTCAAGCGCTCCGATGTGGTTGGCGACATACATGTCCTCGGGCGTATAGAGTTCGCCCATAACTCCACGCACGCCGCCGAAATACTGCGCCAGACTCCAGTCCGTCGCCGTGTTGCGCAAGGCGCTTTGCCAAGTATGCCGATGTGTGTCGACGAAACCCGGCAAGACGATCATGTCCTTGCCGTCGATTTCGCGCCCGTCCACGGGACCGATGTTTGGTCGAACAGCCGCGATCTTTTCGCCTTCGATCAGGACGTCGGCGTCGAGGTGCTCACCGATCGCAGGATCCATCGATAGAACAGCGGCGTTGCGAATAACTGTCCTCTCCATCGCCTCCTCCCGTCCGGCCCGCCGCGATCCCGGCAAAGCCGTACTTTCGCTGCGCGATCGTTGAATCCAATCCTAACAACGTTGGGCTATTGGCCCTCGATTGATTTATTCAAAATGGATTAATTCGCGTTGACCGGCGAAGTCGGTTGACCCCGTGCTCTCCCTCTGGCGTCGGCAAGCGAAAGCGCCGCCCCGCTGCAATTCCACACTGGCCGGTGATTCCGCTCGCAGCGTCCCACCGGCTCTCGCTCAATCATCGAGCGAATGGCGCCAGCGCTCCTTATTTTTCAGCACTCAACTGGCAAAGCAACGCTAACAGACGCAGATGGGCGATTCAAATCAGCAAGCCTAATGGCTCCCATTCTTTGGCATGATGGCGCCGGCTACTTTTTGGGGTTCGCTTTGAGCGTTTTCTCTTCCTCTTCGCGCGCGAGGAAGTTCGGCGTGGCCTGTTGCCAAAATTCCCTCGAACGGTGCAGTCTAGGAACTGCAGACGCGAAAGCCGGCGGACGGGGCTGAACCCGGGTGATCCTGATCGGCAAGCGCCGGTCATCCGACGCGTTGATAAGAACGTCGATTTGCGATCGACAGGATCGAATGAACAGGGGAAACGCTGTGGGGAAGCTCGACGGCAAGGTCGTGTTCGTATCCGGCGGATCCCAGGGGATCGGCGAACAGATCGCGTTGCTCTTCGGACGCGAGGGAGCCAGTGTCGCTGTCCTTGCGAGCTCAGATCCCGCTAAGGCGGAGACCGTGGCCAAACGCATTCGAGGTGCTGGCGGTCAGGCATCCGCGCATGTGGCGGATGTGCGAGATGCGGATGCGGTCGCAAAAGTCGTCTCCAAAGTGTCCGCCACGCATGGTCCGATCGATATTCTGATCAATTCCGCAGGCATTTTTCCGCCGACGCCCGCCGCAAATACGCCCGAGGACCTCTATGACAAAGTCATGGACATCAATGTGAAGGGCACCTGGAACACGATCTGCGCAATCGCGCCGTCCATGCGCGCCCGCAAGACCGGATGGATCGTCAACATCTCATCGGTGCTTGGGACAATGGCGCTCGCCAACTACGCCGTCTATTGCGCGAGCAAGGCGGCGGTCAATATGCTGACGCGCTCGCTTGCGATCGAGTTTGGCCGGGATGGGGTCCACGTCAATTGCATCGCGCCGGGCAACACCGCGACGCCGATGAACGAGAATCTCCGAACCGAAGCGCAATACAAAGGCTTTGTCGATATGATGGGCGCGCGCACGCCAAGCGGGAGAACCTATTCGCTGCCGGAGGAAATGGCGGCGATGGCCTTGTATCTCTCATGTCTGGATAGCAAACCGGTGCACGGAGCGGTCATCGTCATGGACGAGGGATTCTCCCTGGGCGTGTGACGATAGAGGCGCGAAGGTGTAGCTGCGTCGAATTGACCGAGGCGGCCGCGGTCAGCGATCCGCGATTCAACCGGTCTCGTGTCCCGATCGACAACATGTGAAACGATCCGCGCTGGTCGCGGCGGCGGGTTTCGTGGCGTCTGCTTAGGTGTATGTACACTTATACCGTCGTTGCCAGCGAGGCGACTGCCGGCGGCGAGTGACAGAAAAAGGCGCCTAAGCGATTGAAAGCATGGAGTTGCTGCCAGAACTTGCGCCTCGCTCATCGTCACAACCGGCGTCCCTTCCCGCATGGAGCGAGATCTGAGCGCAATCGGCGGAAAATGGCAAAGAGGTCGGCGTCGGGACGCTAATGGCGGCCCCAGAGACGCTTCGTCGCGATCGCCGCACCCTCAGCAAGCGACTTGAGTTTCGCCCAGACGATATCCTCGGCGATGAACTCGTAGCTGGCGAATGTGCCGAACCCGCAGTCCGTTCCGCCGATCACACGCTCACGCGCTCCAACGGCCGAGACTGCCGCGCATATCCGGTTCGCCACGACTTCGGGATGCTCGAGATAGTTGGTGGTGACGTCGATCACACCTGGTATCAACAGCATCTCGCCCGGCAGGGGAAGCTTCCGGAAGGTCTCCGTCTCGTGCTCGTGACGAGGATTGCCAACAGGGATCGACAGGGCGCCGACTTTCGCTTTGTAGAGAATCGGCAGAAGATCCGCCATGTCGACGTCGTCCTGATGGGGGCCATTCCAGTTGCCCCAGCACACATGCAGACGCACCCGGTCGCGTGGGATATTGGCGATCGCAACATTGATCGCCTCGATATGCAACGCGACACGGTCGAGGAACACGTTGAGCGGCTGATCGCCGAACATGATAACGCGCTCCATCGCAAGGTCGGGAGCATCAAGCTGAAGCACGTAGCCTTGGCTGACGATATACTCGTATTCCTTCTTCAATTCCTTCGCGATGCCCATGACATATTCGGCGTCGGTCTTGTAAGCCGGATTGTTTGGGGCAAGCAGCATCGTGCAGGAGACGATGCCTGGAGATGCCGCCGACATAAAATTTTCGGTGAAGGAGACGCCAAGCCGCTTCAAGGAAGCCTGAAACAGCGCGGTTTCTTCCTTCGCCTCCTTGAGGGTTGAATCGTATTCGAGCTTGCCGACTGCCTGCGGCGCGTTCCAAACTTTCGCCAAATCCTCGGCGACGCCGATCTGCCGCGACATGTACTCGGCAAAACCAGGGAACTTGATGGCGTCGAGCGTCGGCTTGCGCCTCGATTCGCCCCCGAAGCCGGTCATGCGTTCGGTCGTATAGGTGGAAAAGCCGACCCTCGGGGTCTCGCCGTCGTTTCCGATATCGACGCCGCTCTCGATCTGGCGCCTCACGTTGGCGTCAAGATTGCGTTCGATCTCCGCGTGAAACGCCGCCGTATCATACGGTTTGCGTTGCTCGCGTTTGACGAGCATCGCTGACAGCGCCTTCGAACGCGGCAAACTGCCAGTGTGCGTTGTCAGAATTCGATCGGTGCTTGATTTCATTCGACGTTACCCTCCTGTGTGCGAGCGCTTACCACCCAGCGGCGGTTTCTTCAAAGTTCAAATTCCAGACGATATCGGATATGTCGAACGCAAGGCGCGGGCGCATGCGCATGAGCCGCCATCGAACATGGCGTGCTGTCGCCGCCGTCAGCATTGTCGAGATGGCTCTCGCGCCGCCTTCGCAAAGGCATCCAGCGACAGTTGGAGGCTCTGTGCCGAATGGTTTCGCGAGAAGACCACTAACGTTCCGTCAGCACCATCAACGGCGTCAGGAAGTCTTTCGGGCGGCTGCACATAGCCCCGGACAGCTTGGATCAACAGACGACCCGTTGGCGCCCGAACAACGCCTTTGACGCGCAAAAGGTTTGCCCCGTGCGCATGCAGCAATGCAGATAGCCACACTGAAAACACCGGCCAAGTCGTATCCCCGAGCCGAATTTCTGAGGCCAAAAGCGCATCCGCGTCGCAATCAGTCCAAGCCTCGTCGGATTCCCCAAATTCTGATGTCTCGGTATCGGGCAGCGCCACCTCAACACCGCGAACCGCGCCGAAGCAGGCCGCGGCCGGATTTAGCCGATGCAAACCATCAAGAAGCAGCGCTACATCGGACGGAGCAGCGGCGTCGGTCTTGCTGATGATGACGCAATCGGCGGACGCGACCTGTCGGCCCACCAGCGGTTCGCTTCGAAGAAGGTCACGACCATTGACAGCATCGATGATCACAATGATCTCGCTGACATCGATGCGGGCCGAAAGATATGGGTCGGTCTCGATAGCCTCGCGGATAACAAGCGGATCGGAAAGGCCGCTGGTCTCGAGCACAATGCGTTGGACCGTTGAAGTCTCCGCAACGGGACTCGAGGCGAGCAGGTCGCGCAGAAGGCGCAGCAATTTCGGCATGCCATTGCAGCACGCACAACCTCCGGCCAAAACATGGACGCGATCGGCGGGGTCCAACAGCTGATGGTCGATTGCCGCGCTCGCCGCTTCGTTAACGATCAGGATCGCATCGCGGAAGACGCCAGAGCGCAAATGGTGTCGCAGCCAGGTTGTCTTGCCGGCGCCCAGGAAGCCATTGAGCACAGTGAGACGGAGGCGTTGAGGCGAGCTGCGCATGCGGCAAATTGTGATCTGGCCTTACGCCATAAAGAGCGGGCTCAAAGGGTCTACAGCTCGGCCTAGCATCTTTTCCGCCGCCGCCCACGCTTCGTCTAGATTTTGAGCGTTCTCGAAGCGCCCCGAAGTCGTTGATATTTGGAAGCCGGACCATGGGCTAGGCGCCCTAATCCGGAGGCCGCATACGGCGAGCGCCGAGCCAAGCGCAGCAAGCATGGCCAAGCGATCTCTTGCGGCATCTGCGGTCCCTATTGCCAAGCCTGCCTCGGCCCAATGGCCTGACGAAGCGGGGAATTCGCACGCGTTGCACATTCAGCGTCAGCCGTTCCAAAAGTCTCGCCAGGGCCGGTCGCAATTCATCGACCGAGAAAATAAGGTCCGATGGTGCGGGTTGCTACCACAGCTGAGGGGACCATTCAGTGGCATCGCCGATCTTTTAGGTCCTGATCGCGGGCATTGGCAAGTTGGCCGTCGTCGCTGCCTTTCTCCCCGGCTTCTCATTCTTCGCTCGCTGCCCGCCACGCCTGAGAATAGACCGCCACGGCGCAAAGGGTCAGGAAACCAATGAACCAATATTGCCAAGCCTGCGACAAGCCGAGGAAGGTCGTCGCCGAGTTCACCTCCTGGATCAGGATGGCTCCGAGCATAACGCCAATGAACGATCCGCGCCCGCCGAACAAGCTAGCGCCGCCGAGCACGACAGCCGCTATGCTCGCCAATGTGTAAGTGGTCCCTTGGTTCGGATCGCCGATTCCCAATTGCGCCATAACCATGACGCCGCCGAGAACGGTCAGGAGCGACGAAGCCAGAAATGCGCCTATGACAGTACGGTTCGTCCTGACGCCGAGCTTGGCGGCGGCCTGCGGGTTCGATCCGACCGCGCGAATGCTAAGTCCCCACCGGGTCGTGCGGAGAGCGACGTCAAGAGCGATCGCCAGCGCGATCACTACAATGAACGCTATCGGAATGCTCCCGACACTAGTCTGAATCGTCGCGATGACATCGGAGTCGATACTGCCGTCGGGGTAAGGCCGCAGCAACACCGATATGCCCTGAATGATGATGTAGACGCCGAGAGTCGCGGCTACCGAAGTGAAGTTTCCGAAACGAACCAGAGAGCCGTTTGCAAGGCCCACGATCGCGCCAGCTCCAATCATGCACAGAAGACCGAGCGCCATGGTTGGGATCGCAGTCGCATCCCCGAAAAAGAACGATGCGATGACGACGCATAGCCCGACTACAGGCCCGACCGACAAGTCGATGGCGCCCGTGAACACGACGCACATCTGTCCGAAATCCAACGAAGCAAAGCGCCGCGCACAACAGCAGCATTTTCTGGAGGTTGAAGCTCGAAATGAAATCGATCGTTCTGCCCGGTCACATAAGCGCCGAGCGCCAGGATCAGCACAGCGAGAACCAGGCTCGGAGCGTAGTCGCTGGCGGCGAAGGCGCGGAGCCGCTGCGTGAGGCTGGACGCAGCCCCCGCCGCCCGCCTTTCCGCGGCGCGTCGGTGAGCGGTCGAGGTCACCATGTGGCGACCAATCTTCTCTTCGGTGACGTCGGCGCCGACAAGTTCGCCCACGATATGGCCGCGTGAGAAAACCAGGACTCGGTCGCACAAACCTTCGAGCTCAAGACCGTCCGAAGACACGATGAGCACAGGCGTGCCTCGATCCGCCACATCACGCAAAATGCGATAGATTTCAGCACGGGCGCCGACATCGACTCCGGCTGTAGGCTCCTCCGCGAGCACCAGCGAGGCGTCCGCGAGGAGCGCACGCGCCAGAACAACCTTCTGCTGATTTCCGCCCGACAAACTCGCGATGTTCGCATCGATCGACGTGGCGCGGATCGCAAGGTCGTTCCGCTGCGCGTCCACCTTCTCTCGTTCGAGTCGCTGCCGCACGAAGCCAAATTTGGAGAGCAGCGGCAACGCCGAAAGGACGGCGTTCTCACGCACCGAGAGGCTCATGAAAAGCCCCTCCGTCTGCCTATCCGGGGAAAGGTAGCTGACGCCCGCCTTTCGAGCGACGTCTGGCCGCCCGAGACGAAGAGGCGCGCCCGCCAGAGTCACTTCGCCTGCGGCGGACGAAAGCCCGGCCAGCGCGCGCAAAAACTCGCTCTGACCGTTGCCAGTGATGCCCGCTATGCCCACGATCTCGCCAGCGTGGGCGGCCATGTTCACGTCGTAGAAACTGGTTCCGCTCAGACCCTCGACGACCAGCCCGCCTCCTTCAGGCGGCGGCCCAGATCTTTTGGGCGGGTAGGCGTCCGTGAGCGTTCGGCCGACGATGAGCCTCAGGATATCGTCATCGGACAAAACGTTGAGAGGAGCGGACCCCTTCACTTCGCCATCGCGCACGACGGTGGCCCGTTGCGCGATCTGACGGATTTCCTGCAAACGGTGCGAGATGTAGACGACCGCGGCGCCGCGCGCGGCCGCTTCCCGCACCTTGTCGAAAAGCAGTTCGACAAGATCGGCCGTGAGCGCGGCGGTGGGCTCGTCGAGAATGAGAACACGCGGTTCGACCGCCAACGCCTTGGCGAGTTCGAACAATTGCCGCTGGGCGATATCGACTTCGCTCATCCGGGTCCGCGGACTGAGTGTGGAGCCGACGCGATCGAGTTGGCTCGCGACCCAGTCGAGGCTCGCGGTTCCGCCGATGCGGAGGTTCGGCTGGACGGCGAGCATCATGTTCTCCGCCACTGACAGCTCTGGCAGCACGGCGGGATGCTGATGAACCAGCGCAAGGTTAAGTCGCCGCGCCTCGCCGGGGGTCAGCCGTGCGATTTGTTGTCCGCTGATCTCGACCGTTCCGGAATTCGGGCCTCACGTCGCCGGAAGCGATCCCCACCAGCGTGGACTTGCCGGCGCCATTTTCACCCAGCAGCGCATGGACCTCGCCCGCTGTCGCGGTGAAGGAAATGTCCTTCACCGCGACAACGGCGCCGTACCGTTTCCAAATGTTCAACAACCGGAGTTCCGCCGCGCCGACGCTAGCCGAGCGGTCTCTCGCGGAGGACATTTCCGTCGCGGTCACGAGTTTGGTCCGTCACTGCATGCGCAAGGCCGCCATCGTCGCGAAGGGGGGCCGCCCGGTCGCGGCCTTCCCGTTAGCGACGCCGGATGTCCTCACAGACCGCCCTTGAGAGCCTGGAGCAATTGCGGCTTCGTCAAGCCGGTGCCATTGCCCGCGGACTCGGGAAGGCTCGGGTCGCAGAAGACGACGCCCTTGAGCGAGTCATCCATCACAAAGTTGTTGACGAGCTTGTCTCCGGCGTTCGCGACTATGTGCTTGCCGCCTTTAGAGTCGACAATTACCAGGGGTTCGTCGACCTTGCCTCCGGCGGCGTCCGCAATCGCCCATTGGATGGCGAGACGAACGTTCCATTGCTCGGCGCTTGTTGTCGTGAACTGGTAGTTCGACTTCGCGCCATTGGCGTGCAGCTTCTCCCATTCGCATCCGAAGCCGTTCGCATCCTCGCCCGCCACCAACGGCAGTTCACGTCCGGCCCGAGGGAAAGCTCCGGAGCTTAAGATCGGGATCGACAGATCCCCAACCACCGCGTCGATCTTCGGATAGCGGGCGATCAGCGCCGTCAGTGACTTTGCGATGAGGCTCGGGTCCCAATTGGTCACCTCGAACGGATCTTGACCGATCCATTTGATACCGGGATGGCCCGCGAAAGCGTCGTGAAGTCCTTTGGACTTCTCGATGCTTTCGCTCGTGCCGGGAGGTCCGCCAAGGTAGGCGACCGTGCCCTCGCCATGCATCGCGTCGACGAGCCACTTGCCCCAGATCAGCCCATGGTCATAGAACTTGGTGCCCACGAAGACGTTGTAGTCAACGCCTTCCTTGCCCCCGACTTTGGCCCGGAACGGCACCACGACGCTGCCCTGCTTATGGGCGTCACGAATAGCAGGAAGCATGGCTGGGCCTGCGTCAGGAAAGACGACGATCGCATTGACGCCCTTGGCGGCCAGACCCTCCACGTCGGAGATCGCCTTTTGGGTGTTGCCCTGACCGTCCGTATGGGTAAATCCGGTCACATTCGGGCAGCGACTGGCTTCATTGACCGCGGAGGCGGCTGTCATCTGACGCCAGGGATTGTCTGCAAAGCCGTCCGCGAGCGCAACAGAAACAGGCTTTGTCCCACAGAAATGAGGCGGCGGATTTTCAGGTTCGGCACAATAGATCCCGTTTGCGATCTGCTTGCACCACTCAGCCGCAGCGGCGGCGGGTCCGACGCTCGCTATGACCGCCGAAAAGGCCGCGAGACCCGTGGCCAGTTTCAAGTTATTTCCTACTGTCATTCACCCCTCCCTGGGCTTGGTTTGTCGTATCGAAGGTCTCACCTTCGAGCTCCTGGAGTCAGGCCGTCCGCCCCTGTGGCGGCGACGCGTGGCCCCCGAAGGTCTAAATCGTTGCGCCCAACGCTTTCCAATTCACGCTGTAGATGCCAACGCCCACGATGATCGCGGCCCCCTGAAACAGAAACTGGACGCCGACGCTCGAACCGGTGGTGAGCACAAGCTGCTGCAATTGGGTGAGGAACAGCGCCGCGATTGCGCTCGCGGCGAGATTCCCCGACCCTCCGAACAACGAGGTGCCGCCGATAACGACAGCCGCGATCGAAGGCATGAGATAAGTGTCGCCTTGAAAGGCGCTCGGCAGCTTCATCAGGCCCGCAAGCAGAATGCCGGCGAGGCAATAAAGGCACGTTGCGGCCGTATAGGCGGCCAATTGATAACGGCGAGCCACGACGCCGGCCGCGCGCGCCGCGCGAGCGTTTGCACCGACGGCTTCGAAGGTGCGGCCGAACGCGGTCCGCTTCACCATCACGATCACCGCGATGGTGACCGTGACCGCGACATAGGCGAGGTTGCTGAACCCGAAAAGCCGACCATTGGCGAAATCCGACAGGCTGTCGGGGACCGCGACCGGCGTTCCACCGGAAATCTTTACGTTCAGGCCGTAGAGCAACGCGTTCATACCAATCGTGGCGACGATCGGAGCCACTTTCGCGCGGCTGACCAACAAACCGTTGATGAGTCCAGCGGCAATCGCGACAGCGAAGGAGATGACGAACGCCGTCCCTAGCGTGGAGTCCATCGGGCCGCCTTCCCCGTGGGCAAAATAAGAGATCGTGACACCGGCGATCGACACCATGCCGGGCACGGACAGATCGATGCCGCCTTGCTGGATGACCAGCGTCTGGCCCAGGGCCACGATCACCAGCACCGCGGCGAAAGGCATCATGCCGCTGAGCGCGCCGCTGCTCACGCTCTGCGGTTGAATGAGGCCGCCGACGGCGAACAACAACAAAGTGACTGCAAGGATCCCCCCGCTTGAGCGGAGCCAGGAAAAGCCGGACATTGCTTGGCCGCCGGCGACGAAAGGTTTTGCGTCCTCTTGCGAAGGCGAGGCGGATTCGCGCCGCGGACCCACTACCATGAGACGGACTCCGCGGCGCCCTTTGAGGGCGAGGCGGGCCTCGGAAGCGCGTGGCCTGCTTTCTGGACGTTTGAATCCACGCTCGTTCTTGTCCTTCCTTCCCCGTCTCGGGATTGACCTCTGCCAAAGCGCACCGAACTTAGGCCACAAACCTACTCCACGGGAGCCGTTTCCCCCTTGGCCTTGCAGATTTCCGTGACGCGCAATTTGTCTTTTGTGATGCGGGACGGAAACGCCTGTTCGAGCCGCGCTTCATGGACCGGGATGATCCGGCGCGATTCGAATTCAACTTTCTTCATCATCGCCTCGGTCGCCATGATCAGGTTGATCTGGCTGCCCGTCGCCAACCCTACCGGCACGTACAGATCGTCGATCTTCAGCTGTTTGTTCGACCCGTTGAGGTTCTCGAATTGATAAACCAGGTCTCCCGCCAGCACCCAAACGTCCTTGGAATTCTCCTGGCCATCGTTGCGAACCGCGACCCACATGCAGGCCCAGGTGTGGCTGTCATTAGCGACATGCAGATCGATTCCGGGAAAGATGTTTTCGGCGGGACCGTCGAGAGCGACCAGACGTTTCTCCCGCGCAAGCTGAACGCCCCGAAGGATATCGCCCGTGTCGATCCCGCACATGATCCAGCGCATGCGATCCGGGAGCGACATCGCCCACACCCACTCCTGCAGCTCCCGCTTCTGAATATAGAAGGTTGCGTTCGGGAACGCCTCGACATTGCCGAAGTGATCAAAATGGGCATGCGTGACGAAGACCGCCTTGATGTCCTCTGGCTTCAGACCAATCTCGCCCAACACGACATGAGGCGGCCGCCATTGCTGGACGTTGAAGAGATCGCCGAGATATTTGCCATAGTCGCGGTCGTTGTAGCCGACGTCGACCATGGCGGCCCAATCCCGTCCCTTAATGACCGCGTAACAATAGGGAAGCTTTATGTACCCCTCGTTGTGCGCGCCATAGATCACGCCGCCCTTGTCGTACTCGGGCACGTATCCGTATTCGAGAACATAGATCGAATAGAGTGACATCGCGTTCCTGAATGCTCTCTCTCAAGTGGCGACCGCGTCTCGCCCCGGTCGTCGGCAGGTGCAGCATGCTGCTCTGAAATCGACGGGCGCGAGTCCCGCGCGCGGCTCCGCCGCTGCGAACAATCCTCGATGACACGCGAACAGCGTGGCGACTGCGTCGTTGAGTTCCGCGCTGCCCGGGTCGATCAGATCCGCCGAGCGCTCGAGACGGAGATAAACGGAGCCGAGCAGACCAAGCAGGCGCCCAAGCTCGTGATAATGGCGCTGAGCGGCGCCAGGAACGGGAAAGGCTCGGCTTCGCTCTTCCAGCTCGCGAAGCTGGTCTCGCACCGAATTCAGCACGGCGTCCGCACGGGCGCGGTCGAGCCCCTGAGTTTGCATTAGAAGCAGCACCCCGCCCAACTGACCAACGCACCGCTTCAGGCCATCGTATATTGGCCTCGCCGCGGCAAGGTAGGCCGCGTGAGCGTCGACACGATACCCCTTCGAGGAAAGCGCTTCGGGAGTTGACTCGGCGGGAACCTCCCAGACGGAGCACGCCGCAGCATGGATCGTGGGCGAGAGGCGGTTCACGTGCGTTCGGGCTCCGGCAATCCCGGCGCCTTCATCACCATAGCGATGACACTCGCGTAATCGAGCTTCGCGTAGCCGGACCGGCAATGCAGCTCGAAGAGATCGCAGGCAAGGTCGCCCATTGTGGTGCGGACCTGCATCTGAGCAGCGAGCTGTTTGGCGAGCCGCATATCCTTCAGTTGGAAGTCTGACCGGAATCCGCCCTTGTAACTATTCGACGACGGCACATTCGGCATGATGCCGGGGTAGGGGCTGTATTTCTCAAGCGCATAGTTCGCGCCCGAACTCGTTCGCATGACTTCGGACAGCACGACCGGGTCTATGCCGTTCGCCGCCCCAAGCGCCAGCGCTTCCGTGGTTGCGATCATGCAGGCGCCCGACAGCATGTTGTTGCAGAGCTTCGCCGTATGGCCAGCGCCGTGCGGTCCGACATGCACGACCCGCTTGCCCATAGCCTCCAAGACCGGGCGGATCTGTTCGACATCGTCGGCTTCGCCGCCCACCATGAAGGTCAGCGTGCCCGCGTTCGCGCCTGGTGTTCCCCCCGATACAGGCGCATCCAGCATTCTGCGGCCGGCGGCCTTGCTCTCCGCGGCCAACGTTCGCGAAATGGCGCTGGAAATCGTGCTGGAATCGACCAGCAGCGTCCCCGGCTTGGTGCTAGCGAGCAGGCCGTCCGGCCCGCGGTAGACGGACTCGACGTCCGCGCCCATGGGCAGCATGGTGAAGACGCAGTCGACGTCCTTGACCGCCTCTGCCAGCGAGCGCGCAGCCTTGGCGCCGTCGCGCGCCGCGGTCTCAAGCGCAGCCGACGAAAGATCATAGGCGTGAACTGGGAAGCGGGCCTTGAGCAGATTGCGCACCATAGGCACGCCCATGGCGCCGAGACCGACAAACGCAACCGACCTTATCGCGGTCACGCGGATGCTCCTTTGGCGTTCACGATCACCGTCTTCGACCAAGTGAAGTGCTGAACCATGCTTTCAAGCGACAGCTCCCGGCCCATGCCGCTCATCTTCGCTCCGCCATATTCAATATTGGCCTCGGCCACCGAGAACTGGTTGACCTGAACGAAGCCTGCCTCGATGCGATCGACAAACTCTAGAGCCCGGGCGAGGTCGCGGGTCCAGATCACCGCGGCAAGACCGAACTTCGTGTCGTTTGCCTCCTTAAGGACCTCGTCGAAATCGCTCCACCGCGAAATCGTCGCCACGGGGCCGAAAATCTCATCACGGCAAACGTCCGACTCTGGAGGAAGACCTTCGACCAGAGTAGTCGAATAGAAATATCCGTTCTCATAGCCGGGGGGCGTCACGCGCTTGCCGCCGCATAAGATCTTCGCGCCGGGAGATGAACGCGCGAGCGCTACGTATCGCTCGACCCGCGCAAGCTGTTCGCGTGAGATGACGGAGCCCACCTGCGTCGCGTCATCGAGGGGATTGCCGACGACGAACCCCGGGATCGCTTGCAGAAGCCGCTCCATCACGCGGTCGTAGATGTCTTTATGAATGTAGACGCGCGTCCCGGCGCTGCACGATTGTCCCTGACGTTGCAGGCGCAGCCCGCGCAAAATTCCATTCGCGGCGCTGCCTGGATCGGCGTCGTCCATGACGATGATCGGATTCTTGCCGCCAAGCTCGGCGGTGACCGGAACGATTTTTGCCGCGGCGCCGCGCAGGATCTCCGCGCCGACAGCGGTCGACCCGGTGAAGGTAATCTTTCGGATAAGCGGGTGCTCGACGAGAAACCGGCCGGCCTCTTCCCCCACTCCGGTCAGGCAATTCGCGACGCCCGGCGGCAAGACTTCCTGAATGAGTTCGAAGGCGCGCAGAACAGCGAGCGGCGCCTGTTCGGCTGGCTTCAAGACGACGGCGTTTCCGGCGGTCAAAGCCGGCGCGATTTTCGAGGCCGTTTGCATCAATGGTGCGTTCCACGGGATGATCGCTCCGACGACCCCCATGGATTCGCGTTTGGAATATTGGAGGACTCCTGGGGCAGCCGGAACCGTCTGGCCCTTCAATTCTCCCGCGAATCCTGCGAAGAACCGCAGGATGTCGACCATGGTCGCGGCTTCTCCGCGCGTCTGCGTCGCGAGCGCGTTGCCTGTCTCGAAGGCGGAAAGCTGCGCAAGCTCCTCGGCATGCTTTTCAAGATGATCCGCCAAGGAGAAAAGCAGTGCGCCGCGTTCGCGCGCCGGCCGGCGCGACCACTCGGGCCAGGCGGCGTGAGCGCCGCGAACGACCTCCTCTATGTCTTCACGGCCACATCGCGGAACGGAACCGATCAGCGTAGCTGTCGCAGGATTCTCAACATCGAGCGAGGCCGACGCCGAGGCTCGCACGAGGCGACCCTCAGCAACGATTTGCCCGCTCAGCCTTCGCGCCTCGCTAAGAGCCGCGGCCATGCGCTCGTAGCTCTGGCTCTCTGGGCGCACTACTGATCCGACATGATTTATCATGCCCGTTCACCCAATTTGCTGCGTCCGCAGCGCACCCCTTTTTTCGGAGGCGGGTAACCTTGTCGTTCCTCAAAGGGCGCGGCTCTAGAGGCCGAGCATGCTTGAAGGATACATGGGCTGCAGTCTATGTAAACCCTTTCTGAGAACGTTCTCGGGATTTTTTTCCGAGCCGGAACAAGGGCGACGGTTGTATGGAACAACGGCCGAATCGTCCGACAACCACGAGACATCCTAGGGCGAGGAAATCCATGGCGCGTTATCAAAAACGGGGGCGGGGATCGAGGCAGGGAACGCCGAATTGGCGCGTGACACTGAAGGATCTCGCGCGGGATTTGGATATGTCGACGGCGACTGTGTCTCGCGCTTTCTATGAGCACGCCACGATTGCCGAGGAAACACGGCAAACTGTTCTCACTCGTGCCGCGGAGCTCGGTTACCAGGCCAACCTCTTCGCGCGGAGTTCTGATAACTCGACGGACCAAGATCGTGGGAGTTGTCGCTGCAGATCTCACGAATCCGTTCTATCCGGAGGTTCTGACGAAGCTCACGGACCGGCTGCAGGCAATCGACCTCAATGTCATGCTCATCACGGCCGGGCTGACGACATCGATGGACGACGCGCTGAAACTCCTGCTTCAATATCAGCCCGGCGTCATGGTCCTGCTCGCGGCGACATTGTCGTCCGAGGCGGCTGCGGCTTGCGTCAGGGCCGAAACGCCGCTCATTTTCTTCAATCGGCACCCGGCCGAAGACAATTCCGTCGCCATCGTTTGCGACAACATCGAGGGCGGGCGGGCGGCGGCCAGTCACCTGATTGGGCTTGGGCACCGACGTCTTGCCTATGTCGCGGGGCGACCAGACGTCTCCACCACCGTTGAGCGCTGGGAAGGCTTTCGGAAGGTCTGTCAGGAGCGCGGTCTCGATGTACCTCTCTATCAGGAAGCGGGCACCTTCACTTACGAAGCCGGGTACGGAGCGGCCATGCGGTTGCTCCGCGGACGAAACCCGCCAAAAGCAATCTTCTGCGGCAACGACATACTCGCGATCGGTTTTATGGACGCGGCGCGAAGGGAATTCGGGCTCGACATCCCGCGCGATCTCTCGGTGATCGGGTTTGATGATATCGCCATGGCTTCCTGGCCCTCGCATGCGCTCACCACCATCCGCCAGCCGGTTGACCAGATGCTCGATCTCGTTGTCGCTTTCGTGCAGTCTCCGGTTCATAAAGACCATCCTAAGGTGACTCGTATCCGTGGAACCCTGATTGAGCGCGCCACGACCGGGCCTCGTCGGCGCGCAGCTGCCCGAATCAGTGCATGAACCGCCCGCCGTTGATGTCGAGAATCACGCCCGTCATGTAGGACGACAGGTCCGAAGCCAGGAACAGGCATCCTTTGGCGATATCGTCGGCGACGCCGAGCCGGCCCAATGGAATGTTGGCGATGATCCCTGCCTTCTTGTCGTCGAGCTTGCCGGCAAAGATATCTGTGTCGATCGTCCCCGGAGCGATGGCGTTGGCGCGGATATTGAAAGGCGCGAGTTCACGCGCCATTGATTTCGTCAGGCTGTGAATGCCGCCTTTGGCCGCCGAATAGTGAGGCCCGCCAAAGATGCCGCCTCCAATCTGAGCTGCGACGGAGCCGATCGAGATGATTGCGCCGCTCTGGCGTTCTTGCATGGACGGCGCGACTGCCTGCGCCATATTGAGGCTGCCGCGAAGACTGACGTCGATCACCAGATCGAAATTTTTCTGTGTTATCTCCAACAGCTTGTCGGGCTGGCTGACGCCCGCATTGTTGACGAGGATATCGATCCGGCCGAAACGGTCCAGGGTCTTCTGGGCGGCAGCCTTGCATTGCGCCGAGTCGCGGACGTCGCAGGCGAGGCCAAGATTATCGTTGCCGAGTTCGGCTGCAGCCGCGACGGCAGCCTTCGCGTCGAGGTCCAAAATCACCACCTTCGCTCCTTCAGACACGAAGCGGCGAGCTGTTGCTTTCCCGATCCCGCGCGGTGAGGCGGCGCCCGTGATAATCGCCACCTGATCGTCGAGCAGCATGATCTCCTCCTCTCAGTCCGCCGTCCAGCCGCCGTCCACCACGATCGCCGATCCCGTCATCAGCGCGGAAGCGTCGGAGGCAAGAAAGACAATCGCGCCGGTGACATCCTCCACTCGTCCGATGCGGCCGAGCTTGATCTTCGAGAGCACGTCTCGTTTGAATTTCTCGTCATTGAGGAAGCGGGTCGAAAGCGGCGTCTCGACGAAAGTGGGGCCGACCGTATTGACCCGGATGCCAAAGGGAGCCAGGTCCATCGCCATCGCCTTGGTCATACCCTCGATCGCCCATTTCGATCCGCAGTAGACGGAGCGCGTCGCCGCTCCGACATGGCCCATCTGCGACGAAATTTGGATGATTGAACCCGGCCTGCCGAACTCGCGCATACGTCGCGCCACCGCCTGACTGACGAAGAACAGCGAGCGTACGTTGAGGCCCATAATGGCGTCGTAGTCTTCGACGGTTACGTCGAGAAACGGCGCGGGGCGGTTGGTGCCCGCGCTGTTCACGAGAATATCAAACGGCTCGTTCACGGCCGCCATCCGCTCGACAGCGGAGAGATCGGTGACGTCAAGCGGGAGCGCCGCTGCCCGCCCTCCGCGACTCCGGATCGCTTGCGCGAGCGCCTCAACCTCGTCGACCGAGCGCGCGACGAGCGTGACATCGGCGCCAGCATCAGACATGGCGGAGGCGGACGCCAGTCCGATGCCGCGTCCAGCCCCGGTGATGAGAGCGCGCTTGCCGTCAAGTCGGAATGAAGGCGATGGCGGTAGGGAAAGCGTCGTCTTGCTGGCGTCAAGCATGGTTTCACATCACCGTTCGGACACCTTCGTGGCGTCGAGCCCCGCCCAACTCTCGATCATCGGCGCGACGCGAGAACAGTCCGCTTGGGCCATGCCTTGCGTCATGGCGAACTGCCAGAATTGACGGACATTAGCGCCGAGCCACATCGGAACGCCGACCTTCTCAGCCTCCTGGAGGCAAAGTGTGACGTCCTTGTGCATGAGCTCGGTGCGGAAGTTCTGATCGTAGCGGCGCGTCACCACATGCTTTGGATACGCGATCTCCGAGACCCAGGAGCGGCCCGATCCGGCGTTGATGATCTTGAACAGATCTTCGGGGTCGATGCCGCTCTTCTCGGCAAAGGCCATCGCCTCGCCGACGATGATCATGTTCGTGGCGGTGAGGAGGTTGTTCGCGAGCTTCACGACCTGCGCCTTGCCGACCTCGTCGCCGAGATGGACCAGCGTTTTCGTAAAAGCGCGCAGGAACGGTTCAGCCCGATCGAGAGTCGCTGTAGGGCCGGCCGTCATGACGGCGAGCGTCTTGTTGTTGACCCCGATCGGCCCGCCGCTGACCGGAGCGTCGAGCACGGAAACGCCCCGCTCGCTCATCGTTTCGCCGACCTTGCGCGCCACCGTGGGCCCGGTGGTCGAAAGATCGATATAGTGTCGAACTGCCTTTCCCTCGATCACGCCGCCAGGGCCAAGCGCAACCGCTTCGACAATCGGCGCGTTCGGCAGGCTGACAAAGATCACCTCGGCGGCGCTGGCCACCGCTGCCGCGCTGGCTTCCTCGCGCGCGCCGCGCGCCGCGAGCCGCTTCAGGGCCGCCTCATTCGTGTCGAACACATGGACCGTGAAGCCAGCCTCAAGCGCCTTCTCGACCATCGGGGCGCCCATGGCGCCGAGGCCCACGAAGCCGAAGGGTTCCTTGCTCATGGATGGGCTCCCTGCCTGAGCGGCTCCAGCGAAGGTTGGGCTTCGTAGAGCTTGTAAATGCCGCAAGCGTCGATCTCGGAATGCCCCGCGGCGATCAGCAGTCGGTAAAGCTGCGTCGCGAGTCCCGACATCGGCGCTGGCGTCTTTGTAGCGCGGGCGAGGTCCTGGACGGCCTCGAGATCCTTCAGGAGCTGGCGCGCATAGGCTCTCGGCGCGAAATCGTGCGCCGCGATCCGAGGATAAAGATGCTGCATGAGGACGCCATCGGCGTGCCCCCTGCTGACGCAGCGCGGCAGGATCGTTGAGTCGATTCCTGCGCCCTCCGCGAGCCGCGCTGCCTCCGCCAGCACAACATAAGTGCATCCGACGACAAGCTGCGCAATCGTCTTGGCGACCGAGCCAGCGCCAGTCGGTCCGACATGAGTGAACTGCTGGCCAATGTCGCCCATGAGCGGCTGCACACGACCGATATCCACATCGGACCCGCCCGCCATGATCGTAAGCGAGCCCTCGGCCGATGCGACAGGGCCGCCCGAAACGGGCGCATCCACCCAGCCGCAGCCGGATCCCTTACCGACCCGCTCGGCGAACTCGCGGCACGTCGTTGCAGGAATGGTGGAGAAATCGACCACGAGCTGCGGCGGCCGCAGGCGCCCGGCAAACCCATGCGCGCCGAAGGCGGCCCCTTCGACAGCCTGCGCAGAGGGAAGATTGAGCAGCACAAGCTCGGCGTCAGAGGCGGCGTCGGCGGCGTCTTTCGCTCGCCGGGCGCCCGCCCTTTCGACGGCGTGCAGGCGCGCGGGATCGATGTCAAAGGCGCAAACCGAATAGCCAAGCGACAACAGCCGCTCGGTCATGGGTCCGCCCATCAGACCGACGCCGATATAGGCAAGGCGCGGCCTAACGGACATCGTAAATGCGGACCGCGTTGTCATGGAACAGTTTGGCTTGCGCGTCTGCGCCCAGCCCCGCCGTGATTTCCTTGTAGCCCGAGAAGATGGTGTCGAGATCGCCGCAGACGCTGTCGACTGGAAAATTACTGCCGAACATGCAGCGATCAACGCCATAAAGGTCGATGATGGTGAGAACGATGTCGCGGTTGTTTGCAACAAGCCACGGCTGTCCGGGCAGGCCGATGCCGGAAATCTTGGCGAATGCGTTCGGCCGCTTCGCGAGAATGGCCATCGCCTTTTTCCAGCCTGCGACGCCCTCGGCGCTTCGGTCCGCCGGGAGCCCGGAGTGGAGAAGGATCATCGGGATATCAGGATATCGATCCGCAAGTTGGGCGGCCTCGTGCAGGTGCCACCAGGGCGTCTGCAGATCGAACCGGAACCGGTAAGCAGCGAGTTTGGCGTAACCCTCGACCCATCGCGGATCGGCCATGCTGCCATGCTCGGAAAGCCCCGGTTTTGGATTCGAGCGCGGCTTGTGCCGGACGCCGCGAATGAAGTCGAAGCCCGCAAGACGCTCGAGCACGCTTGGCCAGTCGCTGCGGTCGAGCCAAGCCTGGCCGACCGCGGCGTTCGGCCAACCAGTCTCGCGACGCAGGCGGGCCATGTACTCCATCTCGCCAACCGGATCCTTCGGATCCCATTCGGCCTCGATGTAGACAGTCTTGACGACATTGTGGCCCTTGGCGTCGCGCTTGTAGTCGTCGGGCAGATAAGGACAGCAGATGGCGGAATAGTCGCCGTAGCGAAACGGAATGAGAGGCCTATCGTTCAGCCACGGGTAATAGTTGATCGTCGGGTCCCAGAAATGGACGTGGGCGTCCACCATCTGCATGGTGTCCATCGTTCCTTCCCTTTGTCGCCGCCCTCAACCCATTCCGCTTAAGCAGCGCTCTCGCGCGTCCTCGAGGACACGTTTTCCGTCACGCTCTGATCAGCTTTTGGCCATCCGCCCGGCCAAAAGCACCGCAGCCCGATTGGCGCCGACGTCGGCCTTGCCTTGGCCGGCAATCTCGTAAGCGGTTCCGTGCGCCGGCGTGGTAAGCGGGAAGGGCAGACCTGTGAAATAGACGACCCCTTCAAAGAAGCTCATGAGCTTCATCGCGATCTGTCCTTGGTCGTGGTACATGGTCAGGACGGCGTCGAACTCGCCTGCCCGCGCGCGGACGAAAACGGTGTCGGGGGAATAAGGTCCGCTGCACCGAATGCCACGCGCCTGACCGGCCTTCACCGCGGGCTCAATCACCTCAATCTCCTCCCGTCCGAAATTACCTCCGTCGCCCGCATGCGGATTGAGACCGGCGACCGCGATATGAGGGTCGGAGTATCCCGCCTGTCGCATCGATCGCTCGGTCAGCAAAAGGCGACTGACGATCAATTCAACACTGAGGAGGGAAGCGACCTTGGCGAGCGGAACGTGGGAGGTGACGCGCGCGCTCCACAGCTCCGGCTGGACGTTGAACTCGGCGACCTGATCGGCGAGTTCCAGGAACTCCGAGGAAAACACCACCTCGTCCTCATAAGGAGGATAGGCCATCCGCATGGCGCTCTTATTGAAGGGTGTGAAGCAGACTGCGTCCACTTGCCCCGCGGCGCCAAGGGCGAGCGCCTTGCGGAAATTGTCCAGCGCCGAAGCGCCGCCGGCCTTAGCCGCGCGGCCCATCGCGATTGTGTCCGGATCGAGATTAGCAAGGTCAAGAAAGCCGTGAGCAGCGATTGGAAGCGCGGGAAGCTCCGCTTCGGCTACGGGCGCCAGCCCGGGCGAAAGGCTTGCCGCGCGCGCGCCGCGCTCAAATACGCGTTTGTCGCCCACTATGAGGAGCTGAACGGCCTCCGCGACCTCCCGGTCCGCCGCCAAACGGGCCGCGAGCTCAGGGCTGATGCCTGCGGGATCGCCGACCACCAGCGCGACGAGCGGCCGCACGCGAGACGCATCCATGCTTGGGCTCCTCCTTGGCGATCAAGGTAACCGAACGCGCGGCCCCTGTACAGAGAATACTGCATACACTTACAACTGGACCGCGCCGCCTTCGCTGAGCTAGGGATGGGCCTACAATCTGGCGACTCCTCGGACTCCTATGACCCCCGTACTGATCGCGAAGGTCGCCCGGACGACCCTCCACAGCGAAGTCACCTCCCGGTTGCGCAATCTTATCGTCCAGGGACACTTCGCCCCGGGCGAACGCATCAACGAGGTGCGCCTTGGAGAAGACCTGGGCGTCTCCCGGACCCCGTTGCGTGAAGCCATCCGGACGCTAAGTAGCGAAGGGCTTCTCGAACTCATCCCAAACCGCGGCGCGATCGTTCGGGCTTTTTCGTTACATGAGGTGCTCGACATGCTCGAGGCGCTCGCGGTCATCGAACAGGGATGCGGAGAGCTCGCCTGCGAGCGGGCGACGGAAGCGGATCTCGAGCTCTTCCAGGCGCGGCAAGAGGCGATGGTGCAGAGCTATGAGGCGCGGGACCGCTTGTTATATTTTCAGATCAACCAGGAGCTGCACGGGATGATCGTCAGCCTCGCCGACAACGCGACGTTGGGCGGCGTCCATGCGGAGATCCAGGCAAAGCTCAAGCGCATCCGCTTCCTCGGCAATGACGAGCCGTCGGTATGGGCGCGCGCGGTTGCCGAGCATGCCAGGATCGCCGAAGCGCTAATGCATCGCGACAGCCGTGATCTGGTCGCCGTCCTGCGGAGCCACAATGAACTGACGCTGGGCCGCGTGCGAAGCGCGACGGTAGGCGAAGTGGTCTGATTTTCTCGCTTCGACTGCCAGATGTTGCTGTGGCCCATTAGGAGATTGAGACTGCCGGTGAGCGCGATGGAGTAGGTCAGGCGCAGGCCGAGCAGCGCCGGTCTGCGCTGACGGAGATGCTGGCGGTCGTTTTGTCGATGCGCGGCTATCGCTCGCCGACCGAGTTCGAATCCGAAAATCGACCGATTGATAGCGATAGTCCCTGCAAGCGCGCAAAAAATTTTCAGCCACTTTGTGCTGCGATTTCAAAAGCCTAAGTTTTTGACGGTACTTTGGCCGGAGGAATGCCGTCACGCCGAGATTGTTTGCCAGTTCTTTCAATAGCTTGTACGATCAGAAAACAATCGAGTGGGAATGATTTTGGCCCATCCGGGGCTATCTCACACCATCCCAAAAACTTACATAATAATTGATAAATAAGATAGAATCGTCCGATCACATTCGGAGACTATCTGCCGGCAGAGATCGCTGTCGGCCCACTCTTTGACGGTGCGCTTTCCCATTGCGAAATCCCATTTTGTCCGACACCGTCAGCGCGCGAGCGCCATTTGACGGTCTTTTACGGCCCGGCTATCGCTCGCTCGGCGTCGTTATCTGGACGGCAATTTGCTTCGGCTCCGACAGCACTTAGGAAGTCGCGGTTCGAGAGCTTGGATAAAGCGCTTTGTTGAGGGCGAGGACCGCGAGTCTGTGTGATGACAAGGAAAAGGCGCGATGCCTCAGCAGATGCGGGGAAGTTGCTCGCCGGACAGCCAATCGACGATACGTCCACCGCCAAATCCCGTCGTCATCTGCACAAAGCGGTGATCGTCCTTCATGGTTTCGCCTATAATGGCCGCGTCGCGGCCAAGCGGATGAGCCCGCATCGCCCCAAGCAACGTCTTCGCCGCCTCCGGCGCGGCGATTGCGACCAGCTTGCCCTCGTTCGCGACATAAAGCGGATCGAGCCCCAGCAACTCGCAGGCGGCGGCGACCTCTGGCTCCACCGGAATTGCATCTTCGTCGATGCGGAAGCCGACATTCGACTGATTGGCGACCTCGTTGAGCGTCGCGGCAAGCCCCCCGCGGGTCGGATCGCCCATGACCCGCAGCTTATTGCCGGCAGCCTCCACCATTGCTTCGACGAGGCTATGGAGCGGGGCGAAATCCGACAGGAGATCGGTGACGAAAGCGAGGTTCTGGCGCTTCGACATGACGGCGACGCCGTGGTCGCCAATGGTGCGGAGAGGATTGCGCGGTCGCCCGGCCGCGCCTTCTCGGCCGAAAGGTTGAGACCGTCCAGAACAGCGCCGATGCCGGTAGTTGCGATGAAGACGCCGTCGGCCTTGCCGTGCTCGACGACCTTGGTGTCTCCAGCGATGATCGGAACCCCGGCGGCGCGCGCGGCCGCGCCCATGCTGTCAGCGATGCGCTTGAGGTCGGCGAGCGGAAAGCCCTCCTCGATGATGAAGCTCGCTGAGAGGTAGAGCGGTTTTGCGCCGCCCACGGCGATATCACTGATCGTGCCGTGCACGGCAAGCGAACCGATGTCGCCGCCTGGGAAGAAAAGCGGCGAGACAACGTAGCCGTCGGTCGTCATAACCATGCGGTCCTGGACGACGTCGAAGGCCGTCTGGTCGTTGCCGCGGCGCAGCCATTCATTGTCGAGCGCCTCGTGGAAGATGTCGGCGATGAGCTGCGCCATCGCGCGGCCGCCCGAGCCGTGCGACAGGTCAATGCGTCCATTCTTGATGTCAAGTCGGCGGCGGTAGGCCTTCGAAATCATGCGGCGCTCCGAGCCCGATCGCGGAGGCGGCCGAAGGTCCAGTGAGCCGCGCAGGCGCCTTCGGAGGAGACCATGCAGGAGCCCATGGGGGTGTCGGGCGTGCAGACCGTGCCGAAGAGCTTGCATTCCGTCGGCGTCTTGACGCCGCGCAGGACGGCCCCGCATTCGCAGGCTGGATTGTCGTGGCCGACGATCTCCTCGAGATCGAAACGCCGCTCGGCGTCAAAGGCGCCATAAGCCTCGTTCAGGCGCAAGCCCCTATAGGGGACGGCGCCGAGGCCGCGCCATTCGAAACTCTCCCGCGGCTCGAAAACCTCGGCGATCTCGGCTTGCGCTATCGAGTTGCCCTCGCGCGTCACGGCGCGAACGTACTGATTTTCCACTTCCTGACGACCCTCGTTGACCTGGCGCACGAGCATTAGGATTGCTTGCATCACGTCAAGCGGTTCGAAGCCGGTCACCACCGCTGGCTTGCCGAACTCGTTGGCGAAAACATCATACGGATGCGTGCCGATGACGGCGCTGACATGCGACGGGCCGATGAAGCCGTCGATGCGCGCGACGCCGAGTGCGCGGTGTCAGGACTCTCGAGAATGCTTCAAATCGCCGACGGGGTGAGGACATGATTGCAGAACACGCTGAAATTCTTGAGCTTTTTTGTCGCCGCAAGCCGGACGGCAAGTGCAGTCGGCGGCGTTGTGGTCTCGAAGCCGATGGCGAAGAACACCACTTCGCGCGAAGACTCGGCCTCCGCGATGCGGATCGCGTTGAGGGTGGAATGGACCATGCGGATGTCGGCGCCGGCCGCCTTGGTCTTGAGGAGGGACGCTTCCTCCGAGCCGGGCACGCGCATGAGGTCGCCATAAGTGCAGAGCGTCACCTCCGGGCGCTGGGCGAGCCGGATCGCCACGTCGATGCGTCCGACCGGAAGCACGCAGACTGGGCATCCAGGCCCGTGGATCATGCGCACACTGGGAGGAAGCAGGTCGACGATACCGAAGCGCGAGATCGTATGGGTATGGCCCCCGCAGAACTCCATGAAGCGGTAGCCGCTTTCGCGCTTCGCCTCCCGCGCGATCTCGGCGGCGAAGACATGAGCTAGGCGGCCGTCGCGATATTCCTCATGTACTTCATCGCGAATCTCCTCGATGCGTGATGGTGTGATGACGCCGCCTTCGCGCATCAGCGCGAGCGTACGCTTCGCTTCATCCGGATCGATGCGGGCGAGCGCGTAGCCGACATGGACGATGACGTAGTCGCCAACGGCGACGTCATCGAGAAGCGCGATCGGCACTTCGATGGAGACGCCGCTCAGCGTCACCCGCGCCATCTTGTCGGGCAGGATCGAGTTCAGGCGCACTGGAATGGCGAGGCACATTCGATATCCTTTCCTTCTGCGATGCCGACGTTCGCCGCAAGCCTCAGCCGCGCAAGGTTCGCCTGGCCGAGCGAGAGACCCCGTCATTGGCGGGGACGGCGCGGGGCAGCAGAGGGACAAGCCCACGCCGCCTGAGCGCTTCGGCGAGACCGTCCGTCAACACGCGGTTCATGAAACAACCGCGGCCGAACGCGACCTGAGTGAGCTTGAGCCGCGATCCGGCTCTCACGGTCCAGGCGGCCAGGCCTTCGATAAGCGCGCCGTGGAGCATCTCCGCGCCGAAACGGGGATCGCCTCGCATGGATAAAAGCGAATCCATCAGCGGTCGGAAATCTAACGTGTCTCCAGCAAGCCTGTAGCCCTCAGGAATCGAACGCGGAACGCTTACCAGCGCTTCTAACTCCATCGCCGCCTGTCCTTCGTATCCCTGATGGGCGCGCAGGCCGAGCAGGGCAGCGGCGGCGTCGAAAAGACGGGGCCCATGCTGGAAGTCGTCGGAGCGGCGTACGATCCGCGGAGAGCCGCGGCGAGGCGGCCGGCGACCGGGACGTCAGGAAAATAGCGGGCGGTGTCAACGATTCGTCCGAGCGCTGCGAGAGCGGCGACGCCCATGCGCCAAGGTTCACGGGCCGCCTTGTCGCCCCCGGGCAGCGCGAGCGGCAGGAGGCTCCCGAGCCGGCGCCACCGGCCGCCGTCGAGAAGCATCAGCTCTCCGCCCCAGGCTTCGCCGTCGTCCCCGAGGCCGTGGCCGTCGAGCGCAAGGCCGAGGAGTGGACCGAAAGCTTGGTGTTCCGCAGCGACCGCGGCGATGTAAACGGCGTGGTGCTGCAGGGCGATTATCGGAAGGCCTCTTGTCTCGGCGTACCGAGTCGAATGGAAATCCGGATGGAGGTCGCAGGCGACTGCCTCCGGTTCAATGTTCAGAATGTCGAGGAGATGGCGCGCCGCCTCTTCGTGGAAACGGATCGTCTCGGAATTGTCGAGGTCGCCGATGTGCTGCGACATGAACGCTTCGCGCCCGCGCGTGACCGTCACCGTCGCTTTCAGATGCGCGCCGACGGCGAGCACCGCGGGACCGTCTTCGCCGAGGTCGATCGGCTCAGGCGCAAAGCCGCGCGAGCGGCGAAAATAGGCGGGCGCGCCGTCGATCATCGCCATGACGGAATTGTCGGCGCGCGCCACGATCGGCCGGTCGTGGGTAATGATGAGGTCGGCGATCCCGATGAGGCGGCGCTGCGCCTCATCGTTTTCGACGACGAGCGGCTTGCCGCCAGGATTGGCCGAAGTGAAGACAAGCGGGCTGGGCCCGCCATCGCCAGGCCGGGTCTGCCGGCGATCCAGCGAGCGCGTGGAAGAGAAGATGATGAACCAACGCGTAGGGAAGCATCGCGCCGATGCGCGTGAGCCGCGGCGCGACCGACGGCGCGAGCCCCGGGCGGCGGCGCATCAGCACGATCGGCCGATCAACTCCGGACAAAACGGCGCGCTCGGCGCCGGTTGGCGCGGCGATCCGGTCGATCGACGCCTCGTTCGCGACCATCAACGCAAAGGGCTTCTCCTCGCGCGCCTTACGCCGCCTGAGCTCGGCAACGGCGCCTTCGTTGAAGGCGTCGCAGATCAAGTGGAATCCGCCGATTCCCTTCAAAGCGACGATACGGCCCTCCTTCAGGGCCGCGGCGACATCGGCGATCGGATGGCTGAAGCGCGGCCCGCAGGCGGGGCAAGCGGTGGCCTCGGCGTGGAAACGACGGCCCGCGATGTCGCTGTAGTCTCCTGCGCACGCTTCGCAAAGCGGAAAAGCGGCCATCGAGGTCTGCGCCCGATCGTATGGCAGGCGGCGCGTGATCGTGGAGCGCGGACCGCAATGGGTGCAGGTGACGAACGGATAGAGATGAAACCGGCCCGCCCAATCGAAGAGGTCGTCGAGGCAGGCGTCGCAGGTTTCGGCGTCGGGAACGATGCGAGTCCGCAGGGCGCCGGAAACGCTTCCGCGGATCTCGAAGCCTTGGCCGCCTTCGACCGGCAGCGCCGACAGATCGATCCCGTCGATGCGGGCAAGCGATGGACGTTCGCGCTTAAGGTCTTCGATGAAAGCGTCGGTCGTCGTCCCTTCGACCTCAATCAGGACGCCGTCGCCGTCGTTCAGCACGAAACCAGCCAAAGTGTGGCGCGCGGCGAGTCGATAGACGAACGGGCGGAAGCCGACACCCTGCACGGCGTCCTTGACACGGACCTGGAGCCTTTGCGGCGACTTGAGCCGCCCCTCCTGCGGAAGCGCCTCAGCCAGTCGCATGGTCCGGAATCCGGCCGGGCGCTGTCGAGGCCCGCCTCCTGATCCAGTCGCGGAACGCGGGCAGGCCTTCGCCCGTGCGAGCCGAGACGGTGAATCTCGATCTTGTGATTCACTTGTCGCGCATAATCGATACAGCTTTGCAGATCGAAATCGAGATGCGGCAGCAGGTCCGCCTTGTTGAGGAGCATCAGATCGGCCGCGGCGAACATGTCGGGATATTTGAGCGGTTTGTCTTCGCCCTCCGTCACTGACAGCACGACTACCTTATGCGCCTTGCCCAGATCAAAAGCGGCCGGGCAGACGAGGTTTCCGACATTCTCGATGAACAGCAAGTCGCCCGCCTGGAGCGGAAGCCGGTCGAGCGCGTGGGCGACCATATGCGCGTCGAGATGGCAGCCCTTGCCGGTATTGATCTGGACCGCTAGCGCGCCAGTCGCACAGATTCGCTCAGCATCATTGGAAGTCTGCTGGTCGCCTTCAATGACGGCGATGTTGAAGTAAGAAAAGACATAAGACATAAGAATAAGACATAAGACATAAGACATAAGACATAAGATCGGTGATCGCGCGCACAAGCAGCGACGTTTTGCCCGAGCCGGGGCTTGAAACGAAATTGAGCGCAAACTGGCCAGCGGCGAGCAGACGCGTCCTGTTGATCTGCGCATAGGCCTCGTTCTTCGACAGGATGTCCCGCTCGACACGGATGACGCGATCCGGGCTCGCGCCCGTCAGAGAAACAGCGGCCTCGGCGTCAAAATGAATCACGCCGTCATCGCTGTGCCAATGATCGGAGTGAAGCTCATCGCCCTGGTGATGGTGATGATGATGATCGGAATGCCGGCGTTGGGCCGTCGTCGCGCTGCAGCCACAGATCGCGCACATCACTGCACCTCAAGTTCGGTGAGACGCAGCTCATCGCCTGCTGTCATTTCCACATGGGACAGCCCGCAAGCTGGACAGAGATCATAACGCTGCGCAATGGCGACCAAGGCGCCGCATCGGCTGCACCAGCCTTCGCCGGGCGCCTCTTCCACGTCGAGGCGCGCGCCTTCCGCCACCGTGCCGCGCGCGACCGCGTCAAAGCAGAACAGTAAAACAGCCGGCTCGACATGGCTCAGAGCTCCGATCTTCACGCCGATGCGCCTCACCTTCCGAAGCCTTCTTTACGAGCATCGTCCTCGATCAGGTCTATCAGACCTTCGGCGATCGACGTCTCGTGCATGGACCTTACCACCGCATCTCACACCTAGCCGCGTCTTCAGGGTCTGGATGACGACCGCCGGGTCGGCGGGCTTGAGGAACACGCCGGAGACGCCGAGCTCGTGCAATCCGACAGATCCAATCAGAGCATCAGCGGCGCTGCTGACAACGTAAACCGGCGTCCGACTGCCGACCTCTTTGAGCTTCATGGCGATGGCGCCGACGGCGTCGACGGTCTCCATCAGCAAGTCGGCCAGGATCGCGTCTGGTCGGATGCGGACGACGGTCCGCTCGCCCTCCCGTCCGTTCGCCGCCTCGCCGACGCTGAAGCCGCTGCTTCCAGCGCATTGCGCAGCGCAGCCCGCGCATGTGGATCGGAATCGACTAGGAGGATGGTCTTTCGCTTGCTTCGCAGACCGATATTCATCGCAGCGCCTTCAAAGAATGACTGATCCGTCGGCGCAGCAGCGCCGCGGCAAGCGCGAGATTGCTGCGAGCCCGGTCAGAAAGGCCCTCCAGAAACTCAAATTGATAGCCTCTGATGCCCAGGAGGTAGGCCTCCAGGGACTTCCCAAATTGCTGCTTAGCGATAGCCAGCAAGGCCTCAGGCCGTAGCAGATGACTTGTAAACGCGAAGTCGAGCGCCGCCGACAGGCGACGGACAGCTCAAGGCGCGTCGCCCTCGCAAGAGGCGTCGACGAACCAGACAACGTCATGAGCGGCGACCTCCACCGCGTCCTCGATAGCGAGCTGGTAGTTGTCGAGTGCCGAGACATTCGGCCAGCCGAGACCGTCGATTGCGAAGGCGGCGGCTGGCCCCAGTCCATCGTCCTGACGGCCGGGATTGCCATAGCCGATCACCAAAATGCGCGGAACGCGGGTCGCCAGACTTCGCGCCACAACCGGCGCGTCGACGAGCGCGGCTCCAGTCATTCTTTGGTCCTCATGGCGATAGGTACGCCATCAGCATCCTCAAGCGCGACAATGAGAGGCATCTGGCCCAAGGCGTGTGTTGCGCAGGACAGGCAAGGGTCAAAAGCACGAATCGCGACCTCGATATGGTTGAGCAATCCTTCCGTAATCTCGCGGCCAGAAAGATCGCTGATCGCCACCGGTTTCACCGCGCGATTTATAGCTTCGTTGTTGTTGGTCGTAGACACGATCAGATTGGCGCCGGTCACTTGGTCGTTCTCGTCGATCGTGTAGTGGTGGATGAGCGTGCCGCGCGGGGCCTCGAGGCAGGCTATTCCTTCGCCGCGCCGTTCGCCGGACGCGGGCCATCAGGTCCGACCCCTGCAAGTCGCCGTCGAACAGAAGCTCCTTGATCTTCTCGGCGCAGTGAATGAGGCAAATCAAACGCGCCCAATGATAGGCGAGCGTCGCCTGAACGGGCGCGCCGCCGTTCTCGACGATGAACTCCCGCCGCGCGGCCTCGGCGAGCGGCGTATCGATTGAAGCGCAGCAATTGATCTGGGCCAGCGGGCCAACCCGGTACCACCCGTGCTCCCGTCCGAGCGAGCGGATGTGTGGGAACTTGAGGTAGCTCCGAGGGCGAACTTCCTCGATGAGATAGTCGCGATGCCGAGTTGGGCTCACGCGCTCAAAGATGGATTCGCCTACAGAATCGATTGCGCGCAGCTCACCGTCATAGAGGTCCATCCGCCCGTCCGCCCGACAAGGCTGATGAAATTCGATCTGTAGCTCGCAAAATCACGATGGAGCGCCTGGTTTTCTTCCACAAAGGTCCTGTGGCGCCGCAGCGCCGCGCAGCACCAGTCGACGATCTGATCGACCTCCTTGCGCAGAGCGTCGCGATCCTCGATCGAGAGATTCTGGTTGACCCCGCCCGGGATTGCGCTCGTCGAATGGATCTTGCGGCCGCCCGTCGGCTTAATGATTTCTTGCCCGAACTTCTTGCGGATGAAGATTGCCCATTTTCCAATCTCGGGAAAGCGGTTCAGCACCGCAATAATGTTGCGCTGCTCCGGCGGCGGCATCGAAGCCGAACAAAGGATCGGGCGAAGCGAGATGGAAAATGTGCAGCGCGTTCGACTGTCACACCTGTCTTTAGTGCATGAGCCGCCGCATCTTCTCGGCTGTCGGCGTCAACCGTTCCACGCCAATCGCCATGTCCATGGCTTTGGCGGCCGCGAGGTGATGACTTACCGGGCAGATGCCGCAGAGCCGCTGGATGATGAGGGGGACTTCCCAGTACATCCGTCCACGGATGAAGCGCTCGAAGCCCCGGAACTCGACAACGTGGAAGCGCGCGTCTTCCACCTCTCCGGCCTGATCGAGCCGGATCGTGACCTGCCATGACCCTCCACCCGCGTGACCGGATCGATCACGATCTTGCGCGAGGCTGGGCTCGACTGAACGCTCATCGTGGCGTATCTCCAAAGACGACCGGTTGGCCGTCTCACTCGTATTTGAACAATCGATAGGGAAGCTCGGGCTCACGGCCAGTGAGCAACGCTCTCAACGCCGCCCAGATCGTATCGGCAGAGGGCGGACAGCCGGGCAGGAAATAATCGATCTTGACGAACTCGTGCGACGGATAGACCCGGTCGAGCAAGAGCGGCAAATCTTCGTCGTTGGGAATGAGGCCGCCGTTCTCGACCGTTGGACCTTTGAGGTAAGCTTCCTCCAGGCACTCGCGCAGGCCGACGAGGTTGCGCATGGCGGGGATGCCGCCGGTGATCGCGCAGGCGCCGACCGAGACCAGAATGCGGCAATGCTCGCGAAAGTCTCTGAGCACATGCACATTGTGCTCATTGGCGCAACCACCTTCGACGAGGCCGACATCGACCATGCCGTCGAATTGCTTCTTGTCGTCGAGCGGCGACTTATCGAGATCGACAACCTCGACCAGTTCGACAATCCGCTCGTCGATGTCGAGAAAGGACATGTGGCACCCGAAGCAGCTGGCAAGCGAGCAGGTTGCTAATTTTGGCTTCGCATATTGACGCCTCCTTGCCTCTGCTCACGATGAGGCTCGCCCTTCGATCATGTTTTTCTGCCTGCTCGCTTCGCCCCCACGTCGCTGCCGATCGGCGCCTCGTCATAAGTCCGCTCGCCGTATGGCGTGCGATAACTTGTGCGCTTCACCACTATGCAGCCGACAGGACAAACATGCACCGCCTTGTCGACCGCGGCGATGGTCGTCTCGTCGAGATGCTTGGCGTCAATGTTCAGACGAACGTGAATCCCGTGGCCCTCGAAGCCGAAGACGGACTTTCCATCGACCGTGCGCGACGCGCGGATGCAGCGCGAGCAGAGAGCGCAGCGGTTGCGATCAATGAAGATGTCGGGATGCGCGCGTCGAGCTCGCGCTGCGGCCATTGGTAAGGCAACGTCGGACCTGTCATACCCAACAGGTAGCCAAGGGCCTGAAGCTCACACTCGCCGCTCTTCTCACAGGAGAGACAGAAATGGTTCCCCTCGACGAATAGCATCTCGATGAGGACCCTGCGGTCCGCATTGAGTTCGCGTGTGTCGCTCTCGACGACCATGCCTTGCGCGGCCGGCGTGTGCAACTGCTGCCCGGGCGGCCATTGATCTTGCAGGTGCAGACCCTGCAATGTCCGGCAGACTCCAGATCGGGATGATAGCAAAGCCGCGGGATATAGACGCCGGCGGCGTCACACGCCTGGATGATGGCCTGGCCCCGCATGGCCTCAATTTGGACCCCATCAATCGTGAAGGTGAACTTGGCCTCGCTCATGGCGATTCTCGGTCGCTTGTGGGTTCGCGCCCTTGAACCTCGATCGCCACGGCGAGCGCGCGATGAAGCGTGACAGCCGGCAGGAACAACTCGGGTTGAAGTCGCGCCTCGTAGGCTTGCGGGAAATTGCGCGTGGTCGAGAGGATCGGGTTGGGCGCCGTCTGGCCAAGGCCGCAGCGGCTCGTCCTGACCACGGTGTTGGCCAGCGACTCGATTGCCGCGATGTCGGCAAGCGTGGCGCGATTGCCGAGAACCTTTTCCATGCTCTGCTTGAGAAGGGTAGTCCAACTCGGCATGGCGTGCACCAGCTGCAGGACTCCTCGACGAAGAACTCGGCGAATTGCGTCGCGACGTCGAGAACGTCTCGTCCGGCGCCAAACACCATGACCGAGCCGCCGGTCGATAGATCCTCGTAGGCGATAGCGCGCCCGAAATCCTTGGGGGCAAGGCATTGCCCCGAAGGTCCGCCCATCTGAACGAAGGCCGCGTCCGGCGCGCCGACCAGATCGAGGAATTCATTGAGGGTGGTCCCAAAGGGAACCTCGTAAACTCCCGGTTGTCGGCAGTCGCCCGAGACGCTGAGGAGTTTCGTTCCCGTCGACTCGCGTGTGCCGAAACCTGCGAACCATTCGGGCCCCTTCTCCATGATACGCGTGACGCATGCGAAGCTTTCGACATTGTCGACAGCCGTCGGCTGCTGCAGATAACACCGTTCGGTCGGGAAGGGAGGACGATCTCGCGGAGCGCCGCGCTTGCCTTCGAGCGAGTCGGTGAGCGCCAATTCCTCGCCGCAGATATAGGCGCCGGCGCCAAGCTGGACGCGGATGTCGAAATCGAACCCCGCCTTTCCGCAGACATCCTTGCCAAGCAGGCCGAGACGGCGGCGTTCCTGAAGCACGCTCTGCAGCTCATCCCAAAGATAGGCGTACTCGCCGCGCAGATAGACGAGCCCGTGCTTCGCCCCCAGCGCATAGCCCGCGATCGTCATGCCGTCGAAGACGACATTGGGAATTTGCGTCAGCAGCACACGATCCTTGAACGTGCTGGGCTCGCCTTCGTCGGCGTTGCACACGACGTGATGGGCTTCGCTCACCGATTGCCGGCAGAGCCTCCATTTCAAACTGGTCGGGAAGCCGGCTCCGCCGCGGCCGCGAAGCTTGGCTTGAGCCACCAGTTAGACGTCATGTTCGCGGGGTGAGCCGGTGGGCCGCCCTTTCGTGCAGGTAGAACGAGGGTTGCTCGGGCGGACCGAGCCGAGCCTCATGCACGGAGGGCGAACCATGGAAAAGCATAGCGAAGTTTTTGTTGGTTTCGACGTCGCCAAGAAGAAGCACGCCGTGGCGATCGCGGAAGGAGGGCGGCAGGGAGAAGTGCGGTTTCTCGGCGATGTCGAGAACAGCCCATTGCCGATCGAGAAGACGATCAAGAGACTGGCGGGCCGATACGATCGGCTGCATGTTTGTTTTGAGGCGGGGCCGACGGGATACGGGCTTTATCGGCAGATTCAGGCTCTCGGCCACGATTGCATGGTGGTCGCTCCGGCGCTGATCCCGAAACGAGCGGGCGAGCGGATCAAGACGAACCGGCGCGACGCTGTCACGTTAGCGCGGCTGCACCGCGCCGGCGAACTGACCGGAGTGTGGACGCCCGATCCGGCGCATGAGGCGGTGCGCGACCTTGTGCGGGCCCGCGAGGCGGCGGCGGACGACGTTCGCCGCAAACGCCAGCAGCTTCTCTCCTTCCTGCTGCGGCACAGCCGGATTTACAGCGGCGGCGGCCATTGGACGCTGGCGCATCGGCGCTGGCTGGCCGATCAAAAGTTCGAGCATGCAGCGCAGCAGATCGTCTTTCAGGAGGGCATTGACGCGATCGAAGATGCGCTCCAGCGCCTGCGCCGCCTCGAGAAACAGCTTGCTCTCATCGTGCCGGATTGGTCTATGGCGCCCATGGTGGAAGCCTATCAAGCGATGCGCGGCGCGTCGTTTCTGGTCGCCGTGACCTTTGCCGCGGAGATCGGCGACGTGCGCCGGTTCGATACGCCAAGACAGCTGATGTCTTTCCTCGGTCTCGTCCCAGCGGAAAGCTCGACCGGCGATACCATCCGACGGAAGGGCCTCACTCTGGCGGGCAACCGGCGCGCGCGGCGGGCGCTGGTCGAGGCGGCCTGGTCCTATCGTTATCCGGCGCGGGTCAGCGATGCCTTGAGGACGCGCCTCGAAGGGCTGCCCAAGCCCGTGCGCGACATTGCCTGGAAGGCGCAGATCCGTCTGTGCGCCCGCTATCGCCGCCTCAGCGCCACGGGCAAGAAGCCGCCTGTCGTCGTGGCTGCGATCGCCCGCGAGATGGCCGCTTTCCTGTGGGCCATCGGACGGGAGGTCGCGCCCGCGTAAAACACGATGCTCTCCCGCTGCGCAGACCCGGGAGCGGAGCACGAAAGGTGGGGAACTCCCGTCGCTAGTTATGTGGCCGAGCCTTGCGCCCGACGCCCGTCCTCTAGACCGAGGAAAGCCCCGAGACGTAGACACGGAAGGCGGTAACCAACCCGCGGATAAGAGTTTGATCGACCGTCGTCTCTCGCTCCGCTCCCAGCTCTGCGCAGCTCCCGCTCATCCTTGCCGACGGCAATCCCGCCGCACGGAACGATCGACCACGTCCGCGCCCTTGACTGCGAACATAAGAGACTAAATGACGTCTTCGGGAGAATGGGAGAGCGGCGCCCTCAGGCCGCCGGCGGGGGCTACGTCCGGCTGGAACACGACGTGGCCTGATTTCACGAGGGTCACACGGATCTTCGCTTTCGAGAGGGCAGCTCCCTGCACATCCGAGCCCGGGAAAAGCGGGACGTGACTATCTGCGTGACGCTGACGCAGCGCCGCGGCGATCGGAACGGCGTCGTCAGGCGTCAACTTGGTGAGAAGGGTTCCGTTGATCAGGGTCGAGGGCTTTTGGTCGGCCATGCCGATGTCGCTCGTCCATTCAAGAGTGAACTCGCCATCCTGCGACGTGCCGCCGATCGGGGCCCCGGTGGCTTTCGAGAAAGCCTTCGCGACAGCGGCGGCGCCTTGCATCATCGAAATCGGAGTCTTCGACAACCTAATATGAAACCGACCTTTCGGCCTCCTGTTGAGGAAGGCGGAGAAAGACACCATGTCCACGACGTCGACGCCGTGGATTCCGAGACGGGCGGCGATGACGCGGACAGCCTCGTCGGAAAGGTATCCGAGCTGGCGCTGCGTCGTCTGGACGATGTCCATCAGCCGGGCGCGGTCGGATTGAACGCCGTCGACAATCGGGCCGATGATCGCGGATACGTTGGGACCCGACGTCCCGCTCTTCTGGGTTTCCGGCGATGTCATTCCGCTCCTCGGTCCCCTAAGCTGATCAATCCGATTTTCCCGCGCTCTCGGATGAAGATCGTTTTCGTTTCCTCGAAGCGCGAGCTTGGCGTGAGAGTCGTCTGTGCAAGGCCGATAAAGCCGCGGGTGGAGGCGAGCTCGTCACGAACCATTCATAACGGCCCGCCGCGAGCTCGGTCAAAGAGTTATGACCATGCGACCATCGACCCTCCCCCTGCCGAGATCGTCGAAGATTGTGTTGATATCTTCGAGCTTTGCTTTGTGAATATAAGTCTTAACCTTTCCCTCTGTGGCGAATCGCACGGTTTCGGCGAGATCCTTGCGCGTGCCAACGATCGAGCCGCGAATGGTGATGCTTCAACACCACGTCGAAGATGGGTGTGGGGAAGTCGCCCGGAGGCAGCGCATTGAGCGCGACGGTGCCCTTGCGGCGCACCTGTTGAGCGCTTGTGCGAAAGCTGGAATCGATACGGCGGTGACAAGCACTCCATGAGCGCCGCCGCCCGTCGCTTTTACCACCTGCGCTGCGGCGTCGGGAGCCTTTGCGTTTATCGTGACATCGGCGACGAGCTGCTTGGCAAGCGCGAGCTTCTCCGGGGTCACGTCGAGCGCGACGATGTGAAGCCCCATCGCCTTTGCGTATTGCACCGCCACATGACCGAGCCCGCCGATGCCGGAAATGGCGTTCCATTCACCTGGGCGAGCTTCGGTTTCCTTGATGCCCCTGTAGGTTGTCACGCCGGCGCGGAGGATCGGCGCCAGCTCAGCGAAATCTCCGTTCTTCGGTAGGCGCGCGACGTAATCGGCCGCGCCGATGGCGTATTCGGCGAAGCTTCCGTTCACCGCGTAACCGCTCATATGCTGGTGCTCGCAGAGCGTCTCTTAGCCCGTCTCGCAGAATTCGCATCTGCCGCAGGCGTCATGCAGCCAGGCGGTTCCGACCGCATCGCCCTCCTTAAGGCCTACGACGCCTGGGCCCACTGCCGCGACGAAGCCGGCGCCTTCATGTCCCGGAATGAACGGCGGCGTTGGCTTCACCGGCTAGTCGCCGCCAGCGGCGTGAAGGTCGGTATGACAAACGCCTGTTGCGACGATCTTGACGAGCACCTCGCCCGGACCAGGAGTCGGAATAGGAACCTCCTCGATCTTCAGGGGCTTGCCGAACTGGTGAACGACGGCGGCCTTCATTGTCTTCGCCATGACAGCGTCTCCTTGGCTGCATTCAATAACGGGCGAAGCTAGGGTCTGGCCGAGCCGTGACATTGACAGATTAAAAAGCCGGCCGCGAACTCGGGCGGTCACGTTCATTTGAAATTACGTCGATTTGAAAGCCGGCGATTTGAAAGGACGCGGGTTGATTGATCTGGATTAAGGCCGGGGAGCCTTGATCGGCGAAGGTTGTCGGAGTGCGCTACAAAGGAGAGCAGAATGTACGCGACGACCAACCCTTACACTGGCGAGGTGGTGAAGAAATTCCCGGAAGCCACCAATGTGGAGGTCATCCAAGCGATCGAGAAGGCCCACGCGGCGTTCCTGTCCTGGAGAGACACGCCGTTCACGGATCGCGCCAAGGTCAGGAAAAAGGCGGCCAACATCCTGAGGAAGGATTCCGACGAGTATGCCAAGCTTTTGACTCTCGAGATGGGCAAGCTCGTCTCAGAAGCGAAGGCTGAAGTGGAGCTCTCGGCAAGAATCTTTGAATATTACGCCGTAAACGCAAGAACGCTGCTGGCGCCTGAGAAGCTGCCGGTCGCCGCCATATCGGAAGGCGAGGCTGCGATTGTGCGCGATCCGCTCGGCGTGTTGCTCGCGGTCGAACCGTGGAATCTCCCAAACTATCAGGTTGCGCGCATCATCGCGCCGCAACTGTCGGCGGGGAATGCGATCCTGCTCAAACACGCCGGCATCGTTTCCCAAAGCGCTGCGCCACTGAGAAGCTCATGCTCGAAGCTGGCTTGCCGACGGGCGCCTTCAAAAATCTCTATGCAGCGCATTCGCAGATCGAGCTCATCCTCAACCATCCGCTCGTGCGTGGCGTTGCGCTAACCGGTTCCGAGGACGCCGGCGCCGTGGTTGCTTCCCTGGCAGGCAAGGCGCTCAAGAAGTCGACCATGGAGCTCGGCGGCGCCGACGCATTCGTCGTGCTTGCCGACGCCGATCTCGAAAAGACAGTCGAGTGGGCGGTGTTCGGCCGCCATTGGAATGGCGGACAGGTCTGCGTCTCGTCCAAACGCATGATCATCGTCAAAGAACTCTACGACAAGTTCCTTCAGCGGTATACTAAAGGGGTTGCAGGCCTTCGCGCGGGCGACCCGTTCGACCCCGCGACGACGTTGGCGCCGCTGTCGTCGCAGGGCGCAGCCGATGATCTGAAGGAGAAGATCCGGCAGGCGGTCTCTCATGGCGCGAAAGCGACCGAAGTCGGGCCCAAGGTGCCTAATCGCGGCGCTTCGTGCAGCCTACGATCCTGACGGAGTCGCCGAAGACAACCCGGCACGCTACTGGGAGTTTTTCGGTCCAGTGTCGATGCTCTTCCGCGCCAAGGATGAGACCGACGCCATACGCATCGCCAACAACTCTCCGTTTGGACTCGGCGGCTCCGTGTTTACGTCAAACCCGAAACACGCGGAAGTCGCCAATCAAATCTCGACCGGCATGGTGTTCGTCAATCATCCGACAATGGGGAAGGCCGATCTGCCATTCGGGGGCATCCGACACTCTGGTTATGGCCGCGAATTGCTTGGCCTCGGCTCAAGGAGCTCGTTAATCACAAGCTCATCGACGTCGTCGACATCAATGCCGAGTTCTAAAAGGCTGTGATGAGTCCGAAACTGTGCGGCGCCGGGCAAGGCATGGGTGCGCGCCGCACAGTTTCCCTGGATGATTTTTCGAAGGAGCGGGGCGTTCGGTGCGCACAATGCGCAACGGAACTTATGGAGAGTTTCTCTATGCCGATCAGAGTCGCGATTATCGGAGAGACTCAGGCGGGCGAGCATCATGTCGCGATCGTTCCGAGCGTTGCCGCGAGCATCAAGAAGCTCGGCGCCGAGATCTTCATCCAATCCGGAGCCGGAGAGGCGGCCAAGCTTCCAGATTCCGCGTTTCGCGATGTTGCATTCGCGCCGGATGCAAAGTCGCTCGTAGGCGGCGCGGACATTGTTCTTGCCGTTCAGCCTCCGCCCACGGAGGTTGTACAGGCGATGCGCGAAGGCGCCACGCTGATTTCGTTCATTTACGCCGCCAGCAATCCGGTCTTGGCGCAGCTGCAAAAATCACATGCTTCGCCATGGGCGCGCGTCCCGCGCATCTCGCGCGCTTAAGCGATGGACGCTCTGTCGAGCCAAGCGGCGCTTGCGGGATACTACGCAGCGCTGATCGGCGCGACGCATCTCGCACGGATTTTTCCACGAATGACGACCGCGGTCGGCACGCTGCGGCCAGCAACTGTTCTCGTGATGGGACTGGGCGTTGCAGGATTACAGGCGCTGGCGACCGCGCGTCGACTTGGCGCCGTAGTCGAAGGCTACGACGTGCGGCCCGAGACGAAAGAGGAGGCGGCATTGGTCGGCGCCAAGTTCGTTGACAGGGGCGTCGACGCGCGCGGCCAAGGAGGATACGCGCGCGAGCTGACCGAAGACGAGAAGAAGAAGGTCGCCTGGGTCGTCATCTCTCATATCCAACAGGCGGACGTCATCATCACCACCGCCGCTGTGCCCGGACGATCGGCTCCCAGGCTGATCAGCAAGACACAGGTCGAGGGTATGAAGGCCGGAGCGGTCATCGTTGATTTGGCGGCCGACAGCGGCGGCAATTGCGAGTTGACGAAGCCTGGCGAGACCATTCGCGTCGGCCAGGTGACGATCGTGGGGCCGCTCGACGTCCCCTCGATGCTGGCCGAGCATGCGAGCGAACTGTACGCCAAGAACCTGCTCAGCTTTCTTCAGCTCTTGATCCACGATGGCGAGCTCAAGCCCGACTGGTCTGACGGGGTCATCGCCAAGACAGCTTTGACCAGGGCGGGAGTCATGATCGACGCAGCGCCCATGAAGCAAATCCAGGCTGCCGAGTAGGAGGCGATTTATGGATGCGCAGATCGCGATAACCGGCTTCGTCGCTCTCTACATCTTTATGCTGGCCGCGTTCACCGGCTATGAGGTAATTTCCCGCGTCCCAGCCATTCTTCACACTCCGCTCATGTCCGGATCGAACTTTGTCCACGGCATCGTCGTTGTCGGCGCGCTCTATGCCCTACTGAATGCGGGCTCACGTCTCGAGCAAGTCATCGGATTCGTCGGCGTGCTGCTCGGCGCCGCGAATGTGGGCGGCGGCTATGTGGTGACCGAGCGGATGCTCGAAATGTTCAAGCCCAGCGGCGCGCGTAACGGATGAGGAGCCCGCGATAAATCCGTATTGGATCATTGACCCCGTCGATTTCCTGGCGGCGGTTCTTTTCATCTACGGTCTGAGCGGATGTCGTCTCCGCTGACGGCTCGCTCAGGCATCCGGTTCGCCGGGGTCGGCATGCTGCTCGCGATCCTTGCGGCGTTTTTCTATGTCCTTGCTATCGATCCGCGGCCGCGGAGCAGAAGATAATAAATCTCTCTCTCGCGATCGTGGCGCTTGTCATCGGGTTGGGCGTGGTGGCGCGGCCGCACTGTGCCAATCACGGCTATGCCACAAATGGTGGCGCTCTATAACGGGATGGGCGGCGGCGCGGCGGCCGCCATCACGGCAGTTGAGTTGTTCGGCGGACGCAGCCGCGATCCGATGCTTCTCGTCATCACCGTTGTTGGCGCGCTGATCGGTTCGATCTCCTTGTCTGGGTCCCTGATAGCCTGGGGAAAACTGGATGGTCGGATCAAGAAGCCGTGGCGCATCCGGGGCCAGCAGATTCTGAACGCGCTCGTTTTCCTCATCACTGTCGCTCTTGAACTTTATGCCGTCATCGCCTCAAGCGAGCATGCGGCGGAGTTCACTGCGGCGTTTTTCGTCGTCGCGCTCCTGTTTGGCGTCCTTATGACCATGCCGATCGGCGGAGCCGACATGCCTGTGGTGATTTCCCTCTACAACGCCTTCACAGGACTGGCGGTCGGCCTCGAGGGTTTTGTCCTGCAGAACCCGGCGTTGATGATCGCTGGCATGGTCGTCGGCTCGGCGGGCACGTTGCTCACGCTCCTCATGGCCAAGGCGATGAATCGTTCTGTCAGCAATGTCCTCTTTTCCAATTTTGGCGACATCAGCATCGAACAGCAGGGTGAGATCAAGGGCCGCCTCAAGCCTGTCGAAGCGAGCGACGCAGCGATCGCCATGCGCTATGCCTCCACGGTGATCATCGTGCCCGGATATGGCCTGGCCGCGGCGCAGGCGCAGCAAAGGCTCTACGAATTCGCCAAGCTTCTCCAATCAGCCGGAGTGGACGTGAAGTTCGCAGTGCATCCCGTTGCGGCACGGATGCCGGGTCACACGGACGTGCTTCTCGCCTAGTCCGGCGTGCCTTACGATCTCATTCACGATATGGACGAGATCAACGGGGAATTTCGCGTGACCGACGTTGCGCTTGTCATTGGCGCAAATGACGTCGCCAACGCTGCTGCGCGCACGAATAAATCGTCGCCGATTTACGGCATGCCGATCCTCAACGTAGATCAGGCGCATCAGGTCTACGTGATCAAACGGGGGCAGGGGAGGGGTTACGTCGGCGTCGAGAACGAGCTGTTCTATGCGGACAACTGCAACATGGTCTACGGCGACGCTCAGGTCGTCCTTGGGAAAATGGTTCAGGCCGTGAAGGATTTGGTTCCGAGCACACCTCCCACACGGGCTGCAGCCTGAGCCTCGCCAAGGGCAATGAGCGGGCGACATTGCCACGGCAACTCCATCGCAAGGCGCGAGATCGCGCCCGGGCTAGTTGGTTGTCCGTGGTGAAAGAAAATTCGCAGAGAATCCGTGGCTCTTATGGCGTCGGCTGTTAATCAGCTCTTCGCGGCTGCGTCTTGGAGCCCGCCCCTGGCGCGTTTAGACGGCGCCGTCGCCGTCATCGCGACCCCAATCGCCCGCTGCACTGGGATGCGCAAGAGCGTTCATTCTGCGACGAGGTCCGAAATAGCCTCAAGCGACCCCATTGCGGTCATTCTCGCGCGCCTGCGCAAATCAGCGCATCGTGGTCGGGCAGCTCACGGGTCTTCGCGACGCCTAACTCCTCCTCGAACTTGGCGCACACTGCGATGATCGCCTTGTGGAAGGCGATGCCCAAGCTCAAGGTTAGCGCCGGATGACGGATACCCGCTGACGCGTAGCGCTGAGCTTCGGGCTCTATCCGGATCAATGCGGCGACTCGCTCGTAGCTGCGCTCGATGATGGCCTGCAACAGCTCTAAAGCGTCCGGGCGGTCGAGCGAGTCGGCAAAGAACAGCTTGACGAGCCCAACGTCGCGCAGCTCAAAGGGCATGGGCCCCCCGCTGCTTAGCCATTCGCGAAGAGCGGCCTCGCCTTGCCGGGTGATGTCGAAGTTCCGGCGCCGGCGCCGACCTTGCGGAGCCGAGCGGCCCCGCACGAGGTCCGCCCGCTCCAGCCGAACCAGGCTTGGATAGATTTGCGCCTCGGAAATCGTCCAGAAGAACCGGATCGAGTTGCGCACCATCTTCTTGATGTCGTAGCCCGATTGCGCGCCCAGGCGAACCATCCCGAGGACGACGTAGTCGGGCGGCCTCAGCCGGACTCTTTTGTCGGTCATTGACGCAGTTTGACAGCTCAGATCAATTATGACAATATATTAGCCTAATAGATAAGGGAGCCGAGCCGATGACCCTTATCGCAAATGTATCCGCGGGATCGTCCATGCGCGCCGCCAGGGAGAGGCGCGACATTCGGGCGGTCGCCGACGCCTTCGCCGCCACGGCCGAATTCCATTCGCCGCTTACCGGCAAGCTTATATTCAGGGCCGCGAGCAGATCGCCGCGCTGGCCGCCATCGTCCTCGATGAGTTCGACAACTTCCGCTACACCGACGAAATCATGGGCGATGAGGGTGGTTTCCTCGTGGGCCGGGCGAAGGTGGACGGCCTGGAGATCGAATTCGTCGACCATCTGCGCTTCGGAGGCGATGGACGCATTGCGGAGATCACCGTCTCTTTCAGGCCATTGCCTGCCGCCGCGGCAGCGCTGCGACGGATCGGCGCGAGGCTCGGTCGTCGAAAGAGCTATGCGCGCGGCGCGGTGATCTCACCCGCTCGCGATCATGATGCGGTTCGGAGACGCCATCGGCGCGCGGCTTCTGCGCGGCGCCATCAGGTCGTGACGATGAGCTTACGAAGTCAAGCGTTTTGCGCCCCGCTCCACGCTCAGTGTTTGCGCGGTGCAGAAATCAGGCGCCTAAAGGTCCGCTCACCGCCCAATTGCGACGTACCCGGCGCGATCTGCAATGACCGCTTTAACGTCGCAACCCATCAACCAATTGGGTTTTGACCCTAC
>CAVOLE010000042.1:0-75197 GCA_963696665.1 uncultured Alphaproteobacteria bacterium
TATGTTCGCAGTCAAGGGCGCGGACGTGGTCGATCGTCCGTGCGGCGGGATGCCGTCGGCAAGGATGAGCGGGGGCTGCGCAGAGCTGGGAGCGGAGCGAGAGACGACGGTCGATCAAACTCTTATCCGCGGGTTGGTTACCGCCTTCCGTGTCTACGTCTCGGGGCTTTCCTCGGTCTAGAGGACGGGCGTCGGGCGCAAGGCTCGGCCACATAACTAGCGACGGGAGTTCCCCACCTTTCGTGCTCCGCTCCCGGGTCTGCGCAGCGGGAGAGCATCGTGTTTTACGCGGGCGCGACCTCCCGTCCGATGGCCCACAGGAAAAGCGGCCATCTCGCGGGCGATCGCAGCCACGACGACAGGCGGCTTCTTGCCCGTGGCGCTGAGGCGGCGATAGCGGGCGCACAGACGGATCTGCGCCTTCCAGGCAATGTCGCGCACGGGCTTGGGCAGCCCTTCGAGCCGCGCTCTCAAGGTCTCGCTGACCCTTGCCGGATAACGATAGGACCAGGCCGCCTCGACGAGCGCCCGCCGCGCGCGCCGGTTGCCCGCCAGAGTGAGGCCCTTCCGTCGGATGGTATCGCCGGTCGAGCTTTCCGCTGGGACGAGACCGAGGAAAGACATCAGCTGTCTTGGCGTATCGAACCGGCGCACGTCGCCGATCTCAGCGGCAAAAAGGTCACGGCGACCAGAAACGACGCGCCGCGCATGGCTTGATAGGCTTCCACCATGGGCGCCATGGACCAATCCGGCACGATGAGTGCGAGTTGCTTCTCGAGCCGACGCAGGCGCTGGAGCGCATCTTCGATCGCGTCAATGCCCTCCTGAAAGACGATCTGCTGCGCTGCATGCTCGAACTTTTGATCGGCCAGCCAGCGCCGATGCGCCAGCGTCCAATAGCCGCCGCCGCTGTAAATCCGGCTGTGCCGCAGCAGGAAGGAGAGAAGCTGCTGGCGTTTGCGGCGAACGTCGTCCGCCGCCGCCTCGCGGGCCCGCACAAGGTCGCGCACCGCCTCATGCGCCGGATCGGGCGTCCACACTCCGGTCAGTTCGCCGGCGCGGTGCAGCCGCGCTAACGTGACAGCGTCGCGCCGGTTCGTCTTGATCCGCTCGCCCGCTCGTTTCGGGATCAGCGCCGGAGCGACCACCATGCAATCGTGGCCGAGAGCCTGAATCTGCCGATAAAGCCCGTATCCCGTCGGCCCCGCTTCAAAAACAAACATGCAGCCGATCGTATCGGCCCGCCAGTCTCTTGATCGTCTTCTCGATCGGCAACAAGCAGTTCTCGACATCGCCGAGAAACCGCACTTCTCCCTGCCGCCCTCCTTCCGCGATCGCCACGGCGTGCTTCTTCTTGGCGACGTCGAAACCAACAAAAACTTCGCTATGCTTTTCCATGGTTCGCCCTCCGTGCATGAGGCTCGGCTCGGTCCGCCCGAGCAACCCTCGTTCTACCTGCACGAAAGGGCGGCCCACCGGCTCACCCCGCGAACATGACGTCTAGAATGGGCGCATGACTCATATTTGCCGGATTCGAGCGTGACCAGCTCTCGTTGCTGCCGGAGGCGGGGGACGATTACATCGGCGGCGACAAACCTGGTTCGGTTCATTGATTCCTTCGGCGGTGGGGTTCGCGCGGGTGGCGCCGAAGGCGACGGGGTGGCCGGGGTATGCGCCGGACGATCTGTTGAAGCTTTATATTGTACGGCTATCTGAACCGGGTGCGGTCGAGCCGCCGGCTGGAGCGCGAAGCCATCGCGACATCGAGGCCATCTGGTTGCTGCGCAGCATGAAGCCAGACCTCAAGTCCATTGCAACTTCACCTGCGGTTCGTTGCGCGAGTATATCCGCGCCGACGAAACGCTGGATGGTTGTCTCGCGCGGCTTGACGCGAGCCATCTCGAGGACGGCGCGACGCCCAGCGGGTTGCGGACGAAAAATCTCAATTACGGCAGCCGGAACGCCTGCCGCGTCTGTCCGCCGCGCGCGATGTACGAACGACGATCGCTCGGTGTCCCTTTCGCAAACGACGCGCTCGCTCCCATGGCTGAACGTCTCAAAGGGAGGCGCCAGGATCTCGACCGTCGCTGCGAGATCGTCGAGCATCCCTTCGGCTGCATAAAGCAATGGTTAAACCCGGGCCTGTTCCTGATACGCGGCCTCGAAAATGTCCGCGAAGTTCGGCCTGACCGCCCTCGTCCACAATTTGCACGGCGCCCTCAGCATCCTGGGCATAGAGCCGATGATGGCGGCGCTTCGGGGGTGAAGGCCGCCACCGCGCGGACAGGCGGCCGTGGGTCGACTATCCCACCCGAAAAAAGCCAAAACGCACCGACAGCCGCCCCCGGGTGCGCAACGCCGTTAGCGAGTCAGTTTCCGCACGGTCTGTTAGATATATGACCAAAGTCGACGGAATCTCATACGCGAGCCAAAATGTTTTTTTGGTGAAGAATGAATTCGGTTTGTCGGGCGTGTTGCGATCCATGCTCTGATAATGATAGAGACTTTGCGTCGCTCCTCGAGATCTTGGTGCGGAAGGCAGGGCGCACCCTGCCGCTGTGGACGCTTCTCCCGAGAGGCGCGGGGTCAAGTACAGGCATGGCTATCCAATGCCTGAACAAGGATTGTCGCGCGCATTCCATATTCAATGATCTCGGCGTCGAGTGCACTGCAAGCGCGCGCCTTAGGCGACCAGGGTCAAACGCCTTCGCCGCCGGGCTATGAGTTTGCGCAAATGTCCCTCGCCCACGGTCGCCAGATTGGGTAGTTGCTCGAGTAGTCCGTTGCTGCGGAGGTATCTTTAGAAGTAGTGACGATTTAGAAGTAGTGACGATTTCCCGTTTCGATTTCATCGCTCATACTGGCGATCTGCCTTCTTGGGCCTATGATCGAGTCGCGATCCCGTTTTCTCAAGGATGATGTCAGTCGCAGAGAGCGCAATGGCAGCGGTGGGCGACGAGATGAGTATGAGGGTCCATTTGTGGACGCAAGCCGTTGGTGAGGTCAAGTCCTGGATGCTTAATCTTGCCCCTGGTCCGCATCTGGAAATCCGAAAAGCGCTCCCGCGCGACGCGAAAAGCGACATGCAGCGCGCGACCGATGTTTCGCTGCGGCAACGGACTCGAACACCGGCTGGATGGGCCCGCACGCGATTGTCGTGCAATCGATCGCTCGATTTCGGTCTTACGCTCGACAAAATGGAAATCTGGAGAATTCGGGTCGCGTGAGCGGAGGAGGGCGGCGGGCAGGCTCGCCTCTCATGGGGAACCGCCGATATGAACACGTTGTCGCAACATTGGCGGCTCGCCATATGTGGATTGTTTTGCGTCCTGGGGATCAGCGCAACAGCGTGGTCGGCAACGCCACAACAAAAGCGCGTCCGGCACTTCGCGCCAAATGCGAATTTCGACGCAAAGGGAGATTTTCTTCCGGGCAAGGTGGGTTTCGACATTGCTGACGTGTCAAACCGCACCGAATTGGACTTCCTCCCGAACGGCGCAAAAGGGCTGGTATGGATCGGCCAGTGTAACGGCGTCGATGCGAATTTCGAGAAGCTCGTTCGCGCGGTGATCGATCATCCCAAGCTGTTCGGATTCTACCTCATGGACGACCCGGACCCGACCGGACATTGGCGACTTCAATGTACAGCGTTGGACCTGCGTGCCGAGTCCGACTGGATTCATGGACGCCGGCCGGAGGCGGTCACCTTCGTGGCTCTGATGAACGTCGGTTCGTCGGCGTCCCCGGAATTTAGCGCCGAGTACGCGCCTGACAATTCACATGTCGATCTGTTCAGCATCGCGCCATACCCCTGTCGAACAGGTTGGGCGGAATGCGATTACGATATGATCGACCGCTATATTGCCGCGAGCCGAGATGCCGGTTTCCCACTATCGCGAATAGTCCCCACTTTTCAGTCTTTTGGGGGTGGCGAATGGAAGGCTGATAGCGGGGGCAGATACCGGTTGCCCACTTCGTCCGAACTGCGGTCAATGCTCGAACGATGGGGCCGGTTGGCACCGGCGCCAGCCTTCGATTTCGCGTATTCTTGGGGCCAACAACGGTCGGACAATTCCTTGGCCGCTTCGGCCGACCTACAAGCCGTGTTTGCTCGCCACAACCATGGGGCGCGGTCGTCAGCGCTTTTAGCGTTAGGTGTTGATAAGGTCCGTTTCGATCGCCCGAAACTGACCCCCAAATTCCCCGTCCAAAACCGCCTCAAAAAAACTCGCCCAACCTATCCCAAACCGACAGCTACCGCTATAGGCGCCCGGGCGCTTGGGCCGAGCCGGTAGGACGACCCCTAGCCGGGGTGCTAATGACTTTCGGGTGTTCAACTTTGATCCCGGACGGGAGTTTTCAAAGAGACTGAAAGTCGCCCGGCGTTCAACGAGCGTCAGGACAGTGTCCTAGTTTCTGGCCGCCGACCAATCTTAGGGCGGGCACGCGCTGTCCGCGGCCGACCCCGTCGACCAACTTTTCAGCGCTTTCCTAAAAGCTCAGCGGGCGAACGTGGGGTTAGCTCTTTGCAAAGACAAAGATGTCCGTGGCTATCTACGGAGGCGGCGGCACCTTACCGTCCGACGCTTGAACGCAAATATAGTTGTATCGCCAGTTGTCCGGAGATGTGCCGCTCTGCAATTCCTTGGTCACGGCTTGGCAAGACCTCAAATCCGAGAAATTGCCGACATGCACAACGTTCGTTGTGACCGTAAATCCGCCGGTGCCAATTCCGTACACGATCAAGATGAGCCAATAGACCATATCCCCACCTCGCCCCTACCCCCCAAAAGCAGGCTATTGATGTAGCCTCACATTGCCCAGGCGGTCGTCTGGGCAAGCGTGAAATTGACCAAATTTCTCGCTTCGGGCAATCCCTTGTGATTCGGAGCGCCTTCGGCGCAACTTTATCGGACACCCCCTCGGTCAGCCTCCGGCTTGACTGCCAGTATGCGCCTTTCTTACAGTTCCGGCAAGCCCGATCCGATGGCGCTGAGCCATCAGATCGCATTGACGGGTCGGGTGGCCGGCGCGGAGGAAATCGTTCGCGGCGTGAGCCTCCTGCAGTTAAAATGCGTCCTGCGCGGCGCGACCGCCAAGCGGCTCGGCGCCATTCCCTATCCGGCGATCCTTAGCCTGAAGAAGGGCGGTTTCGCCGTCCTGGGCGTCGGTTCGGCGAAGGATCTGGTGAGGCTCATCGATCCGATCGGCCGCATCGCGAAAGATGTGTCGCTCGAGGATGCCCAGGCTCTGTCCTCGGACGAACTGGTGCTAATCACCCGGCGGCTCGGGCGTCGATCCCAACACCTTCGGCTTTCGCTGGTTCTGGCCGTCGCTTCTGCGTTGCAGGCGCTCGCTCGCCCATGTGCTGGTCGCGTCGCTGTTTGTGCAACTGTTCGCTTTGGCGGCGCGTAAGCAACCTGACGCTGAACGTCGCGCAAGTGGCGGCCTTCGAGACGTTAAAAGTCGGCCTCTCAATTCAAGCGGACAGCACGTCGTCCTGCTGGACAGGGCCGCCAACACCGCCACGCTCACCGCTTGACTCGTACGTTGGTGTTTACGTTGGCGTTGTCGGGCGCGCCTCCGGGATTGGCCGCTTCCGCAGAAAACTCCGCGATGGCGTCACCGATCGGCGTCGGCTGACCTCTCCGCCGGTTGAAGCGTCACGTCGATGACGTCACCGGGCATGAGAACATAGTCCTCGTCGACCAAGAATTTGGAGCGATTGCCGGTCCCTTGCCGCACGACCTCGATCGTGCGCGGCGTGTTGTCTTCAATTCCGATGGGAGCCGGCGCGCCCGATCGCAGCTCGGATTCAAGAGACTGAATTTTGATCTGCGCGATCGTCTTGGCGCTCGTGGCGTCCTCCAGCTCTTTCAGGAGCGCAATACGGCGGTCGTCCTCGAAATGCTGGGCTTTGCGGGCGCTGTCGCTCTTCTGCCGCTTCAGTTCGAGCAGTTCGACATTGACTTGCAGCGCTCGGGTTGAGGAGAGCAGCAAGGCTCGGCGCGCCTCGGTGACGCGAGGATTGGTTTCCTGCCCCTTGCTGAGGAGCTCGACGAGCCTCTTGAGTTCGAACGTATCAGCCCGACTGCCTTGCTCTTCTTCGGCTTGCTGCTTATCGACGACGGCAATTCTCTCGTCTGCCTGGTCCACAGTGGATTTGAGAAAATCGCGTTCGCGTTGGTAGTCGGTCATGCGCGCCTGAAAGATCACGCTTTCCGATCTTTCGATTTCGGCCAGTCGCTCCTTCGGCAAAGGCCCGTTTGGAAAGTCGAGCTTGCCGAGGTCGCTGGCGCCGTTCAGCTCTGCGGCGACTCGAGCGGTTCTCGCCGTCGCGCTGACGAAGTCCACCCATGCGAGCTCGAAATCGAGCCTCAAGGCGGAGAGGTCCCGCGTCGGTCTGCCGAACCGCGCGTTGATATCGGTTCCTCCGGCCAGCGCCAAAGCCTGTCTGACCGTCATTTTCGGCAGGAAAGTCTGTTCGCCCGGTTTGACGACGTCGCCAGTCACATAGATCGGACGATAGGCGACGATGGCCGCGCTCACTTCCTCCGGCTGAATGACCATGAGAATCTCGCGTCCGTCGTTCGCTCGCTGCCGGTAGATTTTCCTCGCCAATTGCGTCTGCACCGCCGAGCGCAGTTGGGCCGGCGTGAGGCCCTCGACCGCGAGCGCGCCGACCAACGGGAACGCAATCGCGCCATCCGGCTGCACGGTGCTGCGCTGTTTGAGTTCCGGAATTCCCGCGACCTCGATTTCGATCGTGTCGCCCTGTTGCACCGTATACTCAGCCCGCGCGGGCGAAATGATCATCGTCATTGCAAACAAGACCGCCCCGCGAGCTGCCCTGAGGGGGTGACGAATCGCGGATACCGACGAGCGGGCGGGGGGCTCGGCGAATTTCGCCGGCATTCTCATGGCAGTGCGATTGCGGATTGCGAAGGACTCCTCGGGCGGCGATTTTGTTCCCCGGATTTCTGGTCGCGGTTCGTCGCACGGTCTCGCGCGCGACTAGCGACCGCTTGCGAAGCGCCGCTGGGCGCATATTCCGGCACGATTTGCGGCAGAACACGCTTGATCCAGTCACAATCGCGCGCCTGGGCCGCGGCCATCAGTTCATCGATCTTGCGCAGCTTGGGCCCCGGATCGAAATCTGGCGCGGCCGACCGCACGCCTTCGACCGCCGTCGGAGACAGACGCTCCCAAGCGTAACTCAGTTCTTCGTGAAGTTTCTCCCCCGGACGAATGCCCACGAAGGTGACGTCGATATCGACGAATGGCCGCTTTCCCGCGAATCTAATCATCTCGACCGCGAGATCGAATATTCTCACCGGCTTGCCCATCTCCAACACATAAAGCACGAAGCCCACCTGCGGCAGGCTCGCGGCGGCCAGCGTCAGCCGTACCGCGTCCTCGATCGACATGAGATATCGAGTCATATCAGGGTGGGTGACGGTCACCGGCCCGCCGCCCTCGATTTGTTTGCGGAACAGCGGAACGACCGAACCCGACGAACCCACCACGTTGCCGAAGCGCACGAGGCTCACTCTCGCATCCGGGTGTCGCAGCGCGCGGTCATGGATGTAGATCTCCGCCACGCGCTTCGTCAGTCCCATTTGCGATGAAGGGTTGACGGCTTTGTCGGTTGAGATCGCGATGAAATCCGCGCCGGTCGAGGCGCAGAGGTCCATGACGACCTTCGTCCCGAGAACATTGGTTAGGACGGCTTCGACAACATTGTGTTCTTCGAGCAGGGGGACGTGCTTGAGCGCCGCGGCGTGAAAGACGATCTCCGGAGATTCGCGCAGGAAAAGATGACGCATCGCGATCTCGTCGCGAATGTCGCAAATGCATGCGCTCCAATTTTTGACCGGACGTTCCCGTTCGAGCGCGTAGCTGACTTGATAGAGGTTGAACTCGCAGGAATCGACCAGACAGAGCCGCTTCGGCGCGAGCCTGGAAATCTGCTTCACGAGCTCGGACCCGATCGAGCCTCCAGCTCCCGTGACGAGCACGCGGCGGCCCCAAACGCCCTCCGCGGAAACGGCTTGGCGGAAGGACGCGGCAGTCCCGAGCATCGGGAGTTCCCTTACAGATAGAGCTTGCGCCGAATTAAGCCTCGATGCCGGTTGTGAAGACACTTGTTCCCCCAGTCTGCCGACGACCGCGCGCAGATGTCCGATGAGACTTCCCGCTCGCCAGCTGCCCATGTCGATGGCCGCCGATAGGAATATGAGCTCCGGGTTGTCGCGGCGCCGCGCCATAATGCGGTCGAGGGACAAAAGGAGGAAGAACCAAAAAAGGCTTTAGTCCGCGCCAGCGTGCGTAGTGAGGGAAGAAACGAAAGGCGTAGCCGTACTTCCAAATCTACGACGCCCTCCACCTGATTCACGCTTATGCCGCTGAACAACATGCGCGACGGTGAGCGTCGATCGCCGCGTGGGAAAGAGGCTGAGCATGCGCATCCCTTTTTTTCAACCCTCGATCGGCGATCGGGAGGTTGAGGCCGCGGTCGCTGTCCTTCAGTCTGGATGGCTCACAACTGGACGCAAATGCCGCGAATTCGAAGAGCGGTTCGCTGATCTTCTCGGAGGCGGGGTCGAGACTGTGGCTGTCAATTCTGCCACCGCAGGGATTCACCTGGCTGCTGAAGCCTGCGGCATAGGGCCTGGCGACGGGGTGTTGGTGCCGACGCTCACGTTCTCGGCGACAGCCGCCGCATTTCATTACCTTGGCGCCGACATCATACTCGTCGACGTCGATCCCATCTCGCTCACGATCGACCTTGATGACGCCGATCGGAAATGGACGCCACAATGCAAGGCGATCGCGCCTGTCCATTTTGGCGGCTGGCCATGCGACGTCGAGGCGATAGCCAAATTCGCCCGACGGCGCGGCCTCAAAGTGGTCGAGGACGCGGCGCACGCTCTCCCGGCGCACAGAAATCAACGCCTGGTCGGCGCTTCAAACTCGGATGCGTGCGTCTTCAGTTTTTACGCCAATAAGACGATCACCACGGGCGAGGGCGGAATGATCGCGACGCGGGATCCTATTGTGGCGTCGCGGGCTCGAACGATGCGCACTCACGGTCTCAATCGTGACGCCTTTGACAGATTTCAGCCGCGTCGGGGCGAGCTGGTCGTATGACATCGTCGCCGCCGGCTTCAAATACAATCTGACCGATCTCGCCGCAGCCATCGGATTGGCGCAGTTGGAACGGGTCTACGAATTTCAAGCCCGCAGAGAGGCGATCGCCGAGCGCTATCTCCGACATCTCGCGGGTTTGCCCGTCGATCTGCCGGCGCGTGCGCCCGAAAACGGTCTCCATGCTTGGCACTTGTTCCCCATTCGAATCCGTTCGGAAGCGCGCGCGAGCCGAGACGAGGTTATCGAACGTTTTACGGCAAAGGGCATCGGCAGTTCCGTTCACTACCGACCGCTCCACCAGATGACTTATTGGCGTCGCCAGCTTCAAGGCCAGGCGGGGTGTTTTCCCGTTGCCGACAGATATTTCGAGGGCGCGCTAACGCTTCCGCTCTATCCGGGAATGGGCGAGGTTGAGGCGGACGAAGTCATATCGGTGCTGCGCGGAGCGCTGCAGTGACGCCAATGAGCGGGCGTTCAGAGGCGCTGCGGACGACAGCGGCGACGTCCTGGCGCATGGCGATAAAACGGCTCGAAGACATCGTCGTTGCGGCGATCGGAATCGCGATTCTCGCTCCAGTCTTCGCGGCAATCGCGATCGCTATCCGCCTCGAGGACGGTGGGGCGGTATTCTATCGCCAAGTTCGGGTCGGCCAGGGAGGGAGACCATTTGAGATTGACAAGTTCCGTTCGATGACCCCTGCCCCGAAAGGCGCCGGATCGACTTTGACGATTGCCGGCGATCCCCGCGTGACGCGTGTTGGCGCTTTTCTGCGCCGCGCCAAGCTCGACGAACTGCCGCAATTGTTCAACGTGCTTCGGGGTGAAATGTCGCTTGTCGGTCCCCGTCCAGAAACGCTGGACCTCATGGTTCACTACTCCCGATCGCAGCGCGCCGTAATGGTATCGGTCCGGCCGGGCATGACCGATTATGCCTCGGTGCTGCTCCGCGACGAGAGCGAACTGCTCGCTCACGCTCCAGATCCCGCAAGGTTCTATCGTGAACGGCTCATGCCGCTGAAATGCGAATTGTGTGCGCGCTACGTCAGTGACATGAGCCCATTGGCCGATATGCGCATTGTTTTGGCGACCATTTGGAGCATCGTCTTTCCTCGCGCACCCAATCCGATGATCGATCGGGCGATCTCCAGCCGTCTTGAGCGTGCGGTCGCGATAGGAAACAATAATGTCGCCTAGCGGACGCGCGCCAGACGCGTCGTTGCCGTTTCGGACTTTTCCCGCCTGGAGGGTTGTGCAGGCGCTTCGCGTGCGTTCCAACATGGCCGGGGCCGCATTCGGTCCGTTCGCCCGCAAAGTAATGAGCCTTTCGGCGCTCACCGCGTTAGGACAGGCATCGTTCGTAATCGCGCTCCCCGTGCTGTCGCGACTCTATACGCCCTCGGATTTTGGGCTCTTCACCATTTATCTGTCGATCGTGAATATCGGCGGCCCAATTGTCGGGTTGAAATTCGAATCTGCGCTTTACGCGGCCCGCACCAAACAGGAAGCGAGTGTCACGCTCGCGCTTTCAGTTCTCACGATCACGATCATGAGCGGCGTCGCAGCCGTTGCTCTGTTCATGTTCTCCCGACAATTGATGGGGACGCTGAACCCGGTGGCGCGATGGATGACGTGGTATCTGCCTTTTGGGCTTTTGCTTGCTGGCATGTGGTCGGCGTCGTCAGCGTGGGCTGTCAAGTCGGAAGCAATTTCCACTCTTGGGATCGCGCGCCTCGTTCAACCCGCGGCGATGACTGGAATGCAGCTTGTCGCCGGGCTCACAGTGCCGGCAAGCGGCATCATTCTCATTGGCGCTCACCTTATCAGTCACATCGCCTATTCGACCTTTATCTTCTCGAGAACCGTCACTTGGAGCGACTTTTCGGCGCTGGTCCCGAATCGATGGACAATCGTGCTGCAGCACGCAAGAGACCAAAGCAACTTTCCCCTCTACGTGCTGCCCGCGCAGATCAGCTTTCTCGCGGTCAGCAACCTTCCGCCATTGCTTCTGTCGTTGTTCTACGGCGCCGAAATCGCCGGACACTGTGGAGTCGCGTATCGGCTGGTCGCGGCGCCGCTCGCCATTGCGTCGCTGCCTCTTGGCGCCATTTTCACGAGCGTCGTCAGCCGGCTTCCACACGGCGCGGTTGTCGTCCCGCTTGCGCGCAGGGTGTTTCTCGCCGACCTCTTCTTTGTGGCCGTCCCGATCCTGTTGCTCGGCGCCGCCGCGCCCACTTTTGCACCTGCAGTGCTCGGTGACCGTTGGCTCGCCACCGGGCAGATTATCGCGGCCTTTGCCCTTATCGGCGCGGCGCAATCGCTCGCGGTGCCATTCATGGAAGTTACCTCCATCTTTCGATCCCAAGCCTTGCAATTCGTCATCGAGTTCGTCCCCGCGGCGCTCGTCATCGGTTCTATCCTTCTTGGAGGACTTTATGGTTGGCTCCCTCTCAAGACCATTTGGCTTATGTCGATTGCAGGCGCCGGAAGTTCGTTGGTGGGTCTCGCGGTGCTGTGGAGGCGTTTGCCGGCGATGGTGGATTCCGCCGTCCGTTGCCGCGCCGCAGAAGAAGATCCTCGCCAACCGTCGAAGAGATCGCGACGCCCACTTCGTCGCGAAGGAGGGGCATCCAATCCTTCATCTGAAGTGGCCTAGCGCCTGTCCAGCTTGAATGTTTTAAGCGCGGGGTGCGGTTTATGTGTGGAATTGTCGGGATCCTCGGGACCGGGCCGGTCGCGGGCTCGATTGTCGCCGCGCTGAAGCGGCTTGAATACCGCGGCTACGATTCCGCCGGCATAGCGACGCTCGAGAACGGCCGATTGGAGCGGCGGCGCGCCGAGGGCAAGCTGAAAAACCTGGAGGCGAAGCTGGCGACTGCGCCCCTTGGCGGGGCGATCGGCATCGGCCACACCCGATGGGCGACGCACGGCAAGCCGACCGAGACCAACGCTCATCCGCACGCCTCGCCAAGGCTTGCGGTCGTCCACAACGGCATCATCGAGAACTTCCGGACGCTGCGCCAAGAGCTCGCCGCCAAGGGCTACAAATTTGCGACCGAGACCGATTCCGAGATCGCAGCCTTCGTCGTCGAGGACGAGCTCGCCAAGGGTAAATCGCCTCAAGACGCGGTTCAGACCGCGCTCGCGCGGCTGCGCGGCGCGTTCGCGCTCGTCTATCTGTTCGAGGGCGAGGAGGATCTCCTGATCGGCGCGCGCCAGGGCGCGCCGCTCGCTATCGGTTATGGCGACGGGGCCATGTATCTGGGCTCGGACGCGCTCGCGCTCAGCCCCTTCACCGACCGCATCGCCTATCTCGAGGAAGGCGACTGGGCGGTGGTCACCCGCAGAGGCGCCGAGATTCGCGACGCGAGCGGCGAGCCGGTTCAGCGCCGCATCCAGCGCAGCCCGGCCGGCAGCCTCTTGGCGGAGAAGGGCAATTACCGCCACTTCATGGCCAAGGAGATCCACGAGCAGCCGGAAGTGGTCGGCCACACGCTCGCCCGTTACATCGACATGGGCGCGCTTAAGCTCAAGCCCTTCGCCTGGCCTGTCGACCCAAAAGAGCTCAAGCGCGTGTCGATCGTCGGTTGCGGCACCGCCTATATGGCCGGGCTCGTGGCCAAATATTGGATCGAGCGGCTGGCGCGCCTGCCGGTCGAGATCGACGTCGCCTCGGAATATCGCTATCGCGAAGCGCCCGTCGACGACGGAGGGCTGACCATCGTCGTCTCGCAATCGGGTGAGACGGCGGACACTTTGGCGTCGCTGCGCTACGTGAAGGAGAGGGGCGCGAAGACGGTCGGCGTCGTGAATGTGCCGGATTCGAGCATCGCGCGGCTGACCGACGCAGCCGCGCCGACCCTCGCCGGCCCCGAGATCGGCGTCGCCTCGACCAAGGCTTTCACTTGCCAGCTTGCCGCGCTGGCTGCGCTGGCGATCGGCTTGGGCAAAGCGCGCGGCGCGGTCGACGAGGCCGCCGAGCAGGCTCTGATCGGCGAGCTTGTCGCGACGCCAGGCCTTCTCGCCGAGGCGCTCAAGCTTGAGCCCGTAGCCGAGAAGCTCGCCCACGCGATCGCGCGGGCCCGCGACGTGCTCTACCTCGGCCGCGGCACGGCCTATCCGCTGGCGCTGGAGGGCGCGCTCAAGCTCAAGGAATTGAGCTATATCCACGCCGAAGGCTACGCCGCGGGCGAACTCAAGCACGGGCCGATCGCGCTCATCGACGAGGCGATGCCGGTCATCGTCATCGCGCCGCGCGACCCGGTGTTCGAAAAGACATTGTCCAACATGCAGGAGGTGGCGGCGCGCGGCGGCCGCCTCATCCTGATCGGCGACCGGCATGCGGCTGAGGAGGCCGGGGTGGCGATCGAGCATGTCCTGCCGATGCCCGACATGGCCGCCAACTTCGCCCCGATCGTCTATGCCGCGCCGATCCAGATGCTCGCCTATCATACCGCCGTCATCATGGGTAAGGACGCCGACCAGCCGCGCAACCTGGCGAAATCGGTGACGGTGGAGTGAGGTTCACGCAATGCCGATGAGACCGGCCGCCTCCGAGGGCCAGGATTGGGCGTCGTCGTCACGAAACAATGAGATGTCCTGTTCCGGTCGACGCTGTCGAGAGTCCCTGCAATGCCTCTTCCTTATTGGAGACTTGGAATGCGGTGGTGCGAGGGGCCATCGCCATCTGGCAAATGTCAGTTCATTTCGTCGTAGGGAGTTTCACAGATGGCGCGTAGATATTTTGGCACCGACGGCATTCGGGGCCGGGCCAACAGCCAGATCACGGCGGATATGGCGCTGAAAGTCGGCCAGGCGGCCGGCCTTGCCTTTCACCGAGGCGACCATCGCCACCGGGTGGTGATCGGCAAGGATACGCGGCTCTCGAGCTATATGATCGAATATGCCTTGGTCGCGGGCTTCACTTCGGTCGGCGCCGACGTGCTGCTGCTCGGCCCAGTGCCGACGCCCGCAGTGGCGATGCTGACGCGCTCGATGCGCTGCGACCTCGGCGTGATGATCTCCGCGTCCCACAACCCTTATGAGGACAATGGCATCAAGCTGTTCGGGCCGGACGGCTACAAGCTCTCCGACGAGGTCGAGGCGCGCATCGAAGCTTTGATGGATGGCGATGTCGCGCCGAAGCTCGCCAATTCTCCCGACCTCGGCCGCGCCAAGCGCATCGACGACGTCGAGGCCCGCTACATCGAATACGCCAAGCGGACCCTCTCCCGCGAAGTGTCGCTCGAGGGCCTGCGCGTGGTCATCGATTGCGCCAATGGCGCGGCTTACAAGGTCGCGCCGGAGGCGTTGTGGGAGCTCGGCGCCGAGGTGATCAAGATCGGCGTCGAGCCGAACGGGCTCAACATCAATTTCGAGGTCGGCTCGACCGCGCCCGAGGCTCTGGCGCGCAAGGTGCGCGAGATGCGGGCGGATGTCGGCATCGCGCTCGACGGCGACGCCGACCGGATGATCCTGATCGACGAAAAGGGGCGCCTGATCGACGGCGATCAGGTGATGGCGGTGATCGCGGAGAGCTGGCGCGACGAAGGCCGATTGGCCAAGCCCGGCGTGGTCGCCACGGTGATGTCGAACCTGGGGCTCGAGCGCCATCTCTTAAGTCTGGGGCTTTCGCTCGAGCGCACCGCGGTCGGCGATCGCTATGTGATCGAGCGCATGCGCGAGAAAGGCTTCAACGTTGGCGGCGAGCAGTCGGGGCATATCATCCTGTCCGACTATTCGACCACCGGCGACGGTCTGGTTGCGGCGATGCAGGTGCTGGCGGTGCTGCACAAGGCGGGTAAGCCGGCGAGCGAGGTCTGCCGCCGGTTCGAACCCGTGCCGCAGGTTCTGCGCAATGTCCGCTTCAAGGGCGGACGGCCGCTCGAGAATCCGGCGGTGACGAAGGCAATCGCCGAAGCGACCGCCCGGCTCGGCGACCGCGGCCGGCTCCTGGTTCGCCCGTCGGGTACGGAGCCGGTGATCCGGGTCATGGGCGAGGCCGACGACCAGGCGCTGGTCGACGCTCTGGTCAGCGACGTCTGCGAAGCGGTCGTGGGAGCCGCCTAGAATTGCGGGTTCAGCGAGGCCGCAGCGCGGGGAGAGCTTAAGCAAAACAAATTTGAGTAACCGCGTCTGTTAGTTGGAGCTACGGCGAGGCTGGTTTAGTGGTGACTTTTTCGCCATACAATCTTGTTGGCGGACTATCAGACTCTGCGCGCTGTTTTGCGTCCATAAACAGGAACAGGTTGAGTGCCTGTTCGACGAGATCAAAGTCTTGTGGGTCTTGCGTGTGACCCGGGTGGGTTCGACCAGGACTCAGTAAAGGTTGAGATAGACTCCTAAGCATCTCCCACCAGGGGTTGTGCTTACCCTTTCTCACCTCGGAGAGCGCCACGAGAAACTCTTCTGTTGAATGTCCGAGATCGTGGGAACAAGCGACGCATTTGGTTATCAAACCAAACTTTAACTGTCCGATCTTTGCTGTGAACCCGTGGTCACAACGCGCGCACCTGACGGGCCAAACATCCTCGTCCTCATAAATCGCCATCGCCATCTGAAAGCCTTAGTGCTAATCTCGGGAAATACACGGGAAATGACTTTCTTTTTGCCCGACAAGCTAGAGCATTTTCAGGAGTGACGGAATTGAGGGCGATTCCATTCGGCTTGCGGGCATGATTCTCTGCGCCAATCGATTCGGCGCTGGGGAGCATCATGGGCGTTGCTTATTCGCAGGATCTTCGCGATCGGGTGATGGCGGCGGTGGATGGAGGGCTCGGCGTCTATGGGGCCGCGCCGCTGTTTCGGGTCAGCGTGTCGTATATTTACAAGGCGCTGGGCCGGCGGCGGGCGACCGGCGATGTGACGGCCCACAAGTCGGGCGGCGGGCCGAAGCCGAAGCTTGAGGCCTATGACGAGGCGTTGCGCGCTCAAGTGGCGCAGAAAGGCGATATCACGCTGGTCGAGCTGCAAGCCTGGCTGGCCGGCGATCATGCGGTGAAAGTCAGCGTCGGCTGCCTGTGGGCGCGGGTCCGGCATCTTGGGCTGACGCTTAAAAAAAGTCGCAACGCGCCGCAGAGCAGGACGTCAGCGACCGCGCCGACGTAGCGGAAGCGCGGGAGCAATGGCGGGCGCAGCAGGCCGAATGGCGGCCGGACAATCTGGTGTTTGTCGACGAGACCGGCGCCTCGACCAAGATGACCCGGCTCTACGGCCAATACCCGCGCGGCGAGCGCCTGGTCGCGCCGGTCCCCTGGGGCCATTGGAAGACGACGACCTTCATCGGCGCGCTGCGGCAGGACGGTCTCGTTGCGCCTTGCGCCTTCGACGGCCCGATCAACGGCGAGAAATTCCGCGCCTGGGTCGAGCAGTTCCTCGTTCCCGAACTCAAGCAAGGCGATATCGTCATCCTCGACAATCTGCCGAGCCACAAGGTCGAGGGCGTCAGGACGGCGATCGAAAACGCCAAAGCCCGTCTGCTCTACCTGCCGTCCTACAGCCCCGATCTCAACCCGATCGAGCAATGGTTCGCCAAACTGAAGGCCCTCTTGCGCAAGGCCGCGGCCCGAACCTTCGACACCCTAAATCGACGCCATCGCCACCGCCCTCCAAACCTTCACCCCAGACGAATGCGCAAACTATCTCGCAAACTCAGGATATCGACGCCAATAATGAAAATGCTCTAGAGAATGTTCAGAATGTGCGTCTTGGTCGGCGCGCCCGCCTCCAAGGCCAGTTCGACAGCGGTCAGGACGGCCTGCTCGTCGTGCTGGAGGACAAGGGCGAGAAATCTCGACCATCTCGCGGTTGCCGCCCGGCGTCTTGAGCATGCGCTGTTGCAAAGCCCTGAAGGCCGGCGGCAGTTCGGCGAACGGCGCGCCATTGCGAAGCGCGCCCGGTTTGCGCTGAATGACGGCGAGATAATGCCGCCAGTCGTAGATCGTCGCGGTGCTCTTGCGATCGTGGGAGCGGGCGAATACGCGCTGATGTTCGCAGACGATCTGCCCCTCGGCGGCGACGACGATGCGCTCCGGATAGACCCGCACGCTGACCGGGCGGTTGGCGAACGACGCCGGCACGCCGTAGCAATTGCGCTCCAGGTGGATGAGGCAGGTCGGCGAGACCCGCTTGGCGTATTCGACGAAGCCGTCGAACGGCCGTGGAAGCTGCATCAGATGCTGCGCTTCCTCGCGCCAGACGTCGTCGATCGTGCCCGGCTGTGAGCCGTGCGGCGTCTGCGCCCACAGCGCCCGGCATTGCGCCTCCAGCCAGTCGTTCAGCGCCTCCCGAGAAGGAAAACTCGGCATCGGCTGCCAGAGGGGGGTTTGAGGCGACGCTGAAGCGCAAGGCCAACCCCAACTCCGCTCGGTCGAGGATATTCGACGGGGCGGCGGAGGCGGAGCTCATCGCTCTGGCTTGCTCGCCGGCGCCGGAGGGGTTCGCCCGTTGGAGCCTGCGTCTCCTCGAGGAGAAAGTCGTCGAATTGAACATCGTCGACAAGGCCAGCGACAACACAAATCGGGCGGACGCTGAAAAAAACATTCTCAGACCGCATCGCCATCAGCAATGGGTGATCCCGCCCGAGGCCAACGCGGGCTTTGTCGCCGCCATGGAAGACGTGCTGGAAACCTACCAGCGGCCGCGAGATCCCGATCGTCCTCTCGTGTGCCTGGACGAGGCCTCCAAGCACATCGGATAAGCCTTTGAGGACTTTCGCGTAATCGACCGCGGCGTGGTGGTCGGTCACTTCGACGCGGCGCCAGCCCTCCAGCGGCGCGAAGATCATGAACAGATTGGCGACGCCGTTGCGTTCATATTCGTAATCGTGGCGGGCCGGCTGGCCGGGCTTGGCGGGGATCGGCGCGCGCGTCTCGGCGATCAATTGCATTTCCCCGCCGCCAAGAAAATCGTGCTGGTTCAAGACAACTTGAGCACGCATACGCCAGCTTCGCTCTACGCCGCCTTCCCCGCCCCCGAAGCGCGCCGCCTCGTCAACCGCTTCGAATGGCATTACACGCCAAAGCACGGAAGCTGGCTCGACATGGCCGAGTCCGAGTTCGCCGTTTTGACCAGGCAGTGCCTGAGCCGACGCATCCCCGACAAGCAGACCGTCCAAACAGAGGTCGCGGCTTGGCAGCGCCATCGAAACAATCATCGCGCCAAAGCCAATTGGCAATTCACAAACCAACACGCCCGCCTCAAACTTAAAAGCCTATACCCTCAGTTTGAATGACTCAGGCGACTAGCGTTTGTGGTCAGCCCCAAAGATCGTTTCCGCAGCTTGAGCAATTTCCTCAATCGTGGAGCCTTTGTCCCGCGAGCGCCGGCAGTAACTCTCCACTAGCCGGCCCGCCTCGGCCTGGAAACGGATGTAATGACGTCGCCGTGGCCGAATCCACGCCGTCTCGATCGACTCTCGTACGCCCGAGAAGAATTGGCCGAAACGTTCGTCGTTCCGTGCGGTCTGCCATGCACTGAGGAGGGCCGGTTGCCCATGGTGCTCCGGGATGATGCGCTCCTGCGCCGGCGCCGAGAGACAGAATTGCGTGAACGCGATAGCTGCCTCTTTGTGCTTGGTCGCGGCAGACACAGCGAGCCCGGTTCCCCCGAGCATAGAGCCCGCGGGAAACGGCGAAACCAGGCCGCAGAAGTTCGAGAAACGCAACGGCGCTCGCATATCGGCTTCCGCATACGTCGCGTAGCCGTAGATCGAGGGGGTAAAGACGACGTCATCACGCGCGACCATAGCCTCGGAAAGGCTGATGGCGTTCCAGTCGTGCGTCTCGGGCGGAGAGCAGGCGAGAACCGCGTCAAGTGCATCGAGCGCCACAGCCATCGCATTGCGATCGAACGCAAACAGCTGCTCCGGATCGGTCGCGATCGGAGATCCAAGATTCGCCATCAGGCTGGCGATGGTCGCGAAGGCGTGGGGCGAAACGATCGGCGTCGCGATCCAAAGTCCCGCATTGCGGAGCCGCTTGCCCAATCGGACTGTTTCCTCCCAGTTCGTCGGGAGGGGTTCGCCCGCCTTTGCCAACAGGTCGGGGCGAAAGGCCGCGTGCGGGGTTGCGGCGTCGATGGGCGCAGCCCACACGTGCCCGGCGATGCGATAGCTCGCAAGCGAGGGGCCAACGTAGAGGTGGTCCGCGTCGGAGCCGAGTTCGGAAATAGTCTCTTCGAGCGGGAGGCACGCGCCCGAGGCTGCGATGTCGCCACAAAAAGGATGGTCGATGATCATGAGATCGAAACGATCCGCGATGGTGGCGATCGGTTGATGCTCGAAATCTGATAGCGGTCTCACTGTCCATTGGATTGAGATGTCTGGATGCTCGCGGCGAAACGCCGCGGTTAGCGGCTCGAGCGGTCCGGTCGCCCGGCGATGGCCCCAGGCGAGTCCCTTCAGGTTCTGATTGGCCATATGCCCACCTTTTCGTTAGACTTGAGTGTTTCTTAGGAGCGCCAGGCTTGCCTCTCCGCGACCAATCGACGCCGATTCCTCCGGCCGCGCTCGGAAGTCTTGTCGATCTCGCTCACGACGAACTGCATCGGTTGATCACCGATGGCGAACTCACGGACGGCGAGCGCATCGTCATCGATCAATTCGCGAAGATCTTGGGCACGAGCCTGATTCCGGTGCGCGAAGCCTTGGCGCGTCTTCACGCCGAGGGCCTTGTCACCTTCGAGCACAACAAGGGTTATCGCGTCGCTGTGCGCCCAACACACGACCAGCTTCGCCAGCTCTTCGAAGCCCGGCTTGTCATCGAGACCGGCGCCGCGGCGCTCGCAGTCGAGCACTGCGACCGAAAAGCGCTTGATCATCTCAAAGCCATCAATCGCCTGATCGCCTCTGGATCTTACGGCACGACGTTCCAGGCGTTCCGCGACTTCGTTACGCTGAACGAACGCTTTCATGTCGAGCTGGTCGCACTCGCTAACAACCCGCCGCTTTCCGAGGCCTATCGCCGGCTTGGTTATCATCAACAGATCACCCGTCCGACTTACGGCCGAGGGCCGGGCGACGTGCAGCGATTCGTAAGCGAACACGAGGACATCATCAGCGCGCTCGAGGCGCGTGATGCGGCGGCGGCTAGGATGGCGGTCAGCAAACACATCGCCAGCGGCTTTGAGCGCTTCCAACTCGGATCTTCCGCCCCGTCGCGCGTCGGCGGCGGTCCGACAGGAGTCATTTTCGCTCACGATCGGCGAAGGCTCGAGGACCGGAGCGTTGCGAACCGAGCGCGAAGGAAAGGCACATAAGCTCGCGCTCCATCGCGAGGCCATTGGTTAGGCCGCCCTCCATCGCCGCCCGCACGCCCGCTTTGTTGGTGACGGTGGCGATTTCCGAGTGCCCGCCGATCGTCGCGGCGAGTCTACGCCCCTCGGCAACCTCTTCGCCCTCCTCGACAAGAAACTCGACAACGCCAATTCGATAGGCCTCGTGAGCATCGACAGGCTCTCCGGTCAGAAGGATGCGGCTCGCCTGCCCGTAGCCCACGAGACGCGTCAGCCGCTGCGAAAAACCGCCCGCGCCGAGCCAGCCGTGCTTGACCTCAGGGGCTGCGAATTTCGCTGTCTTCGAAGCCACGCGAATGTCACAGTTCAGAGCGATCTCGAAGCCGCCCCCGAAAGCCCAACCCTTCACCGCCGCGACAAGCGGCTTGCGAAAGGCGTTGAACTCGAGCGCATAGTTGACCGCATTGCGCCAAGACCAGGCGTCGGCGAAATCGTCGAGCGTGTGAAGGTCCGTGCCGGCGCAAAACGCCCGATCGCCCGCCCCGCGCACCAGCACGCAGCGGACGTCACCATCCGATTCCAATGACTTGAGCGCCTCGTGAATCGCCGCCGACATCGCTGGCGTGATCGCATTGTGCTTCGTCGGGCGATTGAGTACGAACTCGGCGACCCCTCCGCCAGTCTTCTCGACCTGAATTTCATCGATCATGCCGCTGCTCCGGTCGCGTAGAGCGTCTCGGCTTCCGTGTCGGTGTAGCCCAGACTCTTCAGGATTTCGGCCGTATGCTCGCCAAGCGCCGGCGCGCCGCGAATCGGAATGTCGGACTGACCGGAGAAGCGGATCGGCGGCGCGGTTGTTGTCACCTTTCCTGCGCGAGGATGCTCGTAGGTCACGAAATAGGACTTGAACTGCGGGTTGCGCTTGAGCGCGTCATAGTCGTTGACCGGTCCCGACCACACGCCGGCAGCGAAGAACGCCGTGACAGCGTCTTCCGTTTTCCACTTGACCAGGGCTTCCGCGACGACCGGATAGATGTGGTCGCGCCACCGGTTGATTCCGTCGCGATCGTTGCTGTCCGAAGGTTTTTCCTCGGCGAGACGCGCCAGGGTTGAGGACTTCAAGACTTTGGCGACGGCTGCGAGGCTGGATTGGGCGATAGCAAGCCATCCATCCGCGGTGCGGTAGACGCCGTAGGGCGGCTCCATCCAGGTCGACGCATAAGGATGTGCGCCGCGCGGCGCCTCACGTCCCGTGGTGAGGTAGGTCGACAACTCCTGTATCTGCACTTCGAGCGCAGCGCCGAGCAACGAGACCTTGACCTCGGCGCCTCGGCCCGAGCGCTGACGCTGAATGATGCCGGCGAGGACGGCTTCGCTCGCGAGATGCGAGGCCATGACGTCGATCATGTAAACGGGCGAAGGATGCGGCGGTCCGTCGATCGTTCCGGCGTTCCATGTCAGACCCGAGAACGCCTGGACCAGGAGATCCTGGCCTGGACGCTCGATCATAGGACCCTCGTCGCCATAACCGGAAATCGAGACATAGACGAGCTCCGGCCGCAGCGCGCTCAGGTCAGCGTAGCCCACCCCGAGCCGTTCAGCCACGCCTGGCCGGAAGTTCTGCACCAGCGCATCGGCGGTTTGCGCCAATCTCAGCAGCACGGCGCGTCCCTCGGCCGACTTGAGGTCGAGCGCGATCGACTTCTTGTTGCGGTTCAGGGTCAAATAGGGCGTCGTCTCACCGCCCAACATGACGTCAGCCATCACGGCGCTGCGGGTGAAGTCCGGGCGATTTGGCCCTTCGATCTTGATAACCTCCGCGCCCATGTCGGCCAGCCGCTGAGTGGAAAGCGGGCCGGCCATGGCGAGCGTTAAGTCGATGATACGCACGCCCGCGAGCGGCCCGCCTTCTGGCCCACCGTTGCTCCTGGTCATCCGCCGATTTCCTCTGAGTTGCTCGTCCGACATCCTCGGTCAAGATCATATATGATTTGCGCCGCGATCAAAAGCCGCTTCTCCACCACATCGTTTATCTGGCCGCCTTCTCCGAAAGACGAAGGCTGGCGACATGGTCGCGCCGATGGCGTGCGCGCTCGGCGACGCCGTTGAGGGCCAACGCCACGAGCAGGATCGCACCGTACGCGATCTGGGCGTAGAAGGCCGAGACATGCGCGAGACTGAGGAGATTCTGCACGAGGAACAGCACCGCGCCGCCCGCGGCCGCTCCGAGAAGGCCGCCGCGGCCGCCCGACAGACCAATCCCGCCCAAGACGGCGCCCGCGATTCCGATGAGCGTGTACGGGGTCGCGGCGGTCGGATCGCCGGAGCCGAGAGAGACAGTGAAGGCGAAGCCGGTCACGGCCGCGATCATGCTCGAAGCAACGAACGCGATAACCCGCATGAGCCCAATGTCGATTCCGCTCGCGAAGGCTGCGCGCGGTTCGCCGCCCGACGCCAGAAGATTGCGTCCAAAGGCTGAGGCGCGCACCGGCGCCCAGGCGAGAAACACCGCGGCAGGCATCAGAAGCGGTAGCGGGAAGACTCCGAAATCGGCCGCCGAGCGCAATCATCCAGTCGGGCGCCCGACCGCCTGACATCGGAAGGATTTCGAGCGTCAAGCCTGAGAGAACGAGATAGGAGCCGAGCGTCGCGATGATTGAAGGCACGCGGAGCCAGGCGATCACCACGCCATTCGCGAAGCCGATGGCAAGCCCAGTTGCGAGCGTCGCTGCGATGACCGCAAGCGGCGAGGTCCAACCGGCAGGGGCAAGCCAGGCAATCAGCACGGCGTTGACGATGCCAGCGGCGGGCCCGATCGAGAGATCGATGCCCCCCGAGATGATGGCGGGAGCGGCAGCCATGGAGACGAGAATGAAAGGCATCGCCACCGTGAGGATCGAGGGCCAGTTGGACGAATCGAGAAAGCTGCGGTCGATCGCGGCGTTCATTGCCAGCAGCGCGACCGCGAAAGCGATCGCAGGCCACGCGTAGGCAAATCGGCGCTGGACTCGAGCGAGCGAGCTCATTGGGGCGCCTCCGCCGAGCCTTCGCGGGCGCCACGACGATCCTGGCCAAACATCGCCGCGACAATTGCTTCGCGCGTCAACGCCGCGCCCTCGAGCATGGCGCTCACCTGGGATTCACGGAATACCGCCACGCGATCGCAGCACGTTATCAGTTCCTCGATTTCGGTCGAGAGCAGGAGGAGGGTCACGCCGCGTCCTGCAAGATCGCGAAAAACGTCGTAGATCTCTCCCTTGGTTGCCGCGTCGACCCCGCGTAGCGGATCGTCCATGATCATCACTGCCGGGCTGGTGGCGAGCCAACGCGCGAGCAACACTTTCTGCTGATTGCCGCCAGAGAGCCGCGCGATCGGTCCGGAAAGGCTCGAATATCGCGTGTGAAGCACGCCAAGGTCGCCCTCCGCGCGGCGGCGGAGTGCGGCGCGATCAATGAAGGAGAGGCGCGCCTCCCGCCAAAGCGTCGGCAAACCGTAATTGTCGAGCACCGACAGGCCGAGGAACAGTCCCTCGCTTTTGCGGTCCCGCGGCACATAGCAGACACGGCTTCGCACGGCTTCGCGGAGCGTGGCGATCGGGCGCCACGCTCCGTCGCGCAAAGTCTCGACCGTTCCGGCTTCCGTTTTGTTCAGCCCGGCGAGGGTTGCAAGAAAGTCGGCTTGGCCGTGTCCATCGAGCCCGCTGAAGCCGAGGATCTCGCCTGACCTCGCTTCAAGGTCGATCGGACGCGCGCCCGATCGTAGAACCACGCCTTGCGCGCGCAACCGCGGCTCGGACGCTTGCGTCGGCGGATTCTCGTGACGAACGGGTGAGGATCTTGTGGACGGCGCGTGTCCGCCGTCGTGGGATCGGGAAATCATGGCGATGAGTTGGTCGACCGAAGCGTCGGCGATGGCGAGCGTCGCTGTCGTCTCTCCCGATCGGAGCACGGTGACGGAGTGGGCCAGCGCCGCGATTTCGTCCATACGATGCGAAATGAACAGAACCGCGGACCCCTTGGGACGGCCCCGTTTGAGAAAGCGGAATAAGGCGTCGCGGCTTTCCACATCCAGCGCGGACGTGGCCTCGTCAAGGATCAGCAGGCGCCACGGTCGCGCCATCGCGCGAGCCAGCGTTACAAGCTGCCGGCGATGCAGCGGCAGCACGCTCACAGGGGTATCGAGTTTGATCGGGCTCGCGCCCAGCGCGTCGAGGGCTTCGCGGGCGATGCGGCGTTGCTCGGCCCTCGGCCGGCCCCAGCGGAAGGTGCGATCGCTGCCAAGGAAGATGTTATCGAGCACGGACAGTTCCGGCGCGACCAAAGTCTCCTGGAAAACCGTGACGATCCCACGCGCCTGCGCCTCGCGCGGAGAATGCACGGAGAGCGGCGCCCCGGAAAGCTCGAGGGAACCGGCGTCGGCGCGCACGACGCCGCTCAGAATCTTGACGAGCGTGCTTTTGCCTGAACCGTTTTCGCCGAGGAGCGCGCGAATTTCACCTGGCGCGATGTCGACGTTGCATGAGCGCAGCGCCTGCGTCGCCCCGTAGGATTTACGCAGGTCCGCGACGCGCAGAAGCGAAGGCGCGGCGCTGCGAGCGGGGTCTTGGTTCTCAGGAGCCCTTGCACTCGCGTCGGCCATCGCCAATCCAGCGCGCCGTTCAGATCTGAGTTCGGACATGCGGTTCGCGGCCGTAGATGGCGACGAGCAGGATGATGAGGAGACCGAGCATGACCTGCTGGATACGATCAGTGAAACCAAGTCCGATCAGAAAGGTCGTGAGCTCCGTGATGAGCAGAACGCCTGCGAAAGTGCGCGCGTAGCTGCCTGACCCTCCGAGCAACGCTGTTCCGCCCACGACGACCGCCGCGACAGTCTGAAACAGATAGGGTTGGCCGACGCTCGCGTCCGCCCCGCCGCTGAATCCTGCAAGGAGAATTCCCGCAATCGCCGCGCAGGCGGAGCTCGCGGCGAAAGCTGCTGCCCAAATGACAGTGACCGGAGCGAGCGCGAGGCGCGCGGCTCGCTCGCTGGCGCCGGTCGCGAAGAGGAGACGACCCGGCACTGACAATTGTTCGACGGCGACCACGAGAACCGATAGCAGAAACCAGACAAGCACGATCGGCGGCAACGGGATGGGTCCGGTGCGCCCGGCGGGCGAGACCGCCTGGAGCAGATAATCCGGCACCGTGCCGGTCGTTCGCCCCTCCGTGTAGACCAGGACTCCGCCCAGAATCATGAAGCTCGCGGCAAGCGTGATCAGCAGCGGGTGGGCTCCGAGCACGCGAGACAGGAGTCCGTTCACGGCCCCGATCGCCACCGCAATGGCCATGACGCAAAGAACAACCAGCGGGAAGGGGAGGCCATCGCCGTACCAGCGGACCGTGAGCACATTGGCGAGCCCGATGACGGCGGGAATGGAAAGGTCGATGCCGCCGAGGACGATCGTGAGCGTCTGCCCGATGCTGGCGATGCCCAGCAGGCTGCCGATGACGAGCAGCGAGACGATGCTGAGCGGCGAGCCGAATCCGGGAATCATCGCCATGCTGATCACGAACAGCACCGGCACCATCGCATAAGCGACAAGCGCGCTTCTCGACACCGTCTTTGCAACCTACATTGAGTTCAGCCGCCGCCCAGAACGAGGCGGCGGCTGAAGGTGATAGAGCTGACGCTCAGCTCTTTTTGAAGTATTGGTCCAGGAATTCGGGTGATACGCGGCGGCCATCCGGCGATTCGGCGAAACAGGTCGATTGCACTGTCATGTCCGGCCTGTGCCATTGGTTGAAATTCGCCGGGGTGATCTCCGGCAACGGCATCAGCAGCGTGCTGACGACCGGCTTCTCGCCGTTCAGCATCCGCGTCGCGACGTCAAATCCGGTCCACACTGCAGCGGCGCCGCCCTGCGACGTCGAATAGACGGGCAGATTCTTCTCCTTCACAAAGGCGAGATATGAGCATTCACCGACGAAGCCGTTGATCTTGGGCAGGGGACGGCCGGACTGCTCGAACGCCTGCCACGCGGAGACGGCGCCAAGACCGCTGTCGACCACCCCTCTATCTGCTGGGGATGGGTGGCGAGGAACTTGAGGGTATTCGTCTTAACGACAGAGGGCGTCCACTGACCCTCGACCTCGCCGATCACCTTGATGTTGGGAAAATTGCTGAGAACGTCGAGCGCCGCCTGATGGCGGGCTGCGGTCGGAGCCAGGCCCGGAATGCCGTTGATGAGGAAGACGTTACCCTTGCCGCCAAGCGAGTCGGCGACCCATTTCGCAGTCTTCGCTGCGACAAAATATTCGTTGAAGCCTACGTTGATCGCGTCGGGGCAAACGACCGGCGACTCCACCGTCACGACCAGAATCCCCTTGTCGTGAGCGTCCTTGATGCCGCTGCAAAGGCCCGTCGGCGACGAGGGAATGGAGAGAATGACGTTGCAGCCTTCGCGCACGAGATTGTTGAGCTGCGACAACTGGACATTGATGTCGTTGTTCGAATTGGTGACGACGAGATCGCCAGACGCCAGCCCCTTCTTCTTGTAGTCCTCGACAAGCGCCTTGTATTTGTCGAGCGCGTTTTGCCGCCAGCCGTTGCCCTGATAGGAATCGTTGTAGCAGAATTTCCAGGGCGCCTTCGGCGGAGTCCAGTTCGCATATGGGTTCGGGCCGATCTTCGCCAGCAACCAGTAGCCGGTGTAGTAAGGTCGAAGCGCTTCGGGAAGCTGGTTGAGCGCCTCCTTCTGCTCGGCCGTGGGCGTCGCGAGCTTGAGCCCGTCAAGGCTCACAACGGACTTTTCGTCGGCGCGGGCGCCCATCGCAAGGAAAGCTGCGGAGATCACCGCGGCCCCTGCTAATGCTGTTTTCCTCATTCGCATAGTTTCCTCCCTTTCCGCCGGCGTAGCCGACGCTCGAGTTCAAAGACCTTCGGAGCTCTCAGGCGGCGATGCTCGGGCGATGTTCAAAGGGCGCGGCCGGGCGGCAGCCGGTCGCGGTGATTTCGATCATCCACTCCAGCCGCACTCCGCCAATGTCGGGGTCGTAGGCGGCGGGCTCGACCATGATGAACATGCCCTCCTGAAGAGGCGCCCGTTCATAAGGCGTGAGACGCGGCCATTCGTGGACCGAAGCACCGATCGAGTGGCCGGAATGATGCGGATAGGAATAGCCGGCCGCGCCAACAGAACGGCGAAGCTCGGCATCAAGATCGGCGGCGAGTATTCCAGGACGCATGATTTCGAGCGCGCGGTCGAGCGCCCGCTTGGCGGTGTCGAACAGCTTGAGATAATTGTCCTGGGGCGTCCCCAGAAACGACGACGCGCACGAATCGCCCCAGTATCCCGAAACACGCGGCGCGAGATCGGAAATCAGGGGATCGTTGAGGTTGATCATGCGGCTGATCGGCCAGCCCACACCCCTTGCGGTGCGCTCCTTGCCTGAAAGGAAGTCGCCTGCGACCGCCGTCCGTTCTCCGGCGAAATTCTCCATCGCCGCGCGAATCTGCGCGAAGACGTCGAGTTCCGTCCGGCCAGGACGGGTCCACTCGTAAAACGCCTGTTGACCCTTCGCCGCGGCGGTCGCCGCGCGCCGCATCAGCTCCTTCTCTTCGGCCGTCTTTGTGGCGCGCGCGCGCCGCAAGGGCTCGGTGATATTGACCGTCCGGTCTGCGCCGAGGCTTGCCGCGAGCCTAGCCGGCAAAGTCTCCGGCTCCGCGCCGAAAACGCCGCCGATCCCAAGCCGCGCCATCATCTGCGCTATGGCGGCTGCGTAGTTCCCCACAAGGTCCGCGCGATGATCGTAGGCAAAGCCTTCATAGAGGATTTTCTCGTCCGCGCGACTTGCCTGCGCCGCGGCGGATTCGACATTGGGCGCTATGAGGCCGCAAACGCCGTCAGCGCGGACGAAAGCGGTCGTCGGGCCGCCTGCAAAGGGCGAAATCGCCGTCTCGATTGGAGGCACGTGGCCGAGCGCGTAGCAGATCGAGTTGAAATTGGTGAGGATCGCCCAGTCGCAGCCGACAGACTTCACCGCTTCCGCTGCGCGCTCCAATCTCTCGTCCAACACTGTTCCTCCCGGACACGATCATATATGATGTTGGCCGGCGATCAAGCGGCAATGTCACTTCGTACGCCCGAGCGGGAAGAGAATTGCGCGACGAGGGCGTAACCGGCCCGGCGTTTCGCGAGGAGAAGAGGTCGGTTTATGGGCGTTCTCAGCGGCTACCGTGTCCTGGACTGCACGATCGCCATGGCGGGGCCGTTCGCGGCGCAGCGGCTAGGCGATCTTGGCGCTGACGTTGTCAAAATCGAGCCGGTCGCCGGCGAATGGCAACGGCACGTCGCGGCGGGAGGACGCACGCGGCAACAAAATCAACGTTTCCTTCCTCTCGCTCAATCGCAACAAGCGCTCGCTGGCGGTCGACCTCAAGCGCCCTGAAGGCAAGACAGCGCTTCTCGATCTTGTGCGCACCGCCGACGTCTTCCTGCAAAACTACCGGCCCGGCGTCGCAGTGCGGCTCGGCGTCGATTACGAATCCCTCGCCGCCGTGAATCCCAAGCTCGTCTACGTCTCGATGTCTGGATACGGCGAGAGCGGCCCTTATGTCGATCGGCCAGGGCAGGATCTCATTCTCCAGGGCCTGTCCGGCGCCATGCTGTCGGCAGGCCGCGCCTCGGAGCCGCCCGTCGCCGCGGGGCAGTACACGGTCGACGCGGTCACGGCCTCGACGGCCTTCGAGGCTGCGCTGGCCGCGCTTCTGCATAGGGAACGTACCGGCGAAGGTCAGCTGGTGAGCGTCAACATGCTCGACGCAATCGCGACGCTGCAGATGCAGGAACTCTCCGTGTTCACGGTCGCAGGGAAGCCGCAGGAACGGTCCGCCGAGCCGCACGCGCATGTCTATATTCGCGCTCCCTATGGCGCTTTCGCCACCAAGGACAGTTACATCATCGTCGCCTTTCCAAAGCTCAAGACCTTTGGCGCATTGATCGGCGAGCCAAGCTTTGAGACCATGGATGACGAGACCGACACCTGGACGCAGCGTGACCTTATTTTCGCCCGAACTCGAGAACGATTGAAAACGAAGACGACCAACGAGTGGCTGGATCTGTTCCGTGATAACGACATCTGGGCGGGGCCCGTGTACGGCTACTCCGACCTCGTCGCTGATCCGCAGATCGCTCACAATGGCACGTTCGTCGAATACGACCACCCGACGGAAGGGAGAATCAAGACCCCAGGATTCCCTTACAAATTCTCGAAGACTCCGGCCAAGATTGAACGGGGCGCGCCGTTGGCGGGCGAGCACAGCCGCGAGGTGCTGCGCTCGGCGGGTTATGATGACGTGCGGATCGATGCGCTGATCGCGGCGGGCCTCATCGGGGAGACGAAGGCGTGAGCATGATGAGTGAAGACATCCTCTTCTCGATCGATGGTCGTGTCGCGACAATTCTTCTCAACCGCCCCCAGAAGCTGAACGCCGTGACACCGGAGATGGCGAAAGCAATCGCGGCAGCCACGGAACGCTGCAACGCGAGCGACGAGGTCCGCTGCGTCGTGCTTGGCGGCGCGGGAGAGAAGGCCTTCTGCGCAGGCTCGGACATTTGCGACCTTGACGATTACGAGACGCCGTGGAACTTCCGCAACCGGCCGGATTATTGTGACGCCATTCGTCGCCTGCGAAAGCCCTCGATCGCCGCGGTCAACGGCTATGCATTCGGCGGCGGGCTCGAGACTGCGCTGAGCTGCGACATCCGGATCGCCTCGGAAAACGCGCAATTCGCTGCACCCGAGATCAAGCTTGGCTGGATCGGCGGCGGCGGGGTGACGGCGTTCCTCACGCATGCTGTCGGCGCGTCCAACGCCGCCCTGATGATTTTGACTGGCGACCCGATTGACGCGGCCCGAGCCCTCGCTTGGGGTCTTGTAAGCGAGGTTGTTTCGAGGGGAACCGTGCTGACCCGCGCGCAGGAGATTGCCAAGACTGTGGCCACGAGAGCGCCAATCGCTGCCGAGACGGGCAAGATCAACCTGCGAGCGGCATTGTCAATGCCACTCGACAAAGCGATCGAATACGAGCGGGATCTGCAGACGATTTGCTTCGCAACGCAGGACGCAGTCGAGGGACGGGCGGCGTTCAAAGAAAAGCGTCCGCCGGTGTTCCATCGGCGATAAAGCCGGCGACGTGCGGCGTCAAAGTCATCCATACGCTGGCGGGTAAGTTGATGCCGTCGCTCGCAGATGAATTCCACGCGGCGTTGGGCGCGCCGTTCCAGCAACACAATGCAGAGTCTCGGCGAGACGCCGTCCGGACTGCGCATCATCGACAATACTTCTGGGCCCCGCAGGCGCAAAGCTTCTGCGACGCCTTCGGTCCCTAAGTAGAGCGGATCGACCATACGCAGGGCCTTTTTAGCGGCTGGCCGAGCGCGTCTGGTGCAACCGACGATCTCGCTGTCATCGGCCGTCGTGCCGCTACCTCGGCTTCACCTGTAGCTGGTTCGGCCCATCGACGATCAGATTATGAGCGCGATCGGGATAGACCGGGCCGTCGTGATCGCCGTTGGCCGTGGCCACGTAGGGAGGCCTGAGCTTGGGCTGCAGGTCATGTTCGCGCATCAATCGGCGGAGCTTCTTATGGTTGACATTGACGCCCCGGTGGCGAAACTCGGCGCCGACCCGCCGATAGCCGTAAGCCTCGAACTCGGCGCAGATCGTCCGCATGCAATCGTCGATCTCGGGATCATCGAGAGCCGTGGCCGGCACGTCGTAGGAGGTGGATCGGGGCAGACCCATCAGCCGACATGGCGTTGTCACGTTCCGGTACCGCGAACGCGAAGTGTCGGCGTCTCAGGAATTGTCAAGCCGGCGCGAGTGCGGACCGCCACGTGGTCATCGCGTCAGTGCGAAGCCGCGGCGTGTTTGGGCTGAGACGAGATGGCGTTGAACGCTGAAGGTGTTGTAGACGGCGGCGTATGAGGAAAGAGATTTCTGGGCTGACCCCGGTTTCTTGAACCGCTGCATCTTGCGCTCCCGCCGCCGCGTCGGCTGATGCGAATTCTCAGCCCTGTTGTTCTTCCGTCGCCCGCGATCATGCCGGCGTTCGATCCCAAGCTCTCGAGCGGCAGCGCTGTATGATCGCAAGTCGTCGGTGACCAACCGCTCGGGAACGAAGGCATACTTCTTCAGGAGCTTGCGCATCAGTTTCAGCGCCGCGTGCTTGTTTCGCGTGGGCTGGACCAGCACATCGAGGACCTGGCCTTCGGCGTCAACCGCTCGCCAGAGATAGACCATACGGCCGTCGATTTTCAGATAGACCTCGTCGAGATGCCAAGTCGTATGAGGCTTCAGACGACGCTTTCGTAAGTTGGCAGCGATCATCGGTCCGAAATGGTTCACCCAACGCCGAACCGTCTCGCAAGATACCGCCACTCCACGTTCCGCCAACAGAGGGTCTGATTAGTTCTAGAGAGAAACTAAACGGGTGTCATGCGGGGGCCGGGGTGAGTTGGACAGCGAAGCCGAGGTTCTGGAGGCGCTGGACGAGGCGGCGGGTGGAGGCGGTCTTGTGCCTCTTGTCGAAATGGTCGGCGCCGAGGTCCCGGTAAAGCGTTCCGTCCTTGAGCATGCCCCGGCGGGCCTTGATGCGGAGGAACAGGGCGCGGAAGTAGCAGCCCTTGTGTCGATTTCCGGCGAGAACTGACCCAGGATTTCCATTGAGAACTGACCCGGCTTGATGATGGTTTAGTGGTCAGGCGCTCGTCAAGTTTCGGGATTTTTCCTTGGTGGGTTTGGCAGGTTTCGCCGAGCTGTTTTTGAAGCGGAAGCTGTCGTTTCCGGTTTCGAGAATGTGGCAGCGGTGGGTGAGGCGGTCGAGCAGCGCCGTCGTCATCTTGGGGTCGCCGAACACGGTAGCCCATTCGCCGAAGCTCAGGTTGGTCGTTATGATGACGCTGGTTCGCTCGTAGAGCTTGCTGAGCAGATGGAAGAGTAGCCGGAGGCGCTGAACGGCAGGTAGCCGAGCTCGTCAAGGATGACGAGGTCGGAATAGGCGAGCCGCCCGGCGATCTGCCCGGGCTTTCCCTGAAGCTTCTCTTGTTCGAGGACGTTGACGAGCTCGACGGTCGAGAAGAACCGGACGCGCTTGCGGTGATGCTCGATGGCCTGGACGCCGATGGCCGTGGCGAGATGCGTCTTGCCCGTGCCGGGACCGCCGACCAGGACCACGTTGTGCGCGTCCTCCAGGAACTCGCAACGGTGAAGCTGGCGGACGAGCGCCTCGTTCACCTCGCTGCTGGCGAAGTCGAAGCCGGCGAGATCGCGGTAGTTCGGGAAGCGGGCCGCCTTGAACTGGTAGGCAGTGGACCGCACCTCCCTGTCGGCGGTCTCCGCCTTCAGGAGCTGCGAGAGGGTCGGCAGCGCGGCCTCGAAGGCCGGAGAGCCTTGTTCGGTCAACTCGCCGACCGCTTGAGCCATGCCGTGCATCTTGAGGGCCCGTGAGCCATGATGACGACGGCGCCGGCGGCGGGATTATGACACATGGCGCGCCTCCCTGACCTTGCGCAGGGCGTCGTAGCGCCCAACGTTGGCTTGCGGCTCGGTGGTCAGCGTCAGGGCGTTGGGCGGCTTCACAGGCGGCGTGTCGGCGGGTTTGCCGTCGACCAGGCGGTGCAGCAGGTTCAGGATGTGCGTCTTGGTCGGCGCGCCAGCCTCCAGCGCCAGTTCAACGGCGGTGATCACGGCCTGCTCGTCATGCTGGAGGACGAGCGCCAAAATCTCGACCATCTCGCGGTCGCCGCCCGGCGTCTTGAGCATGCGCTGCTGCAAGGCTCTGAAGGCAGGCGGCAACTCGGCGAAGGGCGCGCCATTGCGGAGCGCTCCTGGCTTGCGCTGAATGACCGCGAGATAGTGCCGCCAATCGAAGACGGTTGTCGTGCCGGTGCGCTCGTGGGAGCGAGCGAAGACGCGGATGTGCTCGCAGACGATCTGTCCCTCGGCGGCGACGACGATACGCTCGGGATAAACCCGCACGCTGACCGGTCGATTGGCGAAAGACGCCGGCACGCTGTAACGGTTGCGGTCGAAATGGATCAGGCATGTCGGCGAGACGCGCTTGGGGTACTCTACGAAGCCGTCGAACGGCCTGGGAAGCGGCATGAGATGGCGCCCCTCCTCGGCCCAGGCGTCAGCTACTGAGCCGGGCTGCGAGCCATGCGCCGTTTGAGCCCATAGCTCCCGGCAACGCGTCTCCAGCCAACCGTTCAGCGCCGTCAGAGACGGGAAGCTGGGCGTCGGCTGCCAAAGCCGATGGCGAGCGTCTTGCACGTTCTTCTCGATCTGCCCCTTCTCCCAGCCGGACGCCGGATTGCAGAACTCGGCCTCGAACAGGAAGTGACTGACCATCGCCGAGAAGCGCGCGTTGACCTTCCGCTCCTTGCCGCGACCGATCCTGTCGACGGCAGTGCGCATGTTGTCGTAAATGCCGCGCCGGGGAACGCCGCCCAGCACGCGAAAGGCGTGATTGTGGGCGTCGAACAGCATCTCGTGGGTCTGCTGCAGATAGGCGCGGAGAAAGAAAGCGCGGCTGTAACTGAGCTTGAAGTGGGCGACCTGCAGTTTGGTCCGCTCGCCCGCGATAATCGCCCAATCCTCCGACCAATCGAACTGGAAAGCCTCGCCGGTCGAGAACGCCAGCGGCACGAAAACGCCTCGGCCGGTGGTCTTCTGCTCGAGCTGCCGGGCGGCCTTCCAGTCGCGTGCGAAAGCCGCCACGCGATTGTAGGAGCCGTCATAGCCAAGGGCGACCAGATCGGCGTGCAACTGCAGAATCGTGCGCTTCTGCTTGCGTGACTTCCCCGCCTCCTGCCGCAGCATATGCGATAGCTTATCGGCATACGGATCAAGCTTGTTCGGTCGGTCAGGGAGGTTGAACTTCGGCTCCTCGCTGTCGGAACGCAGGTATCTGCGCACCGTGTTCCGCGACAGCCCTGTGCGCCGCGCTATCTCTCGGATCGAGAAATGGTCTCGATAATGCCAGCGCCGAATGACGCTCAATAACTCCATGTCGATCACTCCGTCGCCCCCAGGCCACGCCAAAGGGGTAAGGTTCGAACATGGGTCAGTTCTCGGTGGAAAAACCCGGGGTGCCTGGGTCAGTTCTCAGTGGAAATCAACATACCCCGCTCTGAGACACGCACGGACGGTAGCGCTCGCCCCGGCGGAGCTGGACGGGGTTGCGCAGCCGGGGCGAGCGCGGGTCGGTGAGGCTCGGATTTTTGTAGAGTTCAGGCGCGGTTTTTGAAGCGCCAGCTTTCGTTGCCAGTCTCGACGATGTCGCAGTGGTGAGTGAGCCGGTCGAGCAATGCGGTGGTCATTTTAGGGTCGCCGAAAACGCTCGGCCATTCGCCGAAGGCGAGATTGGTGGTGACGAGGATCGAGGTGCGCTCATAGAGCCGGCTGATGAGATGGAAGAGAAGCTGGCCACCGGCCTGAGCGAACGGCAGGTAGCCGAGCTCGTCGAGGACGACGAAGTCCATGCGGCTGAGATAATCGGCGATGCGGCCCTGGCGCCCGGCGCGCGTCTCGGCCTCGAGCTGGTTGACGAGATCGACGGTGGTGAAGAAGCGCCCCCGCCGTCCGGCGCGGATGCAGCTTCGCGCAATGGCGATCACCGCGTGCGTCTTGCCGGCGCCGGTTCCGCCGACGAACACGGCGTTGCGCTGCTGGGCGATGAAGCCGCCGCCGGCGAGATCGCGGACGAGCGCCTCGTTGATCGGCGTTCCCTTGAACACGAAGTCATCGAGGTCCTTGGCGAGCGGCAGCTTGGAGGCTGTGATCTGATACTTGATCGAGCGCGCCTGCTTCTCCGAGATCTCGGCGCGCAAAAGGTCGCCGACGAAGCGCTGCGGCTCGTGGCTTCGCTTGAGAGCGACGGACAGCGTCTCGTCGTAGGCGGCCTTCATGCCGTAGAGCTTCAGCTCGCTCATCATGTCGAGGACTTCGGTCCGCTCCATCGTCAGGCGCTCCTCAAGGCGTCGTAGCGGGTGCAATCGGCGACCGGGGCATGGCGCAGCCGTAGCGCCGCAGGCGTGTGGATCGGTTCGGCCGGTTCGGGATCGCGGCGGCGCGCCAGAATGTTGAGGACGACGTCGGCGGAATGGACGCCCTCGCTCAGCGCCTGGGCGCAGGCCGCCTCGACCTCGGACATGCCGTCGGTCAGGACGGCGGCGAGAATCTTGACCATCTGCCGGTCGCCGTCGTCAGAGCCGGCCGGCCTACGCCGGATCCTCTCCAGGGCGCCGGGCAAAACCCAATCCCGGAACGGCGCGCCGTTGCGCAGCGCGCCTGGCTTGCGGGCTAGCACAGGCACGTAATGCCAGGGATCGTAGACCGTCCTGCCGCGGCCGAAGGACCGCTCGTGTTCGGCGACGATCCGGCCGTCCTGGCGAATGATGATCCGGTCGGCGTAGGCATGAATCTCGACCGGGCGCCCGACCGCGCCAGCGTTCACCGAGTATTTGTTGTTGTCGAACCGGACCAGGCAGGTCTTCGACACCGAGGCCGGCAGGGCGTGGAAACCGTCGAACCGGCCGCGATAGGGAACGAGCCTCGGCCGCTCCTCCTCGAAAACTTCCCAGATCGTCCGATCCGGCCATTCGGTATGGGGATGGGCTTTCGCAAAGACCAGACATCGGTCGAGCAGCCAGGCGTTGAGCTCGCCATAGCTCTTGAAGCGGGGCTTTGGGGTGAAGAACCGCTCGCGGACAAGCCCGACCTGGTTCTCGACCTGACCCTTCTCCCAGCCGGACGCCGGCGTGCAGGCGACTGGCTCGACCAGATGGTGCGAGCACATCTGCAGGAAGCGGCGATTGTATTGCCGGTCCTTGCCGACGAAGACCGCGTCGACCGCCGTTTTCATGTTGTCGTAGATTCCCCGCGCGCAAGCGCCCCTGAAGAACGCGAAGGCGCGCTCGTGCGCGTCGAACACCGTCTCCTGGCTCTCGCGAGGATAAGCGCGCACGAACATCATCCGGCTGTGGCAGAGCCGGACGTGCGCGACCTTCAGGGTGGTCGTCACACCGCCAATCAGCGCGATCTCGTGGCTCCAATCAAACTGGTAGGCTTCGCCCGGCGCAAAGCTCAGCGGAACATAGGCGTCAGCCGTTGTGCTCGCGCGCTTCTCCCGCCAGGCGATCGCATAGCGCCTGACCGCCGCGTAGCTGCCTCCATAGCCAAGAGCGCGCAGGTCCTCGAAAATCCGGATCAGCGTCAGACGCTCGCGAGCGGGCCGACCGTCGTTCTCATCAAGCAGGGCCTCGAGTTGCTCCCGCCAGGGGCCAATCCGCGGCAACGGTTGCTGCGACCGCTCGTAGCGAAACTCGGTCGCGTTCGACCGGATGACCTTCCGAACCACCTTCCGCGAAACATGCAGGTCACGGCAGATCTCCTTGATCGCCTTCCCCTGTGAAAAATAGGCCCGCCGTATCTTCGCGATCGTTTCCACAACAAGCATTTCAACCCAGGCCTCCCAGCTGTCGGAAGGCCAATGTGAACCCGGCGCCGCCAGGGTTCCGATTGGATGCAAATCAGCCCCGCAGCGGGGTCCCTATTCCATGAAAAATCACAGCCAGTCGAAACGACCGCCAACGCCCCGCCTATGCCCGCCCTCGACTGCGATCGAGAGGCCAACGTGACCGCCTCGGGCGGACGCGGAACTCGATCGCCTCGACGGGCGCACGGGCCGCCTCGATCGCCTCGACGCCGGCCGCGCTGGCGGACCCCCATACCCTCGCCCGCAGCCTTTGTCCGCCGCCCTCGCCTTCTCGGCCCGGCCGATAGCCAAAACACCCGCCCACGGCCCGCTAATGCGATCCTCAATGCCCCGGCCTCGACCCCCGGCCTTGGCGCTGGCGGGCTCGATCGCCCCGGCCACGTGTTCACGACGCGGCCAAACCCGCCGCATGCCGCAAGCCGAACGCCCTTGGCCTCGCGCCGCGGCTTGCCCCCGACCCCGGCCGCCCCCGCGAACGCGTGGAGATCGAGGCCGCCTCGACGGCCCGCGCATTTGCCCCTCGACACGATCGAGGGTTCGCAGCTATACTGGCGACGGTCGCCGCTCGGAATGACCCGCATTTGTTAGCCTTTTGAGTAACGTTTAGTATTAGGTTTGCGACTTGTTTTGAGTTTGCTTTGAGCGCAGACAACTTTGTATTGTTTATGTATTGGGTTTAAGCTTTGTTTACGCGCTGTATAAAGCACCTAGCAGGCCGTTGAAGAAGTCATGCATTTGGCTTTGAGGATGGCTTCGTCGCCATTGTCGTAGGCGAATTCGATCTCGATTGTGCCGTCCTCGAGGAGTTCGGCGGTTTTTTCGCCTTCGACCTGGTCTCCCTCGTCGCTTCCGGCCCAACGGAAGCCGATGAAGTCGCGGGCGTATTCGACTTCCAGGCCGGCCTCCAGGGCGCCGAAGGCGACGTCTCCGCCTTGCGGGGTGATCGTCAGCGTCGCCGGGCCGCACAGATCGAGGTAAGCGCGATCCCAGAGGTCAGCCTCGGCGATCCGCCAGCGGCCGATCAGCCGGCAGTTGGGCGGGGCCTTCACGTCGAAGACCCCATGAGCTTCGGGAGGCGCGCCAGATTGTAGGCGGCGGCCGCGAGGGCGAAGGACCATCCAACGCGCTCGCGGCCGCGGAACTTGGTTCGCTCCTGGCCGGCGACTGTCTTGATCCAGCCGATGGCTTCCTCGATCCGCTTGCGGATGCGCTGGCTGATCGCATAGCCCGTGTGCCGCGTCGTGCGGCCGTCGATCGCCGACGAGCGGCCATTTGTGTTCTGCGCCACGTGGGGCGTCACGTTCATCGAGCGCAACTCGTTGACGAAATCCTCGGCATCGTAGGCCTTGTCGGCGCCGAGCGTGATCGCCCTCGGCCGGTCGGCGCGCGGCTCGATCATGTGCAGCGCCGCGATCCGCTCGGCATGACCGTTGGCCTCGGTCAGACAGGCGTTGACCACGAGGCCATGGCGGTTCTCCATCAACGCATGCCCCATGAAGCAGAGCTTGGCCTCCTTGCCCGGCCCCTTGCGATAGAGCCGAGCTTCCGGATCGGTCGTCGAGGCATGCGTCTCATTGGAGCGCTTCTGGCCGTGGAAATCCGCCTCGCGGTTGCGTCCGCCGCCCATCGCCGGCGGTTCGCCCCAGCCATCCTTCGGCCGAAAGCTCTTCATCGACGCCCACGCTTCGATCAGCGTGCCGTCGACCGAGAAGTGATCCGTGCTGAGCAGGCGTTTGACCCGCGGCTGCGCCAGAACCGCGCTCAAGAACTTGGCGGCGATGTCGCCCTCCAGCAGGCGATCGCGGTTCTTGGAAAACGTCGAGTGATCCCACACCGCATCGTCAACGCCAATCCCCACGAACCAGCGGAACAGAAGATCGAACTCCAGCCGCTCCATCAACTGCCGCTCCGAGCGGATCGAATAGAACCCCTGCAAAAGCATCGCCCGCAGAAGCTTCTCGGGCGGGATCGACGGTCGACCCAGTCGGGCGTAGAGCGCCGAGAACTCGCCAGAGAGTCCCGCCAGAGCCTCGTTCACGACCAGGCGGATCGTCCGCAGCGGGTGATCCTTGCCGACCCGCGCCTCCAAATCGACGTAGCTGAACAGCGCCCCCGACCGTTCGTCCACACCCCGCATCAATTCCCTCCGCCAAAGCCCAAGACGAGGGAATCACAGCCCAACCTCACTGACCAGCGACTTCTTCAACAGCCTGCTAGATCATTTTTATTATTGGCGTCGATATCCTGAGTTTGCGAGATAGTTTGCGCATTCGTCTGGGGTGAAGGTTTGGAGGGCGGTGGCGATGGCGTCGATTTAGGGTGTCGAAGGTTCGGGCCGCGGCCTTGCGCAAGAGGGCCTTCAGTTTGGCGAACCATTGCTCGATCGGGTTGAGATCGGGGCTGTAGGACGGCAGGTAGAGCAGACGGGCTTTGGCGTTTTCGATCGCCGTCCTGACGCCCTCGACCTTGTGGCTCGGCAGATTGTCGAGGATGACGATATCGCCTTGCTTGAGTTCGGGAACGAGGAACTGCTCGACCCAGGCGCGGAATTTCTCGCCGTTGATCGGGCCGTCGAAGGCGCAAGGCGCAACGAGACCGTCCTGCCGCAGCGCGCCGATGAAGGTCGTCGTCTTCCAATGGCCCCAGGGGACCGGCGCGACCAGGCGCTCGCCGCGCGGGTATTGGCCGTAGAGCCGGGTCATCTTGGTCGAGGCGCCGGTCTCGTCGACAAACACCAGATTGTCCGGCCGCCATTCGGCCTGCTGCGCCCGCCATTGCTCCCGCGCTTCCGCTACGTCGGCGCGGTCGCTGACGTCCTGCTCTGCGGCGCGTTGCGACTTTTTTTAAGCGTCAGCCCAAGATGCCGGACCCGCGCCCACAGGCAGCCGACGCTGACTTTCACCGCATGATCGCCGGCCAGCCAGGCTTGCAGCTCGACCAGCGTGATATCGCCTTTCTGCGCCACTTGAGCGCGCAACGCCTCGTCATAGGCCTCAAGCTTCGGCTTCGGCCCGCCGCCCGACTTGTGGGCCGTCACATCGCCGGTCGCGCGCCGCCGGCCCAGCGCCTTGTAAATATACGACACGCTGACCCGAAACAGCGGCGCGGCCCCATAGACGCCGAGCCCTCCATCCACCGCCGCCATCACCCGATCGCGAAGATCCTGCGAATAAGCAACGCCCATGATGCTCCCCAGCGCCGAATCGATTGGCGCAGAGAATCATGCCCGCAAGCCGAATGGAATCGCCCTCGATTCCGTCACTCCTGAAAATGCTCTAGTAATCACCCCGCGATTGTCGCGGAAAAGCCGCAATTAGGCCGGGCGCGCGGTTATTGCCTCTCCCAAACAAAAATCCTTGGATTTTCTTGGTTTTATTTGGCGGAATCTGAACTTTTCAAAGGATTACAGCCGAAAAAATAAAAAAACCTGCTTCCCTCTCCACTCGCCTCTAGGGTTGTGCGCCAAACGCCCAAAGCGCTCATTTCCCTATCTTCTGCGGGCCAGTCGTCGTCAAGCCAACCAGTTTGCTCGGTCCGGCGGCTAGAAAAACATAGCACGCTTTCGGTTTCTCGTAAACAAATTGCCCCCATAAAAATCGTAGAGGAACCGCGGCCTCGATACACGGCTTCCGAGGATCCGAAGCGCTCATCGCCCGCGTCACGTGCGTTAGCGTTGAGACGATGGAGACCGTCGCTGCGATGAAAGCGGCGAAGAGATAAAGTCGCCACCGTGGTCGCCTGGCTCTGGCAAACTCTCACGCATGCGCACCTCCAAAATCATCCATGTCGTCACCTGCCACGCCGAAGGCGAAGTCGGCGATGTGATCGTCGGCGGCGTTGCTTCGCCGCCCGGCGACACCCTGTCGGAGCAATCGCGTTTCATCGCCAAGGACGGCGCGTTGCGCGCGATTTCGTCCTCACCGAGCCGCGGGGCGGGGTCTTTCGGCACGTGAATTTGCTTGTCCCCGCCAAGGACCCAAGAGCGCAGATGGGCTTCATCATCATGCAGCCCGAAGACACGCCGCCCATGTCGGGCTCGAACGCGATCTGCGTCGCGACTGTGCTGCTGGACGCGGGTATCCTGCCGATGCAGGAGCCCGAGACGCATCTTGTGCTCGAAGCGCCCGGCGGGGTCATCGCTGTTGCCGCGGAATGCCGCAATGGCAAAGCCGAGCGCGTCTCCATCCAAAATGTGCCGTCCATCGCCGACCATCTGGACGCGTCGCTCGAGGTTCAAGGCTTAGGCTCGCTCAAGGTCGACACTGCTTATGGTGGCGACAGCTTCGTCATCGTCGACGCAGCCTCGCTGGGCTTTGCAATTCGGCCGGATGAGACGCGTGATCTTGCGGAATGGGCGTCCGCATCATTGTCGCCGCCAATGAGCAGCTCGGCTTCTCCCATCCCAAGACCGCCCGCTGGAACCATATCTCCTTCTGCCAGTTCGCCGGGCCTCTCGAGCGCGAGCGAAACGAGCTTCGAGGACCTAACGCGGTCGTGGTTCGGCCCGGCAAAATTGACCGCTCCCCGACCGGGACCGGCTGCAGCGCCCGCATGGCGACTTTGAGCACGCGCGGGCTGATGGCGGAGGGTGACATCTATCGCGCCCGGTCCATCATCGGGTCGGAATTCGTCTGCCGCATCGCGCGCCGGACCGCAGTCGGGTCCCTGCCGGCCATTGTTCCGATTATTTCGGGCCGGGCCTGGATTACCGGCGTCAGCCAGTATATGGTCGACCGCGACGATCCGTGGCCCTCGGGCTATCGGCTCTTGGATACTTGGCCACGTTTAAGGGAGGCAATTTGAGCGTTTACACGGTGCGCGGACGCTCAGTTGACGCGAAAATACCAATGAAAGACCCGCTTCACGACCTTTTGTCGTCCCACAAACCCGATTTTAAAAATTTTGTCCGAGGGCTGGCGTAAGGATGGTTCGGACGTGTTGGTAGATCGGGAACGGGGGGAAGGACAAGAAGTCGTGCAGTCGACTGACGTCTCGGATTCGAGCTATTTCCACAAAGTCGTAGACTGTCAGTGGGCGTGCCCGGCGCACACCCCCGTCCCGGAATACATTCGCAAAATCGCCGCGGGAGACTATAACGGCGCCTATATGATCAATTGGAAGTCGAATGTGTTTCCCGGGATTCTGGGACGCACATGCGATCGTCCGTGCGAGCCTGCCTGCCGCAGGGGACGGCTTGAGGAGCAGCCGGTCGCGATTTGTCGGCTGAAGCGTGTCGCCGCAGATCACAAGCAGGACATCGCCGCCCTTCTCCCCGGCGCGCCAACGACGCGGAACGGCAAGCGCGTGGCCTGCGTTGGCGCCGGCCCCGCGTCCCTGACGGTCGCGCGCGATCTCGCGGCCATCGGCTACGAGGTTGTGGTATTCAATTCCAACTCGCGCGCCGGCGGCATGATGCGCAGCCAAATTCCAAAGTTTCGCCTGCCCGACGAAGTGATCGACGAGGAGGTCGGCTATGCTTTGTCGACCGGCGGGCAGTTCGTCGCCTCTCGCCGCATCGACAGTCTCAGGGACCTCATCGGCGAAGGCTACGATGCGATTTTCGTCGGCTGCGGCGCGCCGCGCGGACGCAATCTCGACATTCCTGGACGCCGCGAAGCGGCGAGCAACATTCACATCGGCATCGACTGGCTCTCGAGCGTCTCGTTCGGCCATGTCTCGTCGATCGGCCAGCGCGTGGTCGTGCTCGGCGGCGGCAACACCGCGATGGACTGCTGCCGGACGGCGCTGCGCCTCGGCGGCGGCGAGGTCCACGTCGTTGTGCGCTCGGGCTTCGCCGAGATGAAGGCCTCGCCATGGGAAAAGGAAGACGCGATGCGCGAGGGCGTCGCGATCATGAATTTCCTCGCGCCGAAGGCGTTCATACATGCTGCGGACTGCCTGACCGGCGTCGTGTTCGAGAAAATGGCGGCCACAAAAGACGAGCGCGGACGCCGCGTCCTCACGCCGACCGGCGAGCCGGACGTGACAATCGAATGCGACGACGTGCTGATCGCGGTTGGCCAGGAAAACGCGTTCCCTTGGATCGAGAGCGACGCGGGCGTCGCCTTTGGTCGCGACGGCATGCCCACGGTCGACCCCGTCACGTTCCAGTCGAGCCTGCCAAAGGTTTTCTTCGGCGGCGACGCCGCGTTTGGCCCAAAGAACATCATCACCGCGGTCGCACACGGCCATGACGCCGCGATTTCGATCGACGCCTTCTGTCGTGGCGAGGATGTGCGCGCGCGACCGGGCCCGCTGACCAATCTCGTGAGCCAGAAGATGGGCATCCACGAATGGTCGTACGACAACGCCATCACTCTCGACCGCCGGTTTAAGGTTCCGCATGTCGAGAACGCGGTGGCGCTGAAGAACATTGAGACCGAAGTTGAGCTGGGCTTCGATCTTAAGCAGGCTTTGGGCGAAGCGCAGCGTTGCCTCAACTGCGACGTTCAGACCGTCTTCTCCGCGCCGCTGTGCATCGAGTGCGACGCCTGCGTCGATGTTTGCCCGATCGACTGCATTTCGTTCGTACGCAACGCGTCCGAAGACGAGTTGCGGCGCTCGCTGACAATGCCCGCTCTCAATCTGAGCCAGGCGATCTATGTCTCTGAACCCGTCAAGACCCAGCGGGTCATGGTCAAAGACGAGGATCTCTGCCTGCACTGCGGGCTCTGCGCCGAACGCTGCCCAACGGACGCATGGGACATGATGAAGTTCACAATCGAGATGGCGCAAGCTGGACATACATGCCAATCGATGCAGTAAACGATTTCGTCATTCGGTTCGCCAACGTCAACGGCTCGGGATCGGCAAGCGCCAATCTCCTTCTCGCGCGTTCGATCCTGCGCATGGGCGTGCCGATCGCACCGCGCAACATCTTTCCGTCGAACATCCAGGGTCTGCCGACCTGGTATGAAGTGCGGGTGAGCGAGGAAGGGTGGCTCGGCGCGCGGGGCGGCGCGGATATTCTGGTCGCGATGAACGCGCAGACCTTCGCGCAGGATGTCGCCGCGCTCGAACCCGGCGGCTACCTCTTCTATGATTCGACCCGCCCGCTGCCGCGCGGGAGCGTGCGCGACGACATCGTTGCCCTCGGCATGCCGCTGACCGAGATCTGCGCGGCCCAATATTCCAACCCCAGGCAGCGCCAGCTCTACAAGAACATTGTTTACGTGGGCGCGCTGGCGGCGCTGCTCGACATCGAGCTTCAAGTTATCGAGACGCTGATCCACGAGCGGTTCAAGGGCAAGGACAAGCTGATCGCCGCCAACCTAGGCGCGCTCAAGATCGGGTGCAACGACGCGAAGTCCCGCTTCCAATGTCCACTCGGCGTTAGGGTCCGGCGCAGCGACGCCGTCGGCGACCGCATTCTCGTGGAAGGCAATTTCGCCGCGGGGCTCGGCGCTGTCTATGGCGGGGCGACGGTTTGCGCCTGGTATCCGATCACGCCATCCACCTCGCTGGCCGAGGCGTTCGAACGCAATTGCGCCCGCTATCGCGTCGATCCCGCAACGGGCAAGAAGAATTACGCAATCCTCCAGGCCGAGGACGAGATCGCGGCGATTGGCGTTGCGGTCGGCGCCGGCTGGAACGGCGCGCGCGCCTTCACTGCGACCTCCGGCCCGGGCATCTCGTTGATGCAGGAATTCTTTGGCCTGGCCTATTTCGCCGAAATTCCGGTTGTCGTGTTTGACGTGCAGCGCGGCGGCCCGTCGACCGGAATGCCGACCCGCACCCAACAGTCCGACCTCCTCTCGTGCGCCTTCGCCTCGCACGGCGACACCAAGCACGTCCTGCTCATTCCCGACGGCCCGAACGAAGCGTTCGAATTCGCTGCGCGCGCCTTCGATCTCGCCGAGCGGCTGCAAACGGTCGTCTTCGTCATGCTCGACCTCGACATCGGCATGAATTCGCACCTCAGCGCGCCATTCCAATGGGATGACGCCCGGACTTACGACCGCGGCAAGGTTCTCTCGTTCGAGAAGCTGGAAAAGGCGCTAAATTTCGGACGCTACGACGATGTCGACGGCGACGGAATTCCCTATCGGACGCTTCCTGGCGCCCATCCGACGCGCGGCGCCTATTTCACCCGCGGCACCAGCCGCGACCGCTTCGCCCGCTATACCGAGGAAGGCCTGCCCTATATCGACAACATGGAGCGGCTGGAGCGCAAGTTCGAGACCGCGCGCAGCTTCCTGCCGCGGCCGGTGCTCAAGCGGGCTGCGAAGCCGAGCCAGATCGGCGTGCTCTATTACGGATCGACCGCCGCCCCGATGGACGAAGCCCAGACGATGCTGGCCGACGGGGGCCTCCATGTCGACACCCTGCGCATCCGCGGATTTCCGATGACCCGCGAGGTCCAGGATTTCATCGGCAGCCATGATTGGATCTTCGTGGTCGAGCAGAATCGCGACGCGCAGATGCGCACGCTGATCTCGACCGATCTCGGCGTCGCGACAGACCGCTGGACGCCGATCCTCCACTTCAACGGGATGCCGACCTCAGCCCGCTTCATTCATCGCGAAATCGCGGCGCGCCTGCGCAGGCCGGCTGCGCCGCAACCGCTCGAGGCCGCCGAATGACGTATCTTGGCAAGCCCAAGTTTCACCACCCGTCGATCCCCGTCAACGCGCTCGGCTTCACCCACCGGGACTACGAAGGGTCGATGTCGACGCTATGCGCCGGTTGCGGGCACGACGCGATCAGTGCGGCGATCATCCATGCCTGCTTCGAACTGAGCCTGCCGCCACACCGGATCGCCAAACTAAGCGGCATCGGCTGCTCCTCGAAGACGCCGACCTACATGCTCGGCCAGAGCCACGGCTTCAACTCAGTGCACGGGCGCATGCCTTCAGTGCTCACCGGCGCCAATCTCGCCAACCGCGACCTTATCTATCTGGGCGTCTCCGGCGATGGCGATACGGCGTCGATCGGGCTCGGCCAGTTCGCGCACGCCATGCGGCGCGGCGTCAACATGGTCTATATCGTCGAGAACAATGGGGTGTACGGGCTGACCAAGGGGCAATTCTCGGCCACCGCCGACCGCGGCTCGAAGAGCAAGAAGGGCGCCGACGCGCTCGACCAGCCGATCGATCTCGTCGGCATGGCGATCGGGCTCGGCGCCTCGTTCGTCGCACGCAGCTTTTCCGGCGACAAGGCGCAGCTCGTCCCGCTCGTCAAAGCGGCGTTCGAACATAAGGGGGCGGCGTTCATCGACGTCATCTCGCCTTGCGTCACGTTCAACAATCACACCGGCTCCACCAAGAGCTTCGACTACGTGCGCGAGCACAACATCGCGGTCAACGCGCTCGACGTCATCACCGGACGCGAACCGATCGAAGTGAATTACGCGGAAGGCGGAAGCCAAGCGGTCACGATGCACGACGGTTCGACGATCGTCCTTCGCAAGCTCGACGCCGCTCACAATTGCCGCGATCGATCCCAAGCGCTCGCCACGCTCGAGCGCGCCCGGAGCACCGGCGAAATCGCGACCGGCCTCATCTATCTCGATGATGAGGCTAACGAACTGCATGAGGTTCTCGGCACTGCCGCGCGGCCGCTCAACGAGCTTACGGAGCGCGAATTGTGCCCGGGGTCGAAGGCCTTGGAGGCGATCAACGCGTCGCTGAGATAGCGCCCGGCGACGAGTAATTTAGCGCGTCTATTCCCATGCCACGCTCCGCCACCCTCAATCGGTCGAGAGCTTGGCGAAACGTCGCAAATTCGAATGGCTTCATAAGCGTCGCTTGCTCACGATACCTCAGCTCGATGCTCTCCTGCCCGTGGCCCGTCGCCAGCGCGAATGGCAGGCCCCGCGCGATCAACGCCTCGAGAATCGGATAAGAATTGTCCTTGCCAAGCGACACGTCGACGATCGCAGCGTCGATGTCGCTGTCAGCCAATTCTAGCGCCCTGGCCAGACTGTGCGCAGGGCCGACGACAATATCGCCCGGTTCCGACAGCCAGTCTTCGAGCATGGCGGTGATCAACGGCTCATCGTCAACGATTAGGATCCTCGCCATTCCGCCTCCGGTTGCCACCGTCACCTGAGCGCACCACAATCCTTTAGCCGCACAATGGCGAGAACCCCGTATCGGGGATCACCATGGGAAATGCCGACTGCGGGGGATTATTGAGGCGCGGCTGGTCATTGCCGTATCTCGGCCGGCGGACCGCCACTCTGCTGGCGGCTGTGTGCCTTGCTCTCCTCATCCTCGTGGGGATCTTGGCGGCGCTTATGGTCAAACGCGTGAACAGCGCGGCGGACTGGACCGCACATTCGCTCCAGGTCGAGGCCGGGGCGACCGAGCTGCTTGGGCAAACGCAGGATCTCAAGATCGGCGAGCGCGGCTATGTCCTGACCGGCCTAGAGGCGTTTCTCAAGCCCTATCAATCGGCGCTCGCCCGCATTCCTCCCTCGCTCGACGAATTGCGATCGCTCGTCGCCGACAATCCGGCTCAGATCCGACGTCTCGAGCGCATGCGCGCATGGCGATCAGCGAAGTGATGGCGGAGAGCGCGCGGCCGGTCGAACTCGCCCGCAAAGGCGACACAGCCGGCGCGGTCGACGCTGTCAAATCCAGGCGCGGCTTGCAGGTCACGGACGACTTTCGCGCCGCGTTCGACGACTTCTATCAAGCGGAAAACCACCTTCTCGGCAAGCGCCTCGCCGCGGAAGTGCGACAGCGAAGCCTCATGCTCGCGCTCGTCATCGCGAGCCTGGTGACCGCCGCGCTGGCGGCGATCGCCTCGCTCGCCATGAACGGCGCCTATATCCACGATTTGCGCGAGCATTCGGAAGCTCTGGCGGAGGAGACGCGCGTGCGCAGGAAACGCAAGCAATGCTGCTCCAGACCCAGAAGATGGAGTCGATCGGCCTCCTGGCCGGCGGCATTGCTCACGACTTCAACAATCTGATGACCGTCGTGATCGGCAATCTCAACTCGGTCGAGCGGCGTCTTGGTCGTGTCCAGTCGGGAGATGCAGCCGCATTCAGCCGCCCTGTCGCTGGGGCGCTGCAGGGCGCGAGGCGCGCCGCTTCGCTGACTCAGCGCCTGCTCGCGTTCTCCCGCCAACAGGTGTTGACCCCACTGCAAGTCGACTTGAATCGACTGGTCGCGAGCCTTTCCGACATGCTGACCCGCACGGTCAGCGAGACGATCTCGATCGAGACCATCCAGGGAAGCGGACTCTGGCCAACGTTCGTGGATGCGAGCCAACTTGAAAATGCGATCGTCAATCTCGTCGTCAACGCGCGCGGCGCGATGCCGAAAGGTGGCCAAATCACCATCGAGACCGCGAACGCGTTTCTCGACGAGGCCTATTGCCGGCAATTCGGCGATGTGACGCCCGGCCAGTACGTCTTGCTCTCGGTCACCGATACTGGAGGCGGCATCCCGCCGGAGAACCTGAGCAAAGTGTTCGAGCCGTTCTTTACCACCAAGAGCGGGCCGATACGGACCGGGCTTGGGCTCGCGATGATCTACGGCTTCGTCAAGCAGTCGAAAGGCCACATCCGCATGTATAGCGAGGTCGGTCATGGCACCACCGCCAAGATCTATCTACCGCGGATGGAGGGCGCCGCACGGATCGAATCCGTGCCTGCGGCCGCGCATCCGGAAAGCGCGGAGATGCCGCGAGCTCGCCCGGGCGAAGTCGTCCTGGTCGTCGAGGACGACGACGAGGTGCGCGATTCGACGGTCGCCCTGCTCGAAGATCTCGGCTATTCAGTGCTCTCCGCGCACAACGGGGCCGAAGGGCTCGCGCGGTTTCGCGACGGCGAACGAGTTGACATCCTGTTCACCGACGTCGTTCTGCCCCAGGGCATGAACGGGCGGGCGCTCTCGCGCGAGGCGGCCGCCCTGCGACCTGATTTACCCGTCCTCTTCACCACCGGCTATGCCCGAAATGCGGTCATCCATGACGGCCGGCTTGACCCCGGGGTGCAGTTTCTCACCAAGCCATCCACGCAAAAAGAACTTGGCGCATAAAGTGCGCGCGGTTATCGACTTGTCCGCGAAGGCCTGAAGCGCATCAGCCCCAAGCTTGCAATCAACGCAGCAGCTTGAACGCGTGCGGCGACCAGTCGTTCTTGCCGATGCCGGGGATGCACCAGAGCTTGCAGAGCGGTTCGATGGCGCGTGCCGCCTCGACCGGGCCCATGTCCTCCGTGTCCCAGCCGAACTGATCGAGGATTTGCGCGACCGTTTTCTTGGCGCTCGCGGCGTTGCCGCAGATGAACATCGTTGGCCTGCCACCGGCAAAATGCGGATTGATCATCTGCCCGCTTCCGACCGAATTGAACGCCTTTACAAAATGCGCCGTCGGATAAGCTTTCTGCAGCCGCTCCATCAGCGATTCGTTCTGGGGCGTGAAGAAGGGCAGTACGCCGTTGACTGGCTGCCCGCCGCCGATCGGATTGCACGCGTCGATCACCGTCTTGCCCTCAAGCGCCCCGGCGCCGAGGAGCTTCAGCGCCGCCTCCGCGGCCTCTCCCGCTACCGCGAGGACCACGACATCCCCGAACGCCGCCACATCGGCGGACGACTTGACCTTGACCCCGGGATTCTTCGCCAACCAGTCTTTCAGCTTGGCAGGCTCGCGCGTGCCGATCTCAACCTCATGACCGTGTTTCACGAATCCGGCAGCCAACGTTTGTCCGACCACGCCAGAGCCGATGATGCTAACTTTCATGCCGTCCTGCGTATTTGAGTCCAAGAGGCTAGGTATGGCTGGCTCAGACCAGCCGCAAGGCCTCAACCGTTTTGCGCCACGTCCAAGACGTCACGTCGTCCTCGCCTCGTCGTCCTAGAGCGCTCCCACAATGCCGGACGGAGCGAACAGACCGGAGCACGAACGCCTGCGCTCAATTGCATTAGGTGGAAACGCGGCGCGCGCGGCCAGGCTTGCGCGGCAGCGAAGTCCCCCGTATATAGCCGCCCTGGCCGCCTTGCGCGGTCACGTCGGAGTGTAGCGCAGCCTGGTAGCGCACATCGTTCGGGACGATGGGGTCGGAGGTTCGAATCCTCTCACTCCGACCAAAAATTAATGACTTAGTGTTAGGTCCCCTCGCAGCACAAGCAAACACAAATTCAGCGGCCGATCAATGGGTTCTTGTGATCTTTCGACGAATAGATTGCCGTTCGGCGGCGCGTGCCCTCTCCCGCTACGGGGCTGGCGCAATGCATTGACCTAAGGCATGTTCGCTCGCAAGCGCTGAGCTCGCAACGAAAAAGCGCGGCGACAAAAGGGCTTTTTTCATGGACGTCTTGGTCATCGATGTGGGTGGCACCCATGTCAAAATCCTTGCGACCGGGCAGAGCGACAAGAGGGAGTTCGCTTCCGGGCCAAAGATGACGGCTGAACAGGTGGCTTCTGGAGTCCGGCAGCTTGCCAATAGTTGGAGCTACGACGTTGTATCCATCGGCTACCCCGGCCCTGTCCTGCACAATCGGCCGGTCGCCGATCCGAAAAATCTGGGGCGCGGCTGGATGGGCTTTGACTTCAAAAGGGCGTTCGGTCGGCCGGTCAAAGTCATCAACGATGCAGCGATGCAGGCGCTCGGCAGCTACAAAACGGGCAAGATGCTGTTCCTGGGACTCGGGACCGGACTCGGCTCGACGCTGATCGTGGATGAAATCGTGGAGCCAATGGAGCTTGGTCATCTGCCTTACAAGAAGGCCACTTATGAAGATTACGTCGGCGAGCGGGGACTGGAGCGGCTGGGCAAGAAAAGGTGGCGCAAGCACGTGTCTGACGTGATTGGCCGATTGGTCGCCGCACTCGAAGTTGACGATGTTGTGCTCGGTGGCGGCAACGCTAGGATACTGAAGGAGCTGCCGCCGGGGTGCCGGCTGGGCGACAACGCGAATGCATTCAGGGGTGGATTCCTCATGTGGGAGGACGTCCCGAGATCCGAGTTGCCGTCGGTCCAATTGGGTCCTCCGGTTGCTACGAAATTGCGCACGACGGCGAAGGCGAAACGGCCCTGAGCCGCGATTGGGTCATTCACTCGGCTGAAGGAGCCGCACATGCAGCTTGGAATGGTCGGCCTCGGGCGGATGGGCGCCAACATGGTCCGCCGGCTTCTGACAGACGGCCACGAGTGCGTGGTCTTCGACATGTCCCCCAAGGCCGTCGAGGAACTCGTTGACGAGAAGGCGGTCGGCAGCTCCTCGCTAGCTGAACTCGTCAAGAAGCTGGAAAAACCGCGCGCGGTCTGGCTTATGGTTCCCGCCGCGGTGGTCGACAGCAGCATCGCGCAACTTGAGCCGGCGCTCGAGGCCGGCGACACGATCATTGACGGCGGCAATTCATACTATGTTGACGATCTGCGCCGCGCCCATGAGCTGGCGTCGAAAGGCATCGACTATGTCGATGTTGGCACCAGCGGCGGCGTTTGGGGGCTCGAGCGGGGCTATTGCATGATGATCGGCGGCCCCGACCAAGCCGTGAAGCGGCTCGATCCAATTTTCAAGACGCTTGCCCCCGGGGCAGGCGCTATTCCGAGAACCGCAGGCCGTAAGGGCGAGCCCAGGGCGGCCGAACTAGGCTATCTCCATTGCGGGCCGAATGGCGCCGGGCATTTCGTCAAGATGGTCCACAACGGCATCGAATACGGCATTATGGCCGCCTATGCCGAGGGGCTGGACATCCTGCGTGCGGCGAACGTAGGCGAAAAGAGCCACGCGATCGACGCCGAGACAACGCCCCTGCGCAACCCTGACCAGTACAAGTACAACATCAACCTGCCGGACGTCGCCGAGGTCTGGCGGCGCGGCAGCGTGATCGCCTCATGGCTCCTCGATCTCACGGCGACCGCGCTGAACGAAGATTCCGCGCTCTCCAAGTTTTCCGGGCGGGTGTCGGATTCCGGTGAAGGCCGGTGGACGATCAAGGCGGCCATCGACGAAGGCGTCCCGACGCCAGTACTAAGCACCGCGCTTTACGAACGGTTTTTTTCGCGCGGCGAGGCCGACTATCAGAACAAGCTCCTTTCGGCGATGCGGTTCCAGTTCGGCGGCCATTTGGAAAAGCCGGCCGGCAAATAGGCGAACGACCGGCTCAGCGCCCGCGGTCAGCGAAGTTATGGCTATGGGCGCGGCGGTGCTTCGCCCCTTGCATCCAGAATGAAGACAGATGCTAGCCTAGGATGGGCTCGGGATGAGCGGCGCGAAGCAACAAAAGGGAGCCCGCTTGAGCACGCACGGCTCGCGCAGGGACCGGCGGCGCCGGAGAGCGATTGGAAGCTCTTCGGCCTATCTCGCCCCGCTCGGCTGGGGCGCTGTACGGGAAGGATTACAGCACCGATGGCGTTGCCTGGCGGTGCTTTCCCTTCGATGACGCGCGCTCCCGGCCCTACCGCTGGAGCGAGGACGGCTTGGCGGGCGTCTGCGACCGTGAGCGCAGCGCCTGTGGTTCACGCTTGCGTTTTGGAGCAGACGAGACCTGATCCTGAAGGAGCGGATCTTCGGGCTCAGCCAACGGCGCCTCGCATCAAACCGGATGGACGACCCTCCCTGGAGCGCTCGTGGCGTGCCGGCGCGCTCGCGCCAAGTCCAATCCGCAGAGCTAGCCGACACGTCGCGGTAGCCCCCGCGGCAAAGGAACCGATTCCGACGCTCCTGAGTTTCCGAGTGATGGGGCGCTGCCTTGCGCCCAGTTTGGCGCTCGGGACTACTGATTTCGGCCAAAATTGAGCCGAGACGGGAACCTCGATTTCGCAATGCTCGCGAGAAAGGAGCGTTCGATGGACGCGCACGAACGTCCGGTCGTGACCGAAGAGAACAAGGCCGCCGTGCGGGCCGGCTCGACGGGACATCATGTCCGTTACATACTCATCGGCAGTGTCGCGCTGGCCATTCTGGCCTGGATCCTGGTTGAGGTGTTTGTGAGACCGTGAGCGCTGCAGGCGACGATAGCCGGCCGAATTACGGACTCGACAGCTTGCATCGCGAAGCCGCGTCCTGTCGCGCTTGCCCCTTGTGGAAAAACGCCACCCAGACAGTGTTCGGAGAAGGCCCGGCCGACGCCGAGATCGTGTTTGTCGGCGAGCAGCCCGGAGACAAGGAAGACCTCCAAGGCCGTCCGTTTGTCGGGCCGGCGGGCCTGCTGCTGGACAGGGCGCTCGCGGAGGCAGGCGTCGATCGCGGGCGCGTTTACGTGACCAATGCGGTCAAGCATTTTAAGTTTGAGCCGCGCGGCAAGCGACGGCTGCACAACCGCCCCAACGCCAGCGAGATCAAAATATGCCGGCGCTGGCTATCGGAAGAAATCGAGCTCATTCATCCGCGCCTCATCGTCGCCCTCGGGGCGAGCGCAGCCCAGGGACTCGCGGAACGGCCGATCCCCGTCCAGAGCAACCGAGGCAAGATCCTGGACGTTGCGAATGGATTGCGCATCTTCATCACTATTCATCCGTCGGCGTTGCTGCGCCTGCAGGATGACGAGGAAAGGAATTCTGCTTACGCAGGTTTCGTGAATGACCTGCGCGCGATTCAGCAATTGGCCAAGGGTTCGGCAATCCAATCAAAATCTGTCGTTCGCGCCGCCGGATAGCACCTCGCTCCAGCGCCGTCAGTCCTTAACGTCAGTGTCCGGCCGGTCGTCCCCGCTTTCCTCTTCCTCATGCCAGCGGCCGGAGCTGTCCTCGTACTCGATCGCGCTGCTTTGGCCTGGGACGCGCTGCTCCTGGGCGGCCCGCTCCGCAGCGGCATGAGCCTCCTGGCGCGTGCGAAAGGTCTCAGAAAAGACGTCGCCGACCTTATAGGCCCATCCGCCGTCGTGCTCGACCAGGGTGTAGGTGACATGGTTCATGGTCAAAAACCTTCTCTCGTTGCGGTTCGCGCTGAGTCGCCCGTAGGTCCAGGCACGCCGAAGCGTTCCATCTGGCGGCTCCGACGCCGTCTTGCAATGGCCCAGACTGGCGCTCTTCGGGCTATGAGCGAGAGCAGTGTCACACCAGTGAGTGCAGCCAGGAACGGCGCGATAAATGCCACACGATCTTGGCGGCTTCGGAATCGCCGCCCGCTGGGGTCCCCAGCTGGCGAAATCGTGCGCGGCCGAGTGCACCCGGTGGCCGAGCGTGCCCAGCATCGCATCTGACAGCGCGCTTTCGTCTCAAGGCCCGTCATAGCGGCGGCCCTTGATAAAGAAGGTGGGGGTGACGATCCCCGCCGCTCGCCGCGGCGCTGGCCTCGTCCGCGTCGACCCGCGCCTTAGCGTGGATAACCGCGGGATTGTCCGGCGGACTGCAGTCGGCGGAGGCCCCGAGGTCGCGCGCGACCGTAATGACTCGTCCTCGGTCAGCGTCTCCGAGCGCGTCATCAGCTTGACGTGCGCGTCACAGAAACTTTTGGGGCCTTCGGCCCGCTCCACCAGCTCAGCGGCGCGGCGGGCAAGTTCGACGCCGACGAGAGGTCGATGACGGAAGACATAGCGCATCCGGTCGCCGAACTGATCGCGCACTTCGGCGATCCGGTCGTTCGCGGCGCGGCAATAGGGGCATGCGTAGCTGCGTAGTCGACGAGCGTGACGGCGGCGTTCGCCGGGTCGAGATGTGGTCGGCCTTCATCCACAGGCCGATCGAGCCGATTGCCCAACATCATGTCAGACATGGAAGATTCCAATCCCGCTTCAGCGACAAGAACGCTCAGCGCGAGAAGCTTCTCAGAGGCTCAAGCTGAGATCAATCTTGCCGGACGGTCAGCGCTATGATTGACCGCGCCTTGGTTGGCCTTCGTGGGGCACGGGCACATGGTGTCGCCGGAGCGAACACATCCACGTCAAGGCCATGTTTGGGCAGCTGAGGACACGCTGGCGCGAAGCGCGCGCGACGCGGCTCAACGGCAATTCGAGAATGCGTCGCTCTACGTCCGCGGTCTCGGGGAGGAGCAGGGCGAACGCTTCGGCCGCGGGCTGAATTATCTGCTCAACGACTGGGTCGAACGATTTGGGCCGGTCAAGAATGCGAGATGCGCACTCGCAAGGATACGGTCAAGGAAATGAGGCGAGACGCGCGGCGCCGTTACGAGCATGACATTGGCGCGACCTATGCGCTCGAATTTCTCTCTTACCATGTCGAGGCGTCCTATTTGCCTGGGCAGGATGCCGCGTTTGTCTACGATCTGACGTCCTATTATATTTCCCAAGCTGGCGATGCGGCTCGAAGGATGAGCGATGAGGCGCCTCATGATGTAGGCGAGTTGGGCTCGAGCGGCTTTTGATCCGCTGACTCGGCTGGAGGAGCGCGGAAGACGCCCGTCTTTAAACTTCTTCAGCTGGCAATGACGACTGCGCCTCAGTCGCCCCAGGCGCAGCGTCAATGGCGGGCGATTTCAATGCGGGGTGTGCGGATGCGATTGGCGGTGCTTACGGCCTTAGCGGCATGGGTTGGTTTGCCTGAGCCCGCGTTGGCGCTCGACAAGGTGAAGTTCGCCACCAACTGGCTCGCCGACCCGGAGGCAGGGGGCTTCTTTCAGGCCGCGGCCGACGGCACTTACGCCAGATATGGCCTCGACGTCACCATCATTCCCGGCGGCCCGCAGAGCAACGGCGCGCTGATGCTGCTGTTTGGCAGGATCGAATTCTTCATGGGAGGCGACATGATCGGCGATCTCCTGTCGGCTGAGGCGAAGCTCCCTTTGGTCGCCGTCGCCGCCGATTTCCAGAAGTCGCCGCAGATCTTCATGTCGCATCCGGGCCAGGGGCTCGACAAATGGGCAGACCTGCCGCGGGCGAAGCCGGCTTACGTCGGCGCAGGCGCGATCAACACGTTCTATGCCTGGATGAAGCTCGCGTACGGCTTCAAGGACGAGAATATCCGGCCTTACAATTTCAACTCCGCCCCGTTCATCATGAACAAGGATTCGATCCAGCAGGGCTATCTCACCGCCGAGCCCTTCGAGATTGAAAGGCAAGGCCATTTCAAGCCGAACGTATTCCTGCTCTCCGACTACGGGTACGACACCTATTCGACCCTGATCGAGACTCGCCGGGACATGATCGAGAAGAATCCCGATCTCGTGCAGCGCTTCGTCGACGCCTCGACGATCGGCTGGTACGATTATCTGTACGGCGACAATTCCAAGGCCAATGCGATGATCAAGGCGGAGAACCCCGATATCACCGACGACGAGATCGCCTTCTCGATCAGCCAGCTGAAAAAATATGGCGTCGTCGATTCCGGCGATGCGCTCAAGCTCGGCATCGGCGCCATGACCGATGCGCGCTGGAAGGATTTCTTCGACAAAATGGTGGCGATCGGAATGGTCGATAGATACACCGACTATAGGAGCGCCTACACGTTGCAGTTCGTCAACAAGGGGGTTGGGCTCGATCTAAGGCCGAAGTGAGATGTGCGTCAAGGCGCCCGGAGTTTCAATTTGACCAGCACTTTTCCGCTGGACTTGATGTTTGAGGCTTCCGATGCCGTCCTCGTGCGCGAACCCCAAGTCTACATTTCATCCGGAGCCGATCTTTGAGGCGGTTGCGTCTTACGCTTGAGCGCCCACATTGCACGAGCCTGACCGGACGCTGTAGCATGTCCCGCACGCTCATCACTATAGGCCTCGCCGTCGTCTCGGTCGGCTTGCTGTGGCCCCGGGTAACGCGGCTCGGGCTCGGCCGACTTCCGGGCGACATTTTCACTCAGCGGGACGGCTGCACCTTCTACGCGCCGATCGCCACTGGCATTCTGGTGAGCATCGTGCTGTCGCTCATCCTGTGGCTGTTCTCGCGGTGAGCGGGCAGGCGCGATGCGCTGGCCCGTTCACGCTGCGAGCCACTTCATCAAGTGGCACACGATCAAGAACCAGGAGGCGAGCGTCGCGCAGGACGTGCGGTGTATCCGCGAGCATCCGCTCGTGCCTCACAACGCGCCCCGTCTACGGCTATGTCTATGACGTGAAGACCGGCCGCTTGAACCAAGTGAAGGACGGCGACCGAAGCGGACAAAGCCGCAGCCGCTTAGCTGCATCAACCGACTATTCGCGCGCCTCGTTCGGAAGCAGTGGCGCCCTTCGAATTCGCAACGAGCGTCCGCAAGGTGATCGAATAACGCAGGCGGTCAAGAGCCGGAATGCTGTGCTCCCAGAGGGTACGCGCCGGCCCGGAGAGCAGATAAGCCGAGCGCGGCTCGACCGTCAGCGACGCGCGGTCCCAGGTCTCGCCCGCCTTGCGGCGGAAGCGCAGGGTGCAGGGCGCAAGCAGCGAAACGCCGACGACCTCGTCGAATTGCGCCTTATCCCGATGCCAGCCGATCCCCGCGCCCGGCCGATATTCATTGATAAGGACTCGGCGGAAAAATTCCGCCGGGCGATCGAAAAGTGGAGCCACCTTACGCCGCAGCGGTTCGAGAAACGGCGGAGAGGGCGCGGCCTCAATAACGACGCGGCGGTCATAATCGTAGCAGTAGCCGAAACTCACCACCTGTCGGTTCGCCCGAAATCCTTGAAAGTCGAAGGACTTGAACGGGAGCTGCTCAAGTTCGCGCGCGAGCGCCCCCTCTTCTTCCGTGGAGAGAAGGTCCGGATGGTATCGAAACCCCTCCGGCAAGCGGAGCGGCGAAAAACAGATCGGTCTTACCGGACGGTGAGGCGGGCCGGACGCGATGGCGGCTTGGAGCGTTCATTATGTCATAGATAGGAGGCCCCAAAGGCAGTCCAAGCCGCGCCTCACTGGGACCGCGCGAAAGACCTGTATTTTATCTGTTCCTAGATTAAGCTACATTATACTACTTATTAAGGTTATTAAGATCCCGGCCTGAAGCCAAGCGCTGCATTCAGAAGCGAGCGTCATTCCTGAAGACGGAACTAAACCAGGTCGCAACTCATTGAACGACAGGAGGCGCGAAACTAAAAATGAAAGTCGGGACGCCCCGCGCGCGTCTCAAGCGGCCTTCCGACCTCGCCTTGGCTGCCGCGCGGACTTCTCCGGTTCGGCCGGCGTGGCGTTCTCATCGAAGAGTTCGGCCAGCTTCTCCGTCATCGCTCCGCCCAGCTCCTCGGCGTCGACGATCGTCACTGCGCGCCGATAGTACCGCGTCACGTCGTGGCCGATACCGACGGCGATGAGCTCGACAGGCGAGCGGGTTTCGATCTCCTCGATCACATAGCGCAGGTGGCGCTCGAGATAGTTGCCGGGATTGACCGACAGGGTCGAATCGTCGACCGGCGCGCCGTCGGAGATCATCATCAGGATCTTGCGCTGCTCGGGCCGGCCAAGGAGGCGCTGGTGCGCCCAGTCGAGCGCTTCGCCGTCGATGTTCTCTTTAAGCAGTCCCTCGCGCATCATGAGCCCCAGGTTTTTGCGCGCACGCCTCCACGGCGCATCCGCAGCCTTGTAGATGAGATGGCGCAAATCGTTGAGGCGTCCAGGATTTGGAGGCTTGCCCGCCTGGAGCCAGGCCTCGCGCGATTGTCCGCCCTTCCAGGCCCGGGTGGTGAAGCCAAGAATCTCAACCTTGACGCCGCAGCGCTCGAGAGTGCGCGCGAGGATGTCGGCGCAAGTCGCCGCGACCGTGATCGGACGGCCGCGCATCGAGCCGGAATTGTCGATGAGCAGCGTCACCGTCGTATCTCGGAACGCCATGTCCTTCTCCTGCTTGAAGGACAAGGGCTGCTGCGGATCGATGACGACGCGCGGAAGGCGCGCGGTGTCGAGCACGCCCTCTTCGAGATCGAACTCCCACGAACGGCTCTGCTGCGCCATGAGCCGGCGCTGCAGGCGATTGGCGAGGCGGGCGACGACCGAATGGAGATTCTGCAATTGCTTGTCGAGATAGTCGCGCAAGCGCTGCAGCTCGTCGGGGTCGCATAGCTCGTCGGCGTCGATGATCTCGTCGAAGCGGGTGGTGTAAGCCTTGTAGTCCGGTCCCCGCTTCTCCGAAGCTTGCGGCTGCGGCGGGCGGCTATCCGCCGCTTCCTCGGCGTCGCCCGCCTCGCCTTCGTCCTCGAGTTCCGACGACGGCGCCTCGACCGTGTCGATAGCGCCTTCCTCGGCGTCGTCGGTCGCTTCGTCAGCCGCCTCGCGCTGCATCGAATCCCGCGACGACTGATCTTCGCCCTCGCCTTGAGCCACGTCGGACTCTTCAGGCGGCGTCTTGTCTTCCGTCTCCTCGTCCGATTCCTCAGCGTCAGCATCAGCGTCGTTCGCGAGCCCCAAGGACGAGAGGACCTTGCGCACCAGCCGCGCATAGGCCCGCTGATCGAGGAGAGCCTCGCCAAGCCGATCAAGATCCGCGCCGGCCTTCTCCTCGATAAACGGGCGCCAAAGCTCGACCAGCCGCGCGGCGCCGCGCGGCGGCTCGAGTCCCGTCATGCGCTCGCGCGCGAGCATCGCCACCGCGTCCTCCAGCGGCGCTTCCTCGCGCGTACGCGCTTCCGCGAACGGGCTGCGATGGTAGCGGTCATCGAGCATGGCGGTGATGTTCGACGCCACGCCTTGCATCCGGCGGGTGCCGATCGCTTCGACCCGCGCCTGCTCGACCGCGTCAAACAGGGCGCGCGCCGGCGGGCTTTCGGGCGCGAGGCGCCGGTGGAGCGCGTCGTTATGGCAGGCAAGCCGCAGCGCGAACGAATCAGCGAGGCCGCGGACGATCGCCGCCTCGCGCGGATTGGGCTTGCGCGGCGGCTCGGAGAGCCTCGCCTTGGCGCCCTCCGCCGAGGTTATGAGCGATGGCTTGTCGGTCGAGAAAGCGATTTCGAGCCCAGGTTGGCGCGCCAGCGCCCGGGTGCAGGACGCTAGCGCCTGCCTGAACGGCTCATTCGCCGTCTCGACTTTGCCGGCGGGCTTGCGGTTGCTGGTCGGCTTGACGTCGACGCTCGACATTCAGGACCTTCGGAAAGTGGGCGCTAGGAACAGGTGCCGAAAGGCTCTCTATAGGACGCGCGCTAACGCTGCGGCAAGGCGGACGGCTCCAACGAAAAATGCCGGCCGAGGACAGGATTAGGTCAGCGGGCGTGAGCCCACTTGCCCAGAAGATATGATCGCAGCGTGGCCAAAATCAATCGCTTCACGCGGCGCGATCGGGAGAGCGCCTCTGAAACAGCCCTCGCTAGACGGCTCTCCCCGCCAGTCCTCGAGCGACCACGCGCCAGGGCCGAGCAGCGCCAGAGCAAGAAAGCCGCTGACCACGGCGATATTCTTCTGAAGTTGAATAGCCTGTTCGGCACCCGTGTGGAAGAAACGCCCGTCAGCAAACAAAAGCCGAAGAGCGCAATCGCCGCCCATCGCGTTTTGAACCCGAACAGCACCAGCAGACCGCCGCCGAGTTCGGTCAGAATGACCAACGGCAGCATCCGCCCATCAACTCCGTGGGTCTGCATGTAGTCGGTGACGCGAGCGTAACTCCCGATCTCGCCGACACCCTCGATGATGAAAATGTAGGCCAGACATTCGCACGCCCAAGCAGCCCAAGGGGGCCATCCCAACGCGCAAGGAAATTGAGGTCCGCGTCGAAGGTACCATCCCCCGCCGGGGACGCTGCGCCGCCTCCGCGCGTGTATTGGGCCTGGGACATCATCCCCCCTTCCGCCGAGACAGACGCACGCCGCAACATCCGGCGCGCATCCAACTTCGGATTAAAGCGCGTGCGCCTCGGTCAGCGCGCCCGCCAGATCCTCATAATATTCGCAGTCCTTCCGCGAAGCTTTTCGATCGTTGCCAGTTGCTATTTTCCGAAGTCGTACTTGCCCTGGAGAACGTAGCTTCCCCAAGGCACTCGCGCACCTCCAGGTACTTGGGATCAAGCGCGGCCGATTTGAGATAGTAGCCAAATTCCTTCGTCGGTGCGCCGAAGCGTGCGGATCGCATAGCCGCGATAGTCGAGCGCGTGCGGAGTATTTGGATTATCCAACAGGTCGAGCATGTCGATCGCTTCCCGGTAGCGATCGGCCTTGGCGAGTGCATAGGTGAGCTCGGTGAGGTCGGGTCTCTGACAGGACGCCGCTATGCCTCATGAGGCAGTTACGATGCTTCGTGTCCCAAACCATGCCGGGCGCACAAATTGTAAGTTCAGATTGGTTCGATCTATGCATCGTCGCTCAAGGCCGCCGCCCTGCACCCCCACCGCCAGCTCCCCACCGTCAGTTCCTCCACCACCCCGGCGCCGCCGCCAGCGCCAGCGCCACCTCCTCCCCCGCCGCCCCCTCCCCCCCCCTCCCCCTCCACTTCCGCCGCCTGCCGCAAAGGCGGGCGAAACCCGCGCGAGACTAACAACGAGCAATCCAGAGCAGAGTGCCGAAACAAAACCGCGGGTCCTTTGGCGATTAATTTGATTTGGCGATCGAATTGAAGAGACGCGTGCATGGTTGGCTCCTTCAGATTTGAGATCGGGAGTTGATGAAACACGCGAGCCAACCTTCACGCTGTAGTTATTCGACGCGCAACGATCGACTAACAGAAATCGTAGATCCGCTCCTCACACATCCGACGTTCATGCTCCAATAGAGCGGCCCGTGAACTCCAGGGCGACCACGAGAAGTGTGGGCTGCCCGTTCCTGGGGATCGGCCAATGACTAAATGCGTGTTCCCGCTGCGCGACCACCAGGCGAGCGAAAGGTCGCCACGTTGCTCTGAGTGCGTCGGCGCATCCCGTGCGCGTTGGCGCAGGCACTCGAAAAACGAGTTTAATCTGCTATCCGCTCGAACTGTCCAGCGAGCACTGGCAATTGGCGAGTTCGTAGCTCCAAGCATCGCCATGCTTTTCGCCCGGGCTCGCTCCTCGCAGAGGCGCGCCGTGTGGGAATCCGTGGTTGGCCGCACCGCATGTCTCAGTCGGACGACAAAGCGGCGCCGCTGGCGAAGCCTGAGCCCATCGCGCGCCTCAACCGACCGTTACCGGTCACACGTTTCGGGACTCATCCGAGCCGCAACGCGAAACGGCAGCCCCACAAAATTTGGATCCCGGTCTTGAATTATTCGACGTCCTCGACCGCGACAGTTCGTCCAGAGAGGCGCTGAGCCAACGAAGCCTCCATGAACAAATCGAGTTCACCATCGAGCACTTCGGCAGGCGTACCCGAGACGTGCCCGGTGCGAAGGTCCTTCACCATCTGATACGGCTGCAGCACATAGGAGCGAATCTGATGGCCCCAACCGATGTCGGTCTTGGACGCGGCGTCCGCATTGGCCTTCTCTTCGCGCGCCTCAAGCTCTCGCTCATAAAGTCGAGCGCGCAGCATATTCCAGGCGGTCGCTCGGTTCTTGTGCTGTGAGCGTTCGGACTGGCAGGCGACGACGATACCGGTCGGCAAATGGGTAATGCGTACCGCAAACTCGGTCTTGTTGACGTGCTGTCCGCCGGCGCCAGAGGCGCGATAAGTGTCGATGCGGCAATCGCTTTCGTTGACTTCGATCTTTATCCGGTCGTCGACGACCGGATAGACCCAAACGGAGGCGAAGCTCGTGTGTCGGCGCGCGTTGGAATCAAATGGGGAAATGCGCACCAGCCGATGCACGCCCAACTCGGTCTTGAGCCAGCCATGCGCATTGTGGCCTTTGACGATGATCGTCGCCGACTTGATGCCGGCCTCGTCCCCATCCGTCTCCTCGATCAATTCGACGTCGAACTTTCGCCGCTCCGCCCAGCGCGCGTACATCCGCAACAGCATGCGCGCCCAATCGCAGCTTTCTGTGCCGCCGGCGCCGGAATGCACTTCGACATAGGTGTCATTCGCGTCCGCTTCGCCGGAGAGAAGCGCTTCGAGTTGGCGTCGTTCGCCCTCGGCTTTGAGTGCCTTCAGAGCGCCAATTCCCTCAGCCTCCGTCGCTTCGTCGCCTTCGGCCTCGCCAAGCTCAACCAGGGTCGTCGCATCCTCGAGGTCGCGCTCGATCTTCTTGAGGGAAACCAGCCGGTCTTCCAGCATCGTGCGCTCGCGCATCACTTTTCCAGCGATGTCGGGATCGGTCCAGAGATTCGGATCCTCGGATTTCCCGTTTAGTTCACTGAGACGACGCTGGGCAGCGTCGACGTCAAAGATGCCTCCTTAGCAATCCCACGGATTGCTTGATCAATTCGACCAACTGTTCGGCTTCGGCGCGCATAATTCAACCCGCGGATTTAAGGGCAAAACCGTCGCTGAGGGACGTGAGTCGTTTTCCCCGTATGGACGGTCAACCGATCGAGCGCAGAAATGGTCCGAAGTGAAGCAGGAAAGCTTGAGCGCCTCAATAGAGCCCGCCTGTTCCCGACCCGACCGACCGTTCGTTTCGCGACGATGTCTGAGCCGATTCACCCCACCCGCCGCCGTAGCTGTCAGGCGGTCCAGTGCCGGGTTTGAACGCCTCCATAATCGAACCGGGACCGGTCCCGCGCATACCGGAATGAACGTCGACCGAAATGAGTTTGATTCCAGGTGGAATGCGGAACGGCGTGTCCGGCGTGTCCTTCAGCGCCATTTTCATAAAGTCGCGGAAGATCGGCGCGGTGTAGAGCGCGGCCTGCGCGCTGCCGCCAAGAGATCGCGGCTTGTCGTAGCCCATGAACACACCAAAGGCGAGATTTGGCGAATAGCCGATGAACCAGAGATCTTTGGCGTCGTTGGTGGTGCCAGTCTTGCCCGCAAGAGTCCTGCCGAGCTCCTTGATCGCGATGCCGGTGCCGCGTTGGATGACTCCCTCCAGGATGGAGGTGACCTGATAGGCGGTGAGCGGATCGATCACTTGTTCGCGTTTGTCGATGAGCTTGGGCTCAGGCTGATTGTGCCATGTAGGGGCGTTGCAGCCCTCGCAGATCCGTTCGTCGTGCTTGTAGATCGTATTGCCCCAGCGGTCCTGAATCCGATCAATCAGGGTCGCCTTCACCCTTTTGCCGCCGTTGGCGAACATCGAGTAGCCGGTGATCATGCGCAACACGGTCGTCTCGCCGGCGCCGATCGACATCGACAGGAATGGCGGCAAGTTGTCGTAGATGCCAAAGCGCTTGGCGTATTCGACGACCAGCGGCATGCCGATGTCGCGCGCGAGCCTGACCGTCATCAGGTTGATCGAATGCTCAACGCCGAATCGCAACGTACGGGGACCGGTTACCTCGCCTTCAAAGTTGGCCGGAGTCCACAATTGACCGCTGCCGTCGTCGATCGTGACCGGCGAGTCCGGAATGATCGAGGATGGCGTGTAGCCGTTGTCGAGCGCGGCTCCGTAGACGAACGGCTTGAACGAGGAGCCCGGTTGCCGCTGCGCCTGCGTCGCCCGGTTGAACTCCAATTCGTCGAACGAAAATCCGCCCACCATCGCCAGCACGCGGCCTGTAAACGGATCCATCGCTATGGCGGCGCCGGAGACTTCAGGGATCTGGCGTAGGCGATATTCGCCTTCGTGGCCGGGGATTGGCTCGACGTAGAAGACGTCGCCAGGTTTGACTAATCCTTTAAGCCTACGGCCCGTCCAGCGCGCCCCTTCAACCGTGACGGCGCCGGTCTGACGATCCGCGACAATTGCGCCAGACTTGTCTCGCTCGGGCTGAAGACCCACCCGGATGGCCGCGTCGGTGACGTCAAGCGCAACCGCCAGAACCCACGGCTTGATGTCGCCGTAAGCTGGAATGTCGGCCAGAGGGACGCCCCAATCCTGACCAATGTCGATCGTCTTGAGGGTGCCATGCCAGCCATACGCCTCGTCGTAGCGCACGAGACCGTCGACCAGCGCTTTACGTGCCATCAGCTGAACTTTCGGGTCCAGGGTCGTCCGAACCGAGAGACCGCCCTCGTAAAGCTTTTGCTCGCCATACCGCTCTTGCAGCTCACGCCGGACTTCCTCGGCGAAGAATCCCGCCGCGATAGAGTTCGGCGTCAGCACGCGCGGATTGACCACGAGCGGCTCGGCACGGGCCTCATCCGCTTGTTTAGCGGTGATATAGCCGTCTTCCTCCATCCGCCCGATGACGTAGTTGCGCCTTTCGACGGCGCGGTCGTGATCGCGAAACGGATTCAGCGAGCTCGGCTCCTTCGGCAACGCCGCCAGATAGGCGGCTTCGGCGATGGTGAGTTCGTGTACGGACTTGTTGAAATAATTGAGCGCGGCTGCAGCGACGCCATAGTTGGAAAGACCGAGATAAATCTCGTTGAGGTAGAGCTCGAGGATCTTTTCCTTCGAGTAGGCGGACTCTATTCGCAAGCTAAGCAGAATCTCACGGATCTTGCGGTCGAAGGTCCGGTCCGAGTTCAAGAGAAAATTCTTGGCCACCTGCTGGGTAATGGTGGAGGCGCCCTGAATATGGCGGGAGCCCTGCATATAGATAATGCCCGCTCGCACAATTCCTTCGGGATCGACGCCCCAATGGTTGTAGAAATTCTTGTCCTCCGCCGAGATAAAGGCGTGCTTGACCAAATCGGGAATTTCGTCCGACGGGAGATAAAGCCGTCGCTCGCGCGAATATTCGGCTAGCAGGCTCCCGTCGGCCGCGTGCACCCGGGTCATGACCGGCGGCTCATAGTTCTTGAGCACGGAGTAATCCGGGAGGTCTTGCTCATATTTCCATATGACGCCGGCAAAAACCGCCGCCGCCACAGCGAACACCAACGTACCGGTCGCGAATATGAACCCGACAATACGAGCGATCCCGCGCATCTCTCGATCGAAGCCTTCCATTGCGCCCGTCGGCGAGCGCTCAGGGCGTCGAGACGAACTGAATTGCAGCGCCTCGAAGGCGCGGACTTTACGAGACCGATCTACCGACGTTCTTCACCCGGAACCCGGATCAGCGTCGACCGCGCCAGCCTTGACCCCTGTCGTGCTCGAGTAAGGCGAATCTATGATCGGAGCATCTCGCCGCGCAACCCTGACGCCATTAGCCAGCTGCGCGCGCTACGCGCAAGCCCTAATGCGCCGTCGGCCCGGAGGCCTGCACGGCTGATGACGCAACACCGCTTTCAGCGGGCTGGACAACGTCAGGCTTTCCGGGTCCGGCGAAAAACGCGTCGATTGACTTGACCATGGCGGCCGCCGCCTTCGTCCGCCAATCCGGGGAAGTGAGGGATTGGACATCCTGAGCGTTCGAAAGATAGCCGAGCTCCACGAGGACGGAGGGAAACTCCGGCGCTTTTAGGACGACGAAGCCCGCGGAGCGTTCCGGGTTGTGGTTCAGCCTCGCGGTGCCACGCAAGTTGTCGACGAGGCCCCGGGAAAAAATGTGGGCGTACGTCCAAGTCTCGCGACGTTTGAGATCGAACAGAATATCAGCCACATCTGGATTGTCTGGCCGAGCGGCGGGCCCCCTGCCGGCGGCGTTCTCACGGGCCGCGATTCGAGCGGCTTCCGCATCGGAAGCGCGATCAGCAACAGTATACACGGTAGAGCCGCTTACGTTCGCATCCTCGCTCAGCGTGTCAGCGTGGACGGAGATGAATAGAGATGCGTTCGCCTTGCGAGCGATCGCGACCCGCTCATCGAGATCAACATACTGATCGCCATCCCGCGTCATTACAGTGGCGTAGCGCTTGGTCTCGTCGAGCTGTCGCTTCAGTTCGACGCAGAAGTCAAAGACGAGGGTCTTCTCCTGGACGCCGCGGAGGCCCCGGGCGCCGCTGTCGACGCCGCCGTGGCCCGGATCAAGGACGATGACCGGCTGCGAGGGACTGGCGGCCGAAGAGGCGATTGGGGTCGAAACTGCGGACGAGCGGACGAGGGAGGAAAAGGCCGAGAAATCGCAGGGCTTCAGTTCGATCAGGAGCCGGGCCGCTGGTTCGCCTTCAACAACTGGTTTGGCGAAAACCTGGGCGGGACAGGCCGCGCGCGCAAGGTCAATAACGATACGGGACTTGCCGGGAGCCAGCAGGCCGAAGCGGAACCCCTTCACAAGCGAAACATTGGGCACCGCCCCGACTCGGCCGGCCGACGGATCGAGTTGGAAATTCACTTCCGGCATGTCGACGACAATGCGATCGGGTGAGGCCAAGGCGGAAGCGTTCGCGTCGACCTTGCGTGACAGGTCGAACACTAGCTTGGCCGTATTTTCGTCCTGCGAGAGCCGCACGCCGACCGCAACAGGCGCGCCCGCCTCCTCCGCCAAGCCGCCCTGAAGCCGCACCGCCACCAGCGTGAAGACGGCAAGAGCCGCCAGCCGTCTCATTCGCGCCATCCCGCTTCCCCTCGGCGCCACGCCGTCGCGCTATTAAGGCCAATACCGGTACGGCGCAATCGTCCGGTTTTGACAAGGTCGCACGGCGCTGGACCCAAAGGGCGCCGCGGGAAGAAAATGAGCGAACTAAACTCTTTACGATAGTTAATGGATTTATGGGCGGCACTTTCTGGCTCCACCGAAGGCAGCGACGCGCTTGGCGTAATTTACAGGTAGGAAAAGAGCTTGCCAATGCACCCCGAGGTGCCTATTTGTAGTGCGTTGCGAATTCGTGCCGAGTTCGTGCAGTCGGCTCGCTCAATGATTGAGAGGGGCGCTAGGCCGGGACCATCACACGATGGCTCGCGGGCTGCACAGACTGGTCGAGGTGGTTTGTTGACCCGTCACACAGCTTGGGCTTTTAACTCGCGGGCTGGCGTCCGTAGGGAAGTGATGAGCGGATCGCGGGTGAGAGCCTTGCCAAATTGGAGCAGTGGTCCCGCTCGGACCGAACTCGTGACATCGACGCCAAGCGGCGCCGCTTGAAGGGCGGCGTGCTTAATCACGATTTGTTTCAGGTTGACGATGTCCCGATGGCAAATCTACTCCGAGGTGACCGCCACTCGGGCGACGCGGGCTTTTTGCCGGCAGGCGGTGGCGACTGAACCGTTCGCGCTTATGGCGCGTGCCGTCCCATTCCCGTGTTTTTCCATCTCCAGCATAGACGCCCCACGCGGCGCGGTCGGGTGGCGTAGTCGCCCCCCGCAGCGCATTTTCGCGCGCGGCGAGAGAGTTTATCATGGCAAACAAAATGATCATCGACGCTTCACACCCGGAGGAAACCAGGGTGGTCGTCCTGCGCGGCAATCGCGTAGAGGAGTTCGACTTCGAATCAGCAAGCAAGAGACCGCTGCGAGGTAATATCTATCTTGCTAAGGTCACCCGCGTAGAACCATCGCTCCAGGCCGCCTTCGTCGACTACGGCGGGAACCGCCACGGCTTTCTCGCGTTCTCCGAAATCCATCCGGATTACTACCAAATCCCAGTCGCTGACCGGCAGGCGCTGCTCGAGGAGGAAGCCCAATCTCAACGGGAGGAGGACGAAGAGGCCAGCGGCGAGAAACGCAGCAGGCGCCATCGCCATCCGCGACGGCAGGGAATTGAGACCCGCGCCGCGGATGCCGAGACCATTTCGGAGCGGGCGCTGTAGAGGAATTTGGCGCGGAAGAACTCAGTCCGACGACGCCTACCGGGAGTCTGCCAGAGGGTTCCACCGATACTTCGCCGGTTGCGGTTTCGGAAGGGTTAAATCAGCCTATCGAGGTTGAAACTGATGAGCCGGTCAAGGACGTGGCCGCTGATCTGCCGCTGGAAGCCACACAGGCTCGGGATTATAGCCCGGCGGACTCTGGGCCGTCCGACGACGCCACGTTGGTTCCCGTACTAGGTGATGAACACGTTGCGTCCTCGGAACTAAGACACGATGGTAAGGAACGCTCGGGTGAGGAAGAGGACGTCCATGAAGTCACGACGCTCGAGGGCGGCTCGGAAGAGCGGGTGACAAACGACAAGCGGCGAACGGAAGACGAAGGCGAACCGGTCGAGCAGATTGGTGGCGACGCGTTGGAAGAGATCCCGCGACGTCCCCAGCGCTTGCGCCGCCAGTACAAGATTTCAGGAGGTCATCAAGCGAAGGCAAGTTCTGCTGGTGCAAGTTGTCAAAGAAGAGCGCGGCAACAAGGGGGCCGCGCTCACGACCTACCTTTCGCTGGCTGGGCGCTACTCCGTTTTGATGCCCAATACCGCCCGCGGCGGCGGCATTTCGCGCAAAATTACTAATGCGCAGGACCGCAGCCGAATGAAGGCGATTGCCGAAGAGCTCGACGTTCCGGAGGGCATGGGCGTTATCCTCCGCACGGCGGGCGCTTCCCGCACCAAGGCGGAGATCAAACGCGACTTCGAATATCTGTTGCGGATGTGGGAAACCGTCCGGGAGACGACACTTGCGTCCAGCGCGCCGACGCTCGTCTACGAAGAGGGCTCGCTTATCAAACGGGCGATCCGCGATCTTTACAGCAAAGAGGTTGAAGAGGTCACTGTTGCGGGCGAGGCCGGCTATCGCGAGGCGAGGGAATTTATGCGCCTCCTAATGCCAAGTCACATTAACAGCGTGCAACTCTATCGCGACGCCACGCCGATCTTCGCCAACGCCGGGGTCGAACCGCAGCTCGACGCGATGTTCTCCAACCAGGTGACGCTAAAGTCAGGCGGCTACATCGTTTTCAACCAGACTGAGGCGCTGGTCGCAATCGACGTCAACTCGGGCCGATCCACGCGCGAACACAATATCGAAGATACCGCAGTGCGTACCAATCTTGAGGCGGCCGATGAAATCGCGCGTCAGTTGCGCCTGCGTGACCTGGCCGGGCTTATCGTGGTCGACTTTATCGACATGGAGGAATCGCGCAACAATCGTGCGGTTGAGAGGCGGATCAAGGACGCACTGAAAAACGACCGCGCCCGCATCCAGGTCGGCCGGATTTCGCACTTCGGCCTCCTTGAAATGTCGCGTCAGCGCATCCGGACTGGTGTTCTCGAAGGCTCAACCGTGACCTGTCCGCACTGCCAGGGCGCTGGCATCGTGCGATCGACCGCTTCAATCGCTCTCCATGTTTTGCGTGTGCTTGAGGACGCCCTTATCAAGAACTCGACCTACAATCTTACTGTGCAACGCGCATGCCCGTGGCACTTTACATACTTAATCAGAAGCGCATTAATCTGCGCGATCTCGAACGGCGGTTCGGCGTCGGGATTGTTGTTGAGGCGGACGACACGCTGACCGGCGCTAACTACCACGCAATCGAGCGCGGCGAGCCTGCGACTGGCGTTAAAGGCGAGGAGGAATCGGTAAATTCGTTCACTGACGGCGCGCCGATCATCGTGGGGACAGGGTCGGTCCAGGCGGAGGAGGATGAGACCCTTGAAGCCCCCAGCGAGGAGAATGTAGAGGTCGGCGGTCTGAGCGACCGCGGGGGCAGCGCCTTGCTGGAGGAAAGTGGAGATCGGCCGCCGCCGCCGTCGCCGTCGCCGCCGCCGCGGAGAGCGGCCGTTCGGAGGCAGTCTCTCGGGGGATGTTCCACAGCCGACGGACGACGGCTTGGCAGTCGTCGCCGAATTTGGCGGCGATCTCGTTGTGTCTACCGGCGACGACGGCGCTTTCGACCAAAAAGGTCTGCGCAACGGAGAAGCACGTCATCGTCGATCGAGAGGTTCGCGCGGCGGGCGAAACCGGTTCCGACAAGCCGACGGAGAAGCCACACCCGAGACGTCAGCGCCGGGCTTCAATTCGGCCCCGTCGCTGGCGCTTGAGGAAGAGTTCGCGGGGTCCGAAGCGGACTATCTACCCCGTCGTCCGGCGCGACCTCTCTTGAAGAGACGACGACCGTGCCATCGCCGGTCGCTGAGGCGAAGAAGCATGAGATCGAGTCGCAAGCGACTAGGGCCGCGGAGCGGAGCCCTGCTTCTTTAGCGACGGCAGAGGCCGCGCCGCGTCGGGGGCGCTGCCTGCTCCTCCGTCAGCGACCGAACCGCCGCGCCCGCGCCGTAGCGGCTGGTGGCAGCGCGCGCGAGCGAGCGTCATCGGCAAATAGATCATCCGAGGCGCACGCATGCGTCTCGGACGCGTGGTCCCGGCGAAGCCAGAAAGCAGGAAGCCGCCTTTGTCCTGGCGGCCAAACTTCTAGCAAGCGGGGTTCGTGCCGTCTGCACGCGGGTTTGGGAGTTGCAAACCGATTACGAAGGCGCTCAATCATCCCTCGCGGTGCTGCGTTGCCGACGACCCTGCGACCGCCTCCTCGAGGAGGCGCGCCAGCGTCTCCGGCTCCTTCGGAAAGCCCGTCCGGATCCACAGCGACTGGAAGGCGCGCAAAACCCGTCCGACTGGGCGCCCTGCAGACACGCCGCGCGCAATGAGGTCCACGCCGCTGATTGGAAGCCTGGGCTCGGACGCGTCGGCGAGAAACCGGCCGGCGGCTTCGAAGGCCGCGTCCGACGCAGGCACTCCGAACTCGGCCTGCGAGAGCATCAGGGCGTCGCGAGCGGCCTCGCGTCCGGCGCTGAATAGGAGGGTTCTGAGGCCATGGAGCGACGGGGGCGCAGTTATCCCATGCAGGCCGATGAGCGCCGCGGTGGCCGCTCTCAGCCGGTTCGCTTCGGCATTGGCGAGCCGCAACCGCTCGCGCAGCCGGTCCGCATCCTCCGGGATCGCGACGCCGACCGCCGCCAGGCGCAGGACGGCGTCGGCGCCTTCGCCCCGCTCGGCCTCGATCGCGACGAGACGGCTCAAGCGCCTCGTATAGCCGACGCCGCCGAGGATCGGCTCGAGGAATCCGCATTCGCTCATCGTCTGCACGACCTCCCTCGCGCGCGGCGCGACGAGGAGCTTCATGAACTCGGCGCGCACCCGCTCGCGCGAGAGCCTCGCGAGGCCGCCGCGCGAGCGGGTCGTGGCGGACAGGCCCTCGCGATCGAGCCCATTCGCAGCGTACCGAGCAGAGAAGCGGAAGAACCGGAGAATGCACAGATAATCCTCGCAAATCCGCGCTTCCGCATCGCCGATGAAGCGCACCCGCCTGGCGGCGAGATCCTCGAACCCGCCGACGGTATCGTGGATCAGTCCATCGGCGCTCAACGACAGCGCGTTGATGGTGAAATCGCGCCGGCGCGCGTCGGCGGCGAAGTCGCGTCCAACGCTACCTTGGCCCAGCGCCCATCGGTCTCGACGTCCTCGCGCAGGGTCGTCGTTCGATCGGCCACCCGTCGACGACGACCGTCACTGTGCCATGCTCAACGCCGGTTAGGGCGACCCTGAACCCCGCTTCTCTTGCACGGCGGATCACTCGTCGGTGGTCGCGGTGGTCGTGAGGTCGAAATCGACCGCCCGCTCGCCGAGCGCGAGATCGCGCACGGCGCCGCCGACGACCCGGGTCTCCTCGCCGCCTCCGTTGAGCGCCGCGAGCGCCCGCGCCACCGGGCCTTGCCCCAGCAGTGTCAGATCCTTGAGCTTTCCGTCTTTGAGACCCGGAAGTGCGGTCATTCGAAGCGCCCTGGGACGAGGACGCCGTTTTCAACATGCGCCGGGACGTAAACGCCGCGGGCTCGCGGCGCGAAGGCGTTAACGGCGACGGAACCGAGCACCGCTGCCGCGAGGCCGATGAGCGTCATGACCGACACGCGCCCGCGGGTCCAATGCTCAACCTCGAGCGGATAGCGTGCGCGCAGCGCGAGGAAGAGCGCGTAGACCCCGAACGGGCTCAAGAACAGCGTCAGCAATTCGAGGACGTGCCTGGCCATCAGGACAACAGCTTTTCATACAGATTGCGCAGAATTCCGGCGGTTGCGCCCCGAATATACCGCCCTTCATGCGGCATGGCGTAGTATTTTCGCGGCCGTCCCTGCCATTCGCGCTCCTCGAGGCGATGGTTGGCCGCGTCCATCAGAAAGGCGAACGGCGTTTCGAAAACCTCAACTACCTCGAGCTTGTTGACCTTGAGCGCGAATGAGGGTTCGACCAGCGCGACCAGAGGCGCGACGCGAAATCCGGTGCCGGTGAGATCGAGATCGGGCCAGCAAGAGGGGCTCAACGAACCGGTCTTCGAGCCCAATCTCTTCGTACGCCTCACGCAGCGCCGCGTCGCGCGGGGCCTCGCCCACGTCAATCTTTCCGCCCGGAAAAGCCACTTGACCCGAGTGCGCACGCAAATGCGAGGCCCGCAGCGTCAAAAGAACACTGAGCCCGCCGGGCCGGTCGACGATCGGCAGAAGCACGGCCGCCGGGCGCGCCTTGGCGAACTCGGCCGGCTCCGGCCGCCGCCCATCGGGAGCGTCGTCGCTTACGCCGGCCGGCGCGACCCGCTCGAGGTCAGCCAGCTTAGCGATGGCCGGAGCTTCCCATGCGCCAGCGCTCGCAGCGCAGCCGGACTTGGATCCGGCAAGAGGTTGGCGCTCAAAGCCCCTCGATTTCGCGCGCCAGGCGCATGGGGGAGGAAAGAGGCCGCCCGAACGCACGCCGAACCAATCTTCTCTTCCGACCCGCTCCGTCCGGCTGAGGGCGACAAGGTCATAGAACAGCGACCGCTTGACCAGCGCCCAGAGGTCGCCCCGCACCTTCACATAGGGTTTCAGGCCCTCCTTGGCACCTTGCTCGAAACGAAGCGGGTGCTCAGAAACGAACCCGCCACCAAGTCGTCGACATTGGTGCGGAACACGAGTTGCAGCTCACGCGTTTTGTGCACAACGTTCATCTCGACGGCAAGAAACGGCGCGTCATCGACATTGATCCCGACCTTCTCGACCGGCGTCACCAAGACGTAACGATCGCCTTCCTTGCGCATTATGGACGCGAAGAGCTGGACGAGCGGCGCCCGGCCAATAGGCAAGTCACAATAAAACCATGTTCCATCGGCAGCGATGCGCATGTCGATATCGCCGCAATCTGGCGGATTCCAAGAAGGCACCGGCCCTTGGGCGCGCAATCGTCCAGTCGCCGCCTCGCCGAGTCCCCGCAGGGCGCGCTCCGGTGCGCGCGCCAGCTCTGCGTCATTCTCGTGCTTCTTTGTGGGCAAATCTGACATCTGCGTGCTTTGGGCTTGCGCCGCAACGGCGCACGCTCAATCTAGTGCGCAGAGGATAAAACAAAACACTTAGCCATCCGAATGGCGCAAAGGACGAACCGATGAACGTGACTAATATCGCCGATCCAGGCCAATTGACACGCGACGCCGACATGGCGCTGGAGCGCATCGCAGCCGCGCGAGCGGAGATCGGTGAATACATTTTCGGTCAAGAGCGCGTCGTCGACTTGACCCTCGCGACATTGCTAGCGGGTGGACACGGATTGTTGATAGGGGTGCCCGGACTGGCCAAGACCAAGCTCGTCGAGACGTTGGGTATCGTGGTTGGCCTGGACGCCTTGCGCGTGCAGTTCACGCCCGACCTAATGCCGACCGACATCCTCGGCTCCGAGGTGATGGAGGAAGGTCACGACGGTAAGCGCGGGTTCCGGTTCATCAAGGGTCCGATCTTCGCCCAATTGCTGATGGCGGACGAGATCAATCGCGCCAGTCCCCGGACGCAATCAGCGCTCCTCCAGGCAATGCAGGAGCATCACGTCACGGTGGCTGGGGCGCGACACGATCTGCCGCGTCCATTCCACGTTCTGGCGACCCAGAACCCGCTGGAACAGGAAGGGGCCTATCCCCTTCCTGAGGCGCACTCGATCGCTTCCTGTTGCAGATTGACGTTGGCTATCCTGACCGGGCGGCCGAGCGCCGGATCCTGATGGAAACGACAGGTGAGCGCGAGACGCGTCCGAAGCCGGTGATGACGGCGGAGGATCTGATGGCGGCGCAGCGGGTCGTGCGCCGCGCTCCGATCGGCGATCGCGTGGTGGAAGCGATACTCGAGCTAGTGCGCGCTGGCCGTCCGGGCGAAGGCGACCCTGAGCTCACCAAAGGAATTGGTTGGGGACCGGGCCCGCGCGCAGCACAGGCGCTGATGCTCGCGGCTCGCGCCCGCGCGTTGGTCGACGGGCGGCTGTCGCCGTCGCTCGACGACATCGCCACCTTGGCCGAGCCGGCGCTCAAGCACCGCATGGCGCTGAGCTTCGCGGCCCGCGCCGAGGGTGAGACCATTTCGGCCGTGATCGGACAACTCGTTGCCAAGACGATCCAATGACCCGGCGGCTCTCGGCGCAATGACGCCACCGCCCTCCATTCGTCGCGACGCGGCAACTCTATCGGCCCGTCTGCCGAGCCTGGTCATCGCAGCCCGCCGCGTGGCCCAGACTGTACGGCACGGCGTTCATGGCCGGAGGAGAGCCAGCTCGGGGGAGACCTTCTGGCAATTTCGACCTTTCCTCTCCGGGGAGCCCTCTTCGCGGGTCGACTGGCGGCGCTCGGCGCCCGAAGAGCGCGCCTTCGTGCGCGAGCGCGAATGGGAGGCCGCCCATACGGTCTGGATTTGGTTCGATCGATCGTCGTCGATGCAATTCGCATCAATCTTGCGCCGGTGTCGAAGATCGACCGGGCGGCCCTGCTGACGCTGGCGTTCGCGGATCTTTGTGTGCGCGGCGGCGAGCGCGCCGGTTTGCTAGGCCTCACTCGACCGCTGGCGACGCAAGGCGTCGTCGAGCGCTTCGCCGAGGCGATTGCGACCGACGAG
>CAVOLE010000043.1:0-27927 GCA_963696665.1 uncultured Alphaproteobacteria bacterium
CGAATTACGCAAAGGACAAAATTACAATCCTCAGCGTATTGGTCGGAGTATCATATTACGTTTCTTTCAATATAGGTAAGTTCATGTATTCTGTGTGGGCTGCACCTGTTGCTTTAGGCGGGGCTCTGACCTGGGGCTATCAAGTAGGGAGCGCTCGTCTTGGTGTAGTTGATCTGTTCGCCTGCGAGATCAGCACGCTGTGTCGGGTTGTATCTGCTGTCGACGTGGTTCGTCAATACGTTGATAGGTTCAAGCAGGGGCCGACGGCGAACACCTCTTCCGATGCTGGCTCGCCTGAGGTGAGCGGCTTAGCCCAGCGTCCGTTTACTTCGGAGGAAAATTACTTCCCTGTATTCGAAACCAATTCTCGGGATCTGGAAGCTCTCGAGGCGCGCGTCGTCATACGCATAACTGAGTTTTATACTTATATGAAAGCCGTCAGAGACATGCAGAGAGCTCTGGCGCAAGTGAAACCCGAGACCGACAAGTTGGACGAGTGGCGCGAGGCCGTGCGCAATATCGTCTATATGCTGTATCTCGGGCTGGAAAGCGCCCGCCATGCGATCTGTCTCCTCGTGGAGTTCAAGCCGGAGCAGATCGAGCGTGTGATCGTGATTCTCATCAGCGAATTGGAGGCGTACCACTTCTTATGCGGCCAATTCAGCGAGGACGACGTCCGCCGCGAACGAATTCTGCTGCGCCAGCGCGACTACCAAACGCTGGTTCCGCGGCTCACCGGGTTCGTCAAGGAAAAGAGGGCGAGCGAGGCCGACGCACAAGCGTTCGAACCCGCTCAGGCGATCAAGGATTGGGAGCCTGCGCGGGTGTTGCTGCCGGAGCTCGTACGCCGTTACCGCCTCGCTGTGGAGGGCGACGCCAAGAAGACGATCGAGTGAGCGCCGGGCTTCGATCCCCTTGCCCCGTAACCTGATCTTTGGGGGAGGCCGCCTCATCGGTGTGCGGATGGGCTGCAGCACGGCCTCCCAAGCGCGCCGGTCCTCCGCCGAAAGCGCGGTCGCCGTGTCGCGGTCGCCGCTACAGTCCGCGCGAGCGGGGCTTGATGTTGCTTTCTATTCCAATTCGTTGCACAGACCACGTCGGTAAGTCATGGTCTGCTGTCCATCGGTGGTGAATTCGATCGTTGGTTGGCCGGAGCGCCGAGAGAGGACACTCATGCCGGAGCTTCGCATCGCCATCATCGGAGCGGGCATAGGAGGGCTCTCGCTTGGCATCGCTCTGCGCCGGAGGGGCCTCGCGCCGCAAGTCTACGAGCAGGCGGCGCAGCTCGCCGAAATCGGCGCGGCGGTGGCCTTGTCGGCAAACGCCACGCGCGAATTGGAGCGTTTCGGCTGCATGTCGGCGTTGGAGGAGGTCTCGACCGAACCGAGTGAGCTGATCTACCGCAGCTGGGGCGACGGGCGGCGGATCGCGGATTTTCCGGTGCGTGCGGGGCGGGCGTATCGCGAAAAATTCAGGGCGCCCTATTTTGGCCTCCACCGCGCCGATCTGCAGCGCATCTTGAGCGCGACACATGGTCCCGACGGGCTCAATCTCGGCTTCCGGCTGACCGATCTCGAGGAAACCGGCGAGGGCGTGCGCCTAACGTTCGCCAACGGCCATGTCGCTCACGCCGATGTCGTCATCGGAGCCGACGGCGTGCGCTCGCTGGTCCGGAAATTCATCGCCGGCGCGGACGCGGCGCATTATTCCGGCACATCCGCCTTCCGTGGCATTGTGCCCATCGAGAATCTTCCCTCTTTACCCGATCCGGAAGCCATCCAGTTTTGGATGGGGCCGGACGCGCATCTCCTGCATTACGCCATCGGCGGCGAGCGCAAGGCTGTGAACTTCTTCGCCGTGGTCGAGGGGCCGCAGCAATGGCGGCGCGGCGACCGATGGCTTGACGACATCGAGCCGGGGGTCGCCTTGCGCGCCTTCAAAGGCTGGCATCCCGCGGTGACGGAAATGATCGGGGCGGTGGAACAGAAGATCCGGTGGGGGCTGTTCGTCGTCAAGCCGTTGGCGCGCTGGTCGCGCGGCCGCGCCGTGTTACTGGGGGACGCCGCCCATGGCATGTTGCCGCACCATGGCCAGGGCGCAAACACGTCGATCGAAGACGCGATCACCCTGGCTGAATTGTTGCCACACACCGCGCCGGCTGAGCTGACCGCAATGATCGCGCGCTACGAAATGCTGCGCCGCCTGCGCACCCGCATCATCCAGCGCGCCGCCTGGGCCGCCAACCGCGCGCTGCATCTTCCGGACGGCGCGGGTCTGTCGGCGCGGGATGCGATGGTTGCTCGATTTGCGAAGCGGTTTGGCTGGATCCACGCTTTCGACGCCCGGGCGGCTGTGGGGGGAGTTTCCGGTGGCGGAGCAATATAGCGGCCTCGCGAAACTCGGCGATCACGCGAATTCATCCCAGATGAGCGTCAGCCTGGTCTCTGCTTCCGACATTTGCGGTCTGGCGGTGGGCAAAAAGCTTCTCAGGAACGCTTCGGGATGCTAATGCGGTTGAATTATGACGCTAATTCAGCCGTATTAGGAGCGGTTTATGGAGAAGGATCAGCGTGAGGCCCTGCTCGACGCTGGCGTCAGGGTCGTGCATGCGCGCGGGCTCGCCGCTGCCGGGGTGCGCGACATCGCGATGGCGGCGGGCGTGCCGCAGGGCTCGTTCACCAACCACTTCCGCTCGAAGGAGGCGTTCGGGCTTCTCGTCCTCGATCGCTACGCGGAGAGGATTGACGCGATCATGCTGGAGACGCTCGGCGACGACACGCTGGCGCCGGCGGCGCGGCTCATGGCCTATTTCGATCGGATCGCGGAGTCGGCGGCGGAGGCTGAGTGGCGGCGCGGGTGCATGGTTTCCGATCTTGCCGGTGAGATCGCTTTTCACGATGACGCTCTGCGCGCGCGGCTGTGCGCGGTGCTTGCGCAGCAATCCGCGCAGTTCGAAAAGGTCGTTCGGCTGCTTCGGCCCGGCGACGAAGCCGGGGCGGCCGATCTCGGCGCCTTCCTGCTCGCGGCCTGGCACGGCACGCTGCTCAGGATGAAGGTCGAGCGGAACGCGACCGCGCTGGACCGCTTTCGGCGGATGCTGGCGAAGCTGCTCGGTCCGACTTTGCACCCGTGATGAAGGTGATGGCGTATTCTGGAGCGTTCTTCGAGGCCGCTTCGCGGCGCCTCAGAACGAGGTCTGGGACGATCTGAGGAGCGACGACTAAGATTGGGCCATCTACGCGACGTTGCCAGGATCTTCACCCAGCGCCTCGCGCACCAAGCGCTGCGCCTCGCGCTGGGGGGCTCCGTCGAGAAGCTTGCGCAATTCGTCGATGAGGGCGTCGCGGCTCAAGCCGCCTGGCCGCAGGGCGTCGGTCAGCAATCGTTGCGCGTCCGCGATCAACGCATCCTGGGCGTGAAGAGCGGCTTCGAGTTCGGCGGTGCGGTCGGTCATGGCTATGGCTCCCCACAATAACGTTGGGGTTATCGTCGGCCAGTGGAATTTTTCGCCTCCCACCCTACATATGAGTTCAACGCGCTGCATCGGCCTGAAAAGCCCTCAGCGGCGCCCCCGCACTGGCGAATGGCCGGACGGCTTTCCCCTAGCCGCCTGGCAGACCGCTGAAGGGCCCAGTCGCCGGCTCATAGCCCCATGAGCCGGCGACACCGGCCTGCGGACGTCTCCGCGGAACGCGCCTACAAGATCCAACGGAACGCTCGCCGCAACTCGGCCACGCCGTTGGTCTCGTAGCAACGCCCATGCGACAAGATGATCTTCTTCCGGGCGCCCAGGCGAGCATGCGCCGGGCCGATTTGCGCACCTCGCCGCGATGGCCGAGGAAGCTCAGCCTCATGTCGATCGGCGCTTTCCCATCCGGGTCGGCCGCCCCGGCCATGCGGATCAGCGATCGCAGCAGTGGGTTGCGCACGCGTTGCGGCTCGAAATTCTCGATGAGATCGGTGACGATGAGGGTCCGGCTCGCGCGGTGAAAGAAGTCGACCTCCGTCAGGACGCTTCCCCGCGTGACGCATTGGTCGAATGCGTCCTCCCATGCGTTCGGCGGAGTTTCCCGGAGTGTCTCGTCGAGGACCAGACGGGTCTTGGCCTTCTCTGCAAGTCCTGGCGCGCCATAGGTGCGCGCCTCAGGAAAGCGATCCCGCCAGAAGCCAAGATACGAATAGTGAAACGTGTTCGGCGCGATGAGGCGCCGAACAGGACCGAGATTGGCGATCGACCGGGCGAGGCGCTCGCTCCAGGCGATCGGCGAATGGAGCCAAAGATCGCCGCTCGGCAGCCGAACGACCGTCATCCTCGTCGGGAAGTGAAAGGTGAGGCCGAGGACGCTCATGCAGATCTCCGGCCCGTCCACGATCCAGACCTGGTTCGCAAACGGCTTCAGTGTCTCCAGCGGATCATAGGGTGCGTAGGCATTCGGCTTCATCCGCAAGGCATGCTCGACAATCACTTCCGTCGACTCCTATCAAAGATGGCGGCGGCGCGATCGATCTGCAGGGGGAACGCAATCGGCGGCCGCCAATGGTCCTGAAAGATCGAGATTGGCGTTTGCCAGCGCCACCTCCAAGACATAGCCTCATGAGGCTGATCGTCGTCGCTCTTGAAGCGAGCAACAACGGCGAAGCGTCACGAGGAGGAACGTATGACCACTAACGTCCGTAATCAACGCGGCGCGCGTTGGACGACAATAGCCGCCTGCGCAATCGCCGCGTGGGCGCTCACCTCTGCTTCCGCCTTCGCGGAGGATAAGATCATCGTCGGGCTGATCACCAAGGAGACCACCAATCCATTCTTCGTGAAAATGAAGGAAGGCGCCGAGGCGAAGGCGAAAGAGCTCGGAGTCGATTTTCGCAGCCTCGCTGGCAAGTCTGATGGCGACAACACGGGGCAAGTGGACGCCATCGAGCGCTTGATGAACATTGGCGCCAAGGCGATCCTGATCACGCCGAACGACACCAAGGGTATCGTTCCTTCTGTCGCGCGGGCGCGCAAGGCTGGAATTTTGGTGATCGCGCTCGACACGCCGCTCGATCCTCCAAGCGCCGCCGACGCGACCTTCGCGACCGACAACGAAAAAGCCGGAGAGCTGATCGGTCAATGGGCCGCAAAGACCCTCGGCGACAAGGCAAAGGACGCCCGCGTCGCTTATGTCGATGCGCTCGTCGACCAGCCTTCCGTGGACCGGCTGCGCGACTTCGGCTTCTCGAAGGGTTTCGGCATCGAGAACTCGGACTGGAAGCAATACGGGCACGAGACCGACAAGCGCATCGTCGGCCATCAGTGGGGCCTGGGCGCGGAACCCGGCGGCCGCACCGCGATGGAGACGCTGCTCCAGAAGGATCCGAACATCAATGTCGTTTATACGGTCAACGAGCCGACGGCGGCCGGCGCTTATGCCGCGCTCAAGGCGGCGGGCAAGGACAAGGGCGTCCTCATCGTTTCGGTCGACGGCGGATGCCCCGGAGTGAAGAACGTCGCCGCCGGCGTCATCGGCGCGACCGCCCAGCAATACCCGCTGCTGATGGCCTCCAAGGGCGTCGAGGCGGCTGTCGAATACGTCAAGACCGGCAAGAAGCCGCAACCGAGCCCCGGTCTCGATTTCTTCAACACCGGCGTCTCGCTGGTTACCGACAAGCCAGTCGAAGGCGTTCCGTCGATCTCGTCGAAAGAAGGCCTGGCCAAGTGCTGGGGCTAAAGCGCTAAGCTAGCGGAGATTGTGGGGGCCCGGAGCCGATGGTTCTCCGGGCCGTTCGGGAGGAGTTCGATGGCCAGTTTAACGACGCGCGCGGGTGGTCGTTGCGCGCTGGCGATCAGCTCGAATATTTCACCGAGCAGCCGTACGGCCGAGTGACGGCGTGCGCGACGGGCTTGCCGGCGGCGACCGCCTCGAGCGCTTCGCGCGCGTAAGGCTCCGCCCTTTGCATGTCCGCGATGCGGGTGGTGGCGATCGAGTCCGCGCCGCCCATGTATGCGAGCGCGCCATCAGAGTTGATGACGAAAATGTGGGGCGTCGTCTGCGCGCCATAAAGGCGGCCGATCGCGCCTTTTGGATCGAGCAGCACGTGAGCCGGATCGGCGTTGCGATCCTTGGTGTCGGCATTGGCTTGAGCCGCGTCGACATAGCCTTGCTCGCCGGGCGCCGAACTCGCGATGGTGAGCCAAACGGCTCCAAGCTTGGCCGCCTCGCGCTGCAAGTTCTGCATCGCGCCGCTGCGGTACCATTTGCCGACATAGGGACAGCCGTCATTGGTCCATTCGAGGACCACCTCTTTTCCCTTGTCGTCGTCGCTTTCGAAGCGGGCAACAACGGCGAAGCGTCACGAGGAGGAACGTATGACCACAAATGTCCGTAACCAACGCGGCGCGCGTTGGACGACAATAGCCGGCTGCGCTATCGCCGCGTGGGCGCTCGCCTCTGCTTCCGCCTTCGCGGAGGATAAGATTATCGTCGGACTGATCACCAAGGAGACCACCAATCCATTCTTCGTGAAAATGAAGGAAGGCGCGGAAGGGAAAGCGAAGGAACTCGGGGTCGACTTTCGCAGCCTCGCTGGCAAGTCTGATGGCGACAACACGGGCCAGGTGGACGCCATCGAGCGCTTGATGAACATTGGCGCCAAGGCGATCCTGATCACGCCGAACGACACCAAGGGTATCGTTCCTTCTGTCGAGCGGGCGCGCAAGGCTGGAATTTTGGTGATCGCGCTCGACACGCCGCTCGATCCTCCAAGCGCCGCCGACGCGACCTTCGCGACCGACAACGAAAAGGCCGGCGAGCTGATCGGCCAATGGGCCGCCAAGACGCTCGGCGACGCGGCCAAGGACGCCCGCGTCGCTTATGTCGACGCGCTCGTCGACCAGCCTTCCGTGGACCGACTGCGCGACTTCGGCTTCTCGAAGGGTTTCGGCATCGAGAACTCGGACTGGAAGCAATACGGGCACGAGACCGACAAGCGCATCGTCGGCCATCAGTGGGGCCTGGGCGCGGAGCCCGGCGGCCGCGCCGCGATGGAGACGCTGCTCCAGAAGGATCCGAACATCAACGTCGTCTACACGATCAACGAGCCGACGGCGGCCGGCGCTTATGCCGCGCTCAAGGCCGCGGGCAAGGACAAGGGCGTCCTCATCGTTTCGGTCGACGGCGGATGCCCCGGAGTGAAGAACGTCGCCGCCGGCGTCATCGGCGCGACCGCCCAGCAATACCCGCTGCTGATGGCCTCCAAGGGAGTCGAGGCGGCTGTCGAATACGTCAAGACCGGCAAGAAGCCGCAACCGAGCCCCGGTCTCGATTTCTTCAACACCGGCGTCTCGCTCGTGACCGACAAGCCGGTCGAAGGCGTTCCGTCGATCTCGTCGAAGGAAGGTCTGGCCAAGTGCTGGGGCTAAAGCGCTAAGCTAGCGGCGATTGTGCGGGCCCGGAGCCAATGGTTCTCCGGGCCGTTCGGGAGGCGTTCGATGGCCACGTTGACGAGGCGCGCGGGTCCATGCCGCGCCGGCGATCAGCTCGAATACTTCACCGAGCAGCCGTATGGCCGAGTGACTGCGTGCTCGACGGGCTTGCCGGCCGCGACCGCCTCGAGCGCTTCGCGCGCGTAAGGCTCCGCCCTCTTCATATCCTCGATGCGGGTCGTGGCGATCGAGTCCGCGCCGCCCATATACGCGAGCGCGCCATCAGGGCTGATCACGAAAATGTGGGGCGTCGTCTGCGCCCCATAAAGGCGGCCGATCGCGCCTTTTGGATCGAGCAGCACGTGGGCGGGATCGGCGTTGCGATCCTTGGTGTCGGCATTGGCTTGAGCGGCGTCGACATAGCCCTGCTCGCCGGGCGCCGAACTCGCGACGGTGAGCCAAACGGCTCCAAGCTTGGCCGCCTCGCGCTGCAAGTTCTGCATCGCGCCGCTGCGGTACCATTTGCCGACGTACGGACAGCCGTCGTTGGTCCATTCGAGAACCACCTCTTTGCCCTTGAGGTCGGCGAGGCGGACCGTCTGGCCATTGCTGTCCTTGGCGACAAAGTCGGGCGCTGGCCCGCCGATCTTCACGGGTTCGACGGCAAACGCCGGCATTGCGGCGAAGCCGAGCGCCGCGACCGTCAATCCAAGTCCGATCTTTCGCATCGTCGTCTCCGTGTCTAGCTTCCCATCGTTGTAGCCGCGACCGCTGGTCGCGGCTGGCGCGGTCAGCGACCGCGCCTACAAGTTTCGATTGAGCACTTCCAAGACGTCCGTCTGGGTCAGGATTTGCGGCAGGACCACCGGCTTTTCGCCATGCGGGGGATAGAGCACGTAAAGCGGCACGCCGTCGCGGCCATGGTCCTTAAGAAATTGCGAGATCGCCGGATCGGCCCGCGTCCAATCGCCCTTCAGATAGGCGACATTCCGCTTGGCGAAAGCGTCTCTGACCTTGTCCGACGAGAGCGCAACTCGTTCATTGATGAGGCAGGTGACGCACCATGCCGCGGTCATGTTGACGAAGACAGGCCGCCCTTCGGCCCGCAGGGCCGCGAGACGGCCAGGCGTATAGGCCGAGGCGTCCTCCGCTGCGGTCGCGGCGGTTGCGCCCTGCGGCGCGACGGCGAGCTTATCGAGCGTTACGAGCGCCATGAGCGCGATTCCCGCCGTGAGCCCCTCGCCGATTGCGCGGCCGCGCCTGGCATGGCTCCGCGTCGTGCTGAAAATCCAAGTGGCGAAGCCGATGAGGACAGCGCCGCTCAAGACGATGAGCGCGCCGTCGGCGCCGGCCTGCTGGCTGACCACCCACGTGAGCCAAACGGCCGCGGCATACATCGGAAAAGCGAGCGCCTGCCGTAAGATCAGCATCCAGGGTCCCGGCCGCGGCAGCGCGGCAGCAAGTCCAGGCGCGAAAGCGAAGGCGCCATACGGCGCGGCGAGGCCAAGTCCCATAGTGAGGAAGATCAGAAGCACAGTTGTCGGCGGCGCAGTCGCGGCCGCGGCGACCGCCGCGCCCATGAAGGGGGCCGTGCAAGGAGTCGCGACGACAACCGCGAGCAGGCCGGTGGAGAAACTTCCGATCAGCCCGCCGCGGCGGGTCAGCCCGTCGCCCACACCGACCCAGCCGCCGCCGATCTCGAAAACGCCAGACAAGTTCAACCCGATCGCGAACAGAAGCCAGGCCACCGCCGCGACGAAAACAGGCGACTGGAACTGAAAGCCCCACCCCGCGGCTGCGCCCGCCGACCGCAAGACGATAAGGCTCGCCGCAAGGGCGCCGAAGGCGACAAGAACGCCGAGCGTGTAATAGGCGGCGTGCGATCGAACGGCGCCGCGATGTCGGCCGGCGAGCCCAGCTACGCTCATCGCCTTGACGGCGAGAATCGGGAAGACGCAGGGCATGAGGTTGAGGATCAGCCCGCCCAGAAAGGCGAAAGCCAAGACGGAGAGCAGGCTGAGATTGTTGCTCGACGCGGTCGGCGCGATGGCGCTTTGGGCCTGCTTCGGGGCGGGCGGCCCTGCTGCAGGCGCGATTCCCGCCTGCGGCGCAGCCCGCCCAGCTGCCGGCGCGCTCCCGGACTGCGGCGCTGCGACGATCGCGAGATCGCGTTCGCGCCCCTCGGGGTCCTTGAGCGCCAGCACCCCCGCGAGCGTCGTCTTGGGGTCGAAGGCCTGGCCCGGTTTGAGAGCGAGCGAAAGCTTGCCGGGCGCGACGTTGAGCGTCTGCGGCGCAAGATCGTCGATCGCGCCCCAGGAAGCAGGCAGGAACCACGCCTCGCGGACGGTCTCCGGGGAGAGGTCGGAGCCAGTCACAGTGAGAACGCCGTCGCGGGACATTGCCGCAGCGTCGGACGACGGCTTGGGGATGCGCGCGTCGGCGGCGGCGAAAAGCGGAGCCTCCGCAGAAGGCGAGGCTGAGCCGACGGGGAGGTCAAGCTTGAGGTCGCCCTGTTCGGGCACGCAGATTTTCGCGCAAATCAACCAGCTCGCCTTGGCCTTGACCGGAAACGACGAGACGCTGGCAGGCGGGGTCACGGTGAAGGGCAGCAAAACCTCATCGAGATAGGCGTAGCTCATCACCTCGTCGCTTTGCCGCACGCGCTCCGGCGTCGGCCAGGCGATGTGCGACGCTTTGGCGCCTTCCGGCAAAGTGAGATCGAGCTCGGGCGGCTCGCCCGCGGCGCCCGGATTCGTCCAGTAAATGTGCCAGCCTTTGGCGAGCTTGAAATGGAGGCCGAGCCGGAACGGCTTGCCTGGCTCAACCGCCGCCGTCTCGGAGGCTAAAGTCACTGTCGCGTGCGGCGTCGTGACGGCCTGGCTTTCCTGAGCTTGCGCCGCCGAGGCCCAAACGATAGCTGCCGCCGCCGTTAGGCGCCAAGCTGTGAGATTTCAACTCATCCGTCCGCGACACATTGGAGGCTTGAACGCCGCCCCGCGCAACGATGTGAATTTGGTCCGAGGTCGTCAACTCAAGACTAGGTGAAGACGCGGCGCCACCCCGCATGGTCGCACGGCGGCGCAAAACTTCAGCGAGCCGTTTTCATTGAGCGCTCCTTTGGACTGCGGGCGCAGGATCAGGCGTCTTCCTGTGAGCGCGCAGCCATTCGTCGAGTCCGATGCGGCCGAGACGCGCTTCGCCGAGCGGCACGAGCGAGCGTTCCTCGACCAAGCCGCCCCAATATCGCGCTTCGGGGTCGCCCACGACTTGGCGCGGATCGCCGATCGCCTTCAGGTAGCGAGAGACGATCTCGTTGAACGGCGCGCGTTCCGGGCCGGCGATTTCGACAATGCCGTTTCGCGGCGCGGCGAGAGCCGCCTCAGCGACGAGGGCGGCGACATCGTCTGCCGCGATAGGTTGAAACAGCACCGGCGGAAGCCTGACTGTGCCGCCGGCTGTGCTGGAGTCGGCGATCCCGCCCAGGAATTCCATGAACTGGGTCGCGCGGACGATCGTGTAGGGGATGACCGAGGCCTCGATCAGTTTCTCCTCGGCTAGCTTGGCCCGGAAATAGCCATTGTCGGTTCGGTCGACTGCAACGATCGACAGTGCGACGTGATGCCGGACCCCCGCAGAGACCTCCGCCGGGAGAAGGTGCCGCTCGGAAGTCTCGAAGAATTCCAGCACCGCCTTATCTTCAAACGAGGGTGAATTGGCGAGGTCGATCACGACTTGCGCGCCGGTCAGGACCTGTTTGAGGCCCTCGCCGGTGATGGTGTCGACGCCGCTTTGGGGCGAAGCCGCAACGACGTCGTGGCCGCGCTGCCGCAAAATGGGGGCTGTCTTTGAGCCGATGAGACCAGTGCCGCCGATGATGACGATCTTCATGGGGTTGACCCTTCTCTTCGATGGCTGGCGACCCCGAAAGGGTTCGCACGACCCCCTTACGCCCGGCGAAAACACTAGTCCGCTCGCTGCCGGCGTCAGGTCAATTAGGTAGAATCGCCCACAATCAACCAGGTTGCCCTGCAGATTTTGGGGGCCGCAAATGACCCCTGAAGCTTGCGCTCTTCCGTCAAGGTCGCTCGCGGCCGCAAAATGTGGCAAATTCGGGAGACAGTCTTGCGCGACGAGCGCGGCGCGGGCAGAGTGGATTGAGAGAGTCGGGCTCTTTCGGGACGGCCCGGCGGTTCTCGAGGCGTGGGGCGAGAATGCGGCGGTTTGTCTTCCTGATCGGGGCGCTGGGGGCGCTGAGCGGCTGCGGCAGCTACCGCGATGTTTCGTTCTACTACTATCCCAACGCGCCGTATCGGCCGACCTTTCCCGCTCGGTCCGAGTTTTACGCCGTCGCGGAAAAGGAATGCGCCAAATACGGAATGAGGGCGTCCTATAACTGGAGCAACTGGACCCCCGACTTCCAGAAGATCAGGGTGAATTACCTCTGCATTCAATGATCGCGCTTGCCAGCCCTCGGCGCTCGGCCAAAGTTGTAGTTTAAGGAGACAGGACTCCAGTTCGGCGGCGCGGGGTAGGGCGCCGCTGCGGCGATCGCGTTCATGACGGCCATATCGAGGTCCGAAGAGCCGCTGGAAGCGAGCAGCCTGCGGCCCACGAGATTGCCGCCTTCGTCGACATAGAAGTCGACAATGCCGTGTCTGTTGGCGAGGTCGAGGCGGAGACCTGGGCTCTCGTGCAGATGGGCCTTGATCATCCCATAGATGATCGTCAGATACCGGGACTCGGCGTTCCCGCCTGCGATCGGCGATTTCTCAATCGCACGCGCGAACTTGTACTGCGGCAGATCCTCGATGGTCGGCAGCGGCTCGCCGACCGGGGCCTGCTTAGGCGGCGCGGGGGCGCCGCAGGGGCGGCCGCCTGAGCGGGATTGTCCTGAGGCTTCGGGTTCTGGTCTGCGGGGAGTTCGCCTTCAGGCTCGGGCTTCAGATCATGCGCGGGCGGCGCGGACTCGCCTTTTTGCTCTTCCGCCGGGTGGGGCGCGGGCGCCGGCGCGTCCGCTTTCGGCGACGCCCCCGGATTCGGCGGAGGAGGGACGTCGGGCGTCGCCTTGGCCTCCGTCTTCTTGTCAGGCGATTCGCGGTTGACCTTCTCTTCTGTCGGGGCCGCGGGGGCGTCATAAGCCGGCTTTTCAGACAAGGGCTGAGGCGGCGGCTTCGGTTTCTCCTGCGGCGGCGGCTTCGGCTTGGGCGGGGGCGGCGGCTCTTCCTGGACGATCTCGACCGGAATTTCCTGCACGACAGTCGGAACCGGGTGTGGCCAAAGCCAATAGTAGAGGAATAACGAGACCGGAATGAGCAGGTGGAGCGCGACCGCCAAAATGAGCGCGAACGCGTGGCCCCGGCGCTCGGCAGGCGTCGGCGGGTCGGGCGCGTCAAGGCGCTCCACCGGTTCGGCCGTGAAATCGGCCTCGGACAACAACGTGGCGGTCAGCCCGCAATTCCTCTCGCGAAGGCGCTCTGTGTTTCCTTGGCTGAATCGCTCACATTCGGTCAATGGCCGAATTGGTCACTTTGCCGCGTGGGCCGGATTCGCGTATGCCGTCGCTCCATGAACCGGGCAGGGGGTGGGGGCGGCGAGACGCCCCCAAGTTTGATCGGTGAATTGGACGCCAAGCCGGCCGCGCCGTCGCGCGCCCCGCGGGCGCTCGTGTTCGATTCCGGACTGGGCGGGCTTTCGGTGCTGGCCGAGATCAGGCGCCTAAGGCCGGACGTCGAAATCGTCTACGCCGCCGACGACGCGGCCTTCCCATACGGCAGGCTCAGTGAAGCGGCGCTCGTCGCCCGGGTCGAGACTGTGATGGCTCGACTGATCGGCGAGACCGAGCCCGATATTGTCGTCATCGCCTGCTCAACCGCCTCGACGCTCGCGCTGCCCCCCTTGAGGGCCGCCTATCCGCGCCTGCCGTTCGTCGGCACCGTGCCGGCGATCAAGCCGGCCGGGGCGGCGTCGCGATCGCGACTGATCAGCGTGCTGGCGACGCGCGGGACGGTGGCGCGCGACTACACCCACGCTTTGGTGCGCGATCACGCCGCCAATTGCGAGGTGACGCTGGTCGGCTCGCCGCTTCTCGCCGTCATCGCCGAGCGCGTCATGCGCGACGAAGCTGTCGAGGACGCTGAGATTGAGCGCGAGATCGGTCCATGCTTTGTCGAACACGACGGCCGCCGCACGGACCAGATCGTGCTCGCCTGCACCCATTTTCCGCTTATCGTGGACCGGCTCGAGCGCCTGTCGCCCTGGCCGGTCGGATTCGTCGATCCGGCGCCGGCGATTGCGCGCCGCCTCGATGCGTTGATCGGCATGGGCTCCGGCGCGGCGGCCAGCCACGAAGGGACTGCGATCTTCACCAGCGGCGAGGCGCCGCCGCCGTCTTTGCAAAAGACCTTGCGCCGCTACGGGCTCATGTTTACCCCCGCCGCGATGATCGGCTTCGCTCCGGCCTGAGCGGAGCTCACGAAATGGCGGGCATGAGAGAGGGTCTTGACGATGGTCAGGCTGCTGGCGGCCTTTTTGGGTCTCGCTGTCATAGGCTCAAGCGCGGCGCGGGCGGACGCCGCCTATGACGCGTGCATAAAGATGGCGAATTCGAATGTCGACTTTGACGGGTGCGGCAAAGCTTATCTCAAGCGGGCGGACGACGCCCTGAACGCGGCGTGGAAGCAGACCTACCGGCTGGCGAGCGGCCAAACCGCAAAAGACTTGCTTGCCGAAGAGCAGGCCTGGATTGCGTACAAGGAGAAGTCCTGCTTGATCTACGCCAATGGCGAGAGTGGCCGGGAGGGCCAGGTCATCTCCTTTCCGCAGTGCCGGGGAGGGGTGATCGGCAGCAGCGCACCAAGGACTTGGTCGGCATCGGCAAGGACCTCGCGCCACATTAGGGAGGGCGATTCTGGCCGCGCCACGGGAGAACCGACGAAATGACCGAATTGCCTGAAAACGTGACCCTGGATTGGCTGGGCCGCCAGTTCATCGCCCAGCGCGACGATATACGCACCCTGCACAGCGATATGGACATGCTGATCCGGCTCGTTACGCGAGTCGGCCATACGCTCGATGCGGTGCGCGAGGACATCCGTTCGCTCATGATCGCAGGACGGCGATCTGCGCGGCCGCATTGAGGCTTTGGAAGGGCGCCAATCGTGATCCGTATTGACACAACGTCCACCGCCCGCGAAACGCTCGCCCTTCAGCGAGGACCATAGCGACACCATTATCCGGCTCCTGATGACGGGCGCCGATCCAAGCAGCTCCCGCACCTTCGAAAGGCCGCGCCCATGCGTCCATCGGACGGACAACCTGTTCGCCTCAGCGACTATCGCGTACCGGACTATTTGATCGACCACGTCGAGCTTCACGTGTCGCTCGACATTCATACGACGCGCGTTGTCTCGACCCTGTCGATGCGCCCCAATCCTGCCGGTCGGGAGGGCGCGCCGCTTGCGCTCGATGGCGACGAGCTCGCGTTCATTTCCGCCCGACTGGACGGCGAGCCGATCGATGCGGCCAGTTTCGAGGCGAGCCCATCCGGGTTCCTGCTGCGCCGGCCACCTCGGCGCGCGTTCACGCTCACGATCGAGACGCGTCTCGATCCGGCGGCCAACACCAAGCTCATGGGGCTCTATCGCACCGGCTCCGCCTATTGCACGCAATGCGAGGCGGAGGGGTTCCGGCGCATAACTTATTTTCTCGATCGCCCCGACGTGCTCTCGACCTATCGCGTCCGGCTCGAGGCGGATCGGGCCGAGGCGCCGGTGCTTCTGTCCAACGGCAATCTCGAAACCGCCGGCGAAGCGGACACGCCCGGCCGTCACTTCGCTATCTGGCGCGACCCGCACAAGAAGCCCTCATATCTCTTTGCCCTGGTCGCCGGCGACTTGGGCTCGATCACGGATTCCTTCGTCACCGCTTCCGGCAAGACAGTCGCGCTCGCGATCTATGTCGAGCATGGCCGGGAGGAGCGCGCGCGTTACGCCATGGACGCGCTCAAGCGATCGATGGCCTGGGACGAACGGACTTATGGTCGCGAATACGATCTCGACATTTTCAACATCGTCGCCGTCTCCGATTTCAATATGGGCGCGATGGAGAACAAGGGCCTCAACGTATTCAACGACAAATATGTCCTCGCGTCGCCCGAGACGGCGACCGACGACGACTACGCCAATATCGAAGGCGTGATCGCGCACGAATATTTTCACAACTGGACCGGCGATCGCGTGACCTGCCGCGACTGGTTCCAGCTCTGCCTCAAAGAGGGCCTGACCGTCTTCCGCGACCAGGACTTTTCCGCCGACATGCGCTCGGCGCCGGTCGAGCGCATCGGCGACGTGCGCACGCTGCGCGCGGCTCAGTTTCCCGAAGACGCGGGGCCGCTCGCGCACAACGTGCGCCCCGAAGTCTATCACGAGATCAACAATTTCTACACTGCGACCGTCTACCAGAAAGGCGCCGAGGTCGTGCGGATGCTGAAGCGCCTGATCGGCGCACATGCGTTTCGCGCCGGCATGGATCTTTATTTCGAGCGTTATGACGGCCAAGCGGCGACGGTCGAGGATTTCTTCGGCTGTTTCGAGACGGTTTCGGGACGCGATCTCTCCCAATTCATGCGCTGGTACAATCAGGCCGGCACGCCGAAGGTCACGGTTCGCGGCGCCTACGATGCCGCAGCCAAGACCTATCGGCTCGATATTGCCCAATCGCTGGCTCCGACGCCGGGGCAAAACGTCAAGCTGCCGATGACGATGCCGCTCGCGCTCGGCCTGGTGGGCTCCAATGGCGGCGATATGCCGCTGACGTCGTCGGATGCGAGCGCGGAGGAGCTTAAGAGCGGCGTCTTCGAGCTTAAGGACGCCGAGCGGTCGATCGTCTTTCGCGATGTCCCTCAGCGCCCGACCCTGTCGTTCCTGCGCGGTTTCTCCGCACCGGTGCGCGTTGACGACAACCTGACCGAAGAGGATCTCATCGTCCTCTCGCGACACGACAGCGACAATTTCAATCGCTGGCAGTCGCTGCAGAGTCTCGCGACGCGGATCCTCTTGCGGGGCGTCAAGGCGATTCGGGATGGCCGCGCGCCCGAGCGCAACGGCGGCCTTGCGGCGGCCTTCGGCGCCTTGATCGAGGACGTGCGGGCAGGGCGCATCGATCACGCCTTCGCGGCGCTCGCGATGAGCCTGCCGACGGAAGCCGACATCGCGCGCGAGATCGGCGAGGACGTCGATCCGGACGCGATCTACGCTGCGCGGAAGGCCATGCGCGGCGCGCTCGGGCGCACCTACGCCGGCTCGCTCGCCGCGCTGCACGCCGAGCTCGCGGATGCGGCGCCCTTCGCGCCCGACGCGGCGTCGGCCGGCCGCCGCGCTTTGCGCAACGTGGCGCTTGGCCTGTTCGTCGACGGCGATGTGATCCAGGGGCTGGAGCTCGCCCATCGCCAGCTCGCCGACGCCGACAACATGACCGAGCGCCTCGGGGCGCTCACGGCGATCGCGTTCAAGCCGGACGACAATCGTGAACATGCGCTCGATGCATTCGAGCGGCGCTATGCGGCCGAGCCCCTCATCCTCGACAAATGGTTCGCGCTCCAGGCGCAGATCCCCGAGCCCGAGACGCTGGAGCGCGTGCGAGGGCTGATGAACCACCACGCCTTCTCGCTCGCCAATCCCAATCGGGTGCGTTCGCTGATCGGCGGGTTCACGGCCAACCAGAGAGAATTCAACCGCGCCGACGGCGCGGGCTTTGCCTTGCTTGAGGAAGTTGTCACCGCCCTCGACCCGACAAATCCGCAGATCGCCGCGCGGCTCCTGACCGCCATGCGGTCGTGGCGTTCGCTCGAGGATGTCCGCCGCGGCCATGCCGAGGCGATGCTGCGGCGCATCGCCTTGAAACCGTCGCTGTCGCCGGATGTCCGCGACATCGTGACCCGCAGCCTGGGCTGACGAGCCGCCAAATCGGCCTCAGCCGTCATCGCGAGGAGCCATAGGGCGTCGAGAGACGCCCGTCCTTCCGGACGGGCTATGGCGACATGGCGATCCAGAGATCATCGGGCGTCGCGCTTCATCCCTGGATCGCCGCGTCGGCCTTCGGCCTCCTCGCGATGACGGTGCAGCGTCAACGCCTGCCAGCCGATCGGCTATTGCACATTTCCGTACCGGCGCCCTTCGGTCACAATTTTTGCGCCTTACGCGTTGTCAAGGACTAGACAAAGATTCGCACAAGGATTCTTATCGTAGTGATTCGGGCGTTAAGGCGGCAGTCCGAGTGTAATTTGTGGCGAAGTCTGGGAATGGCGATGACGCGCGGGAAGCGCGGCAAACGGGGACGCTTATCCAGTGGGACCAGCTGAGATACTGAGCGGGGAAACGGCGTTTCGCTTCGCCGAGGCATGGGCTCACCGGCCGACGAGGGCGCTCAAGCGCGCACATCCTCGCGGTCCGGGCGCCGCGGTGCGCCGACGGCGCGTCGCCTCGGCGGTTCCGGTTGGCCTCGCCCTCGCCCTTGCGATCGTCTGCGTCGTCGCGCTCGTCGCGCAGCATCTGCGGGTCGAGCGCGATCTGGCGCTCAGCGCCGGCGCGCGCGAGGTCGACATGCGCGCAACGCTGCTCGCAGAGCGGCTCAGCGCGGCGCTGAGCGCCGATCCGCAGGCGTCCGAAGCTAAGGCTTTTCGCAGCATTCTTAACGCTCATCCCGATGAGCGCCTCGCGCAGTCGGTGCTCATCGACCGCGACGGCCGTGTGGTCGACTATGACGGGGCGCAGGACGCCTCCGAATTGGCGGCCCTAGCGCGCCGCGCAAAACACGTCCCAGCCGGCGACATTGAGGGCGGCGCGATCCGCATCCAGACTGAGCGGGGCGGCGATCAATTCGCCGCCGTGCGGGTGCTGCCGGGGACTCTGACCAGGGTGGCGTTTGCCTCGCCCGTCGATGGTCATCTCCTCGCCTGGCGCCGCATGGCGCTGACCACGGCGCTCCTGCTTGCCTTGGCCGTTGGGCTCATGGTCGCGGCGGCGGGCCTCTGTGCGCTCAAGGGCGGAGACGGTCGTGAGCAAAAGCTGTTTGCCTCCGAGCAACTGCTTCTGGCGACCGTCGCGGAGCTCAGGCAATCGCGCCGGTCGCTCGAAGAGCAGGCCCAACAGCTTGCCGAGCTTGCCGAGCGTTATCACGAGCAGAAATCACTTGCCGAGGCCGCCAACCGCGCCAAGGCGGAATTCCTCGCCAATATGAGCCATGAGCTGCGCACGCCGCTCAACGCGATCATCGGCTTCTCGCAACTGATGGGAGGCCAGACATTCGGACCTTTGGGCTCGAAAAAGTACGGCGAATATTGCGCCCACATTCTCTCGAGCGGCGAGCATCTGTTGCGCGTGGTCAGTGACGTCCTCGACATGGCGCGGCTCGAGGCGGGTCGGGAGAGCCTTACTTACGCGCGCTTCCGCGCCGAACAGGCGGTCAGCCGGGCGGTGCTCGACATCGCGTCGACCGCCCGCGAGAAGGGGGTTGCGGTCAGGGTCGACGTCGGCGCCGAGGTGACGGTCGAGGCGGACCCCACTGCGGTCGAGCGCATCCTCACGACCCTTATGCGCAACGCGGTGAAATTCGCGCCTGAGGGCGGCGAAATCTCAATCGGCGCCGCTGCGGGCGCCGAGCTCATCCATTTCACGGTCGAGGATAACGGCCCCGGAATTGCGGCGGAGAACCTTGTGCGGCTGGGTCGGCCATTCGAACAGGCCGCCACGGTCATGATCAACGGGATGAAGGGGTCGGGCCTCGGTCTCGCCATCGCCAATTCGCTGGTCGAATTGCATGGCGGCACGCTGCGCCTCCAATCCAGGCCCGACCGGGGCGCCGCGGCGCTGGTCACCCTGCCGAGAGTCCAGCGCGCATCACGCCCGGTCGCGCTGGCGCGCGTCGCTTAGAAGCCTAGGACAGACTGGCTGAACGCCACGGCGCGGACGGAATCGCGCGCAGGGCTTGCGTCGACCTTAATCGCCGGAGGCTAACGCCGAGGAATCTGGCGCGCTGAGCGGATTTCGACGGCATGCGGGCGGGCGAGCTGTTGAGCGGTCCGATGAGGTTCTGCTATGGGCGGGCTCGGCCTAAGCTCCTGGCGGCGACGCCGGCGCCGCGCGCCGCCGGTTAAGGTCAGATCATGCACGATATCCGAGCGATCCGCGAGAATCCTGAAGCTTTTGACGAAGGCCTGCGCCGCCGCGGGCTTGGCCTCCGCGCGGAATCGCTGGTCCTGCTGGACGAAAAACGCCGGGCGGCGATCCTGGCGCTTCAGACCGCCCAGGAGCGGCGCAACGCCGCCTCCAAGCAGGTTGGATTGGCGATGGCGCGCAAGGATATTGTCGCGGCGGACAACTATCGCGCCGAGGTCGCAGGGCTCAAGGCGACGATGCCGGAACTCGAGGCGGCGGAGCGGGAGGCCGGCGCGGCGCTCGAGGCGGAGCTGGCGGCGATCCCGAACCTGCCGGCCGACGATACGCCGGACGGCAAGGACGAGAACGACAATGTCGAGCTCCGCCGCTATGGCGCTCCGCCGGATCTCAGCGGAATGAACAAGCCGCGCGAGCACTTCGAGATCGGCGAGGCGTTGGGCCTCATGGATTTCGACGCCGCGGCGAAACTGTCGGGCGCCCGCTTTGTGGTGCTCAAGGGCGCGCTGGCGCGGCTCGAGCGCGCGCTCGAGCAATTCATGCTCGACCTGCACACGAGCGAGCATGGCTATGTCGAGGTCGCACCGCCGGTTCTGGTGCGCGACGCGGCCATGTTCGGCACCGCGCAACTGCCGAAGTTCGAGGAGGATCAGTTCTGGGCCGTGAGCGGCGAGGTTCTACGCCAGCCGGCGGACGAAGAGATCGCGCTCCTGGACCCGCTCGACGCCCAGGCCGCGCTGGCGAGCAGGCTCAGCAGCATCAAGAGCGCGCGGTTCGGCCTAATCCCGACCGCGGAAGTCCCGCTGACGAATCTGGTGCGCGAGAGCATCGTCGACGAAAAGACCCTGCCGCTGCGCTTCACCGCAGGGACTTTGTCCTTTCGGGCGGAGGCGGGGGCCGCGGGGCGCGACACGCGCGGCATGATCCGCCAGCACCAGTTCAAGAAGGTCGAGCTTGTCTCGATCACGACGCCCGAGCAGTCGCCCGACGAGCATGAGCGCATGACAGGTTGCGCGGAGGAGGTGCTCAAGCGGCTCGGCCTGCATTTCCGCACGATCGCCCTTTGCACGGGCGACATGGGCTTCGCCGCCCAGAAGACCTATGACATCGAGGTGTGGCTCGCGGGGCAGGGGCGATTTCGCGAAATCTCCTCCTGCTCCATCTGCGGCGACTTTCAGGCCCGGCGGATGAACGCCCGCGCCAAGAGCGCGGACGCCAAGTCGACCCGTTTCGTTCATACGCTCAACGGCTCCGGCGTCGCGGTCGGCCGGGCGTTGATCGCGGTTCTCGAAACCTACCAGCAGCCGGACGGCTCAGTCGCCGTCCCGGACGTCTTGCGGCCCTATATGGGCGGGCTTACGCGGATCGAGGCTGCTCGCTAGCAGGCGTTGACCAGCTGCTGGCCAAGGTAGTTGCCATAGGCGTCATACATCGGCTGATAGGATGTGCAGCCGCCATAGCCGCCATAGCCGTAGGGTCCGTAGCCGTAGCCATAGGCATAAGGAGCCGCGAGCAGCGCTCCGGCCGCCAGACCGCCGAGGATTGCCGGGCCAGCCCAACCGCCGCCGCGCCAGCCGCGATGCCATCCGCCGCCATGCCATCCGCCGCCATGCCATCCGCCGCCATGCCAGCCGCCTCCTCCGTGGAAATGGGCCGCTGCGGCCGGTTCACTGGTGGCGACGACGGCCCCGGGCAAGGACAGCGCTGCCAAGCCCGCTATCGTCGCCCTGATAATGGTGTTTCGCATCGGTGAGCTCCATCAAAGGCCATGCTCACCGGTCAACGCCGTCAAAATGGAAGAGTTCCCAACTCACAGGGAAGTGTGCAGCCCTAAGACGGCTCGCCGCGGACGCGCCGGGCTACGAAATTTCGTGAATCAGGGTCCGAAAGCCTTTTATCCGACGGACCGCTGCTTTGACCGGGTGATGCTGGCCGCCACGATGAGCAGCGTAAACACGACGTTGAGGAAATCGGGCGGAACCTCAATCATTGTACGGCGCCTCGCCTGCGCGAAAGCAGAAGACGAGGAATGCAAGCGTCGTAAGGGCGCTGCCGGCGCCGTAAACAGCGAGAATGTCCAAAGTCTTAGCCTCCGCGCCTTGCAACCTTCAAGCGTCGAACTGGACGCGAGAATCACTCTACAACCTAAGATTGCGTGGAGCGCGGTGCACAAGTCAAGGTCCATTTTTGTAGACCCCCACTTACAACGCGGGCTGGTCAAAGCGCCCTTACGGGGCTCGAAATCACATTGAAATCATTTTAAATCGCATGTGATGGGAGCGAAAGCTTCCGCGATGGCCCAGGGCCCGCACGATCAGACAAAGCGGATTCGAGCGCCTTCCAGAGAAACGCCGCTCAGCTTCGTGCTCCATTCCTCGCCTGCCGCGACTGGAAAGGCGCGGGTGAGCGTTCCGGTGGTCACGATTTCTCCCGGCGAGAGCGGCGGACTGAGCGGATCTTGCGCCAGCGTTTCGGCCAGATGGCGCAAGGCGAACAGAGGCCCGTCGAGGACGTTGGCCGCGACGCCATGATCGATATGCGCTCCGTTACAAATGAGATCGATCTCGAAGCGCGAAAGCTCGCGCGCCCACTCCTTCCGGCGCGTCTCAGCCGAATGGCGGGGTCCGATGAAGAGCCTCCCGTGGAGACCGTAGGCCGCGATGGTGTCTGGCGCTCGAAACGACCAATTCGGAAAGATCGACTGAACAATCTCGAAGCCGTGGGCGACCCAATCGACGCAACCGATAAGCGCCTGCTCGTCCATGCCGGGCGCGGGAGGCGCGCCAAGGCCAAACACGATCTCCGGCTCGATGCGGGGCTCGGCCAGGCCGTTCAAGGCAACCTCGAGCGGCTCGCGCGTGAGGTCACGCACTGTGCTGTCGTAGACATAGCCCCAGATCGGCGCGTACACGCCATATTCGGCCCAGATGGTCCGATTGGTGAAGCCGACCTTGCGGCCGACGGGACGTTCGCCGCGCGCCTCTCTCTTCGCCCGGACCGACGCTGTGACCCGGTACGCTTCATCGAGGCTGAAATCGGGATTGGCTTTGGAGAAGGGCGCGATTTGGCGGCCAGTCTCCAGGACCGCGATGACCTCTTTGGCGATGTCCTGACCATCCATGCGCGGCGCCGTCCTCCTTTGTGTTGTTGACGATGAGTCGGCGCGCCCGAGCTGAACATCGGACGCGCCCGCGAACTCTAGCGCCGAAGTCGGTCGAATTGAATGCTGGGCGCCAGGATTGGACGGCGATCGCACCAACGCGGCCAAGCGCCATCGCTCGCCATACCTTTGACAACAACCCTTGTTGAACTCTCGGCAGAAGCGCGCTCTTGGCGTGACGGAACTTCAGAGGGCTGCCCGTCGTTCCCCTCGGCACCATGACGAGAGGGAGTTCCGGGGATGAGAATCGCGCAGATTTCACCATTGATCGAGAGCGTTCCGCCGAAACTCTACGGCGGGACCGAGAGGATTGTTTCCTACTTGACGGAAGAGCTGGTGCGGCAGGGACATGAGGTGACGCTTTTCGCAAGCGGCAACTCCGTAACGGCGGCCGAACTGGTTCCCTGCGCTCCGACGGCGCTTCGCCTCGCGCAAGTCACCAACTCGGGGCCCTACATCGTGCTGCAGCTCGAGAAGATCCGGCGGCGCGCAGGCGACTTCGACATCGCGCATTTTCACTCCGATTTCTTCCACTTTCCGCTCGTACGCAGTCTGGGAACACCTTCGGTGACGACGCTGCACGGCCGGCTGGACCTTCCCTTCTACCAACTGCTGCTTGACGAATTCCCCGAGATGCCGCTCGTTTCCATCTCTGACGATCAGCGAAGGCTCCTGCCGGCGCAGTCGGTCGCGACTGTGCTGCACGGTCTCCCTCCGGACCTCTATTCGTTCTCGGCGGCAGGGGAGGGTGGATATCTGGCGTTTCTCGGCCGCATCAGCCCGGAAAAGCGTGCTGATCGGGCGATCGAGATCGCCAAGCGCGCCGGCGTTCCCCTCAAACTCGCCGCCAAGGTCGATAAAGTCGACGAAAGCTATTTTAGCGAGATGATCCGTCCGCTCCTCAAAGGACCCGGCGTCGAATACATTGGCGAAATCAACGACAGCGAAAAGCAGGCCTTCCTCGGCGGGGCCTCGGCGTTGTTGTTTCCGATCGATTGGCCAGAACCGTTCGGTCTCGTGCAGATCGAGGCGATGGCCTGCGGAACCCCGGTCGTCGCCTGGCGCCGAGGCTCCGTCCCGGAAGTGGTCGATGAGGGCGTCACCGGCTATATGGTCGAGGATATCGACGAAGCGGTCGCCGCCGTCCACAAAGCCCGCTCGCTCAGCCGCCAAGCCGTGCGCGAGCGGTTCGAGCAAAGGTTCACCATCGAGCGCGTGGCCCGCGATTATGTGCGCGTCTATCAATCGCTCGCAGCCGAACCCATCGCGCTTGCCGTCGGCGGCAAGGCGTGGCGCGGCGCCGAACCGCCGCCGCTTCGGACGCCTCTTGGGCGCAGGATCAATGGGCAACAGTCGCCTTTGGGCGCGACCGCGCAGAAGAAACAGGGAATGACGGGTTGACAGTAACAAATCTGAGCAGCCACGCAGCGCTGGAGTCCTCGAAGGCGGAAGCGGTCCAAAATCCTTTCTACATCTCGGCGACGACCTCCATCCTGGAGCGGCGTCCGCGGACCCTCAAGCACGGCGACACATTTGCCGTGTTCGACCATTACGGCGACGTCTCCTCCCGCGGCGGCAGCCCGGAAGGCGTCTTTCACAAGGACACCCGCTTCCTTTCCGACCTGCGCGTTCTGGTCAACGGGCAGCGGCCGCTCCTGCTGAGCTCCACCGTCCAGGACAACAACGCGCTCCTCAACGCGGACCTCACCAACCCCGATCTTGTCAAGGCCGGCAAGCTCGAGCTTGCGCGAGACACGCTCCAGATCGCTCGCTCAAAGTTCCTCTTCGACGGTGCGTGCTACGAGCGGCTCGGCGTGCACAACTTTGGCTGCGAAGCGCATGCCTTCGAGTTTGTGTTTTATTTCTCGGCGGACTTCGCTGATATCTTTGAGCTTCGCGGCCATAGGCGGGAACGCCGAGGGACGATTGAAACCAGGCCCGGAGAGAACGGCGTTGTGTTCTTGTACCACGGTCTCGACGGCGTCGTGCGCCGCACCACGATCGCATTCGATCCGAGGCCGGTGGAGATTGGCAAGGACAGCGCCCGCTTTCTCGTCGAGCTCAACCCCGGCGAGCGCGCCTCCCTGTTCATGACGGTCGCGTGCGAGGAGCGCACGCACGAGCAGAGCCCGGTCCGGCAATTCTTCGTCGGTTTGCGTGACGCCCGTCGCGCCTTGGTCGCATCGACCGCTCGCGCCGCTTCGGTCGAGACGTCCAACGACATATTTAACGAAGTGTTGTGCCGGGCGGTCGCCGATCTCTACATGCTGATGACCGACACTCCGCAAGGCGCCATCCCTTACGCCGGCATCCCCTGGTTCTCGACCCCCTTCGGCCGCGACGCGATCATCACCTCGATCGAAATGATGTGGCTCAATTCGACGGTGGCCAAGGGCGTGCTGCGCTTCCTCGCTGCGACCCAGGCCAAGGACATACGACCGGAGTCGGAAGCCGAACCCGGGAAAATATTGCACGAAATGCGCTCAGGGGAGATGGCGCGCCTCGGCGAGGTCCCGTTCGCCTTCTACTACGGCTCCGTCGACAGCACGCCCTTGTTCGTCATGCTCGCAGGCCTCTACTACGAGCGGACCAGGGACTTGGCGACGATTTCGGAGCTATGGCCGAACATCGAGGCTGCGCTGCATTGGATCGACGCCTACGGCGACAGGGACGGGGACGGATTCGTCGAATATCAGGGTGACGAGACCGGCCTCACCAACCAGGGGTGGAAGGATCTCCGGATTCCATATTCCATGCCGACGGCAGCAACCCGGAAGGTCCGATCGCGCTCTGCGAGGTCCAAGGTTATGTCTTCGCCGCAAAGCGGCTTGCGGCGAAGATGGCCGCCGCCCGCGGCCTCGCCAAACGCGCCGACGAACTTGAACGCGAGGCGGAAGATCTCAGGATCCAATTCGAGGAGGCGTTCTGGCTCCCCGATATCGGCACCTACGCGCTCGCGCTCGACGGGCCGAAGCGCCCTTGCCGAGTGCGGTCGTCAAACGCCGGTCACTTGTTGTTCGCCGGCATCGTCTCGCAGGAAAGAGCGGTGGCGGTCGCGGAGCAGCTTCTGGGCCCGACCTTCTTCACCGGCTGGGGCATCAGGACGATCGCTTCGTCTGAAGCGCGGTACAACCCGATGTCCTATCACAACGGTTCGGTCTGGCCGCACGACAATGCGCTCATCGGCCTCGGCTTTGCCCGGTATGGCCTGAGGCGGGAAGCCCAGCGGCTTCTGACGGCTCTTTACAGCACGGCGCGCTATATGGACTTGCGTCGCCCAACGGAGTTGTTCTGCGGGCTCAGGCGCACGCCCGGCAAAGGGCCGACGCTCTATCCGGTCGCCTGTTCTCCGCAGGCATGGGCGAGCGCCGCGCCGCTGGCGCTGTTGCAAGCCTGCCTCGGCCTCGAGTTCGTCTTCGAGGCGGAGCAGGTCTGCTTTCGGCGGCCGGCGCTGCCGGATTTTATGGATCGGGTCATCATTCGCTCGCTGACGGTTGGCGCAAGCCAAGTCGATATCCTCTTGCAGCGCCACGCGTCCGATGTGTCGGTCAATGTCCTGCGGAGGGTCGGAAACGCCGACGTGCTGGTCAAGCAATAGGGCGGCGCCATAGCGAGCCGCCTGTCGGCGCGCCTCCAACCCGAGCGTCGCGCAAATCGTTTTTCTGGCAGAACCCGCTCGCCTCCACGCACGGGCCGTGCGAAAACGCGTCCCCATGCAAATCCTGCTCACCAACGACGACGGCATTCACGCGGCGGGGCTCAAGCTCCTTGAATTAATTGCGGGCGAGCTGTCGGACAACGTGACGATCGTCGCGCCGGAAAACGACCAGTCGGGCGTAGCGCATTCGCTCTCCTTGAGCGACCCGCTCCGCTTGCGGGAAATCGGCCCGCGGCGTTTCGCCTTGAAAGGCACCCCGACCGACTGCGTCATTATGGGGGTCAGGAAAATCTTGGCCGATCGCCCGCCCGATCTCGTCCTTTCCGGCGTCAACCGCGGCCAGAACGTCGCCGAGGACGTCACCTATTCGGGCACCATCGCCGGCGCGATGGAGGGGGCGCTGCTTGGCATTCCATCGATTGCGCTCTCGCAGGCCTATGGTGGCGCGGTCGGCCGGGCGAAGATCGAATGGGACGCGGCGGAAACCCATGCGGCGCCGGTCATCCGCACAATTCTGGCCGCCGGAATCGCTCCCGGCGGGCTCGTCAACATCAACTTTCCGGCCTGCCCGGCGTCCGAGGTGGCGGGGATCGACCTCACCCGCCAGGGACGGCGCAACGCGGAATTGATGCGGGTCGAGGAGCGGCGCGACGGCCGCGGCATGCCGTACTTCTGGCTGATGTTCCAACGGAGCGCGTACGAGCAGGGGGAGGGGACGGACCTCGCGGCGCTAGCGGCCAACAAAATCTCGATCACGCCGCTGAGGCTCGATCTCACCGACCATGATTCGCGTCTGCGATTCGAGGAGGCGTTCGCCCGCCGTTGACGCAAACGAAACTTGATCGGCGGGATAAGGACCGTCATGACGGTGGCCGAATCAGAAGAGCGCGCCCAGTTCACGCTCGCCATGCGGGCGAGGGGCATCAACGACCTCAAGCTTTTGCGGGCGCTCGAGCGCGCCCCGCGCGCCCTCTTCATGCCGCCGCGGTTCGCCGACATTTCGGCGCGCGACATTGCGCTGCCGATCGGCTGCGGACAGACGTCGCCGCCGCCTTCGATCGTCGCCGCGATGATCGCTGCGCTCAACGTCCAGCCGGCGCACCGTGTATGCGAAATCGGAACAGGAACAGGCTATTGCGCCGCGCTCTTGGCCCAGCTTACGAACAATGTCGTGTCGCTCGAACGCTTCCAGACGCTGGCGCTCGAGGCCTCCGCAAGGATCAAGGCCTTCGGACTCGCCAATGTCACAGTGCATTGGGCGGACGGATTCGAGCATCACGCTTCGGGAGATCGCTACGATCGGGTGATCGTCCACGGCCTCATCGAGCCGCCTGCGGAGGCCTTCCGGCGCCTCATTCGACCGGGCGGCGTTCTGGTTGCGGTCGTCGCCGGCCCGGACCGGGGCGAGCAGCATATCGTGAGATTAACCGACGCGACGAGCGGGGCGGGCGACGCTGCGGACATAGGCCCGGCGCACGCCATGAGGCCGCTCGAGCGCGGGTTGGCGCGCGCCTTGTAACCGCGCTCGACAGCC
>CAVOLE010000044.1:0-178830 GCA_963696665.1 uncultured Alphaproteobacteria bacterium
GAGATCGCGGGGCGCGGGCGTCCCAGGCGGCGTCACCGTCTTCCACCGGAATTCGGCGGTCCATTTGCCGACCTCGAGGACCACCTCGCTGGTGTAGGAGCGGATACCGGGGGCGGTCGCGAGGATCTGGCGGGCGAAGTCCTGGTAATGCGCCACGTCCTTGCTGCGCACCAGGATGATGTAGTCGATGTCGCCGGCGACGGTGAGACACTGCGCGACGCGCGGCAGTTCGCGCATCCGGCGTTCGAAGTCGCGCATCACCGTCTCCTGAGGGCGATCGAGCTTGATGCGCACCACGGTCAGCAGGGGATAACCCAGCTTCTCCGGCGCCATCAGGGCGACGGTCCGCTCGATGATTCCGGCGGCGCGCAGCCGGCGCACCCGCTTCAGGCAAGCCGGCGGCGACAGGCCGATCTCGTCGGCCAGCGCCTGGTTGGCGATCGCCGCGTCATATTGCAGAACCCGCAAAATCCGCCTGTCGATGGCGTCGAGCGGCGTATCGGCCGGATCTGCCGGCTTTTGGATTCGCAAGTGAAACCCACTTTCGGCGTCGCCAAATTTCTCAAAAATGAGAAATGGCGAGAAGTTTCCACGAAATGCGCGTTCAAAAAGAAATCACGCGGCGTCGCTGCCGATGTAAGCTCATTGACGTTGCCGGAGCAAGGGGAAGCCAATGTCGAAGCCGCATCTGACCAACGAGCCTTGGGATGCACATCTCATTCGCTACGGGATGCCGTTCGCAAAGCGCCTCATCGAAAAGGCGCGCGGGACGATGATCTGGGACAGCGAGGGACGCGAAATCCTCGATTCACGTCGGGCCAGATGTGCGCGACGCTCGGACACAACCACCCGCGCATCGTCGAGGCGATCCACGAGGCCTGCGAGGGCGCGCTGCACCTTTTCAGCGGCATGCTGAGCCCGCCGGTGGTGGCGCTGTCGCAGCGACTCGCCGCGATGCTGCCGCCGCATCTGTCGAAGTCGCTGTTTCTCAGCACCGGAGGCGAGGCGAACGAGGCCGCGCTCAAACTGGCGAAGATGCATTCCGGCAGATACGAGGTGGTGGCCTATACGGGTTCATGGCACGGCATGACCTCCGGCGCGCAATCGGTCAATTACGTCGCCGGCCGCCAGGGCTACGGGCCGATGATGCCGGGAGCGCTGGCGCTGCCCGCGCCCAACCCGTATCACTGCCCGGTGCGGCATTGCCGGGACGCCTGCGACGGCACTTGCCTCGAGGTCGGCTTCGACATGGTCGACGCGCAGTCGACCGGCTCGCTCGCCGCGGTCATCGCCGAGCCGGTGGAGAGCTCGGGCGGCGTCATCGTGCCGCCGGAGGGCTATTGGCGGAAGGTGAAGTCGCATTGCGACAAGCGCGGCATGCTGCTGATCTTCGACGAGGCGCAGACCGCGTTCGGGCGACTCGGTTGCGATTTCGCCTTCCAGCATTTCGGCGTCGAGCCGGACATGCTGACTCTGTCGAAAACCCTGGGCGGCGGCCTGCCGCTCTCGGCCACGGTGATTTCCGACGCGATGGATGCGGATTGCCATGAGAAGGGCTTCATCCATCCGACTTCGCACGTCTCCGATCCCTTGCCGGCCCATGTCGCGCTCGCCGTGCTGGACGTCCTGGCGGAGGAGGACCTGAACGCCCGCGCTCTGGCGATGGGCGAGCGGCTAGGCGCGGGGCTGCGTTATCTTCAGGACAAGCATGAGATCATCGGCGACGTCCGCGGCTTCGGGCTGTTGCAGGGCGTCGAGCTGGTCAAGGACCGCGAGACCCGCGCGCCGGACGCCCCCACCGGGCGCGCCATCACTGCACGCTGCATGGAGCTGGGACTCTCCATGAACATCGTTTCCGTGGGGTCGATGGCCGCGATATGGCGCATCGCCCCGCCACTCACCGTGACGCGCGAGGAGATCGAGCGCGGCGTCGCCATCCTCGATCAGGCGATCGGCGAGGTAGTGGCGGAGGGCGCGAAGACGGCGGTGGGCTAGTCGCCCGAGGATCAAAATGATGGGATATCCCCTTCCCAAATTCCCCCCTTCGCGGGAGAGGGGAAGGGGCTCTAACATGTATCCCGCTTTGAATGTCTCGGGAATCCAGGGCCGCAGCATGTGCGGCCAAGTCGGAGCCTCGCTTTGCGGTGCATGACACTTGTGTCTCCACGCAGGAGCCCCCCTTATTTTGAACAACACTTCCGACCGCTAGTTTCGGATAGTCCGGCGTCCGAACCAGCCGTTCGGATTGCGCCCCACGCTTTTGCGACCAGGCCATTGAACTCGGCGCCTCGCGCGAGGGCGCGGGCCGCCGCGACCTTCCGGTTCTGCGAATTCTGTGCTCGGAGGCCGCAAAGCAATCGCAAGCGTGTTTTCTCAACTACAAATCCATGAGGTCGGATTAATAAGCGGAGGTAAACGACCCGTAAAGTGAGCGCAGTCGCTCTCGCGCCGCGAACAGCCATAATTTATTCACGCGGCGTTCAGTCGCATGGGCTTATGAATAGGGTCGTTGACAACAATTAGGAGGATGTCATGACTTCGCGTATTCTTGCTGCTCCCGCCCTCGGCGCGGTCGCGGTCGCCGCCATGCTGGCTGCGACGGCGACTTCGACCGAGGCGTTCACGCTATCGGCGCCGTCGGTCGAAAAGTCGGTCGCCGGCGGCCGACATCGACCACGTCTACTATTATCATGGCGGCGGCTACCATTACGGCTACCATGGCGGCTATGGCTACCATGCCGGCTACTACCATGGTGGTTACGGCTACGGCTACCACGGCGGCTACGGTCGCCGCTGTTGGTGGGGCGCCTACGGTAATTGGGTCTGCGCTTGATAACGATTTGAAAAGTCGCCCGGTTCGGTTTCGCCGAACCGGGCGTTTTGTCTTTACCTCAGCCCTCGAGCTTCGCGATCAACGCATCGGAAATCTCGAAATTGGCGGTGACGTTCTGCACATCGTCGTTTTCCTCGAGCGCGCCGATCAATTTCAAAATCTTCTCGCCCGCCTCGTCCTCTACCGTCACGGTATTCTGCGGCCGCCAGACGAGCGCGGCCTTGCGAGGCTCGCCAAAGTTGGCCTCCAACGCCTTCTGCGCCTCGCGCAGCAACTCGACCGAAGTGGTCACCTCGTGCTCATCAGGTCCGGAGACGACGTCATCGGCGCCCGCCTCGATCGCCGCCTCGAGCATCGCGTCGTCGGTGGCGACCTTTCGATCGAAAACGATCAGGCCAACGCGATCGAACATGAACGAGACGGCGCCGGTTTCCGCCAGCGCGCCGCCGGCCTTGCTGAAATAGGAGCGCACTTCCCCGGCGGTGCGGTTGCGGTTGTCGGTCAGCGCCTCGACGATGACGGCGACCCCGCCCGGCGCATAACCCTCGTAGCGAACTTCGTCGTAACTCTCGCCGTCGGCGCCGGCGGCCTTCTTGATGGCGCGCTCGATATTGTCCTTGGGCATGTTTTCCGCGCGGGCGGCCAGGACGGCCGAGCGAAGGCGCGCATTCATCGCCATGTCCGGCAGGCCCATCTTAGCCGCGACGGTTATTTCGCGCGCCAGTTTCGAGAAGAGCTTGGAGCGGATCGCATCTTGCTTGCCCTTCTTGTGCATGATGTTCTTGAATTGACTATGACCCGCCATGCCTCGCCCCACATTGGTAAATTGGGCGGTTCCTATACGCTCGGTCTCGTGGTTAGGGAAGGCGCGCCGCGGGCATCCTCGCGTTCCGAGGTCGGCGCGGGTAGCGCGCGGCAGCGACGGCGAGGCGATTCCCCGCGTCAAACTTTCATCTGCGCGCCCAGTTCGACCACGCGATCGGACGGGATGTGGAAGAAGTCGGGAGCGTTGGCGGCCTGCTTGGCAAGTGCGATGAAGAGATGGTCCTGCCATTTCGGCATGCCGGAATTTTGCGCGGGCTTCAGCGTGCGTCGGCCGAGGAAGAACGACGTCGTCATGATGTCGAACTTGACGCCGACCTTGCGCAGCGCCGCGAGGGCGGTGGGAATGCGCGGGGATTCCATATAGCCGAAGCGCAAGGTCACCGTGACGAAATCGGGCGACAGAGCGTGGATTTCATAGCGCTGGGCCGGCGCCACGCGGGGGCTGGGCTCGGTCTTGACGCACATCATCACCACGCGCTCGTGCAGCACCTTGTTATGCTTGAGGTTGTGCATGAAGGAAGACGGCGCCACGGAGGGGTCGCTGGTCAGAAACACCGCCGTGCCGGGAACGCGCACCGGTTTCGACTTCTCCAGCATCTTGATCAGATCAGGCATCGGTATGGAATCGCGATGCGTCTTGATCGTGAGGATCGCGCTGCCGCGCGACCACGTCCACATCACCACGAACGTCGCCGAGCCGAGCAGCAACGGCACCCATCCGCCATCGAAAATCTTATACAGATTGGCGATGAAGAAGCTGACGTCGATCGACAGGAATCGCAGACCAGCGCCAGCGCGCCCCACAGCGGCCAACGCCAGAGCTTCCAGACCACGAAGAACGCGAGCGCCGTCGTCGTTACCATCGTCCCGGAAACCGCGATGCCGTAGGCGTTGGCGAGCGCATCGGAAGAGCGGAACAGCAACACCAGCGCGAGCACGCCGAGCAGCAGGATCCGGTTGATGCGCGGAATGTAGATCTGGCCTTCCTGGGAATCGGAGGTGTGGATGATCTCGAAACGCGGCAGCAGGCCGAGCTGGATCGCCTGGCTGACGAGCGAATAGGCCCCCGTGATGACCGCCTGGCTGGCGATGACCGTCGCCGCCGTCGAGAGCAGAATCAGCGGCACGAGCGCCCAGCCGGGCGCCAACAGATAGAACGGATTTTCGACCGCCTTGGGGTCGACAAGGATCAACGCGCCCTGGCCGAGATAGTTGGCGATCAGCGCCGGCAGGATCAGAAACAGCCAGGCGAACTGGATCGGCCGCCGGCCGAAATGCCCCATGTCGGCATAGAGCGCCTCCGCGCCGGTAACGGCGAGGAAGACGCTGCCGAGCACGATGAAGCCGATCGGGCCGTGGAGGAACAGGAAGGCCAGTCCCGGAAGCGGGCTCAGCGCGCGCAATATGCTCCAGGCCGCGGGAATGTGGGTGATGCCGAGAACCGCGTTGACGGCGAAGAACACGACCATGATCGGTCCGAAAAACGCCGCGACGCCGGCCGTGCCGCGACTCTGCGCGAGGAACAGCAGAACGAGAATCACGACGGTCGCAGGCAGGACGAAACGCGCGAGCTCGGCGTCCACCTGCTTGAGCCCCTCCAGCGCCGAGAGCACCGATATCGCGGGCGTGATGATCGCGTCGCCGGAAAATAGCGCCGAACCCGCGACCCCCAAGAGAAAGATGAGCGTCGTGCGTTGCCCGACCGCGATCCGAGCAAGCGCCATCAGCGACAGGATGCCGCCTTCGCCCTTGTTGTCCGCCATCATCAGAAACAGGACGTATTTCGCGGTCACGACGATCAGCAGCGCCCAGATGATCAGAGAGACGATCCCGATGACCTCATGCGGCGCGAGGCCAGACTTGAACTGACCCATGGCCGTCTGGAGCGCATAGAGCGGGCTGGTGCCGATGTCGCCGAACACGACGCCGACCGAACCCAAGGCCAAAACCAGGAAGTTGCCGCCTTTATGCGCGCTCGCCGTGTCGCGCGCACTTCCCGCGGGCGCCGGAGCAGGGGCGACCTGCGAAGGATCGTGCAACATGCATCTTCCGAAGTGAGCGCCGCGCGACGGCCGGCCCTGAGCAGAAGGAGCTATACTCCCTCATCGCCGGCCCGCAAGGGGTACAACGCGCAACCTCGATCCCGAGTTCGCGGCGCTTGGTTAGACTTTCATCAAATCGGGGGCTGAGACGAATTGCAAGCCCTGGCACATCGTCGCTGCGTGACGCAGTCCGGTCGCGGTCGCGGCGACGAGCGGGGGCAGGGTCAGCCATTCCAGCGTCCACGCGGCGCCGGAGCGCTCGTTTTCGGCCACGAGCCCCTGATGTAGGGTTCCGACGAGGCCGGCGCTGAACCGCGCGAGCGTCACGAGGACCTCGGCGAGCACCGGATTCGACTTGTGCGGCATCGCCGACGAGCCGCCGCCGCCCGCCAGGCGAAGCTCGCCGACTTCGTTCTGCGCCATCAGCGCCGCGTCCTGGCCGATCTTGCCGAGCGAGCCGGCGACGAGGCTGAGCCAGCTCGCGAATTCGCCGATGCGATCGCGTTCGACATGCCAACAGGAGGCGTCGCCGAGCCCGAGCCGGCGCGCGAGTTCGGCGGCCAGCGCGTCGCCCTTGCCGTCGAGATCAGCGCGCGTTCCGACCGGGCCGCCGAATTGCACGACGAGCAGGCGCGGCTTCAACTCGTCTAGGCGCACGCGATGCCGCTCCAGCGGCTCGCGCCACGCGCGCAGCTTGTCATGCGCGGCGATAGGCAGTGCGCGCTGCATCCGCGTGCGTCCCATCAGGAGGATGGCGCCGTCGCGGCGGTCGAGCTCCCGGAGCGTCTCGATCAGCGAGGCGAGCCGACGATCGAAGAGAGCGCAAACCGATTTCAACCGCATCGTCAGGCTGGCATCGATCACGTCCTGGCTTGTCGCGCCACGATGCAAGTGCTTGCCATGGGGCTCCCCGACCGCGGCGCGAAGCTGCGCCACTAGCGCCGGCGCGACGACGCCGTCGCGCGCGGCGCCGGCGGCGAGGCCCGCGCGATCGGGCGAGAAGCTCGCGCAGACCTCGGCTATGTGTCGCGCGGCCTCGGTCGGAAGGAGGCCGAGCGAGGCTTGCGCCTCGGCGAGCGCCGCCTCGAACGCGAGCATCGCGGCGAGGTCCGCGTCTAACGAAAAAGACGCAGCGACTTCCTCGTCGCCGAGGAGCGCGCCGAGGAGGGGATGATCGAAGGCGGAAATGGTCATCGGGTCACTCGTCGGGCGCGCGGAGCCGGCAAGGCAGCAAAAATCCGGTTTGTGGTAGAGAGACCCCTGTCCCGCGTCGCGAGTCAAGGCTGGCGAACGCAGGCGACGGCGGGACGCTTCAATCCGACGTTCAAGGATCTCCGTTTTTAATCTGTGGCAGAGTTCCCTGGTGGTAGGGAAAAATGCAGGGAACTTCGGCGATTCGGCCCCCTTTTGCGAAAATCTGTCTCTAAAACAGGCGCGAATTCAGTGAGTTGCGAGACGTATTTCCTACGAGGAGGGAATTTCACGAAATCGATCCGGGCGCCGCAATGAAGCACTTGTTCCACGTTGTCGCCGAAGGTCGGCGACCGCGCCTAGTCGGTCGCGTCAGTCAACTTGATAGGACGCAACCAATTCCCTCCCCCTTGTGCGTGTTTGGGAGGGGAGTTGCACCACTGTATCCGTTTGAAGCTTTAGGCCTTTTATCCGAGAGTGTCCGCTATCCCGCCACCCCAACTCTCCCCCACAAACGGGTCGCAAGCGGGGAGGGAGCACCTGTCGACCCTATCCAATTCAGCCGCGAGCGCGAAACACGATCGGTTCGCCGCGATCGAAGCCTGGTACGGCGTCTATGTCGATGTGCTCGAGCGGCTCGGCTGGGCGGGCGAGGCGTTCGCCTTCGTCGAGGCCAAATCGGCGTCGGGGACGCTCAAAATGGATCGTGCGGCGCTCGAGGTGATCCAGGCGATCGCGACCGGCGGCCAGCTCGCGATCCTCGTCGAGACGATGGAGACGCTGAAGAAGCTCGGCGACTGCGACCGTCCGATCCGCATCTTCGACATTCAGGCGCGACAGGACCTCAGCGGCAATTTCCAGATCGGGGCGGCGCAGAAAGGCGACAACGGCGCGATTTCGGTCGCGCTCGGCGCCTTCCGCTTCAGCGCTTCGGACAATCGCGGAACGTTCCTGTTCTGGAACTGGGGCGCCGAAGAGGTGAGATTCTGGACCGCGGTGCAGAAGCTGACGCTCAACCCCGACCTCTACGGCGTCCACCGCGCGGCGGTCGTCGCCAAGCTGAAAAGCCGACGCGGCCGACTATGTCGCCGAACTGGCCGAACTGGAGATCGTTTGAGAAAGGTCCAATTACAGCGGATGATACGCGGTTTCGTGTCTCATCCGAATGCGGAACGTCATGTCCCCACAATCGCGGCTCAGGCGGCGGGCGCCTTGGCAGCGAAATAGAAGTGCGCTCCTCACTTCGACGCCGGCAGGGCGAAGCGCTCACGCAGTTCCGGCGTGGGCGCCATGCAGACTTCGCGCTTTCCGAACAGGCGGTAGCGATTACGCGCCACGCGGTCGTAGAGCCAGTCTCGGAAGAGCGCCGGGCAAAAACGTAACGCGCGCGCGAATGACCATGGCGGACGCAGGTGGGCGAACAGCGTGATCACGGCGCTCGATTTCCTGTAGGCCCTGCCACCTTCGACGAACAGAAACGTATCTGGCTGTTCGGGGTCGACGCCGTGCGCCGCCGCCATCGCGGCGCCTTCCTCCGATTGGATCGCGACAAAGCGAAACGACGCCTCTCGCTCATGCTTCAAGACGAACGTCACGGAGCGCGAACAGAGGACGCAAACGCCGTCATAGAGCAAGATCGGCGGCTTTCCAGTCATTTCCGCGCCTCCCGATAGATCGTGACCCGATGGCAGCTCGACGATCGCGGCCGAAGACGCCTTTACATCTGTGCGCTCGAAGCCGCCTGCAACGGCCTCATGGAAGATTCTCGAATGCCGCCCATCACGTGGCGGGATGGTGGCCGCGCCGCGGTCCCGCGGTGTTCGCTCTGTGAGAAACACCACAGCGCCAATGTCAACGAAGTGTCACGTTGGCGTCATGAAGCGGTCGCCGAACCGAGAGCCGATCTTCACAAACCCAATCGTCCTCCAACCACGACGCTTGTTTGGCCGGGTCAGGGTAGATGCAGCACAGCGCTACCGTGAACCTCACAACGAAACCCGAGCGGCGGGCCCAGCGTGCATCAGGGCTCGCGTCCAACCGTAGGAGATCGACGTGTACAAGCTCACTCTAGCTTTGGCCGCATTCGCCTTTGTCGCAGCCGCCGGAGGCGCTCGAGCCGACAGTTCTGGTCACATCGACGTAAACAGCTTGAGCGCGCAGATGCCCAGGAGCTACGACGCTCTCTCTCCCGTGTCGGACGATTACCCGTCCGGCCCGACGGCTTGTTCGATCGCCCGCGGTGGCTTGAAGTTTGGTTGCACCGTTTCCCCGTGGCGGCAGAGGTAAGTCCGCCACACGATTTCCGGTAGGCACTGCTGCCTTCGACAAACAAAACGGGTCCGGCTTTTCGGGGTCGACGCCGCAAATCGTCGCCAACGCGCGGCGCCCTCCTCCGATCGGATCGCGACAATAGCTTCGCAGGCCTGCGGCTCTCCCCTCCCCGTTCTTGGGGAGGGGCGGGGGGTGGGGCTCTCTGAGAGGGCGCGAGAGAGCGTGAAGGGTTTCCGGAAGCGGAGCCCGCCCCACTTCGTTCCCCTCCCCGTCAAACAGGGAGGGGAATACGCCCCGCCGCCACCGCGCCACAGAAACCGTCCGCATCGCAACCGCTTCGATCTCGCGCGGATCGTTTCAGCGGGGAGCGCGGACGCCCATACGCAGCTCGGGAACGTGGTCCAGGGCCGCTCACGCGACCGGGGAGCGCCTGTATGTGAAGATTCTCGCGTACTCTCGCCGGATGGGGAGAAGAGGCGGGGGCCGCTTTGCCGGAGGGTGGTTTGCGCGCGCGCCCTTGCGCTAGCCGTCGGCATGGTCCAAATAGGGTCCGGGAGGTTGGCGAAGGACGTACCGCTCGCCAACCGGGTCAGGTCCGGAAGGAAGCAGCCCTAACGAGCCAGGGCGGGTCTTTGTCCAACCTCCTACCGCCGCCCTTTTGCCCAGGCCGCGGGCCTGGGCCCCGGAAGCCAAGCCCGTTCGCGCATGAATGACCTGATCGGGGACCCCGTCGCCGCCGAGTTGTCGCTCGGGCTCGACCTCGGCCCGAGCCCCGCCAAGGCGGCGCCCTATCGCGTGCTCGCGCGCAAATACCGCCCCGCCAGCTTCGCCGACCTGATCGGCCAGGAGGCGATGGTGCGCACCCTCGCCAATTCGTTCAAAGCCGATCGCATCCATCAGGCCTATATCCTGACCGGCGTGCGCGGGGTCGGCAAGACGACGACCGCGCGCATTCTCGCGCGCGCCTTCAACTACAGCCTGCCCGGCAAGATCGATCGACCCAGCATCGACATGCCGGAACTCGGCGCGCATTGCCAGGCGATCATGGAGTCGCGCCATATCGACGTCATCGAGATGGACGCCGCCTCGCACACCGGCATCGACGACGTGCGCGAGATCATCGAGAACGCGCGCTATCGCCCGGTCTCGGCGCGCACCAAGGTCTACATCATCGATGAAGTGCACATGCTTTCGAAGCCCGCCTTCAATGGCCTGCTGAAGACGCTGGAAGAGCCGCCGGAGCACGTCAAATTCCTGTTCGCGACGACGGAAATCGAGAAGGTGCCGATCACGGTGCGCTCGCGCTGCATCCGCTTCGATCTCAAGCGGATCGAGTTGGGCGAGTTGATGCGGCACCTCGAGAAGATCTGCGCCGCCGAGGGGGTTTCCGCCGAGCCCGACGCGCTCGCGCTGATCGCGCGCGTCGCCGAGGGCTCCGTGCGTGACGCGCTCTCGCTGCTCGATCAGGGCATCGCGCACGGCGCGGCGGACGGGGTGCGCGCAGCCGACATCCGCGCGATGCTCGGGCTCTCCGACCGCGGCGAAATCATCGACCTCTTCGTCCATGCGATGAAGGGCGAGATCGCGCAGGCGCTGGCGCTCACAGCGAGGCTGCATCACGCCGGCGCGGACGCCGCCGAAATGCTGATCGAACTCGCCGAGTTCTGTCATTTCGTCACCAGGGTCAAGCTCACGCCCGGCGGACTGGCCGACCCCGCGATCAGCGAGACCGAGCGCCGACGCGGCGGCGAGATCGCATCGCAGCTGAGTCTCGGGCCGCTCACCCGCGCATGGCAGATTCTGCTCAAGGGCGTCGAGGACGTCAAGGATTTGCCGCGCCCGCTCGCCTCCGCCGAAATGGCGATCATCCGCCTCGCCTATGCCGCCGATCTGCCCAGCCCCGAGGACGCGTTGCGCAAACTGGCGGAGAGCGCCGAATTGGCGCCGCGCGTCGCGCCGGTTACCCCTTCCCCCAGCGCGCCGCGGAGCCAGACGCTCGGCGGCTCGGTCGTGGGCGTCGGCGCCTCGGCGCTCCGCTCGCCGCCGCCCGCGCCCATCGCCGCGCCGTCGAACGCGCCACGCCTCGCCAGGTTCGAGGACGTGGTGGCGCTCGCGCGCGCCAAGCGCGACATCCAACTCTGCCAGGCGCTCGAACGCGACGTCCGGCTCTCGCGGTTCGAGCCGGGGCGGATCGAGTTCTCGCTGATCGAGGGCGCCTCCTCCGCGCTGGCGCAGGCGCTTTCGCGCCGGCTCTCGGAGTGGACCGGGGAACGATGGATGGTGGCGCTCGCGCCGGGCGCGACCGCGCCCACGCTGCGCGAAACGGCAAACGCTCGCGAGGCGGAGCGGCTGAGCGGCGTCGCGGCGCATCCTCTCGTGCGCAAGGTGCTCGAACGTTTCCCCGGCGCGAAAATCGTCGACGTGCGCGGGCCGGAGCCCGCGCCGATCCTCTCGACGCCGGCGCCGGACGACGACGACGCCTATGCCGATTCGTCCGGCCCCGACGACGATCTCTAGTCAATGCAGGAACGCGAAATGGTCGACATCATGGGAATGATGAAGAAGGCGCAGGAGATGCAGGCGAAGCTCGCCGACGCGCAGGATGAATTGTCGCGCCTCGAGGTGGAGGGCCAGTCGGGCGGCGGGCTGGTGAAGATCGCGCTGACAGGCAAGGGCGAGATGAAGTCGATCCATCTCGATCCCTCGCTGCTGACCCCGGACGACAGGGAAATGGCCGAGGATCTGATTCTGGCCGCGTTCGCCGACGCCAAGGGCAAGGCCGATCGCGCGGCGGCGGAGAAGATGCAGGCATTGACGGCCGGCCTGCCGCTGCCGCCGGGCATGAAGCTGCCGTTCTGACGACATGTCGACCCAGGTCGCGGGACCGGAAATCGAGCGGCTGATCCAGCTGCTGGCGCGTCTGCCGGGCCTGGGGCCGCGCTCGGCGCGGCGCGCGGCCCTGCACCTGATCCGCAAACGCGCGCAACTGCTCGATCCGCTCGCCGAGGCGATGCGAATCGCGCATGACCGCATTGCGACCTGCTCGGTCTGCGGCAACGTGGACACGCGCGATCCCTGCACGATCTGCGCGGACGAGCGGCGCGACCCCTCGATGCTGGTGGTCGTCGAATCCGTCGGCGATCTCTGGGCTCTCGAGCGCGCAGACGCGACGCGAGGGCGCTATCACGTGCTCGGCGGGGCGCTGTCGCCGCTCGACGGCGTCGGCCCCGACGATCTCAACCTGGCGAGCCTCGTCGCACGCGTCGCCTCGGGCGGCGTGAAGGAGGTCGTCCTCGCGGTCAATGCGACCGTCGACGGCCAGACGACGGCGCATTATGTCACCGACTTGCTCGGCCCCTACGCGGTCGAGGTGACCCGGCTCGCGCATGGAGTCCCGGTCGGCGGCGAATTGGACTATCTCGACGACGGCACGCTCGCCGCCGCGATGCGGCAGCGAACGGCGTTCTGATTTCGCGTCCACGGGTCATCTAACCGCCGAGATATCGCGTATCCTATGCCGCTGGCCGCCTGTCGGCCGCGTTGAACTTCAGGAAAGGTTCTTTCCATGGCTGTCGCCGGCTCGGCTGTCCCGTCCTCCGCGCCGTTTCGTCCGCCGGCGCCGCGCCCGCGAACGAAGCCGCTGAGCGCGGTCGGCATGATCTATCAGCTCTGGCGCAACCCGCTGGAAATCTGGTCGAACGCGCATTTCGAACACCCCGTCCTGATCGGACGCACGATGCTCGGCGTACGCGCGGTGGTAGCGACCCGGCGGGAGTGAGGCGGGTGTTGCTCGACAACGCCGCGAACTATCGCAAGGACGCGCTGCAGTTGCGGGTGCTGCGGCCGGGGCTCGGAAGCGGGCTGCTGACGGTCGACGGGGAGGGCTGGCGCGCGCAGCGCCGCGCGCTGGCGCCGCTGTTTTCACCGCGCCAAGTCGCCGATTTCGCGCCCGCGATGCACCGCGTCGCCCGCGCCCTCGTCGAACGGATCGGCGTCGGACGGGACGGCCGGCTGGTCGAAGTCTCCGAGGAGATGGGGCGGACGGCGCTCGAGGTGCTCGAGCAGACGCTGTTCAGCCAGGGGCTGGCGCGTGGCGCGAGCGAGTTTCAGCGTGCGGTCGCGGCCTATTTCAACACGATCGGCCGGCTGGACCCGCTGGATCTCCTCGGCGCGCCGAAATTCCTCCCGCGGCTCGGACGGCTGCGCGGGCGCGAAGCGCTCGCGTTTTTCGCGAGCGCGGTCGACGACATCATTTCCGCGCGCAAACGCCTGATCGACTCGGGCGCGTCCGCGCCCTCGGATCTGCTGACGCTGCTGCTCCGTGCGCTCGATCCGGAAACCGGGCGCGGCATGAGCTTGGACGACGTTCGCGCCAATATCGTCACCTTCATCAACGCCGGCCATGAGACGACCGCCAATGCGCTGACCTGGACGTTGTTCCTGCTCTCGCAGGCGCCGGATTGGCGCGAGCGCGTCGAGGCGGAGCTGGACGCGAAATTCGATCCCGGACCTGGACGACGATCCGCTCGCGAGGCTTCCCGTCACGCGCGCGGCGCTCGAAGAAGCCATGCGCCTCTATCCGCCCGCCGCCACCCTCAGCCGCGAGGCGATCGGCGAGGATTGGCTCGCAGGCGCGCGGATTCCCGCCGGCACGACGGTGACTGTCGCGCCCTACCTGCTGCATCGCCACCGGCGTTTATGGAAAGACCCCGATGCGTTCGATCCCGAGCGCTTTCTCGGCGCCAACCGCGATGCGATCGACCGCTATGCCTACATTCCGTTCGGCGCGGGTCCGCGCGTCTGCATAGGCATGAGCTTCGCGTTGCAGGAGGCCGTCATCGTGCTCGCGCACCTGCTCGCGCGCGTTTCGCTTCGAGCTTCTGCCCGGCCATGTCGTCGAACCGGTGCAGCGCGTGACGCTGCGGCCACGGTATGGAATGCGGATGATCGTACGCCGCCGCGCGCCAGGGTGAGCCCCTTTCAAGAAAGCGCAAAAAAGGGTTTGACACCGCGTCCCGACCTCCCTATATCCCGCCAACCGACGGCGCTGCCGCTTTGAGCGGTGGATTGGCTGCCGGTTTTTCGGGCCTATCGAGAATCACACCTCCCCACCGAGAGGCGGGGTGGAGTGTTTCGGTCTTTTTTTGCTTTTGGCGAGAGCCTGAGGCGGATTTGACGGCGAAGGAGGCCTGCGAACGAAATTGGGTTTGGGCGGTTTTCGGCGCGGGCTACGGCTCGGTCGGAACTCCCAAACCCGAGGCTCCTGCCTCGAATGCTGTTTGACAATTGTATCGGAAGAAAGAGAGACGTGGGCGGCGGTTTCCTTGCGGGGACTTGTCGTTGGGTCTGGGCTTCGGCGTGAGCTGGGTTTGGGTTGGCGATGGGAACCGAAGAGATGCTGACGGTCACGTTTCAAAAATTCATCGCGCTTGGACTATTTGATTTGTATGAACGTCGTGAGACGGTCGGGCGGATTTAGGTCCGGGCGGATGTGTTTGGAACTCGTCAAGAATGCGACGCGGTCGTAAGGGCTGCGTCGAAGTGACCAGTCGGGACAAGATCTCAATTGAACTTGAGAGTTTGATCCTGGCTCAGAACGAACGCTGGCGGCAGGCTTAACACATGCAAGTCGAGCGCCCCGCAAGGGGAGCGGCAGACGGGTGAGTAACGCGTGGGAACATACCCTCCGGTTCGGAATAGCTCAGGGAAACTTGGATTAATACCGGATACGGCCTAGCGGCGAAAGATTTATCGCCGGAGGATTGGCCCGCGTCTGATTAGCTAGTTGGTGGGGTAATGGCCCACCAAGGCGACGATCAGTAGCTGGTCTGAGAGGATGATCAGCCACATTGGGACTGAGACACGGCCCAAACTCCTACGGGAGGCAGCAGTGGGGAATATTGGACAATGGGCGCAAGCCTGATCCAGCCATGCCGCGTGAGTGATGACGGCCTTAGGGTTGTAAAGCTCTTTCGCTAGGGACGATAATGACGGTACCTAGACAAGAAGCCCCGGCTAACTTCGTGCCAGCAGCCGCGGTAATACGAAGGGGGCTAGCGTTGTTCGGAATTACTGGGCGTAAAGCGCGTGTAGGCGGGCGTTTAAGTCAGGGGTGAAATGCCAAGGCTCAACCTTGGAACTGCCTTTGATACTGGATGTCTTGAGTCCGGGAGAGGTGAGTGGAACTGCGAGTGTAGAGGTGAAATTCGTAGATATTCGCAAGAACACCAGTGGCGAAGGCGGCTCACTGGCCCGGAACTGACGCTGAGACGCGAAAGCGTGGGGAGCAAACAGGATTAGATACCCTGGTAGTCCACGCTGTAAACGATGGATGCTAGCCGTTGGGGAGCTTGCTCTTCAGTGGCGCAGCTAACGCTTTAAGCATCCCGCCTGGGGAGTACGGTCGCAAGATTAAAACTCAAAGGAATTGACGGGGGCCCGCACAAGCGGTGGAGCATGTGGTTTAATTCGAAGCAACGCGCAGAACCTTACCAGCTTTTGACATGTCCTGGACGGATTGCAGAGATGCGATCTTCTCTTCGGAGCCGGGAACACAGGTGCTGCATGGCTGTCGTCAGCTCGTGTCGTGAGATGTTGGGTTAAGTCCCGCAACGAGCGCAACCCTCGCCTTTAGTTGCCATCATTCAGTTGGGCACTCTAGAGGGACTGCCGGTGATAAGCCGGAGGAAGGTGGGGATGACGTCAAGTCCTCATGGCCCTTACAGGCTGGGCTACACACGTGCTACAATGGCGGTGACAGAGGGAAGCGAAGGAGCGATCCTCAGCCAATCTCAAAAAGCCGTCTCAGTTCGGATTGCACTCTGCAACTCGAGTGCATGAAGTTGGAATCGCTAGTAATCGCGGATCAGCACGCCGCGGTGAATACGTTCCCGGGCCTTGTACACACCGCCCGTCACACCATGGGAGTTGGTTTTACCCGAAGGCGTTTCGCTAACCGCAAGGAGGCAGGCGACCACGGTAGGGTCAGCGACTGGGGTGAAGTCGTAACAAGGTAGCCGTAGGGGAACCTGCGGCTGGATCACCTCCTTTCTGGATTCGGAGGACAGCAGACAGAGGACGGAGAACTCGAGTTCTCGCGTCGACATGTCTTGTCGTCCGGTTTGGAATCAAGCGGCCGAGATCACGGCCGCGTTTGCGGGAAACCGCCCCCTTCGCCTCTCTTTCTTCCGGAATCGGACGACGGAATACAGAGTACGGATATCCGTATTCTGTGCTCCGTCCTCAGTCCTCCGAGAAGGGCTTGTAGCTCAGTTGGTTAGAGCGCGCGCTTGATAAGCGTGAGGTCGGAGGTTCAAGTCCTCCCAGGCCCACCAGGGTCGGAAACGTTTCCGGTCTCCGTGCTCTATATTCCGTCCTCCGACGGGGCTATAGCTCAGTTGGGAGAGCGCGTGCTTTGCAAGCATGAGGTCGTCGGTTCGATCCCGTCTAGCTCCACCATTTGGCGCGCCGGCGATCTGTGCTCCGTTCTCCGTCATCTGTTTTCCGACCGGAGAGCGCGTGCTTTGCAAGCATGAGGTCGTCGGTTCGATCCCGTCTGGCTCCACCAATCGGAGTGCGGAAGACGGAGAACGGAGGACGGATCGTCGCTCGAGGCGGCGTGTTTCCGGTTCGACGGGCTGTCCGATACATGGAGTTTCGCCTTGCGCATCGCGTGGGGCGTTTACGAAGAATGATTCAGCGGCGCGGTTTATCCGTCCGCTGTCTTCCGTTCTCCGTTATCTGACATCGTGAAGAGGAAACACATTCGGTCGGTCCCGGAATACGGACGGCGGAGTACGAGAGGACGGATGCTCATCCGTCGTTCGATCTCCGTCTTCCGTTCTCCGATCCGAGCATCTCAGTCGTGGGCCTCGCTTGACCGCAAGGCTCCCGGATGTGTTTGAAGCAAAACTGGTCTTTTCGACCGAGGGGGCGCTGCCGAGCGCTCTTTCGGTTTACCGAGGGGATTCAGAAGGCGAGTCGGAGGACAGAGAACGGATGAAGTTAATCGTCTGTTCTCAGTTCTCTGTCGTCTGTCCTCCGATACGCTCCTTGGTTATGAGAACAATCAAGTGTCATAAGGGTATCTGGTGGATGCCTTGGCGCTGAGAGGCGATGAAGGACGTGGTACGCTGCGATAAGTCTCGGGGAGCCGCGAACAGGCTTTGATCCGAGAATTTCCGAATGGGGAAACCCACCTTCGATCTCTGTTACTCCGAGGAGACGGCCTGTCGAAGTTCATCTGGAGGCACACTCCGGATGGGCGGAAGCAGGGCGTCGGCCGAGCTCAGGCTCGGCGATCTTTGGACTAGCAGAGATCAAGAGAAGGTATTTATTCCTGAATCCATAGGGAATAAAAGCGAACCCGGGGAACTGAAACATCTAAGTACCCGGAGGAAAGGACATCAACGAGACTCCGTTAGTAGTGGCGAGCGAACGCGGACCAGGCCAATGCTTTGGCTGGGATTACCAGAACCGGTTGGAAAGCCGGGCCGCAGCGGGTGACAGCCCCGTATGGATATGAACCAGTCGAGAGATTCGAGTAGGGCGGGACACGTGCAATCCTGTCTGAACATGGGGGGACCACCCTCCAAGCCTAAGTACTCCTCAGCGACCGATAGCGAACAAGTACCGTGAGGGAAAGGTGAAAAGCACCCCGACGAGGGGAGTGAAACAGTTCCTGAAACCGGATACCTACAAACAGTCGGAGCCCGCTCACCGAAGGTCGAGCGTGCGGAGGACAGAGAACAGAGGATCGGATCGCTCAATAGGCTATTTTCCGTTCTCCGTCGTCCGTCCTCGGTATTCCGTTTAAGGCGAGCGGGTGACGGCGTACCTTTTGTATTATGGGTCAGCGACTTAAAGTAGCGAGCAAGCTTAAGCCGATAGGCGTAGGCGCAGCGAAAGCAAGTCTGAACAGGGCGTTCAGTTCGTTGCTTTAGACCCGAAACCGAGTGATCTAGTCATGAGCAGGTTGAAGGCACGGTAACACGTGCTGGAGGACCGAACGGGTGCCTGTTGAAAAAGGCTCCGATGACTTGTGATTAGGGGTGAAAGGCCAACCAAACTCGGAAATAGCTGGTTCTCCGCGAAATATATTTAGGTATAGCCTCGAGACGAGGCTCCAGGGGGTAGAGCACTGGATGGGCTAGGGGGGCTAAAACCCTACCAAACCTAACCAAACTCCGAATACCTGGAAGTCATTCTCGGGAGCCACACAGTGGGTGCTAACGTCCATTGTGGAGAGGGAAACAACCCAGACCAACAGCTAAGGCCCCCAATTCGTGGCTAAGTGGGAAAGGATGTGGAAATCCCAAAACAACCAGGAGGTTGGCTTAGAAGCAGCCATCCTTTAAAGAAAGCGTAACAGCTCACTGGTCTAAACAAGGGTTTCCGCGCCGAAGATGTAACGGGGCTCAAGCCACGAGCCGAAGCTTTGGGTTCAGTGATCGGTTATCAGTGAACAGTGATCGGAAAAGAGAAGCGCGATGGTAGACGAGAAGCGAGCGTGGGGTTCGGAAGACTTGGAGGTCTTTCGACAGGCTTATGCATTGTCGCTTGAGATCCATCGCGCCAGTCTGGACATTTCCTAAGATCGAGCAATACAACGGTCTTGCCGATCAATTGCGACGGGCTTCGAAGTCCGTGTGCGGGTTGATCGTTGAGGGCGTCGGGCGACAAACTGCGTCGTCCCAGGAGTTCGCGCGCTATCTGACGATGGCGATCGGCTCGGGGGAAGAAGCGAGGTTGTGGTGTCGTTATGCTCTCGATCTGGGATACGTCGAGGCGAAGACAGCAGAGGAATGGCGTGACGCAATACGGCCAAATCCTCCGCAAGTTGATGAAGCTGCGCGCGAGCGTCCAGCTTCGTTCCGATCACTGATTACCGACAACTGATCACTGAACGGTAGCGGAGCGTTCCGTAAATTGATGAAGGGACAGCCGTGAGGCATCCTGGAGATATCGGAAGTGCGAATGCTGACATGAGTAACGACAAACACTGTGAAAGACAGTGTCGCCGAAAGTCCAAGGGTTCCTGCGTAAAGTTAATCTTCGCAGGGTTAGCCGGTCCCTAAGGCGAGGCCGAAAGGCGTAGTCGATGGGAACCACGTTAATATTCGTGGGCCAGTGGGTAGTGACGGATGAGATAAGTTGTCGGGGATTACTGGATTTCCCTGGCAGCGACCTCGTTCCAGGAAATAGCTCCCACATCAGACCGTACCCGAAACCGACACAGGTGGACAGGTAGAGCATACCAAGGCGCTTGAGAGAATGACGTTGAAGGAACTCGGCAATTTACCTCCGTAACTTCGGAATAAGGAGGCCCTCGGTTCGCGCAAGCGGGTCGGGGGGGCACAGTCCAGGGGGTGGCAACTGTTTAACAAAAACACAGGGCTCTGCGAAATCGTAAGATGACGTATAGGGTCTGACGCCTGCCCGGTGCCGGAAGGTTAAAAGGAGAGGTGCGAGCCTTGAATTGAAGCCCCGGTAAACGGCGGCCGTAACTATAACGGTCCTAAGGTAGCGAAATTCCTTGTCGGGTAAGTTCCGACCTGCACGAATGGCGTAATGACTTCCCCGCTGTCTCCAACGTCAGCTCAGTGAAATTGAAGTCCCCGTGAAGATGCGGGGTTCCTGCGGTCAGACGGAAAGACCCCGTGCACCTTTACTATAACTTTGCGTTGGCATTCGTGACGGTATGTGTAGGATAGGTGGTAGGCTATGAAACCGGGGCGCCAGCTCTGGGGGAGCCACCCTTGAAATACCACCCTTACTTTTATGGATGTCTAACCGCGCGCCGTCATCCGGCGCCGGGACAACGCATGGTGGGTAGTTTGACTGGGGCGGTCGCCTCCCAAAGAGTAACGGAGGCGCGCAATGGTTGGCTCAGACCGGTCGGAAATCGGTCGCTGAGTGCAATGGCATAAGCCAGCCTGACTGCGAGACCAACAAGTCGAGCAGAGACGAAAGTCGGTCATAGTGATCCGGTGGTCCCGCGTGGGTGGGCCATCGCTCAACGGATAAAAGGTACGCCGGGGATAACAGGCTGATACTCCCCAAGAGTCCATATCGACGGGAGTGTTTGGCACCTCGATGTCGGCTCATCACATCCTGGGGCTGGAGAAGGTCCCAAGGGTTCGGCTGTTCGCCGATTAAAGTGGTACGTGAGCTGGGTTCAAAACGTCGTGAGACAGTTTGGTCCCTATCTGCCGTGGGTGTAGGAGAATTGAGAGGATTTGCCCCTAGTACGAGAGGACCGGGGTGAACGTATCTCTGGTGGACCTGTTGTGGCGCCAGCCGCAGTGCAGGGTAGCTATATACGGAATGGATAACCGCTGAAGGCATCTAAGCGGGAAACCAGCCTCAAAACGATTTCTCCCTGAAGAGCCGTGGAAGACCACCACGTCGATAGGCCGGATGTGGAAGCGCGGCAACGCGTGCAGCTTACCGGTACTAATCGCTCGTTCGACTTGATTGTTCTCGTAGCCAAGGAGCGCGAGGCGCATTGCGTCGAATGGAAGAGCGCGCTCTCGCATTCGCAACTCACCACTCGCCAAAACCCAGTTTTGCTTCAACTCCGTTCTTTGCCGGCCTGGTGGCTTTTGCAAGGCGATAAGACCCGATCCCATCCCGAACTCGGCCGTCAAACGCCTCAGCGCCAATGGTACTTTGTCTCAAGACATGGGAGAGTAGGTCGTCGCCAGGCCTGCAAAGAACGGAAATTCCTCTTCATGAAGCTCCATCATCGGCCGTTGGCCTCTGAGCGAGCGCCAGTGGCCATATCCTTTTGCCGCGGGGTGGAGCAGCCCGGTAGCTCGTCAGGCTCATAACCTGAAGGCCGCAGGTTCAAATCCTGCCCCCGCAACCAAATTCAAGCCCTTGAAACCATTTGCGTTTCGAGGGCTTTTTTGTGTCCCACGCTAGGGATGGAAATTTCGCGGCCAACAGCGCGGCCATCTATGCCTATTCCGACAACTACCTCGTCGATCTCCACCATGGGGTGATCTTGACGTCGAAGCGACGACGGCCGTTCGTCAAGCCGAGGTCGGTGCAGCCAGGACGATGCTCGACCGCACCGTGGAACAGTTCGACCTCGCCCCGTCGCGTCTGGTCGCCGATGCAAGCTACGGCTCGGCGGAGATGCTTGGCTGGTGGACGAGCGCGGGATCGAGCCGCAGGTGAAAGTGTTCGACAAGTCCGAGCGGTGGGATGGGACCTTTTCCCGGGTCGGGCGCCGAAAGAAGGCACGATGATCTACTTCGCGCGCAAGCAGGACTGCAAGGCCTGCGCCCTGAAGCCTCAGTGCTGCCTGAACGTCTAATACGCAAGATCGCGCGCTCCGCTTATGAAGCCGCTCGAGAAAGGCGCGCGCCATCGCTAAGACCGAAGCAGGTAGCCCATCATGGATGACGGTAACATGATCTTCGGCGGCTCGAACACACTTCTCCCATGACACGACTGCAAGGCTGAGCCGCTCTTCCGTCAACTCATCTGCGTCCTCCTTCCATCGACAAAAGCTATCTGCCGGTAGCAAATCTGGTACCGTGAAGATCGGGCTGCTGCGATGACGCTGACGTAGCGCGCTCTATGGCGAATTTGTTGATTGCGTTTGTAAGTCGGGCCGACGAAACTCTCTTCGCGCGGGGAGCCCGCACGAGTTTCGGCGGCGCATCTTCCATTCGGCCCGACGCGCCCTGCGTAGACGGCAACGGATATTCAATGGACGCTTACCGGATAAGCTCGGAACCCTATTATCGAGCGACAGGCGACGAGATGGCGCTGTTCGAGGCCGCCTATCGCCACCGCCTGCCCGTGATGCTGAAGGGGCCGACCGGCTGCGGCAAGACGCGCTTCGTGGAGCATATGGCGTGGCGGCTTCGCCGGCCGCTTGTGACCGTCGCCGCCCACGAGGATATGACGGCCGCCGACCTCGCGGGCCGTTATCTGCTCGCGCCTGAAGGAACGGTGTGGCACGACGGCCCATTGACGCTGGCGGTCCGTCAGGGCGCAATCTGCTATCTCGACGAGATCGTGGAGGCGCGACAGGATACGACCGTCGTGATCCATCCGCTGACAGACGCCCGCCGGATGCTGCCGCTCGACAAGAAGAACGAGCTCGTCGCCGCGCATCCCGACTTCCAGCTGACGATCTCCTACAATCCGGGTTACCAGAGCGCGGTGAAGGATCTCAAGGAGTTGACGAAGCAGCGTTTCGTCGCGGTCGAATTCCGTTATCCGCCGGCCCCCGTCGAGGCCGAGATCGTCGCGCGCGAAGCGAAGGCGGAACCGAAGCTTGCCGCCACCCTTGTCGATATCGGCGAGCGGTCGCGCAACCTGCGCGGCCGCGGGCTCGACGAAGGCGCCTCGACCCGAATGCTGATCCACACTGCGCGCCTTATCGGAGGAGGCATTCCGCTCACGAGAGCGGTGCAGTCCGGCATCGTGCTGCCGATCACCGACGATCAGGACGTGCGCGAGGCGCTCACCGAGGCGATCTCCGCTTGCCTATAATCCGCGCGGAGGCGCGCTTCCCGCCCGTAGCTACTGACGCGCTCGCGCGTCTCGAGGCCATGGCGCGTCAGCGGCCAGTTCTGATGGGCGGGCTGCGCGCGGCCGCCCTCCAGCACAGAGCGGGCGCCGGCCGGGACCTTGAGGCTTGGGCGGCGGCCGTGCTCGCGCTCGCCAATGTGAACGCCGGACCGGCGGCGCTCCTCGCCGCCTTCCGCATCGCCTCGCTCGCTCCCGCGCGGGCGGGCGCTCTGCGCGGCCTCGCCGATTCGGCCGCGTCCGCCGCCGACATTTGCCGGTCCGCCGGCGCCGCCGCCACACGAAGCGCGCTCGAGGCTCGCGTCGCGCTTGCCGACCGCTTCAACAAGGGCGCCATCGGACCTGAGGCGATATGGTGGAGGACGCTTGTCCGTCTGGCGCGGGAGGCTCCGGACCTCATGGCCCCCGCGATAGCCGCGAGCGCGGAGGCGCTCGCCGCCTGCGGGACGGAAGGCTTTGAGTCCTTCGTCGCGACCGCCTTGCGCGCGTCGCCCGATCCGCTGCGCCGGGCGGCCTTCCTCAGCCTGTCCGGTCCCGAAGCGCGCCGCGTGCTCGACCGGCTGTCCGGCCATTCGGCCTTCTCCGACAAGCATCGCCGGCTTCAGGCCTATGCCGCGGCGCTCTGGGGAGCCGCTCCGCCGATGCGCGCCGCGCACGGCTCCAGGCTCCGCCGCGCCGCGCTGGCGGGGGAGGTCCTGCTCATCCCCGAGACGTTCCCAGAATCGCCGCCGGACAGGCTCGACGATCTCTTCCGGGCAATCGTCGCTCATGCGACCGCGCATCTTGCCTATGGCAGCCCGCGCCGGGATCCGGGGACGCTGAAGCCGGCGCAGATCGCGCTTGTGGGCCTCATCGAGGACGCCCGGGTCGAAGCGCTCGCGATGCAGCGCTTCCCGGGTCTGCGCGGGCTCTGGTCGCCCTTCCACACGGCGGAGCCTTCGGTCCTGCGAACGCCGCCCGCCTTGTTCGCCCGGCTCGCCCGCGCGCTTTTCGACCCGTCTTACGAGGACGTGGACGGCTTTGTCGCTAAGGGGCGAGCGCTCCTCGCAGCCGAGCCCGATCTCGCCGATCCCGAACTCTCGCGCCGCATTGGCGGCCTTCTCGGCAACGATATCGGCCAGATGCGGATCCAGTTCAATCCGAAGGCCTTCGTGATCGAGCCGCCCTATCGCGACGACAATCTCGGCTTCTGGAGCCTGCCGCCCCCGCCGTCCGACCAGCCGGCCGAAGAACTGGAGGCGCCGGTCGAGGCCCTGCGCCAGACCCGGGAGGCGGCCGACGATCCAGCGCGGGCGGAGCGCAACGAGGCGAAGCCCGAGCCTCAGGAAGGGATGGGGCGGGCGCGTCCCATCGAACCCGAGGAGCCCGGAATCGTCGTCGCCCGCTATCCCGAATGGGACAGGGCGGCGGGGATCGAGCGGCCCGACTGGACGACCGTGCGCGAGATCGAGCCCGCGCCGGGGCCTGTCTACCGGCTTGAAGAGGCGCTGGCCCGCGACCCTGGCCTCGCCGCCCGGATCGACCGGCTGGTGCGCGCCGCGCGGGTCGGCCGCACCACGCGCGTCAAGCGCCAGCCTGACGGGCTCGACCTCGACCTCGACGCCGCCATCGACGCCGCCAAGGCCTTGCGGACCGGCGAGATTCCAGATGATCGCATCCATCTGCGCAAGATCATGCGCTTCCGCGACCTTGCGGTGATCGTCCTCATCGACACGTCCGAATCAACTCGCGACCTTGTTCCCGCCACGGGCGCGAGCGTGCTCGACGTCGAGAAACACGCGGTCGCAGCGCTGGCCCGCGCGATGGGCGCGCTGGGAGACGTGTTCGCGCTCCGGGCCTTCGCCTCCATCGGACGCGAGGATGTGCGCATCGCCCGGATCAAGGACTTCGCCCAAAGCTTCGACAACGCGGCCATGGGCCGCCTCGCCGGGCTGACGCCCGGCTTTTCCACGCGTCTCGGGGCCGCGCTGCGCCACGCGGGCGACGAACTCAAGCGGGTCGCGGCCACGCGCCGCCTCGTCCTCGTCCTCACCGACGGCGCCCCCTCCGACATCGACGTTTCCGACCCCGCCGACCTTGTGGAGGATGCAAGGCGGGCCGTGCTCAGCCTCAGAGCGCACGGCGTCGACGCCTTCGGCCTCACCCTCGACCCGACCGGCGAAGGCGCCGGCGCGGCCGTCTTCGGCCGCCGCAATCATCTGCCGGTTCGGCGCATCGAGGATCTGCCGCGGCGGCTGTCGGAGCTCTATTTCCGCATCGCGCGGCGGTAGTCCCGGCGCCCGAGGCGGTCACTTTCGCCGCCGGGCGGGGACGCAGCCGGCAAGCGCCTCGAAGCCGGCTGCGAACGCCAGCTCCAGGCCACGCGCGAGGCTTCCCCCATCCCTGGCAAGCAGCCGGACGCCCCAGCCGGCGTCGTTGGGCAGGGGCGAGGCGCCGCCCAGCACGCCGATCGCGTCAAGCCGCCTCTCCAGCGTGGCCGGGTCGATGGCCCCGCCGAGGATGAGGACGGAGCCCAGCGCCCGCCAGCCGCCAAGCGGGCCGCGGCTTCCATCAAAATCCTCGCCCGTGAACGTCGAGCGGTCCTCCGCCAACGTCCGCCCGTCGGGCTTCCGAATCCAGCTCGCGGTCTCGAGAGTCGCAAAGGGACGCGCCGCGCCCGACGGATCGTGGACGGCGAAGCCCTCGGCGAGCAGCGCGCGCGCGCCGGGGTGGATCACGCATTCGGTCTCGACATTGAGCGCCGTATCGGGAAAGAGCACATAAGGATCGGTCGTGAGGGCAAGCAGTGATTCCGGATGGACGACGAGGCGCGTCGTCATCCGGATGCGATCGCCCGTCGAGCGATACACGACAGTCGCGGCCTGGCTCGTCACGTGTGCGGCTGAGCCCGCACGCGTTTCCACGGCAAGTCCGAGCCTGTCGCCCCGATAGAGGCCGCCCGAGGCCGATTGCAGGTAAAGCGTCGCAAGATCCGGCCGCGCGGCGTCGAGACGGTGCGGACGGGCGACATGAAATGGGTAAGGCGCGAATTGCCTGAGCAGGAACGTCTTTCCCCCGCCGCGGGCAAAGACGAAATCGGCCTCCGTCACGCCGGCGTCCGCCGCGCTCAGGGCCTGAACAGCCTCGGCTCGCGGTCTGACATTCATGCGCTGAACAGCACCGCCCCGGCGATCGCGTCCGCGACAGCCTCCACCGCGTCGCCGCGCATCAGGCTCGTCGCGATCACCGGGCGGCCGTCCCGCACCGCCCGGGCCTCCGCCAGCATCCGCTGAAGGTCCACCCCGACATAGGGCGCAAGATCGGTCTTGTTGACGACGAGAAGATCGCTGCGGATCACGCCGGGTCCGCGCTTGCGCGGAATGTCGCCGCCGCCGGCGACGTCGATGACGAAAATCCACCAGTCCACGAGGTCGAGCGAGAAGGTTGACGCGAGATTGTCGCCGCCGGACTCGAACAGGATGAGATCGATACCCGGAAAAGCGGCTTCGAGTTCGTCGCCTGCGGCGATGTTGAGCGTTGGGTCCTCGCGGATGACCGTATGCGGACAGGCGCCTGCCTCGACGGCCGCGACCCGGGCCGGATCGATGAGGCCCGAGCGGCGGATGCGCTCGGCGTCCTCGCGGGTGACGAGATCGTTGGTGACGACGGCAAGGTCGATTCCCCGACCCTTGAAGATTGGTATCAGCTTTTCGATCAGCGCGGTCTTTCCCGAACCGACCGGACCGCCGATGCCCACGCGCGCGGCGGCGCGCCCTTTTGGAGAAGAAGCGCCCGCGGCTCCCGCCTTCATCGCAGCATGTACCTTTGCGCGAGGGGAAGACGGACGGACGGCTCGCAGGTCGCAAGGGCGCCGTCGACGAAGACCTCAAAAGTCTGCGGATCGACCCTTATGTCGGGACAAGCGTCGTTCCACAGCATGTCGGACTTCCGGAGCGTGCGCGCGCCGCGCGCGGGCATTAGCGCCTTGGAAAGGCCGAGCGCGCCGCCGAGATCGCGATCGAGCGCAAGCGGATGGACGAAGCAGGCGGAGAGCGCCGCCGGAGCGCGGCCGAAAGCGCCCCATTGCGGGCGCATGAGGATCGGCTCGCAGGTCATGAGGGACGCCGCCGAATCGCCCATTGCGCCCCAGGCGATGAAGCCGCCCTTGACGACAAGCTCAGGCTTGATGCCGAAGAAGGCGGGCCGCCAGACGACGATATCGGCGAGCTTGCCATCCTCCAGCGAGCCGATGTGCTCGGCGACGCCAAAGGTCTTTGCGGCGTTGATAGTATATTTCGCGATATAGCGGCGGATGCGGGCGTTGTCGCCGCGATGGGGCTGTTCGTCGGGCAAAGGGCCGCGCTGATCCTTCATCTTTGACGCGAGCTGCCAGGTTCGGCAGATCACCTCGTGAATGCGGCCCATACCCTGACTGTCCGAGCCCAGCATGGAGATGGCGCCGATGTCGTGCAGCACGTCCTCGGCCGCGATGGTCTGCGCGCGGATGCGGCTCTCGGCGAAGGCGACGTCCTCGGGGATCGCCGGATTGAGGTGATGGCACACCATCGTCATGTCGAGATGTTCGTCGAACGTGTTGACGGTGTAGGGATTAGTCGGGTTGGTCGATGAAGGCAGGCAGTTGGCGATCCCGGCGACCCGGATGATGTCGGGCGCGTGCCCGCCGCCGGCGCCTTCGGTGTGATACATGTGAATCGTGCGGTCGCCGATGGCGGCGAGCGTGTCCTCGAGGAAGCCGGACTCGTTCAGCGTATCGGTGTGGATCTGCACCTGGAAGTCGAGGGAGTCCGCGACCTTGAGGCAAGCGTCCACGGTCGCGGGCATCGAGCCCCAGTCCTCGTGGATCTTGAGGCCGAGGCATCCCGTCTCCATCTGCTCGACGAGGGAAGCGGGTTTGTGCGAGTTTCCACGCCCGAGAAAGCCGAAATTGATCGGCCAGGCTTCGGCCGCCTGCAGCATCTTGCCGACGTTGAAAGGGCCGCCGGAATCGATGCCGACCGTGATCGGTCCAAGCGAGCCGCCGATCATCGTGGTGATTCCCGACGCGATGGCGTGCTCGCACAGGCCCGCCGAATCGAAATGGACATGCACGTCTATAGCGCCAGCGGTGGCGATGAGGCCCTCGCAATCGCGCACCGTCGTCGCCTGCGAGACGATGAGGCGCGGATCGACGCCGTCCATGATCGCCGGATTGCCGGCCTTGCCCAAGCCGACAATGCGCCCGTCCTTCACGCCGAGATCGCCCTTCACGATCCCGAGCACGGCGTCGATCACGACGACGTTGCAGAGCAGGAGATCGAGCGCCCCCTGCTTGCTGGTGACGCCCGCGGCGAGTCCCGCGCCGTCGCGAAGAGTCTTGCCGCCGCCATGCAGGCATTCGTCGCCGTAAACCGCATGGTCTTTCTCGACGACGGCGATCAGCGACGTGTCTGCGAGACGGAAGCCGTCGCCGACCGTCGGCCCATAAAGCTCCGCATAGGCGCGCCGGGAAATCGCGGCCATCGCGTCACGCTCCTTTGAAGCCGCCGGCCCGGGCCCGGGCGAGCGCCGCCTCGCGGGCGCCCTCCGATTGGGTCGCGCCTCCGCTCAGGCCATGGAAACCCGTAACTTCGCGCCGGCCGCCATAAGCAACGAGCGTGACCTCCTTCGTCTGGCCCGGCTCGAAGCGCACCGCCGTGCCGGCGGGAATGTCCAGACGGAGGCCGAATGCGGCCGAGCGGTCGAACTCGAGCGCCTTGTTGACCTCGAAGAAGTGATAGTGCGAGCCGATTTGCACCGGCCTGTCCCCTGTGTTGACGACGATGAGCGTCACGGGCGCGCGCCCGGCGTTGAGCGCGATGTCGCCGCCCTGGGCGACGACGAGCTCGCCGGGATGCAACGCATTTGGCGCGCCGCCCTCGATCGGACGAATCGGCTCATGCACCGTGACCAGCTTCGTGCCATCCGGGAAGACACACTCGACCTGGAGCATCGGGATCATCGCCGACACTCCCGGCATCACGTCCTCCTCGGTGAGAATGGTCGATCCGAAGCTCATCATCTCGGCCACTGAACGTCCGTCGCGCGCGCCCTCGAGAATCTCGTCCGCGATGAGCGCAACCGCCTCCGGATGATTCAGCTTCAGCCCGCGCGCGCGTCTTTTGCGCGCGAGCTCAGCGGCGGTGAAAACGGTCAGCCGCTCCATCTCGGTCGGAGTCAAAAGCATCGGAGGCGCCTCAATTCGCGAACAGACGCAGGTCGGCGCGAGCATGCCGCGCAGAAACGATGTCAAGCCAGGGCGTGGCGCTCGAAAGGACGATAGGCCCGGCGGGATCGAGGGACTCGCTCCCGAACTCCTCGATCAGTGGCAGGCAAGCCATGAGCGCGGCCTGAGCCTCCAGAACGCCCAGGGCGCCCAGGCGAACCGCCGCGTTGGCCATCGCCGCGGCCGTCGAATAGCCGGAGACCGCAACAGCCTCCGCTTCGCCGAGCCCGCAGCGGCGCCAGATCCAGCCCTGCGCCACCGGAAGATGACCGAGGCAGAGTCCTTGCGCGATCGCTTCGCCGAGTTCGGCCGCTCCCGGCGATCCGAGGCGTTGATGGGCTTTGAGGAGGGCGCGACCGTTGCGGCGCGAACCGAGCCGCAGAGGCTCCGAAAAATTCGCGGCCTCGTAAGCCGCGTCGACAGCGCCCAGGCGGCGAAGGTTCTCCGCGTGGAATGCATAAAGGGTCGCCGGCCGTTCGGCGTTCGCCCAGCGGCGGACGAGCGTCGCGCCGATCAGCGACGTCAACGCCGCGCGATCGAGGACGCCAAGGGTCGCGAGCGCCGCCTCGACGCCATTCGAAAAGGCGAAGCCTCCACTCGGGAAGGCGGTGTCGCTCTGCCAGAGAGCGCCAAGGAGCGCGCGCATGAGCGAGCCTAATCGGACGACAGAACTGAAGTCGCGACCCGACGCCCCGCGACGAGCGCGCCCAGCCGCTCGAGATAATGATCGACTGGCGCCTCGAGCGCGACGAGCAGCGCCTCGCCCTGGAAGCGCACGCGCCAATGCAGGTTGCCGGCGTGATAGCCGAGCTCCACGGCGTCGGCGAGCGAGCGAGGCTCGATGCGCAGCCAGTGCTCCGTGTCGACGCGGACCACGAGGGCGCGCTCGTCGTCGAGTAGGACCACCGCGCCGTCGAACAGTTTCTGGTCACGTGGCAGCGCGATCGCCACCTCCTCGCCGGCCTGGCTCGTCGCCTTGAACCGTCGCCTCGCCAGTTCGTCGGCGGGAAGCGTGAGCACGTCCACACGGCCGTGATGCTCGAGATGGTGCAGCCGGTCCGCGAGAGCGGGCTCGACGCGGCTGCCCAGAACACGATCGACGAAGATCATCGCGGTCTTTCCAGAAGAGAGCCGGGAAGCCTGCCTCGCTACGAGGCGAGCAACTCCTGGATCTTGGAGTCGAGGAAGGCGACGTCGTCGGGATTGGTGCCTGGACCGCCCGCGAAATGGCCCCAGACCGACGGAAGCGGGATCAACTTTGCATTGGGCATGTGGGCGACCTCGTATTCGCTGTCTGCGACGGGGAAGTAGAGATCGGTCTCGCCGGGCATGACATAGGTCTTGGCCTTGATGGCCGCGAGCGCCTTGTCGAAGTCGCCGTTGTAAAGTTCGTTGTCGCTGATGTCGCCGTGCTGCCAGGTCCACAGCATGGTAAGGAGATTGTTGGCGTCCTTGGGCAGGAAAAACCCTTCCCAGAACCCAATGAGAAAATCCTCCAGCGAGGAATAGCCCATGCGGTTCAGATCGAGCTTCTGCCGGTAGAAGGTCTGGGAAAATCCCCAACCCGCATAAACGCGCGCCGCCGCGCGAAGGCCCTTGCTCGGCTTCTCGTCGTACCAACCTTCCTTGAAGGCCGCGTCCGCGGTGAGCGCCGCCTTCACGCCCTCGAGAAACACGAAATTGTGCCGCGAGCATTTGGCCGAGCCGCAAAAGGGAACCAGGAGGTCCATCATGTTGGGGTACAAGGCGCCCCAGTGAAAGGTTTGCAACGCGCCCATGGACCAGCCAAGGACGAGCCGGATGTGCCGGACGCCGAAAAATTCCGTAACGAGCTTGTGCTGCGCGCGGACGTTGTCATAGGCCGTCACCAGCGGGAAACGAGACTTGTTATAGGGCTCCGGGGTGTTGCTCGGCGACGAGGACAGGCCGTTGCCCAGCATGTTCGGTATGATGACGAAATATTTGCCCGGGTCGAGCGCCATCCCTTCGCCGACGAGCCACTCATTGTCGTAATGCTGGCCGGAATACCAGGTCGGGTAGACGATTACGTTGCTCTTATCCGCGTTCAACGTTCCGAATGTCTTGTAGGCGAGTTTGCAGTCGCGAAGCGTAGCGCCTCTCTGCAGCCTGAGGTCGCCAAGATCATAGATTTTGTAGTCGACAGTCATCTTTCTCTCTCAGGGTTGCCGCCGTCGGCGGGTTCCGGCCAATACGGGGACGGAAACGCCAGCCAGGGGGCCGACGTCCTTCGCGCAATGATGTCGGAATCGATCCTGCTCGCGACTTCTCTCGCGAGATCTGGGGTGGGCGTGCAGAATGCATGAAGCTTGGGTTCGAGCGCTTCCATCCGCGCAAGATGGGCTTCCGTCACTTCGACTGCTGACAGCTTGCGGCTTTTGACACTGCCAGCGATCTCCACCGCCGCCAGGTCGAAAGTTCGGCTTTTGCCGGAAGACATGGTTCGATCCTGTCGATGCAGGCTGCGGCGGCCCTTTTCCGGCCGCCGTTTCTCGAAGCTACCGCGCAAGCGTGGGCGAGGTCTTCGGCGCGAAGGCCGAAAGCGCGAAGTAGACAACGCCGGCCACAACCGCGGCCGAGATCGCGGTGCAATATTCAGGCGCCAGCTTCTCGACCGCGAAGGCCACGATCGAGCCCGCCGCCCAGGCGACGAAGGCCATGGGACACCATTCCTCCGTGGTTTGAACGCCTGCGCGCGTCAAATACTGGTCAACGAGGACGATGGCGCCGATCGGCGGCACAAGGATCCCGAGAAGGGAGAGCCACTCGATGAAGAAGGCCCAGACGTTCCCCGCGGCGATCGCAATACCTATCACGCCGAGGATGATCGCCATCAGGCGCATGTGCGTGCCGAGAATGCGCGACCAGCCCGTGGACGAATTGTAGAGGCAGTGCGAGCAGACTGAGCCCAGGTTCACATACAGAAAGATGAACGCGAGCACACTAAGCCACCCGATACCGAGGTGGTTCATGTACCCGAACATGTTGTCGGCCCCGAATGGATTGGCATTCGGGACCGCGAGCGCCGCGGTCATCACGCCGCCTACCAGCATGGCGACCAGATTGGCGAAGGGAAACGCGCTAAAGGTCGCGATCCACGAATCCCCGCCCGTCTTCGCCCAGCGGTTAAAATCCGGCGTGACGGTCCCTGCATCCGCAAAGAGCGCGATGACGACCGTAAGGCCGGCGCCCATCGACATCGTGGCGGTCCCGTTGGCGCCTGCGTAGTCCATGATGGATGACCACGTGGTTGTCGAAGCGGAGTGGAACGCCACGAAGAGGCCAAGGATCACGAACAACGGAACCGACGCCAAGCCGATCCAGTGGAGGCCCCGCACGCCGATGAAGGTGACCCCGATGTAAAGCAGGCCGGCGATGATGGTCATCAGCACGTAGTTTAAGTCATAGGCGCTGCTGACCAGAGCGCCGGTAATGCCCGTCTGAACGGCGTACCAGCCAAGCAGCAGCGTCGACAGCAAGCCCGAAGCGACGACGAACCCTTTTGTTCCAAACACGCGGCTCGCGATCAGCCCAAAGTTCATGCCTGACCGCGCACCGAGCAGGCCAAGGAGGCCAACATAGCCGAACATGATGAGGTTGCCGATGACCATTGCGGCCAAGGCTCGCCGAAATCCCATGCCCAGCACCAAGATCGACCCGGTCATCGCGCCCGTGATGATCATCGGAAATCCGATCCAGACCATCACGTTCGAAAAGAGGGTGCGGCGCGCAGCCGGCGGGACAGGCTTATGCTCGTATTCGTCGCCAAGAAGGTGGTCGACCTGTTCTTCAGCGTCTTCCAATGCGGTGTGCGATGTCATCGTCGTGCTCCCATAGACGTTGCGTCTTGCGTCTCCTCGCGCCCCATCCCGTTTGCCGGTGCCGCGGGCGTCTTTGCGCCCGCGGTCCAGAGATCACCGGTGTCCAACCGCCTTCTTGAATGGGATGCCTTCGATCGGCGCCTCTTCGGTGCCGACCATCTCGCGCGTGAACTGCTCGACCATCTCGCGTGTGGCTTCCGGATCGGCGATCCACTTGGCGTAGAAGTCATAGGGGCATGCAGCCACGCCCTTGTCGCCGTCGCCGGAGTTGATCTTTCCCGTGTAGCCGCGGTGTAGCAGCTTGAAGAGATGGTTCTCGGACTGGCCGTTCTTGCGCGCGTCGCGAATGAGGAACTTCGAAAGCTGGGCGTACTGAATGCCCATCTCCTCCTCGCCGCATTCGCCGAGCGTCCTGCCGTCGAAACCGACAATCGCCGAATGGCCGAAGTAGGTGTAGACGCCATCGAAGCCGGCTGCGTTGGACACCGCGACGTAGCAGTTGTTGGCCCAGGCCATCGCCTTGGACATCGTGATCTGCTGCTCCTTAGCCGGATACATGTAGCCCTGGCAGCGGATGATGAGTTCCGCGCCGCGCATCGCGCAGTCGCGCCAGATCTCCGGATAGTTGCCGTCATCGCAGATGATGAGGCTGATCTTGAGCCCCTTGGGTCCATCGGACACATAGGTGCAGTCGCCAGGATACCAGCCTTCGATCGGAACCCAGGGCATGATCTTGCGGTACTTCTGAACGATCTCGCCCTTGTCGTTCATGAGGATGAGCGTGTTGTAGGGCGCCTTCCTGGGATGCTCCTCATGCTGCTCGCCGGTGAGCGAGAACACGCCCCAGACCTTCGCCTTGCGGCACGCTTCGGCGAAAATTTCGGTCTCCTCACCCGGAACGGTGGAGGCCGTCTCGTACATCTCCTTGGCGTCGTACATGATGCCGTGGGTCGAATATTCGGGGAAGATCACCAGATCCATGCCCGGCAGGCCCAGTTTCATGCCGACGAGCATTTCGCCGATCTTGCGAGCGTTCGCGAGAACCTCGGCCTTGGTGTGCAGTCGAGGCATCTTGTAGTTGACGACAGCGACGCCGACCGTGTCGTTGCTGGATGAAATATCGCCATGGAGCATCGGGCGTATCCTTTAATGCGATGGTTGTCCGGTGATCGACACTTCGTGCCGCGGAGACCGGTTGCTCACACGGCAAGATGACGGTGGATGAGATCGTCCGAGAGATCCTCCCGTTTGCCGGACGCGGCGACACGGCCCTTCTCAAGCATGATGAAAACGTCGCCGATCTTGCGCGCGAACGGAATGTTCTGCTCGACCAGAATGATCGTCAGACCCTGCTCACGGTTGACTCTCAGGATGATCTCCTCGATCTCCTCGACGATGTTGGGTTGGATGCCTTCGGTAGGCTCGTCGAGCAGGAGCACGGAAGGTTCCATGGCGAGCGCCCGCGCAATCGCAAGCTGCTGCTGCTGGCCTCCTGAGAGGAGGCCTCCGGGGCGGTTGAGATTGTTGACGAGATAGGGAAAGAGCGCAGGCACCAGACCCGGGATCGCCTGCTTGCCGTCCTTGCGCGCGAAGCAGCCCATCAGGATGTTTTCCCTCACGGAAAAGTCCGGAATGATCTGCCGTCCCTGCGGCACGTAGCCGATGCCTGCGCGAGCCCGCTCGAAGGTCGGGGCTTCGCTGATGTTCGCGCCGGAGAGCTCGATACGTCCGGTCGATTTGTCGGTAAGGCCCATGAGGGTCTTGAGGAGCGTCGTCTTGCCGGTGCCGTTGCGGCCAAGCACGGAGAGTGCCTTGCCGTCATCCAGCTTGAACGAAACGTCGTGAAGGACGTGGCTGCGGTCGTAGAAGCTGTTGACGTTCGAGAGCTCGATCATCAGTGGATGCCTCCGGAACCGAGGTAGGCTTCCTTCACCTTTGGATCGGTCTCGATCTTCGCGATGTCGCCCTCGGCGATGATCTGGCCGAGATGCAGGACGGTGATGCGCTCGGCGATCTCCCGCACGAACGCCATGTCGTGCTCGACGACCACGAGCGTGTGGCGTCCCTTCAGCTCATTGATGATGCGCGCCGTCTTATGCGTCTCGGCGGCCGTCATTCCTGCGGTCGGCTCATCGAGGAGAAGCACCTTCGGTTCCTGCACGATCAGGAGGCCGAGCTCGAGCCATTGCGTCTGCCCGTGGCTGAGGTTCGCCGCGAGCTCGTGCTCCACATCCTTGAGCGCGACGAGTTCGAGCGCTTCGTCGACGCGCACGCGGCTCGGCTTCGGAAACCCGAAGCGCAGGTTGGAGAACACGCCGCGGCTCGGGCAGCTCGCAACCTCGAGGTTCCCGCGGACCGAGAGTTCCTTGAACACGCTCGGAATCTGAAACTTGCGGCCGAGGCCGGCCCGGGCGATAGCGAATTCCTCCTTGTTCGTGATGTCCTGGTCGAACAGGAAGACCCGTCCCTCGGTGCTCGGCGTGCGGCCGGAAATGAGGTCCATGAGCGTCGTCTTGCCGGCGCCGTTGGCGCCAAGCAGGACGCGCAATTCCCCGCTCTCGATCACGGTCGAGACATTCGACACAGCCTTGAACCCCGAGAAATCAACTCCAAGGCCGTCGAGGGTCAGAGCCGCCTCGCTCATCAGACGGTCCCCTTGCTGGACGTCATTTGGAGTTCCTTGCCACGCGTGGGGGCGATACGCGGCCGGGTGAGCGCCTCGATGGCGTCGTTGGCCAGGCCCGCGAGCCCGCGCGGCAGGAAGAGCACGACGAGGATGAAGATGACGCCGATGATCGCGCGCCAGCTTTCCACCAGCGCCTGCGTCTCGCTCATGCCCGCTTCCATCACATTGATCAGGATGGCGCCGATGCACGCCCCGAGCAGCGAATTGCGCCCGCCGACCGCCGCCCAGACCACCATGGTGATCGAAAAGCTGAGGTCCATGAAGGTTGGCGAGGCGAATTCGGCGACGTTCACATAAAGCAGGCCGGCGAGCCCGGCGATCGCCGCCGAAACCGCGAAAAAGAAGACCTGGAAATTCGGCACGTCGAAGCCGAGACAGCGGGCGCGGCTGGCGTCATCGCGCACCGCCTGCAGGACCATGCCCGCGCGGGTTTCGACGAGGAGACGCGAGCCCACGAGGACGAGCGCGACGGCCCCCGCCACGACGTAGTACATAGCCTTGCTGAAACTGTCGAAGCTCAGATTGCCGATCGTGAACGTGCCGAGGTCTGTGAGGCCGTTGAAGCCGTTGGTCAGGGGCTGGTTGTCGATGATGAGAAGCCGAACCAGAAGGACCATTGCGAGCGTGATGACCGAAACGAATACCCCGGAGATGCGCTTACGGAAGACGACAGCGCCGAGCGCCGCGGCGACGAGGGTCGGGACCGCTATCGCCATGAAGAAGCCGAACCACTGACTCTGGAACGGAATCCACAGGAACGACGTCTTGGTGATGCAACAAAGGTCCTGGGAGGCGCCGGGCTCCGCGTTCCAGAACATGAAGTCCGGAATGGGCGTGTCGGACGCGGCTTGCTGGCTCGTCGTGCTGGCGAGCTTGAGCGACATCGCCATCATGTAAGCGCCGAGGCCGAAGAACAGGCCCTGGCCGAGGTTCAGGATGCCGGCATATCCCCAGCTCAGGCAAATGGCGACGCCGAGCATCCCGAAGACGAGATATTTGGCGATGCGATTGAGCCAGAACTCTCCAAGGACCAGCGGCGCGAGCAGGATCAGGACGATGAACGCCGCGTAGGCCGCGATCTCGACACTGCGCCTCGAAACCATGGCTCAGCGTCCCTTGTATGAGAACAAGCCGCTGGGCTTGAAGATGATGATCACGATGACGACGGCGAAGATCACGGCGCGCGCCAGAATGTCGTTGGAGACAGCGGCGACGAAGCCGTTGATCTGACCGAGGATCCCTGACGCGGCGAGCGAACCGAACAGGCTGCCGACTCCACCCACCACCACTACGAGAAAGCCGTCGACCACGAGCGGCGTGCCCATGTCGGGAAAAACGGTCTTGAAACCGGACATCAGCACGCCTGCAATGCCCGCGAGACCAGACCCATAGGCGAAGGTCAGCGCATTGACGCGGTCGACATCGATGCCGCACGCTGCGGCCATCTTCGGATTGCGCATGATGGCGCGGACCTGCATGCCCATCGAGGTCCGGTACATGATGAACCAGGTGATGGCGGTCATGATCAGCGCGATCACGATGATCACGGCGCGATAGATGTTGATGTCGGCGCCGGCGATCGTCACCGAACCGGTCATCCAGGCCGGGACATTCACCTTCTGGAGGCCCGCGCCGAGTCCCTCGATATGCCTGCCGAAGAACGAAGCGCCGAATTCCAGGCGCACCGCCTGCTGAAGGAGAATCGCGACCCCCCAGGTCGCGAGCAGCGTGTCGAGGAGACGGCCATACAGGTGGCGGACGATCAAGCGCTCGATCGCCAGCCCGATCAACGCGGTCACCACGAAGGCGACGGGAATGGCGGCCAGGAAGCCGAGATGCAGCCAGATGCCCGACATGACGGTCGTGTAGGCGCCCACCATCACGAGATCGCCATGGGCCATGTTGATGACGCCCATCGCGCCGTAGGTGATGGCGAGGCCAAGGGCGATCATGAGCAGGATCGAGCCGAGGCTCAGACCTATGAAGATGATGTCAAGCATTCAGGTCTCGGAGCTTCAGCCGCCAACTCTCCGCCCCGGAAAGCGCCGGCTCCGCGCTCGCCCGGGAAAAGGAGCGAGCACAGGAGACCGGCGCCGCCGAGCGAAAGGCGGCGACCGCCCTACTTGGTGCTAGCGAGCGCCGCCTTGAGCTTCGCCCTGTCGACGCCGTTGGGTGTGCAGAACAGGTTGGTCTCCGTTTCCCCATAAGCAGCGTAGGGGAGCGGGAAGATCGGCTCCTTGTAAGCGTCGACGATCTTGCCCTGGCCGTCCGCTTGCCATTGGGCGATCCGCGGCGTGAGCCAAGTGTGAAGATTCTCCGGCTCGATCTTGACCGGGCCGCCGGGCGAGTCGAGCGTCTGCCCGCGCACGCCCTCCCGCACCGCGTCGGCCTCGGTGCTCTTCGCTTTTTCGACGGCTTGCTTCCAGAGGAACACCTGGAAATAGGCCGAGCACAGCGCGTGGTGCGTGACCGCCTTCGGGTCCTTGACGAACGCGCGGTAGCGCTGGATGAAGCTCCTGTTCTCCGGCAGGTCGATCGCCATGAAGTAGGGGAAGGACGTGTAACTGCCCACGGCATATTCCGGGCCCATCGCCGCGATCTCGATTTCAGAGGTCACTGTCGCGCAGATCGGGAGCTTGTCGTGGGTCAGGCCCTGGTTCTTGTACTCCCGATAGAAGGCCACCACGGAGTCGCCAACCACGTTGGAGAGCACGACGTCGGCGCCGGAGCCCTTGATCTTGTTGACCATCGAGCCCCATTCGGAGTGGCCGAGCTCGAGGTATTCGTCGGCGACATATTTACCGCCGTTCTTTTCAATCAGGATTTTGCAAACCTTGGCCATCTCGCGCGGATAGATGTAATCCGACCCGACGATGAAGAAGGTCTTCTTGCCGAGCGTCTTGACGATCCAGGGGATGAAGTTCGAGAGCTGCTGGTTCGGCACGGCGCCCGTGTAGACCACGTTCTTCGAGCACTCGAAGCCTTCGTAATAAGTGGGATAAAAATACATCGCATCGCGCTTCTCGAACACCGGCAGCACCGCCTTGCGGCTCGCCGACGTGTAGGAGCCGAACACTGTCGGAAGCTTGTTCTCGATGACGAGCTTCGAAGCTTTCTCGTTGTAGGTCTTGGGGTCGGAAGCGCCGTCCTCGACGATGGCGTTGACCTGTTTGCCCATCACGCCCCCAGAGGCGTTGACCTCGGAAATGGCCAGCAGCGTTGCATCGTGGAGCGACTTCTCGATGATGGAGAGACCGCCGGTTAACGAAAAGAGGACGCCGACGTCGATCGTGTCGGCCGCCCGCGCGGCGCTCGCGAACATCGATGGCGCAGTCAGCGCGGCGGCGCTTCCGATGCTCGTCTGAAGAAAAGCCCGACGGTTTATCTGCATGTACGGCCCCTCCGAGGCATAGGTTCGCATTCGCGCGCCCGAAAGGACGCGCGCAAGGACGCTTCGGCTCGACACGGCGAGCAAGCTCATTCAGCCCGCAAAGCGGCTGTTGGGTTGGGAAGACGGCGAGACCCACGCCTCGACGCCAAATAAAAAAGCCCGAACGATCCGCGAGGATCTTCCGGGCTTCATCGCCACGTCACGAAACGTCATTGTTTCGTGACCTTTGCCAAGGTTAGCGCTTCATCGCGTACAAACCTGCAGCGCGAACATTTATGAGCGAGTAAATTTCGTTGTCAAGAGCTCATTAGCGTTGATGATCGCAATCGCCATGTCCTCCATCGACGTCCGCTTCGACATGGCCTGCTTGCGGATCGTCGAATGGGCCTCGTCCTCGCTCATCTGCTGGCTCTGCATGAGGATGGCCTTGGCGCGCTGGATCTTCTGCATGCCGGAGACCTTGGCTTCGAGCTTCTGCAGCTTGCGGTCGGTCTTGCGCCGCTCGAGCCAGAGCGAGCGGGCAAGGATGACATTCGTCAGAAGACCGAAAGGCCGGATCGGCTTCTCAATCACCGCGAGCGCGCCCGATTCCAGCACAAGCTGCAGGGTGGAGGGGTTTTCATAGTCCACGATGGCGATCAACGCCGCACGCAGGTCGCCCTGAGCGCGCAAGAGCTTGCGGATCTCCTCGCGCGCGTCGAAATTGATCGCCAACACGAGAATGTCGGCCTGCGGCGAAGGACTGTCCGGAATCGGCCAGCCGGCGTCGACCATGCATCCGATGCGCTTGAGGTGCTCGACGAGGCTCTTGCCCTCCTCATCGGGAGGGTGGACGACCTGCACACGGAGGTCGCGGAGATCACGAAGAACGCTGCCCGTCATGGCCGAAGCCCCAGGCGTTCAGCTCGCGGTCGCCGTGAGCGGGTCGGCCGACCAGTCATCCAAGCTTTGAACCACGCAATAAGGATCGGGTTTGACCCGCATGCCCGGGTTCCAGACGATCTGGAAATTCTTCGCAGCGTCCAGCCGCGCGACGCGAGGCCACAGGAAGGTATGATTGTTCTCGGCGTCGATGCGAACCCGCCCTTGAGGCGCGTCAAGCTCCGATTCGCGCAATTCGCGCAGCAGAAGGTCGGGATCGTCGGTGCCAGTGCGGCGCAACGCTCGGGCGGCCAGATGCATCTGGAAGTAAGCGGCCTCGGCGCAGGCCGAGACGGGAGCGTCCTGGCCGAACCTTTGCTTGTAGTCGCGGACAAAGCGTTTGGCGGAGGGCGTGGCCAATGTCTCGAAGAAGGGCGCCCCGTAATGTGACCCTCGGCGGCTTCGGGGCGCATGTCGGCGACCTCCGCCTCGCTCGTCGTCAGGCTGGCGATCGGTGGACGCGTCGGCCCCAAAGCGTCGTGATAGGCTTCGTAGAAAACGGCGGTCGCGCGCCCGACCACAGTGGAGAACACGACGTCCGGCTTGAGCTTCTCGATCTGCGCAATCGCCTTGCTGAAATCGCGGCGGCCTGCGTCGAGCGGCACGTAGATCTCGTCCAGCACCTTGCCGCCCACCTGCACCACCAGGTCGGTCATGATACGGTTCGAACTCGTACGGATATACGTAGTTCGATCCGATCATCAGGAACCGCTTGCCATAAACTTGAAGCAAATAGCGGGCCAGCTGAAGAGAATTCTGGTTTGGGCAGGCGCCCGTGTAGATGCAGTTCGGAGAATACTCGAACCCTTCATAGAGGGTCGGATAAAAGAGAATGCCCCGGAATGCCTCGACCGCGGGGATTGTCACCTTTCGCGAACTCGACATGTAGCAACCGAAGATCAGCCTGACGCGTTCGTTGGTCATCAGGCGTTCGGCCGTGGAGCGGTAGCGCGCAGGAATCGATTCAGGGTCCGTGATGATCGGCTCGATCAGGCGGTCAAGCACGCCGCCGTGAGCGTTGATTTCTTCGATTGCGAGCACGGTGCCTTGCAAGGCGGTCCGCTCGACCGCCGCCGTGACCCCGGTCTGCGAAAACATCACGCCAACTCGCCAAGGTTCCCCCGCCACAATCAATTCCTCGCTCATACTTCATGCCAACCGCCTTATCGGCGTCTGAAACGGGCCATGCAAGCTTAGCCCGTCGCCTCAACCGACCCTCTTTCTCGTCGACGCAATGCATGACTTTATAAGGGATGGAAAACGCGGCCCTTCCCCGAAAGGCCGCCGCGACCGCGGGCTGGGACCGGGTCATGCTCGCGCGTGATCGTGAGACGTCCGTCGTCAGCGTAGTCAAGATCGAACTCACCGGTGATTCACCGGTGATGCGACGATCTTGCGTGACAAAGACATTCCAATTGTAAAATCCGAAGCTTTTGTGCGCCCTTGGGTCATCCCGGCGCGACTTCGTGGCGAGATATTTGCATCGAGGTTTCTCCATAGCAGCCCCAGGGGCTTACCGACCGCGCGAAAGGCTTCACGACGCCACTATGGATACAAAAATCCAATCGCGGGGCATGAGCCGAAGCGCCGCGCAGGCGCCCTGGATCCCGAGAATGTGCGCGCGATGATTCACCTCATTTGGTTTTTGGGCCGCGGCTTCTCGGTTCACGGCCGGAAACAGGATTGGTGGGGTGAGGACTTTCGCGATCGGGCCAACCCCGCCGTTCATCCCGACCTCGCCCGGGCGCTCGACCGCGCCTGCTTTGATTACGTGATGATCGAGGACGGCTCGCTCATCCCAAACGCTTACGGCGGCTCGATGGACGCCTATCTGCGCCACGCAGTCAGCGCCCCCAAGGCCGATCGGATGCCGCTTGCGCCGTTGATGGCTCAGATGACGAAGGGGCTCGGGGTCGCGGCCGCGAACCCGCGCGGCATGCAGGGTTATGCGGCGGGACGATGAAACCGGGAACATGACCATGACGATGCCGGCGCGTGATTTCCGCGGCTATGGGCCAACGCCTCCGAATCCGCGCTGGCCCGGCGAGGCGCGCGTCGCGATCAACATCAATCTCAATTTCGAGGCGGGCGGCGAGCGCTCGATGCTCGAGGGCGACGGAACCTCCGAGAACATGCTGACCGACACGGGCTTTCCCGCCTATCCGGGCAAGCGAAGCCAGATCGTCGAGAGCGTGTTCGAATATGGGCCGCGCGCGGGCAACTGGCGTGTCCTGCGCATCCTCAGGGAGTTCGGGGTAAAGGTCAGCGTGCTGGGAGTGGTGCGCGCCCTTGAGCAGAATCCGGACGCGCTCGAAGCCTTCGTCGCGGAAGGCCACGAGATCGTCAGTCACGGGTTTCGCTGGATCGACTACCAGACCGTCGATGAGGCGACCGAGCGCGAGCACATCCGTCTCGCGATGGAGGGGATCAAGGCGCTGACGGGGGCGGCTCCCGTGGGCTGGATGACCGGCCGGCCGAGCGAGAACACAAGGCGGTTGCTCGTCGAGCATGGCGGGCTTCTCTATGACCGCGACAGCCTCAACGACGAATTGCCCTATTGGGTGACAATCGACGGGCGCCGGCACCTCGTGATCCCCTATTCCTACGAGACCAACGACAACCGCTACGACCACAACGGCTGGGGCACCGCCGAGGATTTCGCGCGCTACATGATCGACTGCTTCGATCTGCTCTATGCGGAGGGGGCGGAGAGCCCGAAGCTGATGAGCATCGGCCTGCATGATCGGCTTGTCGGACGGCCGGGCCGCGCGGTCGGACTCATCCGGTTTCTCGAACACGTGCGACGGCATGACCGCGTCTGGTTCGCGACGGGCGCGGACATCGCTCGCCATTGGATCGAGCATCATCCAGCTCCGGCCGTCCGGTGATGCGCGGTCCAATCCTCGTCACGGGCGCGGCCGGTTTGATTGGCGGACGACTCGTGGGCCGGCTTGCAGGGAGCGCGAGGTCGTGGCTGAGGCGACGCCTGTGCTTCCCGGCTTGCAGATCGCGTCAGCCGCCGCGCCTCCTCGTTGTCTCGATGGCGAGATGGGGTCGCTCGACACGGCTCGCGCGCGGGCCGCCTTCGGCTTCTCGCCGTCAATTCCCCTCAAGGAAGGCGTCGCTGCTTACGCCGCCGCCCTTCGTCAGAGCGAGAGCGCGTCGGCCTAGGGTGGCAAGCTCTTTGCTTAACTCGGCGAGGTCTTTGCGCGCACTGACCGACTTTTATCCGGCGACAGTCGCGGAATCCGGTCCCGCACAAGCGATAAAGAGGACCCAATGACGCAACCCAAATTCTTCCTTTCGGTCGCGGTGGCCATCGCTGCGCTCGTGTTTCAAATCTTCCCCGCGCAGGCCGACGCGGCTAAGTGCGAGCCGGACAAACTCGCGACCAAATATCCGGGGCTGGTCGGCAAGACGATCCGCATCGGGCAGGACGGCGAGAGCCCGCCCTACAGCTATCGCGATCCCAACAATTTCAACAATCTGATCGGCCTTGACGCAGACATGGCGCGAGCGGCGTTCGCCTGCATCGGCGTGCCAGTCGAATTTAAGACGGGCGCCTGGTCGGGCCTTCTGCCTGCGGTCATCGCCGGCCAGTTGGATGTGATGTGGGACACCCTCTACTACACGCCTGAGCGCGCCAAGTCGGTCGATTTCGTGACCTACATGATCGCCGCCACCGGTGGCCTGGTCGCCAAAGGCAACCCCAAACGCATTAAGTCCCTTGACGATGTCTGCGGCAAGCGGGCGACCGCTGGCCTGGGCACTGTCGAGGAGACGGCCTTCCGCGACCTCAGCAAGAAATGCGTCGCCGCCGGCAAGGGCGAGGTTTCGATCGTCACCTATCCTGACATGCCTGGTGGCACCCGCCTCGTCGCCAACGACCGCGCCGACGTGCTGATGTCGGACCTTGGCATGGTGAACACGCTGGTCAAGAACAATCCTGAGCAGTTCGACCGCGGCTTCATGATCATCACCAACTTCAAGATCGCGGTCGGCTACACCAAGGGCAACAAGGACCTGGGTCAGGCCCTGCTCGACGCTCTCACCATTTTGCGCGCGAACGGAACCGAGAAGCAGACGTTCGAGAAATACGGCGTCGACTATGGGATCTCGCGGCCGTCCGAGATCCTGACCAAGTGAAGACGTCCAGCGCGCGGCGCTTCGCCGTTGCTCCTTCCCCGTTGCGCGCCTGCTCCCGGCCGCGCCGAAGCTGAGGGAAGCGGGATTGATGCGCGCGGTTCGGCTGGTCTTCGCGCTCTTCCTTTTCGCGCAACTGACGTCGGCCTTCGCCCAGTCGGCGGTGAGCGGAGGAACCGGCTCGTCGGACTGCGTCATCGGCTGCGACAACGCTCCGGTCTCAACCCCGGACCTCGACAAAATGGGGAGCACTGGCGGCACGGCTCCCAAGCCGGCGCCAATGCCCGCGCCGGTCAAGCCCGCCGGGCCTTCCTCTGCGCAGAGCGCGCTCACGCCGATCGGCGAGATGCTGGGCTATGTCGTCAACCCCTTTCTGCTGGAGGGCGCATGGCTTGCGATCAAGATCGCGGCGCTCGCGATGATCGGGGGAATGATCTTGGGTCTGGGGCTTGCGCTCATGCGCATGTCCAGCTGGGCGCCTGTGCGAGCCATCGCCTGGTTCTACATCTGGTTCGTGCGAGGCACGCCGCAGCTCTTGCAGCTTGTCTTCATCTACGACGCGCTGCCTCCCCTCGGAATCACCCTCGATACGTTCACAACCGCAGTGCTCGGCTTCGCCCTGAACGAGGCGGCGTTCAGCGGAGAGATCATTCGCGGCGGCATCCTCTCCGTGAACCGCAGCCAGGCTATCGCCGCAACCGCCTTCGGCATGGGCCCGTTCCTGACCCTGCGCCGCATCATCTTGCCGCAGGCCATGAAGGCGATCCTGCCTGGCATGTCCAATGACGTGATCAGCATGATCAAGGGTACGTCGATCGCCTCGGTGATCTTCGTCAACGAGCTGACGTTCCGCAGTCAACAGATCGTCGGGCAGAACTTCAGGTTCTTCACGGTGTTCGCTGCGGCCGGCATCATCTATCTCGCCATGACCAGCGCGGTTGCGATCGGGCAGGCGCTGCTCGAGCGGCGCTTCAATCTGGAGATTGACCGCAGCGCCGGACGCGGATCGGGCTTCGGCGGCTTGTTCGGCTTCTCGCTGCCCAAAGCAGCAGCGCCCAAGCCGAAAGCCGTGGAGCTTAAGTCCGCGCTTGCGTCCGCTCCCGAGATCCAGCCGGTCGCCGGGCCGATCCCGCTCGACTGGATTCGCAAACTCGGCGCAGGAGCGGCGAGCGACAGCAGGACGGAGCCCTTCGTTACAATCCGCAACGTCCACAAGGCTTACGGTTCGCGAGAGGTGCTGCGCGGAATCGACCTCGACGTGCAGAAGGGGCAGGTGGTCGTCATCATGGGGCCGAGCGGCTCTGGGAAGAGCACGCTGTTGCGCCTCGTCAACCATCTCGAATCGCTCGATTGGGGCGAGATTCGGGTGGACGGGAAGCACGTCGGCTATCGCATGCGCAACAAGGCGCTGCGCCCGATCCGGGACCTGGCCAGGGCTCGGGCCGAGGCTCGCATCGGCATGGTTTTTCAGCACTTCAACCTTTTCGACCACCTGACTGCGCTGGAAAACGTCATGGAGGCGCCGTTGGGCGTTTACCGAGAGCCGCGCGAGAAGGCGCGCGCGCTTGCCCTCAACTTGCTTGCGACTGTCGGGCTCAGCCAGCATGTGGACAAACTTCCGCACCGTTTGTCTGGCGGTCAGCAGCAGCGCGTCGCCATCGCCCGCGCGCTGGCCATCTCGCCGCGCCTGATGCTGTTCGACGAGCCGACCTCCGCTCTCGACCCGGAGCTCGTCGGCGACGTGCTGGCGGTCATGCGGCGCCTCGCCGAGGCCGGAATGACCATGCTGGTCGTCACGCACGAAGTGCGATTCGCCCGGGACGTCGCCGACAGGATCGTCTTTATGGACGACGGCCTGATCGTCGAGCAGGGAACGCCCGCCGAGGTGCTGGGCAGTCCCAAGCAGGAACGCACGCAGCGATTCCTGCGAATGGTTGAACGGGAGGCGGACGTCGCCTGATTCTCGATCTGACTGACGCGAAGCGGGGTGAGAAGCCCGCCGACTCGCGGATCCTCTTTTCCAGCAGAAAGGTCCTTTTGAATGCCAGGCGCGCGCCATCACCTGCCCGCTTCCCCGGAGACGATCCACTGGGGATTCTTCGATGCCCAGCTGCCGCCGGTTCGCACTGTGCGGTCGGGCGACACGATCACGATCGACACGATCTCCGGCGGCCCCGAAGTTCTCAGCGATTGTCCCCATCCGATCCTCCCCGAGCATCCCGGCGTTCTCAAGGCCCTGAGCCCAAAACTGGGGTTGCACATCCTCACTGGCCCGGTGGCGATCGAGGGCGCGGCCCCCGGCGACATGCTCGAGGTGCAGATCGAGAAGATCGAGCTCAGACAGGATTGGGGATGGAACCTGATCAAGCCGCTTTTCGGCACGCTGCCGGAAGACTTCCCGTTCGAGCGGCTGGTGCATCTGCCGCTCGACCGCGACGGGATGACGTCGACCATGCCGTGGGGAACGAAAGTCCCTCTCGCGCCTTTCTTCGGCGTCATGGGCGTCGCGCCGCCGCCGGCATATGGCGCGATCAGCACGATCGAGCCGCGCGAGCACGCCGGCAACATCGACAACAAGGAGCTGGTCGAGGGGACGAGCCTGTTCCTGCCGGTGTGGGCGCCCGGCGCGCTGTTCTCGGTCGGCGATGGGCACGCCGTGCAGGGAGACGGCGAAGTCAATCTCACCGCGATCGAGACCGCGCTGACCGGCACGTTCCGGCTCGTGCTGCACAAGGGAAAGGGCCTGACGTTCCCCCGCATCACGACCTCTACCCATTTCATCGCCATGGGCATGGACCCCGACCTCGACGACGCCGCCAAACAGGCGCTCCGGGAGATGATCAAGTGGATCGGCGAGCTTTCCGGACTTGAGCCCGCCGACGCCTACATGCTGTGCAGCCTTGCCTGCGATCTGCGCGTCACTCAAACGGTCGACGGCAACAAGGGCGTCCATGCGATGCTCGCCCGCTCGCTACTGCCGGACTCTCGTCCGTTCCCTTAAAGACGCGTCAGGGCATGACGTCGTCGCCGTTGGGATGCAACGTCTGCCCCACATAGAAGCTGCCGTCATCGGAAGCGTGCATGACCGCCGAGGGCGCGAGTCTCCTCCCGCCTTCAGAATCGTCTGACCGGCAGGCTCCCGACCTTCCAGGCCTTCCGCTCGGGGTCAGCGTGTCGTTCAGGCGCGTGTCGATCGGACCTGGTAGTAGACGCGGCTGCGTCGTTCGTTCGTCGAGACGTTGGACGGGGCAGGGAGGAGGCGGTCGACATAATCGCTCCAGCCTTTGCGATAGGCCGCCTCCCTATCGGAAAATCCGGCCGCTAGCGACCCCTCCGCCGCGGCGAGGGCCGTCGCTGCATCGCCGCCATACCCAAGCGCGAGGGTGAAGGTCGTGTCCGTGCCGACGCCACCAATCTCGCCGCACTGGACAACATTGCCGTTCCTGGTGATGTCGAAACGGCTGACGAGGGCGATGTTCTTGTGCAATTCGACATTGCAGTCGCTGGCCATCGTCGCGAAGCCGTTATCGTTCGCGACGAAGCCATTCGGACTTCCGGCCCTCAGCGCAGAAACGACCGTCATGGGCGAGCCAAACAGGGATCGCGTCCCGCTTGCCATGAGCGCCGAGTTCGTTCCGTCCCACCATGCCGAGTTGTTGGCCCCGCCGCCTGCGATGCTCGGATTCGCAAGCACGTAAAGCCGGTAGACGCCGCCATCCAAGGATTCGAAACGGGTGCGGACCAGAAGTGTATTGCGGCTTGGGTCGGCGATATAAATGTTAATAATCCGATATTTGGACGGCTGGCGAGCGTCCGTGTTCGTGACGGTGTACTCGAGCGCCTTTTCCGTGGGCATCGAAATCGCGTGGCTTGTCGCGTCGCGTTCCAGGTCGACGAAGGTCGAGCCGTCGGTAATGACGTACTGCATGTCCTCCATGTTGGGGACATCGAGCCGGGGATAGAAAACTTCGCTTGTGACCCCTTTCGCCACTGTGAACCAGACCTTGCTGTTGAGGCCCGCAGCGGTCCCAACGGCAAGTTTGTTTCCCGTTGTCCATGACGCCGCGCCGCCGGGGCCATCGCTTGCGACTGCGCTCTGAGCGTCAGGAGTTTGGGCTTGAATCACCGCCTGCGCTGCAAAAGCCAGCGCTAGGCCAAAAGCGACGCTCGGCCCCCGGCGGGTCACGGAAATCTCCCGCTACTTTGAGCCGCGGAGATCACGCCAATTCGCGCGGACTTCCTGGTGGAGCTGAGGGGATTCGAACCCCTGACCTCTGCAGTGCGATTGCAGCGCTCTCCCAACTGAGCTACAGCCCCGACGCGCGGCTGTTTACGTGCGCCTCCGACCTGTGTCAACGACATCGGGGTAGAGGGTCGGGGCTTCTCCGCGTCAATGGCGGACATCTCGAAGGTTGGGAGAATTCATGCGGGCGATCCTCGATATCGTGATGGTTGTCCTCAACCTCTACACTTGGGTCATCATCGCCGGCGCCATCCTGTCCTGGCTGATCGCCTTCGGCGTCGTCAACATCCGCAACGATTTCGTGCGCGCGGTGTGGAACTTGTTCCTGGCGCTGACCGAGCCGTTTTTGCGGCCCATCCGCAACTTTCTGCCCAATACCGGCGGCGTCGACATTTCGCCGATCATCCTTTTGCTCGCCGTCATGCTGATCGAGAGGATCATCATCTATTACATCTATCCGAACGTTTTCTGACTCTTCGGGATGTCTGCCTCTCTTCCACCCAAGGCCGCCGAAGGCCGGTTCTTCGAGGACTTTCGCCTTGGGCAAACGATCCGTCACGCGACGCCCCGCACGCTGACGAGCGGCGACGCCTCGCTCTATTTGGCGCTGATCGGCGGGCGCTTCGCGCCGCAAAGCGCGGAAACTTTCGCGCGCGCCATCGGCTATCCGGCGAGCCCGATCGACGACCTGCTCGCCTTCCATGTCGTATTCGGCAAGACGGTCACCGACGTCTCGCTGAACGCGGTCGCCAATCTCGGCTATGCCGATTGCCGGTTCTTGAAGCCGGTTTTTCCCGGCGATACGCTCGCGGCCGTTTCGCACGTGATCGGGCTTAGAGAGAACTCGAACCGGCAGAGCGGCGTGGTCTATGTGCGCTCGGAAGGCTTCAATCAGCGCGGCGAGACCGTCATCGACTACGTGCGCTGGGTGATGGTCAGAAAGCGCGACTTTAGCTCAGCCGCGCCCGAGACGGTCATTCCCAAACTGCCCGAGGCGGTCGCCGTCGCCAGTCTCGGCGCGGCCTGTCCGCCGATCGATCGCGCGGCGTTCGACGATGAGCTCAGCGGCTCGCCGTATCGGTTCGAGGGCTATTCCGCCGGCGAGCGGATCGATCATGTCGACGGCGTCACCGTCGAGGAGGCCGAGCACCAGATGGCGACCCGGCTTTATCAGAACGCGGCGAAAGTGCATTTCAACCAGTTCAGCGAGGGGCAGGGGCGCTTCGGGCGCCGCCTGATCTATGGCGGGCATGTGATCTCGCTCGCTCGCGCGCTCAGTTTCAACGGCCTCGCCAATGCCTTCCATATCGCGGCGCTCAACGGCGGCCGGCATGTCGCGCCGCTCTTCGCCGGCGATACTGTATTCGCCTGGAGCGAAATCATCGAGACCACGGCGCTGCCTCATCGCGACGATGTTGGCGCGCTCAGACTGCGCACGGTTGCGACCAAGAACCGCCCTTGCGCTGACTTTCCGTGGCGCGAAGGCGAGGGCTACGAGCCCAATGTCGTGCTCGAGCTCGACTATTGGGCGCTTGCGCCGCGGCGGCCCTGACCCATGCGCTTGCCGGCGGACGCCGTCCTTCTCATCATCGACGCGCAGGAAGCGGTCGACGGCCCGCGCCACGGCCCTGGCGACGCCTCGGAAGTCGAGACGAACATCGCCGCCCTCGTCAGCGCGTGGCGGGCCGAGGGCCTGCCGCTGGCTCATGTCGGCCGTCAACCGATCGCTCCGGCTTCGCCTCTCGCCATCCCGCCGCTCGACGGCGAGATCGCGATGGTCCGCAACGCGACAAGCGCCTTCGTCGGCGCCGACCTCGAAGCCAGGTTCGACGAGCTCGGCGCGACGACGCTGGTCCTTTGCGGAACGCTCGCGACCCATGCGCTCGAAGCGTCGGCTCGGCACGCCGCCGACCTCGGCTATCAGGTGTTCGTCGTCGCCGACGCGTGTCGGGCGGCCGACGCGTTGGATCTTAGAGGACGGCTGTGGCCGGCCGAGGACGTGCGGGCCCTGGCGCTGGCGCATCTTAGGGGCGAGACCGCGACCATCGTCGACGTCGCCACGACCCTCCGGGCCGCGGCGGCGGCCAAGGCGCGCCAGCGGCGCAGGGCGGGGGCCGCCTGATTGCGAACGGCCGCCGGCGAGGCGGTTGGCGCAGGCTCCGGGGAAGCGCGCACAAGTTTACGCCGCCGAATGATTTCAAGCGCTTAACTGCGCTTTCGCGCACCTTTTTTCGCCCCCTCTATCTCATTGCGAAGCCCTCGCTCCGAGGCGCGCATCGTTCTCGAGACATTGAGCTTTCGGGGACGACCGGGGTATCATCGTTTCATTCCTGCCCTATGGGGCCAAAATGCAACAAAAGCGAAACCCAGGTTTCGCATTGCGAACGAGCGGTTTCGCATCTTGGTCTTAAGCCATTGATATCGTTAAGATAACCGAATCAGCGATTTCGCGAGATTGTGTCTTTTCAACGACTTAACCGCCTTTTCGTTCGCACCTTTCATCGGGCGCCTCGCTGGGCATAAATGTGGCGTCTGCGGAGGTCGTCTCGAAGGAGTTTAACTCTGTATTCCGAATGTGACACTAGGTGGAAAATAATTTCTGGTATCTCGAATCAATCGCCAATTCGTGTTGACTCAGTCTGATTATGTAGTTAAGAAAGGTTGTTCTCGAAGAACGGAAAGGTCAAGGATTACTTCACTCTTTTCATAGGGGGTTACCATGAAAGCTCTCCTACTCGCCACGACAGTTGCGTCGTTAGCTCTGGCGACAACCGCCAACGCAGCGTCGTTTACCTTCGGCAATTTGGTCATCACTCAGATCTCACCGGAAAATCCGACAACGTTCGATAACCTTCCAACCGGACCAACGGGTTTCTTGGAAAATTCGACAGTGTGCGATTCCGCCTATTGCGGGGCGATCCAACTCTCGAGCGACGGCGGCGTTGCCAACGGCACGACGACCGTCTCCGCTACGCCGGCTGGCGACACGAGTAACTATCTTTGGGGGGTGAATGGCGTGAATCCCCTCGGTTTCAATGGCGCAGAAATCGTCTTCAACCCCGCGGATGGGGAGGCCGGTCTACCGAGCTCCTTCAATATCGACTGGGGCTCTATCGACGCATTGATGACGAATCCGGATGGGACGCAGCGTTACGACAACACGCTGACCGTGCACACCCTGGCGGACACTGTGGACAGCGTCACCGGCTCACAACTGGCGGCCGCCTTAGTCTTTGGCGTCAATGGATTCGGCAGTCAGACCAGCGCCAACGACAATCAGTGGTTCAATATAAGCGACACCGCTGGACCGATCGTCTTCTTCACAGCCAGCTCAACGCAGAACGCGTTCGAGTTCGACATGGGCTCAAGCGTGCCTGAGCCGTCGACCTGGGCGATGATGATGCTCGGTTTCGCCGGCCTGAGCTACGCCGCGTTCCGCCGCGGCGCCAAGGCGCGCGCCCTCGCGGCATAGGCAGAGTTCCGACGCGAGCGCTGGAGGCCGCCCACGGGCGGCCTTTATTTTTTGTGCCCGCGCGAACAATTGTCAGTTCTTCGCCGTTGATTAAACGACTGACCGTCTGCTATAGATGGTTAAGAGGAACGTAAGCAATTTGCTGTCGTGCGCCGCTCCGTCTTGCTCGGCAGGAATTCGCAAGCGCTCGCCGCGGAGCATTCGCTGAAGGACAGCCGGGCTTGGGACAACATCAGCGGCGTCGCGACGGTCGGACGCGTTGCGTGGCCGGTGCGGGCGACATTGAGATATTGGGCCTCGGCGATCGATCCGGCGACGATCGCGCAATCCAATCATGCCCGTGTTTCCGCCGCGGTGCAGGCGCTGGCGTTCTGGATCGCGCGAGACCTCTGATCCCGCGGGTCCGGCGACCCCAGGGAGAGCCTGGCCGGGCTCGCTGCAGCGTCACCGCGCCAGGATTTCGGTCCGGTATCTGGGCGCCAGCGTCGCGAGCAGCTTGCCCTTCTCGGCTTGTGCTTCCGGGCTCACTTTCGGCGGCGGCGCTGTGCGGCTGTCGACCGGGAAGCCGATGGCCAAGAACAGTTCCTCCTGTCCCGCCGGCGCGCAGAGGCAGAGCATGCGGGCCATCTTGCCCGACCTGTTCTTGAATGCGTGCGGGGCGTTGGCTGGAACATTGACGGTCGAGCCAGCGCGGACGGTTTGCGTTTCGCCGCGGAAGGTATACTCGAGCTCGCCATCCAAAAGCGTGAACATTTCCTCGAAATCGTGACGATGCGGTGGCGGACCGCCGCCGTCCGGCACGAGCATGTCGATGAGGCAATAGCGCCCGGCCGTCTCCGCCCCCGACAAAAGAATCGTATATGTGCCGCCGGCAACCGAGACATGTCGCCGTCCGGCGCCATCGGGATCGGCGACCGTCAATTGGCGGTCGGGATCGTCGGGCGGAATCGCGGAGGGGGAAGTCATTGCGTCTCCCTTGTCCGTTCCTTTTAGACGACTCCTCGCGCGTCCGCGACTGAATGATTGCCGTCTTGCGCCTCGCGCCAGCCGCCGTTCGTGCGACGGCTTCGCCTTACTCCGCCGCTTGCGCAGGCTCCCACTCGCGCTCGCGCTCTTTGTGTTCCGCCATCGGCGCCGGCGGCTTGCCCTTCTTCTTGGACCCTGAGAGCCACTTCGACAGTTGGTCGAGATAGAGATAGATGACGGGCGTCGTGAACAGGGTCAGCGCCTGGCTAACCAGAAGGCCGCCGACCATCGTGTAGCCGAGCGGCTGGCGCAGCTCCGAGCCGGTGCCGTGGCTCAGCATCAGCGGCACGCCGCCGAGCAGCGCAGCCATCGTCGTCATCATGATCGGACGGAAGCGCAACAAAGCCGCCTGGCGGATCGCCTCGACTGGGGTCAGGCCGTCCTCGCGCTCGGCCGAGATGGCGAAGTCGACCATCATGATGCCGTTCTTCTTCACGATGCCGATGAGCAGGATGGCGCCGATGAGGGCGACAAGGCTGAACTCGTAGCCGAACAGCATGAGGGTGGCGAGCGCGCCAAGGCCCGCCGACGGCAGCGTCGACAGGATGGTCAGCGGGTGAATGAAGCTCTCATAGAGCACGCCGAGGATCAGGTAGACGCAGACCAGCGCCGCCAGGATGAGCAGCGGCACGCTGGTCAACGAGTCCTGGAACGCCTGCGCATTGCCCTGGAAGGTCGCCGTCAGGCCCGTCGGCAACTGGAGTTGTTGCATCGCGCGCTGGATCGCCTCGGTCGCGGGGCCGAGCGCCACCCCTTGCGCGAGGTTGAAGCTGATGGTGATGGCGGGGAATTGTCCCTGATGGCTGATCGACAGGGGCGCGACCTCAGCGGTCGTCCATCTGGCGAAGGCGCTCATCGGCACCATCTGGTTGGTCGTCGGCGAGCGGACGTAGATCTTGTCGAGCGTGGCGGGATCGCCCAGCAGCTGCGGCAGCACCTCCTCGATCACATAATAGGTGTTCACCTGGGTGAAATATTGCGTCACCTGCCGCTGGCCGAAGGCGTCATAGAGCGTGTCGTCGATGAGCTGCGGCTGAATCCCGTAGCGCGAGGCCATGTCGCGATCGATCTTGAGCGTGAGCGTAGTGCCGGCGCTCTGCTGGTCGGTCGCGACGTCGCGCAATTGGGGCAGCGATTGAAGCTTCTCGAGGATCTTGGTCGCCCAGGCGTTGAGCTCGGGAAAGTCCGCATCCTGAAGCGTGTATTGGAACTGCGTTTTGGTGAAGTGGCCGCCGACCGTGACGTCCTGCGCCGCCTGCAAATAGACGCGCATGCCCGGCACCTGAGCGAGCTTGGGACGCAGCCGAGCGATCACCTGAAAGGCGTCGACGTCGCGATCATCGCGCGGCTTCAGCGTGATGAACATACGGCCGTTGTTCTGCGCCGAGTTGCCGACCCCGGACCCAAGTCCCATCGCCATTGTGTCGACGGCCGGATCGGCCATCACGATCCTCCCCACTTCCTGTTGCAAACGATACATGACCGGAAAGGAAACGTCCTGTCCGGCCTCGGTCGTTCCGAACAGAATGCCGGTGTCCTGTTGCGGGAAGAATCCCTTGGGGATGATGACGAACAGATAGCCGGTGGCGATCACCGTGGCGATGAAGGTGAGCAGGGTGGCGAAGCGGTGGCGCAGCACAAAATCGACGCCGCGCTCGTAGCCCTTGGCGAGCGCAATGAAGCCTTTCTCGCTGAGGTTATAGAGGCGCCCGTGCCGCTCCTCGTCGTGGCTCTTGAGAAAGCGCGACGCCATCATCGGGGTGAGGGTGAGGGAGACGAAAGCCGAGACGACGATCGTCATTGCGATGGTGATCGAGAATTCGCGGAACAGGCGCCCGATGATGCCGCTCATCATCAGGAGCGGAATGAGCACCGCGATCAGCGAGACGGAGATCGATATGATGGTGAAGCCAATCTCGGAGGAGCCTTTGAGCGCCGCCTGAAACGGCTGTTCGCCCTCCTCGATGTGGCGCGTGATGTTCTCCAGCATCACGATCGCGTCGTCGACCACGAAACCGACGGCGATGGTGAACGCCATCAGCGACAGATTGTCGAGGCTATAGCCCGCGACCCACATGAGGGCGCAGGCGCCGAGCAGCGCCAGCGGAACGGTAATGCTCGGGATGATCGTCGCCCAGACGCTGCGCAGGAAAATGAAGATCACCATCACCACGAGCGCGATGGTGAGCAAGAGGGTCAGCTCGACGTCGTGGACCGAGGCGCGAATGGTGGTGGTCCGGTCGGAGAGGATGCTGACGTGTATGGTCGGCGGGATCGAAGCCTGCAGCGTCTTCAGGGTTTTTTTGATCGCCTCGACGGTGGTGATGACGTTCGCGCCGGGAATCTTGTACACGACGAGAAAGACGCTCGGCTTGCCATTGCTCCAGGCGGCCTGCGTCGAATCCTGCGGTCCCGCGACCGCGCGGCCGACGTCGCGCACGCGCACCGGCGCCCCGTTGCGATAGGCGATGATGACGTCGTTCCAGTCCTTGGCCAGGGTCAATTGGTCATTGTCCTGGATGGTGAAGGTCTGCGTCGGACCGATAAGCGCGCCCTTCGGGCTGTCGACGGTCGCAATGCCGATCTGGGCCCGCACATCCTCGAGCTGCAGCCCCTTTTCGACCAGCTTGGCCGGATCGATCTGGATGCGGATGGCGGGCGTCTGCTGGCCGCCGACGCGCACCAGGGAGACGCCGGACATCTGGCTGAGGTGCTGGGCGAGGATATTTTCGGCGGCGTCGTCGACGTCGATGACCGGCGCAACGTCCGACTGAACGGACAGGATAAGAATTGGGGTGTCGGAGGGGTTGACCTTGCGATAGGTCGGCGGACTGGGCAGATCCTTCGGCAGTTGCCCGGCGGCGGCGTTGATCGCCGCCTGGACGTCGTTGGCGGCGGCGTCGATATTGCGGTTGAGATCGAACTGGACGGTGATCGCCGTCACCCCGAGCGCGCTGGTCGACGTCATCTGCGAGACGCCGGGAATTTGCGCGATCTGCCGTTCGAGCGGCTGGGCGACCGAGGTCGCCATCGTGTCCGGGGAAGCGCCCGGTAGCGACGCCGAGATGGTGATGGTCGGAAAGTCGACCTGCGGCAAAGGGGCGACGGGAAGCGAAGGAAAAGCGACCAGGCCGACCAGAAACACCGCGACCATGATGAGCGTGGTCGCGATCGGGCGGTGAATGAAGGGGGCGGAGATGCCTTTGTACATCGGCTTAAGTTCCGCTTCCCGTATCGATCGAGACGATCGAGCCTGGCTGAAGCAGGAACTGGCCGGCGGTGACCACGCGGTCGCCTTCCTTCAGGCCCTCCGAGATTACGGCCGTGTTCACGTCCTGGCGCGCGACCTTCACCTGACGCACCTCGGCGCGGTTGTGATCGTTGACGATAAAGACATAAAGCCCCTTCTCGCCATGTTGCACCGCGTTGGCGGGAACGATCAAGGCGCCTTTGTCCACTCCGAGCTGCAACCCGGTGGTGATCGCAAGCCCCGGCCAGAGGGCATTGTCCTTGTTGTCGAACTCGGCCTTGAGCCGGATCGTCCCGGTGGCGAGATCGACCTGATTGTCGCTGATCGACAGGCGTCCGGTCGCGAGCTTGTGGCCCTCCGCGTCCATCACCGTGACTTCCGGCGAGCCGGAGGCAAGCTCCTCGTTGATGCGCGTCACATATTCCTGCGGCTCGGCGAAGATCACGGAGATCGGCTGCAATTGCGCAATCGAGACGATGCCGGTTTGCTGCCCGGCGTTGACGAGATTGCCCTCGTCGATGAGGCGGAACCCGGCGCGGCCCGAGATCGGGGCCTTGATGGTCGTATAGTCGAGCTGCGTCCGCGCGGCTTCGATCGCGGCGGCGTCGGCGGCGAGCGAGGCGGTCAGCTGCAGCACCAGGGCGTTCTGCGTGTCGAGCTGCTGCTTGGTGGCGAAGTCCTTCTTGGCGAGGGTGGCGTAGCGAGCCAGATCGAGCTTCGCGTTGGCGAGGGTGGCGTCGTCCTGCGCCCTCTTAGCTATGGCCTGGTCGAGCGCGGCCTGGAACGGTCTGGCGTCGATCTGGGCGAGGAGATCGCCCTGCTTGACCATTTGGCCTTCCTTGAAGGCGATTTTCATGATCTGCCCGTCGACCCGGGCCCGGACCAGGACGGTGTTAAAGGCCTGGACCTGGCCAATGCTTTGCAGAACGAGCGGAAAATCCGCGCGCTTGACCGGCGTTACAGTGACGACAATCGGCGCGGGGCCGGTCGCTTGCGGCTGTTGACCTTGCCCTTGAGCCGAGGCGGTCTGAGCGGGCGGAGATCCAGATCTTGTTGTGCAGCCCATGGGCGAGCCCGCCCGCGGCCGGAAGCCACCGATCCGCCGCCTCGGGCGCGTAAACGCCATAAGCGGCGGCCGCGCCGCACGCCAGGATGGCGATCCACACGAACCGAGCCAATCGCATGGTCGAAAAGGCCTTTCTTCCCCCCAAAGCAAACCACGCTGGCGAAACGCCTTCACCCGGGGGCGCGCACGGGGCCGCGCGCCGCGTCGGATTCCCAGCACGCCGCGTTTTGAGGGGCGCGGCCTCTCATGGGAAATTCGCCAATACCATCCTTTTGGCCGGCGCGGGACATCATCAACCAAATTTGACCGGCCCGCCTATCCTTTAGCCCACCCGGCGTTTCAGCGCGCCTCAGGCGATCTAAAACGACGCATTCTGCGGGATGAAGGCTTTAATCTGCGAAACTGGGACAAAATACTTGGCGATATCTGTCGTGCGGGCCGGCGCGCCGATTTTTAACGGTCGCTGCGTAATCGAAATCTTGCGGCTTATGATGCCGAGCAGGCATAGCTCGCCCGCGTCGAACACGCCCGAGCCGGAATTTCCCGTGCTGGCCACATCGGCGATGGCGGTGTCGAATCGCCCCCGCAGGTCGGGTGGAATTGCCTGGCGAGGCAAAATGCGAGACGGGGCCGTTCTTTCGGGAGTGGCGACTGTCACCCGCTCGCCGGCGTAGGGCGGATGCCAACAGAGCGGCGTGCGCCGCATCTGCAGACTGATTGGCAGCTTGGTTTTGTCGATTGACAACAGCGTCAGATCCACGCTCTCGAGGTTGCCTTCCTTGACGAGCTCAGCCCGCAGGTCCTGCCCGGCGACGGCGACATGGGGCTTGGTTTGCGCGAAGTCTCCGACCACATGCGCCGCGGTCAGAACGAGGCCGTTGCCGAGATAAATGCCATACCCCGGCCACGACTGCTGCGGCGTGCGGTTGATATGGACGGCGAGCGCCGTGAGGTCGACATGGTCCGATTGCGCCCGACTTAGGGTGGGGGTCAGCGCCGCGAGCAGGGCGCAACCAAGGCTCAAGACTTTTGATCCGAGCGTCATGGATCCCTTTCTCTGGGCGCGTCGCCGCTCCTCGCTGACGCCAAGCGGAGGGGACATAAATCCTCTAAGACCGTTCTTAAGCAAAACCTCTAGAAATGGGCGGATTGGAGGAGCGTGCCGAGGAGCGTCCGGATCGGTTCGGAGAGCGTATCCCAGCCTCGGCCCAAAAGCGAGGAGAAGAGGCGAAACAGACAAAGCACCTCGATCAGCCCTGCAAAAATGAGATTGAGAAATGTCGATCCCCCGGGGGCTCGCAGCCCCACCTCGTCACGCATCATATGGTCATAAGGAATCTTCTGGACATAGGAAGTTGTTCTTCCGAAAAACGAGAATACTGTGAGACCGAAATACTGCAACCGGCCTGATATAATGAATATGAACGAGTACAATAAACCAATTGTTGCTACGATAATCTCCGTATTACGATCGTGGATATTGTCAAAAACAAACCACGTTGCCGCGAGTATAACCAGCCCCGCGACAAGTCGGAACAGAACCACCAGCGCGCTAAACATGGGGGCTCCAGTTTGTGCTCATATTGTTATTAATCAAACCGCCGGCGGCGACGCGACAATCCCATAGCTTGGCAAAATTTGCTTGTCCAGACGCGGACCCGCGGACAGACAAAATTTCGAACGGCCAAGCGCTTCTGGCGGCTAGAGAATTGGGCGTGTTGTCGTCGCGAGGAGCAGCCATTCCTTCGGGGCGCTTGTGTTGGATCGAGATTCGCTTACACTGCGCCGCGTCATTGCGGCGGCGGTCGATGGCCGCGCCGCAGCACGCGAGTCTGCGCGACCGCCGGATCAGCAGCGGCGAACGGTTTACCGTCGCCGTTGAATTTATCAACTGAGGATCGGGAATGTGGGAAGACTGGCGTTGCGTGGGGTTCAATGACTGGCTGGGCGGCGTTCTTTGATGAATTGTGGGCCCGCAAATGACGACTGACACGCAAACCGCGCCTGAATCGGCGACTGGGGTCGCGGGGGCGAGCGCCCGACCCCTCCTTGCCGGCGGGCGCCGGTGGCGCCTGCCGATCGCCTATGGGTCGATCGCGACCCTGGCGCTCGGCATCGACTTGGCGCTGATCCTTGGAAGCGCCAGCTTCGCCGAGGCGATCTATCATCAGATCCCCGACGAGTTCGCAGGGGAATATTCTCACACACTTGCAGCGGCCATTTTCGTCGCCATTCTCTTCGTCGCCGCGATGCGGGTGCAGAAGCTCTACAGCCCCACGCGTCTGATGGTATGGGACGATCAGGCTCGCGCCGTGCTGGGCGCCTGGTGCGGAGCCTTCCTGATCCTGGCGTCGGGCGTGTTCAGCTGGGGCGTGAGCCACGACCTTTCGCGCGGCGACGTTCTCCTGTTCTGGGCGAGCGGCGTCGTGGCGCTTCTCGCCCATCGGGCGGCATGGAGGTTCGCGCTGCCGCGCGCACTGGAAAGCGGGGCGCTGCGGGGGCGCACGATCGTCAGCCTCGCGTGCGAGGAGCGTGTGCCACCCGCGTTCACCGAGGATTTGACCCGTCATGGCTACAATGCGGTGGCCCATTTCCAAATATCTGAGAGCGAGGAGGATTGCGGGGAGGTCATCGAGAGCGTCATTTCGCTCTGCCGCTCCTCGGATATTGAAGAGGTTATGCTGTTCGTCGATCCCGAGCACATGTCGAATGTGCGGTGGATCGCGCGTCGGCTGAGGGTTTTGCCCTTGCCTGTGACGCTGGTTCCGTTCGGAACGCTCGCGCTCTTGTTTCAGCGCGCTCGCTACGACATCGGCGACACCGTCGCGATCGAGCTTCAACGCGCGGCGCTCTCGCCGACGGAGCAGGCGGTCAAGCGCGCGATCGACATCGTTCTCTCCGGGGTGGGCCTCGTGATCCTGTCGCCGATCCTCATCGCCGCCGCCATTGCGGTCCGGCTGGACTCGCCGGGTCCGGCCCTGTTCCGCCAGACCCGCCACGGGTTCAATGGGCGGCCGTTCCGAATCTTCAAGTTTCGAACCATGACGGTGATGGAAGATGGGGGCGTCATTCAGCAGGCGCAAAAGAGCGACAAGCGGGTGACGAGGGTCGGCAAATGGCTGCGTCGGTACAGTATCGACGAACTACCCCAGCTGCTCAATGTGTTTATCGGCGACATGTCGCTGGTCGGGCCGCGGCCGCATGCGTCCGCCCATGAACGGCATTTCACATCGGCAATCGAGAAATACGCGTTCCGCCACCATATGAAATCTGGTATTACGGGTTGGGCGCAGGTTCACGGCGCCCGGGGCGAGACTGATACGCTCGATAAGATGCAACGACGGGTCGAGCTCGATATTTGGTACATCAACAACTGGAGTATTTGGCTCGACTTCTCCGTCATGATAAGAACCGTCCTGGTTGTGTTTATAGGCGACAATGCGCATTGAAGGCGGGAGTTGCGCAACGTTTGATCGATAAAGGCGCATCACTTTGTGAGCCAGGGGACGCGAGAGAGATAGGCATGTCAATCGAGTCGCTGAAAAATGAGCCTGTTGGGGCCTCCTCCCTCATGGCCCGCGCCGAAGGTCGCGGCGTCAACCTGGTCTTCCTCGGAGCGCTTGCGGCCTCCTTCTTTGTCGCCTACCTGCCGACCTACCTGAGGCTCGCGGGGGGCGCATGGCGCACCGAGCAGGAGGGGCACGGGCCTCTCATCATGCTGGCTGCGGCGTGGCTGGCCTGGCAGCAGCGCGATCGGCTCAAGACCATCGAATTCCGCCCGGCGCTCATCGCCGGGTGGGTCATTTTGCTCCTTTCCCTCCTCGTGATGGCGGTCACGCGCTCGCAAGACATCCCGATGATCGAGGTTGCGAGCCAGATCCCGGTGCTGTTGGGATGCCTGTTGCTTATCGGCGGTTGGCCGCTGGCCCGCGTCTTCGCCTTTCCGCTCGCCTTTCTTGTCTTCTCGGTGCCGCCGCCCAACTGGCTGCTCGATGCGTTTACTGTGCCGCTGAAAGTCTGGATTTCCGACATCGTGTCGAATTTGCTTTACGATCTCGGCTACCCCGTGGCGCAGAACGGCGTTATGATTATGATCGGCTCTTATGAACTGATGGTCAAAGACGCTTGCTCTGGCGTGAATTCGATTTTCGCCCTTTCGGCCATCGGCATTTTCTATGTGCATGAGTTTGTCGGCAAACACCCGATCCGGAAGCTGCTCTTGATCCTGTCTATTGTTCCAATTACCGTCCTTGCGAACGTCTTCCGCGTCGTGACACTGGTTCTGGGAGCCTATTACATCGGGGTCGATACGATTGAGGGCCTGTTTCACGACCTCACGGGCATAGCGTTGTTCATCTTTGCGCTGGTCCTGTTCTTCCTTCTGGATCGCGTCCTCATCAGCGCCGAATTCCTCGCTATAAGGGCGTTCGGATCGAGAAGGGCGAGAAGCGGCCGCCTGACGGCCGGCGACGAAAATCCTGGGGGGCTCGCGGTCCGGCGCCGAGGCTGCGCAAGCCGGATTGGCGGTTGCTTTACGTTTTCGAAGCATGGTGGGATAAGCGGAACGGCTAATAATTGCGCGCGACCTAAGAATTGGACGCACCTGATGCAGACTGTCTATGATTTCGTTACCGTCATATGTTTCATTTGTATTGTCGTCACCTACTTCATGTTTACTGAAGGAGGTATGAAAGTCCTAGCGCATTTCATGCTGCCGGCGGCGGCCTTCGCGATTGCCAACCAGGTCGGCAATCACGCCGGAAATGACCTGCTCATGAACGTCCTCGCGGTCGTCCTGATCGTCGCTGGAATTGGCTATACGTTCATTATCGTCAGGCATAGTCCCGCTTGATCGAAGAAGCGCAGACGCGCTGGCAGACTATTGTTCGCGATCTGAAGGCGCCGGCGGGATGCTTCGGCCCCTCGGCAGGAGGGATCCTTAGGCGCGGCTTGCTGTCGCCTTGACGTGAGCGATCCATTTCGAGCGAAAAAAGTCCGAGAAAAGAGCCACTGCTCAAAGCGCGGGCGCCTCCAAGAAGCTTGGCTGCCGGCAAAGGCCGCATACCTTTCAGAGTTTAACAGTCTGCTTCAGTTTTTGACAGTGGCGGTCATTTATTGATCGGCCGGCGGGTTTTCCCGCTGCGACCGAGGCGCAAGGGCATGATTACCGCCGAAGACATCCAACAGATTCGCAACACCGATCCCGGCGCCGTGCTGCCGGGCATCGACACCATGACCGGCAACCCATACGCTACGTCCTCCCTGCTCGCCCTTACGAAAATCACCCAAAACAACCAGGCGCCCTACTATTATTCCCCATCCAACAACACCGTATATGTCACCCAGGCCGGCGCCGTGCTCAGCGGCATCAATTTTGGCAGCGCCACGGTGGTTATCGACGCTAACAACGTCACGATCAAGGACAGCTCTTTCAGCGACACGAGCAGCTTTTGGGCGATAGACGACCTGGCTAGTGGCGCGACAGTGGAGAACTGTACTTTCACAGGCAGCGAATCGCCGACTGAGAAAAATATCTGGATTAGCTCTTATGAGAACATAACCATCGAGGACAACAGCTTTATTAATTCGCCAGAGGACGCGATCGGGATTGAGGCAGGCGTCGTTACCGGCAACTACTTTTCCGGCGAGGGGTGGTCAACGGCAGCGCACGGCGACGCGATCTATGTTCCGGCTACGACCGGACCCGTGACCATCACCGACAATTTCATTGACGAGACGCTAAACGCCGGACAGACGGGCTATTCCAACACCACGTTGCGGATTACGGACGAGGCCGGGAACAATAATGACGGGGTGACTGTAACCGGGAATTATCTGATCGGCGCTGGATTTAACTTCGAAACGGCAGTAACTTCGAACACGAGCTATTCGATCAGCAATGTTTCGGTCACTGACAACTATCTTGGCTTCGCGTGGTACGGCCAATATTTCCCCGGCACAGAGGCGACCATATCCGGGAACACGACTGTCGACTTCACGAATCCCACCTATTCCGCCAGCGCCCTCGCGGCCTATATCGCGGCTGGCGTTCCAACGGCGAATGTATGGTCCGTGAACGACGGATTGACTGGCTCCGGGTCGGGGCCGATCACGACGATCGGAGACGGCGTGGTGGGGCAGGGCCTGGGCGGCGGGCGCCAGCGAAACGAATTATGTCGGTGGTTACGGCCAACAACTTCTGTTCGGCGGTCAGGGCGCAAGCATTCTCACCTATCTCGCCATTGGGGATGGCGGGGACGCCGCGTCCGCATTCGATCCGGCGAAGGACGTGATCGATCTCAGTCGCATCGACGGCGACATCATCACGCCCGGCCTTCAGAATTTCACCTTCATCGGCTCCGCCCCGTTCAGCGGCGCTAGCCCTGAGGTGCGCTATCAGCTGAATCCGACAGCCGACACCACAACCGTTCAGGCCGCCTTGGCCGGCGACACCACGGCCGATTTCTCTATCACGCTCGATGGACTTGTGCCGCTGACCGCGGCCAATTTGGCGCTCACTTCGTCCCAGTCGACGGCTGCTCTGGCGAATGGCGCGGCCTTGACCTACTCCCAGTTGACGACAGCGGCCGGCGCGCCGACGGAATACGCATATTCCAACGTTCAGGGCAGAGCTTATACAACGTACGAATCGTTCTACGGCTCCGGTTACGAAAATCTCGAAGCGGATGATCTGAACCTCAGTTCGAAACAAAACACGCTCGTCCTCTACGACCCCAGCCAGACGGTCACGCGAGGCGGCGGAACCGAAACCCTGACGGTTGGCGCGGGCAGCGATCCGCTCACTTACCATCCGATCGAGACCATCGATGCCACAACCAGCGGCTCCGAGCAGTTCATCTTCAGCGCAGGCTTCGGCAAGGAGACGATCGACGGCTTTTCCGCCTCGGGCGCCAGTCCGGACTCGATCCAGTTGGCGAAGTCGGCGTTCTCCTATCTGACGACCGGCATGACGCAGGCGGAAGACCTTGCGGCCGTCATGGCCCACGCCGCCAGAGGCGCATCCGGGCTGACAATCACCGACACGCGGGGCGACAGCCTCACGCTTGCGGGCATGACCCCCTCGATGGTCGCCGCCAACCCGGGCGTGCTCCAATTCACGTAAATTCAAGGCCGCGCGGCCTGACCGGCCGCGCTCGCCTATCCAGGATTTGCAGTCCCCGATTGCGCGCTCGCGGCGCGAAGACGGGAGCGGCGGCTGAACGGCCATGTGATGAGGCGAGCGGCCGCCCATCCCCAAAGCGCAGCGAGGCCGCCGGCTGTCAGAGCGCCGATCGACAGGGGCTCGGCGGGTTCGTAATTGTCGAGGGTAGAGCGCGCGACCTCAGGATCGAAGTTCGTCGCGACGACATAGAGGCGCATAAGCGGACCGGCCGAGGCGATGGCCTGGGTCTCCTTGTCGAGACGCTGGGCGCGCTCGATCGCGTGCTCCATGTCCACGCCGCGCTCGCGCGCCAGGGGATCGGAATTGTCCGCGAGCCGCTTCAGGGCGTCCGCGCGGGTCAGGTTCTGACTCTGAACCTCGCTGTCGAACTCGGCCACGATCCGGTTGAGCTCTTCGAGCGCGCCGCCCAGACGCTGGCGGTACTGTTGGGCGAATTCAGGCCCTTGCGAACCGATCAGCCCGGCCAGCACGGCGATGGCCAAGGCAAGTCTGCGCGCCAACATCGACTGACCCGTGTGATGGACCCCGGCGGATCATAGCGCCTGCCCAACGCAGTTGAACGAAGCGCCGCCCCTAGGCCAAGCCACGGGATAACGCGCCGGGCGACGGATCGGTCGATTTGGGTTTTCTTGGGCCCCGGCCGTTTCGATGGCGTTCGGGGTCTGGCTGCATCTGACTGAACGGCATGCCCATGAACACTCGCACGAGGCGATCAGACGAGCATGCCCATGTCCACGACGAGCACCATCGCCATGCTCACGGAGGGACGGTTACGGAGCCGCATTCACATTGGCATCGGCATGAGCCGCTGCGGCGCCGGCATGCGCACTACCCCGATCTGCATCATCGCCATGAGCACGGCAAAGCCGGGCGTCTGGGCGCGCTGCTGGCGGCCCGCTCAATCCGAGCCGGGCTTGCCAGCCGGCTTCTGCAACTGACTTTCGTCTGTAGGGGCCGCGTTTTGCATGCGCTCGCCCCTCTTATTCATGTTTTCAGCGCCCGGCGGCGGATCCCGATCCTTCTGCATCTTCTGAGCTTGAGGCGCCTGACCGGGCTGCTTCTCCTGAGCCCACGCATGTCCGGCCGAGACGACGCTGATCGCAGCCGCCGCGGCCGCGCTGATCCATGTTCTTCTCATGACCTTCTCCAGCATTGCCCACTCGAGAGCAAAAGCGTTCCCACTCGCACAAAAGCGCGCGGGCAAACGCGCATCTGCGAGATTGCGTAGCGCCAAAAACCCGGCGCGCATCGCGCTTGTTCCGTCGCTCCAAGCAAATATCGACGTTGACATGGCGCCTGAGGGGACCCTATCGTTAACATATGGGGGAGCGATCTCCCCATGAGGCGACAGCTGAAGAATCGCGCCCCTTTGTCTTCGAGGGCGCATCATGTCGTCATTCAACACCATATCCGCAGAAAAGCTTGCGCGCCTGATCGGCGTTCCGCATGGCCCTGCGCTCATTGATGTGCGGGCTAGGCAAGACTTCGCAGCCGACCCGCGCTTCATTCCCAGCGCCATCCGCCGCCCTTCCGAATCTGCCTCCTCCTGGGCGCCCGAGTTCGCCGGGCGTTCGGCCGTCGTCATCTGCGAAAGAGGCCAGAAGCTCAGCGAGGGCGTGGCGGCCTGGCTGCGTCACGCGGGCGCGTCGTCGGCCGAAGTTCTTGTCGGCGGCCATTCCGCTTGGGCGCAAGCGGGCCTGCCGCTCGTGCCCGAAGGCAAACTGCCGCCTCGCGATTCGCAGGGGCGCACGCTCTGGGTGACGCGCTCGCGGCCGAAGATCGATCGTATCGCCTGCCCCTGGCTCATCCGCCGCTTCGTTGATCCGGAAGCGGTGTTCCTGTTCGTCGCGTCGGCTGAAGTGCAGTCGGTTGCGGAGCGCTTCAACGGCGCGCCCTTCGATATCGAAGGGGTCATTTGGAGCCACCGGGGCGAACTCTGCACGTTCGACACGATGCTCGACGAACTGGGGCTGCGGAGCGGACCGCTCGATCGCCTTGCGGCCATCGTCAGAGGCGCCGACACGGCGCGCCTCGATCTGGCTCCGGAAGCGCCCGGTCTGCTCGCCGTCTCTCTCGGACTGTCGCGTATGTACACCGACGATCTCCAGCAACTCGCCGCGGGCATGTCGCTCTATGACGCCCTTTATCGCTGGGCGCGCGACGCCAGCGACGAGACGCACGGCCACGACCGGCCGACCAACGCCCCGACGAAAATGGCGGAGCGCTCCGTCCAACGGCGCTCGTCGCCCGGGCAACCGGAGTCAGCGAAGGCGAAGTGATGTGGAAAGCTGTCATCACGGTCCTCGCTCTGCTTGTTCTAGGCGCGGCCGCCCTTTATCGTTTCGCGCTCCCCGGACTTTTCAGCGCTCGCCCTACGCCGCCTGCGATCGAAATGGAACTCGCCACCTGGCTCCTCCGGCACAGCGTGCCGGCCGAAGCCGCGGCGCGCGTCAATCCGCTCAAGTCTGACGAAGCAACCATTGCCGCCGGCGCCTCCGCGTTTCAGCAGAAATGCGCGGTCTGTCATAATTTCGATGGCAGCGGCCGCAGCACGATCGGCGAGCATGTCTATCCGCGCGTGCCGGCCCTTCGCCAGCTGCTCCCTGCGCTGACGGACGGGCAGATCTTCACCTACATCAATGACGGCATCCGCAACACGGCGATGCCGGCCTGGGATCTACCCGATCATGAGATCTGGCAGATCGTGGCGTTCCTCCGCCACTTGCCTCGGGCTGAAACGCACGGCGCTGACAATGTTGCTGGGGCGCTGCCTCACCCGATCGATGCTCATTTTGTCGGTTCGGCCGCTTGCGAGTCGTGTCACAAGGAAATTTATGCCCGGTGGAAGCAGACGCGCATGGCCAATGTCGTGCGCGATCCGCGCGAGCATCCGCACGCCATCATCCCCGACTTCTCGAAGCCTGATCCCGTACTGACATTCACGAAAGACGAGGTCGCCTTCGCCTATGGCAGCCGATGGAAGCAGCGCTACTTTACGCGCCGGGGCGACGACTACTTCCCGTTGCCGGCGCAGTGGGACATCACGCACGCCCGGTGGCTGCCCTACCATGTGCCGAAGAACGCCGATTGGTGGGCTCCGCTCTACCCCGAAGACAATATGCAGCGCCCGACCGGGCCGCTCTGCGACGGCTGCCACTCGGTCAATTACGACATCAAGACGAAGAGCGTCACCGAGTGGAATGTCGGCTGTGAGGCCTGTCACGGACCGGGCAGCGCCCATGTCGCCGATCCCGCGCGGACGACGATCATCAACCCGGCGCGGCTCGACTATGTCTCCGCCAACGACACCTGCATTCGCTGCCATTCGCAGGGCCGTCCGAAGGCGAATCCGATCGACGGCAAATATTACGATTGGGCGGTCGGATTTCAGATGGGAAAGCGACTCGCCGACTACTGGGACCTCGAGCCGTACAAGCTGGGGGAATTGACCTTCACGCACTTCCCCGACGGGACCGCGCACAAGAACCGGATGCAGGGCAACGACTTCGTTCAGAGCCTCATGTACACACGCGGCGTGACCTGCTTCTCATGTCACGATCCGCACGGCAGCGACAACGTCGCGATGCTTCGGCAGAAGGGCAACACACTGTGTTTGAGCTGCCACGGACCGAACTCGCCGATCGGTCCTTTCGCCGACAGCATTCCCGCCCATACACATCACAAGCTGGGCAGCGCAGGGAGCCAATGCGTGTCCTGCCACATGCCTTTGATCGAAGAGACGCTCGGCGATGTGAAGGTGCACGCCCACACCTTCCGCTTCATTACTCCGGCCGCGACGCAGACGCTCAACGTTCCCAACCCCTGCACGCTTTGCCACGCGGACAAGTCCGTAGAGTGGGCTGAGCAGACGCTGGGCGCCTGGACGGGCCGTTCGCCCTGGCGAATGGGAAACTAAGCTTCCGCAAGACGACGGGAATAGAGGCGCGGGCCGCCTTAAGCCCTTTCATGAACCTCAGCGACGCCAAGCCTGGCTGCGGCTCGGCGCGCGCTCGCTTCGCGCCGCGCGATCAGTTCGGCAACGTCTCGGCGCGCCGCGTCCAAAATCTCGGGGGCGCCGTTTGCGGCGTCCCGCTTTGAAACGGCGGCTCCGGCGCATAGGCGATGTCGAGCTGGATGCGCTGAGCAGCGCGGGACGCCGCGCGCCTCGGCCGCGAGCCGAAGCGCGCCGTCAATTCCCGCCGTGACGCCGGCCGCGAAGATCCATTTCCCCTCGACCACGACCCGCTCGTCCACCGGGATCGCGCCGAACGAGGGCAGGAGATGAAACGACGCCCAGTGTGTCGTCGCCCTTTTTCCCCGCAGAAGACCCGCCGCCCCAAGAAGCAGCGCGCCGGTGCAGACGGAAAGCACCGTCTTCGCGCCTTCCGCTTGGCTCCGCAGCCAGCCGAGGACCTCCTCATCCTCCATGAGAGCCTCCTGGCCGCGTCCCCCGGGCACGTGCAGGATGTCGAGCTGCGGCGCCTCGGCGAGCGTCGCGTCCGGAACGATGCGGAGCCCCATCATGTCGCGCGCCGGACCGGGCGACTTTGCGTAGATCCGGTGGGCGGCGTTAGGAAGACGGGACAGCACCTCGAACGGCCCCGTCAGGTCCGTCTGGTCGAGGTTCTCGAACATGAGCGATCCGATGTTCAGGCGAACGGTTTCGGGGATCATGTCGTCCTCGTCTTGCTAGAGAGCGGCCAGCGCGACGGCGTCAGGCCGCCAGGCATATTCCTGGAACATCGGCTCGAGCGGCGGCTCGGCGACGTTCAGCGTATAGTTGGTGATGGTCGAGGCGGCGCTCACCGCCAGCGCCTCCAGCGCCTGGTCCGGTTTGAAGCCGGCGGAGAGGAGCGCCGTAACCGCCGCATCGCCCACGTGGCCTCGCTTTTCGATGAGCGCGCGGGCGTAAGCCGAGAGGGCCGCGTAACGCAAGTCCCGCGGCGCGCGGCGTTCGCGGATTGCCTGCACGTCTGCGGAAGTAAGGCCTGCTTTCAGCGCGAGATAGCTGTGGAAGGCAACCGCCCAGGCGCAGCTGTTGGTGACCGCGTTGGTCAGAAGCAGCGTTTGGATCTCGGGTTCGGTAAATGTCCCACTGTGCACGGCTTGGAACAGTGGAACGAAGATGTTGGCGAGAACCGGCGAATTGGCGATGATTCCGGCGACGTTCGGGACCATGCCGAAGATATGCTGCAGCTTCTCCAGCGGCGCTTTGGATCCTTCGGGCGCACCGTCGATGGTTTGGACTTCGAAGATGGACACCTCAACGCTCCTTGGCTTGGATTAAGCTCGACATCATGAATTTAGGCGGGCACGGTTTGACGATGTCGCCAAACGCCCCACAAATCCCGCCAATCGCGCCGCGGCGGGTCGAAGTGCTGGCCTTCCCGGACGTTCAGCTCCTGGACGTGGCCGGACCGGTCCAGGTGTTCGCCGCGGCCAACGACCAGGCCAACAGGCCCCCCGCGCCCTCGCCTTACAGAATCCGGGTGGTCGCCCCTGAAGGCGCCGAGGTGCGAGCCACGTCGGGGCTGGCGTTCTCGACCGAGCCGCTGCCGGACCCGGCCGAGCCCCTCGACACTTTGATCGTGGCTGGCGGACAGGGCGCCATGCGCGGCGCCGAGGATGCGCGCTTGGTCGAATGGCTGAAGCTCCGCGCCGGGGCCGCGCGGAGGACGGCCTCGGTCTGCACCGGCGCATTCCTGCTCGCGGCGACGGGCCTCCTCGATCGGCGCCGCGCGGTCACGCACTGGGACTATTGCGATTTGCTCCGCCGGCTCCATCCCGACGTGACGGTGGAGCCCGATCCGATCTTCGTGCATGACGGCCCCATGTGGACCTCGGCCGGCGTGACGGCTGGCATCGACTTGTCGCTGGCGCTGGTGGAAGAGGACCTCGGGCGGGGGATTGCGCTGGCTGTCGCGCGCTACCTGGTGGTGTTTCTCAAGCGGCCGGGCGGACAGGCGCAATTCAGCGCGGCGCTCTCGCTGCAGTCGGCCGATGACCATTTCGCCGACCTGAACGGCTGGCTCATGGAACACCTCGCCGAGGACCTGCCGCTCTCGCGACTCGCCGCGCAGGCGGCGATGAGCGAGCGGACCTTCCTGCGCCGCTATCGCGAGGCGACGGGCCTCACGCCGGCGCGCGCGATCGAGCGCCTGCGCGTCGAGGCGGCCCGCCAGTTCCTCGCCGAGACTCGCCTGCCCGGCAAGCGGATCGCAGCGCGCTGCGGATTCGGCTCGGAAGAGACGATGCGGCGAAGCTTCGTGCGGCTCCAGGGCGTGAGTCCGCAGGACTATCGGCAGCGCTTCGGCGCGTGAAGGCGGAAATCGAGGTGACGCAGCCAGCAAAGGCCACAGCCGCGGGCGCCAGCCGTCCCTGGTTCATCCTGCGCTCCTTCGCCGGCTGGCGTCTCCGGAACCTCGGCGCCGACGCCGTCGCCGGCCTGACGCTCGCCGCCATCGCCATTCCCTCGCAGATGGCGACCGCTCGCCTGGCGAACTTCACGCCTCAGATGGGCCTGTTCGCCCTGATCGCGGCCGCGGTCGGGTTTGCTCTGTTCGGCGACAGCCGGCGCCTTTCGGTGGGGGCGGATTTCGACCATTGCGCCGATTTTCGCCGGCGCGCTGGCTATGCTCGCGGCGGCCGAACCGACCCATTACGCTGCGGCGGCGGCGGCGCTCAGCGTCATGGTCGGGCTGATCCTTGTTTGTGCGGGCGCGCTGCGGTTGGGCTTCATCGCCGATCTTTTGTCCATTCCGGTGACGACCGGCTTCTTTGTCGGCATCGCCGGCCATATTCTTGTTTCGCAAGCGTCGTCGGTGCTCGGCGTCGCGCCGTCCCAGGGTCCGCTCGCCGAGCAGGCCTTGTCCCTCGTCGAGCAAGCCCGCGCGGCCAATCCGTGGACATTGGCGACCGGCTTGGGCGTGCTCGCAATCATGTTCGCTGGGGAAGCCATAAGTCCGCGCTTTCCCGGGGCGCTGATTGGCCTTTGCCTCTCCGGATTGGCGGCGGTTGCGCTCGGTCTCGACGCGAAAGGGGTGCCGATGCTCGGATCCATCGCCGGCGCCGCTCCTCGTCTTTCGCTGCCGATGATCTCCTCGGACGAGCTTTACATCGTCGCGCCGCTCGCCGTGCTGATTGCGTTGGTCGTGATGGTGCAGACGGCGGCGACGACGCGCGGTTTCCCCAATAGCGCGGACGGTCCGGACGTCAATCGGGACTTCATCGGCGTCGGAGCGGCCAACGCGTGCTCCGGCTTGATCGGCGCGTTCCCCGTCGACGCAAGCCCGCCCTCGACGACCGTCGCCGCGGAGGCGGGCTGCACGTCGCAGCTCGCGGGCTTGGTCTCGGCCGCGGCGGCGGCTGGGGCTCTCCTGTTTGCGGGCCGAGCGCTCGCCCACGTGCCCTCCGCCGCGTTGGCCGGCGTTCTCCTCTTCGTCGCGATGCGCCTCGTGCATGTGGGCGTGATGCGCGACGTGTGGAGGCGAAGCCGGGCGGAGTTCTTGCTGATCCTCACGACCGCGCTCGCGATCGTGGCGCTGCCGATCGAAGAGGGGGTGGGGGTGGGCGTCCTCCTGTCGGTGCTCCATGGCGTCTGGACGACCACGCGCGCGCAGGCCGTCGAATATGAGCGCATTCCCGGCACGTCGATCTGGTGGCCGCGCGACAAGGACGCCAAAGGCGAATTCGCCCCCGGCGTGCGCGTGATCGGCCTGCAGGCGCCGCTGTCGTTTCTCAACGCCTACAAAGTTCGCCGCGCCATCGAGCGTTTCGTCACCGCCGACCCGCCGACGAAGCTGATCGTGATCGAGGCGAACGCGCTGGCCGAGATCGACTATACCGGCGCGACGGTGCTGGCGGGCCTTGTGCGCGAGTTGCGTGGCCGGGGCGTCGACGTCGCCGTCGCCCGGCTGGAATCGCTCCGCGCGCAGCAGAGTTTCGAACGGCTCGGATTGCTCACGCTGCTTGGCCGCGATCACCTGTTCCGCAGCGTGCAAGAGGCGATTGTGGCCTTGGCCGGATCCGGCCCAGATTGACGAGCGCGCACGCGGGAGCTCGATTTCCGCCGCCGCCGAAACGGCGCTATGGTGGGCGGAAGCCGCTCGATCGGCGTCGCGCCGAGGCGCGGCCGCCGACGCGGCTTAAAGGGTCTCGAGTTGCGAGCTTAAGCGTCCCATGGCTGACATTCCCATTGGCGTCGTCACTGTCTCCGATCGCGCCTCGCGGGGCGTCTACGAGGACAAGGGAGGCCCTGGCGTCGAGGCGGCGCTGAAGGAGCTTCTGGCGACGCCGTGGCGGCCGGAGCGGCGCCTCGTTCCCGACGAGCGGCCGGCGATCGAGGCGGCGCTGATCGCGCTCGCCGACGAGGCCGGCTGCCCGCTCATCCTCACGACCGGGGGCACGGGACCCGCGCCGCGCGACGTGACCCCGGAAGCGACGGAAGCCGTCTGCGATCGGATGCTGCCTGGCTTCGGCGAACTGATGCGGCTCAGGAGCTTGGACGAGGTTCCGACCGCCATTCTCTCGCGCCAGGTCGCAGGCACGCGCGGCTCGAGCCTCCTCATCAATCTGCCGGGCAAACCCGCGGCGATCCGCACCTGCCTCGACGCGGTGTTTGCCGCCGTGCCCTATTGCATCGACCTCATTGGGGGCGCGCGCCTCGATACGAACCCTGAGTTCTGCAGGGCCTTCCGGCCCAAGAGCTAAAACAGAGGCCATAGGTATTTTTTCGCTGTTTCGGAACTTTGGCTTTTTTGGTCGGTTTGCCAAATTGGGGAATGGTTTTTCTCCATTTGTCGACTAAATCAGTACAGTAGTCGAGCATTGGGGAGCTCATGTCGCTCTTTCGGATCTTCGAGCCAGAAACCGACATCCCCGCCGCGATGCGAGAAATCGGCGCGAAGGCGCGAGCCGCCGCCTGGGAGGTCGCTAACGCATCGACGGAGAAGAAGAACCGCGCGCTTCTGGCTGCGGCGCGGATCTTGCGCGAACGCGCAGACGACATTCTGGCCGCCAACGCGCTCGATTGCGAAGACGCTCGCGCAAAGAACTTGAGCGCGGCGTTGGTCGATCGGCTTGCGCTCAATGCGGCTCGGATCGAGGGAATCGCGCGCGGGATCGAGGAGGTCGCGGCTTTGCCTGACCCCGTCGGGCGCGTGCTCGCGACGTTCAGCCGCCCTAACGGCCTCCTGATCGAGCGCGTGGCCACGCCGCTCGGGGTCGTCGGCGTCATCTACGAGAGCCGTCCGAATGTAACCGCTGACGCCGGCGCGCTCTGCCTCAAGAGCGGCAATGCGGTGGTGCTGCGCGGCGGCTCGGACTCGCTTCGCTCGTCGGCTGCGATCCAAGCCTGCCTGGTCGCGGGCTTGAAGGAAGCCGGTCTGCCGGAGGCTGCGATTTCGCGCGCTCCCTTCGCCGCCCGCGAGGCGGTCGGCGAGATGCTCGAGGGCCTCGGCGGCGCGCTCGACGTCATCGTGCCGCGCGGAGGAAAGGGCTTGGTCGAGCGGGTTCAGCGGGAGGCGCGCGTGCCGGTGTTCGCGCATCTCGAAGGCGTCGTGCATGTGTACGTCGATCGGGCGGCGGATTTCGACAAGGCGCTGAAGATCGTGATCAACGCCAAGATGCGGCGGGTCGGGGTCTGCGGCGCGGCCGAGACGTTGCTGGTGCATCGCGCCGTCGCCCCGTTCCTGCTCGGAAAGCTGATCGACGCGCTGATCAAGGCAGGCTGCGCGGTCCGCGGCGACATTGCGGCGCGCGAAGCGGATTCGCGTGTGACGCCGGCGACCGAGGAGGATTGGCGCACGGAATATCTCGATGCGATCATCTCCGTTGGCGTCGTCGACAGTCTCGATGCGGCGATCGACCACATCGAGACCTACGGCTCGCATCACACCGACTGCATCGTGACCGAGGACAAGGCCGCAGCGGAGCGGTTCCTGGCGGAAGTCGATTCCGCCATCGTCCTGCACAACGCCTCGACCCAGTTCGCGGACGGGGGCGAGTTCGGCTTCGGCGCCGAGATCGGTATCGCCACCGGGCGCATGCATGCGCGAGGGCCGGTCGGGGTCGAGCAGCTCTGCACGTTCAAGTATCGGGTGCGCGGCGACGGGCAGGTGCGCCCGTAAGACGCCGGGGCAGGGGCGTTTCGCACAGGTTTTCTTCGCGCCAGGGTTGATTGCGCAACTCCGATATGGCGGCTAAACCCTGCGCCGGCCGTGCGAAAAATGATTCGTGTCCGGCGATTGTGACGAAACGGCGCAACACCTGCGCGGGAGCCGAAGGGTCGCGACGATGAAGTTCGAGCGCTTGCGCCTCACCGGCTTCAAGAGCTTCTGCGACAGCGCTGAATTCAGGATCGAGCCCGGGCTGACGGGCGTCGTCGGGCCAAACGGCTGCGGCAAGTCGAACCTCGTCGAGGCTCTGCGCTGGGTGATGGGCGAGAGTTCGTTCAAGAACATGCGCGCCTCCGGCATGGAGGACGTCATCTTCGGCGGCTCCGGCAGGCGCCCGTCGCGCAACAACGCCGAGGTCGGGCTTCTGCTCAACAATGCCGACCGCCGCGCGCCCGCCGCCTTCAACGATTCCGAGACGATCGAGGTCACGCGGCGCATCGAACGGGACAACGGCTCGACCTACCGGGTGAACGGCAAGGAGGTGCGAGCGCGGGACGTGCAGCTTCTGTTCGCTGACGCTTCGACTGGCGCGCGCTCGCCTTCGCTCGTGCGTCAGGGACAGATCGGCGAGATCATTTCCGCCAAGCCCCAGGCGCGCCGCCTCATCCTGGAGGAGGCCGCGGGCGTCTCCGGCCTCCACTCGCGCCGGCACGAAGCGGAGCTTCGGCTCAAGGGCGCCGAGGACAATCTCATCCGCGTCGAGGATGTGCTGAAGCAGATCGACGCGCAGGTCGACAGCCTCAAGCGGCAGGCGCGCCAGTCGAACCGCTACCGCGAACTCGCTGGCGCGATCCGCCGCCACGAGGCGCTCGCGCGTCTGATTGCTTGGCGCGAACACGAGACGGCGTTCGCCGACGCGCGCCGGCGGCTCGACGCCGACCTTATCGAGGTCGCCGAACGCACGCGCGCGCAAGGCGAGGCTGCGCGCCTGCAGGCGATCGCCGCCGCCGCCCTGCCGCCTTTGCGCGAGGAGGAGGCGCGCCGCGGCGCGGCTTTGCATCGCATCGCGCTCGCCCGCGAGGCGCTCGAAGCGGAAGAGAGGCGCGCCAAGGAGCGCGAGGCCGAGCTGGAACGTCGGCTCGCGCAATTTAATGGCGATCTTCAGCGCGAAGAAGCGCTCATCGCCGATGCGGCCGGCGTCATGGAGAGGCTTGCGGCCGAGGACGCCACGCTTGCGGATGAGGGGACGCAAGCGGACGACGATTCCGCGCGAGCGCGCGAGGCGGAGGAAGGCGCCGGGCGCCGCCTCGCCGCCGCCGAGAGCACGCTTGGCGAGGCGCAAGCCGCTGCGTCGGATCTTGCCGCGCGTCGCCGGGGGCTCATCACGACGCTCGAGGAAGAAGAACGGCGCCTTAAGCGCCTGGAAGCGGAATGCGCCGCAATCGAACGCGAGCGCGAGGCGCTGAGCGCGACGGGCTTCGATGAGTTCGCAGCACTCGGCGCGCGCTCAAGCCGTCGCCGAAGCTGCTGAGGCACTCGCCGGGGCCGAGCGTGAAACTCAGGCCGCCGAAGAGCGCCACACGCAAGCTCGCGAGATTGAGGCGCGCCATCGCGGCCCGTTGGCGGAGGCCGAACGCGCGGCGCAGAGACTTGAAACAGAGGGGCGCACGCTCGTGGGCCTCCTCGGCTCGGACTTAAGCGGCCCTTGGCCGCGCGCGGTCGACGCGATCAGCGTCGCGCGTGGCTATGAGGCCGCGCTTGGCGCGGCGCTTGGCGACGATCTGGAGGCCTCGGTCGACGAGGCGGCGCCGGCGCATTGGTCGCTGATCGAGCCGGCTGGCGACGACCCCTCGCTGCCGGCCGGCGTCGACTCGCTTGGCCAGCGCGTTTCCGCGCCGCCCGCCCTCGCGCGCCGCCTGGCGCAAGTCGGGGTGGTCGCTCGCGGCGAGGGCAAGCGGCTCGCCCATGAACTCAAGCCCGGGCAGCGGCTGGTTTCGCTCGAGGGCGACCTTTGGCGCTGGGACGGCTTCGCCGCAGCCGCCGAAGCGCCGACCGCCGCCGCGCGGCGCTTGGCGGAAAAGAACAGACTTGGCGACCTTGAGCGCGAAGCCGAGGCGGCGCGCCAAATCGCAGCGACTCTAAGCGTGGAAGCTGCGAGCGCGGCGAGCGCCACTCGCGAAGCCGCCGCTTCAGAGGTGGAATGGCGCGGGCGGGCGCGCGCCGCTCGGATTGCGTCGGACGCCGCTCGAGACGCCTTGGCGAAATTCGAGCGCGACCGGGCTCAGACTCTTTCGCGCCTGTCAGCGGTGGAAGAGGCGCAATCGCGCGCCGGCGCGGCCCGCAACGAGGCCGCCGAACGCAAAGGCGCCGCGGAGGCTGCGCTTGATGAGCTTGGGCCGGGGAACGATGTCGCGCAGAGCCTCGAGCAGGCGCGCGAAGCGGCTCAGCGCGAGCGGACCGCCTTCACTGAGGCCCGCGCGACGGCGCAATCGATCGCGCGCGAGACTGCGGCGCGCGCCACGCGGCGCTCTGCAATCGTCGCAGAGCGGTCGTCTTGGGATGAGCGGCTTGGCCATGCGCAAAACCGCATCGCCGAACTCGCCGAACGTCGGGCGGAGACGGAGCGCGAGCGGGCGGAGCTCGCCGACGCGCCGACCGATTTCGCCCGCGCGCGCCGCGCGCTTGCCGACGAGCATGGCCAGGCGGAAGCTGCGCGCAAGGAGGCCGCCGATGCGCTAGCGCTGGCCGAAACCGCGCTCGCCGACGCGGATCGCGCTGCGCGAGCGGCGCTCGAAGCGATGAGCGCCGCGCGTGAGCAGCGCGCCGCCTCGGAAGAGCGCCTGGAAGGCGCGCGCGCCAGGGACGAAGAGCTGAAGCACGCGATCGCGAACGAACTCGATTGCGAGCCGGCCGGCCTCGCGGCGCTCGCGGATCATAAGGCTGACAAACCTCTGCCGGGCGGGGTCGAGGTTGAACGCAAGCTCGAAAATCTGCGCCAGGAGCGTGAGCGGCTCGGCGCCGTCAACCTGCGGGCTGACGAGGAACTGGTCGAGGTTCTCGCGAGCCGTGACAAGCTCATCGCCGAGCGCGATGATCTGACCGAAGCGATCAAGCGCCTGCGGGGCGCGATTGGCACGCTCAATCAGGAGGGCCGCGAGCGGCTCATCGGGGCGTTCGACGTCGTCAACGCGCATTTCAAGGATCTGTTTTCGACCCTGTTCGAGGGCGGCCAGGCGGAATTGCAGCTCATCGAATCCGAGGATCCGCTCGAGGCCGGCCTCGAGCTTCTCGCCCAGCCGCCGGGCAAGAAGCCGCAGACGCTGACCCTTCTCTCCGGCGGCGAGCAGGCGCTGACCGCGCTTGCCCTCATTTTCGCCGTGTTCCTCACCAATCCGGCGCCGATCTGCGTGCTCGACGAGGTCGACGCGCCGCTCGACGACTATAATGTCGAGCGCTTCTGCGACCTGCTCGGGGCCATGCGCAAGCGCGCCGACACCCGCTTTGTCGCCATCACCCATAACCCGATCACAATGGCGCGGATGGACCGCCTGTTCGGCGTCACCATGGCGGAGAAGGGGGTCAGCCAGCTCGTTTCGGTCGAGCTGGCCGAGGCGCAGGAGTTCGCTGAGGCGGGGTAGAAGCAGGCCTCCGCGCTGAGGGCTTCGCATGAAATACTGGCTCGACACCGAGTTCATCGCGCATCCCTTCACGATCGATCTCATCAGCATCGGCCTCGTCGCCGAGAACGGGCGGGAGTTTTATGCCGAGAGCAGCGAGGTCGACTGGTCGAAGGCGAATCCGTGGACGCTCGAAAACGTGCGCCCGCAGCTCGACGGCGAGGGGATGAGCCGCGAAGACATCAGCTACGCATTGCGCAATTTCGCCGACGGCGACGAGCATCCGGTGTTCTGGGGCTATTTCCCCGCCTTCGATTGGGTCGCGCTCGTCGGGCTTTTCGGCGCCCTCGAGGAGTTGCCGTTTCACTTTCCGCAGCTCTGCCTCGACATCAAGCAATGGGCGATCGAGCTTGGCGATCCCGAGCTTCCGCGCCAGACGGGAAGCCGCCACCACGCGCTCGCCGACGCCCGCTGGACGAAGGAGGCCTGGGCGTTCCTCGCGAGCCTCCATCCGGCAGCCGCGAACCGCCGAGCCTTCGGCCGCAAGAACTCGGGCGAGCCCGGCGCGGGAGCGCCTCCCGCTTTCCCTCCAATTAAGTCAAGGCCAGGATAACGGCTGCGGCGGAGGTGGCCCCTCACGCCACCCGCCCAGGGCGCTCGGCGAACGTCGAATTTCTCGTCGAAACCACGCGCCTTCCCTGGCTTTCGACTGTGTCCTGACGGCGCCAAGCGATAGCGCGCCGCGCAGGTCGATTTTTTTCTTTGAGCGCTGGAACAACTGGCCGCCATTCGCGCTTGGGCACATTCGTTGCGCCCGCCGGTTTCGTGGACGCGTTCTTTCGCCTCGCGCAGATCCCCAATGCGCGGGGCGATTTGCTTCTTCACTCGCGCGGCGCCCTGAGCGCGACGCACTCGCGCCGTCATTGTCTGCTTTCTTGGGAACAATCGCGCCTCGGGAAGAATGTTTGTGCCGGGAGCGCGAAAACCCGTTGGGTCGAGGAGGCCTGCCCATGGAAGCGACGGTGATCAACGAATACGCGCGCCAGCTTATGGACGCGCACGGCCAGCGGGCGATTGCGGAAGCGGCTCAACGTGCGGCGGATCATGAACGGAACAAAGACGACGAAGAGGCGAAGACTTGGCGGCGCGTCGAGCAGGCGCTCAAATCGATGAGCGGGCCGATCGCGAGCTGACGAGCGCACCCGGCTGATCCCGATGATGCGATAGCCGCCGCTCGACAGAAATATTGACAATTTCTTGCCGGACGGTCGGCGGTGTGGTATTGTTTTTCAGAAAGGCGAGAAGGCTCGATCGTCCTTCCGTGGTCGCTCCGCGACTGGTCGGCCAGACGTCAAAGCTAGGAGTGCGACTCGCTAATGGCGCCGCAAGCCATTGAAATCGCTAAAAATGGACTCGCTAAGGGTGATCAGGTGACAACCGTCATCGTCGGCTCCTTCACCGACGGCTAACGTTGACCGCATCCGAGAAGCCGCCTGAAGCCACGCCAGCCTCCACGATTTGCCGCCGAAGTTCGGGCGAGGTTAGCGCCGCCAGTTCTTCCTCATATCGATAGCCCGGCGCAGCTCCCGCAAAGCCTGAGGAGGTCGCCGGATGGGTGTAGATTTCCGTGATCCCTTCCGGCAAATGCGCGACGAGCCCTTGAAGCCGCGCTTGGGTCATGGCGCCGCTCCAGGCGAGGCCAAAAACCTGATCCGGCGCGCCGACGCCCGCCCGCCTGAGGCGCGCGCGCTGAACTCGCGCCAATGGCGCTTGGGCCAAGGCCGAGAGACGCGGGCCAGTCGCCTCGACCTGCGCAAGGACCGCGGGAGGCTCGAGCGGCGCGCGGACCGCCGGCGCCCCGAACTCCTTGGCCAACTCGATGAGCGCCGACAAAATCGAAGGATGAAGGTGAAAATGCTTGTGCGCGTTGACGTGATCGAGCTTGAGACCGGTCGCGCGGAAGGCCTCGAACTGGGCGCGGATCTCCGCTCGCATTTGCCTGCGCACATGGGGCAGAAAGAACATCGCCGCGCCGGAGAGCGCCATATTCGTCCGAAACCGGCCCCGCCCGTCGACCAGATCAGGCACGGCTGACGGCGGCAGCACCGGCTCGGCGTCGACCAGCGCCAGATGCAGCCCGACGGCAAGCCGCGGCAAGCGGCGCGCCAGTTCCGCAGCCCGGGGCGCCGCCGGCCCTCCGACCATCAGGCTCGCCGCGGTGAGGACGCCTTCGACATGCGCGCGCTCAATTCCCCGGTTGACCTCGTCGGCCAGACCGAAGTCGTCGGCCGTCAGAACCAGATATTTCAGTGCGCCGTCTCGTGCCGGTCGCGCAAGAAGTGGAAGAACTCGACCCCCTCGCGCAAGCGCCGTTTCATCACCTCCGGGCTCTTGACCATCTCGCCCAGGATCGAGGCGATCTTGCCAGGGCGGAAATAGAAGCTGCGGTAGAAGGTCTCGACCGAATCGAAGATCTCCGTGTGGCTCAAGCCCGGATAGTTCAACGGCGCGATCTGCCTGCCGTCTTCGTTCACCAGGTCTCCGTTGGCGTCGTCGAGCCAGCCATTCTCCAAAGCCTGCTTATAGAGGAACGTGCCGGGATAGGGCGCGGCCAGCGACACCTGGAGCGTGTGCGGATTGACCTCCTTGGCGAATTCGATCGTCTCCTTGATCGTCTCCTTCGTCTCGCCGGGCAACCCTAAGATGAACGTGCCATGGATCCGGATGCCGAGCTCGCGGCAATCCTTGGCGAACCTTTTGGCGACGTCGACCCGCATGCCCTTCTTGATGTTGTGGAGAATCTGCTGGTTGCCGCTCTCATAGCCGACCAGCAGGAGTCTCAAGCCGTTGTCGCGAAGCACCTTGAGGGTCGCGCGCGGCACATTGGCCTTGGCGTTGCAGGACCAGACGATTCCGAGCTTGCCGAGCTCTCGCGCGATCGCCTCTGCGCGCGGCAGATTGTCAGTGAATGTGTCGTCGTCGAAGAAGAATTCCTTGACCTCGGGAAAAGCCGCCTTCGCCCATTTCATTTCGTCGATGACGTGGCCGACGGAACGCGTGCGGTACCGGTGCCCGCCAACCGTCTGCGGCCAAAGGCAGAAGGTGCATCGCGATTTGCAGCCCCGTCCCGTGTAGAAGGACATGTAGGGGTGCTTGAGATAGCCGCCAAAGTATTTATAGATATTCAGGTCGCGCTTGTAGATGGGCGTGACGAACGGCAAGTCGTCCATGTTTTCCAGGATCGGCCGGTCAGGCGTGTGCTGGATCTGGCCGTTGGCGTCTCGGTAGGAGAGCCCCAGGATCGACTTCCAGTCCCGCCCGTCGGCGACTTCCTTGATCGTGAAATCAAATTCGTTCCGCGCGGCAAAGTCGACGAGGGGCGCGGCTTTGAGGGTTCCTTCGGCGTTCACCGCGGCCTTGGCGCCGATCAACCCAACCTTCAGCGCCGGATTGGCGTCTTTGAGAGCCGTGATCGCCTTCACGTCAGAGGCGAAGGAAGGGGTTGAGGTGTGCACGACCGCCAGGTCGAAGCTCTTGGCCTGCGCGACAACCTCAGCCAGGGAGGTGTCGTGCGGCGGCGCGTCGATCAGCTTGCTGTCCTTGACCAGCGCGGCCGGCTGGGCCAGCCAAGTCGGATACCAGAAGGAGGCGACCTCGCGCTTCGTCTGGTAACGAGCTCCGGCGCCGCCGTCGAACCCGTCGAAGGAGGGGGCCTGAAGAAACAGCGTGCGCATCAATCCTCGCCTTTCCATCAAGATCCGGAGCCGGTTCGCGGCTCGGCCGTCGCCAGCAGCGTTCCGTCCCGCGCGACAGCGAAATCCTGTCCCCGCCAGCTGAACTCGTGTTGACCAAAAACTCGCGAAATAAACGATAAACGAGAGAATGTCCCGGGCGACAAGGAGGGCGTAGTCCGGATTTGGCAAATCAAATTCGCGCGTGAGGCGATACTTCAAAAACAGCCGGCACGCGAGGGCGCATGCGACCACGGCCAATCCCAGGGCGTCGAACCCGCGAATGGCGGCCGCAATCAGCGCCAAGGGCAAGGCGTGGGTGAAGCCGCTGCCGATATATCCGACGGAATCGACGGTGAAAATCGTTCGCGCCCAGCGCAGTTCATGCCGAACCACCTCGCTCAGAGACTTTTCTTCAAATGTATGGGCGACCAGCATGGGGGGAACGATGACTCGAAGCCCGGCCCGACGCACCGCCTTGCCGATGGCGTAGTCGTCGGCCAGCTGGTTGGCGACCGTCTCGAAACCTCCGATTCGCGATAGTGTTTCACGCGATAAGGCAATTGTCGCGCCGAGACATGGCCGGGCCAGGCCGAGCGCGAGCCCAAGGATCGTAGCGGGCAGGAAGTGATCGTCCACGGCCATGGAGGACAGCCGCGACCAGAAACCGCCCCTGGGCAGGCCGCGATAGAGACAGGTGACGGCGCCGACACCGGGCTGCGCGAGTTCGGCAGCCAATATGCGCAGGTAGTTTGGATCGACAGCGACGTCGCTATCGCTCACGACAATGACGGGGTGGCGCGCGACTTGCGCCATGTTGATGAGGTTGGACACTTTTCGGTTGCTCCCATGCGCGGCGCCGTCGATGACCAGTTGAAGATCGAGATGGGGATAGCGCTCAATCAACGATTTCACGACCGGAATTGCGCTGTCGGCCGGATCCTGGACGCCGAGAATATATTGAATTTCGCCCGGATAATCCTGATGGAAGTAGCTCTCAAGATTCTCGGAAAGTCGCGCCTCGGCGCGGAAGAGCGGCTTCAGGACCGAGACGTCCGGCCAGGTTGCTGGAGCCGGAGCCACGGGCTGTCGCGCAAACCAGCGCGCCGCCCATGCTGCGCCCAGGGCGGAGATCGAGCCAAAAATGCCCGCGGCGATGAAAATTGCGGAGAGCCAAGCCGCGGCTAGCCCGCCAATCTGTTCGAACCCAAAATCCATTTCCGATCCGGTTGGCTCCGCGGCGACCTGCGTGACGGCCCGGGATCTCAGAGGACGATTCTCGATAAGATCGTGTGCGGACGGCGACGATATGGTGATCTTTTGGTTACAGCTTTGTGACGACAGCGGCATGAAAGGCGTCGCCGGCCCAGTGACGACGTCCTGAAGCTGCGGCGGGTTGAGGTTTTTGGCGCGAGCCCTTAAGTGCCCCTCCTTCGGGGTCTTTCACTATCGGAGTTCATGTCGCGCTGTGTTAGCCTGGGCAATGAACCGGCTCGTGGGCGCGGTTGCCGGAGATGACAAGGCTGGACTGGCGCCGGAGCGTCTGTTTGCCGAGGCGGTGGAAGCTTCGCGCCTCGATGCCAAACCGTTCTCGGACCCACACCTTGTCGAGGCGCTTACCGCTCTGACTTCCAGCCTTCGTGAGGAGGCGCGGCTCACGCCCTTCGGACGTCTCGCGGCTGGCTGGGACCTGAAGCGGATGCTCTCGACGGTTTTGATTCTCGCGGAGGCGGAGCGCGAGGACCCCGTAATCCCGACGCGGCCGCTCACGCCGCCGATCTTCATCGCGGGCCTGCCCCGGAGCGGCACGACCTTCTTGCACGGACTAATGGCGGAGGATCCCGCCAACCGCGCCCCGCGCATTTGGGAGGCGATCTATCCCTATCCGAAGCATCGCGCCGCCGGCTTCGGCGCGGGCCGCAGGAAGGTTGAGCTTCAACTCCGATTCTTCAACCGGCTCTCTCCCGGGATCAGAAGCCTGCACCCGATCGAGGCTGACGCGCCGGAGGAATGCATCGAATTCACGAGCCAGGTTTTCCGCAGCCCCCGCTTCGACGACGTCTACCGCGCGCCCTCCTATCGCGCCTGGCTTGATAGGTCCGGCTACGACGAGGGCTACCGGTTCCTGGGGCGGTTTCTGCGTCACCTCCAGGGCCCGGGCGCGGCGCCGAGACGTTGGATCCTGAAATCGCCCGAACATGTGTTCTCGTTCGATGCGCTCGCCCATGTGTTCCCTGACGCGAGGCTGGTGCTGGTGCACCGCGACCCCGGTCATGTGCTCGTCTCCGCTGCGCGTCTCACGGAGCTCCTGCGCGCACCCTTCACGACCGCCAACGACCGGCGGGAAATCGGGCGCAAGGTCGCTGACTATTGGCAGGATGGAATGCGGCGGATGGTCAAGCTCGCGGACGATCCGACCTTTCCGCTGCGGTCGCAAATCGCGCATGTCCAGTACCGTTCGCTCGTCGCCGATCCGGTTGGAACGGTGGCGCAGATATACAATGCGTTCGGGCTCGAATTTTCACGACAGGCGCGAGCGGCTATCGCAGCGAAAGTCGCTCTGGCCCCAAACGGAGGTTACGGCGCCAACCGCTACCGGCCCGAGGAATTCGGGATCGATCCGAGGCGCGAGCGCGAGCGCGCCTCAGCCTATGTGGAGCGATTCGGCGTCGCGAGCTAGCGATTGGCGGTGAGGACGTGTCCAAAGCTCCGGCGGCCGTGACGCTCGGGGGCTTAGGGGCGCATGGAAGGGAACTCTTCGGGCCGGTTGCGGGTTTATCTGCAACAGGGGGAGTCAAGGACGCAGACAATGCCCATGGTTGCTTACAGGGTGACGCCTAATGGCCAAAAGTGGTTGGTCACTCGCGACGGCGAACCCGGCATGAGTTACGTTTCGCAGGAAGCCGCTTACGAAGTTGCAGTCGCTGAGGCGGCGGGAGACTTGCGGACCGGTCACGAGATTCGGATCGAAGTTCTTGGATCGGCCTACGAGCGGCTCGGCGATGGCTCGCCGACAGTCACGGACGAAGAACGGACGCAAGCCTGAAAGGCTGCGTCAACTCCATTGGAGTGGTTGGATTAGCGCCGCTTGGCTCGCAACCAGCGGTGAAGGCGACGGCAAAGATTGCCCGAATTGGGGATCAGGAAGTGGCTCCCGGCCCCGAATTTGTGATCACCGACGGCCGGAACGAATGGCTGCGCCCCGATTTACCGCGCAACCAAGCTTTCCGATGCGGTGCGTGTCATGGGTCCAAACTTCAGCCGGCGTTCGTTTCTCGGAGCAACAGCATCAGGCGCAGCCTTGTCAGTCGCGCCGATTGCGCCCGCTGCCGCTGAGCAGGAGCCAAGCCCCTTGAAGGGACTCGCGACGATTTCGCTCGACCTCAATGGTCGAGTGCATGCGCTTGCGCTCGATACGCGCACCTCGCTCCTTGACGCGCTGCGGGACCACATAGGGCTGACTGGGACGAAGAAGGGGTGCGACCACGGACAATGCGGGGCCTGCACGGTTCACATTGAAGGACGTGCTGTCCTCTCCTGTCTGACGTTGGCCGTGATGGCGGACAACTTGCGCGTGACGACGTCGAAGGCGTCGGTCGGGCGAGCGGCGAGCTCCACCCGATGCAGCAAGCTTTCATCGATTTTGACGCTTTCCAGTGCGGATATTGCACGTCAGGCCAAATCATGTCGGCCGTCAGCTGCGTGGAGCAAGGCCGTGCAGAAAACCGCGAAAATATTCGTGAACATATGAGCGGCAACCTCTGCCGATGCGCCGCCTATCCGAACATCGTCGCCGCCGTCGAGCACGCGAGAGTGCGAATGAGGAGGGCGTGATGCGGCCCTTTGCCTATTATCGCCCGGCCAATTCCGAAGCGCTTGAGGCCATTCTCGTCGAAGCGCCGCGGGATGTGCCGCCGACCGCAGCCAAAGCGCAGTTCATTGCTGGCGGAACGACGATTCTGGACCTGATGAAGCTCGATGTCGCTCGGCCCGAGGTCCTCATCGACATCGATCAATTGGAGATCTTGCTGCGATCGAATCGAGTCCACACGGCCTGCGCCTCGGAGCGCTGGCGAGAATGGATGACGTTTCCCATCATCCCGCCATTGTGCGCCAGTATCCGGTGATCGCGCAGAGCCTGGACTTGGCGGCGAGCATGCAAGTCCGCAACATGGCGAGCCTCGGAGGCAACGTGCGTTGCACCTATTTCCGGGATCCCTCTTGGAAGGTGTGCAACAAACGGTCTCCGGTTCGGGTTGCGCTGCGATGAACGGTTTCAATCGCGCGCACGCGGTGCTCGGGACGAGCTCCCAATGCATCGCGAGCTACCCAGGCGACTTTGCGCAGGCGCTGATCGCCCTCGACGCGGAAGTGGAGATACGGCGCGGGCGTAAGCGTCGCCAGATCGCTTTTGCGGACCTGCATCGTCCTCCAGGGGACCGCCCTGACATTGAAACTTCGCTTGCGGCAGATGAGATGATTGCCGAATTCTTTGTTCCTCCGATTCCGTGGGCGCGCCGGTCGCGTTTCGTCAAGGTGCGCGATCGGGAATCGTACGAATTCGCGCTCGCTTCCGAGGCGGTCGCCCTGGACATGGCGTCCGACGGAATGGTGAACGAGGCGCGCATCGCGCTCGGAGGCGTCGCGACCATTCCGTGGAGGGCGCGCGAGGCGGAATCCTACCTGGCCAAGCGCCGCCTGAGTCCGAAAATCGCGGAGCAAGCCGGTGAGCTCGCTTTCCGTGACGCCGAGCCGCGTCAGCACAATGCCTTCAAGATCGCGCTCGGACGCAGGACGCTCGAGCGCGCGCTTCTCGAAAAGCGTCCATAGAGGTGTGAGATGACGATCCACGCTCCGGCCGCACAAGCAATCATTGGGAAGCCCGTTCCTCGTTTCGATGCGAAGCTGAAGGTGACCGGCGCGGGGCGCTATCCATCCGACGAAGCGGTCGCAAATCCAGCCTTCGCGCGTCTTGCGACCAGCAGCATCGCGCGCGGAGCGATCCGCGAGATGAACACGGAAGCGGCGTTCGCTGTCCCCGGCGTTCTCGACATTCTCACGTTCAAGAACGCCAATGAGGTGAGGCCGCTGAAAACCTTCTCTGGGGCGGCCAGGCCGGGAGTTCGATCGTCCCCTTGAGCTCATCGAAGATTTGGCACGACGGGCAGATTGTCGCGGTTGTCGTCGCCGAGACCTTCGAAGCCGCGTCCGAAGCAGCGGATAAGATCGTCATCGATTACGACGAAGAAGTTCCGAGCGCGAAACTCGACTCGCCTGGAACCGAAACGAAGGCCGTCGCCGGTGTCGACAAAAAGCACAAGGACCCAACCTTTGGCGACGCCGAGCGCGCCTTTGAGGCCGCGCCCGTCAAAATCGACGCGCAATACGAGACGCCCCCTCAGCACCATAATCCGATGGAGCTTTTCACGACGACATGCTCCTGGAGCGACGGAAACCTGACGGTCTTGGAGCCGAGCCAATTTGTTTACGGCCTGAAGAACGGTCTTGCCACACAGCTCGGCATGAACCCGGAAGACATTCGAGTCGTCAGCCGCTTTCTCGGCGGGCTTTCGGCTCGAAAGGGTCGATCACCGCCCGGACGGCCCTGGTCGCGTTGGCGGCGAAGCGCGTAGGTCGGCCGGTGAAGCTGGCCGCGACCCGCGCGCAAGGGTTTACGATCGCAACCTATCGGGCTGAGACGCGCCACCATGTGCGGCTTGGCGCCGATGCGCAGGGGAAGCTCCTCGCTTATCTCCATGAGGGATGGGAGCTTTCGTCGCGTCCCTACAATTACAATGTCTCCGGCACGACAAGCACCGCCGTCATGTACGGCTATGGCGCGATCGCGACCAAGGTGAACGTGGTCAATGCGGATCGCAACACGCCGGATTCATGCGCTCGCCGCCCGAGGTCCCATACATGTACGCGCTCGAGAGCGCCATGGACGAACTGGCCTACGCGCTGAAGATGGATCCCGTCGCGTTGAGGCGAGCCAATGACACAATGAAGGATCCGGTGAGCGACCGAGTTTATTCCAGCCGCTCGCTCATTCAATGCTTCGAGCAAGGCTCCGAGGCTTTCGGCTGGAAGGATCGGAAGCCCGAACCTCAGTCGATGCGCGATGGCGACTGGCTTGTCGGGTGGGGATGCGCCACGGCCGCCTATCCCACGCAGATCACGGCGGCTGCGGTTCGCGTGCGGCTCTCGCCCGACGGCTCTGTCCTTGTGCAAGTCGCAGCGCACGAGATCGGAAATGGGATCTATACCGTTCTCGGGCAGACGGCGGCGAACGCCTGGGCGTCCCGCTCGATTTGGTCCGTGTCGAGGTCGGCGACAGCGCGTTGCCGGCGGGTCCTGTCGCCGGCGGCTCCAATACGACCGCAAGCACAACCTCGGTGCTCGTAAAGGCCTGCGATGCGATCCGGGCGAAGCTCTTCCAAGCCGCCGCAGCCGCGAACGGCGAAGAGTCGGGTCGCCCGATCGCCGACTATGCGCTCGCCGACGGGCATGTCTGCGCAGGCGGCGCCCCGGCGCCACTCGCCGCGGTGTTCCAACAGATGGGTCAGGCGGTGCTGGAAGAATACGCCGAGTCGGTTCCGCGATCCCTGCCGCCAGACTCGATTGAGAAGCTCTATTCGGGCAAGGTGTCGATGACGGGCGGTCCGAAAGGAGAGAAGCTCGCCTTTGCGTTTGGCGCCCAATTCGTTGAGGTGCGCGTGCATGCGCGTACGCGCGAGATCAGGGTTCCGAGGGCGCTCGGCGCCTTCGCCGCCGGGAAAATCGTGAACCCGCGGACGGCGCGCAGCCAGCTCATGGGCGGCATAATCTGGGGTCTGAGCTCCGCTCTGCACGAGGCGACGGAACTGGACGAGCGCGCAGGGCGATACGTCAACACCAATCTCGCCGACTATCTGATCCCGGTGAGCGCGGACATCCAGACGATCGACGTCATTCTCGTTCCCGAAACGACCGACGACTGGGTTAACCCGCTCGGCGTCAAAGGCTTGGGCGAGCTTGGCAACGTCGGCGTCAACGCGGCCGTCGCGAATGCTGTCTACCATGCAACTGGGGTGCGCGTGCGCGATCTCCCCATTCGGCTGGAAAAACTGCTCTCGGCTTGAAGGAACGGTGGCGCAGGGTCTCGCCGCCGCGCCGACAAGAGAGTCCGCCCGAACGTCCAGCTTAGGGCTGCGCGCAGCACTGCTGGCCTATTTCGAGGATCGGCGATGAGATCGCCTTCCCTCGGTCTCGTCCTTGGCGGTTTCCCCACGACGCTCCTTCGTCTTCGTATGGCGCAAGCGCTCCTTGTTCTCTTTGGGCGTTTGCTCATTGGAGGCGCCGGCCTCGCTGAGGGCGATCGCCACCGCTTGCTTGCGGTTCTTGACCTTCTGTCCGCTCGTCCCGGAACGAAGCTCGCCATGCTTGAACTCGTGCATGACGCGCTCCACGGTTTCCTTCTGCGGCTCGGATTCGCGCGGCGCCATTTTTCATCTCCATTTGACGGGCCTCGACCTTATTTAACTTGGATCTGACCAAGCGGTTCCGCGGGCCTCCGGCGGCTCGCGGGACGTCCGCTTGGGAACCGACGCTGTCCGCGCTTGTTGACAGGCGCTTTGGACTGAGTGCGAAGGATTTGCGGATGAACGCCCGAAAAAGGCCCGGCGTCGAGTTCCCTGACTTGTATTCCCTGCGCCAGAGCGCCGCGCCCATGGAGGCGAGGTCCGCGGAATCGCTGCCGAATGAACCGGGCGCATGGCAATTCGAGCCGAAATGGGACGGGTTTCGCTGCCTCGCTTTCAAGAGTGACGGCGCGGTCGAGCTCAAGGGGAAATCCGGAACGTCCTTGAGCCGCTTCTTCCCCGAAGTCGTAGAGACCTTGTTGGACGTCCCGTTCGAGCAGTTTGTCGTCGACGGCGAACTGGTGATCGAGCTCGACGGGCGCATCACGTTTGACGCGTTGCAGGCTCGGCTGCATCCGGCGGCGAGCCGGATCCGTCGTCTGTCGCAAGAAACGCCGGCGCGTCTCATCCTGTTCGACATGCTGGTCGGCCCCGATGGCTCGCAACTGGCGGCGCTTCCCCTCACCGAGCGGCGGAGCGCGCTCGAGGCTTTCGGCGAAAAGGCGTCGATTGCGGGAAAGCTCATTGTCACGCCCTGCACCCGGGATCTGGCGCAGGCGACGCAATGGCTCAATGATTTCGATCGCGACGGCAGGGACGGGGTGGTCGCCAAGCGGCTCGACGGGGAATATCGGAGCGGCGAGCGGGCGATGATCAAGGTCAAGCGCTTGCGCACCGCCGATTGCGTGGTCGGCGGCTTTCGCTATCTGAGGGGCAGCCACGAGGTGGGCTCTTTGCTCTTGGGCCTGTACAACCCGCAAGGCCTCCTGGATCATGTCGGCTTCACCTCGACGATCGCCGATGACGAGCGGGAGGCGTTGACCCAAAGGCTGCGCGCCTTGCAGGCGCCGCCGGGTTTCACCGGCCGGGCGCCGGGGGGCCCGAGCCGCTGGAGCACGGAGCGCAGCGGCGAGTGGGAGCCGCTCAAGCCCGAGCTGGTGGTCGAAGTGCGATACGACCACGTGACCAGCGAGCGGTTCCGCCACGGGACCCGGCTCTTGCGCTTCAGGCCGGACAAGCCGCCGCGGCAGTGCCTGATCGACCAGATCCTGGCGCCGCCTCAAGCGGACCGCAGATAAGCGAGGCCGTGGTCCGTTCGCTCTCAAATGAAGGCCGTTCGAGCGCTGTATGCTACAATCCCGGCGCGAGTGACTTGCAAGGAAATGCAAGAAAGTCCAAGCAAAAGTCCTTTTATTTCCTTTTATTTCTTTTGGCGAATCTGGGTTTATCAATGAGTTATGGCCGGAAAAATAAAAAATCTATCCGCTCCTCGACTCGCCTGGGCGGTTGTGGGCGAAGGGTGGGGCAGCTCGCGTTTTCGGACCCCCAATCGCCGTCGATCTGGTTCTTCAGCACCGAAGAGAATAGCACTGATTTCAGTTTTACGCAATTCCAGGAGTCAAATTAAATCGGACCCCTTTCGACGCGAAGCGGTCCCACGCGGCTCGCTGCACGAGGTCGACAGTGGCGCAACCGGATCTGCCGCCGAAATAGCGATATTCGTGTTGGTTCTGCCCTTCCTGATTGGGGAGGACCAACGTTTGCCAGCACCTGCGGTGCTGGAGTCATGAAGCAGGCCAGTCGGTGCCCCTCATAAGCGACCGGACAAGCTACTGCCTGTGATGTTTTGTGAACTCGACGAGGAGACAGGCGGGTTCGTGCGCAGCTTCCGCGTCTCGTTGATGACGAAAGCCGCGCACCTCGGCCGATCAATCAACTTTGTCGCCCTCGCTCCATTGGCGTACTGCCAGTGCACGATCGTTTGACCAGGTTCCCAACATTGCTTCATGTACGAGCGCCCCTACAGCTGGCGAGTGCGGGCGCCCACGCACCGTCACCAAGCTCACTTCGCGCCAGAATTCTGGCTGTACTAGCGCTTTGCGATCACGCCATGCTGGCGCGCGGAGCGTTCCGGCATGAAGGAATAGCCCATCCCCGCGGCCGCCATCGCCAGAATCCAATCGTCGCGATCGCTGGAATAGACGGTCTTATTGAAAAGGCCCTGCTGATTGAACACTGTTCGAGCAAAGTCGCCGTATTCGCAATTCGTTCGTCGCAAATAGGGAGTTCCGATCAGATCCGGCACTTTCACCTCTTTCAACTTGGCCAGCGCATGGTCCCCGGCAACGGCGACGACGAAGCGTTCTCGGAACAGAGGCAAATAGTGGAAACGAGGGTCGCGTTCTTCTCCTGCCTTACAGAAGATCGCAACTTCCAGGTCGCCGTTGCGGAGATCGTCGTCTATCTTGGACGCAGCGGCATCACCAATCTCAAGCTGAATGCCGGGGTGATGGGTTCGAACATTGCCAAGCAGCGAGACTAGATCTGTCGGCGCGATCGTGCACATGATCCCGAGTTTAAGTCGTGTCGCTTCGAGTTCCCTAAAGTTCTGAGCTTGGCGCGACGCGGCCTGCGCCTGATTAAAGACCTCGTCGAGATGCGGCTTTACAATTCGTCCCAATTCGGACAGGTGCGTATTTGACCGTTCTCGATGGAACAAGGCGCCGCCAAACTCCTCTTCGAGGTTTTTGATTGAGCGCGTAAGCGACGGCTGCGAGACCTTGCAACGCTCCCCGGCGCGCGTGAAGTTCAACTCATCGCAAAGCGCACGAAAGTAGACGATTTGCTGCATTTCCATGGACAAGGTCTTTCACCGAAGCCTGGTGTAACGGCGCGGCGCCGCGAGGAGTCCAACCATCTTAATCCTTCGAAAGGATGTGGCCAAAAGTGGAGTCGGACAAACATCGACCTTCACAGGCGAGGCTGCTCACCGGCAAATGCACATGACCTTGAAGAACCGGCCCTTATGTATCGGCGCCTTGCCGCCCGATGCGGACGGGCATCAACGACGTGTGCTCAGCGCAAATGTCTTCGGCCGTCTTTTAGCGGGGCTCGTCGTCTGCTGCAGCGAGACCGATGTGAGCTTGGGAGATAACGTCGTCCGTCTTGGATGCGAGAGCGACGTGACAGGCCTCGCAGGTAATCTTCGGTCGCAATGAAGCGGTAGGATTGTAAGGCGGAGGCTTGTGACCGAAACTGAAATATCCCCAGTGGCCTGGAGCGTCGCTGAAGCGCTTATCGTCTTTCACCATCACCCCAAGGCCCACGAACCCCGGTTCGAAGATGCCTGCGCCTATCGGAGAACTGCAAAGAAAGGTCGCCGGGTCGCAACCCTGACCGACACGCACCGCGCTGAACTCTTTGACGATTTGTGTTCCGTCCGGCCACCGACCGGTTTTGCGGAACAGCGTGAAAGCGCGTGGCTCCACATAAGCGTTAAAGATCTCCGGTGTTTTGGTCACTTGGCCATCGAGAATGTTGATCCCGATCGGCTTGAGCCGTGTCCCGATGTGAACCCACTGCCGATATCCTCGCGGCAAATTCAATGAACCGTCAGCATCGAAAGACGCTACCGCCGCAGAGGCGGGATTGGCGATCGCGCCGCCGTCACGACGCCGGCAGCCGTAAGAACCGCCAACCCTGTGATGACGGAGGTGCTCCATTGTTTCATCACTGCGCCTTCGGACGAGCTTGGGCTGGCATGACGCCGTTTTGCTCCTCGCTCGAATAAGGGGCGCCAAAATAGGGAAACTCGGGTCGAATGCGCCTCACATCGGGCCTCACGCCGTCGCCCAGAGCCGTATTGGTGGCGAGAGTTAGGATGACATCCATGACGTCGTCGGCGAGCCCGCGGCCGTTGATTCCGGCAAAATCAAAGGAGGCCGTTGTTCCAAGCTCATAGGGCAAGGTCGTCGGGCAGAGCTTTTCAATGAGTCGCCTGGCGTATTCCTCCGGTTCGGCCGCCGAGCCGGCAAAACCTGTCAGCATGGCCGCGACCTTTCCGATTTGGCTCGCGAACTGGGCGAGATCGGCGACAGGCGTCGCACGGTTATAGGCTTCGTGCATGTCCTGATCGGGCATAAACACATGGGTTATCAGGGGTAACCCCCACCGCGACACCTGTACTTCCGGCGCGTGGCCGATAAGCGAAGCCGTTGCCCAAGACCGCACTCGCCCCTTCCCGATCATCGACGTTGGGACTTCGAGCACGACAGCGCTGACATTCCGGCGCTCGAACAGATTTTTGCGATCGAGAAAAGCTTCCGGATCGTATCGGTTGTCCTGGAACAGCGAGTTGCGGAAACGTCCCAGCGCAACTCCGTCGCCTGCAAACAGGTCGGGCGCGAGACCGGCAAATACCCGAACGCCGGATGCGGCGTCGATCGTCTCGCCGGTTTGCCCGGTCGCGATGACGTCGCCATTCAGCCCATGCGTAGCGCAGGCGCCGACCGATCGTCGGACCTCGAACAACTGCACATGCCGATGCCCGTCCTGCGCACTGTGCTCGACCGCTCCGAAACGCAGCTTGAAGGCCAGTTCCTCGCGCGCGTCGCCGTCCAAGTCGAAACGAAAGGCATAAAGCCCCTCTTCGCGGAAGGAATTGGGCGCCGATAGTCCGGCATCGGGATTGACAGTCATCGCCATCGCCGTTGCGCCGGTCGCCATCGAAGAGGTAGAAATCGCAGACATTGATCCGTGGATCTTCGCGCGCCGTCGGCGTGTCGAAATGGTGGGACATCGGTCACGTCCTTTGGTGGGCAGGTACAAGTCGCCGCAAGCCGACACATGGTCGGCAGATGACCTCTTTCCTGAAAAATTGATGACTTTCAAAAGGTATGAATACGATAGCTTCACGGTATCGGCCTCACCCTTCTAGCGACACGGAGACCCGTTTATTCAGCTTGACCGCCGCGATCATCTGTCATTGCGAGGTCCCTTCTTCGAATTGCGGCACAACTCAGGAGCCCTCTTTGTTCACACCGCTCGACGACGTCGCACACGTCATTCAGACTGCCCTGACGCCGCCTTTCTGCTGGCCGCCTTGGCCGGTCTGCTTGGCGTCTTTGCGAGCCGGCTCGACGGCGTGGCCAACCGGGTGGAGGAACTGTCCCGTCAGATACGAACCGACGAACAGGCGCATGCTACTGCACGAGCGAGCTTACGCGGTTGCACCACCGATCGAAACTTCTCGACGCAGCGGTGATGCTGGGCGCAGTCGGTGGAGGATTGAGCTGCGTGGCGGCGCTGCTCTTGTTCATTGGGGGCTTCGGACGGTCGGTCGTCGCCGCCAACGTGCTTCTTGCAGCTTTCGGCCTGGCGCTCATCATGACGATCGGCTCGATAGCTGCATTTGTGGGCGAAATGGCGCTCTCGAGCCGCGCCATCCGCGCCGAAATTTCCGTGCGGCAGTCGCACGAAAATCCAGAGCAGCTATCCAAGGACAGGTCATGCCACGCGACGGTGGGGCGAGAACCTCTAGACTGAAATCGCTTCTAAGGCTGGATCCTCGGATGCGATCACAGAGTCTTCGATCGTACGTCCGGTTTGGAGACGCGCGCCACCTCGTTGAACGGCAGACATGGGCGCTGATCGGCCGGAAGCGCGGCGATATTGCCGAGTCCGCTATCCGCCCAAAGCGGCCTGCCAATCCGGGGCGCCAAGACCCCCGACGCCCCGGCTCCCTTCAATTGGCGAAGCCGGTATCGTATGGCTCCGCCCGGGGGCGCCTCGCTGAGAGACACGCATGCCGCTTCGTATTGAAGATTACGCCATCATCGGAAACTGCGAGACGGCGGCGCTCGTTGGGCGCGACGGCTCGATCGATTGGCTCTGCCTGCCTCGTTTCGACAGCGCCGCATGTTTTTCCGCGCTGCTGGGCGGCCCTGAGCACGGGCGATGGCTGATCGCGCCGGCGGAAGGCGACGTTGAGGTCACGCGGCGATACCTGGAGAATACGCTCATTCTCGAAACTGTGTTCAAGACGCCGCAGGGGTCCGTCGCTCTAATCGATTTCATGTATCGGCGCAACGGTTCGTGCGAGCTGGTGCGCATCGTCACGGGCCTTCAGGGGGAGGTCTCCATGCGCACCGAGCTCGTCGTGCGCTTCGACTACGGCGCCATCGTGCCGTGGGTCAGTCAACAGGAGGACGGTCGACTTCAGTTCATCGCCGGCCCGGACAAAGTGCTGCTCGATGCGAACGTTCAGACGCGCGGAGAGGGTCTCAGCACTGTCGGCGATTTCACCGTCCGCGAGGGCGAAGAGGCAAGCTTCGTTCTCAACTGGTCGCCGTCGTTTCGCGCAGCTCCCCCGCCGCTCTCAGGGGAGGAGCTGGCGGAGGCGCGCAAACAGGTCCATTCGTTCTGGATCGGCTGGGCGGCGGCTTTCCAATCATCGGATCCTTGGGGCGAGGCCGTTCTTCGCTCGCTTTTGACTTTGAAAGCGCTCGCGCATTGGGAGACCGGCGGCATTGTCGCGGCCCCGACGACGTCTTTGCCGGAGCAATTGGGCGGACCGCGCAACTGGGACTATCGATTCTGCTGGCTTCGGGACGCGACCTTCACCCTTTACGCGCTGATTGGCGCTGGCATCCTCGACGAAGCGAAGGCCTGGCACGAATGGCTCTTGCGCGCGGTGGCCGGGTCGCCGGACGACCTGCAGATTCTCTACGGCGTCGCAGGCGACCGGCGGCTCGAGGAATTCGAGATTCCCTGGCTGCCCGGCTACGAAGGCTCGATCCCGGTCAGGATCGGCAACGGCGCCGTCAAGCAGCTCCAGCTCGACGTCTATGGCGAAGTGCTCGACGCCTTCTACGTCGCCCGCCACGCGGGTCTCGCCACGAGCGATGCGACCTGGGCCTTGGAGCGCGGCCTCATTTCGCACCTCGAGAAAATCTGGCGAGAGCCTGACGAAGGCATCTGGGAAGTGCGAGGCGGCCCGCGCCATTTCACCCATTCGAAGGTGATGGCGTGGGTCGCTTTCGATCGCGCCGTCCGCTCGATCGAGGAGTTCGGGCTCGACGGACCCGTCGATCGCTGGCGTGAAATCCGCGCTGCGATTCACGAGGATGTGTGCGAGCGTGGGTATGATCCCAATCAAAACGCGTTCGTCCAATCCTTCGGCGATGCGACGCTGGACGCCAGTCTGCTGCTCATTTCCATCGTCGGCTTCCTGCCGCCTGACGATCCCCGCGTCCAAGGCACGGTCGCCGCCATCGAACGCAAGCTCCTCCGCGACGGATTTGTGCTGCGCTACGACACTGGAACGGCGGTGGACGGCTTGCCCCCCGGCGAGGGCGCCTTTCTCGCCTGCAGCTTCTGGCTGGTCGACAATTATGTGCTGCTGGGGCGGCACGACGAAGCTCGCGCTTTGTTCGAGCGCCTGCTGGCGTTGCGAAACGACGTTGGGCTTTTGGCGGAGGAATACGATCCCCATTTGCGCCGCCAGCTTGGCAACTTTCCGCAGGCGTTCTCGCATCTCGCGCTCATCAATGCGGCGCATAGCTTGAGCACCGCCGATGGAGCGGCCCGCCTGCGCGCGCAGAAATCCGAGCCTGCTCAGGAGGACCAACCGGCGAGCGCGCCGAGCTAACGTCACCACGCCTACGGCCACTACCTCCACCATGAATATTTCGAGGTGATTATGGCGACGGGCTCGCGCCTTTGGACAAGCTTTTCGGCGCCTGGCACGATGGCTCGCCTGAAGCCGAGGCGCCTATGAACGCCCGCTACGAGAAGCGCAAGGCGCGGCTCAACGCGGTCAAAGCGGCGGGGTGAAGCGCTTTAGGACGAGGCGGGAATTGTAGCCGCGCTCGCTGAGCGCGGCAGACGCGGTCAGCGACCGCGTTTACAAGTCGTCACGCTCCAGTCACGCGCCAGATCACATTGCCGACGTCATCGGCCACCAGAAGCGAGCCGTCCGGGCCCAACGCGACGCCGACCGGCCGGCCGAATGACGATCGCTCGTCCGGCGCGAGGAATCCGGTCAGAATGTCGCGCGGCGGTCCGGCCGGGCGTCCGTTTGCGAACGGCACGAAAATGACTCTGTAGCCGCTGAGCACGCTCCGGTTCCAGGAGCCGTGCTGCCCGATCACCATGCCCTCCGGAAACCCCGGAAGCACGCCCGCCGGCAGCCAGCAGAGGCCGAGCGAGGCCGTGTGTCCGCCGAGCGCATAATCCGGCGTTATCGCGCTCGCGACCAACGCCGCATCCTGCGGCACGCGGTCGTCGACCGTCTTGCCCCAATAGCAATAGGGCCAGCCGTAGAAGCCGCCGTCGCGAACCGAGGTGAGGTAGTCGGGCGGCGTCTCGTCGCCGAGCCCGTCGCGTTCGTTGACCACCGTCCAAAGCACGCCGGTCTCAGGCTCCCACGCCATTCCCACCGGATTGCGCAAGCCGGAAGCGAAGATGCGGCTCTTGCCGGTCGCGAGATCAAGCTCGTGAATGGCGGCTCGGCCCTCTTCGACGGCCATCCCCTTGTCGGCGATGTTGGTGAGCGAGCCGACGCCGATGTACAGCTTGGTCTTGTCGGGCGACAGAAGCAGGCTGCGGGTCCAATGCCCGCCGCCATTGTGCTTGGTGAGCCTCCGACCCAGATCGGCGATTTTGTCCGCGCCTGCGGCATAGGAAAACGCGACCACGCCATCGGTGTTGCCGACGTAAAACGTGTCGCCGACAAGCGCCATCCCGAAGGGTTGCTTCAAGCCGTCGAGGAACGTGGTCTTGGTCTCGGCGACGCCATCGCCGTCCGCGTCGCGCAAGCGGGTGATGCGGTTCGGGCTCTCGCCCATCGCGGCGGCCCGTTTCAGCGTGCTGAACATGGCGAGGTCGAAAAGCGAGGCTGCGGGTTCGGGCGGCATAAGCGCTTCGGCCGTGAGCACGTCGCCGTTTGGCAGCACATGGATCCATCGAGGGTGCTTGAGACCGGTCGCGAAGGCGTTGACCTTGAGCCCGGAGGCGGCCTTCGGCGTCTGCCCCTCAGGCCAGCCGCGCGCGGTCGGCATCTTGAGCGTCGGAAGGTTGCCTTGCGGCTTCGCGGCCGGGATGGTCGGATTGGCGCCGAAGGCCTGCGTCACCTTTCGTCCGTCCTGCTTTCGCAAGACGATCGCCGCCTCGCCGATTCCTTCGACGACGCGCGAGAACAGATCCATGAGAGCCATCGTTAGAGTCCTTCAAATATCACGCTGATCCTAGTATAGGCGTGTGACGTTTGCGCGGGAAAGACACGGGCCTCGTCAGCGCAGATTGTACCGCTCGCGCAGGTCGCTCACCTGGGCCCGCGTCAGCGGCCTGGTCTTCGCGCCGCGCAGCATGAGGAATAGCTTCGCCGTCTCCTCGAGCTCCTCGGTCGCATATTGCGCGTTCTCGAGCGACGTGCCGGCGACAACCGGCCCATGGTTGGCGAGCAGCACCGCATGGTGCTCGCCGGCCAATGCGCCGACCGCCTTGGCCAAACTCTCGTCGCCGGGCGGATAATAGGGCGCAAGCGGCAGCCGCCCGACGCGCATGACGAAATAAGCGGTGAGCGGCGGCAGGGCGTCATGAGGATCGACATCGGCAAGCAGGCTGACGGCGACCGAATGGGTCGAATGGAGATGCACGACCGCTCGGGCGTCGGCGCGTCCTTTGTACATGCAGAAGTGCAGGAACGCTTCCTTGGTCGGCTTGCCGCCCGAGACCGGGCGGCCCTCGGTGTCGAACTTGGACAAGTTTGCCGGGTCGAGCGTACCGAGGGAGGCGTTGGTCGGCGTCATCAGCCAGCCCCCTTGGGGCAAGCGTACGCTGATGTTGCCGGTCGAACCGAAGGTGAGGCCGCGGGAAAAGAGCGAGAGGCCGACCTCGCAGATTGCCTCGCGCGCCTTCGTCTCCTCGGTCATGCGCTTTCCTATCGCGTCATCGTGAGCGCGCGGGTGAAGAAGTCGCGGCCGCCGAAATTGCCGGATTTGAGCGCCATCTGCAATTCGCCGCCCTTTCGCCCGACCGTGCGCATGAGCGGCACGCCGGCAGCGATTTCCGGTCCCAGCCGGAACGCAGAAACCCCTAGCCGGTCGACCGCGGCGCCCGACGTCTCGCCGCCCGCAACGACGAGCCGGCGCACTCCTTGGGCGACGAGTCCCGAGGCGATCTCGGCCATCGCATGTTCGATGGCGTGGCCCGACTTGTCCCGGCCGTAGCGCGACTGGAGCGCTGCGACCTGTTCCGGCTCCTCGCTCGAGGCGATGACGACGGGGCCTGAGCTTATGCGGTCCTTCGCCCAGTTCAGCGCCCGGTCGGTTTCGCCCGAGCCCTTGATCAGCGCCTCGGACGAGAGGCGCAGCACGGGAATCTCGCCCTCGACCGCGGCGATCTGTTCGAGCGTGGCGCGCGAGCACGAGCCGGCAAGGATGGCGGCGGTCCCGCCGACGGCTTCGAGCGTCGCGGCATGCGCGGCGCCGGCGCGGCCGCGCGCCAGAGCGCGCGCAAGGCCCAGGCCCAGGCCCGAGGCCCCAACGGAGAATGTGCTCTCGGCCGCAGCGTCGCCAAGCGCCTCGAGGTCGCGCTCGAACACGGCGTCGACAATCGCCGTCCCATAGCCTTGCGCGGTGAGTTCGGCCCGGGCGCGCGAGACCGCGCCGCTTCCCTGTTCCACGGTCATGAGGTCGATGAGGCCGACGGACCCTTTCGACTGCCGTTGCAACACCCGCACGAGATTGGAATCGTGCATCGGATTGAGCGGGTGGTCCTTGAGCGGGCTTTCATTCAAGGGCGTCAGGTCGACGAACAGGTGGCCCAGATAGACGGTCCGCCCCGTCTCCGGAAAGGCCGGCGTCACCAAAGCGCAACCCCCGTGCGCCTTGGCTCCAAGAGCGTCCGCCACAGGACCGATGTTGCCGGCGTCGGTCGAGTCGAAGGTGGAGCAGACCTTGTACATGACGTGCCGCGCGCCGCGCGCGGCGAGCCAATCATAAGCGGCTGTGGCCGCCTCGACCGCTTGCAAGGCCTCGACTGAGCGGATTTTCAGCGCCACGACAATCGCCTCCGCGTCGTCGACTTCCAGACCAGACGCGGGCACGCCGATGGTCTGAATGGTGGCGAGGCCGTTGCGATGAAGCGTGTTCGCGAGGTCGGAAGCGCCCGTATAGTCGTCGGCGACGGCGCCCAAGAGCAGCGGCATGTCAAACTCTCCTGTAGGGCTTAAACCAGGCGAGCCCCTCGAGCGTGCCGGCGCGGGGATTATATTCGCATCCGATATAGCCGTCGTAGCCGAGCCGGTCGAACTCGGCGAACAGGAAGGGGAAGTTGAGCTCCTCGCCGTCCGGCTCGTTTCGAGACGGAACGGACGCGACCTGGATGTGGCCGACGATCGGCTGCAGGGCGCGGAAAGACATCGTGACGTCGCCGTGCAGGATTTGCCGATGATAGACATCGAATTGCAGCTTCAGGTTCGGCTGCCCAAGCTCATCGATGAGCGCGCTCGCATAGGCGAAATCGTTGAGGAAATAGGCGGGCATGTTGCGCGTGTTGATCGGCTCGAGAAGCAGATCGACGCCGCGCTCGGCAAGGATCGGCGCAGCATAGGCGATGGCGTTCCGGTAGCTCACTTCAGCCTCGGGGTCCTTGCGCGAGGCGTTTCCGGCCATCATGTGCACCCGTTTGACCTTGGTCGCCTCGACATAGTCGAGCGCGCGCGTGAGGCCGGACTTGAATTCGTCGAACCGCCCGGGCAGCGCCGCCAGTCCGCGTTCGCCTTCGTCCCATCGGCCGGGCGGCAGGTTGAACAAGGCCTGTGTCAGACGATTGCGCTCGAGCCGCTCGGCGATCGCCTCAGGCGAGTGGTCGTAAGGAAACAGAAACTCGACCGAAGCGAAGCCCGCTTCCGCGGCCGCGTCGAAACGGTCGAGGAACGCGTGTTCGGTGAACATCATCGATAGGTTTGCGGCGAACTTGGGCACGTGTCTTGCTCCTAGCGGACGCTGCTTCCGGACGAACTCGTCATTGCGAGGAGCGCAGCGACGAAGCAATCCAGGGAACGTAGCGCGCCCGACGACCCCTGGATTGCTTCGCTTCGCTCGCAATGACGGCCACGTTCGATCCAAAATATATTCATGGCTAGCGTCGCGTTCGCGGGCTCAACAGCCGCTCGGCGAGAACGGCGGCGATGATGATCGCGCCGATCGCGGAGCCCTGCCAGAAAGGCGAGACGCCGAGCAGGTTGAGGCCGTTGCGAATCATCACCATGATGAACACGCCGATCAGCGTGCCGATGATCGTGCCTCGGCCGCCATAGAGGCTCGCGCCGCCGATCACCACGGCGGCGATCGCGTCGAGTTCCAGTCCGGTGCCGGCGAGCGGATCGATGGAGAGGATCTGGGCCGACATGAGCGTCGCGGCGACTGCAGAAAGCGCGCCGGAGACCACGTAGGGGATAACGCTGTAGAAGAGGACGTTGAGGCCCGCGGTGCGCGCCGCCTCGCGGTTGGAGCCGACCGCGTAGATCGTGCGCCCGCCCTTGGTGTAGGTGAGATAGGCCCAGGCGAGCGCGTAGAGCGCGAGCAGGGTCAGGACGTTTGTCTGAACGCCAAACACGGTCGTGTAGACGAGATCGTTAAGCTGAGGCGGGATGTCGCTCATCGACGTCTGGCCCGAGAATATGTAGGCAAGGCTCCTTCCGATCGCCATGACGCCAAGCGTGATGACGAATGCGGCGAGGTCGAAATAGGCGATCAGCAATCCTGAGAAGAGCCCGATTCCCGCGCCCGAAAGCGTCGCCAGCGCTATCGCAACGGGAATCGGAAAATGACGCAACGCCAGGCCAAGGATGACGCCAGTCAAGCCGACGACAGAGCCCACGGAAAGGTCGATGCCGCCGGTCAGAATGACGAAGGTCATGCCGATCGACACGATGCCCGTGGTCACCGATTGGTCGAGCAGATTGAGAAGATTGTTCGTCTTTAGGAAGTAGGGCGAGAGCAGCGACAGGGCGACCGCGATGATGATCGCCAGCGCCAGCATTCTGAGTTCGAGCGGAGCCGAACGAAGGCTGAAGCCGCGCCCTGGCCGTTGAGAGGTTGGCTCAGGCGCAACGGCGCCGATCGGTTTTGAGGATTGGTGGGTCGACGAGTTTTGGGTCATAGCGTCGCGCGAAACTGCTCTTGAATCGCGGAGCGCATCGCCTCGGCCGGCGGCGCCGCGCCATCGGGGCGGATCACGACGCCGATCGATCCCAATTCATGGCCGCGATGGCTGCGGACATCGACAAGCAAGCTCTTCAAGCCGCTTGTCGGATCGATCACGAAATCCGGGGCGCGCGCCCTCAAAGCCGCCGATATTGGCGTCTCGTCGAATCGCGGCGCCGCGCCTGCGCTGAGCGAAGGGTCCGCCTTTGCGTTCGCGGTCGCGGTATTGAGGCAAAACACCCGCTCGTTATCCAGAATAGCCCAGAACGCCGCGCCGTCGCACTGATTGGCGAGCTCCTGCAAAAGGCGCCGATAGCGCTCCATGGAGGCGCGGGGCGCGGCCAAGAGGGTCAGCTTCTCCTCATCGAGATAAGCGGCCGGCACGTCGGCGATCGACACCCCATCGCTGACCACGATGACGCGATCGGCGAGCCCAAGCAATTCCTCGAATTCGGACGAGACGATGAGGATCGCCGCGCCGGACGCGGCGATGTCGCGCAGGATCGCGTAGATCGAGGCCCGCGTGCCGATATCCACGCCTTTGGTCGGCTCGTCGAGGATCAGCACCTTGGGCTCCAGCAATAGCCATCGCGCGATGATGATCTTCTGCTGCATGCCGCCGGAGAAGTTCAAGAGGTTCGGCTCGGACAGCCGGTCAGGCGGCAATTCGAGACGCGCCATCAGTTCGTCGATCTTCTTTTCCCGCTTGCCGTAACCGAGGCCGAACCCGCGATGCGCGCCGAGGTGGCCGAGGAGCAGATTTTCGCGCACGGAAAGGTCCGGCACGATGGACTGGCGGCGCCGATCCTCGGCGACGAAGCCGACGCCGGCGCGGATCGCCTCCGCAGGTGAGCACGGAGCGAACGGCTGTCCTTCATAAAGCACTTCGCCGCCGGCGCGGGGCCTGAGGCCAAACAGCGTCTCGACCGTCTCGGAGCGTCCGGCGCCGACCAGGCCGCCCAGCCCCAAGATCTCGCCGCGATGCAAATCGAATGAGATGTCGCGCACCATTGGCGGCGCGCGAAGAGCGCGAACCGACAGCACGGGTTCCCCGCGCGCGTCGGCAGGAACGGAGGGCGCGGCATAGATCGAGCCGAGATCGCGGCCGACCATCAGCCGCACGAGCTCCGTCTGGTTCAGACTGGAAGTGGGCCGCGAGGCCGCGACCGTGCGCCCCTCCCGCATCACGGTGATCTCGTCCGAGACCGCGAACACCTCTTCCAGACGATGCGAGACGAACACGATCGAGCATTGCGCGCTTTCGAGTCGCGCGATGACATCGAACAGGCGCTCGACCTCGCTCGGGCTCAAGGACGCCGTCGGCTCGTCGAAAATAATGAGATTGGCTTTGAGCGCGAGCGCCTTCGCGATCTCGACGAGCTGGCGCTGCGCGGCGGAAAGGTCGCGCGCCTCGGTATCGAGCGAGACCGCGTTCTCCTGACCGAGATCGGCGAGAATTTCGCTCGCTCTTCGGCGCATTGTCGGACGCGATAGCCTGCCGGGCCGGCCGAGATCGGGCAGAAAAATATTTTCCAGGACCGAAAGGTCCGGCGCGAGGCTCGTCTCCTGCATGACCATGGCGATGCCCGCATCGAGCGCCTCGCGCGGGCTGCGCACGTCTCGCGGCGCGCCGCGATAGAGGATCTCGCCGCCGTCGCGACGGACGTGACCGGAAATGACGCGGGAGAGCGTCGACTTGCCCGCGCCATTGGCGCCTAGGAGCGCATGGGTGACGCCCGGCCGCAAGGTGAGGTTCGCGCCGACGAGCGCGCGCGTTTGCGCGAAGCTCTTCGAGATCGCGCGGGCCTCAAGGAGCGGAATTCCCGGGTCTGTCATCGTTTCACTTCATGGAGGCCGGCGGCTCACGCGCCGGCCTCCATCTTTGTCACTTGAGTTCGTTGGCGAACACGGTCTCTTTGATGGTCGGCAGGATCTGGTCGATGTTCTTGCTGGTGGCGACCACGATCGGAACCAGGATCTGCTTCTCCGGCTTCTCGCCCTTCAGCGCCGCGACCAGAGCTCCGCCAGATTTCACCCCCATCAGATAGGGCTGCTGCATGCCGGAGGCTACGATCTCGCCCTTCTTGAGAAGATCGACGAATTCCGGAATGCCGTCAAACGCGGCGACGAGGAGCGTGCCGTCGCGATGCGCGGCCTTGATGGCGCGAAGCGCGCCAAGCGTCGGCTGGTCGGTCTGAATGAACATGGCCCGCATGTTCGGGTTCGCGGTGAGCATATCCTGGGTGAACTTGAACGTCTCGTCGGCGGTGTAGGACTGCATCTGCTGCAGGCCGGCCTCCTTGGTGATGCCGGCCTTCTTCATGGCGTCCCGGAAACCGGCGGTGCGCGCCTGGCCGTTCTTGCGCGCCTGCGAGATGGTGATGAGGCCGACGGAGCCGTCGGCCCAGCCCTTCTCCTTCAGAGCTGCGGCGAGCGCCTCGCCGACGCCATATGCGCCCTGATAGTTGTCGGAGATGATGAACGAGACATATTCTCCGCTGTTGGTTCCGATGTCCGCGACCACGACCGGGATTTTCGCGCGCGCGGCAAGCGCCAGAACGCTCGGCGCTGTCGAGCTGTCAGTGGGCGAAATCGCGATGCCCGCGACGCCGCGCGCGATCGCGTCCTGCGCGTTCTTGAGCTGGGTCTCGGCGCTGTTGTGGGAATCGAGCGCCGTGAAGCTATAGCCGGCCTTTTTGGCTTCCGCCTCGATTCCCTTGGAGAGATATCGCCAGAACGGCAGGTCGAGCCCCGGCGTCAGGTAGACGATCTCCTTCGTATCTGCAGCGCGCGCGGGCGCGGCGAATCCGATCGTTGTCGCAGCGAGCGCCGGCACGACGGATATGAGGCCTCGACGGGTAAGTTTCATTTGGCTCCTCCCAGTTTTGCCGGACTTCCCAGCGTTGACGATTTACGGCTCTGCTCACGCGGCGTTATTGAAGTCAAGCGGTCTTCTTCGGCTTCGGTTCGCCCGCGAGGATCTCGACGGTCGTTGCATAAATTCGGTCGATATGCCGCCCGATCGCGTCGGTCGCGACGTGCGGGTCGTGGGCGTTGAGAGCGTCGAAGATCGCGACATGATCGAGATAGCTCTTCTCGATCGCGCCTGGTCGAGAGACGGCGATCCTGCGGTGGTCAAGCATGAACGTATAGAGGTCGGTGACGAAGTCCGCGAGCAGCGGATTGCCGCAAGAGCGATAGATGGTGAGATGAAACTCCCGGTCGCAGATCAGGAAATGGACGGGATCGCGCATCGTCTGCTTTTGGATCACAAGCGACTGTTCGAGGCGGTGAAGCGCTGAATCGTCGATGTGGACAGCGGCTTCCGCGGCGACGGAGCGCTCGATGAGAACGCGCGCCTTGTGAACGGAATCGAGCTCATAGGCGTTGATCGCGCTCGGGCTGGTCACGCCGATCTTCAGCGTATCGATCTTCCGGCTGACGACGCGCGTGCGCGAACCCTGGCTTACCGCGACGACGCCGCTCGCCGCCAGCGTCTGGATCGCGCCCCGCACGGTCTCGCGGCTGACCGCCAGGAGAGCGGCGAGTTCGCGCTCGCTCGGCAGTTCTTCTCCGACCTGAAGGATGCCGGACGCGATGAGTGACGCAAGCTTGTCGCTGATCCGCTCGCGCACCGTGCGCCGGCCGATCTCGGCCTTGAGATGCGGAGCGCGCGAAAAGATGCTCGTCGGCGGCGACCGCAAAACCCCGTGCCTTCGGCTCAATTTCCAGCGGCTGCGCTGGTCTATTCACCAGACCAGCATGCCGCCTCGCTGTCAAGCACAAGCCGCCGAAGAACACCCGCGATTATGGGCCAGGACCGGCAGTCCCTTAGGATGAAAACTCAATCAAAGTCGGCTGTTTGGAAGTTGTGATTTAGTCTGGGGTTCGACTTGCCTTTGACGCAAGGTGAGCACCGTTCACAACATTGTCTTGGACGGCATCCAAGAGGGCAATCACGCGTCGGGCGCTTGCCCGATCGGGTACAGGCTTTGGTAGGCCGCCGCGATCTCAGGCGAAAGCAACCCCGGTGCCTTGAATAAGAACTCCGAGGCTTTCGACAGGATGAATTTCGGCCTACCGATCTTTGTAAGGACGTAACAGGCGCCATAGGTTGACGCTTGCAACGTGTAACCAAGGTTGAAGGCTTCATTAACATAGATTGGACCGTTGCTTCGCCTCATCTCGGCGTCGCTGGCATCGGACCGCGAGTGCGCATAAGCGCAGAGTTGGTCATATAGAGCGGAAAGCCCACCGTAAGGCTCGAATGTTTTTTGCGAGAGGGGTGGTTTCTTGGTCGCGCCACGAAGCTTCCTGATAGCGGTGGAAAATGGGAGGCTTCCAACGCTGTGCTTTGTCCATCGAATGTAGTCCATGTCACTGGGCAAACGATTTCCGAGGGTACCAATTGCGACCAACTCGATGGCGGTGCGCAGATTGGCGAGCGCTGAGCGATAGTAGCCGTGCAGTAGGTCGAACGTGCTGGCCTGGAAACAATCCGACGCATCGATCATGCTTGTGAAGAGCTCGTCGTGATCGTCGCCAATCGCCTCAATCCAATCCGCCCAAAGTGAGTAGAGCGCTGCGAGGTCTGAGCCATGATGGTTCGACGTCGTAAGGGCGACGTCGTCGGGTAAGTGGATAATCCCGCTCCAAATATGCTCTGCGATTAAGTCTGTCGGGCCAGGCCGGGGCCCGTTCACAAGCAGAAAAACCTCATCTGGCAACAAAGTCCTTAGTCTGCGGAAATCCTCGGTCGTCATGACTCGCCCTTTAGGAATCGCAAACGCAGGACGAAGAAGCTCGCGCGCAGACGCAGGCGATCATCTCTTTAGAGGTAGTACATCAGGCTATGCAAAACGGAGTCATACATGTCCTTGAACTCCGCCAATTGTTCAATAGTGAATCCTCGCGGATCAAAGGACTCCTTCAGAGCGCGGGCTGGATGAACCAAATTTCTAAAGCGTCTGATTTTGTCAACAGCATCCTTTGCGACATGCTTCGGCGGCCTGACATCGTCGTCTGCCCTGGCGTGTGAGGGAACATCGATCGGCGCGCCCAAAACATCGATCTGATTGGCGACGGCGATCAATTCCGACATATTCGCTGAGTCGGGTATTTCGAGCTCGCCGCCATTATCCTCGCCAAATTCGACAAGTAGGTAAGTTAGGACGGCCGTTTCAACCGCAAATCCTAACGCGATCGCAGCCATGAAATACTGGCCAAACTCCTCCAGCTCCTGCGCCTTTTGTTGGTAAAACGCCATCAGGTCGTTGGCAGCGTCGCCGTGTCGCGTTCCCGTGAGCTTCGCCATGAAAAGACTTTCTAAGCCAGATTCGGCCGCTCCCGGGCCTAAGGACTAGGCGGAACGTGGCGCGCGATCCGACAGACGCAAATTACGCTAAGAGCTCAGCGCAGCGTCGGCGACCGTTTCCGGAACGCCTGAGACGATCAGCTCCAGCACTTCCTTTTCCGTCGTGGCGGCGATCGCGCGCTCGCCGACATTGCGCCCGCGCTTGAGCACCATCACCCGGTCGCCCACCTCGAATATGTCGTTCAGGCGATGCGAGATGATGATCTGCGACACCCGGTGGCGTTTCAATTCGAGCATCGTCTCCAACAGGCGATTGGTCGCGGTCACGGAGAGATTGGCGGTGGGCTCGTCGAAAATCACCACCTTGGGCTCGAAGGAAATCGCGCGCGCGATGGCGACGGATTGCTGACGGCCGCCGGAAAGGCTCTCGACCTTCTGATAGACCGAGTTCACGTCGACCTTCAGGCGGTCGAGGATTGTGCGCGCGTCGACATGCATGCGCGCGCGATCGACGAAGATGCCGAAGCGGCGGGGCCAGCGGCCGAGGAATATGTTCTGGCTGACGTCGAGATTGCCGCACAAAGCGAAGTCCTGGTAGATCATTTCGATGCCGAGGCCGCGGCTCTCGTGCGGACTCTTGAAATGCACAGGCTCGCCGTCGACCATGACGTCGCCTGAATCCCGTTGGTAGGCGCCGGTCATGATTTTCATGAGTGTCGACTTGCCCGCCGAGTTGTCGCCCACGAGGCCCAGGACCTCTCCGGGCATCAAGGTCAGATGGACATCGGCCAGCGCTCTGACGGGGCCGAAGCTCTTGTCGATCGAACGCATCTCCACGACGGGGCGGCTCATGCCTTGGCCTCCTTGACGGGCTCGCCGCGCGCCGGCTCTTCGGCGACCCGCCTGCGGCCGAACCAAAGCCCCAGGATATTGTGCTGGCGTAGCCAGATATCGCCGACGACCGCGACGATCAGGATCAAGCCGATGAACACGTTCTGCCATTGCTGCGGCAGGACGAAGGACGAACCGTCCTTGAGGATAATCTGGAGCGACAGGAGCGAGCGGATGAGCGTGATCACCGCCGCGCCCGCGAGCGAGCCGAGCATGGTGCCGTAGCCGCCGAAAATCGATCCGCCGCCGATGATGATCGAGGAGATGCTGTCGAGCTCGCGCAATTGACCGGCGGTCGGAATGAAGCTGCGGTAGAAGGCGTCGTAGATGATCCCGGCGCAGGCCGCGCAGGTCGACGAGATCAGGAAGGAGATGAAGCGGACGCGCCGGGTATTGATCCCGGCGAAACTCGCGGCCCGCTCGTTGCCGCCGATGGCGTAAACCTTTTGCCCGAAGGTGGTGTGGCCGAGCACGATCCCCGCGATGAGCGCGACCACGAGGACGAAGATGGTCTGGACGCTGACCGCCTTGGCGAAGGCGAGCCAGAGGCCGCCCGTGGGCGTTAGCCCCATGGCGTCGAGCAGCTCGTAGAGATTTCGCCCGATGAGATTGAACGATGCCGGAAAGCCATTGAGCTGCGTGCCGGCGACGATCGAGGAGCCGATTCCGCGCGCCCAATAGAATGTGCCCAAGGTGGCGATGAAGGCTGGCAGGCCGACGTAAGCCGTGAGCCAGCCGTTGATGACGCCGGCGACGATGCCGGCCAGGATTCCGCCGCCGACCGCAGCCAAGGGTCCCCAGCTCGTGTCCTTCATGATGACGGCGGCGACCGCGCCGGACAGCGCGAGCACGGAGCCAACGGAAAGGTCGATGTCGCCATTGGCCATCACGAATGTGAGGCCGACAGCGAGAAGCGCGATTTCGGAGAAGGCAAGCAGGATCGCAAAGCTGTTGTCGAGGCCGCCCCAGAAATCCGGCCTGGCCCATAGGCCGAAGAGCCAAAGCGCGACCATGAGGATCACCGCCGCGGCGTCCCGGCGGTAGAAGAAAGCGACGAGCCCGCGTTTGCCCAAGCCCCGCGCCTGAACGGTCGCGCCGCGGGTCTGGACGCCCAGGATCGCGACTCCGCCGAGATCGGGGACCGGCGGCGGCGGTCGCCCGCGCAACCAGGCCCAGAGGCGCGGGATCGCGCGACGTCGGACGAGCCACGGCTCGATCAGCACGGCGATGATGAGGATCACCCCAAGGCAGGCAGGAACGGCGCCAGGCGGCAATTGCGTCACCGCCGCGACTTGCGCTGTCGTTCCGTCGCCGAGGTCGATCGTGCGCGCGGTGGGAACACCCTCACGCAGGACCTTGTCGATGAGCCCGATGAGGATCGCGCCAAGGCAGGAGCCGAGGATGCGCCCCCTGCCGCCAAAAATGGCCGCCCCACCGACGATCACCGATGAAATGGCGATCAATTCGAGCCCGAACCCGGCCAGCGGATCGGCATCCTTGTTCTGCGCGACGCTCATTAGGCCCGCCGTCACCGCGCAGAGCGAAGAGAGCACATAGGAGCGCATGCGCACGAAGCGCGTATTGATGCCTGCGTAGCGCGCCGCCTGCTCGTTGCCGCCGACAGAGTAAGTCGTCCAGCCGATCGTCGTGTAGGCGAGCGCCGCCGCGGCGATCACGGCGATGATGACGAACAGGATGATCTGGTTGTTGAAGCCGAGCGCGTTGATCTCGCCCAGACGGAAGAAAGCGGGATAGGCCGCCGCCTTGATTTCGAACGCGATGTTCTTGCCGCCGGTGAGGCCAAGGATGATTCCGCGGCCGATGAACAGCATGGTCAGCGTGGCGATGAAGGCCGGCACTTCAAGGACCGTGACCATGAAGCCGTTGATCAGCCCGATCATGAGACCCATGACGAGGCACCAGCCTACCGCCGTCCAGACGCCCATGTCGAAATAGGTCGGCGCGAAGACCATGCCGAAGATCGTTGCCGTAAGGCCGAACGTCGAGCCGACCGACAGGTCCAGTTCCTTGTTGGCGATGACAAAGGTCATGCCGATCGCGAGCACGCCATAGCGCGACGCGTCTCGCAAGACGGAAAAGAGCGCGTCGGTCGATCCGAAAAAGGCAGGATTGAGATAGAGGCCGCCCGCGTAGAGCATGCCCATAATGACAAGCAGGCCCACCTCCCAGCCGCCGAACAGGAGGGGAGCCTCGCGCCCCATGTCGCGAACGCTTGCGTCATTGGTGAGAGCGGTCATTGATCTGAACCGAGGCGCGTGAGCCAAGGGCTAGCCTCGCTCACGCGCCTCGAACGCTCCATGCGATCAGTTCTCGAAGCGCTTGCCGACCTTGTCGACATTGTCCTTGGTCACGAGCTGCGCGCGCGTGTCCAAATTTGCCGCCGAGATGTTGCGATCAATCTGCAGATAGAGCTGAACGACCGGATAGAAACCTTGCAGGAAGGGTTGTTGTCCAAGCGAGCCTTGCAACGCGCCGGTCTTGATCTGCTCGAGCTGCTTCGGGCCAAGGTCGAAGCCATAGGAGCAGATCTTGTTGTTGAGCTTGAGCTGCGAGATGGCGTCGCCGATCGCGGGCGTCACGCCGCCGTTCGGTCCGAACAGTCCCACCACGTCCTTGCGGCTCTCGATCAATTGCACGATCGGGGCGGGCGTGATGTCGGCGCCGACATCGACGCCGATGTTGTTGGGGCCGGCGTCAACCTTGAAATCCTGCAGACGATTGGCGGCCTTGAGAGCCTTGACCGTCGCCCGAAAGGCCGCCTTCACGCGGTTGTTGACCTCGATATTGCCGACCGGCACGGTGTTCGGGAAGAGGATCGAACCGCCCTTGACGTTGTTTTTGATCAGGCACTTCACGATTGCTTCGCCGCCGATCGCAGCCGCCGACGCGTCCTGGCCGGTGTGGCTGATGTTGTTGCGGTCATAGAGCGTGGGATCGTACGAATTGGTCGTGGCGACGACGACGCCGCGATCTTCCAGCTTCTTGACGAGGTCGTTATAGGCGCCGACCTGCGGCGTGGTCATGATCACGCCATTGATGGTCGGATCATTGGCGATCTGATTGAGGATCTGGATTTCGCGCGGGATGTCGTCCATCGGCGCTTCCGAGCCGAGCTTGATGAGATTGATTCCGAAGGCGTTGGCGGCGACCTGTGCGCCGACATAGACCGGATCGAAGAAGCCGTTGCCTGCCGTATGAGTGATGATCGCGAAAGTGAGCGGCTTGCCGTTCTTCCTGGTGGTCGGCGCCTCTTTCGCAGCGTCCTCCCAGCTGTAGCCGCCGACGGCCTTGTTGATCGCTCCCGACTGAGCGAAAGCTCCCGAACTCAAGAGACAAGTCGCCGCGGCAATCACGGCGACGCTGAGCCCTCTAATCATAGCGTTCCTCCTCATGGTCACTTTTGGTCGCGAAGGCCGGTCGGCGCGGCAGGAGCGCTTCGACCGATGAGCGCGCTCCTTTCCGCTGCCGCCGAGTTGGCGCGACAGATCGACTTTAGCCAATCCACTCGGAGTAGAACGACGATTTACGGATTTAGCAACTCCCGAATTTGCCGAGGTTGTTTGCCGAAATTTGAGTGGAGGCGGCGGCGCTGCGGAAGTCGTGGCTCGCCAATGTTAGGCGACAAGTATCAGACCGGGCGGCTCATCCCAGTTCGCCACCGACCCCGAGCTCCGCCATGATGTCGCGCATGCGCGGATAAAGCGCGCGGAATGTCGCGTAGAGCTTTTCGTAAACGCGCGCGTTGCGCGGATCAGGCTCGATTAAGAACGCGGCCGGGTTCCATTGTTTGATCGCCGATTTGGGGACGTCGCCGAGCGCAAGTCTCGCGAGAAAGGCGTCGCCGTAGGAAGCGCCGGTGCTGACCTTTCGCGCCTCCTGCCTGAGCCCGGAGATATCGGACGTGGCCTGCGTCCAGATCCGGTTGCGCAATCCTCCGCCAACCGCAGCGATTGTCGAAGGCGGCGCTCCGGCCTCGGCGTAAGTATCGAAGATATGGTTGGTCGCGAAGGCGATGCCCTCGAGAGCCGCCCTGTAGATGTCCGCCCGCGAGTGAGCCAAGGTCAGACCGACGATCGCGCCTTTGGCGTTCGGATCATGAATTGGCGTCCGCTCGCCTGAGAAATAGGGGAGAAAAACGAGCCCGTTGGCGCCCGGCGGGGAGGTCGCCGCCTCCGCCGCCAGCGCCGCCATCGCCGCCTCTGGGCTCAAGTCTCGCGCAAGCTGGTCGGCGAACCAATGGGTGAGCGTGCCGCTGGTCGCAAGACCAGCCATGGAGGCGTGTTGATCCGGGAAAAGCCAGGGCGCATGCCACAGCCGCGGGTCCCGGATGCGCTCGGAGCCGATCCGAATTGTGAAGATGGTCGAACCATACATCAACATGAGCTCGCCCGGATCAAGGACGCCGACGCTGATTGCCTCCGCCGCCGCGTCGATCGTTCCGACGATCACCGGCGTCCCAGGTGCGAGCCCGGTTTGCTCGGCGGCGCGGCGCGTGACCGTTCCCGCGATCTCGGTCGTCCAGGCGATCTCCGGCAGGCGCTCGAGCTCCGTGATGTCCGGCGCGAGCGCGTCGCTCCATATTCCTTGTTCGATGTCATAGAGGGGCGCGACGGAGGAAGCGCTATAATGGTCGGTCACGAAGCGGCCGGTCAGCCGATGGACAAGGAACGACGTCGAATTCAGGAACATTCGTGCGTTCGCGTAAATCTCCGGCCGGTTGCGCTTGAGCCACAGGATCTTCGGGCCGACGGCCTGGGCGGTCAGCGCGTTGCCGCCGAACGAGAGGATGCGGTCGGCGCCGATGCCTGCGGTCAGATCCTCGATCTCGCGGGACGCGCGCGTATCCACGCCATAGAGCACGGCGTTCATGAGCGGCGCGCCGTCACCGTCGACCGGCAGCATGCACGGGCCGATTGCGCTCGCGCCAACGGCCTTCACCTCCGAAGCGTCAAGGCCGCTGTCAGCAAGGAGCTTTCGACTGAGCCAGACGAAGTCGGCCCACCAGTCTTCATCGGCGCGATGCTCAGCCCAGCCCGCGCGCGGCACGATGAGCTCGTGTGGGCGAGCTGCGCTCGCCAACACCCGGCCGTCGGCGTCGACGAGAACGCCCTTCGATTCATAGGTCCCGATGTCGATGCCGAGAGTGGCGTTCATTCCGGATAGTCGTCGCGATTGAGGCTGAAGTCGGCCTCAACGCTCGAGAGTCCGGCGACAAGAAGCGCCGAGAGGCTGACAAGGTCGGAAAGGTCGCAGACCTCGAGAGCCGAATGCGTGTAGCGGCAGGGGAAGCCAAGATCGATCGCGGCGACGCCGTGATGGACAAGCTGGACATAGGACGAGTTGGTGAGCACGCCCACTTGCGCGCTACGCTGCAGAGGCAGGCCCGTTTGCTCCGCGGCGCGTTCGAAGAGCGAGACGAGTGCGGGGTGCGGAATCGTGCCGTTCAGTGTGCCGCGTCCATGGAAGCTGTAGAGGCTCATGCCTGGGCCCCCGCCAAGCGAAAGGTCGCCGCGCGCCTGCATGTCGGGCGTGTCGGTCGCGAGCATGAGATCGAGCTGGACGGCGATGTCGGGTTTCAGCGCCTGAGCCGCGGGCATCGCGCCGCGCAGATTGTATTCTTCCTGGGTCGAGAAGACGAAATGGATGGTGGGTCGTTGACGAACGGGCGCGAGCAGCCGCGCGACCTCCACAATCACCGCGCAGCCAGCGCGATCGTCGACCGAAGTTCCGGCGATTTTGTCGCCGGCGAGCGTGAAGGCTCTCGGCGCATAGACAACGGGCGAGCCGATCTTGACGCCCGCGGACAAGGCGGCTTCGGCGCTCGAGAAGCCGGCGTCGACCACAATCTCCTGATATGGGACGACGCGATATTTTTCCTCAGGGCTTGTCGCGTGGTGGCTCTTGTTGCCGATGATTGCGGGGATGTCGCGGCCCTCGCCAACCGAGATGAGAAGTTCCTGCGCGGCGAGCGCCCGCTCAGGCACGCCGCCGAGGCGCTCGAGACGAAGGAACCCGTTTCCCTCGATTTTGCGAACGACGAATCCGAGCTGGTCCATATGCGCGAAGAGCATCACGCTCGGCCTGTCCGGGTCGCCTTCAGCGGTCGCGATCAAATTGCCGAGCCGATCGGTCGTCGCGGAGAGACCGAAACTCGCCATCTCGGCGGCGAGTTGCCGGCGGACGCGGCCTTCATGGCCGCTAAGGCCGGGGATCAGCATAAGCTCGATCGTTAGCGCCCGAAGGCGCTCGCGCGACGGCGCGGCGCCGAACAAGAGCTCCTCGGCTATTTGCCCGCTCCCGCGGTAAGGCCCATGACGATGTAGCGCTCGAGGAAAATGCCGATCAAGAGAAGCGGCGTGATCGCCGCAGTCGCGAGCGCCGCGATCGTCCACCAGTTGATTCCGGACGAGCCTGTCTGGCTCGCCACCATGACCGGGAGGGTCTGCGCGTCAAATCCGGTCAGGAGCGAGGCGAAGAAATATTCGTTCCAGCAGAGAACGAGCGACAGGATGAAGGCCGCGACCATGCCCGGCAGCGCGATCGGGAGGACGATGCGGAGGAACGCGCCCCAGGTCGTGCAGCCGTCCACCAGCGCCGCCTGCTCCATCTCCGGAGGGATTGTGTCAAACTGGTCGCGCATCACCCAGATGACGATCGGCAGGACCATGAGCGTGTAGACGAGGATGAGTTCGAGGCGGGTGTCGAGCAGCGCCAGCTCTTTGTATAGAACGAGAAACGGCAGCGCGAGGACGACCGGCGGCAGAATGAGCTGCGAGACGAAGAAGAACGAGAGGTCCTTGTTGCGCCACGGGCCGAACTTGTAATCGAAACGGCTGAGCCCGTAGGCGGCGAGCGAGCCGATGAGAATTGCGAAAGCGGAGGCGCCGACTGAGCAGATGACGCTGTTGACGAACTTCTTCAAGAATTCATCCCTCACGTCCGAGGTCGCAAATATCGTGTCGGGGGAAAGCCCGAGCGACTGCCATCCTTTCCAGGACGGCGCGAAATCGACCCATGGGACGAGGTGGCCCTGGACGACGTCGCGCCCGAGCTTCACCGAGGTCGAGAGTGTCCAGTAGATTGGGAAAAGCGCGATGAACGTCCAGAGGATGAGGAGCGCGTAAACGATCGTTTTGCCGCCGAAGCGCGCGACCCGGGACGCCAATGATCCAGCTTCGATCTGGCCCTCGTCCGCCGCCGAGTTCGCGATCGCGGTCGTCACAAGGGTCTCTCCAGGACGCGCCAAGCTTCCATTCCTTCGCCGTCAGGTCATCTTCTGCATGTAGCGGTTGGCGACCTTCAGGAGAAGCATGATGAAGACAATGATGATAACGAGGTAGACTTCGGCGACCATTGTCGCATAGCCGACGTTGGAGCGGTCCCGGTATTCCCGGTAGACGAAGCTCGAGATCGTGTCGGTTGCGCCGGCAGGGCCGCCCGACGTGACATTGATCACGATGTCCGCAAGCTTCAGTTCAAAGATGGTCCGCAGGATGATCGCGGTCACGCTTACCGGAAGCATCAGCGGAAACGTGATCTCCCAGAAGGATTGCCAGGCGTTCGCTCCATCAACCTTGGCGGCTTCTTTCACTTCATGCGGCAGCGCCTGCAAGCCTGCGAGCAGGAGGATCACCATGAACGGGATCCAGACCCAGGCGTCCATGGCGATGATTGTCGTCCGGGCGATCCAGGGGTCGGTGAAAAAAGCGACGTTCTCCCAGCCGAGCCATCTGGCGAAATTCGCGAGGGGCCCGAAGCGGTTTTCCATGAGCGACTTGCCGACCATCCAGCTCACGGCCACTGGACTGAGCATGAACGGCATAAGAAACGCGACGCGGAAGAACTTTCGCGCGCGGATATCGGCGTTCAGCAGCATAGCAAGGCCAAAGGCGATCACGTACTGAACGAGCACCGTCAACACGTAGAAGACCATGTTGCCGAGCGCGTTCCAGAAATAGGAATCGCTCCAAAGGGTGCGAAGATTGTCGAGTCCGTTGAAGTGGTGGCCGGACTCGGCATTCAAATTCCAGTCGGTGAAGGCGATATAGAGACCGAAGATGGTCGGGAAGATCACCATCGCCGCGGTGAACAATAGGGCGGGAAGCACGAACAGCGTTTGCTTGCCGGCTTCGCCGTGCCGGAGGACCTGGCTCGCGCCGAGCGCCAAGGCCCAGAGCACGAAGACGTAGAGGGTTGGGCGCCAGTTGGCGAACGGCAATGAGACAAGGCCGAGCGCCCCAGCCAGTTGCAAAGCGGCGATCCCGACGAGCAATACTGAAGCAAGGCGAAAGATCCAGGCGCCGACCGACGCTTGCCCAGGGGGGATGCCTTCGTGCGCCTCGAATTTGCCGCTGCTCATAGAGCCAGGTCCGTTTCGGCGGCAAGAGCGACCACGGCCCCGCGCGCAGTCGGGCGCCGGCAGCGCGTTCTTCGCCGCCGACGCCTGGTCTCTCGAGAAAGGACGGCTTGCTCAGGCAAGGCCCATTGCAATCCTATAGTACTTCACCTGGTTCTCCCGCCCGAGTTTGTCAGTCAGCTTCTCCCAGGCGGCCGCGACATTGTCGGCGCCCTGCTGAGCGGTCTGCTTGCCCGCGAATGTCTTCTGCAGTTCATCCTCGGCAATGCTGTAGTACTGGAAGATGCCTGGGATGCGCGGCTCGATCGACGAGTTCGGATGGTTGTACGACGTCGACTGCGAGTCCATGTAGGAGCCAATATACTTCTTGTCGTAGCCGGCGAGCGCCCACAGGTCGAGGTTGGTGTGGCTCTTCCGATAGGGCTGGAATCCGGAGGGATAGGCCGCCGTCCACATCGACAGGTCCTTGCCGCCAAGATGCGCGGCCGCGCTCCACGCGGCCTTATGGCGTTTCTCATCGCTGTCAACCCTCTTCATCACATAGATGCCCCAGCCAAGATAGGCCATGTTGGGGGCGACGTTAGGCCCGGTGGGCAGCTTCTCCCACTGACCCTTGCGGAAGTTGTACACGTCGTCGGAGGCGGGCAATATGTCGAAGTCGAGCACGTCGCCGATCGTCGCCGTGTCGCTGGTCTTGGCGACGGTGCCGATATCGCCCCACCACTCGAGCAGCGAGCCCGTGCCGGTCAAGAACTGCTGGAACGCGGTCGTGTTGGGGTCGGCGTTGATCTGATCCCCGGGCTCGCTGGGGAGGGCGTCAACGACGTCCTGGATCGCGCGCACCCAACCTGGGTTGTTGACGAGCGGCTTCATATTCTCGTCGAACATCCAGTTCTTTTCGCCGGGATATTTGGTGTAGGCCGTCGAACGGCTCGCGGTGAAATAGAACTGGAACCCGCCCCACGGCTTCGGTTGATCGAGGAAGCCGTAGACCTCCTTGCCCTTGACCTTCTTGCCTTTGAGGAACTTGGTGATCTGCTGCAACTGCTGCCAGGTCTTTGGCGGACCCCAGTCGGCCAAGCCGGCCTTGTCATTCCAGCCCGCCCATTGCTTGGCCAGGTCGGCGTCGCCGAAGACGTCTGTGCGTCGGTTCATCGTATGGCAATCGCTGTCGATGCAGGTGCGATGGATCTTGCCGTTCCAGGTGCCGACGGGCGGTTTGAGGTAGTTGACGTAGTCGTCGAAATCGATCTGCGTCTTGACCCAGTCGGGCATCTCCGAGAGCAGGTCCTTGACCCCCATGTCGCCTTCGAAAGGCGCGCCCATCTCGAGAATATCGAAGTCAGCGGTGCCAGTCGCAATCGACTGCTGGAGCCTTGCATTGTAGTCGGCCTGCGCCAGATCGATCCATTTGATCGAGGCTCCCGTGTAGGCTTCCCACGGCTTCAAGAAACCGCGAAACAGGAAGTTGTGGAGATTCTGGTTGTTGAGCCCCATGAAGGAGAACTCGACGCCGGCAAATTCGCCCTGCTTCACGTTAGCCTTGGTCGGCCCGAGACAGAGCGCCCCGACCTTCTGCCAATCGGCGTCGGTCGGCGAACCGTTGCCGGCGCCGGGGATTTTCATGATCTGAGCGACAACGCTGTCTTCGGCGAAGGACGGGGTGGACGACAGGACGGACGAGCTTGCAGCCAGCGCTGCGGCGCCGGCCGCCCCTTTCAGGACATCGCGCCGGCTTCTCTGCATCGCCATGAGCACTTCGTAGACGTGGACACGCATGGATTATTCCTCCCTCTTGCGCCGACTAGCGATTCCGGACCAGGATGGCGCCGCGCCCGCACTCCGGAAGCGCGGCTAGCGCAAGCTCCAAGATTTAAGCGGGCGTTTTCCGGCAAAGTCAATCGCGCGCGCCTTGGGAATTTTTGACGAGGTTCGCCTCGCGCTCCAGGATCCCGAGGCGCCCGGTTACGGCGAGCGTGTCCATGCCCACCGCCATGGTATTCGAGCACCCCCACGGCCAAAACGACGGGCCAACGCCCATCAATGGCCGCGCGGATCTCACGCGGCAGCATAGTAACGCATGACGCCCCCGGTGACGTCCGCCCTTGGCTATTGGAGCCGCTTGCCGCTTTCGGCGTCGAACAGGTGGACCGCATCCAAATTTGGCGAGAGCAGCATGGTCTCGCCCGGCTGAGCCGAGATGCGGTCCCGAAGGACGGTGACGATCGGGTGGCCTCCGACCTTGGCGAACACCTGGGTTTCCGAGCCGGTCGGCTCGACCACCGAAACCTCGGCCTTGAAGTCGCCGCCAATGGCCAGGTGTTCAGGCCGAATCCCATAGATGCAGGGGCGTCCATTAATGTTGCCCGGCGCCGACTTGAGCGGCAGCTCGACGCCGCCCTCGGTCACGAAAACAGGCTTTCCGTTGAGGGTTACAGACCCTTTGAGCAAATTCATCGACGGGGAGCCGATAAAGCTCGCGACGAACAGAGTCGTGGGCCGATCGTAGAGCTCAAGCGGAGCGCCCATCTGCTCGACGACGCCATCGCGCATGACCACAATTCGATCCGCCATCGTCATGGCTTCGATCTGGTCGTGCGTGACATAGATGGTCGTAGTCTTCAGGCGCTGATGCAATTCCTTGATTTCGGCCCGCATCTGGACCCGCAGCTGAGCGTCGAGGTTCGAAAGCGGCTCGTCGAACAGAAAGACCTGCGGATCGCGCACAATCGCCCGCCCCATTGCCACGCGCTGCCGTTGGCCGCCGGACAATTGCCGAGGGTAGCGGGAAAGGTACGGAGCGACATGAAGGATGTCGGCGGCGCGCTTAACGCGGGACTGAATCTCATCTTTTGGCGTATTGCGCAGCTTGAGCCCGAAACTCATGTTCTGTTCCACAGTTTTGTGCGGGTAAAGCGCGTAATTTTGGAAGACCATCGCAATGTCGCGGTCTCTCGGCGCCAGGTTGTTGACCACTCGCGGGCCGATCTTGACCTTTCCCTCGGTGATCGAACTCGAGACCGGCGATCATTCGCAGAAGTGTGGATTTCCCGCAGCCGGACGGCCCCACGAGGGTGACGAACTCCCCGTCGGCGATCGATAACGAGACGCCATGAATGACTTCGACGCCACCATAAGCCTTGCGTGCGTTGACAACGTCGACCGACGCCATTCTTCTGTCTCCCAACGCGATTTTCGATGCGATGTCAGGCGAGCGTAGTTTATTGCCGAATTGGCGTCGAGCCCGGAGAACCCTAAGGGACGTTGCAAGCTCCGGGCCAACTGCGGGCGAGCGAGGGGTCAAGAGCACAGGTCGCGTATAGAAGCCGGGAGCGAGCGATCGCGCGGCTCCAAATGAACGGGAGGGGAAATGAACGAGGGGCGGAGGCCGCGCATCGCAGTCGTCGGCAGCAACATGGTGGATCTCGTCACCTATGTGGATCGGATGCCGATCAGGGGTGAAACCGTCGAGGCGCCGAGCTTCGAAATGGGACACGGCGGCAAGGGAGCCAATCAGGCGGTGGCCGCCGCCAAGCTGGGCGCATCGGTGGTGATGGTCACAGCCGTCGGCGACGACATGTTCGCCGACGCCACCATCCGCAATCTCGAGGCGCTTGGGATCGATACGAGCCATATCCGGCGGGTGAAGGGAAAGCCCAGCGGGGTCGCCCCGATCATGGTCGAGCCGAACGGCGAGAACTCGATCCTGATCGTGAAGGGAGCGAACGCCGATCTTTCGCCCGGCGATATCGATCGCGCCGCGGACGTTCTGAAGACCTGCGATCTCATCCTGATGCAGCTCGAGGTTCCACTCGAAACCGTCTACGCGGCCATCGCCTTCGGCAAGCGCCACGGTGTAAAGACGGTGCTCAATCCGGCTCCGGCGACGGCGGCGCTCGACGTCGAGCGAATCCGCGATGTGACCTTCTTCATCCCCAACGAAACCGAGCTTGCGATCCTGACCGGCATGCCGGTCGATACGGAATCGAACATCGTGACCGCCGCCCGAAGCCTGCTCGACAAGGGGATTGGGACCGTCATTGTCACGCTCGGCTCGCGCGGCGCGCTCCTGACAACGCCGACCGATGCGCAAAAAATTGAGCCGGTCCCGGTGAAGGCTGTCGACACGACAGGCGCCGGCGACGCCTTCGTCGGCAGTTTCGCGCGTTTCTTCGCGGCCGGGGTCCCTCTCGAGGCCGCTTTGAAACAAGCCGCGCTCTATGCCGCGGACTCGGTCACTCGGCGCGGCACCCAGAAAGCCTACGCATCCGCAGATGAGTTCAAGACATTTTGTGAAACGTTGGCCGGATCGGCCAGGTAGACGTTCATACACGTTGCCACGATGTGACTCAACTTCTAAGTCTGCTTCACAGCGTCAGAAATTGTGTTGTCGGGGAGAAAGCGCTCGTTGTTGCTGCAGGTTGCGATCGACAAGGCGGAGAGCCTCAGCGTCATCGCTGAGGTGCGAGGGATCGCTGACATCATCGAGATCGGCACCCCGCTCCTCAAGCGGTTCGGCATCGGGGCGATCGCCACGGCGCGGGAGCTTTGTCCGGACACGCCGCTTCTCGCCGACACCAAGACCGTGGACGCCGGAGACCTCGAAGCTGAGATGGTGTTTGGGGCAGGGGCGCGGCTCATGACGGTTCTGTCCTCGACCTCGCGCGCCACCCACGCGGCGGTCGGAACGGTCGCGGCGCGCTTCGGAGCCTTTGTCGTCCTCGACACCATCACCGAATCCGGAAAGCCCGAGCTTTTGCCTGCGAGCGCGACCTTTCCGGAAAGCTTCGCCTATGTCGGCGTTCATGCTCCGACCGACGCCAGAGCCGCTGGCGACCGGTCAACTCAGCATATCGACGCCGTTTCGGAGATGCGCCGTCGAGGATTCCGCGTTGCGCTCGCCGGCGGACTGGGGCCGGAGACCCTTGACGCCGTGCTCGAGGCCGAACCGGAGATCGTGATCGTCGGGGCCGCCATCACCGGCGCAAACGATCCCAGAAGGGTTGCTAAATGGATCAAGGACCGATTGCGCAATCCGGGGCGTGGCTGGCCGTCGGACGCGAGATAGCCGAGACGCTCGAGCGCGTGGAGGCTCGCGCGTTCCGGCGCTTCGTCGAAGCGTTCAGGGATGAGCAGCGGCGCTGGTTCTTCTCTGGCCAGGGACGTTCTGGCCTTGTGGCGGAAATGGCCGCGATGCGGTTCATGCATGTGGGTCGCCTTCATTTTGTCGGCGAAGCGACCGCTCCGTCCATCCGGGCGGGGGGATGGGCTCATTCTCGTGTCCGGCTCCGGTGCGACGCCAGTCACCGTCCACTTCGCTCGCATAGCAAAAGACGAGGGGGCCGCGATCGCCTTGATCACTTGGGAACGGGACAGCGCGCTTGCGAAACTCGCCCACTTCGTCCTTCAAGTTCCCATCGAGGCGACGCGGCAATTCGGCGGGAGCCTGTTTGAGCGGACGAGCCTCATTCTCCTCGATGCGATCGTCCTTGAGCTGATGCAGACCGTCCCCGATCCGCACAAGATGATGCTTGGCCGCCGTACGAACTTGCAATAGCGACCGCCGACTTGTCGCGCGCCTCGCTTCAGGTTTGGCCGGCCTCGAGTTCGAGCCCCCGCTTGCGGAAAAGCGCTTCAGGCGAGGGCGCGCGGCCCCGGAAGGCTCGATAGGCTTCGTCATAGTCGCGGCTTCCGCCGGCCGAATAAACGAAGTCATTGAGCCGTTTGGCGACGCCGGGGTCGAAGATGTCGCCGCTCTCCTCGAAAGCGCCAAAGCCGTCGGCGTCGAGGACCTCCGACCACAGATAGCTGTAATAGGCGGCGGAATAGCCGCCTGAGAAAATATGCTGGAAATGCGGCGTTCTGTGACGCATGCCGATCGCATCGGGCATGCCGATCCGCTCGAGTTCCTTGCGCTCGAACGCGGCGACATCGACCTCATCGGGCGATGGATCGAGATGCAGCTTCAAGTCGACGAGCGCCGAGGCGGTGTATTCGACGGTCGCCCAGCCTTGATTGAATCGACGCGCGTTGAGAAGCTTGTCCATGAGCGCTTGCGGCATCGGCTCGCCGGTTTTGGCGTGCAGCGCGAAGCGGCGCAGCATCTCGGGCTCCTTGATCCAATGCTCATAAAGCTGCGAGGGAAACTCAACGAAGTCGCCGGCGACATGCGTTCCGGAAATGCGCGGATAGGTAACGTCCGACAGCATGCCGTGGAGAGCGTGGCCGAATTCATGAAAGAGCGTGCGCGATTCGTCGACGCTCAAGAGGCTAGGCTCGCCCTCGGCGCCCTTGGCGAAATTCATCACATTGACCACGATCGGCAATTGTGGGCCGTCGAGCTTCCGCTGGCCGCGGAAACCGCTCATCCAGGCTCCGCTGCGCTTTGACGGCCTGGCGAAATAATCGCCGAGGAAAAGCGCTTTCGGCGCGCCGTCGCTGCCGGTTACGTCCCATGCGCGAACGTCGGGGTGATAAAGCTTGAGGTCGAAGCGCTCGGTGAAGCTCAAGCCGAACAGGCGGTGCGCCGCGTAGAAAGCGGCCTCGATGATGCGGTCGAGCTGTAAATAAGGCTTGAGCTCGCTCTCGTCGAAGTCGAACTCTTTCCTGCGCCGCTTCTCCGCGAGATAGCGCCAGTCCCAGGGCGCAAGTTTGAAGTTTTCGCCTTCGCCGGCGGCGATCGCCTGGAGCGCTTCCTCGTCTTTGCGCGCGCTAGCGACGCCAGGCGTCCACACGGACTCCAAGAGATCGAGCGCCGCCTCTGGCGTCTTCGCCATCGTGTCGGCGAGGCGGTAGTGGGCGTAAGTCTCGTAGCCCAAGAGACGCGCGCGCTCGGCTCTCAGCCGCACCATTTCAGCGGCGACGGCGCGATTGTCAGTCGCTCCCCCATTCTCGCCCCGCGCCGCCCAGGCGCGGAAGGCGGTCTCGCGCAAATCCCGCCGCGCCGAGAATTGCAGGAACGGCTCGACGCTGGATCGTGACAGGGTCACGGCATATTTGCCGGGATGGCCGCGGTCGGCGGCGATGCGCGCGGCGCTGCTTATGAAAAAGTCTGGCAGACCTTCAAGGTCGCGCTCATCGAGCAGCATGAGCCAGTCTTTCTCGTCCTTGAGCACATTCTGGCCGAACTGAGCGGCGAGCGTCGCCAGCCGCTCGGCGATCGCGGCCAGTCGCGCTTTGGCTTGCGGCTCGGCGCCTGCGCCAGAGCGGGTGAAATCGAGGCGATAGCGGTCGAGCACGCGCGCCTGTTCGCCCGATAGCCCGAGCTTGTCCGCGCGCGCTTTAAGCGCGTCGATGCGCTTGAACAAAGCCTCGTTGAGATAAGTCTCGCTGCGATGGCGCGCGAGGATGGGCGCGATCTCGCGCTCGATCGCCTGCAACTCGTCATTCGTGTGGGCGCCGGTCAGGTTGAAGAAGACGCTCGCCACTTTGTCGAGGCTGCGGCCGCTGCGCTCGAGCGCCTCGATCGTATTGGCGAAAGTCGGCGCCGCGGGATCAGCGGCGACGGCGTCGATCTCCGCGCGCGCTTGGGCGAGCGCCGCGTCGAAGGCCGGCCGGAACTGGCCAGGCTCGAAGCGGTCGAACGGCGGCGCCTCGAACGGCCCGGTCCAGGGTTCAAGAAGCGGGTTCGCGTCTGTCTGGGAACCGGTCTCTATGGGGTCGTGGCTCATGCCCATGAGCTAGGAGGTTGAGCCGCGATGCGCAAGCCGCGCGGTGCGAACGATCTCCCAGGTCCAGCGTTCCGCATGCTCTGGGCGACCGCTGGAATCATCATCGCGCGGCATAGGGCGTCGAAAGACGCCCGTCCTTCCGGGCGGGCTATGGCGACGCGGCGATCCAGGAGTCGTGGGCGCTCTACGTTCCCTAGATTGCTTCGCTTCGCTCGCAATGACGAGCGCGGTTCGGCTCAAATGCTGTCGCTGCAAAAGCCTTCTACTGGCCCGCCTGCACCTTCTTCACATAGGCGTCGACGGCGTCGACCACTTTGGCGTCCGGATTGGCTTTGCAATAGACGATGACTTCGTGGATGCCCGCCTTGGCGCGAGGAATGTTGACCACGTGCCGCTTCATGTGGCCGTTCCACCAGCCGCTGTACCAGGCGCCGAGAAAGTCGGCGTCCTCCTGGAAGGTGTTGGCGAGCTGCGCGCAGGTCAGCGCCTTCACGTTGAGATAGCCTTTGTCGTCCATGTAGGTCTTGAGTTCGACCTGGGCTTGCGACGCCGAAACGGACGCAGCGAACCCCGCCGCCGCGAGGAGCGCGGCGCGCAAATGGATCCGGCTAAGCATTGCTGACAGCCTTGTGCTTGGGGCGACCATTGTTTCTCTCTTTCAAATTTCAGGAGTTCAACGAGGCGCGCCTTAGGCTGTCCTAAAGAGCGGCTGGCGCGCGCGAAGCTTGGGCTATTTCTCGTCGTTGACCTTGATGCCCTGTTCCTTGCGCAGCTTCTTGATTTGGATGTCCATTGCGGTGATGACCTTGGTCTTCGGATTGTCCTTGCAATAGACGATCACTCGATGCTCAAGCTCCTTGGCGCGGTCGACCTTCAGCTTGCTGTAGCCCGCGAGGCCATTGTACCAGCCGCTGTACCAGACGGTCATGAAGTCGGCGTCTTCCTGGAAGGTGTTGGCGAGCTGCGCGCAGGTCAGCTTCTGAACATCGAGATTGCCCTTGGAGTCCGCATAGGTGTTGAGCTCGACCTGAGCCTGCGCTGCGCCGGCGCTCAGTAGCGCCATCGTGCAAATCGACAAAAGTAACTTCATGCTTTTCCTCCCAGCAAAGCGCGCGAGTTCACTTCTTCACGAGCCTCCCTGAACCGGAATCAGATGATGGGTCAAGCCGCCGCTTTCAGATTATTGCTCGTTTCCACCGCTGTCATGTCCGCGCGAGCAATCGTCCGGTCGCAACCCAGAAGGGCGGCGGGAGGGCATAGAGGCGTGGATGAGAGCGAGATCGATCAGACTGGCGAGCGCTAGACCGCCACGATTCTGTTTTCTCCGCGACCTAGCGTTTCGTAATGCAAGAGGGCGTTGACGTCGGCTTCGGCGACATCGGGGTATCGCGCGAGATAAGTTTTGCTCGAGAAAAACGGCCCAGGATCTCGGCCTTCCCGACCTCCATGAACGAGGTAGTGGAACGCCGGGTCAATTCCAGCCGCGCGAACGTCCGGGTTGGTCTCCAGGTAGTACGCCGAATTGAAAAACAGCGACTTGCGAATAGCCTCAAGATGCTTGGCTATCACCAAAAGCGCTGCGGCCTGCCTGGAGCGTGGTTTCCAAAAGAAACGAGGTCTTGGTGTGGTTGGGTCGCGACTCCGATCGGCGGCGCATGCAGCGACGGCTTGGACTCGGGCGATCTCTGCAGCGGCTTGTGATCGGACCTGGCGCGCCTCGTCTTTCGCCTCACGCATCGGACAGTCAAAAATCGCCGAGGCTGTCTCAAAACTCGCGCGAAGATCGTCAAGCGTTCTTAAGGCGCCGCCGTCTCCCGGGTCTCGGACAAGGTCCAGCATTGCCGCGTAAGTCCGCCGGACCAAGTCGTTGACGGCCACATGAGCCCCAAGATCCGCCTCGCTCGCGCGCTCATGCCGTAGATCGGCCGATACGAATCGATCGATGTCGGCAAGAGCGCTTTCACCCCAGTACGGCCAGGTCACGCCCAGTTGTTCGTTGGCCCGGGCGAGCTCTTTGCGGCTGTCGCCCAGAAATTGAGACCAGTCCAGGATGGCGCGGGTCATGCCACGGGTTTCGGCCTCGGCGTCCAGAACGTGACGCAACCAGAGCAGACATCCGTATGCGGGACTGAGTCCGTCACGGCGCCTAAGCGACCAGCCGACTTCGAGCGGCGACCTGATCGGCAGAAGCGCTCGGACCGACCATTTGACCTCGTCGAACACCGGACGCCAGAACGGCATGAGCCGGCACATGCGCGGGTCCTTCATGACCGCCAATCCGGAGCCCCCGAATTCTCCCGCCAAAGCCGCCTTTGCGCGTGCGCGCAAAGCGTCGGCCTCCAAAGCGTCGATCTTGTCGAGATCGAATTTGCGCCAGTCTTTCCATTCGCTTCCGCCGGCAGCGAGAACGGCGTCGTTCAAGTCCTTGAGGACGGGAGATTCGCAATATCCTTTCTCGTTATCGACGTTCGGCGCCATCAAATGCTTAGGCGCGGCGCCGCCAAGGCGAACGAGCGTTCCGGCAACGCTCGATGTCCCGCTGCGATGCATGCCCAGCACAACCACTACCGTCGTGTTCAAACATTCGGCGTCGAGGGTTGGATGACCGACGCTGACAAACAAACACACAACTCCCTAGGCGGGCAAAGCGCCACTCCTCGGCAAGGAGCCGCGTCTCAGCGCCGTTAAATCCGTTAGCTAACTACCGGTATGACTTCGAGTTCCGCAACGGATGACGTGAATTGATCTGATAAAGAATTGGTGAACAATTCACTAATCTCTGCGGAACTCGGCAAATCGCCTCGTACACAAAGTCGTGTTCACTCTCGCTTCTCGCCGAGCGGCTGCGACGCCGAGGGACGGAAGGAGAGCGATCGGAGATTTAAGCCGCGGCCTTCTGATAGTCCTTCACGTCGGTGAAGGCGATCTTCGGCCACCGCTCCTGCTCGTAGCGCAGGTTGAAGGCGCTCGACGCCATGAACACCGGCGCGCCGTCGAGATCGGAGGCGATCGAGGACGGGTAGGCGTCCAGGAATTTGCCGATCTCCGCCCTGTCGGGAGACGAGACCCAGCGGCAGATCTCGAACCGGCTTGGCTCGAAGGTCACCGGCAAGCCGTATTCGGCGTTAAGCCGCTCGGTGAGCACGTCGAGCTGCAACGCCCCAACGACACCGACGATCGCCGCTGCGCCGTCATGCGGCAGGAACACCTGCACCACGCCTTCTTCGGCCATCTGCTGCAGCGCCTCGCGCAGCTTCTTGGCCTTCATCGCGTCGGCGAGCTTGACCCGGCGCAGGATCTCCGGCGCGAAGCTCGGCACGCCGCGAAAGACGATCTCCTCGCCCTCGGAAAGCGTGTCGCCGATGCGCAGAAGCCCATGATTGGGAATGCCGACGACGTCGCCGGCGAACGCCTCCTCGGCAAGCGAGCGATCCTGGGCGAAGAAGAATTGCGGCGCCGATAGCGTGACGGGCTTGCCTGTGCGCACGAGCTTCGCCCGCATGCCGCGCTGAAGCTTGCCGGAGCAGACGCGCATGAAGGCGATGCGGTCGCGGTGGTTCGGGTCCATGTTGGCCTGGATCTTGAACACGAAGCCGGTCATCTTCGGTTCGTCCGCCTTCACGACGCGGCTCGCCGCTTCCTGCGCGCGGGGGCTCGGCGCGAATTCGGCCAGAGTGTCGATAAGGTCCTTGACGCCGAAATCCTTGAGCGCGCTGCCCCAGAGGACCGGGGTCATGTGGCCCTCGAGAAAGGCTCGTCTGTCGAACGCCTTCAGGCCCTCGACCGCGAGGTTGAGCTCTTCGATGGCCGCCGCGCGCTCATGCTCCGGTAGAAGCTCCGCGACGCGCGGATCGTCGGGGCCGTTGACGGCGAACGCCTGCGCCTCCTTGCCGAACGGCGTGAGCCGGCTGCGGCGGATGTCATAGGCGCCGGCGAGCGAGCGCCCGCGGCCGATCGTCCAGGTGAGGGGCGCGGAGTCGAGCGCGAGCGTCTTCTCGATCTCGTCGATGAGCTCGAACGGATCGCGGGTTTCGCGGTCCATCTTGTTGATGAAGGTGACGATCGGGATGTCGCGCAGGCGGCAGACCTCGAACAGTTTGCGCGTCCGCGCCTCGATGCCCTTGGCGGCGTCGATGACCATGACGGCGGAATCGACGGCCGTCAGGGTCCGGTAGGTGTCCTCGGAAAAGTCTTCGTGGCCTGGCGTGTCGAGCAGGTTGAAGACGCAGCCGCCGTATTCGAACGTCATCACCGAGGTCACGACCGAAATGCCGCGCTCCCGCTCAATCCCCATCCAGTCGGACCGGGTCTGGCGGCGATTGGCCTTGGCGCGGACTTCGCCCGCGAGCTGAATGGCGCCGCCGAACAAGAGCAGCTTCTCGGTCAGCGTCGTCTTGCCGGCGTCGGGGTGCGAGATGATCGCGAAGGTGCGCCGGCGCGCGACGGGGTTGGGGTCAGTCATGATCTTTGAATTTTTGGGGATGGAGCGCGCCCTCTACTTAGTGCGGATGGGCCGGAGAGGGAAGAGCGAAGGGGCGGACTCAGGCGGACTCAATGATCTGACGCGCGTGAGAAGCGCCAGGGTGTGCGATCGATCGAGGAACGCCCTCATCTATCTTTGGATTTAAGCGCGCGCCGTATTGTCTCATCCGTTCGGTATGGGCTATGAAATGAATATTGACGCGCTCGCAACAGCAGGGATGACACGAATGCGCCGCGCGTGGAGGAGGAATGGATCGCAAGTGGCTGCCGCTCAACGCGCTTAGAGCCTTCGAAGCGGCCGGACAACATCTCAGCTTCACCGCCGCCGCCAATAGCCTGACGGTCGCGCAGAGCGCGGTCAGCCGTCACGTCATCGTCCTCGAGAATTTTCTTGGCGTGGCGCTGTTCGAGCGGCGCCCCCAGCAGCTGGTGCTCACCGAGGCGGGGCGGCACATCCTGCCGGTCGTTTCGAAGTCCTTCGATCGGATCGACCAGGCGCTCGGCGAGGTGATCAAGGAGAAGGGGCGCCCGAAGCGGGTGCTCAAGGTCGCGCTGCCGACCTCGTTCGCTCACCGGCTCGCTATCCCGATTCTGCGCGATTTCCGCGCGGAGAACGCCGGCATCTCGCTCGAGATCGTCTCGAAGCCGACCACCGGTCCGGACGTGGACGGCGACATCGACATCGCCATCGTCTATTCCGAGCCTCGCGTCACCGACGCGATCCATGATCTCCTGTGGATGGTGCGCTCGACGCTGCTCTGCAGCCCGCAGCTCCTCGAGGGGACCGACGCCAGCGATCCCGGACGGCTCATCGCCGCGAGCGACCTCCTGCACCTCAAGATCGATGGGCGGCCGCGCCACTTCTTCTGGGAAATGTTCGTGCGCTCGATCGGGCGTCCCGATCTCGCCGTCGATCGCGGCCTCGTGTTCGACACCCAGCAGCTTGCGGCGCAATACGCGATGAGCGGCGATGGGCTGGCTTTGCTTGACCCGCTGCTGTTCCATGAGGAGATCAAGGCCGGCCGGCTGGTGCGCCCCTTCGATCTCTGGATTGACGAAGGCTACGGCTATTACCTCACCACCCATCCCGAGGATCTGAGCAACGAGGCGGTGGCTCTGTTCCGCTCCTGGCTCATCGCCCGATTCTCGGCGGGCCCGCCCGCCCGTCCTCCTGAACCGGAAGCCGCTTCTCCCGAGGCGGCGAAGCCGCAAGCCGCGCCAGTCGAGGCGCCGAAGCTGCGGGCGGCGAAATAGCCGCTGGATCAAGTCCCGGCGCGAATTGGCATGGCCGGACGCCATTTTCGCCTAAGATCTTTGCGCGCCGCGCCGCTAGACAGCCTTTTAAAAAGATGCCTTTGGCTGGAATCGTCATCGCGAGGACCCCCGCGCTTTAGCGACCCGGGGGGACGTGGCGATCCAGGAGAACGTGAGGCGCCCTATGGATTGCTCACATGGGGTTTGGGCGTGTCAAGAGTTGTGTTTCGATGGTGCTGCGTCCCTTCGGCGCTGGTTTTCGATCCGTGGTTCGAGCCCGGTTGCGAGATCTGGCGCTTTCGCCGGATCAACCTCACATACGGTCGTCGCATTATGGGCGACTGCACCTTGATTCCGCTTTCGGCGGCGAGGGCTCGGGAGGGGGGACCATTCTTCGTCTCGGCGTTTGGCGCCAAGCAATCCATCGGGCGCCGACCCGGATCGGCCGAGGCTGATCAGGCCCCGGCGGATGGCATAAAGGCGCGTGGGCCTCGTCGGCCGCAAGATCATGCGGTGGGTTTCATGACGGCGCCCTCGATGACGACGCCGGCGCTGGTGAACTTCCACAGCGCGACGAACAGCTTGCGGGCGAGGGCGACGATCAGCCGCTTGCGCACGGCTTTGCCGCTCATGCCGGCAAAGCGCTGACGATACCAGCGCGCCAACGCCGATTGCGGCTGATGGATGAGCCACAGCCAGGCGAGTTGAAGCATTGTCTTGCGCAGGCGGGGATTGCCAGCTTTCGACGCGCCTTGCTCGTGAGCGATCGTTCCGCTCCGCCGCGGCGTCAGCGTAAAGCCCCCATAGGCGCCTGCCTGGCGGCGGTTGGCGAAGGACCGGAAAAGCCCCTCTGTCCAAAGAACGCCCGCGAACTCCGGCCCCACGCCCTTCACGCTCAGAAGCAGGGCGACGGGCGAAGGCGGCGCTGTTGCTTCACCGCGCCGTTCGGCCAGCTCGGCCATAAGCGCATCGCGCGCCCGCTCGACGGCTGCAATCTGCTCGAGCAGCAATTCAAGCCGGTCGAGCTCACGCCCGATCTGGGCTTTCAAGCGCGGCCCAAGCGGTCGGCCGTCACCGGCGCGCAGTTCGTTGAGCCGCGTGCGGCGATCGCGGCGCAATAGCCCTGATCTCGCGCTTCGACAGCTTCTCGCCCGTCCCAGGCGACAGCGAAGTGACGAGCCAAGTCGAACGGCTCAGTTCCGACGAAACGAAAATTGCCCCAAGCTGCGAACGGGTAGCGGCGGTCTCGGTAAAAGAGCGATCAAGCAACATCGGTCGTCTCCAGGTTGGCGGGTCTGCAACCCCAGTCTGACCCAAGACAGGCCGCTATCCACCCCAATGGAATCTTCGCCATAGCCCGTCCGGAAGGACGGGCGTCCTTCGACGTCCTATGGCTCGCAATGACGGCTCTGGATCGACTTACAATCAACGCGTCGCGAGAAGCTCCTGATGCGCCCGCTGCCAGTGCGCGAGATCGCGGCCGTGGGGTCGGCCCTCCGCGATCCAGATGACATAGGCGCGCTCGCGGATCAGATCGTCGTCCACCCGGAGCCCCACGATCGCGGGAGCGGCGTCAATTGTGACGGCCAGCTTGGCTTTCTTGGTTGATTTCGGCTTGCTGCTCGCGTTCTTGTCGGCGCCGGCGATGGTTGTCTTGGCCATAGGATCCTCTCTTGATGTCCAGCCTCGAGGCGACCGTTTCGTTGGGCCAGGCCGCCCGAGTTGAGGCGAAAGTTCCCGGATCATGGTTAATAACAGGTTACCGTCCGGGGCCCATCCCGTCCGCGCCGGCGCATGAAGACAAGGAGAGCCCGCTATGCCGTTGACGGTGCAGGCGCTGGACCATTTGGTCGTTCAGGTCTCCGACCTCGAGGCCTCCGCCCGATGGTACGCGCGGGTGCTTGGCATGACGCGCGAGGACGTCGCGCCTGCGCCCGGCAAGCCGCCGCGGACCGCGATGCGATTTGGCCGTCAGAAGATCAACCTGCGGCCAATCGCGACGAGCAAGGAGGATTGGTTCACCGCCGACCATGAAGCCGCGGGCGGCGAAGACCTGTGCTTTCTCACCGAACTCGACGCCGGATCAGGTCGTCCAGCATTTGCGGGCTGAAGGCGTCGCCATCGTGACCGGCCCAGGCTTAAGACAGGGCGCGCAAGGGACGCTCACATCCGTCTATTGCCGAGACCCGGACGGCAGCCTGATCGAGATCGCGTCTTACGTTGAGGGATAGGGCCGATCGGATCTCGACGCGCTAATGTAGCCGCGCTTGGCTCAAGCGCGGCGGACGCGGTCAGCGACCGCGTCTACAAATCCGATCCGGCGTGAACAGCGACGGGCCGCGTGATAAAACGGATCATTTCGGTCCGGCGGTCGCGCAAGGAGGAGATCGGGTCTCATGAAGGCGCGTGATTTCGACGAGCACTTCGACGCGGGCGGGGACGTCTCGCGCGGTGTCGATTGAAGCAAGGCGCGCCTCCCTAATCTGGAGATCAGGCGGGTCAACGTCGATTTCCCGGCCTGGGTGGTCGAAGGGCTCGGCCGCGAGGCCCGACGCCTTGGCGTGACCCGGCGAGCTTTGGTCAAGCTGTGGATCGCGGAGCGGCTGGAGAAGGCAGCTTAGCTCCTGTGGCGGGATCGCGCAGTTGTAGACGCGCTCGTTGACCCGTCTGCCGATAAGGAGACCTGCGCCCCGGACGATGGCGCGTTAGGCCGCTATCGCCGGTCCCAGCGCCATGAGATAGGCGGCGCATTCGTTCACCGTGTTGTATTCCCACAGCAGGGTCGGCGGCAGTTCGACCCCGACTTCCTCTTCGATCTCCATCGCCAGAATCACCGCATCGATGGACTGCAATCCGTATTTCGACAATGGCGCGTCCGGGTCCATGCTGCCCTTCACCTTGAGGGCCTTCGAGATGCGCTCAATGAGCCATGCGCGCATCGCCTCCAAGTCCTTGGCCATCTCATACTCCAATTTTTCTTAGCCGTTGCCCTATCGATGCGGCAAAAGATGGGCGCGTTAGCGGCGTCCATGGGGCCCAGGCGGCGCGCGACTTAGCGAGGCTCGCATCGGCAAGTTGCTGGGCAAGCGGAGCAAGGAAACCGAGACGCTTTAGCTTTCGCCCATGACATCAAGTTGATGGCGCCTCAAGACCGAATTGCCTTCCCACGGCCCTCGATCGACAGCAGCGGGCCTTGGAAGATTTTTGCCCAAGATTGTCTTTTAAAATTCAGAATTATGTGTTATATTATTCTCCTTCGTCGGATTACGCCGCTCGGCCAAGCCGGACAGAGAGAAAAAATGTACTGGTCATAGCTGTGAGACTGCGAGAGACCCAGCGCGGATTTTTTATTTTTATCCGCCGCAACCCATTGAAAAGGCGCGATTCGGAAAAATAAACGCTAGTAAACGCTAGCAAATTTACTAGCGCTTACTAACGTTTACTCACCTTTAGTAGCGTTTAACGTGCGTTTATTTGCATGGGCGCCACCCCGTCGAGCCAGGCGATGAGGTCGCGCGTCACCTCGTCGCGGTTCGTTTCGTTCAGCGTCTCGTGCCGGGCGCCCGGGTAGACGCGGGTGGCGAGCCGGGTGAAGCCGGCGCCTTTGAGGTCTTGGATGAGGCCCTGGATGTTGGCCCCGACCGGATCGCGCTCGCCGGAGAAGACGTAGAGAGGAAAGTCCTTGCGGATCGGCGCGAGGCTCTCCGCGCTGGTTACCAGAGGCAGGGCGTCGAGCACGTCGATTGCGAGCTGGGTGGTGAACGGAAAGCCGCAGAAGGGATCGGCGACATAGGCGTCCACTTGCCTCTCGTCACGGGAGAGCCAGTCGAAGGGGGTGCGCGCGGGATGGAACGGCTTGTTGAAGTCGCCGAACCACATCTTGAAGATGAGCTCGCTTTTGCCCCGCTTGCCAAGTCGCAGCCGCTCGGCGCGGGCGATTCCGCGGCCCAGCGTCGCGATCGCTGGCGGCTTGCCGTTCGATCCGGAAAGCGCCGCCCCGGCCAGCGCGTCCGAGTGCTGCGAGATGAACCCGCGGCCAAGGAACGAGCCCAGCGAATGGCCGAGAAAGACGATTTGCGCGCCCGGCTGCTCGGCGGCGATCAGGCGGTTAAAGGTCCAGAGGTCGCCGACGACCTTGTCCCACCCGCCCTCGTCGGCGAAATGGCCGAGATCCGCGGGTGCCGCCTTCGGCCCGTGGCCGCGATGATCGTTGGCGTAAACGGCATAGCCCGCGACGTTGAGCGCGGCCGCCAGAGGCGCATAGCGAGCGCTGTGCTCGGTCAGGCCATGGGCGATCTGCACGACCGCGCGCGGAGGCGCATCGGGAAGCCAGCGGCGCCCCAGGAGGCTCTGGCCGTCGTCGGCGCGAAACGTGAATTCGCTCCCCGGCATTCCCGCCCCTCGTCTTGCGCGCCCTCGCTAAGCGCTCAGTATCTCAAGAAATTTGGCGCGGACGCGCGGACCCCGTCAAGAGCGCGTCCGCGAGGCCGCATTCGCCTCTGGGGTCGCCAAATTTCCTCCTCGCCGAATCGATCCTGATCGGTTAGGAGAGAAGCCCCATGGCGCGGTATATCTTCATCACCGGCGGCGTGGTTTCCTCGCTTGGCAAGGGTTTGGCTTCAGCGGCTTTGGGGGCGCTCCTGCAGGCGCGCGGCTATACCGTCCGCCTGCGCAAGCTCGACCCCTATCTCAATGTCGACCCGGGCACGATGAGCCCGACCCAGCATGGCGAGGTGTTCGTCACCGACGACGGCGCCGAAACCGACCTCGACCTCGGCCATTACGAGCGCTTCACCGGCCGCAGCGCCAACCGGCAGGACAACATCACGACCGGGCGCATCTATCAGGAGCTGATCGCCAAGGAGCGGCGCGGCGACTATCTCGGCGCGACGGTGCAGGTCATTCCGCACGTCACCAACGCGATCAAGGACTTCATTCTCGAGGGCAACGACGGTTTCGACTTTGTGCTGGTCGAAATCGGCGGAACCGTCGGCGACATCGAGGGCCTGCCGTTCTTCGAGGCGATCCGCCAGCTCGGCAACGACTTGCCGCGCGGGCACGTGGTCTTCATCCACCTGACGCTCCTGCCCTTCATCCCGACCGCGGGCGAGCTCAAGACCAAGCCGACCCAGCACTCGGTCAAGGAACTGCGCTCGATCGGCGTCCAGCCGCACATCCTGCTCTGTCGCTGCGACCGCGAGATTCCGCGCGACGAGCGGCGCAAGCTTGCGCTCTTCTGCAACGTGCGCGAGGGCGCGGTGATCGAGGCGCGCGACGCGCGCTCGATCTATGACGTGCCGGCGCTCTATCACGCCGCCGGCCTCGACCGCGAAGTGCTGGCCGCCTTCGGCATCGAGCCCGCGCCCAAGCCCGACATGCGTCGCTGGGACAGCGTCTCCAAGGCTTACCACAATCCCGAAGGCGAAGTGTCGATCGCGGTCGTCGGCAAATATACGGGGCTCAAGGACGCCTACAAGTCGCTAATCGAGGCGCTGACTCACGGCGGCATGGCCAATCATGTGCGCGTCAAGCTTGACTGGATCGAAAGCGAGATCTTCGAGAGCGCCGACCCCGCGCCGCGACTCGAAGGGGTGAACGGCATCCTCGTGCCGGGGGGCTTCGGGTCGCGCGGCGCCGAGGGCAAGATCATGGCGGCGCGGTTCGCGCGCGAGCGCAAGGTGCCCTATTTCGGCATCTGCTTCGGCATGCAGATGGCGGTCATCGAGGCGACGCGCGCGCTCGCCGGACTGCCTCAGGCGAATTCGACCGAGTTCGGCCCGACGCCGGAGCCGGTGGTTGGCCTCATGACCGAGTGGCTGCGCGGCAACGAGCTCGAACGGCGGCAGGCGGCGGGCGACCTCGGCGGCACCATGCGTCTTGGCGCATACAAGGCCGATCTCAAGCCAGGCTCGCGCATCGCGGAAATTTACGGCGACACCGAGATTTCGGAGCGCCACCGCCACCGCTACGAGGTCAACACCGCCTATCGCGCGCGCCTCGAGGCGAAGGGCCTCGTGTTCGCCGGCATGTCGCCCGACGGCCTCCTGCCCGAGACGGTGGAGTTCGCCGATCATCCCTGGTTCATCGGCGTCCAGTTCCATCCGGAGCTCAAGTCGAGGCCGTTCGAGCCCCACCCGCTGTTTGCGAGCTTCATCGCGGCGGCCAAGGCGCAAAGCCGGCTGGTGTAGAGCGGCGCGGGCGCGCCTCTAGCGGGAGGCCGCCGACGCCAATCTCGCCGAGGGCAAAGAAGAATGTGCGCCAAGATAAGCAGCGCGCATCTGCTTGAGCGCGAAGAGCGCAAGCAGGGCCGTGATGATATCCATCGCCACCGCGACGCCGAACGCCGGCGTCCAGCTTCCGGTCGCCACCCTCATCGCCGCCGCGACCGGGCCGCCGAGGATCGAGCCCACGCCCTGGGCGATATAGAGGAAGCCATAATTCGTTGTGGCGTGACGGTCGCCGAACGTGTCGGTGAGGGTCGAGGGAAAGAGCGAGAAAATCTCGCCCCAACCGAAGAAGACGAGGCCCGAGAGCACGACGAAGGCCGGCGCGTCGTGCCGGAAGACGAGGAGCAGCAGGATCCCCGCCGCCTCGAGCCCGAAGGCGAGGCCCATTGTATTTTCGCGCCCGACCCGATCCGACAGCCAGCCGAAGAAAGGCCGCGTGAACCCGTTGAGCAGGCGGTCCACGGTCAGCGCGAATGGCAGGGCCGCGAGCCCCAGCACCAGGACGTCCGCGACGCCGAAATCCCGGGCGAAATTGGCGAAGTTCGAGGTAACCATGAGGCCGCCAGTCGACATCATGGTCATCATCGCGAACATCAGCCAGAAGATGGGGGTCTTCAACATGTTGGCCGGCGCGACATCTTCCCCATGCGCGCGTCTCGCGACTGGGGGCGGCGTTTCGCTTGGCCTTGGCTCGCGTAGGCCAAGCGCCGCGAGAACGCCGACGGCGCCGAGGATGACGCCGAACACGATGAGCGTCATCGGCGCGCCGGAGGAGGCGAGCATGGAGGATATGGGAAATGTCGTCAGCATGGCGCCCATTCCGTAGCCTGCCGCAACAATTCCGATAGCGAATCCACGCCGGTCTGGAAACCATCTCGCCATCAGACCGATGACGCCGACATAGACTATGCCGGTCCCGATTCCGCAGAAAAATCCATAGGTCAGGAACAGCATCCAGACATTGTCGACGTGGGCCGAGATGACCCATCCAAGCCCTGTTAGGGCCGCGCCGACGGCGACCAGCGCCTTGGGCCCGAACCTGTCAACCAGCCACCCTTGGGCGGGCGAGAACAGCGTCTGCAGGACGATGAGCACCGAGAACGTGATCTGAACGGTCGGCAGCGCGGCGCCGGTTGCGGCCTGAAACGGCTTGACGAACAGGGTCCAGACGTATTGCGGGCTCGATATGGCCATCATGATGACGAGACCGAGCAGAAGCTGGATCCATCTCGTCGGCAAGGCGGTTAGAGGCGAAGCCATCGGACGCTCCGGGCAAGCGGAGAAGGATCGGACGCTGCAAAAAAGCGTCCATTGTCTAAGCAAGCTGCGTGCCGTCCCCCATGCGACGAGAGCGTGAGGCTGGACGAGAACCGGACGATCTGGCAAAGCACCGGCTCTAAGGAAGGATGGCCGAGTGGTTTAAGGCAGCGGTCTTGAAAACCGCCGTGGGCGCAAGTCCACCGTGAGTTCGAATCTCACTCCTTCCGCCACATCCGAGCGCCGCCGTCAGAGATCTTCGAGCGTCAGTTCCTGTCTTATCACGATATTGCCCGACATAAGACCGCAGTCCACCGGCAGAGCCACTCCGGTGATCGCCGAGGCTGCGTCGGACGCCAGGAAGCCGACGGCTCGCGCGATATCGACAGGCTCGACGATCCGCCCAAGGGGATACCAGCGCTTGAGCGTCTCCAGGACCTTGGGATCCTTGGCGGCGCGCTTCTCCCAGACTGGCGTGCGTATCGTCCCCGGCAGCACGATATTGGCGCGGACGCCGTAGGGTCCATATTCCTGCGCCAATGAGCGGGTGAGCGAGATCATCGCCGCCTTGCCGGCGCTGTAGGCTGGATCGCCAAGCGCGCTTAAGCCATTGACCGAACCGATGTTGATGATGACGCCCGAATGTCGGGCCACCATGCCAGGGATGACGGACTGAACGCAGAAATAAGCGCTGTCCAGATTGAGCTTGATCTCGTGGCGCCATCCGGCCGCATCGGTGCGGGCCAAGGTTGAGTGGCTCGAGCCGCCGGCGTTGTTGACGAGAATGTCGACTGGCCCCAACGCGCCGGTCAGGAGCGCGAATGCGCGCTCGACCTCCTGAGGTTCGCTGAGATCGGCGACAGCGGAGGCGAATGCAGCGGGGCTCGCTTCAAGGTCGGATAGAAGGCTCTCTACACTCGCCTTTTTGTCGATGGCCGCGACCTTGGCGCCCTCGTCGAGGAAGTAGCGGCAGAGGCTCTGCCCGACGCCGCCCGCGGCGCCGGTGATGGCGACCACTTTGTCCCTGAATGTCATGCGATGTTCCCGAAAGGTCGTGTCCGCGCGAGCGCCAGCAAGGCTTACCCTTTCAACGCCCCTTCCATGAGACCCTTGAAGAACATCCTTTGCGCCAGCGTAAACGCGATGATGCCTGGCGTCACCACGATCACGTAGACAGCCGCGAGATTCGGCCAGGCCCATTGCCCTTGTCCGCCTTGCGCGGCGGCGAGAACCACCGGCATCGTGCGTTTGGCCTCGTCATCGATGAGCGTCAGGCAAAACAGATATTCGCCCCACGCCGCGACAAAATTGACGATGAAGATCACAACCAGCCCATTCCGCACCATGGGCAGGCCGATTTCCCACAACGCCCGCCAATGGCCGGCGCCATCGATCCTTGCCGACTCGAACATTTCGTGCGGCACGAGTTGGAACATGCTGCGCATGATCAGGATGCTGATCGCGAGTTGCAGCGTGACATAGGGCAGTATGAGGCCGCTCGTGTGGTTGATGAGGCCGAGCCAATGCTGCGTTTGGTAAATGCTGATGATCGAGACGACGCGCACGGGAAAATAGAGAGAAACGAGCAGCACGGTCACAACGACGCCCGAACCGAGCGGGCGGATGTGGACCAGCGCGTAACCCGCAAGCACGGCGCAGAACGTCGTGATGAGAACGGTCGCGGCCGTGACATAGATGCTGTTGAACAAATTCGTTGGCAGCGTCGTGATGTGATGAAAGACGTAAGCGTAGTGGGTGAAATCGAAGTGCTTCGGCCAGAAATCGCCGCGCATCGCGTCGGGCAGCGACTTGACCGACATGAGCAGGACCCAGGCCAGCGGCAGCAGGATGGCGAGATTGAACAGGTTGATCACGACGTGGCGAAGCGCCGCGGTTCCGACAGATGAGGCGGGCTCGTCCCTGAGCGGGTTGATATCGGCGTGATCGGCTTCGAGCGTCATCCTCAACCTTTCGGACGGAAGATCCAGATGAGCCCGACCATGACGATCATCATTGCGATCGCGCCGATCATGCCGATGGCCGCGGCGTAACCCTGACGCCAGAGCCCGGTCTTGAAGGCCTGGTCATACATGAAGATCGTCCATGTGTAGGTCGGCGAAGCGCGGTTGAAGCCGCCGAAGATGAGATATTCCTCGATCACCGCCATCGCCGAGCCGAAGCGCAAGACGACCAGGATCATCATGATCGGAGCGAGCTGCGGCCGCGTCACATGCCAAAACACCTGCCACTCGGTTGCGCCGTCGATGCGCGCTGCGTCCGGCATGTCTTTTGGAATGGCCGCGAGGCCGGCGATGAAGAAGATCGTGTGGTAACCGAGGCCCCACCAGACTTCCATGATCGCGATCGCCGGAAGCGTGAGCGGCGTGCCGCCGAGCCATTGCGGCGCATTTTGCACGGTGAAGATCCCGAACGTATTGACCAGGAGATGGTTGATCGGGCCGCTCTGGTAATTGTACATCCACTTCCACAAGACGAAGATCAGCGTGCTCGGAATGACCGCCGGAATGAGCAGGATGACGCGGTAAAGCGTGGCGAGCCGTTGGTTCCCGACCCGGTCGACGAGGATTGCGAGAAGCAAGGGAAGAATGATCGTTCCGGGCAGGAACATGATGGTGAAGAGAGCCGCGCGGCCCAGGCTCGCCCACATGAGCGGGTCGCGAAGCGCCTGAACGTAATTGTCGAAGCCGACCCATTGCGCCGGCTTGTCTGACAGGAGTTGGAAGTTCGTGAAGCTCAGCCACAGAACGCGGATGATCGGCCACACCTGATAGCCGATGAAGAACAGGAGGGCTGGAACGAGGAACAGCCACTCCGCCATGCCCTTCCGCAGAACAAGAACGGGACCGCCGGCGACGCGTGCGCCAAGTTCAACTTCGTCGTTTACAATCGCTTGCGCCATTCACCCAATCCGGCCGATCAAATCGTGCTGCGCCGCAAGTTGCGACGCAGCTCTTCGCCGCCGCGCGCGGGCGATTAGCCCTTCTTGATTTCGGCCTGCACCGCGTCTTTGACCTTCTGCATCGCGACCTTCGGGTCGGGCTCCTGGCCTTTGAGGTAGGCCTCCCAGATCGGTTTGCCGATGACGAACTGCTGCAGTCCGAACAGATTGTTGTCGATGGCCTTCGCCTTGTCCAACTGCGAACGGACGAGCGAGACGAAGGGCGGCATCCAGTCCGGCTTGTGCGCGTTCCATCCGGCGTAGATCGAGGTATAGGGCGGAAGTTGGCCAGGATGGACGCCGGGCGTGCCAACGATCGAGTCCTTCCAGATCTGCGGATCGTAGGTCAGCGCCTTGATGTATTCGGCCGCCTTCTCTTTGTTCTGACCATATTTGAACAGCGCGCAGCCCGTCGTCCAGAACACGGTCGAGCCCTCGCCATTTGTGAACTTGGGCAAGGGACCGAGATGTAGAAGTTTTGGGTCGTCCCAGCTCGCGGCCATGCGCAGCGGCGAGTTGAAATACTTGAAATAGAGGCCGACGCGCTGGGCGGCGAAGGCGACTTCGTCCGGCGTGTTGTTGACGCCGGCGTCGGACCCGCCTTCGAGCAGGATGTCGGGGTTGGAAAAGGCCATAATTTGCTTCATCAGCTTCAAGGCCTCGATGGCTGGCTCGCTGGTGAAGTCGAACAGGCCCTCCGGCGTGTAGACCTTGGTGCTCATGCTGTGCGTGATCGGCGCGAGCGAGCGCCAGCCATGCGAGTCGAATGTCGCGCCCCAGGGGGCGGCCTTCGAATCCACGATCTTCTTGGAGCTTGCGAGAAACTCGTCCCACGTCGCGGGCGCGGCGTCGGGAACGCCTGCCTTGGCGGTGATGCCCGAGTGCCAAGACGAGCCGCAGACGTCGAGCAGGAACGGCCAGCTATACAATTTGCCGTCGACTGTGCATTCCGCCCGGATCGACGGAATGATGTCATCGATCACATCCTTCGGGATGTAATTGTCCCACGGCTCGATGACGCCCGCCTTGATGAAGGCCGACATTTCGACGAACGGGGTCTGGCCGACATAGACGTCCCACGTGCTTTGCTTGTCCTTGGCCTCCGCGACGAAGCGTTCGATCCCGAAGCCTTCGACCGGAGCGATCTGATAGTTGATGCCGGGGAACTTGGCGTTTACCGCCTGAATGCCGGGATGCAGGTCTTGAATCCACTGGTAGAAGGTTGGGGTCAGCGGACGGTCCGCTGCGAACGCTGGCGTAACGCCTGATTTCGCCACGGCTCCGACGCCAGCCAGGCCAAGACCGGTGAGCAGGCTGCGCGTGAGGAAATCTCGCCTGTCGATGCGGCCTCGAGCCAGCTCTTGGCGCGCCGCTTCCTGAAAGAGGTGTTCCTGTTCGTTGCGTCCACTCATTACTGACCTCCTGTCTCGGTCCTAAGCGCTTAGGCAAAAAGCGCGCCATGCCGCCGTTCGACCGGCGGTTCGTTAGCGATCCCGATACGAGGTAGTTGGCGCCGAAAAGATGCATAAGTCAAAGTGCTGAGTTGCGAGGCCCCGACGCTTCGCGGGCAGGCGCCATCCGTTAAAGAAAGGCGCGACAAGAACGAGAAAGAGGTGTTCGACATGGCGGTGCTCGACCGATTTCAGCTGGACGGCAAATGCATGCTTGTCACGGGGGGAAGCCGCGGATTCGGCCGAGCGATTGCGCTGGCAGCCGCAGAAGCAGGCGCCGATGTGATGCTTGTGGCGCGCGATCCTGGCGCTCTCGCCCGAACGGCTGACGAAATCCGGGAACGCAAGCGAAAAGCCTGGACCTTTCCGGCTGATATCGCCGACCCCGCAGTCTGCGAGGCCCTTTGCCGGCGCGCGCTCGCCGACGGACGGCCCATCGACATTCTCGTCAACAATGTCGGCGGCCGCAACGTCGACGTTGCGATCGAGAAATCCGACCTGGCGACTTGGCGGCAATTCATCGATCTCAATCTCACCCACTGCTTCATTTGCACGAAGATGATCGGCGGCGCGATGCTCGCGCGCGGCCAGGGCCGGGTCATCAATATCGCCTCGATCAGCGGCCTCATCGCCAATCGCGGCATTGGCGGGCGGCACTATGAAACGGCGAAGGCCGCAATGATCCATTTCACTCGCGCCGCCGCCGCCGATTGGGCGACGCGCGGCGTGACCGTGAACGCCATCTGTCCCGGCCTCTTCATGACCGAGCCGAACAAGGAATGGGCCAAGAAAAATCCGCAGGTGATCGAGACGTTCGTGCGCTCGATTCCGATGGGCCGCGCCGGCGAGCCTGAGGAAATCGGTCCGCTCGCCGTCTATCTCGCGTCGCCGGCTTCGAGCTATGTCACCGGGGCCGCCTTCGTGATCGACGGCGGTTACACGCTGTGGTGACCAAGACCGCCTGGTCGATGCCGATGACTTTCCGCGCCTGACGGATCACGCCGAGACTCGGCGTGATCCCGCCCTCGAGAAGATCGGCGCAGAGTTCGACGCGCCCCGCGCCAGCCTCCTTCGCGGCGCGGACGCCAGCGACGGAATCCACGCAGATCTCGTAGATCATGGGCTACTTTTCCGAGGCGTCGCGCCTCGCTCGCTTCTCAATCTCTGATCCGCAGAATGGCCTCGATCTCAACCATGATGCCATTTGGCAGCGAACCCATGCCAACCGCCGAACGGGCGTGGCGCCCAACGTCGCCGAACACCTCGACCAGAAGGTCGGAGCAGCCGTTGATGACCTTGGGATGGTCCTCGAATGCCGGCTCGGCGTTGACCATGCCGAGGAGCTTGACCACGGCTTCGACGCGTGAGAGTTCGCCGAGCGCGGCCTTGGCGACAGCGAGCAATTGCAAGCCCGTGAGCCGCGCCGCTTCATAGCCTTGCTCGACCGTGGCGTCCTTGCCCAGCCGTCCGACCACGAAACTGCCGTCTTGGCGTTTCGGCCCTTGCCCGGAAAGGTAGAGAAGATTGCCCGCCAGGCGAGAGGGCACGTAATTGGCCATCGGCGCGGGAACGGCGGGAAGCGTGAGGCCGAGCGCTTGAAGCCGCTCCTCCGGCGTTTTTGTCGTCATGGGCGTGGGTCATCCTTGAAATGCAGTTGGAGAATAAGGCAGGCTCAACTTTTCGCCAATCGTATCGACGAGCGTCGTGCAGCCGCGGCGCGCGAGAATCAGCGGATCGACGCCGAGCGGCACGCCAGCCAGGCAGTTACAACGATTGAGCGGATCAGGCCGCGCTCTTGAGAGTCGCGAGTCCCTCTGCGATCCATTCAAGGTTCGCATCTCTCACATGGCCCCAATTGTAGAAGGCGATCTCGCTGACGCCGCCGGCGGCGAGCGCGCGGATCGCAGCGAGGAATTCGCCTTTCAATTCGAGATCGGGAAAGGCCGGGCGGAGAATGCCGCGCAGACGGCCTTGTCCCCGCATACGGCGTTTCACGTCGAACAGGTCGGCTTTGATCCGCTCGCTCCCCTGTTCGTAGAAGCAGGCTTCGACGATGCCCGCGGCTTGAGCGAGGCCCATGAGATCGCTCCCTTCATACCAGGCGCCCGCGGTCGGGCGGGCGACCGAGGGAATGACCGCAACCGTGGCGTCCTTGCGCAAAGTGTCGCGAATTTCGCGCACCAGCGAAGTCACGACCGAGCATCGCCAATCGAGATAGGCCTTGAGCTCTCCGTCGCTGCGCACGTCCGCTAGCCAAAAGGCTTCCGCCATGTCGGAGGGAAAATCCACGTCGCTTGCGAAATAGGCTTCGATGTCGGCCTTGACCTGCCGCTTCAGCGCTTCGACCGGAATCCCGGCTTTTTTCGCGCCCGCCATGCAGTGCGCGCAGAAGCAAAGGCCAAGCTGACTATCGAGCCAGCGATTAGGCCGATTGAGCGCGAACTCGTGGTGATAGCCATGCGCGTAAGGAAGGAAGCCCGGGGTCTCGAGGGACACGCCGCTTACGGGATAGGATTCGGTGACGTCCCGGGCGAGCCCGATCGCGTAGGCGCGCGCCTCGGGCGCCGAGGGGCAGAGATTGTAGATCAAGCGATCGCCAAAGGCGTTGGCGACGACGGAATCGGGATGTTGCAATCCAAGCCGCGTATTGTGCAGGAGCACGACCCAGACATTGGTTGCGATGCGGCTCTGCCCGGCAAGCTCGCGCATGACGTCCTTGCCGGATGAAATGAGTGAATTTTCAACCGGCTTGATCGGGCCGTAGCGGCTGAGATCAGGCTTGAAATAGATCGTCCCGTCCTCGGGAAAATAGACCTTACCGCTTTTGCCGTGGGGTCTCAGAAACTTGCCCGCATGGTAGCTGCCGACGATCGTCACCGTATCGAGGCCTAGCGCCAAGAACCGCTCGACCGCCGCGCCCACGCCGATCTCTGCGATATCCCAGGCGTAGGCGTAGATGGCTTTATAGCCCATCGCATGTTTTCCCGGTTGATACGTTAGGCGCCGAAGGGAGGATGGTCGTCTCAACTCGCGCGCGGGGAACAATTGCGGCGGCGACGCGCGCCGTCAACGCCGGGCGGGATTGCATTGCAGCCGACAGCCCGTCGACAAACGGGCGTCCTTGTCGCCGCGCCCGGTAGCCCGTCGACTGACGGGCGTTCTTCCGAACGCCCTTTGGAGCGCGGCCGACGCGATCAGCGATCGCGGCTACAAGAGCGCCGCGTGAACCAGCGCAATCGGCTCTAGGCGGCGTCCTGGATATCGAAGCGCGCCACCTTGCCCTCTCGAAGACGGAAAACATGGCCAACCGTCTTGTCTCTAAGCCCGTGCGTCTGCCCCTCGAGCGGTTTGCCTTCGAGATCTCGGACGGTCTGCAGGACCTGTGCGACGATCGCGCCATCAGTCGTCCGATGAAAGCCCACCGGCTTGACGTGCGGACTGACCATAGCCCATTGGCGGGTCCAGTACGCGCGCACGGCCTCGCGGCCATGGACGTAGCCGCCATCCATGCCGTTCGCCCAAGTCACATCATCGGTGAGCGCGGTCAGCACGCCGTCGATGTCCCGCGCGTTGAAGCGATCGTACATGCGCTCGAGGAGTTCGACATCGCGATCCATTGGGTCTCTCCTTGCACAGTGCAGAAAATTTGCATATGCACGTATATATCTAGCTGGCGGCGAGCGCAAGGGGTGAGGCGTGATGGACCTGGAAGTGCTTTCGACGCCTGGGCACCTGATCTCTCTTGCGGGGCGCGGCTTCGCCCGCCTCAGCGAAGCGCGGCTCAAGCCGCTGGGCTTCGGCGTCGGACATCTGCCGGTCTTGGTCGCGCTTCAGGATGGTCGGGCAAGCACGCAACGCGATCTTGCCCGCTTCGCCAAGATCGAGCAGCCGCCGATGGCGCAGATGCTCGCCCGCATGGAGCGCGACGGGCTCATTCGGCGCACGCCCGACCCGGCCGACGGACGCATGAGCCGCATAACGCTGACGGAGGTCGCAAAGGCGCGCCTGCCGGACGCGATCGCCGTCTTGCTTCGCGGCAATCGGGAGGCGCTCCGCGACTTCACGGACGAGGAGGCCGGCCTGCTCGTCGCTTTGCTAACGCGCCTGATCGCCAACCTCGATCAGCTTGCGGGCGTCGACGCCTCGCCCGGCGCTTCATCTTCTGAGAAGGACGACTAAATGGACCGTCCGATTGTGGCTGATTGAGTTCGCGTTGGTCAAAATACAACGAGCTTAACTGGTTTCGACGTGAAGCGGACATTGAAGATCGCCGTACTGAATGTCGCAGTTGGCGGGAAGCGCGCCTACACACTCGCTTCAGGAAGGGCCGGAGTCCGCGCCATAGCCGCCCTTCCATTGCGAGCCCGAAATAACCCTCACCCCCCGCAGCTGACGTGTCAGCGCCGTCTCGACGGCCGCCCTCGACGCCGAACGGTCATACGAGAAGCCGGCGGGACGACGTCAGAGCTTCGGATCGCGGATCCGCAGGCGAGTTCGGCGAGGGCCGCTCACTACGTATATCTGACGCCCAATGCGCCTTGCCTCTTGCCAGTCGTGTCGACCAGGATGTCGATGCGCTCGCGCGCGGTGAGCTTTGCCTTGGCGTGCTGCGCCGCGATGCGCTCCTTGCCGCCGCCTACTCGGGCGCGTTCGCGCGGGCATCGACGCGGGGCGAGGATATAATCCCGGCTCCGGAGCTATGGTCGAGGAGCCGCATAGCACGCTGCGCCCTCAGGCAGGAACTAACGCAGCCCAAGGGTGGCGCGTCCTTTCAATGACCGGTGGGTTCGGACGGTCTAATTGGACGTGCGGGAATTCGCGCAGGCGCGGGCGGGCACGCGCTCCTTAAAGACTGCCACGCCTTAGGCGGTTCGATCATGCTCTCGCGACGCAAGGCGCCAGGATTCACACCCTCCATTCCAACCGAAACAAGGGCGTCTTTTCGGCGAAGCCCTTTAGCCGGCGCTCGCCGAGGCGCACGAAGCGCGCGGCATCCTCCTCACACAGCTCGCGAACGCGCCCGGAAACGACGATTTCGTTGGCCTTCGCTTTGCTGCAGAGCCGGCGCGCAAGCTGTACGGTTGCGCCGAACAGGTCATTGTGGTCCTCAACCGGTTCGCCTGCATGGACGCCAATCCGCACGCTCAGGCTCTCGGCCGCCTCCGCGTTGTAGGCAGCAAAGCGCCGCTGGATGTCCGCGACGGCCCGGACGGCGTTCGGCGCATTGTCGAACGACGCCATGATGCCGTCCCCGGTATGCTTGATCTCGCGGCCGCCGTGCGCCTGGAGTTCACGCCTGACCAACGAATCGTGCACCCGCACCAGTTCGAGCGCGGCGGCATCGCCAAGGCGCGCCGTCATCTCGGTCGAACCAACGATGTCGGTGAACATGACGGCGCGCAGGCCGGCCTCGATGGTCGGCGCGCCGGCCCCGGGAGCCGCGCGCGGATCGCCGATGCGCCCGAGAAACGCTTCAACCGCGGCCAGATCGACGGGAATGATGGCGTTGGCAATTAGGCCGTGCGCCTCGCGATGGACGCGCTCCGCGGCGGCGGCGTCCGGCGCACGGACAAGGCAGAAGCCGGAGCCCTTCTGCTCATCAAACCAATAGGCCATATATTTCACGCCGTACCGGTCCTGTACGTCGACGTCCCTGCGATGCGCCTCGGCGACCTGCTCCGCTGTCGCACCGCGCAAGTCGTGGCGGTCCATGAAAATTGGCATGCGATTCTTCCGGTCTGTCCTCCGTTCGCTCAGGCCGCAGGTCGGATGTTTAGGTTGACGCGAAACAAGTTGGTCGGATCGTATTTTTTCTTCAACGTCGCGAGCCGATCGTAGTTGCCGCCATAAGCCGCCCTAACCCGCGCGTCGCCCTCGTCGTCCATCATGAAGTTCGCATAAGCGCCGGGCAGATTGTACGGATGGACGGCCGCCCAGTAGTCCTGCGCCCATTGCTTGAGCGCTGGCGCCTTGGCGGGTTCGGGATCGACCCCGAAGATCACGAGCGACCAGGCGGCGTCTCGGTAGCCCCAAGCGGCCGCGTCCTCCTTCTGCCGATGGACCGCGCCATCCACAGGATAGAGATGCACCCCGGACAGCACGCTGGGAAGCTTAGCCGCGTGGGCGACATGCGCGTCGATAGCCGCGTCCGGAAGCTCCTTCACGAAGTCGCCCTTCCAGTACCATTGCAGGCCCTTGGGCAGCAACGGGTCGAACAGTGTCTGGACCGTCGTGTAGGGCATCGGCTGCGCCCAATCGATAATCGGCTTCGGCAGTGCTGCACGAATCGCGTTGACGGCCTTCTCGCCTTCGGCTGCAGGTCCGTTGTAGCAGAGCACCAGCACGCACATCTTCTTCGCCCAATGCTCCTTTGGAAATGGATCGCCGGGCGGGACGACCTGCAGCCCGAGGAACATTCCGAATTCATCCGGAGCATTTGGCTGGAATTGCCGGAACCATTTCATCACCACGGGCGCGTCGGCGAGTTCGAATACGATCGGTCCGCCATAAACGATGTTCGCCGGATGGGTGCGGAACAGGAAGCTGGTCACGACACCGAAGTTTCCGCCACCCCCGCGCAGAGCCCAGAGCAGATCCGCATTGTCCGTTTCGGAGGCGGTGACAAAACTGCCGTCCGCCAACACCACATCGGCCTCGAGCAGATTGTCCACTGCGAGGCCATACTGGCGACTGAGGTAACCGTGACCGCCGCTGAGCGTGAGACCGGCAACACCAGTTGTCGAAATTATCCCGAAGGGCACAGCCTGTCCGAACACCTGCGTCGCGTGGTCTACGTCGCCGGTGGTGCAGCCCGGGCCTACTCTAACCGTCTTGTTCTTGGGGTCGACCCTCACGCCTTTCATTGTCGACAGATCGATGACCAAACCATCGTTGACGCTGCCTAGACCGGGGCCGTTGTGGCCACCACCGCGAATGGCGATGGGGAGCTTGTTCTCCCGGCCGATATTCACTGCGGCGATGACATCGGCTACATCGGCGCATCGAGCGATGACAAGCGGCTGCTTGTCGATCATGGCGTTGTAGAGTTTGCGCGCCTCTTCGTAATCTGAATGGCTGCGTCCGATAACCGGGCCGCGCAGTCCATGCGCGAACGTCGCAATTGCCTCCTTGTTCATGCGGCAATCCTCCCCTGAACAAATCTTGTCCGGCTATTATTTTTGCATCGACCGCGCTGCAATTCGCACACAATGCATAGGCGGCTAGGTCCGCGTTACGCCGCATTGCCACTGACGCAGACCTGGACGCTTCCTGACGGGATACGTCGAAGAGCGCAAGTCGACGGCGCTGCGAAACGGTCTCCGCACAGGCTGGCCGAGGCGGCGGCCTGAAGCGTTTCCGACCCTTGGAGCCCTACGAGACGCTGGCATGCTTAAGTAGCCCAGCCAGCTTGGCAATACGCAGAACTACCTAGCGTTTGACTGTCCAGGCGTTTAGCAGCGAACTACAACAGATACCGTGTCTGGGGGCCCTCTATTTCCTGTCACATTCCGTAGGACCATTTTGTTCGATGCGCCGTTGCAAGCTTTCGCCCGACTGTTCTCCAGATATCGGCGGATTGTCCAAGTCTGCGGCCCGTTCGCCGTTCCATCGGGGAACCGGACGTTCTGGGCGCATCCTGCCTACCGCGCCTACGGCAGCTTTCTGGCGCGCTCCACCTTTACTGGGTCCAACTCGGGAACCGTGCTTCGGGTCGACTTGACCGGTTCGCCGCACCGTCTGGCTATGACCGCTATTTGCGCATTGCGGTCGCCGCGCAAGCTCGGATTGGGCTTAACCCTAGAGGACACGACGAGCGGAAGCGGAGGAAAGTGGAGGCTTCTGTTGCCAGGCGCCTCCGGACCCCGCCTAGAAGTGCAAACCCCTAGGACTTGATTCCCAGTACCAGCGCTGCATTACGCAGCGAGGGCCACCGGAGCATAGTTGTCATTCGCAACTATAGGTTTGACCCGATAACGGCGGTATCATGCCGAGCGAAAGATCACCCTTTGGGTCCCCCGTCGAACCTATTTCGCCCCCGCCGAAACCCGCCTGTTAAAGCGGGCTTGGGTGGAGGCGCCGGGTACCGCCCCCGGGTCCGAAAGACTTATTCCGATGCCCATTTATCGCCATAGCCGCCCTTGCGAGCAGCGTCTGGAATATAGGGCCTAAAGGCCGGTCTGGGAAGGGGCGGAGCGCGACGCAAAACCGTCATGGTTCTCGGACATGCTCGGAAGCCTTGGCGAACCAGGGGAGGCGCGCGTGGCGACAAAGGCAGATTTTACCCCGGACGAATGGAAGCTCATTCTGCAAAGTCCGCTCATCGCGGGAGTCGCCGTTTCCGCCGCCGACCCAAGCGGCCTCATCGGAATGATGAGGGAGAGCATGGCGAGCGCGCGGGCCCTCATCCAGGCCACGACCGATCCGAATGCGGATGCGCTCGTCAAGGTGGTCGCCGGCGAGTTTGAGACGTCGGAAGGGCGCGGGCTCGCTCAGGACGGGGTGAAGACGGCGATTGCCGGCGCCAAAACCCCGGCCGAAATCGTCACCAAGGCTCTCGACGCCTTGAAGTCAGCGTCCGCCGTGCTCGACGCGAAAGGCGGTGCGGACGCCGCGCCGTTCAAGACCTGGCTCGCGGGCGTCGCCAAGTCCGTCGCCGAGGCCGCGCCGGAAGGCGGCTTCCTTGGCTTCGGCGGGACCCAGGTGAGCGAAACGGAAAAGGCCACGGTCGCCCATATCGCCGAGGCGCTTGGCGTCCCTGCGCCGGCGGTGTAGGCCGCTTTAGGCGTTTGCCGAAGGGCGACCCGGCTCGGAACCTCTTCCGAGCTTCCGCGCTTTATCAAGAGCGCCTTTCACCAGGAGGTCGAAACATGGCGGGACCAGACCGTGACAAGCCAGCTGGCGAGGACTTTTCCAAATCGCTGAAGCAATTGGAGGAAGAGTCGAACGAGCTCAAGGCGAGGATCGAGCAGGAAAGACGATCCCTCAATATGCCCATCAACTCTGAGCTTGGCGATCCCAAATGGGAAGAGAAAGCCAAGGACGGACGCTTCGATCGGCCCGAGGGCGAGGACGAAGAATAGGCCGCGCGAGGCGCGGGTTCGGGAGGATTTTTGAACAAAGTCTTCCGGAAAGCCGAAGTCGCGAGTAGAATGGCTCTCGGATGAATGGGGCTATCCACCATCGCCAATGAGCCGCAGCGCGCCTGCCATGACCAAAGCGCATATCGCCTGGCCGGGGCAGGCCGGTAACAGAAAAGTTTATTTTTTTGGCAACTCCCAAGCCGGAGCTGTTTTCTGAGTCGGATTTGGACTGCACCCCGTCGCTGGTACGCGGCTAATTGGGTGACAGGGCTCCGTCCTGGTTTGTGTGGCTCTGACCTTCCCGGTGGAATTCGGCTTCGAACTCGGCTGAAGGTTTGTAGCCGAGCGCGGAGTGCAGGCGCTTGGCGTTGTAGATGGTTTCGATGAAGGCGCCGATGCGGCGACGGCGTCGTCGATCTCGGCGTAGGTTCTGGCATTGACCTCTCTTGCTTGAGCGTCTTCATGAAGCTCTCCGCCTTGGCGTTGTCGTAAGGATTGGCCGGCCGGCTCATGCTGACGGCGATCTTGTGCGCATTCAACCGCGTGAGATAGACGCCCGAGGCGTATTGGGCGCCTCTGACTATCGGAGTGGTGGATGAGGCTCATGGGCGCGGGGGCGCGCAGGCCAAGCGCCATGTCGAGGGCCTCGATCGCCAGGCTCGCTTCGAGATGATCGGCGAGCGCCCACCCAACGAGCCTGCGCGAGAAGGCGTCGAGGACGACCGCGAGATAGACGAAGTCCTCGGCCAGACGCACATAGGTGATGTCGGCCACCCAGATCTGATCGAGGCCGGTGGGCTTGAGGCCGCGCGTCAGGTTGGGAGCGATCTCGAACGCATGCCGGCTCATCGTCGTTTGCGGAACGAACGGGCGCCGCCTTAGAGCAAGCAAATTGTCTTCGCGCGCCAGGCGCAGCACCCGCTTCATGTCGACGATCAAGCCCTGACGCCGGAACTCATGAGCGATGCGGCGATAGCCATAATGGCGATTGGAAAGCGCAAGGCGCTGGATGAGGTCGCGCAGATCGGCGTCGTCGCGTTTCGAAGCCTTGGGCGCGAGACGTCGGTAGTAGCCGGCGCGCGACACGCGCCCAAGGCGCATAGACGCTGAACGTCGGCGTCCTTCTCGGAAAAGCCCTGCGGTTCGGCGGTCAAGCCTTGGATGATCGCGTAGAGGCGGGCGCGCCGCCGTCCCGGCTCGTCGCGTCCCACAGCCGCAAGGCTTCGCGAAAAAAATGAAGGTCCGCCTGTTGGCGGCCAAGAATCCGCTCGAGTTCGGCGATCCGCGCCTTGGCCTCGGCGAGTTCATTCGCGCCGCCTGCGGCGGAGGGGCCGGCGTCCGCGGACGCAGGCTCCGGCGGCGCAGGCGGCGGTCGCCACCCGACCTTGCGCCCACGCTTGCGGTTGAGCCCAGCCGGCCCATGCCTCCGATAGGCCTTCAGCCAATCGTAAAGCAGCTTGCGCGCCACTCTCGATTCGCGCGCCACGCTGGCCGCACCTCGCCCCCCTCGACCCGTTTGACGAGGGCGACCTTGAACTCAGTGGAAAAACACCTTGGCGATGCCTCCGACATGCTTCCCCTCTCGGAAGCCATGTCACCCTTTATCGATGTCTCGCTCTCGGGGTCCAGTCCACTACTGTCACGCTTTTGTTCTCTTGGCCGCGTCAAGCGCCAAGGCCGCGGGGCACCCCGATGCCGATCGACTGATCACTGATATCTTAACAGTTTTAAAGGAGCGCTTCTGGGAAGAGCAATACGGCGTTGTTGCGGAAGAATTCAGCCGCGATTGGCAGCCCTTCGATTCTTATCGCGGCCAGAGCTCCAATATGCATCTGACTGAGTCGTTGATGGCCGCATTCGAAGCAACAAACGATTTGACGTCTCTGCGCATGGCGGAACGAATTGCCGACCTGATAATCGGCCGTCACGCTGCAAACGGTTAGCGGCTTCCTGAACATTTTACCAATACGTGGAGCGTAGATCGGTCTTGCGCCGGCAACCCAATGCTTCGACCGTATGGCGCCACCCCTGGGCATTCGCTGGAATGGTCTCGCCTGTTGCTCCAATTGTGGGAGCTCGGCAGTCGCAAGCTTAGTTGGCTGCCTCAATGTTCAAAAGCACTCTTCGGTCAAGCGGTGCTGGATGCATGGACAAACGCAGTGGTGGATTTTTCTATACGCTAGACTGGGACGCAGGCCGCTAATCCGCGATCGCTATTGGTGGCCCTGCTGCGGAGGCGTCGCGGCTAGCGCATTCCTAAACGCAATCGACGGCGACACCACTTACGAGGAGTAGTATCGTCGAATTTGGAATTTCATAACCGTACGATTTATCGATCGTGAGGACGGAGGTTGGCGAGCACAAATTGAGGACTCAATGCGTCCAAATTCAGCACCATTCTTTGGTAAATTTGATATCAACCACGCTCTGCAAGCTTGTCTAATTCCAATTCTACCAGCAACTGGTGGTATCGCGCGAGGTTTGCTTGAAATGCAACCGAGTCACAGACCGCAATAGCGCAAATGAGCCTGGTTTAAAATCGTGCCAATATGGACGATCCGACCCTCGCAACTCCTTGTAAGAACCCAGGAACTCCAATCTCCCGTGCGAACGATCGGCCGCAGTGTGCATCAAGATCGAGCTGTTGTTAAGGGCTCGAGCTGTTGTTAACTATTGCATTCATGATCTCATATATATCTCTACTATAGGAGTCGCTGCTATCAATGAAACTGCTTCGAATGGACGCCTTGCAAGGTGTGTCTCGCATGGACGCATGCTGGCGCCGCCGCCTCGAACATGCTTTAACGCGAGCGCCTCCAAGGAGCGCCGTCGATGGTGGACAGCTTAATTCCGCACTTTCGCAATGATCTTGGCGCCCCCTCGATCAAGGTTCGCGTGAAAGAGTTTATGTGCACCGGCGCGAGCCCGCCATTTGATCATCCCCACATTTTCATCGACATGGGCTCGGACAGCGAGGCGATCTGCTCTTATTGTTCGAACTCGCTTCGTCTACGATAGCAATCTCGATGCGCCCTGCTCGCCGGCAGAGTGTGAATTGCGTGACGTTGCTTGACCGTTGGCGGGACGCGCGATCGTCGCCGGCGCTGGAATCGCCGGACTTACTGCGGCAATAGCGCTGTTACAAGCGGATTTCAGAGTCGCGATATATGAGAGAACAAGTACGCTCGATGAATTTGGAGCCGGGCTGCAGCTCACTCCGAATGCGACCCGCATCTTAGCTAGGCTTGGTGTGCTCAAGCGAGTGCTGCCGCTTGCCTCAATGCCGCGCGCCCTCCTGGTGCTGCGGGGTTCGGATAACGCTGAACTTATGCGAATGCCGCTAGACGGCGCCGAACGCCGCTGGGGCGCCGCATATTTGGTCATTCATCGCGCCGATTTGCAGCGCGCGCTGCTCGACGCTGTTCATGAGCAGTCGGGCGTCGAACTGACGCTCGGAACCACCGTCCATGACGTTGCTGGAGAAGGAGGCCGTGTTTCTGTCGGATTAACTCGTGGCCGCACCCAAATCCGCGACGAGGCCGATCTCCTGATCGGGGCTGACGGTTTGCGCTCCCAGGTCCGCGGCGAATTGGGTTTTGGAGCTCAGGATCAGGCTGAGTTTGCCGGACGGGTCGCGTATCGCGCAATCGTCAACGCCGATGACGCCCCTCCTCAGTGGACGCAGAATATTATTCTGCGTCTGGGAAAAGAGGCGCATCTCGTCCAGTACCCCGTGCGCGGCGGGTCGATCATCAATTTGATCGCAACCATCGGGTCAACGTCGCCGACGGGTAGCACCGATCGCGAAAAGGATGAAGCGGTGAACCGTTCGAGTCTCGAGCGCGCGTTCACGGGGTGGTCGAAAGAAGCGCGGTTGCTGACGAAGGCGCCGGTTCAGTGGCACGTTTGGCCACTCTATCACCGCCGCCCGATTTCTTCCTTTTCGCTCGGGCGTATCGCGCTTGTCGGCGACGCTGCTCACCCGATGGCGCCCTTTCTTGCACAGGGAGCAGCTCAAGCCATCGAGGACGCTGGCGCACTTGGCCACGTTCTCGCTCAAGTTCAAGATATTCCGGCTGCTCTCTCGATGTACTCGCGAGGTCGCGTAGCGAGGGCTGCTCGAGTTCAACGGGAAGCCCTCAAACTTGGGCGTATCTACCATATGAGCGGTCCATTGGCATTCGCACGGGACGTGACAATGCAACTGCTCGGGACGCGTGGCCTAATCCAGCGGTACGATTGGCTTTATGGCGCGTGAGGCGGGGCTCAGTGACGAACGTGAAGAATCTGGCTCAGGAACAGCTTGGTGCGTTCATGCTGCGGATGCTGGAAAAAAGGTAGGGGCGCGTTCACCTCGACGATCTCGCCTCTATCCATGAACACGACCCGATCGGCCACTTGGCGGGCGAAACCCATCTCGTGTGTCACGACGATCATGGTCATGCCCTCATGAGCGAGCGCGGTCATGGTATCAAGCACCTCCTTCACCATTTCCGGATCCAGCGACGACGTTGGCTCGTCGAACAGCATGATCTTCGGGGCCATGCACAAGGCGCGCGCAATCGCAGCGCGCTGCTGCTGGCCGCCTGAGAGCTGGCCAGGGTATTTGAGCGCTTGATCCAGGATTCTTACGCGTGCGAGCAACTTGCTCGCTAGCTCGTCGGCTTCGCGCCTGGGCATTTTGTGCACCCAGATCGGCGCCAGCGTGCAATTCTCCAGAATGGTGAGATGAGGAAACAAGTTGAAGTTCTGGAACACCATTCCGACTTCCCGTCGCACTTCGTCGATCCGTTTGATGTCGTCGGTCAGCTCAACTCCGTCGACTACGATCGATCCGCGCTGATGTTCCTCGAGCCGATTGACGCACCGGATCAGTGTCGATTTGCCGGAGCCAGACGGACCGCACACAACAATGCGCTCTCCGCGCGCAACCGTGAGGTTGATGTTCCGCAAAACGTGAAAGTTTCCGTACCATTTGTGGACGCCGGTGAATCGGATTGCGGCGTCGTCCCCTCGATCGGCGTCGGTCAGAGAGCGCGACATTACTTGCGCCCCCTAGCGAGAATTCGCTCGATGTGAGACGAGTAGCGCGCCATTCCAAAGCAAAAAGCGAAATAGAAGATGCCGGCGAAGACGTAACCCGTCACCATGATCGTCGGCCCGGCCCAGACCGGGTCTTTGATCGCGTTGTTCATTGCTTCGAGAAAATCAGTCGCGCCAACGACCGAAATGAGCGTTGTATCCATGAACAGGCCGATGAAATTGTTAACGATGCCCGGTATCACTAGAAGTCAGGGCCTGGGGCAGTATGACGAGGGCCGTCATTCGCGCATAGTTCAGTCCGAGCGCCATCGCGGCTTCGTATTGTCCCCTCCCCAAAGACTGAAGACCGCCACGCACTTCTTCCGCCATATAAGCGGCTGAAAATATGATGATCCCGGCCAATGGACGCAGTAGGCGATCAGGCGTCCATGTTTCGGGCACGAACAATGGCAACAGATTGTTGGCCATGAATAGGACCGTAATGAAGGGCACGCCGCGGACGAACTCGATGAAGACGATGCTCGCCGCCCGGACAGCCGGCAATGGCGAACGGCGTCCAAGCGCAAGAAGCACGCCGAGCGGCAAAGAGAAGACGATGCCGACGACCGCCGTCAGCAGCGAAACGAAAATGCCGCCCCAAAGCTGGGTATCGACAATCGGCAGACCAAGCCAAGACGAACCGCGTAGGAGGATGAGCGTCAGAATCGGATAGACGACAAAAAACAAAAACGCGCCCCAGACCCGCCGGGGCGCGTTCATCCACAGCAACCAGATGATCAGCGCGGCGCCGATCGCCTCCGCCACATCGACCCGCCAGCGTTCGGCGACAGGGTAGGACCCGAACCGCAAATAGTCCCACTTCGCGATGACGAACGCCCAACAGGCGCCATCCTGATGTTGGCGACAGAGAGCGCCATCACTTGCGCTCCAAACGGCGCGCGTCGTCGCCCACGCAACCAATTGTGGCAGAAAATATACGACGAGCGCCAAGCAGCCAATTGTGACCAAGGTCGATCCGATCGACGAGAATAGATTCGCCCGCGCCCAAGCCCACGCACCGCTCGAAAGCACCGGCGGTGGTTCTTCCGGCTCCGGCGCCTCGCGAACATAAGCAATGGGCGTCAAGCTCACCGTCCCTTCAGCGCATAGCGCGCATTGAAGGCGTTAAGCGCCGTCGCGACCGCAAGCGAAATGACCAAATAAACCCCCATGGTGATCGCCATCACCTGCACCGCCGCCTGCGTCTGGTTGAGAACCGTGCCGGCGAAAATCTGCACGAGGTCCGGATAACCAATGAACACGGCAAGTGAGGAATTCTTGACGATGTTCAGATATTGCGATGTGAGCGGCGGCGTTATGAGGCGCATCGCCTGTGGGATGACCACGAGCCTCATCGACAGGCCGCGATGCAATCCGAGCGCCCCTGCCGCCTCGCTCTGGCCAGCCGGCACCGCCAAAACGCCGGCGCGAACAATCTCCGCGATGAATGCGGCGGTGAAGGTGACAAGTCCGAACACGAGCGCGGCCATTTCGGGAATGACCGGGAGCCCGCCTTTGAGATTGAAGCCGGAAAGCCGCGCGATATCGAACGTGAACGGCGCCCCGGTCACCGCAATCACGATCGCGGGCAGGCTGAGAATGAGCGCCACGGCGACGAGCGTGGTCGGCATTTGCGCGCCTGTCCGATCCTGTCTGCGCCGCGCCCAGGCGCGAAATCCGATCGCAAGGGCGACAGCCGTTAGGACCGCTCCCAGGAGCCAGATGGCAGCAGAGCCCCGCGCGACCGGCATCGGCAAGTAGAGGCCACGGTTGTTGAGAAAGACGACGTCACCGATGCTGATCGACTGCCGCGGTCCAGGCAGGGACTTGAGCACCGCATTGTACCAAAACAGCAAGAGCAGAAGCAGAGGCGTGTTGCGCATGACGCTCGTGTAAACGAGTGCAAACCGTGACAGCAGCCAGTTGGGGGAGAGGCGCGCCACGCCAACCACGAAACCCAACAGCGTCGCCAGTGGTATGCAAATGACCGCGATGAGAAGGGTGTTGAGCAACCCAACCCAAAACGCCTGTCCGTAGGTCGATAGATTGGAATAGCTTATCAGATGGAGATTGATGTCGAAGCCGGCGACCTCGTTCCAGAAGCCGAAGCCCATCGGAATGCCGCGGGCTCGCATATTGACCACGGCATTATAGATCGCGCCGCTCGTCAACGCTGCGATGCCCGCGAGCAATAATGTTTGGTAGACTAAACCGCGTACCCGCTGATCATTGAGCCAAGACGACCGCTTGGCGCGCGCCGGGTCCATTCCTCAGGTCCCTAAGTCGTTGAGGCGCCTGCCGAGGACGACTAGCGGGCGATAATGGATGGCGCGACCTGCCGGGGCAAGTCCGGCCGCTCACCACATGTCGAGGGCGACCCGCGCTTCGTCGGACATGCGGCTCTGATCCCACGGCGGATCGAACACCATGTTCACCTTCGCGCCGGCGACGCCGGGGACGGCGCTAACGGCGTTCTCCACCCACATCGGCATTTCGCCGGCGACCGGACAAGCGGGCGCCGTCAACGTCATCTCGATACTGACAAAACGGCTGTCGTCTATATCAACATTGTAAATGAGCCCGAGCTCGTAAATATCCGCTGGAATCTCTGGGTCATAGACGGTTTTCAGCGCCGCAATGATGGAATCCGTCAACTGACTCAGCTCTTCAGCCGCCATCTGCGAGGGGGGCCTGAAAAGGGCGTTGCGGCCGGCGGGAGCGGCGGGAGTTTCGACATTATTCGCGTGGGTCTGCGCCTCGTCCATGCCGACCCCCTACTGGAAAAGCTTTCGCGCGCGGATCAGCGATTCCGCCAGCGCCTCGACTTCGTCCAACGTATTGTAGAGCGCGAACGAGGCTCGGCAGGTGGAGGTCACCCCGAACCTTTGCAATAAGGGCATGGCGCAATGCGTTCCAGCCCTGACGGCGACGCCCGACCGATCGATCAGAGTCGCCACGTCATGCGCATGCGCGCCCTCCATCGTGAACGAGATGATGGGGCCTTTTCCTTCCGCCGCGCCGATGATGCGCAGCGAGTTGATCGACGACAGAAGCTTGTGCGCGTAGGCGCAGAGGGCCTCCTCATGCGCGCGGATGCGCGTTCGCCCGATGCCCTCGATATAATCGAGCGCCGCCCCAAGCCCAATCGCCTGCACGATCGGCGGAGTGCCGGCCTCGAACCGATGTGGCGGGTGGTTGTAGGAGACCGTCTCCTTCGTGACTTCCTCTATCATTTCGCCGCCGCCCTGGTACGGCGGCAGTTTCTCAAGGAGTTCGCGCTTGCCATACAATACGCCAATTCCGGTCGGGCCATAAACCTTGTGCCCGGTGAAAACGTAGAAGTCGACGTCGAGATCGCGCACGTCGACATCGAGATGCACCGCGGCTTGCGACCCGTCGACCAGCACGGGGATCCCTCGCTCGTGCGCAAGTCGAACGACCTCCTTGATCGGGGGCGCGGTCCCCAGGACATTGGACATTTGCGTTATCGCGACGATCTTCGTTCGATCGCTCAGCGCGCGATCAAACGCCTCGAGCGAAAAAGAGCCGTCATCGCCTACGTCAACCCAGCGCAGAACCGCGCCCTTGCGTTCCCGATGGAAGTGCCAAGGCACGATGTTGGAGTGATGCTCCATCACGCTCAGCACGATCTCATCGCCTGCGCTGATGTGGGTGAGACCAAAGCTCGACGCAACGAGATTGATCGCCTCAGTCGTCGATCGGGTAAAAATGATCTCCTCGTGCGAGCCCGCGTTGACGAACCGTCGCACCGTTTCTCGGGCTGCTTCGTAAGCCTCGGTCGCCGCATTCGCGAGATAGTGCAATCCGCGATGCACGTTCGCATACTCGTGCTCATAGGCATGCGTCACGCGGTCAATGACCTTCTTCGGCTTCTGGGCCGAGGCCGCGTTATCGAGATAGACGAGCGGTTTTCCATACGGGCGCTCGGCGAGGATCGGGAAATCCCCCCGTATCGCCTCAACATCGTAGGCGTCGAGCGCCGGCTGCACGAACTTGTTCACGTCTGCGTCTTCCGTGTTTCAAGCCAGGCGGCAAGTCTAGCGCGCAATGGGTCGACCAACGTTTTGTCCTCGATTCGGTCGATGGACTCCCCTCCGAAAGCCTCGAGCAGCATTGCCTTAGCGTCGCCGCTCGCGATGCCGCGCGACTCCAAATAGAACATCTGTTCGGGATCGAGCGAAGCGACTGTCGCTCCGTGTCCGCAAGCCACGTCGTCAGCGAAGATCTCGAGCTCCGGCTTCTCATTCATCTGCGCCCGCGGAGACAGGAGTATTGCCTGGGACTTCATGGCGCCATCTGTCTTTTGCGCGGCTTTCTCAACGATCACCTTCCCCTGAAACACACCGACCGCATCGTCATCAACGATCGCGCGATAGAATTCGCGGCTGGCCCCCGCCGGCGCTGCATGAACGACTTGTAACGTCGTATCGGCGCGCCTGGCGCCATCGATCAGCGCCAGTCCGCCGAGCGACACCTTAGCTGCGTCGCCGGCCATCTTGACAAAAATCTGGCGGCGCGTCAGCTCGCCTCCAGACACCAGTCCAAAGGCGGTAAGCTCCGCGCTCTTCGCGAGTTCGCAGATCTGCGTTTCAATGTGTAGACCGGGTTCGTCACCAACCACCGCGACATGCTTCGCCTTGGCGCCGTCGGCCAGCGCCAGAATCATCGCCGCGTGTCGCTGGACGCCGGCGTGAGCGCCGTCGAACATCTCGACGAATGTCGCCTGCGCCCCGGCCTCGAGCGTGATCGCTGTTCGAGAATAAACCGAATAGGATGAACTCTCATCGGCAAGATGCAGGACCGTGATCGGCTCGGCGAGCTTTACCCCGCGCGCGACTGCAATTACTGGCCCGGACGGACTTAGAGCCTCATTGAGCGCCGCCAAGGGATCGTCGACCGCCTTGGCGGAGATCCGCCCCTCCGCAATGGAAACACCGCTCGGAAGCCGATCCGAAAGCTCCGAAATAAAGCGTCCGCCGAGCAAGACAACTTGCGCTCCTGCCGCGAAACGCTCACGCCCGGCGAGCCGCCTACGCGCGGCTTCGATGTCGGCGCGCGTAGGCGACGGCAGGATCGGCCCAGCGTCGGTCAGCGAGGCGCGCAAGTCGGTATAATGCCAAGCCTCGACCCGCCGCGTCGGCAATCCGGCCGCAGCGAATCGCGCGAATGCGGCGGCGCGGGCGGGCGACGGCTCGAGCCGTTCCTGCTCCGCGAATTGCCGCGCGAGTGTTCTTTCGGCGGCCGATCGATTGAGAACATGCGCGGTCATCGGCGAATCACGCAGCCTCCTCCGCGTACTCACGATAACCATTGCGCTCGAGCTCGAGCGCAAGCTCCGGCCCGCCGGTCGCTACAATCCGGCCCTTGGCCATCACATGCACGACATCCGGCTTGATGTAATCCAAGAGCCGCTGATAGTGCGTGATGACGACAAAAGCGCGCCTCGGGTCGCGAAGGGCGTTGACGCCCTCGGCGACGACTCTCAGCGCGTCGATGTCGAGCCCCGAATTCGGTCTCGTCGAGGACGCCGAACTCGTGGCGCAAGCAGGGCCATCTGCAGCACCTCGAACCTCTTCTTCTCGCCCCCGGAAAAGCCGACATTGAGCGGGCGCCGCAGCATCTCCTGATCAATTTTGAGCGCCTTCGCGGCCTCTCGCACGCGGCGCATGAAATCGGGCGTCGTGAGATCGCTCTCTCCATGTGCGCGGCGCTGAGCGTTCAGCGCCGCCTTGAGAAAGGTCATCCCGGTCACGCCTGGAATTTCGATCGGATATTGGAACGCCAGAAACACGCCCTTTAGCGCGCGCTCGGTTGGGTCGAGCTCGAGGAGATTTTCTCCGTCGAGCAAAATCTCGCCCGATTGGACCTCGTACGCCGGCTTGCCCGCCAGCACATACGCGAGCGTCGACTTGCCAGAGCCGTTCGGACCCATGATCGCCGCGATCTCGCCCGCGTTGGCGGTAAGACTGAGGTTATCGAGGATCAGCTTGTCCTCGATTGAAACGGTGAGGTTCTTGATTTCAAGCATTCCGCATTTCCTCGGCTCGCGCTTGGCCCGAGTCGGCCGTCATCCTACGCTTCCTTCGAGGCTGATCGAGATGAGCTTTTGCGCTTCGACGGCAAACTCCATCGGCAATTGCTGCAGCACGTCCCGGACAAAGCCGTTGACGATGAGCGCCGTCGCCTCCTCCGCCGAGAGGCCCCGCTGCAGGCAATAGAACATCTGCTCTTCCGAAACCTTCGACGTGGTCGCCTCATGTTCGATCACCGCCGAGGAATTCTTCGCCTCGATATAGGGCACGGTATGCGCGCCGCACTCGTGCCCGATCAACAGCGAATCGCAATTGGTGAAATTGCGCGCTCCCGTCGCCAGCCGGTGCGCTGACACCTGCCCTCGATAGGTGTTTTGCGATTTGCCCGCGGCTACGCCCTTGGAGATGATGCGGCTCGTCGTGTTGCGGCCGAGATGAATCATCTTCGTTCCGCTGTCGACCTGCTGATAGCCGTTCGAAATCGCGATCGAATAGAATTCGCCGCGCGAGGCCTCGCCGCGCAAAATGCAGGATGGATATTTCCAGGTGATCGCCGAGCCGGTCTCGACCTGGGTCCAGGAGATTTTCGACCGGGCGCCGCGGCAATCGCCGCGCTTGGTCACGAAATTATAGATGCCTCCGCGACCCTCAGAATCGCCTGGATACCAGTTCTGCACCGTCGAGTATTTGATCTCCGCGTCGTCCAGCGTAATGAGTTCGACCACGGCGGCGTGAAGCTGGTTCTCGTCCCGCTTCGGCGCGGTGCAGCCTTCGAGGTAGCTGACATAGGCGCCCCGGTCGGCGATGATGAGCGTGCGCTCAAACTGTCCAGTATTTCTCTCGTTGATGCGGAAATAGGTGGAGAGCTCCATCGGGCAGCGCACGCCCGGCGGCACGTAAACAAACGAGCCGTCGGAGAACACGGCCGAATTCAGGGTCGCGTAGAAGTTGTCCGTGCTCGGCACCACCGTGCCGAGATAGCGGCGTACGAGATCGGGATGATTTCGCACCGCCTCCGAGAATGAGCAGAAAATCACTCCGGCCTTGGCGAGCTCGGCCTTGAAGGTCGTCGCGATCGAAACCGAGTCGAAGACGGCGTCGACCGCCACCCTGGGCTTCTCCACGCCCGCCAGGATCTCCTGCTCAACGAGCGGGATGCCGAGCTTGGCGTAGGTTCGCAACAGCTCCGGGTCGACCTCGTCGAGCGATCTCGGCGCCGGCCCGGTTTTTGGCGCCGCGAAATAATAGATGTCCTGATAGTCGATCGGCGGATGGCTGACGCGCGCCCACTTCGGCTCTTCCATCGTTTGCCAACGACGGAAAGCCTCGAGCCGCCATTCGAGCAGCCATTCCGGCTCGTCCTTCTTCCGCGAAATGAACCGAACCGTGTCCTCGCTCAAGCCCTTGGGGGCCAGATCGGACTCGATCGGGCTGATGAAACCATATTTGTACGCGTCGACCTCAATCGAGCGCACACGATCGACGGTCTCTTGGACGGCCGCCATGGTGACTTCTCCTCGCCTTGACGGTTTCAAGGACCGCCGGTGGGGGTCATGATAGCCCCGGCTCAAGAGGGATCGGCTCGACCGGGGCTGGCGCCCCCTATATGGCGTTCATGCGCGCCGATTGCAAATGTCCGTTCGGCTGCGACGCGGGCAACCCGAACCCGTCACATGCGTCAATATTTCACAGTACAAATCAGTTGCTTTAAATATACCGGCTCGGCCGCCAAAAGCGCGATGCGCCTACGCCATCGCCTCGCCGCGCAATTGAGCGGAAAGCTTCCTCAAATCGATCGGATCTCCATCGCGCTCACCGGAAATGGAGGCGCGCCGGTCCTCGGCGCGCGCCGATATGTCGGCGAACTTCATCCGCATCGGCGTGGCGATCGCCTCGCCGAACGCGATCGCCTCACGATCGGCGATCGAGGACAGGAAGGCGATCGTGCTGGCGGCCGAAACTCCCGCCGCGGCGCGAATAATCCCCTTGTCCAGCTCGTTGGCGAGCCGCATGGCGAACAGGGTCGAACATTGCGACAGCACGGTCGGGTCGAGTTCCGAAGGCCGTTGCGTGACGACGCCGAGCGAAGCGCCGTACTTCCGCCCTTCCTTTGCAATCCGGCCGATCGCCAGCCTAGCCGGGCCGAAGGTTTGCCGGTTATCGGAAGAAATATAGCGGTGGGCCTCTTCGCATAAAACGTTGATTTCGTAGGCGCCGGAGCTCCAGAAGGCGATCTCGAACGCGAGCCGGGCCAGCACCGACACCACCGAGTTGGTGACCTCATTCGGCAGACCGGCAAGCCTGACGATGGTCACCGGCAGCCCCCGGGTTGGGATGCGAAAGAGTTTGGAAATCACCTTGGCGATGTCGTCCTCAACGACCAGCCTGCCGAACATGAACCGATAACGCGGATCGCGATTGAGCCCCTCGAGTCGGTGGCGGAGAGCTCGCAAATCGGAGCGGGGAAACCGCTGATCGAGCATCCCAAGCCACTCCTCGATTACGGCGACGACGTCGACGATGCGATACGGCGTGGGGGTATCAGCCGACACCAAATTCCCCTCGGCGACTGGCTGGCGCCGCACCGCGCCCGTCCCGGCCGATGAACCCAATTCGGCCTGGTATTTCGCTCTTGCTATGCGAATGACCTCGTAGAGCGCATCCCGTTCGTCCGCGTGCGGCTGCCGGCCACTAAACACGACGTCGGCCAGCTCATCGAATTTAAACATCCAGAATGGCAGCTCGAGGCTCTCTGAATCGATAATCTGCGCCAGTCCGGGAAAATGGACCGCATATTCATTGTGCGGATCAAAAATGATGATGCGCAGCTTCGGCCGCATCGCGAGCGACTTCTTCAACAGCAGACTGACCGAAGTCGTCTTACCGACCCCGGTCGACCCCAAAAGGGCGAAGTGACGCCGGATCAATTCGCCGACGTCGATCTCCGCGGGGATATCTTCATTTTGGCTCAATCTGCCGATCTCGACGCCCTGCCGGCCGCGAAACGTATAGATGGCTCGAAGATCGTCTGCGCGTATGCGGTGCGCGGGGGCGCCAAGCGAGGGAAATGAGCGCACGCCGCGGTGGAAAAAAGGCGCGCCATTGGAATCGTCGACAATTTCCCCGTTCAGCTCGATTGTGACACGCGCGACGTTGGCCTCGTTTTCCGACCACCGACCGTCATCGGTCGAAACGTCGCAGACCGTGCCCACGAGGCGCGAGTTGCGGTGGGCGATGGTGATGAGATGGCCAACCGACCACTCCTCCTCGTCCATCTTGAGAGGGCAGCTGATGACGCCCTGCGTTCCGTTCAAAGCCACGAGGCGCCCTATCACGCGCGCTGCCTCGACCTCGCTCCGGTCGAACAGAAGCGCCTTCCCGCCGAGATTCTGTTCGGTCTCGCTTCCCGCGCCAGCCGCCACCAGCGAACGCGAAGCTGGCGCGTCATCCGCTCTGCCGACTTCTTCGAGAGCGTCGCGAAAAAATTGGCTGTCGGTGCGAAACGAATGCATGTCTGACCGATCGCTGGCGCAAAGGGATGGGGGGCGTCAAGAACAAGCTTGCCCTTGGGCCCGTAAAGAATCCCTTTGGCGCATCGATGCGTTTTGAAGCGTTTGGAGCATCAGGACGAGGGGAAGCTCGGTGAGCGCATCGCCGTCCGCGCGCGACGCCTCGGCCAGGCTCACACCGATGCGCGGATCTCCGGTTCGCCGCCGATCAACCGGGCAAACAGCCTCATACGCGATAGAAGCCGCTCCCCGCTGAGCGGCGCGAGCTCAACCGGCAAACTCAGAATCACCCGGCCCTTTGCGCACACCATAGGAGCGCGCGGCAGCACCCCAGGCATCGCGGCGGAAATATTATAGGCGACCCGCATGGCCGCGCCGAGAATTCGCGCCCGATCGAGTTGTCGCGCCGTCACGAGCGCGCGCGACTGCGACGAAACAAGATTTTCATTGGACATATGCCGGTAGGAAGACGCGAGCGCGAGAAACGCGCGCGAGGGATGATCGACGCCGATGAAGGCTGCGTTGACCACCAGGTCGTAGGCCTGGACGCCGCGATAGTCGGGATGGGCGCGCCAGGAAATATCCGACAACAGACACGCGGCGTGGCGCAGGCGACGTTCCTGATCGTCCTCCTCGAGATGGGTCGATTCGATCAGGCGGCTGGTCCAGGCGTAAAGCTCGTCGCCATGCTCCGGCGCCCGCGAGCGCAGGTGGTTGAACTCGCGCGCAGACAGGATGAGCGGGTCTTCCTCCTGCTCCTCGGGAGTAAGCCGCGAGTAGATAAGCCCCTCGCGAACGCCAAGGGCGGAAACGACGATCTCCTTCGGATTGGACTGGCGGATGATCTCTTCCAGGACCGCAGCGCCGTAAGCCAAGAGCGGCCTGCGCGCCGAGGAGATCGACTCGATCGACAGCAGCGCGTCCGCTTCGATCCGTTCCACCAGCGTGGCGAATTCGAGCGCGTCGCGTGACGGAATGACGTAATTGTGCATCACGTTCATCGGATACTGTCGCTGCCGCATATGCAGCCGCGCCAGAGCCCGCCACGTGCCGCCGACGGCATAGAATGTGCGACCGGGCAGCCCCTGAAGCGCCTTCACTGTCGCGAGCTTCTCACGGACGATCTTGGCGGCCTTTTTCGGCGAGCGCTCCGAAAGGTCCATCAGCGACAGGCCGCCCAACGGGAGGGTCACCCCCGGCGCGCATTCCCCGTCCCGAACGTCGGTGAGTTCGAGTGAGCCACCCCCCAAGTCGCCGACGACGCCGTCCGCTTTGTAGATCGAGCTTATGACGCCAAGCGCCGACAATCTTGCTTCCCGCTGGCCGCTCAAAAGCTCGATTTTGCATCCGAGCACGCGTTCCGCGCGATTGAGGAAATCCGCCCCATTCGCCGCATCCCTCACGGCCGCCGTCGCGATGCTGCGCACGTCGCCGATTCGCATCGTTTCGCAGAGAACGCGAAAGCGCTGCAGCGCGGCCAGCGCCTTGAGAACGCCGTCCTCCGGCAGGAGCCCGGTCATCGCTACGCCTTTGCCGAGACCGCATAAGGCCTTTTCATTGAAGGTCGGCGTCGGCGCGCGCGACTGCAACTCGTAAGACACCAGGCGCACCGAGTTTGAACCGATGTCGACGATCGCCACCGGCGCGCCCGGCAATCGTCCTCGCGCATTGTCGGGCGTGGCTGGTCGTGTCGGGACCGTGTCGAGCATAACCAATCCTGTCGAGGCAACTCGTATCGCCGGGCAGGGCGTCTATCAGAGGCGCCGGCGCAGCGCCATCGGAAACGAGTCCGTCAACGCTTTGCCGCGACCGGAAAGACTCGGATTGGTCATGAAATAATTGTGCGCGTTGAACGGCTCCTCCCCTTCGGCGGGGACGATTCTCTCGCTCGAGCCGTCCGGCAGAATCCGAAAACTCTGCTGGTTGTCCATGAGGTTCGCCTGCATGATTTGATTGAGGACCTGTTCGTGGACCGTCGGATTGATGAGCGGAACCAGAGCCTCGACGCGCCGATCGAGATTGCGCGGCATGAGGTCGGCGGAGGAAATGAACGCCCGGGCCTTCGGACTGGGTAGCCCATGGCCGGCGCCAAACGCATAGATGCGCGCATGCTCCAGGAACCGGCCGACCAGCGACTTGACCCGAATGTTGTCGGAAAGCCCAGGGACGCCCGGCCGCAGACAGCAAATTCCCCGTATCACGATATCGATCTGCACGCCTTCGCGACTGGCGGCATAGAGAGCGTCGATGATTTGCGAATCGACAAGCGCGTTGCATTTGATCCAGATCTGAGCCAGCCGTCCCATCCGCGCGTAGTCGATTTCATCGGCGATATTGCGCAGCAACGTCTTCTTGAGCGTGATCGGAGAAATCGACATCTGCTCGAGGCCGTCCGGCTCTGCGTAGCCCGTGATAAAATTGAAAATGCGGGCGACATCGTGCCCGATCGCCGCATCGGCGGTGAAAAGCGAAATGTCAGCATAAATCCTGGCGGTCACCGGATGATAGTTGCCGGTGCCAAGGTGGCAGTAGTTGACGAGCGATCCCCCCTCGCGCCGCACCACCATCGACAGCTTGGCGTGGGTCTTGAGTTCGATGAACCCATAGACAACCTGCGCGCCGGCGCGCTCGAGATCCCGCGCCCAGCGGATGTTGGCCTCTTCGTCAAAGCGCGCCTTTAATTCCACGAGCGCGGTGACCGATTTCCCCGCCTCGGCCGCTTCGATGAGGGCCCTGACGATCGGGCTGTCAGCCGAAGTGCGGTAGAGCGTCTGCTTGATCGCGACGACGTTAGGATCGTGCGCCGCCTGATTGAGGAAGCGGACGACGACGTCGAACAATTCGTAAGGATGATGGACAACGAGATCCTTCTGCCGGATCGCCCCGAAAATATCGCCGCCGAGCTCCTTGACGCGTTCCGGAAAGCGAGGATTGTAAGGCGGAAACTTGAGCTCGGGGCGATCGATCGCCACCAGTTGCGACAAGTCGTTGAGCGCGAGCATTCCCTCGATCAGCACGATGCCCGACGGGACGACGTCGACGTCGCCGGCCACGAACGCGCGCAACGATTCGGGCATGCTGGCTTCGATCTCGAGCCGGATGACGATGCCGCGCCGCCGCCGTTTGAGCGCGCTCTCATAGAGGCGAACGAGATCCTCCGCTTCTTCCTCAACTTCAATGTCGCTGTCGCGAATGACGCGAAAGGCCCCCTCCCCCAACACTTCATGGCCCGGAAACAAGAGCCCGATGAACGCAACAATCAACCGGTCAAGCATTACGAAGCGCGCGGCGCCTCCAAGCGGGCTATCGGGCAACCGGACGAACCGTTCGACGCTTCCGGGAATGCGCACCAACGCGCTCATCGTCTCGCCCATATGCGGATTATGGAGCTCGAGCGCCAAAGTGAATCCCAAATTCGGGATGAAGGGAAACGGATGCGCGGGATCAATCGCAAGTGGCGTCAGAATCGGGAAGATGTGCGAGAGGAAGTAGTCCTGCAGCCACTCTCGTTCTCTACGGGTCAGGTCGCCGACCTCGAGGATGACGACGCCGTTGGCGGCGAGTTCAGATTGTAAAGCCTTCCAGCGCGCCTGCTGGGAAGCGATGAGCGCGGCAACGCGCTCGCTAATGCGTTCGAGCTGCTCCGCGGGAGTGCGCCCATCATCGGAAACCTCCGCGACCCCGCTAAGCACCTGGCCAACCAGGCCCGCCACGCGGACCATGAAAAACTCGTCGAGATTGGTGGCCGAGATAGAGAGGAACCGCAGTCGCTCGAGCAGCGGATGGCTCGCATTGGCGGCCTCCTCCAGAACCCTGCGATTGAACTCGAGCCACGACAGCTCTCGGTTGATAAACCGCTCCGGCGAAGATAACAGCGGGGGCGGCTCGTCATTCGCCGCGACCGATGGAAGGGGTTCCTCTTTCGTCGCAAGCCCGCGCGGCAAAAAAATCTCCTTTTTCGTCGGCTAAATATTGATCCAATTCCCGCGCGCCGCAAGCACGGCAAGAGCGCTTTGCTTAATGGTGGCGGGTTTCACCCGTCAGCCCGCCCTTGGAAGCCGGGCCAGCGCGGGGAGGCAAAATTGCCCCTCCTCGAGGGCCGTCATGCGAGGCGGCGGCGCGATCCCGTCGGCTCAATCCTCACTCTCCTTGCCTGACTTGGTATTGGCGTTCTCACGACCACATTACACATCTATATTATGTCTATATGTCAAGAAGCCGCAGCGGCCATTCAGCGACGCCGCTCAGTTACGAGTTGCGCGAAAGCGCACTCAAGCCACTGAAATCATTCGCGCGCGTAAACTTGTGCGCAGGCGCCCTGTCTTAGAAAGCGACGCGCGCTCGGAGAGTCTTCGATTCTACCAAAGGTCATCACGCTGTTTCTGTTTCACGTGAAACGCTGATCCCGAGGCCGATCAGGTCATCGCCGCTGAGGCTCACGAGCGGCGGTGAGCGAGCGGGCGAGTTCGTCCAGGGCCTGCGGATAGATCCGGTGCTCCTCTTTGAGAACGCGCGCCGCAAGGGCGGCCACGTCGTCCCCCGGAAGAACTGGCGCCCGCGCCTGCGCAAGGATCGGTCCGGCGTCGAGCTCGGCGGTCACGAGGTGAACCGTGCAGCCATGTTCGGCGAGCCCAAGGGCGAGCGCGCGCTCGTGGGTGTTGAGGCCGCGCAGGTTCGGCAGGAGCGAGGGATGAATGTTGAGCATGCGTCCCTTCCATCGCTCGACGAAGGGCGGGCTCAGCACGCGCATGAACCCGGCCAGGCAAACGATTTCGACGGAGGCGGCGGTGAGCCGCGTCTCCAGCGCCGCCTCAAACGCCGGCTTGCCCGCATAGGCTCGAAAGTCGACCGCCTCCGCAGCCACGCCCAGCTTGCGCGCGAGTGAAAGGCCGGGCGCTGCGGGAATGTCCGACAGGACCAGCACGATCTCAGCCGCAAAGTCCGGCGATTGCGCGGCTTCGATCAAGGCGCTCATGTTGGAGCCCCGGCCCGAGATGAGAACCGCCGTTCGCGCCCGCGGGGTCACAGCTTGAGCCTCCCATGGGAGACGAGGCGCCGCCCCTGGCCATGAACAAGTTCTCCAATCAGGACCGGCGCGAGATCCGCGGCGGCGAGGGCCTGGCGCGCTTCCACCTCGCTGTCGGCGGAAACAAACGCCGCCATCCCGAACCCGCAGTTGAAGGTGCGCAGCATCTCCGCCTCATCCAGATCGCCGGCCGCCGCGAGCCAGGAAAAGACGGGCTGCGGCGCAAAGGCGCTGAGATTGAGAGAAATGGCCAGACTGTCGTCGAGCACGCGCGGCAAATTGTCCGGATAACCGCCGCCGGTGATGTGCGCGAGCGCGTGGATGCCCCGCGTTCGTTTCAGCGCCTGAAGAAGGGGCCGCACATAGAGGCGGGTCGGCGTCAGTAGCGCGGCTGCGAGCGATCGTTGTGGATCGAATGGGGCGGGATCGTCCCATCCGAGGCCAGACCGCGCGACAATGCGCCGCACCAGCGAAAATCCATTGGAATGGACGCCCGACGACGGCAGGCCGAACACAAGGTCCCCTGGCTTCAGTCCCGGCCGCGGCAGCAGCGTCCCGCGCTCGGCGGCGCCGACGGCGAAGCCGGCGATGTCGAAATCACCAGTGGCGTAAAGGCCAGGCATCTCCGCCGTCTCGCCGCCGATCAATGCGCACCCCGATTGCGCGCAGCCCTCGGCGATGCCCCGCACCACGGCGGACGCTACATCCTCGTCCAGCTGGCCTGATGCAAAGTAATCCAAGAAAAACAGTGGTTCCGCGCCCTGAACGACAATGTCGTTGACGCACATGGCCACGAGGTCGACGCCGATCGTATCGTACGCGCCGCTCTCGATGGCGATCTTCACCTTTGTGCCGACGCCGTCGTTGGCGGCGACCAGGACGGGATCGACAAACCCCGCCGCCTTAAGATCGAACAGTCCGCCGAATCCGCCAAGCTCCGCGCCAGCTCCGGGACGACGCGTGGCGCGCGCGAACGGACGGATTCGATCCACGATGCGATTGCCGACGTCGATGTCGACCCCCAATTCGGCGTAAGTTAGAGGCTTCCGGCTTTCGGACATCCAAACTCGCAAGGCTTCGGCGAGAACGGGGTAATTCCACGCCACGCAACGCGCAAGAGCAGCCCGCCAGGCTTGTTTCCCAAGTTCGGCAACTTCATGCTATCTCTGGGCCCGGTCATCCCGCGCGTGGCGAAGTCCAAAGAAGCGGATGGCTGGGCGGGACGCCAGGGCGTCAATAGTTGATGAATATAGGCACGGTCCTCAACAATTTACCGAATTTCATCACGCTCGCGCGAATGCTGATGACGCCCCTGGCAGTCATGATGATCATCTCACAACGATTCCTTGCCGCGTTCCTGATTTTTATTCTGGCCGGCGTGTCAGACGGCGTCGACGGCTTTATCGCCAAAAGATTCAGTCTTCGCACGGAGCTCGGCGCCTATCTCGACCCGCTTGCAGACAAGGCGCTGCTGATCTCGATCTACGTCTCCTTGGCCATCTATGCCGGTTTGCCGGCCTGGATCGCGATCACGGTCGTGTCGAGAGATGTGATGATCCTTGTGGCGGTGCTGGTCTCCTGGCTGCTCGACAAGCCGGTCGAAATCCGCCCTGTCTGGGTATCGAAACTGAATACGGTCGCGCAGATCGCGCTTGCCGGCTTCGCGCTCGGAGTCCGCGCCTACGGCCTCGAAGAACCGCTTCTGCAGGCCACCCTTCAATGGACGGTCGCGGCGACAACCCTGGCCTCGGGCGGCGTCTATGTCGCCCAATGGCTGGACCATATGAGCCGGTAGCCCGCGCCATGCTCCAAAGTCTCGCGGCGGTGACAATTCTTGTTCCCAGCTATGAAGACGGGCTCGCGTTTTTCCGCGATGTCCTCGGCTTCGCGGTTGTTGAAGACACTCCCCTATCGCCCAGCAAGCGCTGGGTTGTCGTCGCCCCGTCGCCGGCCGCAGGCGCGGCGCTGGTGCTTGCGGTTCCGAGCGACGAGCGTCAAAGGACCCGGGTTGGCGATCAGACCGGCGGGCGGGTCGGCTTTTTCCTTCACTCCGGGGATTTCTGGGCGGATTACGAGAGGCTGCGTAAACGCGGCGTCAAGTTCCTGGAAACGCCCCGCGCTGAGCCCTATGGCCTTGTTGCAGTCTTTGTCGATCCCTGGGGCGGCAAATGGGACTTGCTGCAGCAGGCCAGCGGAGCTCTTGAAACGCCATGAGATTCGGCTGGTGAGCCTGCAGCGCCAGATCCTGTTCTGGGGGCTCGGATTGGCCGCCCTCCTGCTGATCATCTATTTGCTCGGCTCAACAATAACCCCGTTCGCGGCCGGCATCGTTCTCGGCTATCTTCTCGACCCAGTCGTGCTCAAACTTCAGAGGTTCGGGTTCAGTCGAACTCGGCGCCTCGCTTCTCATTCTCACTGTCTTTGTCGTAGCCGTCGTTCTTTTTTTCATTCTCGTCGTCCCCGTGTTGGGCAATCAGTTCATCGCCTTCGCGCAGCACCTGCCAGGCTATGCAGTGCGGCTACAGGCTTTCGCTATTGAGGAAGGCAACGCGTTCATTGCGAAATACGGCGGCCGCTGGCTGGAGGCCTTTGGGCTCAGCCAGCAATTGTCGACCATGCAAATTCAGAAATCGGTGGGCGACTTCGTCACCCAGAGCGCGCAATGGCTTCTCGACGCTTTCACCAGGCTGGTGTCTGGAGGAGCGGCGCTGTTCAATTTCCTGTCGCTCTTGATCGTCACGCCTGTTGTCGCGTTTTACATTCTGGTCGACTGGGACAGGATGATCTCGAAGATCGACAGCTGGCTCCCCCTCGACCATCGCGAAACTCTGCGAAAGATCGCCCGAGAGATAAACCATGCATTGGCGGGATTCATCCGCGGTCAGTCGATTGTCTGCCTCTTCTTGGCTGTCTGGTACAGCGTCGGTTTGACCCTGGTCGGACTCGACTATGGCTTTCTGATCGGCGTTATCGGCGGCGTCTTGAGCTTCGTGCCGTATGTCGGGTCGCTGACCGCGCTCGTGCTTTCGCTCAGCGTCGCCCTCTTCCAGGGTTGGCCGAGTCTCAAGCTATTCTTTCTGGCGCTCGCTGTTGTTGGAACGGGTCAATCCCTCGAGGGCTACGTGCTCTCGCCGCAGCTCGTTGGCGAATCGATCGGGCTTCACCCGGTCTGGTTGATGTTCGCGCTCTTGGCTTTCGGCCAGTTGTTCGGTTTCCTTGGGCTGCTAATCGCCGTTCCAACCGCAGCGGCGATTGGCGTTGTGGCCCGCCATCTGATTGCCGTCTACCTGACCAGCCCGTTTTACCGAGGCCGCACGGAGCCGGAGAGCCAATGATGGCCCCGCCGCGCCAGCTGACGTTCCGCTGGCCGCATTCGCCAAGCTTCGCACGCGAGGATTTTCTTCCTGCGCCGTCAAATCTCGAGGCGCTGACGGCGATAGAACTCTGGCCGAACTGGGCCGGTCGCATGTTGATGCTCGTCGGGCCGGAGGGGGCGGGAAAAAGCCACCTCGGCGCGATCTGGGCCCGCGCCGCCCACGCGGTCACGCTCTCCGGGGAAGAGCTGGACGAACAGAGCATCGAGGCTTGTGCTCAGGCTCACGCCGTGCTGATCGAAGATGCCGAAGGCGCAAAGCGCGCGGAGGCGCTCTTCTTTCACCTGATGAACGGCGCGCTGCAAAACAACGCGTGGCTGCTCATGACCGGCCGCGCCGCTCCCGACGCTTGGGACCTCAACACTCCCGACCTTCTGTCGCGACTTCGGCTGGCGCCGGTCGTGCGCCTCGCCGCTCCGGACATCGAATTGACCGAGGCGGTTCTCTTCAAGCTGTTCAGCGATCGACAGCTCCAGGTTGAGCCTCACGTGATCACCTACATTGCGCTGAGAATCGAGCGTTCGCTTGGAGCCGCGCGAGCGCTTGTCGCGACGCTCGACAATGAAGCTTTGACGCAAGGCAGACGTATAACTCGTACAATGGCGAGCAACTTGCTGCGCGAAATGGAATCAAAGAGCGAATCGCCCTAGCCAAGCCACAAATCTATGTTTACACTTCATTAATTAGCGTCGTTCGGATGGGGGATAAGCGAGCGCGGCGCGGACAATAGACGCCAAGAGGACGGAGGAGACGATGCGGAAGTCCCTCATTCTTGTTGCGACCGTAATCGGAAGCGGGGTGGGTTACGCTGCGGGAGTGACCGAGGTAGCCACGGGCCCGAACACAGATGACGCGTACACGTGGCGCTGGCACGTCTCGTCGATCCTGGCAGCGCAAAACGACGCGGCGAACCGACAGGCGGAGACTGTCGCCGACGTGTTCAGCCAGCGTTACGAGCGCTACACGCCGTTAGGGCTGCCGCGAACGCGCGACAATTCGCGCTAAGGCGTTCGCTCAGGGAGTTGCATCGAGAGCATCGATGTTCCTTGCCCGGGCCCAAATGCGTTCGAAATTGCCCTCGAACGCATCGACGATTGCCGGATCGGTAATAAAGATCGCGTCGTTGTCCTGGGCGGCGAGCCCGGAGCGGGAAAAGTTGCCTGAACCGGTTCGCAAGACCTCCGCATCGACGGCGTAGGCCTTCAAATGCATTAAAACGCCTTCGCCCTTGACCCGCGCCGCGACATTCGGATGTGCAAGGAGCGCCTCAATGACCCCGCCCCTTGTGGGTCTGTGCTCCGCGAATTGCGACCTGTCCAAATAAAGACGGATAACAACGCCACGCTCCGCCGCGGCGATCAACGCCTCGGCTATCCGGGGGTCAGAGAGGACGTAAGCCGCGATGTCGATGGAGAATCGGGCGCGGCCGATCTCGCGAGCATCGACACTCTCGAGGTTTTCTCGCGGCGCGTAGTGGATCTCGGTCTGGCGCTCGCCTGCTTCGGTCTGGTGCTCGCCGGCGAAGGAGCCCTTCTCGGCCCAAGCCGCCCCTAACGCCACCAATCCCATGCAGACGCCGAGGAATAAGCGAATCGCCAAGCTCGACTCACCGGGTTAAATTGATACAACCTTTTAGTTGTATTTGGTTGCGACCGCAAGTCAGGCGCTTTGTCACTGAAAATCGTGGGATGACGCGCCGCGTATGGATTCGGAATTTGCTCGACATCGCAAGAACCGTGTGATCCAAATTGGACTGGACCCCGAGAGCGAGACATCGATAAAGGGTGACATGGCTTCCGAGAGGGGAAGCATGTCGGAGGCATCGCCAAGGTGTTTTTCCACTGAGTTCAAGGTCGCCCTCGTCAAACGGGTCGAGGGGGCGAGGTGCGGCCAGCGTGGCGCGCGAATTGAGAGTGGCGCGCAAGCTGCTTTTACGATTGGCTGAAGGCCTATCGGAGGCATGGGCCGGCTGGGCTCAACCGCAAGCGTGGGCGCAAGGTCGGGTGGCGACCGCCGCCTGCGCCGCCGGAGCCTGCGTCCGCGGACGCCGGCCCCTCCGCCGCAGGCGGCGCGAATGAACTCGCCGAGGCCAAGGCGCGGATCGCCGAACTCGAGCGGATTCTTGGCCGCCAACAGGCGGACCTTCATTTTTCTCGCGAAGCCTTGCGGCTGTGGGACGCGACGAGCCGGGACGGCGGCGCGCCCGCCTCTACGCGATCATCCAAGACATGACCGCCGAACCGCAGGGCTTTTCCGAGAAGGACGCCGACGTTCAGCGTCTATGCGCCTTGGGCGGCGTGTCGCGCGCCGGCTACTACCGACGTCTCGCGCCCAAGGCTTCGAAACGCGACGACGCCGATCTGCGCGACCTCATCCAGCGCCTTGCGCTTTCCAATCGCCATTACGGCTATCGCCGCATCGCTCATGAGCTCCGGCGTCAGGGCTTGATCGTCGACATGAAGCGGGTGCTGCGCCTGGCGCGCGAAGACAACCTGCTTGCTCTAAGGCGGCGCCCGTTCGTTCCGCAAACGACGATGAGCCGGCATGCGTTCGAGATCGCTCCCAACCTGACGCGCGGCCTCAAGCCCACCGGCCTCGATCAGATCTGGGTGGCCGACATCAGTGTGCCGCAGCAAGCGGCGTGAGAGATGGGGGTAGGTCCCTCGCGATCGGCTTGCAGGAGCGGGTCGCAAACGACCGCAAGCGGCGTCGGCCAAAAAAACCGGGGTCGTGAGCGTTGCGGAAAAGGCGCTTCAAAGGCGTCAGGTGAGAGACCGGCGAGTGAAGTTGCGCCGGGATCAGTCTGGACGATGCCTGCTTATGGGCCAGACGACGTCCGGCATAGAGGCGGCGCGATCCTGTTTCAGGCTCTTGCGTTGAACTGCGGGAACCTTCGGCGGCGATGCCAAGCGAAAGGCCCAAGCCCGAAAGGCGAGGCTGTGATTTTTCATGGAATAGGGACCCCGCTGCGGGGCTGATTTGCATCCAATCGGAACCCTGGCGGCGCCGGGTTCACATTGGCCTTCCGACAGCTGGGAGGCCTGGGTTGGAATGCTTGTTGTGGAAACGATCGCGAAGATACGGCGGGCCTATTTTTCACAGGGGAAGGCGATCAAGGAGATCTGCCGTGACCTGCATGTTTCGCGGAAGGTGGTTCGGAAGGTCATCCGGTCGAACGCGACCGAGTTTCGCTACGAGCGGTCGCAGCAACCGTTGCCGCGGATTGGCCCCTGGCGGGAGCAACTCGAGGCCCTGCTTGATGAGAACGACGGTCGGCCCGCTCGCGAGCGTCTGACGCTGATCCGGATTTTCGAGGACCTGCGCGCTCTTGGCTATGGAGGCAGCTACGCGGCGGTCAGGCGCTATGCGATCGCCTGGCGGGAGAAGCGCGCGAGCACAACGGCTGACGCCTATGTTCCGCTGAGCTTTGCGCCGGGCGAAGCCTACCAGTTTGATTGGAGCCACGAGATCGCGCTGATTGGCGGTGTGACGACCACCCTGAAGGTCGCGCACGTCCGGCTCTGCCACAGCCGGATGATGTTCGTGCGCGCTTATCCTCGCGAGAGCCAGGAGACGGTGTTCGACGCGCACGAGCGCGCCTTCGCGTTCTTCAGGGGCGCTTGCGCGCGGGGAATCTACGACAACATGAAAACGGCGGTCGACGCGGTCTTCGTCGGCAAGGACCGGCAATACAATCGCCGCTTCCTGCAGATGTGCTCGCACCATCTGGTCGAGCCAGTCGCCTGCACGCCGGCGTCCGGCTGGGAGAAGGGTCAGGTCGAGAACCAGGTCGGGCTTGTCCGCGAGCGGTTCTTCACCCCAAAGCCCCGCTTCAAGAGCTATGGCGAGCTCAACGCCTGGCTGCTCGACCGATGTCTGGTCTTTGCGAAAGCCCATCCCCATACCGAATGGCCGGATCGGACGATCTGGGAAGTTTTCGAGGAGGAGCGGCCGAGGCTCGTTCCCTATCGCGGCCGGTTCGACGGTTTCCACGCCCTGCCGGCCTCGGTGTCGAAGACCTGCCTGGTCCGGTTCGACAACAACAAATACTCGGTGAACGCTGGCGCGGTCGGGCGCCCGGTCGAGATCCATGCCTACGCCGACCGGATCATCATTCGCCAGGACGGCCGGATCGTCGCCGAACACGAGCGGTCCTTCGGCCGCGGCAGGACGGTCTACGATCCCTGGCATTACGTGCCTGTGCTAGCCCGCAAGCCAGGCGCGCTGCGCAACGGCGCGCCGTTCCGGGATTGGGTTTTGCCCGGCGCCCTGGAGAGGATCCGGCGTAGGCTGGCCGGCTCTGACGACGGCGACCGGCAGATGGTCAAGATTCTCGCCGCCGTCCTGACCGACGGCATGTCCGAGGTCGAGGCGGCCTGCGCCCAGGCGCTGAGCGAGGGCGTCCATTCCGCCGACGTCGTCCTCAACATTCTGGCGCGCCGCCGCGATCCCGAACCGGCCGAACCGATCTACACGCCTGCGGCGCTACGGCTGCGCCATGCCCCGGTCGCCGATTGCACCCGCTACGACGCCTTGAGGAGCGCCTGACGATGGAGCGGACCGAAGTCCTCGACATGAT
>CAVOLE010000045.1:0-21617 GCA_963696665.1 uncultured Alphaproteobacteria bacterium
TGAATGGCTCTGACAAAACACAATCGGTTGACGGTCAGCGACTTGCGCAACCTCAAGGGCAAGCGGCCATTGACGATGCTGTTTATCGAAACGTCCGACGAAGCGGTTGCGGTTTGCCCGGTATACGATAGAACCACTCATCGGCCCAGGTCGGGACAACCAGTAAAAGCTCAGCTCGTGCCGATCAGCGATAGCAAATGTCGACGCGCGCGGTCTCGATCATCAGCCCTCGCGTGTTGCTCGCGCGAGCCGGCGTTTCACCGCTGGCTGCGAAGCAGCAGCAAGCAACTCCTTCCAAGTATCAGGTCGGTCTCCTCGCTCGAGCATCTTTCGAAAAACCGCGTAAGCGTCGCTGGCGCTCTCGTGGACGCGTAGCGACAAGTCATCGTTGACCCAGGCGAGCACGATTATTTTGGCGTCTCCCGATTGTTGGTAGCGAAAGAACAGCCGGAATTGCTGCAGGAATTTCGCGCGAAACCAGTGCTTGTAGTCTTCACCAAGCGTGCTTCCTTGCCGGTAGATGTCGCGGGTTGGGTCGCCTGGGATATCCTCAACCCGCCTCAACGACCGGGGGGAGCGTTCCAGGCGCGCTTTTTCCTGTATCCCCTCGGATCCTTTTTGCGCGCCCTCTCGACCGTCGCGGTCATCGCCTCGAGCTGGTCGAGAAAAAGCGGATGGGCGTAGATCGTCCATCCGTTGACCTTGAAGGTGTCGTCGCTCACGCATCATCATCCGGCAGAGGCAGCTTCGAGGTCGACCTTGATGCCCTTGACCAAATTTTTGCCGCGCGGGACTAGCGACTTCGGCACCGGCCGAATTCGGACCGGCTCGTTCGTCATGTCGCGGGCCAGGAATGCAAGGAACGTACCGAGTACAGGATCGCCATCGTCGGCGCTCGACTGCTTCTTTGCGATCACGACGGTGCCGTCTGCGAGCCCTCGAAACGGCTTGGTCGCGCTTTCCCCAGGGCGAGCATCTTGCGGATGGCGGCGGGCACGGTCGTCTGGCCGCGGTCCGTGATGGTCGCGGGGATTTCGAGGATTTCGGCGGTCTTGGCCATAGCCGGCTCCTTGCGTCGTCTACGCCATCCCAAGTAATGCATTTGCATTGTAAGTCAAGGTCAACCAGATCGCCAGCCTCGAAAGGGCATCGTCAACTTGAGCGAACGCTGGGCCGAAGAGAGACGATTTTTCTTATAGCTGAGGTCAGGCGGCAGCGCCCGTCCTGGAGATCTCGCGCCAGAGCGCAAAGGCTCGCTCGCGCGAAGCGCGGCGGAAGTCAGCAGTGGCGAATTCGGGATAAGGGATGTGGAAGAGGTTCGCGACTTGATCGTGAACCGACAGAAACCGTTGGGCCTGCCGGGCTGATTTGAATCGCTTCATGATCCGTTCGCGTCGTCTTGTCTGCTGATGAGAATTCTCCGCCCGGTTGTTCAGCCCCTTGTGCTGGCGGTGTTCAACGCGAAGATCCATCTTCGCCCTTGCCGCGCCGTATGAACCGAGCTTGTCGGTGATCATGACGCGCGGCGGCGTCACGGCGGATTTCAGGAGCTTCCTCATAAGCCTTTGCGCCGCGCGCGTGTCTCTTCGACGCTGGATCAAGACGTCAAGAACGAAGCCATTCTGATCGACGGCGCGCCACAGCCAGTGTTGCTCGCCCGCGATCGAGACGGAGACCTCATCCATATGCCATTTGTCGCCGCGAGCAGGCGCGCGCTGGCGGATCTGATCGGAGAAGGTCTTGCCAAACTTCTTCCCCCACTGGCGCACGGGTCTCGTACGTCACGCAAATCCCGCGCGCCGCCAGCATCTCCTCGACCATGCGAAGGCTCAAGGCAAACCGGAAATAGAGCCAGATCGCATGGCTGATGATCTCCGGCGGGAAGCGACGACGGCGATAGAGCGGATCACGGACACTCGACATGGCCTCCGCTTACCCCGTGGACCTTTCTCAACTCGTTAAGCTGACGGTGCCCGCCGAACAGCAACCAGGCGCCACTGAATGGGATTGCTATCAAGGCGCATAGAACCGCGACGAAAAGGACGCTTCTTGTATAGCCATCGACGACGCCCGCGTAAGCCGCGAGCGCGCTTAACGCCATCACCCAAGCCTTGGGATTGACCCACTGAAAGCCCGCCGCGGCGAGAAAGCCGATCGGCCGTCCGCCGGCCTCGAGCTCGCCGATAGGCTTGGCGAGCGCGATTTCGAGCGCGAGCCACACCATATAAATCGAGCCGGCGATCCGCATGACCGGCAGGATTGCGGAAAGCGCTGGAATAGGATGTCGAGCCCAAGGCCGACCAGCGCGATCATCACCCGAAGCCTAGGATCACGCCAGCCAGATGAGGCACGGTGCGCCCCAAGCCGTATTTTACGCCTGACGTCATCAACATCAGGTTGTCGGCCCGGGCGTAACTCCTGCGACGAAGGCGAACGTGGCCAGCGCCCAAAGCATTTCGGGATGAATGTTCAGCGCCGATCTCCCCCAAAAAACGTGCTCAGCGCTCATAACGCTGTCACGTCCTCACCGTCTGGATGGCCTTTGCGCGCTGGGCGAAACCCGCCCTTTCGTGCTCGGCGGCCTGCGTCGAAGGCCGCTTTCGCGAGCGCGCTAAACGGACTCGCCAGCGCGCTCATCCGGTCGAGGCCAGCGACCGCCCGCTCGCCACGTGTCAGCACGCGGTCGAGTTCCGCCATGGTCTTGGACAGAGCGGGATCGTCATCATCGAGCCAAGTTTGAAGGACGCGCCCCCAGGCGAGCGCCAGCCCCTGGAGCTTGATTGCGCCGGACGCACCTTCCGCTTCGATCCCGGCCGCTTCGAGCATGAAGCGCATCGAGGATAGCGCGACCTGATTTATCGCCAACGCCGCGGCAGGCTCGCGCCGCAGCCACGCGACGACTTCGCGAAGGCCTTCCCCGGAGGGCCTCATCGCTTCCAGACGGCGCATGTTCACCTCAATCAGCCGCCCACGCTTAATTCCACCGCCACCTCCCCATCGTCTTGCGCAAGAACGATGCGATCGATGCGGCGTGTGAAACCGGCGAGCACCGCCCCCTTGGAAGGGAAGGCGTCCCGGAAGTCGGCTAGAGAGACGCCGGCGGCCTTGCAAATGTCGCGCACCGAAATATCCTCGAAAGGTTGCTCCGCGGCGAGCTCCATCAAGGCGTCGACGATTTTGCCGCGGGCATCGGTAGGCGCTGACTTGCCCTCACTTTTTGGTCTTGCCGCCATGACGCGCTCCTCGGTGCTGGTTTTCAACCCAATGTAGGCGCTCAGCCGTCCGCCGCCAAGCAAGCCCCTTAACCTGCCATCTCCGCCGCGCGGGCGCGGGCTGCGGCGGTCGCCCGCGCCATGAGATCGTTAAGCCCTTTGGCGTCCTCAAGCACAGCGAGCGCGGCGGCGGTGGTGCCGCCCGGGGAGGTGACGTTGCGGCGCAGGGTCGCTGGCGAAGGCTTCGCGGCGAACGGGCTTCGGCCGCGCCTTCGACCGTGCCCCGAGCCAACTTCATCGACAAGTCCGCCGAGAGCCCAAGTTTCTCGCCGGCGGCAGCGAGAGCTTCGGTCAGGGCAAATACATAAGCGGGGCCCGATCCGGAAATCGCGGTGACTGCGTCGATCGCGCCTTCGTCATGGACCAAAAGAACGCTCCGACTGCCCCGAGCAGGTGCTCGCACCAGCGCCTTTGCTCCTCATCGACGTAGGCGTTCGCGAAAGCTGCGGTGACCCCGCGGCCAATCGCGGCTGGCGTGTTAGGCATTGCTCGCACGACCGCGTGCGCCTCAGGAAGGCGCGCCATCAGATTGGCGATGGTCTTGCCGGCAATGATGGGATAAAATAGTGAGCGCTCTCCGAGATGCGCGGCGATCTCTGGGGCGACCTGATCGAGACTTTGCGGCTTGACCGCCAGCACCAGCATCTCCTGGGGCGGGGCGGCGACGCGGGGGTTGAGCGCAACGCCCCGCTCAGCCGAGAGCGAAGCGATCTCCTGCGACGGATTATGCTTGAGAATAGTCAGCGAGGACGCAAAGAGTTCGGTGGCGAGCCACCCCTGCGCCATCGCTCCCCCCATCTTTCCGGCCCCAACCAAGACGAGGCGCGCCGGCCATTGGGTCATCGTACTTCCGTTAGGGTTAGGAGTGTGGCGGGAACATTTGCTCGATTGTCGCATTTTTGCCTCAGTAGGTAGCTTTCAGCAAACGACCTGGCGACAATCGGTTGGACTCCACCGGGAGGTTTCGCTAGAAGCTTTTGTGGCGAAACCTGGGTGGGGGAACCTCCAGGCGGGCTCGCGGTATCGTGAAAAGACGCCAGCGCTTCCGTTTGGTAACCTTGCTGAAACCGTTAAGTTTTATGGTAAGCAAATCATTAGCGGTGAGATCGACGGGGCGGCGATGAAGACGAATGTGGTCGTTGTGGGGCTGGTGCTGGCCGTAGTGGCCTTGGTGAGCGGCTGCACGCCGGTGGTCCAAGCCGGCCTTCCCGACCCGACACTCACCCCGCGCGACAAGCAGATGATGGCGCTCGCGGAGCCGGACGAGTGGACGATTCCCACCCGCCGCAGCATCGTCCAGTATCAAACGCCCGAGAAGCCTGGCACCATCATCGTCAACACCACAACGAATTATCTTTATTTCGTCCTTCCCCACGGCCAAGCGGTCCAATACCGCATCGCAAGCGGCGCCGAATATATGGGATGGACCGGCCGCGCCGAGGTTGGAGCGATGAAGGAATGGCCGACCTGGATGCCGACGGCTTCGATTATGGAGCGCTGGCCCCAGTTCCAGGTCTACAAGCAGCACGGGCCGCTCGAAGGTCGGTGGGACAATCCGCTCGGAGCCCGCGCCCTCTATCTCTTCGTGGATAACAAGGACACGCTGATCCGCATCCACGGCACCAACGAGCCGTCGGAAATCGGGGGGCACGTGTCCTCGGGCTGCATCCGCATGCGCGATATGGATGCAATCGACCTCTATAACCGGGTGCATGTCGGCACTCCGGTGGTGGTGATCAGCTAGCGCCCCTCACCGGAACGGCGGCTCGTCGAAGCTTCTGAGCTTGCGTGAGTGCAGAGTATCGTCCTGGCTCTGCAACAGGCCGATCGCCGCAATGCCGATCTGCAGGTGCTCAGCGATGGCTCGCTCGTAAAATGCGTTGGCGGCGCCCGGCAATTTGATCTCGCCGTGCAGCGGTTTGTCGGAGACGCAGAGCAGCGTCCCATAGGGCACGCGCATCCGGAATCCCTGCGTGGCCACCGTCGCCGATTCCATGTCGACTGCGATAGCTCGCGAAATGTTGATGATGCGGCGCTCCTTCGACCAGCGCAATTCCCAATTGCGGTCATCGTCGGTGACGACCGTGCCGGTGCGCAAACGGCGCTTGAGCGCTTCGCCGCGATCCCCTGTGACCTTGGCCACCGCCTCCTGAAGCGCCACCTGCACCTCGGCGAGCGCCGGAATCGGGGTCTCCAGCGGCACAGCCTCGTCGAGGATGTTGTCGCGCCTGAGATAGGCGTGCGCCAGCACATAGTCGCCGATCACCTGCGACTGCCGAAGTCCGGCGCAATGGCCTACCATCAGCCAGCAATGCGGCCGCAAGACCGCGATATGGTCGGTGATCGTCTTCGCGTTCGACGGCCCGACGCCGATGTTGACCAGACTGATCCCGCGTCCGTCCGCGCGCACGCAATGATAGGCAGGCATCTGGAACCGATGCCAGGCGACGGCGCTGACGCGCGCTTCCGCCTCGGCCGGCGAAATCGACGAGTCGATGACGACGTTGCCCGGCAGAACGACCTGCTCGATGCCCGTTCCGGCATGCAGCTGCTTCAAGCCCCATTGCACGAACTGATCGACATAGCGGTGATAGTTGGTCAAGAGCACCCAGGGCTGCATCGCGCGCCAATCGGAGCCGGTGTAGTGCACAAGGCGGCGCAGCGAATAGTCGACCCGCGGCGCGTCGAACAGTGAGAGGGGCCGCTCGGGGCCGAAGTCGAACTCACCGTCAGCGGTCTCGTCGCCAATCGTCGCCAGCGAAGGCACAGGAAAGAACCGCGCGAGCTCTGCGGCGTCAGCGCCTCCTCCCCGCGTCAGCTCGTCGCCGCTCTCGATAACGTAAGGGTAGGGAATCTCCTGCGCTCCGACGCCGACCTCGATCGTGGCCCCGTATTCCGCCACCAGCGGCTCGAGCTGCTCGAGCAGATAGCCGCGAAACTCCGCTGGCTGCGTAACTGTCGTCGCGTAGACGCCCGCCTCGCTGAACTTGGCGAACGCGCGCGGGCTCGAGAGCGCCGGGCCGCTCGGCGCATAAGTGAGGCGCAGCTCGGGATAGCGGAACAAGGCGCGTGTCGCTGATGATGGCGGCTCGCCGTCCTTGAGAAAGCGCTCGACCGCGCCGTGCAAGGCGTCGGTTGCTTCAGTGTAAAGGCGAGCGAGCCGGTCGACCGCTTCCTCGGGCGACGCCATCCGCTCGAATGGTTCCCTGCCATTGTCGAGCGATTGGACAAGCACCGAAAGGGCCTCCTCGAAGGGCTATAATAGGGTCAGCTCGGACCTGGCCGCGATGCAGGCGATCTCGACCGTATAGGCCGGCGCTGCGAGCTTGGCTTCGACGGTTGCGCGCGCCGGCGTATGCCCGGCGACGACCCACGCGTCCCACACTGCGTTCATTTCGGCGAAGGTCGCTATGTCGGCGAGATAAATGGTGGTCGACAGAATCCTGGTCTTGTCCGATCCGGCTTCGGCGAGCAGGCGCTCGATCGTGGCGAGAATCTCCTTGGTCTGATCCCCGACGCTCTTGCCTTTCGCCTGATCGGCGACCTGGCCGGCAAGATAGATCGTCGAGCCATGGATGACGGCCTGCGACATGCGCGAGCCCGGGTGTAGTCTGGTGATGGTCATGGTTGCTGTTCTCTCACGCGCGAACGAGGTTCGGAACTGCGCCGATAAAGTTGCGCTTGCCGATCTCGACCCCACTTGCGCGCAGGATGTCGTAAGCCGTGGTCAAATGAAAATAGAAGTTCGGCATGGCGAAATGCAGGAGATAGTCGGCGCCCGGAAGCTTTAGTTTGTTGGCCCCGGCGGGGATGACGATCTCGCGGGTCTCCCCGCCCTCCATCGCCTTCGCGTCGATCGATTTCAGCATGTCGAGAGTCGCGTGGATGCGCGCGCGCAATTCGGCGACCGTCGTCTCCTTGTCTTCCTTCACAGGAGGGTCTTTGGCGGCCAGCCGGAACGACGAGTTCTTGGCGTGGTCACAGAATGACTGGACCTGGCGGACGAGCGGAAACATGTCCGGGCTCAGCCGCATGGCGAGGTAGTTGTTTGGGTCGAACTTGCGCGATGCGGCGTGCTCCTCAGCCTTATCGAGAATGGCGAGGAACGCGTTGAGGCCGCGCTCGTAGACCGGCACGCTGATCTCATAGAGCGAAAGGGACATGGGCTTCGATTTCCTCCCGAATTCACCGCATGTCGCGGCGGCCGGCCATGGATGCACGCAAAGTGTGACGTTATCAACTTAGCGGAGCTAGCTGGCCGGCGCTTTTATTAACTTAGAAGCTCCAGTTTTCCGCATCCATGAATTCTGCGTGCGACATGCACCCGACGCTGCGCGCACGCGCGGCTATAGTGTCGGGCGACATTCGCACCGTGAATTCCACGTCGCGCGTGATGAGCCGTTCCGCCGGGTTGTGCCCCTGGGTGAGTTCGTAGAGGCCGAGTTGAAACGCCTTCGCTTTCCTCAGCAAAAACTGGATGCGTCGCGGAAGGGCGCAAACTCGGTGTCGGGCAGGGTGCGGAATGTCTCCTCAATCCGGGGCACGTTTGGCCGCTCGGAAAAAAGAATACCGCAATCGGAATCCGAAACTCGTCCGCCATGGATTCCAGTTGCGGATAGCTCGGCGACGCCGCGCCGGCCTCCCACGCCGCGATCTTCGGAAATTTCTGTGTCTTCCGGGCTAAGCCGGCGCGTTCACACGCCCAAGTGATCACGTCCCCGTTGACGGCAATTCCCTCAGGCATTTTTTTCACCTGTGCCTCGGCTCAAACTTTCAGCGGCGGTGGTTGTCCTTCAATCTTGGGCAGATGGGGGTCGAAGCACGCCCATTTCGGCGCGGATCGAGGCCAGATGATCGCCGTTGGCGCCGCCAGATTCGGGTCATCAAGTGTTCCCGCGCGAATGAAGGTGACCGCCGGCCGCTCTTCCGCTTCGCTGAAAACCTGCGTGCCGCATTGGGCGCAGAAGCGCCGGTGCATGGTCGCGCCGCTGTCGGCCTGGCAAACATAGTCGCTTAGCGGACCCGAAACGGCGACATCCTCTTTCCGGAAGAGTGCGCCAACAGCGCCGGTCCCGCCTCCGAGATATTGGCATACCCAGCACCAGCAATGGCGCGCGCCTAGCGGCGCCTCCGCTTTGACTTCATACCGCACCGCTCTGCACAGACATCCGCCCGCAATCGCCAAAGGTCAATTTCCTGAAATGAAGCTCGAAAAATCAATTACAAGAAATTGAAAGCGCGCGCCAGCGATCGGATAACGTGTCGAGGTATGGCGTACCTCTAAGGTTGAGGTGTCGATAGCGAATGAAGTTGTCCGGTTTTGGTAGCCCATCAAATGTCCGCTTCTTCTGGTTCTGTTCTCCTGTGGGCGGGGTGGGCAAGCCGGAGGCTTGTCCATGCCGTCCACGGGGCTACGTCGCCGAGTGGATTTAAGCGGCGCATTGGACTGAAGCGGCCTCCTTGAGCCTTCCGTTCTCGTCGTAGCGGCCGATGCATCTGGGTCCGGAAGAGGGCGTGCGAGCCGTCGGAATAGACGTGGACGTGGACCTTGACCCGCGCGCGCACGAAATGGGGCCGCATCGGGCTTTCGGGGATCTGCAGCTTGAGCGTCCGATAGGACACGCAATTGTCGGCGCCGACCTGCCGCTCCTCCTGCACGCACAGGATCTCGTCGAGATCGACGCCTTGGATCGGGACGAAGGCCGAGCCCTCGCCGGCGCCTCAAGCGCAAAGCGGGCGTTGTGGGCCGGCAGATAGACGTCGCGGATGAAGGCGTTGGCCGCCTCAACCGTCGCGATCCCGGCGAGCTTGAGCTCCTTGACCAGACGATCCTGCAGCGTCCCGAACGCCCGCTCCGAGCGGCCCCGCGCCTGCGGCGAATAGCCCCGATATGCTCGACGCCCAATTGCGCGAGCGCCCGGCCGACCTGGGTCGGATGACCCCGATCGATCTCGCCGCCTGCTTCGGGGTGTGAAAGGAATGCGCCCCGCGATCGGTGTAGAGGCTCATCGGCATGCCGTGCTCGGCGAAAACCTCGCTCAGCGCCCGGAAGGTCGAGGCGGTGCCTTCCTCCTCGACGAGAAAGGCCGAATAGATCGACCCCGTCGCGTCGTCGAGCGTGACAATGAGATCGAGCGCCTGGCCCTCGAGCCATTCATGGCGCGAGCCGTCCCCCGCCTTCGCGGGGGCAGGCTCTGGTGCAGCATCATCCCCGGCAGCGGCCGCCGCTCGCGCTTCCTGCGGTGCGCCCCCTTGCGCGGCGCCTTGGGCGCGACGCCCGTCCATTGCAGATGCAGCTTCAACCAGGTGTAGCTCCAGCCGAAGCCGTGGTCCTTGATCAGATGCTCGTGGAAATGCTTGACCGTGAAGCCCTGATAGCGCTCGCGGTAGAGCCGCTCCACTTCCTCCGCCCGGTCCGTCGGAACCCGCTTGCCCGACGCCTTGCCGAGCCGGCGGTCGATGAGGCCGGCCTCGCCGTCCTCCTCATAAGCCCGCGTCCAGCGCCGGAACGTCCGCTCGCTCACCCCGAGCAACTCAGCCGCCTCCGCCTGATTGAGCTCCGCCGATTCCCAGCGGCGCCAAAGATTCAAAAACACCGCCATGCGCACCCCCTGAAGGGCCTCCGTCCCGCGCATCCAACCCCTCCAAAAAGGGCCGGACTTACCGGACAGATCGTGCGCTACCCAAACCGGACATATCGTCTGCTACCGACAGCGCGTAGCCCCGCCCTTGCGCGGATCGACATCGTTAGCGAATTCAGGCGCCGCCATTCCGGTTCAAGTCCACCGCGCGATGGCAGAGCGTAGAAGAAGTTGTAGAAGCCGGGCGTCGCCAGGCAGCCGGCCGTCATTGTGGAATGTCCGAGCCTAACTTGATTTCGGCCAGATAAGGACATTCTACGGCTTGACCGCCGGCCCAGCGTTCTGCGTTATGGTCCCTCATGACCGAATTCACGTTCCCGTTTCCCGCTCTCGTCTGCGACACCGGCGGCACCAATGTGCGCTTCGCGTTGGTCAGCGAGGCTGGAGCTGGGCTGAGCGAGATCGTTCATTTGCGCACGGGCGATTATCCGGGGCTGGCGGAGGCGATTGAGGCCGCCGTGCCCAAGCTTGGGACGAGGCCCGGCTCGATGATCGCCTGCGGGGCAGGGCCGGTCGTTGGGCGGACGCTCAAGCTCACCAACGCCCCGTGGATGATGGACGGCCCAGACGCCGCGCGCCGCACCGGTCTGAAACAGGGACTGCTGCTTAATGATTTCGAGGCGCAGGCGCTGTCGTTACCCACCATTCCAGAGGTTTGGGAGCGGCGCATCGGCCTGCTCAGGTTCGGGTCAGAGGGTCCGCAAGTCATCCTTGGGCCAGGCACCGGGCTTGGCGTCGCCGCGTTGGTCGAGGCGGACGGGCGCTTTACCCCCGTGTCGTCGGAAGCCTGCCACATCGATTTCGGCCCGATCTCTGAGGAAGAATACGCGCTCTGGCCGCATTTAGAGCGCGCGCACGGACGCATCACCAGCGAGAGCGTCATTTCCGGCGCGGGCCTCGCGCGCGTCCATCGCGCGCGCATAATGGCTAAGGGAGCGCCTGATCCCAACGTAGGGCCGCCCGCTGTCACCGCGGCGGCGGTCGCTAATCCCACAGGCGAAGAGGCGAAGAGTCTCCGGCTCTATTGGCATATCGTCGCGCGCTTCGCCGGCGACATGGCGGTGACCTTTGTGGCGACCGGCGGCGTTACGCTCTCCGGCGGCGTCCTGCCGAGGGTGGTGGATTTTCTCGATGAGGCCGCGTTTCGCCAAGCCTTCGAGGCCAAGGCGCCGGTCGACGGCCTCGCCAAGCGCATTCCCACCCGGCTCGTCACGCGGGAGGATGCGGTGCTGGTTGGGATGGCGGCGATCGCCTCGACGCCCGGCCGTTATGGGGTCGACTATGCATCCCGCGCGTGGGTCTAACTGTGGAGAGCCGCAGCCGCGCTTTTGCCTTTTTTTTGAGGTTTGTGCCGGGCGAATCGGGAGCGGCGCGACTCGGGGTTGGACGCGGTGGCAGGAAAACGGCTTGGCGGGTTGGGGTTTGGGTTCTTTCTGGCCGTTGGACTGAGCGGATCGGCTTATGCAGATTGCGGCGCCGACATGCAGAAGCTGGCCCAGGAGCGCAACACGCAACTGGAGATCGTCAACAATTACGCCAAGTCTTTTCACGGCAAGCCGATGGATCCCGAGGGGTTCTGCGCGAAATCGTCGGGTCTCGTTCGGGCTGAAAGCGCACTGATCGCCTATATGGAAAAGAACAAGGACTGGTGCTCGTTCCCGGACGAGGCGATCAGCCAGCTCAAGGAGCATCACGCCAAGAACGCGCAGTTCAACGCCAAGGCGTGCACCGTCGCGGCGCAGATGAAAAAGATGAAGGAGCAGGCGGCGCAGGGTGCCGGTCCGCAGGCTCAGCCGCTGCCGACCGGCCCGCTTTGACCGCCGCGCCGCCGTCGGCGATCAGCCTGCCGGACGCCCGGCCGGCGAGCTTGGTGTTGCGGCTCACTCCGGATTTCGCGCTCCCCTTCGTTCAGCTCGCGCGTCTCGACCGGCCCGCCGGATGGCAGTTATTGCTGGCCCCGTGTTGGCAGTCGACGGCGCTCGCCGGCCTCGCCCTGCATCGAGGGCCCAACCTCTGGCATCTTGTTCTCTTTCTGATCGGCGCGATCGCCATGCGCGGCGCCGGCTGCACTTATAACGACGTTCTCGACCGCAAGCTCGACGCTCAGGTCGAGCGCACCCGCAATCGCCCGTTGCCGTCGGGGCGAGTCACGATTCGCGCCGCACTGGCGTTCCTCGTCGCTCAGGCGCTGATCGGCCTTGCGGTGCTCCTGTGCTTCAACCGGTTCTCGATTTGGCTCGGGATCGCCTCGCTCGGCGTCGTTGCCATCTACCCGCTGACGAAGCGCGTGACTTCCTGGCCGCAGGCGGCGCTCGGACTCGCCTTCTCGTGGGGGGCGCTGATAGGTTGGAGCGCGTCTTTCGCGAGCTTGGCACTGGCCCCGATCCTGCTTTACGCCTCCGCCTTCACATGGACGATCGGCTATGACACGATCTACGCGCTGCAGGACGCGCGGGACGACGCGATTGTCGGCATCCGCTCAACCGCCCGCCTGTTCGGCTCGCGCGTCAAGCTCGGCGTAGGTGCGTTCTATGCCGCGACCGCGGCGCTGGCGTTTGCCGCGATCGAAGCTGGGGGCGGGGGCTGGGTCGCGTTGATCGGCTGGCTCGTGTATGCGACGCATCTCGGCTGGCAGGCGTCGCGAGTCGAGGGTGCGGATCCCGCAACGGCGCTGAGGCTCTTTTGCTCCAACCGAGACGCCGGGCTTATCCTGTTCGCGGGGATCGCGGTTCAAGGGTGGCTGGGGTAGAGCGCCTCCCGGCATCCCTAAGCGTTCGTGTCGCCGTCGACCGTCAGGCTCGCGCCCGTGAGCAAGACCTTCGATCCTCGCAATCTTAAGGGCGAGACCTTCATCGGCATATCTGAGATTCCCCGCGTGTTGCGCAGCGCCGTCCACGGCTACCTCAAACGGTCGGGAGTTGAGGTCGAGCCTCGTTTCGGGATCGACAATTTTGCCATGGCGATGGTTACGTCAGAGCGACGCGTCACGCTCCTGCCCGTCTCGATCGAAGACTATCTGCCTCCGCCCGTCGCGGCCCGGCGCCTTAAGGGCAGCAGTCAACGTCGATCTCATGATCGGGTATCGCGAGGACAACGCCTCGCCGATCTTGAAGACTTTCCTTTCGCGAATCGAGGGCTTGATAGCGGCGCCGCCACAATCCGGCGCCAAATGACACGTGTCTCGGACCCGCCCCGTCACGCCCTCGTCATGCGACTCGATTAGCGCGCTTCGACCGACGTTCGATGGGAAAAGCTCAGGTGCGGCTATCGACCAACAATGCGCGTCGCGCCACCAGCGCGGGGCTCAAGGCTGCTGTCCATCGCTCGAAGCCGCTGTCGCGCGCGGGTGTGCTCGAGCGCCTGTTCACGCTCGCATTCAAGCGCCTCGTCTATCCTCAGATCTGGGAAGATCCGGTCGTCGATATGAAGGCGCTAGACATCGGCCCGGGGCACGAGGTGATTGCAATTGCCTCCGGCGGGTGCAACGTGCTCTCATATCTGACGGCTGATCCCGCTGGCGTCACCGCGGTCGACCTCAACGGGGCGCATATCGCGCTCGGCCGGCTTAAGATTTGTGCAGCTCAGAACTTGCCGGATTATGAGAGCTTCTTCCGCTTCTTCGGTCGCGCCGACGCGCGCGCTAATATCGCCGCTTATGACCGCCGGCTGCGCGCAAAGCTCGACCCGACCGCGCGCGCCTACTGGGACAAGCGGACGGCGTTCGGCCACCGTCGCATCCGGCTTTTCGCCCGCAATTTCTACCGCCATGGCGTGCTCGGGCGCTTTCTTGGCGCAGGCCACGCGCTGGCGCGCCTGCATGGCCTCGATCCCTCGATTGTACTGAAAGCGCGGACGCTCGACGAGCAGCGCGCGCTCTATGAGAAGCGCCTCGCCCCAATCTTCGACAAGCCGCTGGTCCGCTGGATGATGAAACAACCGGCGTCGCTCTACGGCCTTGGCATTCCGCCGGCCCAGTACCACGCGCTCGCCGCCGATTCGCCGCTAGGAATCGGCGCGGTCTTGAGCGAACGGCTCGAGCGGCTGGCCTGTGGCTTCGACATCTCCGACAATTATTTCGCCTGGCAGGCGTTCGGGCGGCGTTATGCGCCGGGCCCAAATCCCGCGCTCCCACCCTATCTGCAGAGGCAGAATTTCGAGGCCGTCCGCAGCCGCTCGAGCCGCGTGCGGTATATCCAGCGCTCGTTCACCGACATTTTGCGCAACTCGGCAGCCGCGAGCTTCGATCGCTATGCGCTGCTCGATGCGCAAGATTGGATGAACGACACGGAGTTGACCGCGCTTTGGACCGAGATCAATCGCACCGCGCGGCCCGACGCGCGGGTGATCTTTCGCACCGCCGCCGCAGAGCGGCTGTTGCCGGGCCGCGTGCCCCACGACGTGCTTGACGCATGGCGCTACGAAGACGAACTCAGCCGTGAGCTTACCCGGCAGGATCGGTCGTCGATCTATGGAGCCTTCCACCTCTACACGCTCAAAGGCGCCTGAGTCATGAGCGACGCCGCGGCGCTGATGGACCGCATGTATCGGCGTCAGCGCCATATCTATGACCTGAGCCGCAAATTCTATCTCCTAGGCCGCGATGAGGCGATCGCCCGCATTCGCCCCGCTCGCGGCGACAAGGTGCTGGAGATCGCCTGCGGCACCGGGCGCAATCTCATCAAACTGGCGCGGACCTATCCCGAGGTCCGTCTGTTCGGCCTCGATGTGTCGCGGGAGATGCTAGCGACCGCGGCCGCTTCGACCGCGCGCGCCGGTCTCGCCTCGCGCGTCGCCTTGGCCCAGGCGGACGCGACGGTGTTCGATTCGCCGTCGCTGTTCGGCTGCGCAAGTTTTGAGCGCGTGATGATCTCATACGCATTATCGATGATCCCGCCCTGGCGCGAGGCGCTGGCGCATGCGCTTGACGTTGTCGCGCCGGGCGGATCGGTGGAGATCGTCGATTTCGGCGATTGCGCCGGCTTGCCCGGCCCGTTCAAGGCGGGCCTGCGGCGTTGGCTCGCCGCCTTCGACGTGACTCCGCGCGACGATCTCAGCGACGCGCTCGAGGCGCTGTCTGCCGAGCGCGGCGTGACATGCGAGATTGAAAACTGGTTTCGCGGTTATGCGATCTTGGCCGTTGCGCGGCGACAAGGCCAGGGTTAGCCGCCAAACGCGCGTGACAGCGTGAAAATCAGGAGGCCGACCAGCCCCCCGACCAGCGTGCCATTGATGCGGATATATTGCAGGTCCTTGCCGACCTGCAGCTCCAGGCGGTTGACGAGCGTCGCGGTGTCCCAATTGTCGACCACCGCGGCGATATAGCCGCCGATTTCCGCCCGACGAGGCAGAACCGTCCGCAGCGCCAAGAGCCTGAGCCGCCGGTTGATCCTTGCGCGGCGCAGGGCGTCTTCTTCGAGCCACTGGCCGAGTGCGCCAGCCGAGGTCACAAGCCACTGGACAATCGCTTCGCGGTGGCGGGGCAGATCATCCCTCAGCGTCGTTTCCAATTCTTCCCATAGCGCCCGAGCCTGCTCGGCGAACACTGGATTGGCCAGAATTTCCCGCTTCAAAGCCTCGCCTTGCGCCCGCATCTCTGAGTCGCGCGCGAGATCGTCGATCAATTTCTCGACCAGCCGATTGGCCTGCTCGCGCCAGGGATGGTCGGGGTCGCGCATCTCCTTTAAGGTGCCCGCGAGCCCGTTGACCACCTTGGCGGCGATCATGTCGTCAACCCATTTGGGGATCCAGCGCCAGGTCTTTTGCGATACGTGCCTGACAATCGTCGCCTTGTGCTGGTCGAGCGTCGTCTCGACAAAATCGAGGCCCTGGTCGAGCAGCGTCTGGCCCGCTCCCCGCGCCCACAGGATCGACAAGCCCCGGGAGGCGAGCGGCGCGGCCGGGACCGCCTCGATCCCGCGCCGCGCCGCAAATGCGACCCATTCGTGGATCGCCGCCTTTGGCACGAGGTCGAGTGCGTAGGGAATGGCGCGCCCGACAGCAGCGGCGACCGAGCGCGCGTTGCGCTGATCTTCGAGCCAGCGCGCGGCGAGACCGACAAAGTCGACCGACGCGAGGCGCGCGATGGCGACGCGGGGGGAAAGGAAGTTGTTGGTGATGAAGCGCCCCATCGCCGCGCCGATCCGTCGCTTATTCTCCGGCACGACGGCGGTATGGGGAATCGGTAAGCCTAGGGGACGGCGAAAGAGCGCGACCACGGCGAACCAGTCGGCGCATGCCCCCACCATGCCGGCTTCCGCGAAGGCGCCGAGATACGGCGCCCAGACCCAAGCCGCCGGCGCGCGCCGCATCGCGACGTAGATCGCCGCCATCAGAACGAGCAGCATCGTAGCGATCGTGCGCATGCGGCGCAGTTCCGCCCGGCGTTCGATCTGGGTTTTGAAGGCGTCGGAAGATCCGAGCAGGGCCGGTTCGGCGCCCTCGGGTCGAGCAAGCTCTGTCATGATCCGCGATCATAGAGCCCGGCTGCGTCCCGGCGATAGAACCTTTCGGCGCGGGAAAAGCCAAAATGGCCCGGCGGCGCCCGGCCTAGCCATTTGCTGCTGAAACGCCTACATAACCGTGGCGGAGCTGGGTGGCGCGTCAGGACAACATTCCTCGGGGCCGTACGATCCCTATGGGGGCTGTCCCTGTCGAGGCTCGTGGGCTTCGGCATATGGCTCCCACCTACTTAGGTAGGCGCCCGGGATCACCGTCCAACGACCGTCTCGGCTCCGCGCTTTATGCTTTGACGCGTCTTCGGATCGGCGGCCCGCTCTTGAACTCGACCAACGCTGATTCGAAGGCGCTGCTGCGCCGCGACGCCCTCGCCCGGCGCGAGAGAGTCGAGCCCGCCACCCGCGCCGCTTTCAGCCGTCGCCTCGCCGAGGAGGGCTTGCGCCTCGCGCATCTCTGGCGCCCTAAGACTGTCTCGGCTTTTCATCCGCTGCGCGACGAGCCGGACACGCTCCTGCTTTTGAGCGCGCTTGCCGTGGAGGGATTTGCGACCGCCCTGCCGGCAGTGGTCAGCAAAGGATCGCCCCTCAGCTTTCGCCTCTGGCGACCGGGCGAGCCGACCCGCGCCGGCGCCATGTCAATTCACGAACCCCTCGAGCAATCTCCCGTTGTCGAGCCGGATCTTTTGTTCGTGCCGCTCGCCTGCTTCGACCGGCGGGGCAATCGCATCGGCTATGGCGCAGGCTTCTACGACCGGAGCCTCGCCCGGCTGCGGGCGATGAAACCCATTCACGCGGCCGGAGTCGCCTATGGGGTATGCGAAGTCTCCGCCGTGCCGTATGAAACGCATGACCAAACTCTGGACGTCGTCGTGACCGACCAGGAAATTATTCACTTCAACGCACAATGATCCGTTTGCTATTTATCGGCGATGTCGTCGGGAGGTCGGGGCGCGCTGTCGTCCTTGAGCAAGTCCCCTTGTTGCGGGATCGGTGGGAGCTCGATTTCGTCGTCGTCAACGGCGAAAACGCCGCGGGCGGTTTCGGCCTCACCGAAACGATTTTCGAGGACTTCATCTCCGTCGGCGTCGATGCGGTGACGCTCGGCAATCATGCGTTTGATCAGCGCGAGGCGCTCGTCTTCATTGAGCGCCAGCCGCGCCTGATCCGCCCGGCCAATTTCCCCTCTGGAACGCCGGGTCGGGGCGCGGCGGTGATCGAGAGCGAGGGCGGCGCACGGCTCCTCATCGTCAACATGATGGGCCGGATCTTCATGGAGGCGCTCGACGATCCTTTCGCCGCTGTCAAGCGCGAACTTGGGGCTTGGCCGCTCCGCGAGACATGCGACGCCTCGCTCGTCGACTTCCATGCCGAAGCGTCGAGCGAGAAATGGGCGTTCGGCCATTTCGTCGATGGCAAGGCGAGCTTGGTCGTCGGGACCCATACCCATACACCAAGCGCCGACCATCGAAATCCTCGCCGGAGGCACGGGCTTTATCAGCGACGTCGGCATGACTGGCGACTACAATTCGGTGATTGGCATGGAAAAGGACGAGCCGTTGCGCCAATTCACACTACGCATCCCATCGGGCCGCCTTGAGCCGGCGGGAGGGCCCGCGACGCTTTGCGCAATCGCAGCCGAGATCGGTCCCGACGGCCTGACGAAAGCCATTGCTCCAGTCAGGATCGGGGGCGTTCTCAGTCCCGCCAAGCCGGATTTCTGGGCCTAATGGCGATGCCTGCTCCAACCATTGTCTACGATCTCGACGGTACGCTCGCCGACACGGCCGAGGACCTGGTCGCGACCCTCAATTGGCTGCTCGCGAGAGAAGGCCTTCAGGCATTGCCGATCGAAAGCGCCGGCTCGCTGCTTGGGGCCGGCGCCGGGCGCTGATCAAGCGTGGCTTCGCCGCTTCGGGCAGGAGTCTTGACGCGCAAGCGATCGAGACACTGTTCGCGGACTATCTCAAATATTACAACGCCCATATCGCCGATCGCAGCCGGCTCTATCCGGGCGTCGACAGGGCGCTCGCGGCCTTCGCGCGCGCGGGTTGGCGGCAGGCCGTTTGCACCAACAAGATCGAAAGCTCGGCCAAGCTTCTCATCACAAAACTGGGGATCGCGGACCGCTTCGCCTTCGTCTGCGGCCAGGACACGTTCGGCGTCGGCAAGCCGGATCCCAGGCCGCTGCTTGGGGCTATCTCCGCTTCAGGCGGCGCCAGGGAACGCGCAATCATCGTCGGGGATTCCGGGGCCGATATCGAGACTGGCCGCGCCGCCGGCGTCCCGGTGATCGCGGTCGACTTCGGCTATGCCGACATTCCGGTCAAGGAGCTCGGACCGGACCGGGTGATCTCGCATTTCGATGAACTTATGGAAGCGTGCGACGCATTGCTGGCTGTCGAGGACCATCCCATTGACCGCAAACCAACCTAAACCGAGCACTGGCGCATCCAGGCTTGTCGTTTCCGCCTCGGTCTCAGGCAAGGCCTTGCGTATGGAAAGGTTCGCGCATCGTGCGCCCACAAAACCTTCTCGCCAAATAGATCCCAATTCAACCAGAAGCGAGTGTTTGGTTTGAGCGGCCCGAGACACTGGGACGCCCGCAAGATCAGGGAGGTGTTGGTTCGCAAGCTGGATGGCGACTTTCGCGTGCCCGCCAAGAGCACGATCCACGCCCTGCTGCACCGGCATGGCCTGGTCAAGGGGATCGGCAGTGCGACGTCGGGCCGAGGGAACGCCGCTATCCCAGGGACTTGCTCCGAACGTGTAGTAGCTGGAACTTGATCTGACGGACGGTGTCCGGAGTTGGATCGGTTCCGCCTTTTGCATTGATTTAGGCGGCGATCAATTTCTCCTTGGCCAGAGGCTTCGCGTCAAGGAAGGTTTGCATCGGCGTCTTGCCGAAGCACCACCGGCCTTGGTGCGGCCTCTCCTCGTTGTAGCCGCCGATCCATTGATCGAGATCGCTCTGCAACTCGGCGATCGAGCCATAGATCTTCTTGCGGAACGCGACGCGATAGAACTCGTCGAGGACCGTCTTGTGGAACCGCTCGGCGATGCCCTTGGTTTGCGGGCTCTTGGTCTTGGTGCGCGAGTGGTCAACGTCCTCGACCGCCAGATAGAGCTCATATTCGTGATGCTCCGGATTGCCGCAATATTCCGTGCCGCGATCGGTCAGCACACTTCAGAGCTTCACCTCGTGGGCGTCGTAGAACGGCACGACCCGATCGTTGATGAGATCGGCGGCGGTGATCGGCGTCTTGCGATCATAAAGCTTGGCGAAGGCGACCTTGGCGTAGGTGTCGATGAAGGTCTGCTGGTAGATGCGCCCAACCCCCTTCATGTTGCCGACGTAGAAGGTGTCTTGGGCTCCGCAATAGCCCGGGCACTCGCTCTCGAATTCGCCGTGCGCCTCCTTCTCGCTCTTGGCCTTCTCCAACGCCGCCAGTTGGCTTTCGGTGAGCACCAGGCCGTCCTGAGCGACTTTGGCTTCGAGGGCTTTGAGCCGCTTCTTCATTGTCTCGAGGTCGTGGCGCTGCCAGACGCCGCGCACCCCGGCCGGCGAGATCGAATGGCCGAGCTTACGAAGCTCATTGGCGATGCGGATTTGACCATAGGCCGGTCTTTCCAGCGAGAGCTCGACAATGATCGCTTCGATGTCAGGAGGCGTGCGGTTCTTCAAAATCGGCTTGCGCCGCGTCAGCTCTTGCAGCGCGAGTTCGCCGGCGGCGTCGTAGAGTTCCTTGAAGCGGTAGAAGCTGTCACGGCTGTAGCCCATCATTTTGCAGGCCTGGCTGACGTTGCCGAGCTGCTTGGCCAACTCTAGCAGCCCGACCTTGGCGCGGATGATTTTCTGTTCCTTAATCATAATCAGTGTCCTCTCGAGACACCGAGGCCGGACGCTATGCAACCCCGACCAGCTCCGCGCCCGGCCTCGGCTCGTGCCTCAGCCATGACACCGATTGTCAGATTAAGTCTTAACTACTGCACCGAACGACCTCTGGTGCGCCGACATCAAGGGCGAGTTCAAGCTCGGCGATGGACGCTACTGCTATCCGCTCGCCGTCACCGACTAGTTCCTGCGCACAGAGATTATGGCTTCTTTGAGCGAGGGATCGGGATAGGCACGCGCCATTTTGGTTCTGGCCTTGTCGGTGGAGAACATCCAGTTGATTCGAGCGCCGCTTTGGTTTCGCTGAGACTGCCAGACGTCGATCTCGGCAACCAGCCGGTCGCAGCTTTCGATGCGGCGATCGAGACATTGGCCTTTGAGCACGCCGATCTCGATCTCAACCATGTTGAGCCAGCTGGCGTGCTTGGGCGTGTAGTGGAACTCAAGGCGCCTGAGCACGCGGCGCGCTTCGGCCGGTGGGGAATCCGGCGTAGAGAGCGGCAGCGGTGTGGGTGGAGAGGTTATCGAGGACGACGCGGATGCGCTCGGCCTCTGGGAAGTCGACATCGACGAGCTCGCGCATGCAAAGGGCGAAGTCGTCAGCGGTGCGACGATCAGTGACCTTGACCCTGCGCCAAGAGCGATGGGCATCGACGAAGACGAAGAGATTGACGGCGCCGTTGCGGCGATACTCGTAGTCGAAGCGCTCGAGCCGTCCGGGTGCGGCCGGGATCGGCTGGCGCGCTTCGCCGATGAGCTGGGTGGGGCTTTCGTCGAAGCAGACCACGGGCCGCTTCGGGTCAAGCTGCTCGGCATAGAGGTCGAGCACATCCTCCATGCGGGCGACGTACTCGGCGTCGACCTTGGGGATGCACCACATGTCCTTCTGCCAAGGCTTGAGATGGTTCTCGGCCAAGCGTCGGCGGACGGTTTCACGCGAGAGACTGTCATGGTCGGTCAGCTTGACCATCGCGCCAGCCAGCAGCTCCAGCGTCCAGCGGGCGCGACCTTCGGGCGGGCTCGAACAGGCGGTGGCGATGAGGAGGGCTTCTTCGTTGCTGGTCAGCTTACGATGGCGCCTGCCCGCGGCTCCTCGTTCAGGGCGGCTTCGAGATTACCTTTAACGAAGCGGCGCTTGGTCCTGTAAACGGTCGAGCCGCCGACAGCCACAGCAGCGGCAATATCTTCGTCGCTGAGCCCGCTGTCGGCTGCGAGCAGAATCTGGGCTCGTTTGATCTTGCGGGCGTAATGCTTGCCGCTGCCCACCAGCGCGGTGAGTTCACACCGCTCGGCTTCGCTCAGTTCGACATGGTAGCGTATGTTCATCCGGGCCTCCTCGCAAATCGCGAGGCCCAGA
>CAVOLE010000046.1:0-4274 GCA_963696665.1 uncultured Alphaproteobacteria bacterium
TCTGCGCCCGTCTTACGACGGGCCAAAGGGCGTTCGGAAGGACGCCCATCCTTCCGGACGGGCTATGGCGAAGCGATCCAGGGGAACGTCGGGCGCCTACGACTCTGGATCGCCACCTCGGCCTTCGGCCTCCTCGCGATGACGGATGGCGCGAGCGCTCCATGCTACGAAAGTAACCAATTCCGTGAGCGCACGGCAAGCCACCATGGCGGTCAGCCCCGGGCCGCCTCAGAGGCCATTTGTATCGACGCGTGATCGGGCCCTCGCGTCGATTTCTGGTCGGCGTCAAGATTTCGCAGATTCCGCTTGCCGAACAAGGCGTGAACGATTAGGCTTTGTTCGCGATTTGTTTTAGCCAAATCGTGATTCGCCCGACTGTGCTTCGCTGGCGGATGGGGCGCGGCGTTTGGAGACAGAGATGCTGACGAAAAAGCAGAGCGAGTTGCTGCGTTTCATCCATGAGCGCCTGCAAGAAGCAGGCGTGCCCCCGTCGTTCGACGAAATGAAGGAAGCGTTGGATCTGCGGTCAAAGTCCGGAATTCATCGGCTCATCATGGCGCTCGAGGAGCGCGGCTTCATTCGCCGGCTTGCCAATCGCGCCCGAGCCATCGAAGTCTTGCGGCTGCCGGAATCGGCGACGGTTGCAACGCCGAGGTTCCAGAAGTTCTCGCCGAGCGTCATCCCGGGCAATCTGGGGCGGGTGCGGCCGCTTACGCCGACGCGGGACGCCGAGGAACAGTCCGCGGTCATTGTCCCGCTGATGGGCCGGATCGCCGCCGGCACCCCGATCTCGGCGATCCAGACGCGGCTGCAAAACTTCGCCATGCCGCCGGAGTTCTTAGGCAGCGGCGAGCACTTCGCCCTCGAGGTGCGCGGCGATTCGATGATCGAGGCCGGCATTTTCGAGAACGACACCGTCATCATCCGCAAGCAGGACACGGCCGAGACGGGCGAGATTGTTGTCGCGTTGATCGACGAGGAGGAAGCGACGCTCAAGCGATTGCGCAAACGGGGCGCCTCGATTGCGCTGGAGGCCGCCAATCCGGCCTACGAAACGCGGATCTTCGGGCCCGACCGCGTCCGCGTTCAAGGAAAAATGGTGAGCCTGTTGCGCCGATACTAACCGGCCCAGTGCAAGGGAGGCCGGCCGAACGCGTCATTGGAGGCGCTCCAGATCGCGTTCAGGCCGGCCAGCCCAGCGGCTCCCGGGGTTGCGGCGGACCAGGGCCGCTGGGCGATCCCGCCAACACTGTGCTGACGGACAGTCGAATGATACGCCCGAGAGGGCAATACACAACAATTATCGGAGCATTCAATTCAACGTCGTCGTATTTACCTCAATGAATTCAGTTAATCTTACGCTATTTAAGTGAGAAGACTGAGTTACGTAACGTAATACCTTTAACTATACGCTTGATAGGAAACCATATATTTTAACTCGCTTGGAGCGGCCGACCCTGTCAAACAGTCCGCGGCGCCCTTGCCTGACCTCGGCCGGCGCCTCACCATGCGCAAAGGAGGTGATTCGTTGGCAGCGGAAGGGTTTGGCGTCGATTTCGACCTTGCTCAGGCGACGGGGGAGCCTGCGTTCACCGTCGACCTCGATGGCTTTGAAGGCCCGCTCGACCTTCTCCTGGAGCTCGCGCGACGGCAGCGGGTCGACTTGGCGCGCATTTCCATTCTCGCGCTCGCCGAACAATATTTGCGTTTCATCGAAGCCGCGCGCAAATTGCGCCTCGAGCTGGCCGCGGACTATCTGGTCATGGCGGCTTGGCTCGCCTTCCTCAAGTCGCGTCTCCTCCTTCCCACTCCCGCGGAGCCGGCGGAACTGGACGCGCCCGCGCTGGCGGAGGGGCTCGCTCAGCGTCTGCGCGCGCTCGCCTCGATCCGAAACGCCAGCGAATACTTGATGAGTTGGCCTCGTCTGGGGCGCGATTTCTTTGGCCGAGGAGAGCCGGAGGTCGCCGTCAACACATCGGGACGCATCACCTACCAAGCCAACCTCTATGACCTGCTCGCGGCTTACGCGCGGCAGAGCCAGCGCCACGCGCTGGCGCGCGTGCGCTTCAAAACGCGTGAGGTCTGGTCGCTCGCCGAGGCGCGCCAGGCGTTGACTCGTCTCCTTGGCGCCCAGGCCGATTGGACGGCTTTCGACAATTTCGTGGCTGAGGCATGCGCCGCTCCGGACCTGCGCCGGACCGCGCGCGCGTCCAGTTTCGCGGCCTCGCTCGAGCTCGCGCGCGAGGGCAAAATCGAAATGCGCCAGGACAGGGCCTTCGCCCCAATCTGGCTCCGGGCGGCGGATATCAATCCTGGCGAAGAACGCGCAGCATGACATTCGCCCGCGCCGCAAACGATCGACCCGTCGGCGGCGGAACGCGCAAGTCGCGAACTGCGCGGGCTTCTTCATCCAGGAGGATGTGACCCTGTCTCGTCAATCGCAATTCAAGAAAGGCGCCTGATGGCCCATCCGACCAGCGCGCATAATGTCGCGCAACTGTTCCCCTTCGAAGCGCCCGGCGTCTCGCCCGAGGACGTGCGGATCGCCGAGGCGCTGGTCTTCGCCGCTGCGGAACCTCTGGAGGAGTCCGTCATCGCCCAACGCCTTTCGCAAGGCGCGGATGTCCCGGCGGTGATGGAGGAATTGCGGCGGCTCTATGAGGGACGCGGCGTCAATCTGGCGCAGGTCGCGCGCCGATGGATGTTCCGCACGGCGCATGACCTTGCCTGGGCGCTCGCCCGCGAACGCGACGAGAAGCGAAAGCTCTCGCGCGCGGCGCTCGAGACGCTGGCCATTGTCGCCTATCACCAGCCGGTCACCCGCGCCGATATTGAACAAATCCGCGGAGTGGCGGTGTCGAAGGGCGCGCTGGACGCGCTTATGGAAGCGCGCTGGGTGCGCATGCGGGGACGCCGAAAGGCGCCGGGCCGGCCGATCACCTACGGCACGACCACCGAGTTTCTGGTGGAGTTCGGGCTTAACGCGATCGCGGATCTGCCCGGCCTCGACGAGCTCAAGGGCGCCGGATTGTTTGAAGGCAAGTTGCCGGCCGGCTATGACATTCCCCAACCGGACGACGCATCAGCGCTAAGGGCGGACGAGGAACCGCTTGAAGACGCCGCCCTCGAGCAAGCTTGGGCGCCGGTCGCGCCAGAGGAAGGCTAAGCGTCAAGCACGCAGGTCTCCCCGTCACGGGCATTGACGGCGTCAAGAAAGCGCGGAATATGCGCCGGCTCTTAACGATTGTCGTCCTGCGGAGAGACAATGGTCTCACAATTCGTCCTCTATCTCGCCACGGCCCTTTGCGCTTCTTCCGTGGCGCTTGCCGAAGCGGCGCCCGTCTTGCCGCTCGCCTCCCATCGCGCGGCTTACGACATCTCGCTCGCTGACACTTCCGGTCCGACGCCTTCGTCCGCTCAGACCCCGATTTCCGCGAGTGGGCTCATCGCCTATGAATTCCGCGGCTCGGCCTGCGAGGGATACACGTCCAGCTTCCGCCAGATGACGGAAATGGAGCGCAGCGAGGGCGACCCGATCTCCATGCAAGTGGACGCCAATTCGTTCGAGGAGGGCAACGGGAAGTCGATGCGGTTCCAGATCGATTCCCGAAGCGAGCAGGACACGCCTCCGGTCGCCGGGACGGCCACCCGCGGCGACAATGACGACATGCGCGTGGTGTTGACCAAACCGAAAGCGCAGACGCTGGATTTCGGCCATGAGGTCCTGTTCCCCACCCAGCATATCGAGCGTTTGATTGAACTCGCCAAGAAGGGCGGCGGCCCCATGCAAGCGCGCGTCTACGACGGCTCCGACACCGGCGCGAAAATCTTTGCGACCATGTCGGTGGTCGGAAAGGAAGCGACGAAGCCCGACGAAGACACGAAAACCGCTTCGGCGCTGAGCGGAGTCCGTCGCTGGCCGGTCGTGATCGCCTATTTCAACGAGGCCACGACGGACGCCCCGCCTGAATACACGCTTTCGTTCGACCTTTATGAGAATGGCGTCTCGGGCAGCCTCAAGCTCGACTATGGCGCATTTGCGCTACGCGCGCGCTTGCGAAAGCTCGAGATTTTGCCGACGACGGCCTGCAAATAGGCCTTAGGAGCTTTTGCTCTCGAGACTGCGCGGGGGTCGGGCCGTCCTACGCGACAAGCGAGCGATGGTGCATTCGATAATCTCCTCGGTCCCCGCGCCCCCCACCCCTGCCCGCCCCCACAAGAGGAGGCGGATGCGCTAACCCCGTCGATTCTCCGAGACGCATCATGCTACCCGC
>CAVOLE010000047.1:0-60356 GCA_963696665.1 uncultured Alphaproteobacteria bacterium
TCATCATGTCGAGGACTTCGGTCCGCTCCATCGTCAGGCGCTCCTCAAGGCGTCGTAGCGGGTGCAATCGGCGACCGGGGCATGGCGCAGCCGTAGCGCCGCAGGCGTGTGGATCGGTTCGGCCGGTTCGGGATCGCGGCGGCGCGCCAGAATGTTGAGGACGACGTCGGCGGAATGGACGCCCTCGCTCAGCGCCTGGGCGCAGGCCGCCTCGACCTCGGACATGCCGTCGGTCAGGACGGCGGCGAGAATCTTGACCATCTGCCGGTCGCCGTCGTCAGAGCCGGCCGGCCTACGCCGGATCCTCTCCAGGGCGCCGGGCAAAACCCAATCCCGGAACGGCGCGCCGTTGCGCAGCGCGCCTGGCTTGCGGGCTAGCACAGGCACGTAATGCCAGGGATCGTAGACCGTCCTGCCGCGGCCGAAGGACCGCTCGTGTTCGGCGACGATCCGGCCGTCCTGGCGAATGATGATCCGGTCGGCGTAGGCATGGATCTCGACCGGGCGCCCGACCGCGCCAGCGTTCACCGAGTATTTGTTGTTGTCGAACCGGACCAGGCAGGTCTTCGACACCGAGGCCGGCAGGGCGTGGAAACCGTCGAACCGGCCGCGATAGGGAACGAGCCTCGGCCGCTCCTCCTCGAAAACTTCCCAGATCGTCCGATCCGGCCATTCGGTATGGGGATGGGCTTTCGCAAAGACCAGACATCGGTCGAGCAGCCAGGCGTTGAGCTCGCCATAGCTCTTGAAGCGGGGCTTTGGGGTGAAGAACCGCTCGCGGACAAGCCCGACCTGGTTCTCGACCTGACCCTTCTCCCAGCCGGACGCCGGCGTGCAGGCGACTGGCTCGACCAGATGGTGCGAGCACATCTGCAGGAAGCGGCGATTGTATTGCCGGTCCTTGCCGACGAAGACCGCGTCGACCGCCGTTTTCATGTTGTCGTAGATTCCCCGCGCGCAAGCGCCCCTGAAGAACGCGAAGGCGCGCTCGTGCGCGTCGAACACCATCTCCTGGCTCTCGCGAGGATAAGCGCGCACGAACATCATCCGGCTGTGGCAGAGCCGGACGTGCGCGACCTTCAGGGTGGTCGTCACACCGCCAATCAGCGCGATCTCGTGGCTCCAATCAAACTGGTAGGCTTCGCCCGGCGCAAAGCTCAGCGGAACATAGGCGTCAGCCGTTGTGCTCGCGCGCTTCTCCCGCCAGGCGATCGCATAGCGCCTGACCGCCGCGTAGCTGCCTCCATAGCCAAGAGCGCGCAGGTCCTCGAAAATCCGGATCAGCGTCAGACGCTCGCGAGCGGGCCGACCGTCGTTCTCATCAAGCAGGGCCTCGAGTTGCTCCCGCCAGGGGCCAATCCGCGGCAACGGTTGCTGCGACCGCTCGTAGCGAAACTCGGTCGCGTTCGACCGGATGACCTTCCGAACCACCTTCCGCGAAACATGCAGGTCACGGCAGATCTCCTTGATCGCCTTCCCCTGTGAAAAATAGGCCCGCCGTATCTTCGCGATCGTTTCCACAACAAGCATTTCAACCCAGGCCTCCCAGCTGTCGGAAGGCCAATGTGAACCCGGCGCCGCCAGGGTTCCGATTGGATGCAAATCAGCCCCGCAGCGGGGTCCCTATTCCATGAAAAATCACAGGCCGTCCTGGCTCGGCGCGTATTCGACGGTCGTTGTCTTCGACTACTTGAACGGCTGGCGTCCGTCGGTGCCGGAGCGGATGATGATCTTCGGCGGCTACATCCTCGACACGCCTGAAGCCGCCAAAAAATATCAGGAAGTGGTCGACGGGCCGACCTCTCCTTATGACTTCCTTAAGATGTCGAAGGTTCTGCATCCTGACGACTGGAATCCACAGAACCTCCTGATCCCGCTTCCGCCGGAAGAGCACTGGACATGGCGCGCGCCGAAGCCGGCAAACTACCAGCTTCCGAAAGCCTAGGCTCGCGACAAGGGCGAATTCAATCGCGTCGCCAAACTCTACGCCGACTGGTTTTCGACGGACCCCGTTCAGAGCATTCGCGACCTGACGAGCAACAAGGGCCCGATTGTCATTGGCCCCTATTGAGCCGTCGAACAGCGCGAAGGTGAACGACCGGGCCTGCTCCCTCGAACTCAAAGGGATCGGCAAGGCCTTTGCTGGAAAGAGCGCGCTGGCCGACGTGGGCCTACGCCCTGACGAGGGGCAGGTTGTCGGTCTTGTCGGCGAAAACGGCGCCGGAAAGTCGACGCTCCTCAAGATCATTAGCGGGAATTTGAAGGCGGACTCAGGCTCTATCGCCGTGCGCGGACGCGAGGTTGAGCTTCGCAACTACCAGGATGCGAATCGCGCCGGCATTTTTCACATCTACCAGGACTTAGCGCTCGTCCCGACCTTGTCCGTTTACGAGAATGTCCTCCTCTCGCACGAGGCGCGTTTCATTCGCTTCGGCGCCATTGACAATCGCGCCATGCGCGTTCGCGTCGCGCGCTGATTCGAGGAATTCGGCCACGACAAAATCGACGTTTCGCGCAAGATCCAGGATTTCGATTTCTCGACCCGTCAGGTCATCGAGATCATCAAGGCGTTCGCGCTGGCCGAACTGCTTGGGATCGAGATGCCCGTCATGCTGCTCGACGAACCGACCGCGGCACTGACCGGCGACGAGGTCGATTTCCTGATGGGCCTGATCGAGAAGACGCGGCGCCAGGCGTCGATCATCTATGTATCGCACTGCCTCTCGGAGGTGCTCAGGCTCAGCGATCATCTTTACGCGCTCAAGGACGGCGCTGTCGTCGCCTCGATGCCGGTCGGCGCCGTCACTGAGGGCGAACTGCACGAACGCATGGTCGGCCGGACGCGGCAAGAGTTCTTCTATCGCGAGCATCTGCAGCGCGAACCAGATCCGGAGATCGTCCTCGAGGTGGGCGACCTGTCCCAGGCCGAACGCTTCGACCGGATCAGCTTCTCGCTGCGGGCCGGCGAGGTTCTCGGCGTCGCGGGTCTTCTGGGATCGGGAAAGTCGGACGTCGCCCGGGCGCTCGCGGGCGACGCTCCAAACGCTGTCGGGCGGATCGCCGTGTCGGGACGAGAGATCCGAGCGCCGTCGATTGCGGCGATGAATGAAGCGGGGATCGGATACCTCCCGCCAGACCGACGCGAAGGCGTCATCCCCGTTCTGTCGGTTGCCGTGAACATGACGCTCGCCAGCCTCACCCGACGCGACGCCGGAATGCTGCTCGATCCGAGGGCCGAGCTTAGAGACGCCGAAGCGTTCATCCGCACATTGGCGATCAAGGCGCCCGGCGCTTCCGCGCCCGCGAGCGCGCTAAGCGGCGGCAATCAGCAGAAGATGCTTCTCGCTCGCTGGCTAATGCGCAATCCCAGGGTCCTCCTGCTCGACAATCCGACCAACGGGATCGACGCGGGCGCCAAGGAGGAGATCTACGGCGTCCTGAGATCGATCGCGGCGCAGGAAATCGGCATCCTGCTGGTCAGCGACGATCTGCCGGAGGTCATCGGCCTCAGCAATCGAATTCTCGTCATGCGCGGAGACGAAATCACCCGCGAGATCGACGCCCGGCCTGACGCCAAGCCGCGCGAAGTCGACGTCGTGACCCACATGGTCTGATGGACTCTGATGAGCTGGCGTACGCAAAGGATAGGTCAATGAATCAGGCGGCGTCGAACGCAGCCTTGGCGAAACGAACGAGCAACAATTCTCCGTGGGCCAACCTGCGGCGTTCGGGGCCAACTCTTGGACCCGTGGTCGCGCTCGTCATCCTGACCATTGTCTTTTCGCTTCTGAACGGCAATTTCTTCTCGCTCCGAAATGCGACAAACATCCTTCAGCAGGCCGCCGTCCTCACCGTGCTGGCGCTCGGTGAGACGTTCGTTATCGTCATGGGCAGCATCGACCTGTCGATCGGTCGACCGTCTCTATGGTTGGAATGCTCGCAGCCTTCCTCATTCGCGATTACGGCGAGTGGTCGGTCCTAGCGGCGCCGCTGGCGGGCGCCGCGATCGGCGCGATCAATGACCTGCTTGCGGCTTACGCGAAGCTGCCTTCGTTCCTCACCACGCTCGGGATGCTGTTCGCCATCAACGGCATGACCCTTTATCTTACGCAGGGCACGGCGATTGGCGTGCAGCCGGACCTGCAGATTTAATCCGTGTTCAACGGCTTTCTGTCCGGCGTTCCGACGATTGCCCTCTGGGCGCTTGCCGCCTGGGCGATCTCGGTCCTCGCCGCGCGGCGCACACGGTTCGGCCGGTATGTCTATGCGATCGGCGGCGGCGAAATGGTTTCGAGACTCTGCGGCGTTCCGGTCGCCCGATTCAAGCTCTATGCTTTCATTGTCTGCGGACCTCTCGCGGGATTCGCTGCCATCTTGCTGATGCTGCGTGTCAGCGGCGCCGATCCGACGATGGGCGCTCCGCTTCTCCTGCCCGCCATCGCAGCAGTCGTCATGGGCGGCACGCCGCTCACCGGCGGAATCGGGGGCCCGCTTCGAACTCTGCTCGGCGTGCTCGTCATCACAACTCTGCAGAACGGAATAAATCTCGCGGATGTCAATCCGTTCTTACAGGATGTCGTATCGGGCGCGGGCGTCATCATCGCCGTCGCGATCAATATGGATCGCAGGGGCCTCTTGTTAGTGAAATAGGCGCGACCGCAACACTCGAAGGAAAAGCGTGATGGAGGCAACTTTCAATTTTTCCGGCAAGACCCCGCTCGTCATCGGCGGCACGACTGGCGTTGGGCGCGCGACGGCCCTCGCTTTCGCGGAAGCCGGAGCGAACCAATATATCGCGGGATTGGGCGCGAGCGAGGGGACGGGCCTCGTCGCGGAGATCGGCAAGCGATTTCCGAAGGTTCAAGCTGAATTTGCTGAGCTCGATGTCAGAGACGCGAGCGCGATGAAGGCGTTCCACGACGAAGCGTTCAAACGGTTCGGGCGAGTGGAGATTGCGTTCAACAACGCGGGCGTCCCAGGCAAGACCTCGCCGATCCAAGATCTCGATGAAGCTGACTTTTACAAAATCATCGACACCAATCTCAAAGGGGTTTTCCTAAGCCTCAAATATCAAGTGCCGCATATGATCGCGAAGGGAGGCGGCGCGATCGTCAATACATCCTCGCTGTTCGGCGTGATGGGTTACGCAACGACTGCGACTTATTGTGCGAGCAAATGGGGCGTGCTCGGCCTGACAAAGTCAGTTGCGCTCGAGGTCGCGCGCAAGAACATCCGCGTCAATGCGATCCGCCCCGGCTCGACGATGACGCCGCCGTTAACGGGGATGTTTGGAGGTGAGCAGGCGGCCAAAAACACCGTCTTACCGTCGCTTCCGATGGGTCGGATCGCAGATCCGATGGAGATCGCGCGCCTGGCGCTGTTCCTGGCAAGCGACGGCGCCTCATTCATCACGGGCGAGGGGGTCGTGATTGACGGAGGTGGTTTTGTGGCCGGCGCCGGTGACGCGGGATAGCGAGCGAGGGGCGGGTCGTATCCCGCCTTCCCATTGCTGTTATGACTCCATAGAGATCGTCTCGCGGCTTGCGTTCGGGCCTGTTCGTATTACGATTTCAGCGATCGAGGGCTTGTAATGGCCCTTGATCTAGAGCAATTCAGATCTTTGTAGAGCCTATATGCCAGCTTATCCGAGGGGGAGGTAGCTATACATGCGCCCAGCGGGGTCAGTTGGCTGAAACGCCGGCTCTCTATACTGCGAGTAGAGGCCGACGCGGCATTGGTCTTTGCGACGACCGGCGATCGGGGCAGTTGAGTTTCAATAATCACGCTTGGCGTCAACAGGCCGAGCGTCCCGTACGGGGCTTTGGGCCAAAACGAACAATGGAGGGTTCCGATGAGGCGAGGAAACGAAATGAGAGGGAGTTCGCGAGGCGGGTGGGCGCGCACGGTCGCCGCCGCAGCCATTTTTTCCGTTGGTTTTGTCGCGACTCAAGCCTTAGGAGCTGAATCGGCGAAGCCCATCACGATTGGATACTCGACTTACACCGTCGCCAATCCGGCGTTCGCCGGAATCATTCAAGGCATGAAGGAGGAAGCCGAGAAGTTCGGCTACAAATTCATCGTCTCCAATTCGAACAACAGCGCCGCGCAGCAGATCGCGGATGTCGACAGCCTGATCACTCAAGGCGCCAACTATATCATCATCACTCCGGCCGACGGCGCCGCGATCGGGCCGGCGGTCGCCAACGCCAATAGCCAAGGCATACCGGTCATAGCGGGCGTTGATCATATTGTGGCGCCGGTGACCGCAACCTACAGCATGGACCATACGGAGGGCGGAAAACTCGCGGGTGAGGAGATTGTGAAATATCTCACCAAGAAATACGGGACGCCCAAAGGGAATGTCGTCGATCTCGAAGGAATCGCCGGCATTGTCGCCGCCGCGCAGCGCGAGAAGGGCCTCGCCGGCGTCATCGCTAAATATCCCGGCATCAAAGTCGTGGCGCGCGCCGATGGCGGCTTCAATACCGACCAGGCCAACGCCGTGATGACGAACATTCTGCCTGCACAGCCGAATATCGACGCGGTCTATGGCGCAAACGACGCGGAAACCTATGGTGCGATCACGGCGATCAAGGCGGCCGGACGTTTTGAACCGGCCGGCAAACCGGGGCACATCTATGCGATCGGTGTCGATGGGTCCGCGCCGGGCATCAACGGAATTCGGGATGGCTCGCAGGATGCGACGGTGAGCCAGCAGTTCATCAAGATGAGCAAAATGATGATCGACGACATCCATGCGAAAGAGACCGGACAAGCTAAAAACATCCCCGGCATCGTGTGGCCGCTTAAGGTCATTACGGCGGACAACATCAAGTCCGACGACGTGAAGCAATACGGGATCTGGGCGGATGATGTGGAGCAATGAACGAACTCGCCCTCGCGCGCGGAATCGGGCGTGCGACTGCCGAATTGTTCACCCGCGAGGGCGCGGCGACGGTCATCTCAGGCGATGTCCTCGATGCAGAGGACACGCAAGCGAGTCCAGTTGAATTCGTCCATCTGGATGTCACGAAAGACGACCAATGGAAGCGCGTCATCGACGGCGTTGTCGCGAAGCACGGTAAGATCGACGTCCTCGTCAACAATGCCGCAATCTGTCTTTACGAGCCGATTCTCGAGGCCACCGAGGCCATGTGGGGTAAAGTCCTCGACATCGACCTGAAAAGCATTTTCTTTGGCATGCGTGAAGCGCTGCCGCATATGATCAAGCGCAAGCAGGGTTCGATCATAAACCTGGCCTCGATCTGGGGTCTGGCGGGGGTGCCTAACGCCCATGCTTATCAGGCGGCCAAGGGCGCCATCCTGAATGTCAGCAAAAATGTCGCGTGCACGCACGGGCAGCACGGCATCCGCTGCAACTCGCTGCATCCCGGCTATATTGTGACGCCAATGAACAAGGATCAAGGGCCAGTTATCGAGGCCGCTTTGATCAATGGCACCCTCTTGAAACGACCGGGACAGCCGATCGAAATCGCCTATGCGGCGCTTTTCTTGGCGAGCGACGAAGCAAGCTACGTCACAGGAACTTCGCTCGTTGTGGACGGCGGTTATCTCGCGCCATAGACCAAGTCGCGTTTCAAAGTCGGCGGCGCCCTACGGGACTTTGGTGCCCGCCGAGGGGCAAGAGCGTCTTCCGCGGCTGCTAGGCGCCGTGGAAGACGAGGCCTTTGCGGTTCGTACGGCGGCGTTTGGCCTCGTCCGTGCGAGTCGACTGCCGCGGAACGGCGATCAATCGCGACCGCCGCCGTCGACTGGCTACCAACGGTTGACCGGAAGAATGAAGATCTGGGCGATCTGCATGTGCGCCGGCTGTTCCAGCGCGAACAAGACCGAGCGTGCGACATCCTCGGGTTCGAGCGCGACCCGCGCCTGATCAAAATAGGCCTTCTCAAGGGTGCGGTCGCCGCGGTGGCGCTTGAGAATGATGTTCGTCCGCGTAAGGCCGGGAAGCACCTCGGTCACACGGATCGCTGTCTCCGCAAGATCCGCGCGCAATCCGTCACTGAACGCCCTGACCCCTGCCTTGCTCGTCGTATAGGCAGCCGTCTCTGGCACGAGCCTGAGGGCGCTGATCGAGCTCATGTTGACAATGTCGCCGGAGTTCCGTTCAATCATTTCTGGTACGACCGCGCGCGTAACCCGAACCATGCCGGTCAGATTGACATCGAGGATGTTCGTCCAGTCGTCCGCCGGTCCGCGCGCGAAATTGGTTCGGCCGCCGATGTCGTGTCCGGCATTGTTGATGAGAATGTCGACCGGGCGAAGGTCCACAGGGATTTTTTCGAGAAGTCTGTCGACGGCGGGGTGATCCGTCACGTCGAGTTCGAGCGGAAAAGCTCGCGAGCCAAGCGCGCGAGCCAGTTCGCGCGCGGTCGCGCCGTTGATGTCTGCAAGCACGACGCGCGCGCCGCGCTCGACGAGCGCGCAGGCGACCGCCTTGCCGATGCCGCTCGCGGCCCCGGTCACCAGAGCATTGCGTCCGCCTAGCGTCGGCATTGGAGGGCCCCAAGGCGCACGCGCTCGAATCGCGCGCACAAGCTTCCGAAATCGTGTACTCTCACCGAACTCATGGGCGAAATCATAACTGTTATTTCCTCCCCCCGTCTTTGCATCAACCGCCGGGCGGTTGATCCTCGGCGCGAAAGCAAACTATCCATTTCGGGGCAGGAGCGCGCCATTCGGTGGCCTACGCCGACGGCCCGGTGAACCAAGCATGCCGTCAGTCGATCTTCGCAAGCTAAGAGTCACACAGGAAAGCGTCGTCTTTGCGCTTGCGGGCGCGCTCTTCATCATCTTTTCGTTAACGCTGCACAATTTCCTCACCCCGGGCAATCTCATAGCGCTCGTGCGCAGCGTCTCGATTCTCGGGATCCTCGGGCTCGGCATGGGGCTCGTCGTAATCGGGCGCGGGATCGATCTGGCGATGGTCGCGATCATGGTCGTCGCCGTGTCCTGGGTCTTGTCGCTTGCCACCCATCAGGGCGTCCCCATTGGCTGGGCGCTCCTCATCGGCGCCATCTTCTCGATTCTCGCCGGATTCATCAGCGGCATCCTCATCGCCTACGCCGTCGTCCCGGCGATCTTCACCACCCTCGCGATGGGCCTCGTGATTTATGGCGTCGGCCGCGCGTGGCTGTTCGAGGTGGATGTCCAGAACACGCCAGACCAGTCCGCGTTCTTCCATTTTCTCGGCTCCGCGAACCTCTTCGGCCTGCCCCTCCCGATCGTCCTTTTCGCGCTTTTCGCCCTCATCCTCTGGGCCGCGCTCCGATGGACCCGCTTCGGCCGCTACATTTATGCAAGCGGCGACAATCCCTCGGCGGCGCGCAATGCGGGCGTCCCTCTACGCCCGCTCATCGTCTCCCAATATGTGATCACGGCGCTCATCGCCTATGCGGCCGGCCTCGTCATGGCGGCGACGTCGGCCGGCATGAGCACCCGGGTCTATAACTCGACCATGATCTACGACGTGCTGCTCGTCGTGGTGCTCGGCGGCATCGGCCTCAGCGGCGGGCGCGGCAGCGTGCGCAATGTGCTCGTCGGCACGCTGCTCATCGGCGTGCTCCTCGACGGCATGACGATCCTGGACATTCCTTATGTCGAGCAGAACCTGATCAAGAGCGTAATCCTGCTCATCGCGATCGTCATCGACAGCTTCGTCAACCCTCGCGACGAGCAGACCGCCCAGCAGGAGCAGGGAGACATCTAACCTCAGTCGGAAAAGTGAAACAGGGAGGACCGCAATGAAACTAAGAATGCTGCTTATACTCGCGCTCGGTTTGGTCATGGCCGCCGCGGGCGCTCAGGCAGAAGAAAAGGGTCTCGACAACCACGCCAAGCGCACCCCGTACTATGACAAGCTCAAGGGCAAGAAGGTCATCTTCGTGCCGCTGGCGATGGGCTTCGATCTCACGGAAGGCTGGGCGGCCATCATGCGCCGGCAGGCCAAGGACCTCGGCTATGATTTCGAGATCCGCGATCCCAACTGGAGCACCGATGCAGGCACGCGCGCCATCACCGAGGCGATCGCGCAAAAGCCGGATCTCCTGATCGTTCACAATCCGGATCTGCAGTCCTACGCCAAGCTTGAGCAGCGCGCCGTGCAGGCGGGCATGAAGGTGCTGCAGGTCAACCTCGAGACCGTCAATCCGACCGACTACTACGTCGGCGCCGATTGGGTGAAGGTCGGCCTCATCGAGGCGCTGGCGCTCGTCGATCATTGCGGGAAAGGATCCGGCAAATCGGGCAAGGTCGCGATCCTCGAGGGTCAGCCGACCGCCGCCTCGAATCTCTACGAGCTCTACGCCTACTATCACACCTTCGCCGATCACCCGGAGATCAAGGTGGTCGCCGATCAGGCCGCGACCTACGATCCGGCCAAGGCGCGCGCCATTATCGAGACTGTGCTGCAGCAGCATCCCGACCTCTGCGGCATCGTCGGCAACTGGGACAACCAGGACGTCGGCGCGGGCGCCGCCGTGCAGGCCGCCGGCAAGACCGGCCAGATCTTTATTGTCACCTCGGGCGGCGGCAGCAAGACCGGCTGCGACAACATCAGCAAGGGGCTGCTCAGCGAGATCGTGAGCTATGACGTGCCGTTGCAGGGCGATGCGCTCAATCAGGCGATTGTCGAGCTGCTGTTGTCCCCGGCCAAGGCCGGCTCGACCCAGACCACCTATTTCACCCCGCTTACCCTTCAGACCAAGGACAGCATCACGCCGCGCCAGTGCTGGACTCTCGACGAGCTCAAGTAGGAGGCCGCCCTGGCCTTCCCGCTGGCAAGGACGGGCGCGCCTGTGACGGGTGGGGCCCGGGACCGGCTGACCCGGTTGCGCTACCAGTATTTCCCCGATCACCTCATCGGGGAAATACTGACCAAGCGCTGGATCGACAACGCGATCCCCTTCATCATTCTTTTGATCGCAGTCTGCGTTTTCAGCGCGCTGGTTCCGGGCTTCCTCACCATCAACGGGCTCAGCGATCTCGGGCGCCAGTTCGCCGAGTTCGGGCTGATCGTGCTCGGACTGACCATCGTCATGATCTCCGGCGGCATCGACCTTTCGGTGGCCTCCGTCTACACGCTCGCGGTCCTGCTCTCGCTCATCTGCGTCAATGTCGAGGGTTGGCCGGTCTGGCTGAGCTTCCTCGCGGTCATGGTGCTTGGCGTCGTCTGCGGCTCGATCAACGGCTATCTGGTCGGCTATCTCCGGCTCCGCGCCTTCCTGACGACGCTGGTCACGCTCATCATCTTCCGCTCGATCTACGACATCGTCTTCCTTCGGGCGTCGACGGCGATCATTTCGAACCTCTCGGATTCCGACGTCTGGACCTTCATCGGCGATGGAACGGTCCTCGGCGCGCCCTTCACTCTCGTCGTGACCGCCGTCATCGCCATCGTCTGGCACATTGTCCTGTCGAGGACGCGGCCCGGCTGGCGGCTGACCGCCGTAGGCGGCGCGCGGCGGTCAGCCTACAACGCCGGCATCAAGGTGCGTCGCACGGTTTGCCTGGCCTACGTCTGGTCATCGGTCTTAAGCGCGCTCGCCGGATTCCTGTTCGCCGCCCGCATCGGCAGCACGGGGGCGGACACAGGCGTGGGGCTCGAGGTCTCCGCGCTGACCGCGGCGGTCCTCGGCGGCAATTCGCTTGGCGGAGGGCGCGGCTCGGTCGCCAAGGCGGTCATGGGCGCGCTGCTCGTCCTCATCGTCACCGACAGCCTCACGAGCTTCGGAAGTCTCGGGGCCGGTGAACTCCACCGTGCTCGGCTGCGTGCTGATCGCCGCCGTATTCGTTGACATGCGCTTTCTGCGCAATCGCGACAGATGGCTCTCCAAGGTCTACGTTTCGCCGGCCTATCTCGCCCTGCCTTCGCCGCCTTCCGCCTTCGATCCCGCGTCGCCCTACGCGCTCAACGACAAGCTGCGCTCGGTCGAGATCATCGGCCTCGGTCAGATCGAGGGGCCGGAGGACGTCATCCTTGATCGGGACGACAACCTCTATTGCGGCACCCGCCACGGCGACATCGTGCGGTTCTTCGGCCCTGACCATAAGCGCCATGACGTCTTCGCCCACATCGGCGGCCATCCCCTCGGCATGGCGTTCGACCGCAAAGGCGACCTCCTCGTCTGCATCGGCGGCATGGGCCTCTATGCGGTGTCGCCGGACAAGACGGTCGCGAAGCTCACCGACGAGACGAACCGAAGCTGGCTCTCGGTCGTTGACAACTCGCGCCTCGAACTCGCTGACGACGTCGACGTCGCGCCGGACGGACGCATTTACTTCAGCGAGGCGACCGTCCGCTACGAGCAGGAGGACTGGGCGACTGACGCGCTCGAGAGCCGAGGCAACGGCCGCATCGTATGCTATGATCCTGGTTCCGGCGTCACTCGGACCATCATTCACAAGATCGTTTTCGCCAACGGCGTCTGCATGTCGCGTGACAGCGCGTCGTTCTTCTTCGCCGAAAGCTGGACCTGTTCAATCAAGCGCTATTATTTCGCCGGGCCGAAGGCGGGCCAGGTCGAGACCGTCATCGACAACCTGCCCGGTTATCCGGACAATATCAATCGCGCGTCCGATGGTTGCTACTGGGCGGCGCTGCTTGGCATGCGCACGCCCGCGCTCGATCTCGCGCTCGCCATGCCTGGGTTTCGCCGCCGCATGGCGAAGCGCGTCGCGCCAGAGCTCTGGCTCTACCCGAACATCAACACCGGCTGCGTCATCAAGTTCAATGAGGAGGGACACATCGTCGAGAGCCTGTGGGACCTTGGAGGCGTCAACCACCCGATGATCACCTCCATGCGCGAGCATAAGGGCTGGCTTTATCTTGGCGGCGTGTCGAACAACCGCGTCGGCCGCTACAGGATTCCTGGCGCGGATCCCAATTGGAACGCGCAGGACGACTACTGGGGCAAGGCGAAATGATCTCCGCCCTCAAGCGTGCTTACGCCGCCTTCCGCGGCTTCGATGACGAGACCGGCTCCGTCCCCATGATGGACGGCCCATTGAGGCCGAACGCGTTGCTTGACGCCGCGGATGTCGCGCTGTCGCTTCCGGGCGTTGACAATCTCGCGCATTATCGAGGCGAGCTGGTCTGTTCAAGCGGCCAGGAAGTCTTGCGATTCTCGGCCGAGACGGGAGAGTTTACGATCTCGGACCGTCGCGCGTTCGACGCGCCCGTCAGCTTTATCGCTGCAGGACCGCAAAACAGTCTTGCAGTCGGCCTTGACGGGCTCGGCCTCATGATCGCCGAAGGCCCCCACGCTGGGCGAATGATCAAGGCGGCGGGCGACCGCCGGCTCACTTGCTCGACAGCGGCGCTTTTCCTGGACGTGGACCGGCTCGTTGTCGCGAACGGCGCGGCTGGCATGACCACAGCCGACTGGAAGCTCGACCTGATGGAGCGCGGCGCCAGTGGGGAATTGTGGCTGATCGACCTTTCCCGCAGCGAGGCCCCGCCGCAGCTGCTTGCCGGGCGTCTTGCTTTCCCGTCCGGCCTAGCCCGCGCCGAGGGCGGGAAGCTTCTAGTCTCTGAGGCGTGGCTGCATCGGGTTGTCGCGGTCGACGTCGAGACGCGCAACCCGCCGCGCCCGCTGCTCTCCGACCTTCCCGCCTACCCCGGCCGCATCGCGCAGGCGCGTGACGGCGGCTTCTGGCTGGCCTTGTTCGCGCCGCGCAATCAGCTCGTCGAATTCGTCTTGCGCGAGCACCAGTATCGCCGCCGCATGATCGACGCCGTCGATCCCGCCTACTGGATTGCGCCCTCGCTGTCGAGCCGGGCCAGCTTCCTCGAGCCGATCCAGGGGGGCGCGCGCAAAAAGCTCAATATGCTGAAGCCCTGGTCGCCAAGCTGGTCGTACGGGCTTCTCGCGCGCTGCAGTTCCGCCATGCGCCCGCTCTCAAGCTTTCATAGCAGAGCCGACGGGGCGGTGCATGGGGTCACCTCCTGTTGCGAAGTTGGCGACACGCTTTACGTCGCTGCGAAGGGCTCGGGGCGGGTCGTCGCCATCGGCGTTGCCGCGGACGAGGCGCGGCAATGAGCGCGATCCTCGAGTTCAAGGGCGCGACAAAAACATTTCGCGGCATCCCGGCGATCCAGGACATCGACTTCACCCTCGGGCGCGGCGAAATCCATGCCATCGTCGGCGAGAACGGCGCCGGCAAATCGACGCTGATGAAAGTGCTTGCGGGAGTCTACGAGCTCACCTCCGGGAAGCTTTTCTTCGAGGGACAGCCGCTCGTCCTGAAGTCGCCGGCGGAAGCGCTGACGCGCAACATCGCGATGGTGTTCCAGGAGACGAACCTGGTCCCCTCCATGACCGTCGCGCAGAATATTTATCTCGGTGAGGAGAAGCTCTTCAACCGGCTGCGGGGACTCTACATCCAGGCCCAGCGGTTCCTGCTATCGCTCAACTTCTACGTCGACCCGATGGCCCTCGTATCGACCCTCGGCGCGGGCAAGAAGCAGATGGTCGAGATTGCGCGCGCGGTGCACCATCATGCGAGAGTGCTGATCTTCGACGAGCCGACCGCGGCGCTGACGCCGGAGGAAAAGTTCCACTTCTTCAATCTTGTGCGCCGGCTGCAACAGCAGGGCATGTCGATCATCTTCATCAGTCACGCGCTCGAGGAGGCTCTGGCGCTCTCCGACCGGATCACGGTGCTGCGCGACGGGCGGGTTGTCGCCTCGGACGAAACGCGCAATTTCGATCGCGAGCGTCTCGTCCAGGCCATGGTCGGCCGCAGTTTGTCGACCGAGCTTTATGGGTCGACGGCGGTCCGCAGGACGCGGCCCTATGGGCCTGAGATTTTGAGCGTGCGAAATCTCTCGATGGGGAACATCGTTCGCAATACGTCTTTTTCAATCTTCGCGGGCCAGGTGACGGGCCTATTCGGACTAGTCGGCGCGGGACGAACGGAGACGATGAAGATCGTCAGCGGGGTCCTTAAACGGGACTTTTTTCATGGCGGCGAGGTCCGGTTCAAAGGACGTCCTGCGCGCTACCGCACGCCTCGCCCAGCGGTCCTGAACGGGGTCGTCTACGTCACGGAAGACCGGAAGCTCGAGGGCTTTTTCGAGAGCATGTCGATCGCCCAGAATGTCCAGCTCGGCAAGCTCACCGGCGGCCAGAATCCGCTCGAGGTCGTCACCCTGGCGCAGGCTCGGGAGGTGGCGGCCGAGTGGACGAAGCGCCTCGGCGTGCGCGCGATCGATCCCGGCGCCCGCGTCATCGAACTCTCAGGCGGAAACCAACAGAAAGTCGTGATCGCAAAGTCGCTTATCCAGACGCCTGAGCTCGTGATCTTCGACGAGCCGACGCGCGGCGTCGACGTAGGCGCCATCGTCGAGATCCATCGCTTCATCAACGAGCTTGCGGACGACGGAATCGCGGTCGTTGTCATCTCGTCCTACCTTCCGGAAGTTCTGGCGCTCTCGGATCGCATCCTCGTCGCGAGACAGGGACGGATCGTGGAGGAGATGGACATTTCCGAGGCGACGGAGTCCAAAATCATGTACGCGGCGGTTCACTGACCGCAGGATCACGGTATCGCCGCGATTGCTGCTCTACGCCGTCGCATGAACCTTAACTGGTCGACAGGGTCACGCTGGTTTGCGAAAAGACGAGCCCTGCAGGATCAACGAGGCCTAAAGCATTGCACATTCGCGGGTCACGGCGTTCGGGGCGGACGCACCCCGCAAGTCTATGACGCGACCTCAAGTCTATAATCCTAACGCCAGGACCGGCGTCAAGATTAGCACGTAGAACAGGCCGGTCTTCGCCTGGACGTAAGGGATTTCCATGGTAAATCAAGCTCAGCCAGATGGCCAGCCCTGAAAACAGACCCTGAAAACAGACCCCGAGAGGATGCCCGCCGTTGATCACATCGACCTCGGGTAGTGGGCTCGTCCCGAGGGAAGGGACCCGATCCGCGGCCCGGGGGGCCGGATTTCCCTTCGCCCACAACCCGTGAACTCATGCGCTCGTCCCGACACAAGGCCTCGGCGCGGCGGCTCGCTTGGAATACCTTGGATACAAGGCCCGCTGAGCAATTCGACTATTACCGAGAAGCGATTTGCCGCGCCAAACGCCTGGAGATTAAGGAGGAACGTCATTTCATCGAGCAGAGCGACGATGAGCAAATCGCCCGCCTTTCCCGACCATATCGAGAGCCTCGAGCGCGGCCTGCGCACGCTGCAGGTTCTCGGCGCCGGGGGCAAGCCGATGAGCCTGAGCGAGATCGCGAAGGCCGCCGGGCTCGCCCGGGCGACGGTGCGGCGCATCCTCTTCACCTTCCAGCGGGGCGGCTTCGTCGAGAGCGACGGGCGCCTGTTCGCGCTCACTCCCCGCGTTCTGAGCCTCGCTTCCGCTTATCTCTCGTCGAACCAGCTGGTCGCGGTGCTCCAGCCGATGATCGACGAGGTCGCGACCGAGACGCGCGAAGTGTGCTCGATGGCAATTCTCGACGGCGAAGAGGCGGTTTTCATCGCCCGCGCCAGCCCGGCCAGGGTGTTTTCGGCCGGAATAGACATCGGCTATCGCCTGCCCGCCTTCTGCACCTCGGTCGGACGGGTCCTGCTCGGGCGCCTCTCGCACGAAGCCCTGGCTTATGCCCTCAGCGCCGCCGAAAAGGTCAGAATGACCGAGCATACGGTGGTCGATCCCGACCGCCTGGCCCAGATCATCGCGGCGGACCGGGCCAGGGGCTATTCGCTGGTCGATCGCGAGGCCGAGCCCGGCTTCCGCTCGATCGCCGTTCCGGTCAGGCGGTATGACGGCGTCGTCATCGCGGCGATCAATGTCGGCGCCCATGTCGACCGGATCTCGCCCGACGAGATGGTCGCGCAATTCCTGGCCCCGCTGAAGGCCGCAGCAAGCGCGGTCCAGCCGCTGCTCATGTAAGGGGGAGCCGCCGCCGGAGTTCAGATCGGCGCCGATCGGCCGGCGGCGGCCTTATTTGGATTGTCTTGAGGGCTGGCTGTTTCGCCCTCGAAGCCTCGGGAAAGGGGGTTGGAAAAGCTTGGATTTCCTTGGATTCTCTCGTCCGAAATCGAGCCTTGTCAATGGGTTATGCGCGATTCTCCGCGGAGTGTCTTTCCTATGCCTTCCCGGCCCATGAAACGTCTGGCGCGCGTGAGTTGAGGCCCCCAAGGGCGAGAGGAAGCCCGAAATCGTCCATAGCCATCGAGAGGCGAGCGTGCTTGCGGGCGCCCATAGCCTCTCGTTCCCGGCCGTGGGGCGGGCGCGTCGATTCCATCCATGAGAACACTCTACAAGCAGTTTCTGATTTTGCCAAGAAAAAGCCGGACAGAGAAAGTCGGGCGCTGGTCCGCGGCGGACGACATGCCCGGTTTGGATAGCGCACGATCCGTCTGGTCGGTCCGTCCCTTTTTGGAGGGGGGCGGATGCGCTGGACGGAAGCCATGCCGCTCAGGCAGCGCCCGCCGTCTTTTTTGCAGCGAAAATCATTTGAAGGGCCGGCCATATAGCCTCGATTTCGCCGCTCCAAACCGCGCCCGAGCCTGTTTTCCGGTCCCATTCGCACGAAGCGCAAGGCGCGCGAGGCTTGTCCTCGCCATGCGCCCATGCCATAATCGGACAGACGTTCGCTAGGCGAACATTTCTCCTCAGGCTCGGGGCCGCCGCCATGATGAGTAAGGAACAGAACGACCTCATCACCCGGATCGGGCCGACGACGCCTTGCGGCCGGCTCATGCGCAATTACTGGCAACCCGCGGCGCTCGCTGCGGAGCTGGCCGGGCCCCGCCCCGTCAAGGCCGTCCGTCTGCTTGGCGAGGATTTCGTTCTCTTCCGCGACGAGGCAGGGCGGCTCGGATTGATGGACCGCGATTGCCCGCACCGGGGCGCGGACCTCGCCTTCGGGCGGCTCGAGAATGGCGGCCTGCGCTGCGCCTTCCACGGCTGGCTGTTCGACGTTACGGGAAAGTGCCTCGAAACGCCGGCCGAGCCGCAAGAACTCGCCGCTCTGCCAGAACATCCGCCAGCGCGCCTATCCGGTCGTCGAGCGCAGCGGAATCCTCTGGGCCTATCTCGGCGAGGGCGAGCCGCCGGCCTTCCCGGAGATCGACTGCTTCGTCGCGCCCGACGCCTATACCTTCGCGTTCAAGGGGCTCATGGAATGCAACTGGCTTCAGGCGCTCGAAGTCGGCATCGATCCCGCGCACGCCTCGTTCCTGCATCGCTTCTTCGAGGACGAGGACACCTCGGCCTCATACGGCAAGCAGTTCCGCGCCGCCTCGGCCGGATCGAACCTTCCGATGACCCGGATCCTGCGCGAATACGACCGCCCCATCATCAATGTCGAGCGCACCGAATATGGCCTGCGCCTGATCGCGCTTCGCCAGCTCAACGACGACGAGATGCACGTCCGGGTGACCAATCAGCTCTTTCCCCACGCCTTTGTCATACCCATGAGCGCCGAGATGACGATCACCCAGTGGCACGTCCCGGTCGATGACGAGAACTGCTACTGGTACGCGATCTTCACGAGCTACGGTAAGCCGGTCGACAAGCAGAAGATGCGCGACCAGCGGCTTGAGCTCTATGAGCTTCCCGACTATCGCTCGCGCCGCAACCGCGCCAACGACTACGGCTTCGATCCGCGTGAGCAGGCGACCGAGACGTTTACCGGCATGGGCCTCGACATCAACGTGCACGACCAGTGGGCGGTCGAATCGATGGGCAGGATCCAGAACCGCACGCGCGAGCATCTCGGGCAATCGGACAAGGCCATCATTCAGTACCGGCGGCTCCTGCGCGAGCAGATCGAAACGGCGCAGGGCGGGCGGAAGCCGATGCTCTTCCTCGACGCCGCGGGCGCGCGCGGCGTGCAGGGTCCGGCCACGATGGATGGCGTCGGGCCGGCGCTCGGCTGGGAGACATACTGGATGGAGGTCGACGTCAGGCGCCGCAGGGGCGCGCCCTGGATGGCGGCTGCTCCGGTGGAGAGCGCGGCGAAACCTCCGCGCCTCTCGGCCGCGGAGTAAAAGCGCCCGTCGGGCTCAGGAGCCGCTGTTGAGTTTCGTCGCGCGACATGGGCTGTGGTCGAAGGATCAGGAGATAGCGGCCGCGGGGATTCGCGAAAGCGTCGAGAAGCGCGGCCTCGAGACGGTTCGATTCTCGTTTCCCGATCAGCACGGCATTCTGCGCGGCAAGACCCTGATCGCAAACGAGGCGCTCGGCGCGCTCGAAAACGGCTGCACGGCGACGTCGACGCTTCTCGCCAAGGACACATCGCACCGGACTGTCTTTCCCGTCTTCTCCGCCGGCGGCGGCTTCGGGATGGCGGAAATGCAGGGCGCAGCCGACCTCCTGCTCATTCCCGATCCCTCGACCTTCAAGGTTCTTCCCTGGGCGCCTGGGGCGGGCTGGACCTTATGCGATCTTTATTTCGCCGATGGCCGGCCGGTTCCTTTCGCGACGCGCGGCCTCTTCCGCTCGGTCTTGAGCGGGCTTGCGAAGCGCGGCTTCGACTTCAAGGCGGGAGTCGAGGTCGAGTTTCATCTGTTCAAGCTCGAGGACGCCCGCACGGCCGCCGAGCACGCGGGCCAGCCGGGCGCGCCGCCCGAAGTCTCGCTCCTCTCGCACGGCTATCAATATCTGACCGAGCAGCGCTACGATCTCATGGAGCCGGCGCTCGACCTCATCCGACGCGACGTGATGGCGCTCGGCCTGCCGTTGCGTTCGATCGAAGTCGAATACGGGCCGAGCCAGTGCGAGTTCGTCTTCCAGCCTTCGACCGGGCTCGATCCGGCCGACACGATGACGCTCTTCCGCAGCGCGGTGAAACAGATCGCCCGGCGTCATGGCTATCACGCGACCTTCATGTGCCGGCCGAAGATGCCCAACGTCATGTCCTCCGGCTGGCATCTGCACCAGTCGCTCGTTTCCCGCGAGACCGGCGAGAACGCCTTCATGTCGAGAAGCAAGGACGAGCTCCTGTCCGCGCTGGGCCGGGCTTACATGGCGGGCCTGCTCGAACATGCGCGTTCTTCCACTGTCTTTTCGACGCCGACGATCAATGGCTACAAGCGCTATCGCTCCTATTCCCTTGCTCCCGATCGGGTGATCTGGGGCCGCGACAATCGCGGCGTCATGATCCGCGTGCTGGGCGGCCCCAACGATTTCGCGACCCGGCTCGAGAATCGCGTCGGCGAGCCGGCCGCCAACCCCTATCTCTACATGGCCTCGCAGGTCCTGGCCGGCCTCGACGGCGTGGACCGGGCCCTCGATCCGGGGCCCTCGGCCGACACGCCCTACGAGAGCGAGGCGGAGCTCTTGCCCCGGTCGCTCCGCGAAGCGGTGTTCGCGCTTGGCGACGACCCGTTCTTCCGCGCCAGGATGGGGGCGGAGTTCGTCGACTATTATGTGCACATCAAGAACGCGGAGATCGAGCGCTTCCAGTCCGAGGTGACGGATTGGGAGCAGCGCGAGTATTTCGAGATGTTCTAAAGTGGAGGCCGCTTGAGATGCGGCGGGAGATCACGATGAATGGACTGAGCAGACTTCTTTTGACGGCGGTTGCGTTATCCGCATTGGGAGGCGCGGCTTTCGCCGATACGATCAAGGTCGGCGTGATCGGGCCGATGTCCGGTCCGTTCGCCCTTTATGGGCAGAACTTCAAGATGGGCATCGACGCCTGGGTCGCGCAGCATGGCTCGAAGGTCGCGGGCCACGACGTCGAGTTCATCTATCGCGACGAAGGGACGCCGAACCCGGCCCATTCCAAGGCTCTGGCGCAGGAGCTTCTGGTCAAGGACAAGGCGGACTATCTCGCCGGCGCCTATTTCACGCCCGACGCGATGGCGATCGCCCCGCTGCTGGCGGAGGCGAAGGCGCCGCTCGTCGTGATGAATGCGGCGACCTCGTCGATCACGACCAAGAGCCCCTATATCGTGCGCACCTCGTTCACCATGTGGCAGAACGCCGTGCCGGCGGCGAAGGCGGCGAAGGCCGCCGGCGCGAAGAAAGTCGCGATCGCGGTCAGCGACTATGGCCCGGGCGTCGATGCGCTGGAGGCGTTCAAGAAGACCTTCGAGGGGGAGGGGGGCTCGATCGTCGAATCCGTCCGCATGCCGCTCAGCACCACGGACTTCGGCCCGATCATGCAGCGCATCAAGGATTCGGGCGCCGACATGATCTTCACCTTTCTTCCCTCCGGGCCGCCGACGCTCGGCTTCGTCAAGGCCTATATCGACAACGGCCTCAAGGCCCAGGGCGTCAAGCTGATCTCGACCGGCGACGTCGTGCCGGATCCCGATCTCGCGGCGATCGGCGACGCCGGCGTCGGCATTCTCTCGACCTACCATTATTCGGTCGCCCATGATTCTCCGGAGAACAAGGCTTTTCTGGCGCAGATCGCCAAGGACGGCGACAAGGACGGCGAAGTGACGATGACGGCGGTCGCCGCTTATGACGGCGCGCGGCTCATCTATAAGATGATCGAGGCGACGGACGGCGAGCGCGATCCCGACAAGGCGATCGCCGCGGTCAAGGGCATGCAATGGATGAGCCCGCGAGGTCCCGTTTCGATCGATCCGGAGACGAGACACATCACGCAGAACGTCTATCTGCGCAAAGTGGAAAAGGTGGACGGCAAACTCGTCAACCAGGAAATCGAGACCTATAAGGACCAGCCCGACTGGGGACTCGAGAAGCACTGACCCCGGCTTAACTAGAGCCTGATCGGGAGCGGAGGCTTCATGCGGCGTCTTCGGGGGCGCGTTTCGCGGCGCCCTCGGGCGGGGTGACGGATTGCGGCGTTGCTGACCATACTCAGCCTCATCATCGACGCCGTCTCCTATGGCATGGCGCTGTTCATCATCTCGATCGGACTGTCGATCATGATGGGGCTCATGCGCGTGGTGAACCTGGCGCATGGCGCGTTCGCGATGATCGGCGGGTACCTCGCGTCTTACGCGCTCGTCAGCCTCGGCGCGCCTTATCTCGTCGCGGCGCTGATCGCGGCCGCCGGGACGATCGTCATCTCGATCCCGTTCGAGATCCTGCTCTACCGCCGCATCTACCGGAAGTCGGATTCGCTCACCCAAGTCCTGCTGACGATCGGGATCACCTTCTTCATCATCGGGGTGATGAACTTCGTCTTCGGCCCGACCGTGAAACCCATTCCGCTGCCGCCCTGGCTCAGCGGTCCGGTGGATATCGGCTTTCGCATGGTCCCGGCCCATCGCATCTTCGTCGTCATCTGCGGCGCGCTGACCGCGCTCGCGCTATGGATCCTGTTCGACAGGACCGATTTCGGCGTGCGCCTGCGCGCCGCGGTCGATGACAGCGACATGGCGGAATCGCTCGGCATCCGAACCGATGTGCTTTATCTCCTGACCTTCGCTCTGGCGGTGGGCCTCGCCGCATTCGGAGGGGTCGTCGGCGCGGAGCTTTTGCCGATCGAGCCCTATTACGCGCTGCGCTACATGGTGATCTTCCTCGTCGTCGTCTCGGTCGGCGGCGCTGGCTCGATCGCGGGCGCTCTCCTCGCGTCGTTCCTGCTCGGCCTCGCCGATACGGCGGGCAAATATTTCATGCCGGAATATGGCGACTTCTTCTTCTACGCGGCGGTCATCGCGATCGTGTTCCTCTTTCCCAACGGACTTCTCGGGAGAGAGGCCGCATGAGCCTTGCTCCCGCGCGCCCCGGCGCCGCCTCCATCCCGTTCCGTTCGGAACTCGCCGCCCTTGTCGCCGTCGGGCTCATCGGCGCGCTCGGATATGTCGTCTTTCCGGACGACCTCGCGTTCCTCACCCGTCTCATCAGCATCGCGCTTCTCGTTCTGTCGCTCGATCTCGTGACCGGCTATTGCGGCGTGGCCACGCTCGGCCAAGCCGCGCTCTTCGGCGTCGCCGCCTATGCCGCGGGGAACGCCTGCATCGCGGGCCTGGTCAATCCTTTTCTGCTGCTGCTTGTCGGGATGCTGGCGGGGACAATCGCCGGAATCCTGTCCGGCCTTCTCATCGGACGCTTTCGCGGCCTGCAGCAGCTCGTGCTGTCGATCGCCTTCGGCCAGCTCGTGGCGGCGCTCGCCAACAAGCTCGACGCGTGGACCGGCGGCAGCGACGGCCTCTCCGGGATCACGCCCGCGCCCGTCTTCGGCATGTTCGATTTCGACCTTTACGGTCACACCGCCTACTGGCTTTCGGTCGGCGCGCTCGCGGTCGTCATGGCCGCGCTCGCGGCTTTCGTGCGTTCTCCGTTCGCTCTCGCCTGCCAGGCGATCCGGGACGACGACCTGCGCGCGCAGATGATCGGCATGGCGGTCTATCCGCGGCTCGTCGCGATGTACGCCATATCGGGCGCGGTCGCAGGCGTCGGCGGCGCCTTGAGCGCGATCACGACCGGCGTGGTCGGGCTCGACAGCGTAAGCTTCGAGCGCTCTGCCGAAGCGCTCGTCATGCTCGTCCTCGGCGGCGCCGGACATCTCTGGGGCGCGCTCACGGGCGCGATCCTGTTCCAGGTTTTCGAGCACTATGTCACCACGAGCAATCCCTATTCCTGGCTGGCGCTGGTGGGGCTCATGCTGATCGGCATCGTCATTTTCGCGCCGGGCGGCCTCGTGCGCGGCCTCGGTCTCGCCCGGCAGCGATGGATGAGGCGGCCGGCTTGACCGCGGCGCTGCGGATCGAGGGTCTGGCGCGTCATTTCGGCGGCGTAACGGTGACGAACGATGTGTCGCTCGAGCTTGTCTCAGGCGACCGGGTCGCGCTGATCGGCCCCAACGGCGCGGGCAAGACGACGCTGGTCAACCTCATCTCCGGTCATCTCAGGCCGAACGGCGGCGCGATCCTGCTCGAAGGCCGCGACGTCACCCGCATGAGCGCGGCGCGGCGCGCCCGCCTCGGGCTTGCCCGCACCTTTCAGATCACGCGCCTCTTCCATTCGCTGACCGTCGGGGAGAACGTTGCGCTGCCGATCCTGCAAAGGCGGGGCTTGAGCAGGCGGCTGCTCTCGCGGCGTGGACATGAACGCGCCGTCCGGCGGGACTGCGAAGCGCTGCTCGATGAGCTCAATCTCGCGCGATTCATCGATACGCCAGTCCGCAAGCTTGCTTACGGACAGCAGCGCCTCGTCGATATCGCGATCGGGCTTGCGCTCGAACCGCGCGTCCTGCTCCTCGACGAACCGGCGGCGGGCGTTCCGCATGACGAAGCGCCTCTCATCCTCAACGCCATCGCAAGGCTGCGCCCGGAGATCGCGGTCATGATGATCGAGCACGACATGGACCTCGTTTTCCGCTTCGCCAGGCGGGTGCTGGTGCTGGCGGAGGGCCGGCTCATTTTCATGGGCTCGCCCTCTGAGGTCGCCGCCGATCCGGGTGTCCGGCGCGCCTATCTCGGGAGCTACGCGCATGGTCGCGGCCAAGCTTGACGTCGACGGGGTGACGGCCGGCTACGGCTCGACCGTGATCGTCTCCGAGGTTTCCTTTTCGGTCTCCGCCGGAGAGAGGCTCGCAATCTTCGGGCGCAATGGCGTGGGCAAGACGACGCTGCTCGCGACCCTCATGGGCCTCACCTCGCTCCATCGCGGCCGCATCGTCCTGAACGGCGAAGATCTCGCCGGCGCCCGAACGTCGCTGCGCGCCGGGCGCGGCCTCGGCTACGTGCCGCAGACGCGGGGGATCTTCGGTTCGCTGACGGTCGAGGAGAATTTGCTGACCGGCCTCAAGGGCCGGCCGCGCGCCGACATCGCCGAGGCTTACGCGATGTTTCCACGGCTCGCGGAGCGCAGGTTGAGCCCAGGCTCACGGCTCTCGGGGGGCGAGCAGCAGATGCTCTCGCTCGCGCGCACCCTGCTCGGCGCCCCGCCGATCCTTCTGCTCGACGAGCCTCTGGAAGGAATCGCCCCCGTCGTCTGCGACGAGATCATGGAGCGGCTGACGGAGCTTGCCGTCTCGCGCGAGATCGCCATCGTTCTGGTCGAACAGCAGATCGAACGGGCCATGGCCTTCGCCGAGCGCGCGATCGCGATGGAAAGAGGCAGGATCGTCTGGAGCGGCGCCTCGGCCGATCTTCGACGCGACGCCGACCTCATCGACCGCGTCCTTGGCATGGGGCGCGCCGCTGCGGGTTGACACGAGGAAATCGGAGCCGACGGCTTTTGTCGCTGGCGGCGCTCAGGGATGGAAGGGATCGGAGATCGGCGGCGAAGATCGAGGGTATGGATCGCCAGACCTTGCGCGACCGGGTCCATCGCTTCAACGCCTCGGGCCCGGAGGGCTGGATCGAAAACTGGACGAATCCTCAAGCAGTATCGCCAGCTCCTCGTAGCTGAGTTGGCGATACTGTTTGAGAAGCGCGCAGCGCAGGACCAACTCGACCGGTGTCCTTCGCATGTTGCCGCCAGACCTGACCTCGGGAATGGAGGTCGGATCCGTCCCGGCGCTTCACGCGACCGCATATCGAAGCCCGGCGTCGAAATCGGGCGCGAACGCCTTTGTCGGGAGCCGTTTTGGCGACGATCCCACGCTCCTCGACCAAACGCAGGCTCAGCGGAAATCGAAAATACAGCCACACCGCGTGCGCAATGACCTGGGACGGGAAGCGATGACGCTTGTAGTTGACGGGAGGTGAGGTCATGAACCGGTCATGAACCACGGACTACGCATCAAATTGATCATAGCCCGTCAACCTGACAACGCCGGTTAGGCCGACGCCTTCCCCCTCCCGAGATGCCAAACGTTCGCGGGGCCCCTGTTATCCGTGATTGAATAAACCCCGGCAGCTCATACGTCGGAGACTATGGGCGCGTCTCGGTCGCGCCCCAACGACGGCGAGACCTGCCACTCGGATTTGATCGTATTTCGCTATCAGACGTCATCCAACTGCGTGGTCAGCCGTTCAAAGCAAATCGAGCGCGGGATGGCGAACTTGTCAGTCTCCACCGCGGGCTCAAGGCGCGCCGAAAATGAGGATCAACCGCTTGTCAGCGTGGGGATCCAAAAAGCCTTTCGCTTGTCGTTCGCAAGTGACGGCGCATCGCTTCCATGGCTCCATCGCGATCGCGGGCTTCGATCGCGCCGACGATCGCATCGTGCTCCTCGAATGAAGAATAGCCATGCGGCGGCCCCAGCGGGCGCGTGTCCAACCTTTTCCAGATCACTGCGCGGCGAACGTCATTGACGATTTCGTGCACCGCAAGAAGCAATCTGTTTCCAGCCGCCGCGGCGATGACGCGATGCAAGCGGCCGTCGGATTCCTCGTATGCGGCCCAAGTCTTCGAGCGACGTGCGAGAGCGGCGGTTTCGCGCATTTCCTCGATCTGACTGAAGGTCGCGTTCAACGCCGCCAGCCCCGCCAATTCGGGCTCGAGCAACAGGCGCGCCTCCATCGCTTCGCGAGGGCTCGTGCCTCGCTTGAGCGCGTCCTCGTCGGCACGCTTCGGCTGGGTCGCGTTCACAAAGGTTCCCCGCCCCACCTCCCGCGAGAGCAATCCTTCACGCTCCAGGAACGCCAGCCCTTTTCGAACCTCGTTTCGCGAGACCCCGAGTTCGGTCGCGAGATGGCGTTCTGGCGGGAGCCGGGCGCCAGGACCGGATTTAACATAGGCTCTGAGCAACTCTATGACCAAGCCCCTGCCCTCCACTTGCATTTTGGGTTGCAACCAATTCCAACCAATGCACTAACGCACTTTCCGTTATTGTCAAGAATGTGGGGAGAAATTGGGTATTGACTCGACGCCGCAGCGAGACCATCTTGGCCAAAAGGTTGCAACCGGTCTTATGATTGGTTAGCCAATTGGGACCGGCTCAAGATGGCCTTACCGGGCGAAAAGATCACCACGGCGGAGATTGTTGTTCCGTCAACAATGAAGGCCTGGATCCTTGGCGGACCGGGTGAACTGAAGCTTGGCGAGAAGCCGGTGCCGACGCCGAAGCGCGGCGAAGTGTTGGTGCGCATCGACGCCGTCGCCATCTGCGCGACAGATCTCGAGATCATCGATCACGGGACGCCGGCGCTGATCCAGGGCGGCTTGCCATTCAACAAGAACTTCACGCCCGGACACGAATATATGGGCACAATCGCCGCGTTGGGCCCCTCCGTTGACGAGTATCAAGTCGGGGAGCGGGTCACAGTCGAAATCCACGCGGGATGTGCGCAGTGCAAGCGGTGTAGGCAGGGCATGTACACCTCCTGCCACAACTACGGCTCCGTCGACAAGGGACACAGAGCCAACGGATTTACCACCGATGGCGGTTTTGCCGAATACGCGATCAACAATATCAATACCGTCACCCGTGTGCCGGATGACATGAGCGACGAGGAGGCGACGCTCGTCGTTACCGCTGGAACTTCGATGTACGGCCTAACGGAATTGGGTGGCCTCGTCGCGGGTGAAAGCGTGGTCGTCATGGGCCCGGGACCGATCGGCTTGCTTGCTGTCGCGGTTGCGAAAGCCCTCGGAGCGTATCCGGTCATTCTATCAGGCACCCGCGACGCGCGGTTGCGCATCGGCTCGCAACTTGGCGCCGACAGGGTCGTGAACATCACAAACGAAGATCTGACTTCGGTCGTGATGGAAATGACGGGCCGCGGCGCAGACTACGTCATCGAATGCGCCGGCGTCGGGGCTTCGATCAACGACGCGGTGAAGATCACGAACCGGGGCGGCAAGATTTGTCTCGCCGCGTTCCCGCACGAGCCCATCGTCGCCGATATCGGATCCGTTGTGAAGAACAACATCTATCTCTATGGCATACGCGGCGAGGGCAAGAGCGCGACGCGACGGGCGATGGCCCTGATGGCGGCCAAACGCTTTGACGCGACGCTGATTCATACGCACAGCTTTTCGTTGAGCGACCTGCCGACCGCGATCCACTACGCGCGCAATCGCATCGACGACGCCATCAAGGTCGTCGTCAAGACCCGCGGAATGGTCGAAACGACGCGAAGGCGGGTCGCCTGATGGGCGCCGCCCAGCACCGCGTCTACGCTGCGGCGATCACGCCGATCCGAGCTGACGGTACGCCGGACCTGGAGGGACTCGCAGCCCATTGCAAACATCTGCTGGCTTCTGGTTGTGACGGCGTCGCGCCGCTTGGAACCACTGGCGAGGCCGCCGCTCTGCCATTCGAATTTCGGCTGCGGGCGCCGGAGGTTCTGGCGAGATCCGGCCTCGCCGCCAACTCCCTCCTGGTCGGCGTCGGATCCCCGTCCATCGGCGATGCGATCGCCGTCGGACGGTCGGCGGTCGCCAACGGATTTTCGAATCTGCTCGCGCTGCCGCCCTACTACACCAAGGAGCCTTCGGATGACGGGCTCTACGATTATTACGCACGACTGACCGAAGCTATCGATGACGATCGACTACGGCTCTATCTGTACCATATCCCACAAGTCACGGCGGTCGCGATCACCCTCGAGTTGATACGCCGCCTGCGCGAGACGTTCGGCGCCCTGATCGTTGGAATCAAGGACAGCTCCGGTAACTTTGCCTCAACAGAGGCCTACGCCAAGCTCGACAATTTCGAGGTCTATCCAAGTTCCGAGGCCGTGCTGAGTGATGCGATTGCGATCGGCTGCAAAGGCGTGATTTCGGGATCGACCAACCTTTCCGCCGACCTCGCGAGGCAAGTCCTGGATGCGTCTGGCCCGGAGCGGAAGGCTTTGCAGAAGAAACTCAGCGAGTTTCGGCGAACCATCCAAAAGTTTCCTCTCATCCCTGCGGTCAAGCAGGTCCACGCGTGGCGAACCGGCGACGACGGATGGCTGAGGATGTTGCCGCCACTGCGTCCGTTGTCCGTCAACGAGACCGCGTCGCTCCGAACCGAGATGGACCGAGTGGGAGCCCTCGCGCCGCAGTTCTAATTCCTTACGGGAGATACACGACATGAACGATCGATCGAAACGTTCTCATTGGCCCGCGTCACTCCAGAAGGAGTTCGAGGGCGACTATTTCAACGGCTGCGTCGGGTCGGTGCTCGTCTCTGAAACCGAACGTGTCCGCGTGTGGCATCTCCACCTTCCGCCGGGCAAGCGCTGCAACTTTCACCGCCACGTGCTCAACTATTTCTGGACGGCTCACACCGACGGTGTCGCGCGTGGATATTTCGAGGACGGCAGGGTTGTCGACACGAAACATTACAAGGGTCAGACGAAGCATCTTAACTACGGAAAGGACGAATACATGGTCCATTCCGTCGAGAACATCGGCGACACGGATTTGTTGTTCACGACTGTCGAATTCCTGGACAGCCCGAACAAACCGTTGCCCATTCCAAATTCGATGAGACTTCACCCACCTGGAGGCGAGGACCGCCGATTGGCGTCCTGATACCCCGCTCTGATCGCGACGTGCGAGGGCAAATAGTCACTCAAGGAAGAAGAACATGTCTGCTTACTGGTGCTCTCGCGTCCACGTCACGGACGCGGAAACTTACGCGAAATACGCCGCCCTTGCGGGACCGGCGATAGAAAAATACGGCGGCGTGTTTCTCGCGCGGGGCGGCAAGCAGATCATTCTCGAAGGCGGTCAGTACGAGCGAAGCATCGTCGCTCGGTTCCCGAGTCTCGAGGCTGCCGAACAGTGTTACAATTCGCCGGAATATACGCATGCGCGCAAATACACGGTCGGGACGTCCGAGCGCCACATGGTGGCGGTGGAAGGCCTGGATTGAGGCCCTCCCTGAATGTCCGGAATAGGCGCGGCCGCGATGGACGGCCGCGTGATCGCAGCGAGTTGCGTATCTAGCAATCCGCCCCGGACGTTCGGCGACCTACATCGGAAATCGTACAAACTCTAACGACTACAAAACAAATGAAACAAACGGAGGAAACAATGTCTCGTAGATTGATCGGCACGCTCGTTGCCCTCGCCGGTCTGGCGACGCTTGGCGTTTTATCCGCGGAGGCGGCCGACAACTCGTGGACATTTGATATCCTCGCACGTGATGGCGGCGTTCCGAAGCAAATCAAATGGACGAATTTGCCGAAGGATAAAATCACGAAGCCTTGGAATATCTGCGTCCTCTTCCCGCACATGAAGAATGTTTACTGGGTCGCCGGCAACTACGGCATGGTGCAGGAGGCGCGACGCGATCACATCAGCATGCAGCTGTTCGAGGCTGGCGGCTACCAGAACCTTTCGACGCAGCTCAATCAATTCGACAATTGCATCGCCAATAAGTACGACGCGATCGTCATTGCGGCGATCAGCGCCGACGGGGTCGGTCCACTCGTCAAAAAGGCGGTCGCCGCCGGCATTCCCGTGATCGACTACGCCAACGGCATCAACGAACCCGCCATATCCGCCCACGCGACGGTGAGCTTCGTCGATCTCGGAAGGATGACCGGCAAAGCAGTGCTCGGAACTAGCGACGCGAAGAAGGACGTAATCGGTTTCTTTCCCGGCCCGGAGGGCGCCAATTTCTCCGACGACGCCGTCAAGGGCTTCATGGAGGCGATGAAGGGAAGCGGCGCGAAGATCGCTCTGACGAAACGTGGTGACGCGAGCCTCAACGTTCAACTCGATCTCATCGACAACGCTCTTCAGGCCTACCCAGAAATAAACTACATCGTGGCCATCGATCCGGGCGCGCAGGGTGCGATTACCGCCTTGCGAAACAGCCGCCGTCTCGGCGAAGTGAAGGTCGCCTCGATCAACATCATTCCCCCTGTCTATGATGACATCATGGCGGGGGTGACGGAGGGGTCCGGCGTCGATTTCACCGTCATCCAGGCCAAGTTGGCGATCGACATGGCTGTCAGACTTCTGGAGAAACAGGATCTTCCGGCTCACGAGGCGGGGCCGAACCCGGCGTTCCTCACCAAGGCCAATGCGAAGAACTATGAATGGACGACGATGTTCGCTCCGAAGGGCTTCGCCGCGACTTATTCGGTTCAGGCGAAGTGATCGAAGCTGAGCCGGGGCGCCAGCGTCGGACAGCATTCTTGCGCTGTCCCACGTCTGGAAGGGCTACGGCGGGCAACCGGTGCTCAAGGATGTCAGCATCGACCTCTGCGGCGGCCAGGTGCATATGCTGCTCGGTGAGAACGGCGCCGGCAAGTCAACTCTGGTTGGTCTCCTGATCGGCGCTCACGCGCCGGATTCGGGCGTCGTCAGTCTGCGTGGACGGCCTGTGGAGGGCTACACGCCCTTCGAGGCGCGGCGACAGGGGGTCAACGCCGTCTTGCAGGATTTCAGCCTTGCGCCGTCGCTCACGGTCGCTGAAAACTATTGTCTCGGCCGCGAAGAGACGCGCCGCGGACTTCTGCGCAAGGATGCGATGGTTCGCGAGACCGCCCGAGCGCTCGACAAGCTCGGGATCGAGCTCGACGTCCATGCGACCGTGGAGACGCTCAGCCGACCGCAGCAGCAGCTGCTGGAAATCGCGCGCGCTTTGGGCGGGAAGCCCGGAGCCCTGATCCTCGATGAGCCGACGGCGACCCTTAGCCACGAGGAAACCGAGATTCTGTTCGAGGTCGTGAGGAAGCTGCGCGCCGATGGATGGGCCATCCTCTACATCACCCATCGCCTCGAGGAGGTCCGCGAACTCGGAGACTGCATCACTCTGTTGCGGGACGGGAATAAGGTCGCTCAATACAAGGTCGGTCAAGTCTCGGACAGCCAGCTGATCCGCGACATGGTGGGGCGGCCGCTCGAGAACGTCTATCCTGAGATTTCGGGCGAACCGGCTGGCGAAGCGCTCGTCCTGACGGACGTGGTCAGCGCCAAGGCGCGGATCAACGGCGTTTCCTTGAAGCTGAACTACGGAGAAATCGTCGGCGTCGGCGGCCTCGTTGGCTGTGGCAAGGGAGGCCTTGGCAATCTCGTATTTGGTCTCCTGCCGATCGAATCTGGAAGCATCACGATCGATGGCGCCCGTCGGCGGATCACGGGACCACGCGACGCGCTAAAAGCCGGCGTCGTCTATCTCCCGCAAGATCGTCGAGGGGAGGCGCTCTCGCTCAATCGGAGCGCCGCCGAGAACATGACGCTCGAGCTCGTTCGCACGGACGAAGGCGCTCGGCACGGGTTCTTGCGAAAGCGGCGCCTCGCCGATTTTAACGAAAAGATCGCGGCGATGCTTGATATCCGGCCGCGACTGCCGTCGAAGCTCGCGCAGGAATTCTCCGGCGGTAATCAGCAGAAGCTCGTTCTCGCGCGGGCGTTCAGCCGGCCGCGCAAGATTTACATATTCTGCGAGCCGACCGCAGGCATCGACGTCAGCGCGCGAGTGGACTTCTACAAACAACTTGCTTCGCTCTGTCGGGAAGGCGCGGCCGTTCTCTTGATCTCTTCGGACCTGCAGGAACTCATCCATCTCTCGCATCGCATTTATGTCATGCATTCTGGCCGCGTGTCAGCGGAGCTGCGAGACGAAGCACGAAACGAGCATGAAGTCGCGCGCTGGTCGTTCGGAGGCGCCTCGGACAGCAATTCATCCCTCCAAGCCCGGGAGTCCGCCGCATGAGCACTGCAAAATCGGCTGATGGCACGGTGATCGGTCGGGATCCGTCGCGCCCGTCGCTGAGCCACCGGCTCAGACGTTTGGGTCCCCTCCCCATCCTCATCTTGATCGCCATAGTTATCTTCGCGTGGGGCAACCCGCGGTTTCTGAGCGAAGCCAACATAACGAACATATTGCAACAGTTGGTTTATCTGATGATTGTCGCGCTGGCGCAGATGTTGGTTCTCATCGCCGGCGGCTTCGACCTATCGGTCGGTTCGAACCTCGCGCTGACCTCGATCTGCAGTTCCATGGCCATGGTCGCGGTTTTGGCTAGTTTTCCTGATCTGCCCTGGCTCGCCGTCGCAGCGGGCTTCGTCGCGACAATCGGCGTCGGCGTCTTTGCCGGCGCCTGCAACGCCTTCGGTGTTGGCATATTGCGCGTCAACCCGTTCATCGTCACGCTCGCGACGACATCGATCTTTCAGGGCGTCACCCTTCTGATCAGTCAGGGCGTACAGGTTGGGGGACTGCCTCAGCCGTTCGTCTACGTCATCGGCTCCGGTTTCGTCGGCAATGTACCGGTCGCTGCGCTGATCACGATTCCGATCGTGCTCGGGGTCTATGTGCTGTTGAGTTGGACCGTGTTCGGCCGCGGCCTCTATGCGACCGGGTCCAATCCGCGCGCGGCGATGATCGCCGGCGTTTCGGTCCAGCGGACGCTTGCGCTAACCTATCTCCTGTGCGCCTTGCTGACGTCGACCGCTGGCTTTTTGCTCACCGCGCGGATCGCCTCCGGAGAGCCGCTCCTCGGAGGGGAATTTCCACTTCGCTCGATTACCGCGGCGGTGATCGGGGGCTGTTCGCTGCGCGGAGGTCAGGGCGCCGTTGGAGGCGTTGTGCTCGGCGTGCTCTTCGTCACGATCCTCGCCAACGGCATGGACTTGCTCCGGTTGGGGTCGAACGTCCAGATGGTGATTCTCGGGATCGTGCTGATACTCGCGGTCGTATTGGATCGCTACCGCTTCGCTTGAGGTCTTGGGACGCCAATCATGATGAAGGCTGGACTCATCGGACTAGGTTGGTGGGGAAGCTCCCTCCTTCGCATCACCGCCGGCAGCGAGGCGCTGCGTATCGTCGCCGCGACGGATGTCGACCCCGGTCGCGAGACCATTGCCACCACTGCCGGAGCTGTTTTTCGGCGCGCCTTCGAAGACGTGGTTCGAGACCCAAGCCTCGAGGCGGTGATCTTGTGCACGCCTCACGAGGTTCACGCTAAGCAGGCCATCTCGGCGGCAGAGCGCGGCAAGCACGTCTTTTGTGAGAAGCCACTGTGTTTAACGCTCGCCGACGCTGAGCGGGTGGTGCAAGCCTGTGAACGCGCCGAAGTCGTCCTCGGCATAGGCCATGAGCGACGGTTCGAGCCGCCGATCGTCGATCTGATAACTCGCATCACGGCAGGCGAATTGGGAACCATTCTCCAGATCGAGGGCAATTTCAGCCAGGACAAGTTTCTCAGCCTCCCGCCAGACAACTGGCGAATTCGCGGCGCGGGCTCCGTCGGGCCGATGACGGCGACGGGCATTCACGTTCTCGATCTCTCGACGGCAATTCTGGGCCCGGCGAAGCGAGTGGCCGCCTCCGTCCGCAATCTGGCGACCTCGTTCGAGAATGGTGACTCGCTCTCCGTCATGATCGATTTCGAGAACGGCGGCGCGGCCCTCATATCCGCAATACTCGCCACGCCTTTCGATGGTCGCTTCGCGGTCTATGGCAGCCTGGGGTGGGCCGAGGTCCGCGACAAAGTCACCCGGAGAACTCCGAGGGTTGGATCGCGACCTATGTGGTCAGGGGCAAGCCCAGGGAAGTCAAGGAATATCCGGGCGCTGCCTCGGCTCAATTCAATCTCGAGGCCTTTGCGCGGGCCGCCGAGGGATTACAATCCTACCCCATCAAGACCGATCAGATGCTTCAGACGACCGCCGCGCTCGAGGCGGTCTTCGAAGTCGACGCGGCGCGGCGAATGGAGGCCGGTCGGTTGAGCGGAACGCGATAAATTCGCGCTGGAAGCCGACTTCTCGATACGTGGCTATGGCGACGCCGTTGCTTCAATGGCCGCCATCCGGTCAGGCTCAAGTTGATAAAGGGAGGACCTCATGTCTCGCAAGCGATTGGTCAAGATCGCCTTGGGGCGGGATTTCGCCGATGTCGTCGTCCGGGGCGGCCGCGTCGTCGACGTCTATACCGGTGAAATCCGGCGCGCCGACGTTGCCGTTGGCGACGGCCGCATCGCCGCCGTGGGTCAACTCCCGGCTGCGGCCATCGGACCCCGGACGAAAATCATCGAGGCGGAGGGATTGTTTGTCTCTCCCGGTCTGATCGACAGCCATCTCCACTATCACCATACCTATCTCGACCCCGCCGAGGCTTCGAAACTGCTGCTGCTTCGCGGAGTGACGGGGACGGTCGAACGGATTCTACGGGGAGGCCATCGTCGGCGGAAAGGAAGCGGTCCGCGCCATCAAGGACGGCATAGCGCGCCTGCCGATCCGCCTCTTATTCCTGTCGCCAACGCAAGCCTACCTGCAAAACCGGATGTTCGGGCTGAAGCCGGCGAAGGCGGTCAGTCCAGCCGACCTCGAGGAAATGCTAGGTTGGGACGGCTGCTACGGCCTCGACGAAACGCCATTCTCCTGCATCGTGGACGAAGACCCCGAAATGATGGCGTTGTTCGAAAAGACCCTTGCCGCGGGAAAGACCGTGACCGGCCATGTTTCTGGCGCGAGCGAAGCTGAGGTGCAGGCGTTCGTAGCCATGGGCGGAACTGTGGACCATGAGGCAGTCAACGTAGAGGAAACGATTGCGCGAGCGCGCTCGGGCATGAAAGTCTTGATGCGGTTCGGCTCCGGCGTTCCCGACCTGCCAAATCTGATTGGAGCTTATACCGAACACGGCATGGATCCTCGGCAGCTCTCCGTATGCACAGACGTTCTGCTTCCAGAAGCGCTCGCGGCGGGAGCCTTGGACGTCGCCGTCCGCCGCATAATCGCAGCGGGAGTGCAGCCGGTGGCCGCCATCGCCATGGGCAGCCTCAATGTAGCCGAGACATTTCGCGCCGACCGTGATCTCGGCTCGATTTCTCCCGGCCGCTATGCCGACATGTTGTTAATCGACGACTTGGCTAAGCTCTCAGTGCAAGCGGTGATTTTTGGAGGAGACGTCGTTGTCAGAATCAGGCAAGCTGCTCGTCGATCGGCCACGGCCTATCTATCCCGGTGCGATGTACCACACGGTCAGGATGCCGTTGAAGCCGACCGTCGCTGATTTCAAAGTTTCGACCAATCGAGCCGACGGTGGAGTGAAGGTGCGGTGCGTTGGCGTGTCGAGCACGTCATTGGCCACGGAAGAGCGGCATGCGACGCTTGAGGCTTGTGAAGGCGTCATCCTGCCCGACGTCGATAAGGATGTGGCGTTGCTCGCCATGGTGGATCGCCTGGACAAACATTCCGGCATGGCGGTTGCTTTCGCTCACGGATTCGGACTGAAGTTCGGCGCCATGGCCTCAACGCATAACGCTGTGTGCGAGAACCTTGCGATCGTCGGCACGAACGCCGCGGATATGGCTCACGCGGTGAATGCGCTTCAGGAAATCGGCGGCGGTCAGATCGTCGTCCGCGATGGCAAGATCCTGGCTGTGTTTCCAATGCCGGTGCTGGGCCTTTTTTCCGATCGCCCCTACACGGAAGTGCTTGCCAAGCGTGAGGAGATGCAGAATGCCGCCAACGCGCTCGGTTGCACTTTGGTCGACCCTTTTCTCAAACTGGAGTTCGCATTCGCCGCGGCAGAATTTCCTCATCTTCGCATGTCTGAGGAAGGCCTCATTCGCACCAAACCACGCGAGCGTTTATCGGTTGAATTAGAGGACGCAGAAGTACTGACAAAATAGCTGTCTATACTGATATAGGCGCGGCGAATGCCGGCTGCGGTCTCAAAGAGCGAGGCCTCGATGTCGCCGACATTGATACCGGCGTACCGCCTCGCGGCGCGCGAGAGCACATAAGGGAAGCGATGGTTCCTCCCGTAATCCCCAAGTGTCACCGTAATCCCGCACAACGTCCGCCCCACCATGGGACCGCATCACAAAGCGGTCATGCGTTTCTCCCTATGGGTGGTGACGCCATTTAACATAGGAGACTGAACACGAAGATTTCGAACACGATGCTTGCCGTGCTTGTTCCGGCCATGGTCAGCTTGGCGCCGATTGCGGCGCACGCGACGGCGCCGACCGTACTTGTCTTTAACAGCACCGCGCTTGGGTTCGGCGGCGATGTGGTGCTCACGATCAACGGCGTCGCCTACGATGCGTTCAACAGCGGTCACTATGACAATCTGGGCGGAAGTATCTTCACGAACTATTGATCGGCCCGAATGACCTGGTCACGACGGTCACGCTCGATCCCGCCGCGCTCGACGATATTGCTATTGCCGAAGGGAAAGAGTTCGCCATCGGCGGCGGCGCAATGGCGACCGCCCCCGTTCCTGAGGCTTCGACCTGGGCGATGATGATTGCCGGCTTCGGCCTGATCGGCGTTGATCGACCGTCGTCTCTCGCTCCGCTCCCAGCTCTGCGCAGCTCCCGCTCATCCTTGCCGGGCTGTCGGACCTCGGCCGAACCCATTAGGGATTCGGTTGGAGGGCAGCGGGGTTAGAGCGGCGGTCCCGAAGGACGGGAGAGCATCGTGTTTTACGCGGGCGCGACCTCCCGGCCGATGGCCCACAGGCGCCATACGCTCGTGCGACGCTGGGGGCGGATCGGCTCGACCGGGCGACAGCGTCTGGAGCTCTTCGACAGCAGGGATTCCGCAGGGTTGGCGCTCGAGACGTGGCTCGCGAGAAAGCGCAAGCGAGGGTACATGTTGAGATAGCCGGAGCGCGTCTCCACCCCTCGGATACTGACAGATTCAGATTCGGATCGGATGCTGGTTGCGGACCACGGCGTCGCCGCGGTCTTCGGCTGCCGGCGGTATAGGTTCATGCGAGGAAGGAGGATCAAACAGCGTTCGCATCGGCGCGTGCGCCCCCCGCCCCGATTCAGAGGCGGCGACGCAAACGGCGAGGGTGACGATGGACGAGATCGTGGCCCCGTGTCGGGAACTCCGAAGGGGCAGTCGCGCTATCGACAGGAGAAGCCAGCGGCGTCGCATATTTCTGTTTCACACGCAGGCGCCGAGGGCCCGATTTGACACCGCGGCGTTCCAATTGTCGACGCCGCCGCAAGCATTGGCGCTCCGCTGCTTCTTGAATTCGATCCGCGCGAGCTGGTCGCGATGCACTTCATCTGGGCCGTCCGCAAGCCTCAGAAGCCGTGCTGTGGCGTAGGCGGCCGCAAGTCCGAAATCATTGCTGGTTCCTCCGCCGCCAAAAGCTTAAATCGCCCAATCGACCACCCTACAGGCCATGTTGGGGACGGCGATCTTGATCATCGCGATTTCCGCCTTCGCCTCTCTGTTGCCGACGGTGTCCATCATGTGGGCGGCGCGCAGGGTAAGCAGGCGCGACTGCTCGATCATGATGCGGGCCTCGGCCACGCGCTCGCGCGTGACTGAATGCTCGGCGATCGGCTTGCCGAAAGCCACACGGGCCTCGGTGCGCCGGCACATCTTCGCCAAGGTCCGCTCTGCTAGACCAATCAGACGCATGCAGTGATGGATTCGTCCGGGTCCAAGGCGCCCTTGTGCAATTTCGAACCCCCGACCTTCGCCAAGCAGAATGTTAGACGCGGGGATGCGGACGTTTTCGAAAACGACCTCGGACGCGCGGTCGGGTACGCCGTAGAATCCGAATACCGGGAGAGACCGTTTGACCGTCACGCCGGGAGTATCTTTCGGCACGAGGACCATGGATTGCTGTCGGTAGGCGTCCGCTGATGGGTCGGTCTTGCCCATGAAGATGATGATTTTACAGCGGGGATCCGTCGCTCCCGTGGTGTACCACTTGCGTCCATTGATCACGTAGGCGTCGCCGTCGCGCACGATAGCGCTCTCGATGTTGCGAGCGTCTGACGACGCGACGTCCGGCTCGGTCATGGCGAAAGCCGACCGGATCTCGCCGGCGAGCAGGGGCTTCAGCCACTTGCTTTGCTGCTCCGACGTCCCGTAGCGGGCGAGGACCTCCATATTGCCTGTATCCGGCGCCGAGCAGTTAAACACCTCGGGCGCGAGGTGGGAGCGCCCCATGATCTCGCAAAGCGGCGCATATTCCAGATTGCTGAGGCCAGCCCCGTGCTCCGACTTCGGCAGGAACAGGTTCCAAAGCTCGGCCGCTCGCGCGCGCGGCTTAAGCTCCTCGACGATTGGTTGAACCCCCCAAGGACCGATGTCCTCTGACTGCCGATAGAAGCGCTGCTCATTCGGATAGATATGCTCCTCCATGAAGGCGAGGAGCTGCTCTTCGAGCGCGCGGACGCGAGCGGATTTGTCGGGGATCATCGAACTTCTCTCAGGCTTTGGATTCCTCACTCTAGAGCGGACGATAACGGCTGACAATATCGTCTGACGAGTTGGTTGACAGAAACCTCGCCGGTGTCCCACACTCTCCGACAAACGACGAATGCGCGACGAGCACGGGAGGTACTCCGGGATGCGGTCAGACGACGGCGGAGACTCTGGGGCGGCGCGAGATCCGAGGACTCTTGAGCTTCGTAGTCCGTCGCCAGGGCAAGGCAAGGAAGCGAGCGTGTTGCGCAAAGACGCGCGCCGCGCTGACGGCGGCGCAAAACGCATGATGCTCCAGAGTCAATCTTCGAAGGGGGCGGCCGTTCCGCAAAGCGCATCCGCACGGATCGTAAGGGCGATCGTTCGTGGGCTCTACGAAGGTGAATTTGTATCGGGTCAGCGGCTCATTGAACCGGAGCTCATGAGTCAATTCGACGTAAGCCGAAGCACTGTGCGCGAAAGCATTCGGCGGATGGAGTTTGAGGGGATCGTGACGGTGCTTCCGCACCGGGGCGCAGTCATTCGCAAGATGTCCGCGGCTGAAGCGCTCGACGCACTCATGGTCATGCAGCTTTGCGTTGGGCTTGCCGCGCGCCAGGCGGCCGAGCGCATCGAAGCCAACGGCGGCAGGCGCTTCGAGAAAGCCTGGCGGGACCTTCAGGAATGCCGGCGCCTGGTTGGTGGTTACGATCTCTTAATTGCGCGCAACCGCTTCTATCGGACGATCACCGAGATCTCGGAAAATCAGGAGCTCCGCAGAATCATCCCTTCCATCCAGGTCCATCTGATCCGCCGGGACTATTCGCTCTCCTCGGAGACCCGCTTCAAGGACTATGCCCGCATTGCGAAGGCGATATTGGCGGGCGACGGCGCGGCGGCGGAAGCGGCGGCGCGGGCGCACATCGCTAAAATCATCACCCTTGTCCGGCGCCGTTCAACGAGGGCTGGAAATGGAAACGGTCGGCAGGGAAAGACTGGCGCAGGCGACCGCTTGCGAAAAGAGCGTGTGGGAAACAGATAGAGGTCAGTTACAGGGTTTCTGAAGGTCATGCGCTTCAGGACAAGACGACTAGCGAGGAGAGCGAAAAGCGAGTGACTCTCGAACGACGCCTGAGCGCCCGGGACCTACCGCGCGTCCAACCAGTCCCGAGCCTTGCGCCACGCAAGCTCCGCGATCGGACGCGCCTTTGCTCCGGTTTCGAGCGCGTCCGCGGAGGAGGCGTTGCCGCCCTCGGCTCGTTTGGCGATCCCTTGCAGGATCGCGGCAAGACAAAACAGGCCGAAAACGAGGTGATAGCTCCAGAGCGCGGGATCGATCGCGCCCATACCGTCGCGTTTGGCATAGAGCGCCAAGTAGGAGTCTGCACTCGGAATTTCGAGGGCTGGAAGATCCGCGTTCGCCATGCCGCGAAATTCGTCGGATCGGAGAATCCAGGTGAGCGTATGATAGGCGAAGTCGACGAGCGCATCGCCGAGAGTCGAGAGCTCCCAGTCAATCAAGGCCGCCGCGCAAGGCTCGACCGGGTGGAAAATCAGATTGTCGCTACTTACCGTTCGACGTTGCGAGGAGGAAGGTCGGGATTGACTGTCCCCTGCTGAACCTGCGGACCGGGAGCGGCCCGCGAAAGCCCTCGACCTCCCGCGCAAGCCAGGCCTCGAGGGCCGATTGATTAAAAGCTTCGCTCAAGTCACATCGCCGAGATGCCGCCGTCGAGCTTGATCTCAGCGGCAGTCATGAAGCGACTCTCGTCAGAAGCCAGATAGACGATGGCCTTTGCGACATCCTCGGCCTCGCCAAGCCGGCCGAGCGGGACCTGGCGCATGAGCTTGCCGAGCACGGTCGCTTCGTCGCGCTCGCCGATCAGCGAATCGAGAATCGGCGTTTTGATAAAAGTGGGATGGACCGAATTGCAGCGGATGTCCCATCCCTTGCGCGCGCAATGGAGAGCAACAGATTTCGAAAGGAGCCAGACTGCCGCCTTTGACGCATTGTATACTGCGAAATTATGCGCCGCGATCAGCCCGGCGATCGAGGATAGATTGATGATCGAGCCGGGTTGGCTCTCTCGCATGAGCGGCAGCGCGTGCTTGCAGCCAAGAAAGACGCTGTCTGCATTGACGCTCATGCCGCGCCGCCATTCGTCCAGACTGAGGTCCTCCACCGATCCAAGCTGGGCGATCCCGGCGTTGTTGACGAGGACGGACAAGCCGCCGAGCGCGTCGTTCGCCGCACAAATCGCATCCTTCCAGTCGCTCTCGCTTGTCACATCGTGACGCCTCGAGAAGGCCACGGCGGCGCCGAGTTCCTGATTGATTGCGGCGGCTGATTCCTTTGCGCCGTCCGCGTTGATGTCCGTCAGGAGCACGCGCGCTCCCTCGCGTGCGAGCGAGAGGGAGGTCGCACGCCCTATTCCTTGCGCTGCTCCGGTGACCAGCGCGGCCTTCCCTTGAAGACGTCCGCTCACGGCGCTTTCACCCGCGCCGGCCTATTGACGCAGCTTTCGTCCCGGTAGCGCTTGCGGCACATGATTCGCACAGAGACATTTCCGCTAGCGGCTGCGCACATATTCTCTCAACGTGTTGCGGGTAATCTTTCCTGTTGCGGTTTTCGGCAGCTCGTCGACCACACGAATTTCGGCAGGGCACTTGTAGGCGGCAAGGCGTTCCCGACAGAAGCGGGAAAGCGCCTCCACATCGATCGCCGCACCGGGCTTCGGGGAAACGAACGCGATGACCGTTTCGCCGCGATAAGAATCCGGCGCGCCCACAACCGCAGCCTCACACACGTTGGAAAAAGCGTAGAGAACGTCCTCCACCTCGCGCGGCCAGACTTTGAAGCCAGACGCCGAGATCATGTCCTTCTTGCGGTCGACCAGATAGAACCAGCCGGTCTCGTCGAAGAAGCCAATATCGCCAGTGTGCAGCCAACCAGAGGACAGAACCTCGGCGGTCTCGGACGGCTTGCCCCAATATCCCACCATTACGCTCGGGCCACGCACGACGAGTTCGCCGTGCTCTCGAGCGCCGAGCGGCTGCCGCTGCTCGTCTACAACAATGGCGTCCACCCCTGGCGTCGGGATGCCGATCGATAGCGCGCCCGATTTAGGGTCGACCGGAATCTTTCCGTCGTTTGGCGCAAGGTGGCTTGGGGCCGTGAGCTCGGTCATTCCGTACGAGCTGCGTATCGACCGACCGAAACGCTGTGCGAAGGCGTCGACCACGGCTGGAGCGATGGGGGCGCCGCCTGAATAGATGTGGAGGAAACTAGCAAAATGATCGCTGGTCGCCTCCGGCTGGTTCATGAGCGCGATGAAGGCGGTGATGGCGCCTACGATGAAGGTAGGCTTGTGTTCGAGGAAGGCTTCAAGCGCGACCTGCGGATGGAAACGGTAGGTAAGGATTAGCGCGCCGCTTGCCGCGAAAGCCGTGACAAGCTGGATCTCGAATCCGGTGACATGGAACAGAGGCGCCACGCCGAAAATACGTGCATCACGATTGAGTTCAAAGTGATCGCGGCAGACGAATGCGTTGGCGACAAGATTGCGATGCGTAAGCATGGCGCCCTTGGGTAGTCCCGTCGTTCCCGAGGTATAGAGGAGAAGGGCGACGTCGTCGGAAAAGAGCACGGGCGGGGTCGGGACGCCGTCGGCGAAAACCTTGGACAGCGCCTGCTCCGCGGGCGCCGAGCCCTCTGCCGGAAGAACGCGAGAATCGTTGCGGGTCTGAAACTCACGACCGCTTGCCCAAAGCACAAGCCCCGGCTCGACAGCTGCAGCCGCGGGAAGCACCGTGTCCCACTGGTGGTCGTGGCAGAGCACTACCTTGGGCCGACAGTCCGCAAAAAGCTTCTGAAGCTCCGGCGTACGATACATGGGATTGAGGCTGACGACGATCGCCCCGAGCTTCCACGCCGCGACGGCCGCAATGAGAAACTGAGGTATATTCTGTAGGATGATCGCAACGCGATCCCCTCGCCCAACGCGTTTGCTGGCGAGCCAGCCCGCAAGTTGGTCGCTGAGGCGGTCTACATCGGCGTAGGTCAGAACCACGTCGAAATAGAGGATGGCTATCGCCTCGCGCGAAGCCGCGTGAAAAAGGTCGAGCGCGGTGAGCGCGCCGGACTGCGGCGGCGCGGCGGAGGCTGGGTAGAGGGCTGTCCACGGGCGGAACGACTGCGCCTCATAGGTTTGCGCGAGATCGCGGCTGTCGGGTGCGGAGGTCATAGCCGCTTCCCGTCGGTATCGTATCGATGCCATCCGCGACCGGCTTTACGACCGTTGTACCCTGCAGCGACCATCTGGCGAAGCAGAGGCCGCGGCAGGAAGCGCTCGCCATAGGCCTTATGGAGAATCTCGTGCACGCTGAGCGACAGAGAGTTCTGAGTGTTGTCGAGAAGTTCAAACGGGCCGATTGGGTGACCGAGACCGAGTTTACATGCCGCGTCGATGTCGGCCGGCGTGCAGAACTCCTTCCTCCACCAAGCGTATCGATTCGATGACGAGCGCATGGAGTAGCCGATTAACTGCGAAGCCCACGACGTCCTTTACGCGTATCGGCGACTTGCCAATCGCTGTCATCACGTCGAGGACGGCGTCGGCGAAGGCGGGATCAGTATCGGGCCCCGGGATGACTTCAACGAGCCGCATCCGCGACACGGGCGAAAAGAAATGCGTGCCGATGAAACGCCTTCGGCGCGGCTCGGCGACTGCGGCGCTAAGCGTTGTGATCGAAATGGATGAGGTATTGGAGGCGAGACCGGCGTCGGGCGAAAGAATCGCGTCGAGGCGCTTGAACACTTCGCGCTTCAGCGCCTCGTCCTCGAATACCGCTTCAATCACGAAATCGCGGTCGGCGTGGCCTTCGAGGTTTTCGGCCACAGACAGACAGCGACGGGCGGTCTCGGCGGCTTCCGCCGACCAGAAGCCGCGCGGCAGACCCCGGTCGAGCACGCCGTGCAGCCGCTCGATCGCGCGATCTGCGAGACCCTGGGACTGGTCGCTCAACAGCGTCGGCAGGCCCGAGAGCGCGAACATCAGTGCGATCTCTGAGCCCATCATCCCGGCGCCGGTCACGCCGATCCTCTCGAAGCCCGCCATGGCTTCTCCTTCTAGACAATCAGTCTGCTGGCTCGGGGCGGAGAAGCCCCGCGGCGTGAGCGCGTAGGCGCGCCGGCGCCGCCCTCGATTGCGAGGCGCGTTCGACGAATGTGCAGGCGCACGACGACCTGCGCCGCTTCCGCATCGCGTGCGCGGATCGCCTGCATTAGCAGGAGATGTTGGGGATCGGAAAAGGGCAGACCGTCCTTGGCAAAGGTTTCGTTCACGAACTTACGCCGGAAGTGCTGCGTGTTGTTCCAGAATCGCTCCACCATCGCCAGCAATTGTGGCATCCGAGCGCCAGAGTAGGTGCGCAGGTGGAATTGGCGGTCGAGCTGGATGTAGTCCTCTAGCGAGGTGACGGTTTCGAGTTCACGAACCGTTGCGTCGAGCGAGTCGATATCGGCGTCTGTAAGGAGCGGCACGCTCTCGAGTATGGCGAGCGGCTCGACCACTTCTCGGATCTTGTAGACCTCAATCGATTCCTCGGAATTGACGTCTGCGATCCAAGCGCCACGGTTCGGAGCCAGGACAACGAGTCCCTCGTTTTCGAGCTGCTTCAGCGCCTCCCGAACCGGGATGCGGCTTGCGCCAAAATGTGCGGCGAGCAGTTCCTGCCGGACCCGCATGCCAGGCCGCATCTCTCCGCTCAGCACGGCGCTGCGGATTTCGGTCGCGATACGTTCGCTCAGAAGGCGCCCATCCTCCGGCGCGCCTGCTGCTGCGTCAGGCGGCAACCCCTTCGAAGAAGAGCTTTGTTTTTCAACGTTCATCAAAGACTCTGGGTCTCCTCAATGAATGGCCGCGTACATGATCTTGTCCTCGGTCGCGTCCGCGCGCGCCATCTCCTCAACGATGCGGCCGCCGCGCGCGACCAGAATTCGGTCAGAAATCGCCACAATTTCTGGAAGATAAGACGAGATCACCACAACCGCCTTGTTCTCGCTTGCAAGCTTGCGGATCGCGGCGTGAATCTGCGGAATCGCACTCACGTCGACGCCGCGCGTCGGCTCATCGAAAATCACGACAGCCGGCTTCTGGGCGAGGGATTTCCCAACCACAACCTTCTGCTGGTTCCCGCCGGAGTACTCAACAATTTTCAACGTGCGTTTCAGGGCGGAAATCGACAGCGAGGCGATCCACTCGTCCGCAATGCGCTTCATCTCGCGCGTCGAATAGAAGAGGCGCTTCACACGAGGCGAGGAGAGAAACCCGAGATAGATGTTCTCGTCCGCCGTCATCGTCTCGAAGAAACCGTCGACCTTTCGGTCCTCGGTGATATAGGCGACGCCGTCCCGCACAGCCTGTCTTGGCACTCGGTATCGGACTGGCTTGCCGCGGAGATAGATCATTCCGCCGCGGAGGAAGTTACGTTTGCGCGCGCCGCAGATGATTTGCGCGATTTCGGAGCGTCCGGCCCCTACGAGGCCGAAGATGCCGACGACTTCGCCATCGAACACGGAAAAGGACATGTTCTTCACGACGCCGCCCATCGTGACATTCTCAACCGAGAGGACCTTCTCGCTCCGGCGTGCGTGAGGCGTGGCGGCGTCGGGGTCGGCCCCATGCGTGGCGTACTGGCTCGCCGTTTCCTCGCGACCCACCATCATGCGGACGAGGGCGTCGCGAGTGGCCTCCTTGGCTCGCACCGTCGCCACAAGCTTGCCGTCTCTAAGCACGGTGATGCGGTCGGCGACATTCAACGCCTCTTCAAGGGCGTGGGAAATGAAGATGATTCCGCAACCTCGCTCCTTCAACGTGTTCAGAAGATGGAAGAGATGTTGCGTCTCTTCGGGGGTAAGCGAGGCGGTGGGCTCATCGAAGATGAAGACCCGGGCGTTGTGGCGCACCGCGCGTACGATTTCGACCATCTGACGCTTGGCTGTGCCGAGGCTCTCGACCAGTGCGAGGGGATCGACGTTGAAGTTCATGGACTGTAGCGATTGGGTCGCTGCGATGTTGATCTTGCTGTAGATCGTGAACCACTTCTCCATGCCGAGTTCAAGATTCTGGGCTACCGTCATCGAGGGAACGAGGCTCAATTCTTGATAGACCATGGCCACCCCACCCTCGAGGGCCTCCTTCGGTGACGAGAAGGCGACTTTTCGGCCTTCAATCAGGTAGTCGCCAGAGGACAGCACGATGGCCCCTGCGATGGCTTTGCAGAGCGTGGATTTGCCTGCGCCGTTCTCGCCGAGCAACGCATGGACCTCGCCTGCGCGCAGCTCGAAATTGACGCCGTTGATGGCGTGCAGGCCCCCATAGACCTTACTTCCGTTCACCACCTCTAGAAGCGGGGCTCCAGGACCCACTTTCGCAGCCGCCGCACTCATCGTCCTTGCGCCTGTGGCATGGGGGGCATTTCGACGAGACGGTTGCCGCCCTTGGAGACGGCCAATACACGCGAGCCGACCTGGCGCACCGCCATCACGCCATGGATCCTGCCGTCAACTCGGCTATGCAGGCTCTCGATCGCCTCGCCTGCCGCGTTCAGCCGAGCCACAAGGCCGTACGAGCGTGCTGGCGCCCATGGCTTCTGGATGCCGAGCTTCTTGATGCGGCCTATCTGCGTCGGCTCGCGATAGTTGAAGCGACCGTCGAGCGCCGGACCGATCCAGAGGTCCGGCGGTACGGTTTGCATCATTTCCTCGCGGAAGGCGTGCTCGCGCAGAACGAATTCCGTGAGTTGGGTTCGGAGGGCGAAGAAAGCCATCCAGGCGCCGTCGGCGCTGCGGGCGAGGCGGGCGGGGTACCCACTGTAGTTCTTGATGAGGACTCGCTGACTGTCTCCGCTGCGCGAATAAGATGTGAGACGATGCGCCCAGGATTCCGCTACCCATACCTCCTCGCCGTCGGGCGACAAGGTTAGGCCGAGTGGCCAGGCGAGGTTGTCTGCGCGCACCTCCGCTCCGCCAAGCGACGGATTGCAGGCGATGAGTCGTCCCGAGGGTGGACGGCTTTGCATGAGATCCGTCAGCCAAAACTCCGGCGGGTTGGCGCGTGATCCATCGGTCAGATAGATGGCTCCGTCGGGCGCTGTTGCGACCGAAAGCGGACAGGCGATCTTTTCGCCGCCGGCGCGGTCGAGCGCGCCGAGGACTTGACCTTTCGGGGAGAGGGCGATGACTCCCTGCTTCGAGACACAAGCGAGCAACCGGTTATCTGACGTCCAGGCGAGCCCTCCGACGAGGCCGTCGAGCATGGCGAAGACGGTTCGCTGTTCGAAATCCGCCCCCGCGCAGCGCAGAATCCTGTTCTCCGTCGAGACATACAGCGCGCCGTCGGGTCCGAGGGCAAGATCGTCTGGCCTCGCGATCTCGTCGCCGAGTCGCCGCGCCTGTTCGAGCCTCTGATTCGGCGAGAAAGGGCCGTCGAGCACGGGGATGACGTGAATCTCCCGGTTCGGGAAGAGCACGCGATCGAGAACGTCGCCGAGAAGGGACATGGGGTCAGGCGGCTCCCCAATAGGACCTGTGCGCTTCCCAAGTCGGGTCGGCGTCCGGCAAGCGTATGCGTCCGATGCGATTGTTCTCGAGGCCGCCGACGTAGAGATAGCCTTTGTGCTCTCGCACGGACGTGATGGTCGGGTGCGAAAGACCGCCTGGATCCCACAGAGACTCGGACACCACGCCAGCGTCGTCGAACTTGATCACGCACCCGTAGTTGATGCCCGGACACAGCCATTCGTCGGGCGGAATCTGCTTGACCATGCGCGAGCGGAAGCTCGGATTGCGCATCGCGATGTCATAGACCGGCGAGCGGAGGCCGACGAAGGCGAGCCAGTATTTGCCGTCGGAGGCCCTGTTGATGTTGTCGCAATAGCCCGGAAGATTGTCGATCAGAAGCTCATTGGTCCCGGCCTTCGGCCCGGCGATCCAGTACCGATTGACCTGGCAGAGCCAGGTGCTCGCCCAAAGAACGGACCGGCCATCGTTGGAAATACATACGCCGTTGGGAAACGTGAGATTCTTCAGCAACGTTCGTGTGACCCCGCTCTTCGGGTCGTGGCAAATGAGGCGGCCGTTGCCCCGCCCTTCAAACCCGTCAAGCGCCCAGTCGGTCAGTTCGTAGCGGGTCGAGGCCTCGCTGAAATAGATCTTGCCGTCGGGCGCGACATCGAGATCGTCGGCGAGGTAGAGGCGTGAGTCATCCTTCAGGCGCGTCCGCGTTCGATTCGTGCGATCGGTGACCTTGAAGACGCTCCGGTCCGGCCTGACGCCATAGACGCCCATGCCGGCGATGCAAACGAGCAGATTTTGATCCCTGTCGAACGCAAGGCCAAGCGGACGGCCGCCGATGCGCGCGAACTCTTCCCGCGCCTGATAGTCAGGGGCGAGAAAACGGATGATCGAGCCGTTGCGATTGACGGTGTAGAGATTGTCGCGACGGTCGAGAATGACGTCCTCGGGTCCCTCGATCTTGTTGAGCGCGATGGGCTCCGCGTCCTTGAGCCGGTCGTTTTCGGCGAACACCGTGCCGCTGTCGCGCGCAATCGAAGGCGGCGAAGTGAAGTCGATCCAGCTCGGCGTGACATAGACCTTCTGCAGCACCTTGCCCTTGTTCTTGACCCATTTCACGTTGAAGCCGACTGCGACCAGCAAGAGAATTCCAATGACCGCCGTCGTCAGGTTGCCTGACGTGCCCATCCGCACGAGGCCGCTGATCAGCATGAAGATGATCGCCGCGCCCATGATCGCGCGCGCAATGGTGCCGCGGCCGCCTGCGAGGCTGATGCCTCCTAACACCACCGCGGCCAACGCGTTGATCTCCCAGCCGACGCCAGTGTCCGTGCCGGAGCTGTTCTGCCGCGCCGCGTAGAAGATCCCGGCCAGGGCCGAAATGGAGCCGGAGATCACGTAGGCCGAAAACAGCGCGCGCTTGACGTTGACGCCGGCATGGCGCGCCGCCTTGCGACTCGAGCCGACCGCCATGATGTGCACGCCGGGCTTGACGCGCGTCAGAAAGAAATGCGCGCCGACGGCGAGCAGGATCAACGCGAGCATATTCGCAGGAATGCCGAAGACTTTGCCGCCGCCGAGGAAGTCCCACACCGATGAGTCGCTGCTGATGCTCGCGAGCTCGTCGGTGAAGGCAGCCGTCGCCTTGTTGTAGGCGGCGCGCACGATGATGAGGACGACGAGCGTGGTCAGAAAGGGACGCGTTTTGGCGTAGGCGATCAGCCCGCCATTGATCGCTCCCATGATCGCGCCAAAAGCGATGACGAGGACGATCATCACCGCCAGCGGCAACCCGAGAATAAGATAGAAATAAAGGGCCAGAAAATTCGCCATTGCGAAGACCGACCCGACGGAAAGATCGATGCCTCCCGACAGCACGGAGAAGGCCATCGCGACCGCCACCATGCCTTGCTCGGCGAAATTGAGCATGAGCTCCTGAAGGCTTCCGGCCGATAGGTACCGAGGGATCGTCAGGGCGAAGGCGAGGAAGACCGCGATCGTCAGCGTGAAGGGAATGATCGGCTCCATCCAGCGCTTCTCGAGCAGTTCGCTAAGGAAGAGCTGGGGCGAGTTCCGGTGCCAGAAACGCTGCAGGCTTTTCATTCAAAGAGAATCCGGTCCCGTCGGAACGCGATGGGCATGGCGAGCGCGGCCATTATCGGTCTGGAGGAAGCACCCGCGCCGATGGCGGCGCGGGCTTCTCGCTTACTTCGCGTCCTTCGGAACGACGAAGCAAAACGAGCGGTCGTCCTTGGATTTCACCCAGGCTGGCGTCGTGTAGTAGGCGATATGTTTTGCGCCGGGCTTTTCGCCGCTTTGCAGGAGGTTGATCACGGCGTCGACGATCGTCTGCCCCTGAAGGTTGGCCCGGTAGGACAGGTTCTCGTAGTAGGCGCCCTGCTCCAGAAGGTCGCAGTCCGCTGGTTGCCCGTCGCTCGCGACGAAAATCTTCACCTGATCGGTTTTGTTGGCCGCCTTGATTGCTTGCGCCGCGCCAGCCGCCTGGGGTCCCCAAACGCTCAGCACGGCGCACAGGTTCGGATGCTGCTGCAGAACGGTCGTGGTGATGTCGCCGGCCTTGTTGGCGTCCCAGCTCGTCGGCTGCGAAGACACAACCTTGATCGACGGTTCGGTCTTGAACACTTCGAGCGCCCCGTTCTTCATGTCGAGCGAATAGGCCGCCGTCGCTTCCCCTTCGAGGATTGAGACTTCGCCAGAGCTCTTGCCGCGGCCGCAATGGTCGATAATCGCGTGGGCGAGCTTGCGGCCCATATCCTTTGCGTCGACTCCCACATAGGCGTCGGTCAGAGTATTGGAGGCCATGTTGACCTGAACGACGTAGATGCCCGCGTCCATGGCTCGCTTGAGCTCCTTGGCGAGCAGGGTCACGTTCGGGTTCTGGACGACGAGCACGTCGGGATGTTCATCGATAAGTTCACTCACCGCTTGGAGCTGGACGTCGGACTTGAAATTGGCGTCGCGCACTTCGAGCTTGATGCCGTAATCATCGAAACGGTTCTGCATCTCACGCGTCCATTCGAACTCGAGGACGCCGAGCCACACCGGCGACCATGCGACGGTCTTGCCCTTCAGCGCCTTGTCGAACTGCGCGCGGAGCTGCTCCCGGGCTTCTGCCGCTTTGGAGGGCGTGGACGCGGCGATTCCTGCCGTGGCGACCATCACCGCCAGTCCCAGTCCTGCAAATGTCGTTATCCGCATATTCATCCTGTCCTCCCTTTCTTGACGCGGCGACCTTCGGCCGCCGCGGCGCTAGTCGCCCTGCTTGGACGTCTCCTCGTCCCGCGGATGCAGATAGGAATCGAGCACGATTGCGATCAGCAGCACGATCCCCTTGATGATGTTCTGAGTCTGTACGTCCATGTCCATGATGGTCATGCCGTTGAGCAGCATGCCGATCAGGAGTGTGCCGGCGACGACGCTCATCACATTGCCGCGTCCGCCCACGAGGCTGACGCCGCCCAGCACCACGACCATGATGACGTCGAAGATGAGAGTCGACTCCGCGACCTGCAGATGCATCAGCGCGGTCTCGGCGATCATCACCACACCGCCGATGTAGCCAATGCCTGCACAGAGCGCGTATTCCACCATGGTGAGCGGGCGGGTCGGCAAGCCGCTCAATCGTGCGGCTTCGGGATTGTCTCCATGGGCGTAGATGAAACGCCCGAGTACGGTGCGCGAGAGGAAAAGGTGCACGACGATAGCCGTCGCCACAAAAATGAGGATAGGCGCGGGAACGCCGCCCGGGATGTTGCCGCCAAGGCTTAAGAAATCATCATGCCCTTTGGAGAGATAGACGACATAGTGTTGGACGGCTGTCGTGCGTATTATCCCGAGCACTGCGAGGCTTGAGGCGAGCGTCGTCAGCAACGGGGGCATCTCGACAACCGAGATCAGAAACCCATTCAGGACCCCTATAGCCACCGCAATGAGAAAGCCGACAAGAAGGGCGACGGGCGTCGCATAGCCCGAGTTCATCAGAATAATGGCGATCGCTGTGGAAGCAGCGAAGGAGGCGACCTGGGACAAATCGAGTCCTCTGCCGATCACAACGATCGCCATGCCCAGAGCAAGGATACCGAGAATGGAGATGTTGCGTGCGAGGGCAAACATGTTGCCGAGCGTCAGGAACCCCTTCAGCGACACCGAGAAGACGACAGCCAGGATCAAACACATTCCCAGCACGGCTAGCGTCTGGGTTGGCTTGCGGCCCTGCGCTCCTCCCTTGCCGCTCACTCGTCCTCCAAGTCGCGTTTCTCATGTTTTGCAAAGGCATAGCAGAATGCATCCAACAGTCAAGCGATTGTATCCAAAAATGGCCCTAAACCGGGTCACAGTGACCAAGACTCGCCAATTTTGGATTTCTGTGGATACATTAGGCCTAGGTTAGTTTGCTTTGCAGATTTTGTTCGAATGACAGAGGTTTGCACCTTGCCGCAGTTTCTCCTGCAGCGCGGGTACGCTCGGTTGGTCTACCGGATCGCTTTGAAGTCCCGAAGGGCGCGCGAGGGGCTTTGTGTTCGTTAGTAGCCTGGATCTCGCCATCCGCCGATCATCTGGACTAGACGTCATGTTCGCGGGCTGAGCCGGTGGCCCGCCCTTTCGTGCAGGTAGAACGAGGGTTGCTCGGGCGGGCCGAGCCGAGCCTCATGCACGGAGGGCGGACCATGGGAAAGTATAGCGAAGTTTTTGTGCTTTCGACGTCGCCAAGAAGAAGCACGCTGTGGCGATCGCGGAAGGAGGGCGGCAGGGAGAAGTGCGGTTTCTCGGCGATGTCGAGAACTGCTCGTTGCCGATCGAGAAGACGATCAAGAGACTGGCGGGCCGATACGATCGGCTGCATGTTTGTTTTGAAGCGGGGCCGACGGGATATGGGCTTTATCGGCAGGTGAAGGCGCTCGGGCACGACTGCCTGGCGCCAACGAGAGGCTGGGTTGGAGCAGCGACCGCTATTTCTTGGCCGGTTCTGGCGCTGCCTTCGCATCGACCAGACGCATGCGCCATCCATCGGCGTCGCGCTGATAGACTGTAACGATCCGACCCTTGACTTCGCGGACACCGCCATTCGCTTGCGGCGCGTCGACGGAGAATTGGGCAATGCCGTAGCCGCCATCGCCCTGGACGTGGACTTCGACGACTTTGATGGCATGGCCCCGGGCGCCGGAGGCAAAGCGCTCCGTATAGTAGGTTTTGAGCGCTTCCCGGCCGCGCACCATGGCGCCCGAGGGTGAAAGCAGCACGCCGTCCGTGGCGTAGAGCGCCGCCATTGCGGCAGGATTCTTGTCGTTGTAATTGGCGTCGTATTGCCGTCCAAGCTCGGTCGCCGCCTGCATCAACTCCGACTGAGTGACCTCCGCCGCAAGCGAAGGGGCTGCGTTTGCGCCGATCAGCAGCGCCAACAGGGAATGCGCATAAAGCCTCTTCATCTCGGCCACGTCCTCGATCCTGGCTGGCGAAAGTATTCCAAACGCTAGCCCACACAGAAGCGACGCCACGATGGCGTTGCCGCACACAGAGCTTCAGAACACCAACGCTACTGTCTTCCCGCTACCCGAACCCTTGCCTATTCGGTCCCCGTGACGTTGGCGATGAGGTGCAGCGAGACCATGTACATATTGTCGGTTCCCTGAATGAAACCGACGCGAAAAACGCCGTTGATCGGGTGCTTGCCGGCCTTGGTCGCGTGCAGGGGAACATCGAAGACGAGAGAGTCTTCCTCCAACGTGGCGCGCACCATCTTGCTTTCAAAAGCGACGCCGTCATCGAGCGATGACAATTCGATCACCCGATTGTTGTAATGTTTAAGAATCCTGAACCCATCGCGGATCTTGAGGGTCGCGCGCATGAGGGCGGGTTCGCCGACCTTAGCCGCGACATCGCCGACCTGGACATCATAGGCGGTCGGAAAGTCGGACGGCTCCTCGGCCGCAGCCTTAACGCCTCCGCTCGCCGCAAGAGCGACCAGAGCCAAACCACAAAATCCACAAATCAATGCTGCTCGGGTCCAGTACATGAAGGCGTTCCAAGAAACGAATGGCGCGAACGATTAGCCCAGGAGCCAGCCGTCAAGTTTGACGGCTGGCGTTTTTTGATGCGGCGACAGAAGTCGGCGCAGCGGCGTTCACTTCTGAACGGCGAACACCCAGACCACTCCGCCCTGGGGCACGTCAGGGTTCCAGCCGACCAGATCGGCCATCAAGGTCTGCTGGAACGCCGGATCAACGCCGTAACCGGACTCGACTGCGACATACTGCGTGCCGTTGACCTCGAAGGTTGACGGCGGCGCCATGATGCCGGAGTTGGTGCGGAAGTGCCAAAGCTCCTCGCCCGACTTCTCGTCATAGGCGCGGAACATCCGGTCGTTGGTGCCGCCTGCGAACAACAGGCCGCCGCCAGTCGTCAGCACCGAACCCCAGTTCATCGAGTTCGCGTACGTATCCTTCCACAAACGCTTGCCCGTGTTCGCATCGATGGCCTGCAACGCGCCGAAGAAACCCGGCTTCGTATCGACCGAGAAATTGAAGTCGGGAATTGCGACACCCGTCCACCATTGGCCTGGAATCCGCTCCTCGACCTTGCCTTCAAACTTGTTGCAGTGATTTTCGTTGGTGGGGATAAAGACCACTTTGGTCTTCGGATCGTAGGACTCGAACGGCCAGTCCTTGCCGCCCCACAGTCCCGGGCAGAATTGCGCCATCTTGCCCGTTCCCGGCTTGTGGGCCATGTCGACGTCCGGACGCCCCGTCTTCGGATCAATGCTCTTGAAGACGTTCTGCGGGACGTAGGCTTCCGAGTCCAAGTAGGAGATGGCGCCGTCGTCCTTGCGGCTCAGCCAATAGAGGTAGCCATTGCGTTGCGGCGTGAGCAGCCCCTTCGTTGCGCCGCCTTTCTGGAAGTCCACCAGCATTGGCGCATTCATGGCGTCCCAGTCCCATGAACTCGTTCTGGTGGTACTGGAAGTAGCCCTTGATCTTTCCGGTGTCGCCGTCCAGCGCCAGCGTCGAGCCCGTATAGAGATTGTCGCCCGGCCGCTGATCGCCGAACCAGGGCGAACCGTTGCCGACGCCCCAATAGATGATGTTGGCCTCTGGATCGTAGTTGCCGGTGTTCCACATGGCGCCGCCGCCGGTCTTCCAGGTGTCTGGCTTCTGCCAGGTCTCGCTGCCGGGCTCGCCCGGCGCGGGGATGGAATAGGTCTTCCATGCCGATTTGCCGGTTTCGGCGTCGAACGCCTCGACAAACCCGCGGATGCCGAACTCGCCGCCCGAAACGCCAACCAGCACCTTCCCCTTCACGACCAGAGGGGCCATGGTCATGTAGTAACCGTCTTTCCAGTCCGCGACCTTCGCCTCCCAGTCGACCTTGCCGGTCTTGGCGTCCAACGCCACCAGCACGGCGTCGAGCCCTGGCAGGAAAACCTTGTCGCCATAAAGCGCAACGCCGCGGCTGGTGTTGTGGAGCGCGGCAAAGCCAGGCGGCAGCTTGCGCTTGTAGCGCCAGAGCAACTCGCCGGTGGCGGCGTCGAGCGCCAGCACCTGACTGTATGGCGTCGCGACAAACATCACGCCGTCGTTGACGATCGGAGGCGCCTCATGGCCGGAATCGACGCCGGTCGAAACGCTCCACACCGGGACCAGGCCTTTGACGTTCGACGTGTTGATCTGGTCGAGCGGGCTATAGCTCCAGCCCGCGTAGTTGCCTCGCGTCATCAGCCAGTTTTGAGGCTCCGGATTCGCGAGTCGCGCATCGGTGACCGGTGTGTAGTCTCCGGCGTAAGCAACTCCCAAGGCGCTCGCCATCATGAGCGCCGCCAAGCTGGCGCCAAACCATAGCTTTGTCATGCTTCCCTCCCTGTTTAAGGCCGTCCCCTTTTGGGATCGGCCTGGCCCAACGGGCCCTATCTCGCCCGAACCATCAATCTGTTTGCCTGCCGATCGGACCATCGAATCCGCCCGCGACGATCAGGACGCCATTGTCGCTTTTCAGCGGCAGACCTGCGAGCGGCAGGGGCGCAGGTCCGAAGATCACCTTCGCGCTGTTCCTGGGATCGTAGGTGGAGCCATGGCATGAGCAGACCATGGCTTTTTTTTCGGTTGACCACTGGATCACCGGGCAGGCTTGATGCGTGCATATCGCCGAATAGGCGACAACGCCGTCGGCCGCCAGCTTGCGAGTCTGCTCATCAAGACCGTCATCGCCGACGCGGACCAAGAGCACGAGATTGAGCGGCGTCCCGTCCCGTACGAGCCCCTTAGGGTCGGCCGGATAGGTTTGCAATTGCTCGCCGCCGAGTTCCAAATCCTCGACTTCGAGCGGGCTGGTCCTTCTTAGGCCCGCTGAGAAAGACGAGATGATCACCGGGCTGCGGCCCTTTTGCTGTCTCGTCTGGTTGATCGTCTGCGCGTGCTGGGATGTTCAACAAAGGTGAGAGCGCAAGCGCGGCGCCGAACATTGCCTGGCGCCGGCACAATTGCAGGCCGCTAAACTCGCCGCCATCGGCCACTCGCGTCCCTCCCACTAACTTAATCATATGATCACAGGACTGTGATTGTCGAGACGTTTTCGCCCCTTTGTCAAGAGACAGTCACGCTTTTCTCAGCAGCCGCATCCCATTGGGACGCGTTGCGCCGCGTAGGCTGGGCGATGATGCGGGCCGGAAGCCACTTCCGGCCCGCCTCTTGGCGCATTCTTAGGCCTTGCTTGCCAACTGCACTCCGAGCGGCAAGGAGCGGATGCGTTTGCCGCTCGCGGCAAAGATCGCATTCATGAGCGCCGGAGCGACCGGCGGCACTCCGGGTTCGCCGACGCCGCCCATGTGCATGTCGTAGCCGTGCGGCACGACATAGACATGGGTCTCGCGCGGCGCGTCGCCGATTCGCAACACCTGGTAGTCGTCGTAATTGCTCTGCTGAACCCGGCCGTCCTTGAAGGAGATCTCGTTCAGCAAGCCGACGCCCAGCCCCATGACGACCGCTCCCTCAAACTGAGAGCGGACGCGATCCGGGTTCACGATCGGACCGCAATCGACTGCGATGTCGACCCGCGGCACTGTGACGTTGCCCTTCTCGTCGACCGCAGCCTCGATCACCGCCGCCACGTAACTCACAAAGCTGCGATGAACAGCGAGACCCAGGCCATGACCTTTCGGCACGTCGCGCTTGCCCCAACCCGCCTTCTCCGTGACCAATTCGACAACGTTGCGCAGCCGGCCGGTGTCGATCGGATAGACCTCCGGATTTTCGCCGTAGTCCCAGAAGTCCTTCACCTTCTGCGGCACGTCGAGAATGCGCGGCGGTCCGATCAGATCGAGCAGGAACGCCTTCTGATCCTTGCCCGCCGCAGAAGCGAGTTCGGCGACGAAGGATTGAATGGCGAACCCGTGCGGAACGTTCGAGACGGAGCGCCACCAGCCGATCTTGGTGTGCGCCTCGGCCTCGCCGTTCTCGATGCTGATGTTCTTGACGTCAAAGGGCATATCGACAAGGCCCATGCCCTGCTCGAGCGGCATCTCATGCTTGGGATCGGTCGCGAAGAGCGACAGAATCGTCGGCGCGACGCTGTTGTGCCGCCACGCGACCACTTTGCCGTCCTTGTCGAGCCCCGCCTGGATGCGTTCGAGCGACACTGTGTGGAAGAAGTCGTTGTGGATGTCGTCCTCGCGAGTCCACACGACCTTCACCGGCGCTCCGCCGACCGCCTTCGAGCACAAGGCAGCTTCGACCGCGAAATCCGGCTTCGACTTGCGGCCAAAGCCTCCGCCCAACAGAGTCACGTTGACGGTGACGTTCTCGGGCGGGAGGCTTAGATACGAGGCGACCATGTCATGCGCGGCCTGCGGGCTTTGCACGCTGGTCCACACTTCCGCTTTGCCGTCGACGATCCGGCAGGTCGCGGAGGGCGGCTCCATCGTCGCATGCGCGTTGTGGGGGATGTAGTACTCGGCCTCGACTTTCTTGTCCGCGCTTGCGTAAGCCGCAGCGAAGTCGCCGTCGCTGCGCAGGACCTTGCCAGGCTGCTTCGCCGTCGCCTCCATCTGCGCGCGATAGGCCTGCGAGTCATAGGTCGCGTGCGGGCCGTCGTCCCAGGTGATCTTCAGCGCCTTGCGGCCCTGGATCGCCGCCCAGGTGTTGTCGGCGATCACCGCAATTCCCCCCGATGGCTGGAATTTCAGCGGGAAGGTGGGCGCGGGGATCTCGACGATCTGAATGACGCCCGGGACCTTTTTCGCGTCCGCGGCGTCGAAGCTGGCGACCTTGCCCCCCATCACCGCCGGGCGCGCAACGACGGCGTATTTCTGGCCCGGCAAGCGGACGTCCTGGCCATAAGTGGCGCGACCGGTCGTGATGTTGAAGCCGTCGACGATATTGGTCCCTTCCTTGCCGATGTAGCGGAACTCGGAAGGGTCCTTGAGCGGCAGACTGACAGGCGTCGGCGTGCTCATCTTCTCGACGCTGACATTCGATGGGACGCCCATCATGCTGGCGTCTGCGGCGAGCTCTCCATAACCGAGCTTCTTCCCGGTCGACTTCTGAATGACCTCGTGGTTCTTCGCCTCCACATCGGAGACGTCCACGCCCCAGCGCTTGGCCGCGGCCGCCTCTAGCATCATGCGCGCCGCGGCTCCCACCTGGCGCATCGGCATGAAGAAATGCCGGGTCGAACGAGAGCCGTCCGTGTCCTGATTGCCGTACTTGACCTCGTTCCCAGTCGCCTGGGCGATTTTCACCTTCGCCCAATCCGCCTCCATTTCGTCGGCCACGATCAGCGGCATGCCGGTGCGCACGCCCTGCCCCATCTCGGAGCGATGGCAGACGATGGTGACGGTTCCGTCGGGCGCAATGGAGACGAAAGCCAGGGGATTGTTGACCGTGCCATGCGGCATGCCGTCTGCGCCCCACTTGGGGGCGGCGCCGGCCAGTGCCGGACGAGACGGCAGCACATGGACGGCGAGCACCAGGCCCGTCGTTGAGAGGATGCCCTTGAGGACGCCGCGCCGGCTGACATTCTCGATGCCGGACACAGACACGATTTCGCGAATGTGCTTGGTCATTTCACGCTCCCGCAGCTTGCTTGATGGCGGCGCGAATGCGCTGATAGGTTCCGCAGCGGCAGATGTTGCCGTACATCGTGTTGTCGATGTCGGCGTCCGTCGGGTGCGGCGTCTGCTTCAAAAGGGCGGCGGCCTGCATGATCTGGCCAGCCTGGCAATAGCCGCACTGCGGCACGTTGCCTGCGCGCCAGGCCTTCTGCACGGGATGATTTCCTTCGGGGTCCAGGCCTTCGATGGTGGTTATCGACTTGCCATTCGCGTCGCTCATCGCCGTGACGCAAGATCGGGTGGCGTCTCCGTCGAGATGGATCGTGCAGGCGCCGCAGGCGGCCACCCCGCAGCCGAACTTCGTGCCGGTAAGCCCAAGAACGTCGCGCAGATACCAAAGCACAGGCATCGACGGATCACCGTCGAAAGATTGCGCCTCACCGTTGACATGCAAAGTGATCATGCTTCCCTCCCAGTCGAAAGCGGCTGCAATAAGCCATGCCGGCCAGGTCAGAAGCGGGTCGCGCTTTTCCCGGCATTGAAACATTCCGGCATTGAAACCAATTCTAAGTGAGGATCGAAGAAGGAGCAATGTAAATACGATGTATTCGAAGCAATACATCGAGTAACCTTTAGGTTTGATTCAGATGTTCATCACGGCCTTGCGAAATATTCGTTTAGATATCGCGGCGGCAGGCCACAGAACTTTGAGGCGCCCGAAAGTCTGGCTGACGACAATCTGGCTCTTATAGCGTTGTCTGTTGATATGGCCCGTTTCCGATGGCGCTGAGGATCCATTTTGGCGGGTCGACGGGTTGGCCCCAAGCTTCGAGAAGCTCTGCGCCAGCCGAGGTAGCTTGGCAGGTTTGTGGTGGCGACGCCGTTGAAGCGGGCGAGCCATTGCTTGAGGCGGCTGTGGTAGGCGTTGACGTTGTTGATGTGGAGGTGGGGCGCCTCGGGAGCCGGCTTGCCCGGCGAGGGCGCGGCGTGGAAGGGAATGCCGGCCCGGCGGGCGAAGCCGGCGATCGGCAGGCCGCCGTCGCCGACGAGGTGATTGGCCGGGGTGACGGGTCCGGCCAGCGCCGCGCCAATGGCGGCGCTCGTGACCTGCGGCAGAACGGCGTCGAAGGTCGCGCCCTTCCGGTCGCGGGCGACGAGGACGGGAATATTGTCCTGATAGGGGCCGGGATGGCGGGCCGTCCCGCCCCGTTTGCGCGCCGCGCGCGCCAGATCGGACCAGCGGCCCTTGCAGGATTTAAGGATAAAGGTCTCATCGGCCTCGACGATTCCGCTCAACGTTCGAGGCTTGTCGTCGGCCGGCGCGCGCAGAAAGCGATGCCGCCACCGGAACGCCGTCGTCGGATGCACGCCGCACAGCTCGGCAGTCTTGGCCAGGCTCCTGCCCTCGATCATCGCCCGGGCGTGATCGAGCCACTTCTCCTTCTTGCGCAGATGCGCCATCGGCGTCTTGGTCAGAGCGTTGAAGGTGCGCCCGCAAGCCTTGCAGCGATACCGCAAAAGGCCGTCCGAACGGCCCCAGCCGACGATCTCGCGGCTCGCGCAATGCGGACAGCCCTGACGCTCGACCCGCTCGACGCCGGTCGTTCCGAGCGCATCCTCGCGCCGCTTGCCTTTCGTCTTCGAAGCCGAAGGCTCGGCGGCGGCCTTCTTAAGCGCCGCCAACGCCTCCCTCCGTTGCGCCGCGCTCATCCCCGAAATCGCCGACAGCCAAACCGAAAAATCCTCAGACTTCATCGAATCGCTCCTCGATCCAAACCAGTCTGAACCAAATCAATAGATAACGCTATAAGAG
>CAVOLE010000048.1:0-20058 GCA_963696665.1 uncultured Alphaproteobacteria bacterium
GACTAGGCGTCCCGCTTGGTTCTGGTGTGCGAAGCTCTCGAATCAACTCGCGAGGATCTTGCCGTCACTGCCTTCGAGCACCTCTTCAAGGAGCGCGGCTTGCCCTCGGCGATCCGCTCCGACAATGGCGTCCCCTTCGCCAACCCCAATGGCCTGTTCAACCTCTCGAAGCTTTCCGTCTGGTGGCTCAGACTGGGAGTCGCCATCGAACGCATCAAGCCCGGCCATCCCCAGCAAAACGGCCGCCACGAGCGGATGCATCTCACGCTCAAGAAGGAGGCCACCCGGCCGCCGGGCATGAACAGTCTCCAGCAGCAGGCCCGGTTCGACGATTTCGCGAAGGAGTTCAACGAGGAAAGGCCGCACGAGGCGCTCGACATGAAACGGCCCGCCGAAGTCTATGCCCCCTCAACGCGGCCTATGACGGCCTGCCCGACCTCGCCTATCCGCTGCACGACTGAGACGCTTTCGTCACAGCCTGCGGCCGCATCTGCATCCATCGAAAACGCATCAACATCTCGACCGTCCTCGCCGGCCAGCGTCTCGGAATTAAGGAAGTCGACGACGGCGTTTGGATCGTCAGCTTCATGAGTTACGATCTTGGCTTCATCGATCTGGAGCAGAAAACCTTGCAATCCCTCGACAACCCGTTCGGCCCGAGGTTGTCACCCATGTCTTAGGTACAGCCCGTCACCCACGTATCCGGGCCGGACAGTTCCGAGTTTGGCGCTCCCAAGGGGACTCGAACCCCTGTTTTCGCCGTGAGAGGGCGACGTCCTAGACCGCTAGACGATGGGAGCGGCATCGCCGCCACGCTGGGGACACCAAGTTTCGCCTATATATGGCAACGGACCAGCTGGCAAGCGCGCCTTGCTGTCGCACGCTGCCGCATGGCGTTTCACGTCTTATCGAGCTTGTGGCGCGGAATTTGCTGCCTTAGATTTCGAAAGCAGCGGTCCTCGTGACGGAGTTTGTGACCATGCCCCTGGGGAGCCTCGCCCGGCACCCGAGCGTTTTGATAGTTCTGCACCAAGAGCATTCGACCCCGGGCCGCGTAGGCTTAACGCTTAAAGGCATGGACGTGAGACTAGACATCCGCCGCCCAAGCCTAGGTGAACCGCTACCAGAAACGCTTGTGGACCACGACGGCGTGGTGGTGTTCGGCGGGCCAATGGGTGCCAACGACACACTCGACTGGGTCCGGCGCGAGATCAATTGGCTGGAGATCGCGCTCGGTGAAGACAAACCGATACTTGGCTTATGCCTGGGAGCTCAAATGCTGGCCCGCGCGCTCGGCGCGCGGGTGTTCAGCTACGACGATGAGCGCAGCGAGATCGGTTATTACCCAATCGAGCCCACGGCGGCGGGCGAGATTCTCTGCCCTGCGCGATTCCCACGCGCTGTCTACCAGTGGCATTCCGATGGCTTCGATCTACCTGAAGGTAGCCAGCTCTTGGCTGTTGGGGGGACGAATTTCCCCAACCAAGCGTACCGCTACGGCCGGCATGCTGTTGGCCTGCAGTTCCATCCGGAGGTAACCTATCACATGATGTGTCGGTGGACGCATCGCGGGGCCGAGCGTCTGACACGGCCTGGTGCTTTCAGCCGCCGCGAGCATCTGGCCGGTTGGTTCCAGCATGATGGCCGCGTTGCCGTCTGGCTTGAGGAGTTCTTGCCGGCGTGGCTCGAGAGACGCCTGGCGGAGCCCACCCCGAAGCCACGTCCCGCGAGCCCTACTAACCGAGCGCCGGAGCGCGGGGCCTCCGCGGTCCACCAAGCTCCTGTTTAGCAAGCAGACGCTGTGCAAATCACCGTCCAACTCTTTGGAAACCGAAAAGGCTTAAGCAGCTGCTATGCGCCGTGGCGATGGTCTGTCGGCCGCCTTAGCGTCTGCGACCCGGTCGCCAAATGAGATTCGTGCTCACCGCATAATTCCAAACTACGCTTAGCAAGGCGCCGGCAAGTCCGGCCATCCACCAGGTCTGATTGTCGCTATAGAGCCAAGACGCGATGTCGATATTGGCAACAGCCCCGACGCTGCATCCCAGCGCAAAACCCACGAACCCCTCGATTAGGCCAAGGCCACGGTACCTATACGAACGATAGGTAATTTCATTGTTCAGGACGAAGTTGCTTGCCATCGCGACAACGGTGGCGATGAGTTGTCCGGAATTGAAGGTCAGCGAGTTCGAGCCAGTGGAGAACGGCTGAAAGCGTTACAATATGGACGACCAGACCACCTGCTCCAATCATGGCGAACAAAACAAATCGGATCGGAAGGACACCCGCGGTGGCGTGATGAATAACCAGCCCGAGGAAATCAACGCCGACCAGAGGAGTCAGCTTGGATTCACCGGCGTTGCGCTTACGGAACCGGTAGGGGACTTCGATGATATTTAGATCGCCGCCTGCCGAAAAATCACGTCGACTAAAATCTTGAAACCGTCCGGTGAGAGGCGCGGAGCCAGACGGGAGACGATCTCCCGTCAAATCATGAAGAAACCGCTCATCGGATCCGTGAGCGCTGCTCCTGCAATTCGCCTGAAGAACCAGGCGCCGAGATCGCTGAGCCTCTGTCGCGCCGGAGAGAGATTTCCCGCGTTTGCCGTTCTCAGTCGGGTTCCGATGGCCAAATTGCCGGTTCCCTTGGCGAGGACTTCATACATCTCACGGAGGATGAACTCATCGTGCTGAAGATCGCCATCAATGGCGGCCACGAAGTCCGCGCTGGATGACATCCACCCCTCAACGACGGCGCCCGCCAGACCTGAGCGATTGACACGTCTCAAGCAGCGAAGGCGACGGTCCTTCGCAGCGAGCGCAAAGGCGACATTTGAGGTTCCGTCCGGCAAGTCGTCATCAACGACGATCATCTCCCAGGGCAAGCCGTTCAGAGCAACTTTCACACGTTCGAAAAAATCGGGATGTTGGCTGATTCTCGATAGGTTGGGACGATGATCGAAAGTGTCGGGGTCCACGACCCGGGCGTTGCATCGCTAGCCATTCCACGCCACGCTAATTTCGTTCGGCGTCGATGAACGCTATCTGCCGGCCGCGCTCGGATAAGGCATGGGAAGCCTGTGCGTCAAGCCGCGGGCCGGAATGAGCGCGAGGGTGATCTCATGGCGGCCGCGACGACCGAGCGCGTAAAGCTGAGGCTCCCTTAACTCAGCAAATAGGGGTCGGGCGACTGCGAGAGTCGGCGCGAGTTCCGCGGCCGGCGCGACAATGACGCCGTTTTGTCCAACGTACCTTTCGCTTTGGTCCAAGAAAGCCCAGCCGCGCGGGTCGTCCGAAAGGACGAAAACGGGGATCTGAGGCCCGAGGGCGAGTGCGATTTTTCCTGCATCCGACCATTTCGTCGAGATGACGAAGCTGGGCGCTTGGTCGAAGATCGGCGCATTCTTGAGATCCCGCCACGCGAAGCCCTCCAACATCGGATCAGCAAAGCGGGAGCCCGCGGTCAAGATCACCCATGGCCAGCCTGTCGACGCTTGCACGGCAGCGACCCCAGCGGTCGCCGCCAGCAGCGCGGAGGACAGGAAGGCGCATCGGCGAAGCGCGCTAACCGAGACGTCGAGCTCATCAATCCATGCGCCCATCAGGGCGAAAGCAAAAAACCAACCAGGCATCGTCCAATGAGGTTGGCCGCGGCCGCCCCAAAGCGGCGTCAGGGTGAATAGGGCGATAGGCGGCAAGCTCAGGCACAGCAGAAATAGGCGTCGGTCGTCCCGCCAGAGACGGAATGCGTTGGCCAAGCCCACGACGAGCGGCGCGAATATCCAAGGCGATAAAAAGGCGATCTCGCCGAGGGCCATTGCAGCGAACTGGGCCAGGTGCAGTCCCCCGTTGGGTACCCCCCGGCCGCCCTGAAATTCGAAGGATGCCCAACCATGCCGGGCGTTCCACCAGAGGACGGGCGTTATCATCGCGAAAGCAAGAATTGCGGATACGTAGGGCGCAGGATGCTTGAGCCAGCGCCGCTGCTCGGGCGAAAACACGATGAACGCTGCCAACCCGCTGGCGGTCAGAACTGCGCTGTACTTCGACAGTCCTGCTAAACCGAGCCCAAGGCCGATAAGGAGCCAAAGCCTCCAGGCCAAAGCCTCATCCAGTGAGTCCTGAAAGAACAGGCGAACCGCCGCCCACGCCGCCATGGCCAACCCAAAGAGCAGTGGACCGTCGGGGACGATCCAACTTCCTGCGGAGGCGAAGAAGAAAGGCGCAACGTTCAGGGCGAAAAGTGCGATCAAACCCGCCCGAGAACCGAATAGCTCGCTCACCAGTCGATAGTAGATCCAACCGGTTGCGAAAAAGAGCCCGACAAAGGGGACCCGCGCGAGGGCGTTTTCGCCCAGTGCGCGCGCGGCGAAATGGGCCATCCACAGATGCAATGGAGGATGGTCAAAGTAGGAGAGGGATAAACCCCGGGAAATCGCGATCGTGTAGCTCTCATCGATCCCAAGGCCGATGGTGAAAGCAAACAAGAGGCGCGCAACCAAGAATCCAGTAAGGATTGCGAGGGCGATCCGATCTTCCCCGGGTCCGGCATTCAGCACTCGAATTATTCCCAAACCTCGCCCGAAGTCATGGTTGCCGGGACCACGACAGAGGCGAAGAGACCGGTCCGTCTAGTGAAGGTTGGTCGCCTCGACCCACCATTCTGGATGCTCCGCGGCCACAATTCGCCGCGCGACGGCCGCGCTGCGCCGATCGCTAAACAAGGCAAAGCAAGTTGCTCCTGAACCCGACATTCCGGTGGCTTTAGCCTCTGCGAGTTTGGACAATCTTTCGAGTACAACGGCGATTGTCGGCGCTACCCGGATCGCTGCGGTTTCCAGGTGGTTACAGCCGAGGGCGCTAAAACCTAAAACCGCGGCGGTATCAAATTCCGCTGTGGGGGATGATCGAGGGAATGGTCCAAAGTGGGATTGTGACGTCAAGTCGAGCATAGCGAAGACCTTCGGCGTCGGCGCCTGAACCCTGGGGTTGACGAGAACGCCGAAGATATTCGGCAACCGAATCGCCGGACCGAGCTCGTCGCCAATACCGCTGATGATCCGGGCTTGGGGAGAGAGACAAGCAGGGACATCCGCTCCGGCAGCCCGAGCAGAAGCGCGCACTCGCGGATCGTCAAGTGACAATCCAGCCTCCTCCGCGAGCAACCGTAAAGCGGCGGCCGCGTCGGCTGAACCTCCGCCAAGTCCGGCGGCCGCCGGCAGCCGCTTGATCAGCCGAAAGCGACCAAGTCTTAACCCGGGTATCTGCCCGGCCAGCGACCCCGCCGCGCGCAGCACAAGATTCTCTGCAACAGGCCCCGCTTGGTAGGCGCCGGGACCAGCGACCTCGAGAATCAGATCGTCACCGGGCTCAAACGCAACCCAGTCGCATAGACCGGCAAACGCCACGAGGCTTTCAAGCTCATGATATCCATCGGCCCGGCGACCGATCACGCGCAGCGTGAGATTGACCTTGGCCGACGCGCGGAGCCATCGCATTGAGTCTTTGGCCGCGATTTCAACCCCCACCCTGTTTCTGCAACGAAGCCTTCGGCGTCGCAGTTTGGGTTGCAGGGTCGGGAAGGCCATCCTCAATCTTCTTCAGGATTGCCGGCAGATCTTCCGGGTCCGGGCCCATGTCACGCGCATGATTCCATTGAAAATGCGCCTCGATTCGACGGTCGACCCGCCAATATGCGTCCCCAAGATGGTCGTTCAGAATCGGGTCGGCAGGCTTCAAGTCAATCGCCTTTTCCAACGTTTCAGCCGCTTCCGGGTACTGCCCAAGCTTGTAGTGGGCCCATCCGAGGCTATCTACGATATATCCGTCGTTCGGCCGCAATTCAACGGCCTTGCGCAGCATTTTAAACGCCTCTTCTAAATTAAGTCCCTGGTCTACCCAAGAATAGCCAAGATAGTTAAGGACGAGCGGTTGGTCCGGATAGAGTTCCAAAGCTTTCTTGAAATCCGCTTCAGCTTTGGGCCACTGCTTGGATCGCTCATAGCAAATCCCTCGGAAATAAAAAAGCGTCCAATTGTCGCGCTGTGGAATTCCCACTGCAGCGATAGCCTTGTCATAGGTGGCTGCCGCCTCCACATATTTCTTTGCGGACCGCTGCAACTCGGCCAATGCGCTCAAAGCCTCGACGTCGTGCGGTCTCGACGCCACGATTTCGGAGAGACGTTGCGTCGCTTCGTCGGATTTGCCCATGCCCTCGAGTTCAAGCGCGATCTGGATATCGGCGGCCATTTTCAGCGGTGACGACGACGGAACCAATTGGTAGGCCGCGATGACTTGGTCACTTTGCTTTAGCTGCTCGAAGAAACTCGCCAGCGTTACTGCGGTCAAATCGCTTGATGGTCGCAGGTAGAGCGACAACCGGAGGTAAACGAGCGCCGGAAGCTCGTCTCCCTGTCGGCTCCCCGCGCTTCCTAGGCCATAGAGCGCTTCCGCGACGCCCTCCTTGGCATTGTGTATCAGCGGATCGAGAGTTTGATTCGCCTTTAGATCTGCCAGCGCCCGTTGAATGAGCGGATGGTGAGGAATAACGGCGGAGAACTCCTCGTATACTTTCGTTGCTCCAGCCTGATCGCCCTGCGCCGACAAAATCCGCGCGTAGGCATCAGCGAAGCGTAGGCTGTTCTTGTCATCGTCATACGCGGACTTCAGCCGCCGTTGGGACTCTGCGGAGCTACCCAACAGACCGGCAATCAGGCCCGCGTGATAGTCGCGAAAAGCGAAGACGGACGGGTCGTGAAGGCGGTCGAGCGTGTCCAGCGCGTGGCGGAGGTCGGACTGTCCCGCATAGCACCACGCCGTGAGAAGCACCGTCGTGACATCGCGCGCGCGCATGGCGTCGGCGCTCGCCAAGTGGGCTCGCGCAGACGCGAATTGTCCCTGTTCGATATCGCGAACTGCGATTGCGAGTCGCGCGAGGTTGTTGTTGGGATTGCGCGTAAGGAGCCGTTCGCCAAGCGAACTGGCGCTCGATTCGTCCCCGTTCGACAGAGCCGCAGCGAAGGCGCGTTCGAGGAGATCGGGATTTCGAGGATCGGCTCGGAGGGCTTCCCGGTAATAGATTTCGGCTGCGGGCGTGTCCCGATCGGCGCTGGCGATAAGAGCTGAAAGGTAATTTCCGGGTTGGCTACCCCCAATCTCGAACTTTTCCGATCCGGAGTCAGTCTGGACAGCTGCGGCCAACGCGCCGCTGGATACTGACAAAAGGCAAGCCAAAAAAACGGCGACCCGTCGCGTCCAATGTTGAGTTCGGCACTGCATGTCTTACGATTTCCCGAAATTGTTAGTCAGCGAGCAAGCTTGCGCGCCGACAAGGAACCCGCCCTGTCCTCGACGAACGAAATGAGCATCCTTCGCGGTCTCTCGCTGACAGTCGAAAACGGCGATTTTGCGCCACAGCTACATATCCGGATAGTTCGGTCCGCCCCCGCCTTCCGGCGGGACCCACTCTATGTTTTTGCCCGGGTCCTTGATGTCGCAAGTTTTGCAATGGACGCAATTCTGCGCGTTGATGACAAAGCGTGGGTCTGCTTGGCTTGCCTCGTTCGCGTAAACGACTTCATATACGCCGGCCGGGCAATAAAGGCGCGCAGGTTCTCCGAACCGGGGAAGATTGTCACGGATTGGGATGTTGGGATCATGCAGCCGAAGATGAATGGGCTGATCCTCTTCGTGATTTGTGTTGGAAAGATAGACGGAAGACGGTTTGTCGAATGTTAATACAGCGTCAGGCTTCGGGTAGACGATGGGAGTGACCTCCGATATCGGCCTCAGAGTGTCGCTGTCAGGCTTGCCGTGCTTCAGCGTGCCGAAAATCGAGGCGTTGAACAACTCGTTTGTCCACATATCGAAACCGCCAAGGCTGACGCCGAGGAGAAGACCAAATCGCGACCAAAGTGGTTTGGCATTGCGAACTTTGTAGAGGTCGCGGCCGATTTCCGAGTCTCGCCAAGAGTTTTCGTAGTCGCTCAGTTCGTCGTTGGCCCGACCCGCCGCCAGCGCCTCACGCGCCTTCTCTGCGGCTAGCATTCCCGACAGGATCGCGTTGTGAGACCCCTTTATGCGGGCAAAATTCACAAAACCCGCCGAGCAGCCGATCAAAGCCCCTCCGGGAAAGACCAATTTGGGCGCCGACTGCCAGCCCCCGGACGCAATGACGCGCGCCCCATAGGCTATCCGCTTGCCTCCGGCAAAGGTCGCACGTATCAGCGGATGCGTCTTAAAGCGCTGAAACTCGTCGAATGGGGAGAGTGTTGGGTTCTCGTAATTGAGATGGACCACAAATCCGACCGAAACCAACCGGTCGCCGTAATGATAGACAAATGAGCCACCGCTCGCGCCTTTCGACAAAGGCCAGCCAAAAGTATGCTGAACAAGGCCGGGCGAAAAATGGTCCTCGGAGACCTGCCACAGTTCTTTGAGACCGATTCCATACTTCTGAGACCCGCTAGCGGAATCCAGACGATAGCGGGCGACCGCCTGTTTCGAGAGGGACCCTCGCGCCCCCTCAGCAAGGAACACATATTTGCCGAAAAGCTCCATCCCTCGCGTGAACCCCGGCTTCGGGCGACCCTCGCGGTCGACGCCCATGTCGCCCGTCGCTATGCCTACGACCTCCCCTTCGTCGCCATACAACAGCTCCGTCGCCGCAAAGCCCGGGTAGATCTCGACCCCCAGCGCCTCGGCGCGCGCGCCGAGCCAGCGCGCGACCGCGCCCAATGAGCCGATGAAATTGCCGTGATTGCTCATCAATTTCGGCATCGCCCAATTGGGCAGCGGCGCCGCTCGCGTCTCGGTCAGATAGTAGAATTGATCGATCGCCACTTGAGTTTTGAGCGGGCATTCCGGATCGGAGCGCCATTCGGGAGTGAGTTGGTCAAGCCCAATCGGATCGATGACAGCTCCTGAGAGGATATGCGCCCCGACCGTCGAGCCCTTTTCCACGACGACGACAGAGATGTCGGGGGTCAAGGATTTGAGACGGATGGCGGCGGCCAAGCCAGCGGGCCCTGCGCCGACGATCACGACGTCGTAATGCATTGACTCCCGCCCGGGCAATGTCGACTCTAGGGCCATGGTCCCCTTCGCGATCAGGGCTGAGATGCGCAGCAGCCTTGCGCTTTTCCTTGACCAGCCCCAATCCTCGCGCGGCGCCGTTCAAGGCTCGATATGATAATTTGTCACTGCATGATAATTTGTCTTCGCGCAGCCGCGCAAGCGCTTGGTTCAGGCGGACCAAATGGCCTCGACAAAGGATTTCATGGACCTTCAAGTCGGTCCGCCCAAGACGATCGAGTCGCTCCAATGGTGGATTCGAGTCGGCGTCACCGATACGCTTGATGATACACCGCACAATCGTTTCACGGACAGTGTGGCCGGAAACGAAGAGCTCAGCCCGTCGCGCGCGCCAGAGCCGATGCGCCGGTCTTCGTACGCCGCATCAGAAACTGGATTCCTCGCGCCTCAGGACACCGGCGACGCCAAGCCGCCCGATGCGTCGGAGACTTCGGCTCGTGCGGTCGCGCAAGCGGCGACTGGTCTGGAAATGCTGCGAGCAATCATGGCGGAATTCGACGGTTGCGCGCTCAAGCGGACGGCGACGCAACTTGTGTTCGCGGACGGCGTCCCTGGCTCACGGATAATGTTTGTCGGCGAGGCCCCGGGGGAGGGTGAAGATCGAATTGGGCGCCCATTCGTTGGGAGAGCGGGGCAACTGCTAGATCGCATGCTGAGCACGATCGGGCTAGATCGACAGAAGGTTTACATCGCGAATGTAGTTCCGTGGCGACCACCAGGCAACCGAACTCCGACGCTTCAGGAGACGCAGATATGTCTCCCTTTCATTGAGCGACAGATCCATCTAGCGGATCCAGAATACCTTGTTTGTCTTGGCGCGTCGGCGAGTCGCGCAATATTGGGCGTCCGCGGGGGGATTATGCGCGCACGTGGCTCTTGGTTCACTTATTCCCGCCCAGCGGGGCGCGACATCCGCGCGCTCGCTATGCTCCATCCGGCTTTCCTGTTGCGGCAACCAGCGCACAAGCGATTTGCCTGGGCGGATATGCGAGCACTCGCAAGCGAGCTTGAACGCCCCGCACTAGGGCGTGTCTTCAGTTGAGGAGAATGATTGCGCAGGCGAGTTGAACGCCAGCGAGGAAAGTCCTGGCAAGCTTGTCATAGCGTGTGGCGATGGCGCGGAAATGCTTGAGGGTGTTGAAGAAACGCTCGACGAGATTGCGTTCGCAGTAGAGGGCGAAGTCGCACGGGCGCGGGGTTTTTCGGTTGGATTTGGATGGGATGACTGGGACGATCGCCCGATCGTTGAGGGCGGCAATGAAGGCATCGGCGTCGAAGGCCTTGTCGGCGATCAAGGCGCCGGAATCGACGGCTTCGATCAGAGGTTCGGCGCAGGTGAGATCGTGATCTTGGCCCGCGCTGAGCATCACCTCGACAGGATTGCCGAGGGCGTCGACGAGCGCATGAATTTTGGTGGTCAATCCGCCGCGGGATCGGCCGATCGCTTGCGCGCCGTCTTTTTTTGGGCGCCGCCGCTATGCTGGTGAGCGCGCACAATGGTGGCGTCGATCATCATGTATTCGTTGTCGTGATCGTTGGCCAAGAGCCTGAAAACCCGCTCGAAAACGCCGCTCTTGGCCCATCGGTTGAAGCGCTGATAGACGATCTTCCAGTCGCCAAAGCGCTCAGGCAGATCGCGCCAAGGGATGCCGGCGCGAACCCCGAAGAGAACGGCTTCAACGAACAGGCGATTGTCCCCGCCGTGCCGCCAACATGGCCTTCACGGCCGGGCAGGCGGAGCCGAATGGTTGTGCGCACGGCTTACGCTCGACCTTCGCGGACAAGGTCGCCCGCCAGCGCCTTGTCTATAAGCTTGCGCGTTTCATCTAACCCATAGATCGCAATGAATGATCCTAAGCGCGGCCCGCGATTCTCGCCCAGAAGGACGGCGTAGATCATGTTGAAGAATTCGTTTGAAACTCCGGGCCGCGCCGCCGTGGCCCCTTTTGCTGAATGATCCTGATATCGCGGAATCGGCCGTCCAATATCATATAGCGCGTGCTGAATCTGGTCCGCGCTAACATCTGGTGGTAATTGCGCCAGCTTCGATGAAAGTTGCTCAAGCACTCTGCGTTCGACGTCGTCGGCCTGACGATAACGCTTCTTCGGAGCGACAAAATCCCGAAAATAGACAACCGCATAACGAACCAAGCTATCGAGACCGGGATGTGTTCTCGGCGACACCGAGGGATAGTGGCGGCGAAGGAAGCCCCAAAGAACCGAGGGATTTTCGTCATTCGAGACCGCGGCGAGGTTGAGCAACATAGCAAAGGAAATCGTTGGCTGGCGGTGCCCGCCATGTGCCAGGACTTCCGGCTCCGGCGGTTCCCCCCCATGGATATGCCACACCGGATTGCCCAACCGCTCCCTCCATGCTTGGAATGGATAGGCCTCGAGAAACCCAAGATAATCATCAACTGTACGCGGAATGACGTCGAAATGGAGTCGCTTCGCCGCCGTCGGCTTCTGGAACATGAACGAAGCGAGACTTTCAGGACTAGCGTAAGCCAGCCATTGTTCAATGGTTAGGCCGTTACCTTTCGTTTTTGAAATCTTTTGGCCATTCTCGTCGAGGAAAAGCTCGTAGTTAAATCCAGCGGGGGGATCTGCCCCAAGAATCCGCGCGACACGAGATGACAGCTTAACAGAGTTGATCAGATCCTTTCCCGCCATTTCGTAATCGATGCCGAGCGCGTACCACCGCATCGCCCAATCTGGCTTCCATTGCAGCTTGCAATGTCCTCCCGTCACAGGTGTTTCGAACTCCTCCCCGGTCGAAGGATCGCGCCATCGGATCGCGCCAGAGTCCGAGCAGCGCTCCAGCACTGGGGCCTGCATGACGACCCCTGTTCGCGGGTGAATCGGAAGGAAAGGCGAGTACGTTGCAGCCCGCTCAGCGCGCAGCGAGGGCAGCATGATGGCCTGCACCTCGTCAAAGCAATCAAGCATCCGTAACAACGCCTTATCGAAGCGGCCGGATCTGTAGCATTCGGTCGAAGACATGAACTCGTATTCGAATCCGAACTGATCAAGAAAAGCCCGCAGACGCGCATTGTTATGTTCTGCAAAACTAGCGTATTCGCCGAACGGATCAGGGACCTGCGACAGCGGCTTGCCGAGGTGAGACAGTATCATGTCCCGGTTGGGAACGTTATCTGGAACCTTGCGCAAACCGTCCATGTCGTCTGAAAAGGCGATCAGCTTTGTTTTTATATCGTCTCCAACTAGGGTCCGAAAGGCGTGTCTCACCATGTTAGTCCGCGCCACCTCGCCGAAAGTTCCGAGATGCGGTAGACCCGACGGGCCGTAACCCGTCTCGAAAATCACCTCTTTCCGTTCGGAGCGCTCAAGGCGGGTAACCAGCTTTCGCGCTTCTTCGAAAGGCCATGCTTTTGATATTTCTGCGGCCTCACGCAAAGCTTGCGATGACATCTTCTCCATTGGCGCTGAGCTCTGGCGGAACGAATAAATCGGGGTACAGCGAGATCGCTGTCGCTGCCTATGAGACAAGAGCAAAGAAGAGCTACATTGAAAGCTGCGTTCGACGGATGAGACAGCTTTGTCCTTGTCGACTTCTGCCATGCGCAGTCTTCGCCCAATAGTGTGGTCGCAACGCGAGATCAAGAATCGCTGTCCAAGTCGCTGCACTCACGAGAAGGTAGTACACAGGGAGCAGCAGAAACATGCTCGTGGGCACGTTTAGGCGCCGGAATTTCGCGGCGATTACTGCTGGCAGAAGAACTGTCCAAACACCGGATAACGCGAGGATGTAAGTAAAAACGTCGCTCATTTCCCTCCATGGCGACATCGCATCCTGCCCGACGGTCACTATACGCAAAATCGTTCCAACTGCGAAAGCCGGCCAAAATAGACACCCAAAAATCGCTCCTACGATCAGAGTCGTTGCGGCGACTGCTCGCCGCGGCCCCAGGTCGCGCCAAAAAAAGATTGGCCGTCGCGAGTGAACGATAAAGGTTTGCATCCAGCCCTTCTGCCATCTCACGCGTTGCCGAAACCAATTCCCGAACTCGTAGGGAGCTTCCTCCCAAGTATCCGAATCCAGTGTTTTCACCCGGTAACCAAAGCGCGCCAAGCGAACCCCAAGGTCAGCGTCCTCGGTGACGTTCCACTCGTCCCAGGCCCCCACTCCGACCAGTGACTGAATACGAAAGTGATTGGAGCTGCCGCCGAGGGGAATTGGTAAGTTAAGAGCACATAAGCCTGGGTTAATAACATCGAATAATACTGCGTATTCGATCGCAAAAAGCCTGGATAGCCACAACTCGCCGTGATTCCGGATAGCGAGACGAGCCTGCAGACAATCCAGATCTTTGTCCACCGCAAAGCACGACGCGGCCAGGCGCAACTGACCTGGAGCAGGGACGTCTTCGGCGTCGTAAACGACAATTAATTCTCCCCGCACGCTAGATAAGGCGATGTTGAGCGCGCGCGGCTTTGTCTGGGGTTCGCCCGACGGAGCCACGACTACCTCGTAACGGCTGGGCAATCGCAGTTCAACAATTCGACCTAATGTTTCAACGTCGCGCCGCTCGACAACTAACTTAATGTCAAGTTTGCCCTTAGGATAATCCAAAGCATCGATTGCTTTGACTAGGTCCTCAACGACACTCCTCTCACGATAAAGCGCAACGACAACAGTGTAGTTGGGGAGTTCCTCCTCGGTAAGTTCCGACGGTTAAGTCTCCAGTCCACGTGCAATCGCGGCCATGGATCGAAGCGTGACCGAGGCTGAAAAGATGAGCCACAGAATGGCTGAAAAAAGGGTTCGCAAAACCTCAAAATCTACGGCGCCTAGTAAGAATGATAGTATAGCAGCCGCTCCGACCGTCGTGATCTGCAAACCAGTCATCCCTTCCCTTGCGGTGAGGCTAGCAGGCAGACGGCCGAGAGCGACATCGAGGAGTTCCGGGCCATGATGGGCGCGCACTAGACTTGCGAATCGCTGTGGTGAAGTAAGTGCAAAAGAGCTTGAACGAATCGAGCCTGAAGCAGTCGCCTCAATTAGCCGCGGAACGAACTGCGCATGAGGCGCAATGACTACCCGAGGCCCTGCGCCTTTTGGTTCAAGTGCTCCCACGCCGCAGCGTAACCCCTTTACTGCGTCAAAAGAAGTCGCAAGAGGAGGGTCACCACTATAATACATACAGCCTAGATGACTCGCTAACGCCCGATAGTACGCTTCTTCAGTTATTTTACCATCGCTCAATAGCCGATTGAGGGGCCGAACCGCTGTGGGCGTCGCGCCCAGAGCTTCGACCAACAGCTCAGGTGAGAATCCCTCGCCAGCAAGAAAAGCCAATTCCTTTGGAAGTCCGCCTGAAACAAGGGCGGCCTGTTCATGGTTAGGCACAGAGGTCCGAACGTGTGACCAGTTCGCGCCTTCATGTGGCGGGGATACTTGTACTTCACCTAAACTAGATGTTTTTCTTGTCATGCGCCAAAGCTTAGAAAGTCGTGCCGCGCTAAAGCTGCGGCCGTAGCTGCGCGTGCGAACGCGCCGATAAGATACCAATTTTTCACGGTTGTCTCAAGAAATCTTGCCGAGCAAAATTGCATTATTGTACCCCTGCTGACCAGCGGACTGGGAGCCCGTATGCTGTATTGCGCACTTGCATCCCGGGCCTTTGCAAATAGTTGATGCCTAGCTATTGCCGTACATTCAATCCTTCGCCCGTTCGACATAGCTTCCATCGTCAGTCTGAATAACAATTCGGACGCCCACCGCAATATGCGGGGGCACCATTACACGAGCGCCATTCAGGAGCCTCGCCGGCTTATAGGACGAGGAGGCGGTTTGACCTTTCATCGCCGGTTCGGTTTCCGTAACTTCCAATGTAACACGGGGCGGCAATTGAATGGCGATGGGGGTCGAGTTGAATATAGACAGAGTCACCTTCATACCCTCCTGAAGCCATTGGGCCTGATCCCCAATGACGTCAGCGGGAACTTGAATCTGGTCGTAGGTGTCAGCATTCATGAAATGATAGCCATCGGCGTCTGCATAAAGGAAATCAAAACTCTTGTCCTCGACGAATGCGCGCTCCACCTGTTCCGTCGTCTTATATCGATCAGTCACCTTGACCCCGTCGGAAAGGCGCCGCATGTCGATCTGAGTGGTTGGCGTCCCTTTACCAGGGTGAAAGCTTTCCGCCGAAAGAACGACGCATAGCTGACCGTCTTCTCGCTCGATGATATTGCCCTTGCGGATCGAGCTCGCGATAACTCTCACGTTGGGTCCCCAGAATTAAGGGCATTGTTCGCCCCGAAATTGCGAATGTTTGTTCAGCGGGAGATTAGCGATTGTGGCCCCAAACATACCAATTTTTGCGCCAAAGGCCAATCGGGATCCACCTCGATCCTATGTCGCTTCGCGTCGCGGTCTCTCTTGAACACGCCCGCAACTGGAGCCTTTTGGAGCCAAGTTCGATACGCTGAACGTCGCGACTGGCTGACTGCCCGAGCGCGAGTTTCGACGCTCCTGCGGCGTTGGTTCTGTGCCAAAGGTTTCACTGAAGTGCAACCCGCCGCCCTCCAAGTTTCGCCTGGAAACGACACACACTTGCACGGGTTCAGGACCGAGCTTATTTTGCCCGACGGGTCGCTGCACGACGCCTATCTCCATACATCGCCAGAGTTCTCAATGAAAAAGCTTTTAACGGCGGGAGAACGGCAGATTTTTTCGCTAACAGGCGTTTTCCGTAACCGCGAGCGAACGGCCCTGCACGCGCCCGAGTTTACTATGCTGGAGTGGTACCGGGCGCACTCCTCAATCGAGCGCATGATGGAGGACTGTGCCGTAGTAATCGCGCTCGCTGCTCTTGTCGCTGGAACAAAGACGTTCGTGTATCGTGGTCGAAAGGCAAGTCCATTCGAACCGCCCGAGCGAATGACAGTACGAGACGCCTTTCGGCGCTACGCTGGCATCGACCTTTACGACAGCTTGTCGACTACGGCGCGCGCCGACACTCGAATGCTCGCCCAGCAGGCGAAGGATTCCGGTATTCGCGTCGCGCCCGATGATGACTGGTCGGACATCTTCAGCCGGGTTCTCGCAGAGCGGGTCGAACCCAATCTAGGTGTTGGGCGACCTACTGTTCTATATTCCTATCCAGTAAGCGAGGCAGCGCTTGCTGAGGTAAGCACTGACGATCCGCGCGTTGCCGAGCGATTTGAATTTTATTGTTGCGGCATCGAACTGGCTAACGCTTTCCACGAGCTGCGCGATCCACTTGAACAACGCCGCCGGTTTACGGGAAACATGGACAAGCAGCGGCGCATTTTCGGCATCTCCCACCCCATCGACGAGGATTTTCTCGCATCTCTGTGTGATATGCCCGACGCAAGTGGCGCCGCGCTTGGCTTCGACCGGCTAATAATGTTGGTGACCGGTGCGAAACGGGTCGAGTCCGTCCAATGGACTCCAGTTTTTGATCCGATCGGAGGAAGCCGATGACGCCAGCTTCGCGGTTGCTGCGGAGCCTGCGGAAGGATCGAATTGTTGGTTTTCTTTCCGAACTTCGTAGTGGACTGATGGAAGGCTTGGCGAGCGAGCCCACCGATGATCTTTATCGGGGACTGCACAACGCCCTGGCCGACGTGGTGCTCGACAGTAATACCAAAGGCTGTGCTGGCTGACTCACTGGGGATTCCCAAATCGCGACGCGGCTGGTTCAAGGTGGCGTGGAGGATTCGCGCCATGCCTTCAGCGGTTAGGTTGCGAGAGGACTATTCGGCCGAGGAGCGGCGATGGCCGGGCGGTCAAAGACTGCAACCAGAGCCGGCGGCTTCTGCCGCTGACTGCGGTCCGGGACGGCATGGACTGAGGCTCGGCCGCGAAGATCGGCGGCATGGACCGCCAGACGCTGCGCGACTGGGTCCATCGCTTTCGGGCCCCGAGGGCCTGATCGGCAATTGGACGGCCGGCCCGAAGTTTTGCGTGTCGGAGGAGCAATTGGCGCACTTTGCGCAGATCTTCGAGGCCGGGCCCGATCGCGAGAAGGACAGGGTGGTGCGGTGGCGGCGGCTCGACCTCAAGCACGTCATCGCCGAGAGGTTCGGCGTCGACTTGTCGGAAAGCTCCTCAAGAAGCTTGGCTTCTCGCATATCAGCGCCCGGCCGCGCCATCCGGGTCAGGACGAGCGGATCGTCGAAGCCACTCCCGCAGGCTGGTTTGAACGAAGTGCGCGGCCTTGCCGTTGGTCTTGGGGGGTAGGGCTTGGTGTGCAGATGCTTGATTTTGATCCTACGCAGCGCCTTGGCGTAGCGGCGGGAACGGAACCTTGACCCGTGTCGGTCATACGCGCTCGACTTTGACGTCGAGGCTTCGGAAGAAGCGCAGGGCGTTGAAGAGAAAGCGCAGGCAGGAGGCGCGTTTTTCGTCGGCGGTATTTCGGAGTAGGCGAGGCGCGAGCGGTCGTCGATCGCCAGATGCAGATACTCCCAGCCAACTCCCCGTGTTTGCTCTGGCCGGTCCTGTCGCCGGTAATCCGATGACCGATCCGATTGAACTTACCCAGCTTTTTGATGTCGATGTGGATGATCTCGCCTGGGGCGGCCCGCTCATAACGGCGCACCGGCTCAGCTGGCTCCAGCGCCGACAAGCGTTGAGGCCGAGGCGCTTGAGAATGCGGCTGACGGTTGCCGCCGAAACCCCGACCTCGTAGCGATGTGCTTGCCGGTACGGCGCTGCCGGCGCAAAGCCTCGACCCTCACGCACATGGGCCGGCGTCGCTTGGCTCGGCGATGAATGCGGCCTCGATGAGCGGCCGCGCAAGCCATCGACGCCCTCGGCCTCGAACCGCTCGATCCATTTGCCGACAGTCTTCGGCGTCGTGTTGAACTGACGCGCGGCGGTCGCTTTGGACAGGCCTTGATCCACGACCGCGCGCACCATCATCTCTCGACCTTTGGGCGTCAAAGGCAATTTCTCATGGGTGTCCATTCGGACCTCTGCGAATCCCTGACGTTTGGCGACATCAGCGTTCACGGTTCAAACCGAATGGACAACCTCCTGAAAGCTCACAGCTAGACGAGGGTCTGACGGAACATCGAAATTCTGGCGGGAGCTGAGGCGCCGGGGCACATGTTTTCAGCGGTTTCCGGTTTGGTTCTTGGACGGTCGCCGATCCCTCAGCCGCGCCGCGTATGCGCACGAAGGCAGCGTGAGCGGCCGACGGGCCTGACGTACTCCGCTTCGTTCGCACACACGTACCAATTCTTGTGAAGCGCCGCATCGTTCGCGACCGGCCGGAACAGACCACGTCTGCCAGCTGAAGATGGTCTAAACCTGGCACATAGCACTGTCCGCGCGCGACCTAACTCGGACCGCCGCGAACCACCCTAAACGACCGGATTTGGCCGGAAGCAGACTGGCGGCTTTGGACGATCGAGGGCGAATAGCGGACGATGGTTGAATGATGGTCACATGACCAGTTCCGCGGTTGCGGACATTCGCCGCAAGCAATCAAACGTCGCAAATCGGTAGAGTAGGAGTGTGGCGCGGTGGCGTTAGGTTGAGCATGTCTGTTTCCGCCCCTTTCGTCTGGCGGTGCCTTAGTGGCTCAGCCGTAGCTCCGTTTCCACACCCCCCTCATCGAACCGGACGTGCAGATTTCCCGCATCCGGCTCTCGGACAAGACCTCACGCCTTCGTCCACGGCACGTCGTGCCCAAGCCGGCTCAGGCGTACGAGCCCGAAGTGCCCGTAGAGGTGCGAGAGTGGATAGCTCCCGCCCCCTCGTCGCCTGACTTTGTGCTTGGAGCGCAACCACCGGCGCAACCGCACCGCTGTGTAAGCGTCGAGCGCCCGATACGCCTTGTTGATGGTTCCTACTTGGAAGTAGTTCGCCCATCCGCGCAACGTGCGGTTCACTTTGCCCACCAGCGTTGTGGTCTCTTGCCATGTTCCCGCTCGGTCGGTCAGCGCGTGGACTTTCTCGACCACGCGCTCAATGCTTTTCTTTGACGGCCGGTAGCCGATACGGGCCTCGCCGGTCCTCGCCGAAAACATTCGTCCGAACGTGTATCCCAGGAAGTCGAACTCCCCTCCGGCACTGTGCAAATCCGTGTCTTCTCCTCGTTCACCGTCAGCTTCAGCTTGACCATGATCTCGCGCAGGCTTTGCAAGGCCGCTTCGGCCTTGCCCCTTCTGCACAGGATCACGAGGTCGTCCGCATAGGTCACGAGCCGCGTGCCAAGGCTTGGCTGAGCCCGAACATCTTCCATCCCAGCACAAACCGGCGCATGTAAATGTTCGCCAGTACGGGTGAGATGGGCAAGCCCTGCGGGATGCCGCGCCGCGTGTCCCGCGCCTCGGTCGTGCGTGTCTTCCGACCCCGATCATCGGTTTCTTCCACGGGACAATCCAGCCACATCCTGATCAGATGCAGCACGCGCCGATCAACGATCCGGCGCGCTACCGACTTCAAAAGCTCGGCATGGGGAATGCTCCCGAAGTAGTCCGCGAGGTCAGCGTCCACCACTTCCGGATGGCCGCGAAACAGCAGCTCTCCCGCCGCGACCACCGCCTGTTGGGCGTTTCGCCCGGGGCGGTAGCGTAGAGTCCGATGGGAGGTCGGCTTCGAAGATCGGCTCCAGCACCAGCATCGCTGCTGTCATGCAGACCCGATCCCGCAAGGTTGAGATGCCCAGCGGCCTGAGCTTTCCGTTGGCCTTCGGTATGTAAACGCGTCTGATAGGGTCCGGTCGGTAAGTCTCCTGCCTGAGCGCAAGCGCCAGTTCGCCCAGCCATCGCTCGACCCCGTACGCCTCGACGGCCTCGAAGTCCTGACGGTCCACGCCCGGCGCGCCCTTGTTGGAGCGGCACTGAGCATAGGCGTGCGCCAGAATGTCCTCGCGGCTGATCTTGTCGTAGAGGGCGTAGAAGCGGTAGCCGGGTTCTGCCTTCGCTTTCGCGTGCAACGCCGTCTGCAGTTTCTGAACGCTG
>CAVOLE010000049.1:0-11072 GCA_963696665.1 uncultured Alphaproteobacteria bacterium
ATCGCAGCCACGACGACAGGCGGCTTCTTGCCCGTGGCGCTGAGGCGGCGATAGCGGGCGCAGCAGACGGATCTGCGCCTTCCAGGCGATGTCACGCACCGGCTTGGGCAGCCCTTCGAGGCGCGTCCCTCAAGGCATCGCTGACTTCGCGCCGGATAACGATAGGACCAGGCCGCCTCGACCAGCGCCCGCCGCGCACGCCGGTTGCCCGCCAAAGCGAGGCCCTTTCCGTCGGATGGTATCGCCGGTCGAGCTTTCCGCTGGGACGAGACCGAGGAAAGACATCAGCTGTCTTGGCGTATCGAACCGGCGCACGTCGCCGATCTCAGCGGCAAAAAGGTCACGGCGACCAGAAACGACGCGCCGCGCATCGCTTGATAGGCTTCCACCATGGCGCTCGATGGACCAATCCGGCACGATGAGTGCGAGTTGCTTCTCTAGCTGGACGCAGGCGCTGGAGCGCATCTTCGATCGCGTCAATGCCCTCCTGAAAGACGATCTGCTGCGCTGCATGCTCGAACTTTTGATCGGCCAGCCAGCGCCGATGCGCCAGCGTCCAATGGCCGCCGCCGCTGTAAATCCGGCTGTGCCGCAGCAGGAAGGAGAGAAGCTGCTGGCGTTTGCGGCGAACGTCGTCCGCCGCCGCCTCGCGGGCCCGCACAAGGTCGCGCACCGCCTCATGCGCCGGATCGGGCGTCCACACTCCGGTCAGTTCGCCGGCGCGGTGCAGCCGCGCTAACGTGACAGCGTCGCGCCGGTTCGTCTTGATCCGCTCGCCCGCTCGTTTCGGGATCAGCGCCGGGAGCGACCACCATGCAATCGTGGCCGAGAGCCTGAATTTGCCGATAAAGCCCGTATCCCGTCGGCCCCGCTTCAAAAACAAACATGCAGCCGATCGTATCGGCCGGCCAGTCTCTTGATCGTCTTCTCGATCGGCAACAAGCAGTTCTCGACATCGCCGAGAAACCGCACTCTCCTCGCTGCCCTCCTTCCGCGATCGCCACGGCGTGCTATTTCTTGGCGATGTCGAAACCAACAAAAACTTCGCTATGCTTTTCCATGGTTCGCCCTCCGTGCATGAGGCTCGGCTCGGTCCGCCCGAGCAACCCTCGTTTACCTGCACGCAAGGGCGGCCCACCGGCTCACCCCGCGAACATGACGTCTAGACGGCCACGCTTAGGCGCGAAGTAGCTGGCGCTATGTGGTCCTAAACGTCCGCTGCGCTAGGTTGCAACAAAACAGCCCGTTGGCAGGTCTCGCGGCCTCCGAAATGAAAATTGACGATCTGTCCGATCCACGGCGTTTGGTTTCTAGATTCGGGACCGCTCGTCGGCTAAGCTAGCCTTGAAGGCTTCGATTTTCGGCGAGGAAGGCACCCAACTGGGACGGCTCCGGCCTGATTTTGTACTGGAGACGACTTGAGAGGGGGGCGTTTCGCTGGCCGCCGATCAGCGACGGCGTGATGCGCTTGTCGACCTCGCAACTGGCCGCGCTCGTGGACGGCCTGGACTGGTCGCGTCTTCACGCGCGCGACATTGCGGCGCCGGAGGCGGCGTCGTGAAAGCTTGTGCGAAGCGGCTGATTTCTCTCCACAAGCACGAGCAAATCTGATTCTCTTTCAGGCGTGAGCGCCGTCGCGAATAAGCCCCCGCCGACATCGACGCCCTGCAGGCGCAACTGGCTGCGGCGCTGGCCGAGCGGGACGCCGCGATCATCGAGCGCGACGCGGCGCTCAGGCAGAACGATCGTCTCGCGCATCTTCTGCGCCAGCTCCAGCGAATACAGTTCGGGCGCAAGTCCGAGAAGCTCGATCCGGACCAGTTCGCTTTGGCGCTGGAGGACGTCGAGCAGGCGGTCGCCGCCAGCGAGGCGGCCGACGACAAGCAGAACAAGGCCGCCGCGGCGGCGCGGGTCGAAAAGCGCCGGGCGAACCGCGGTGCGCTGCCGGCCCATCTTCCACGCGTTCACGTCACGATCGAGCCTAAGGACCGAAACTGCCCGTGCTGTCGATCGCCGATGCATGCGATCGGCGCCGACGTCTCCGAGCGTCTGGATGTGATCCCGGCGCAGTTTCGGGTGCTGGTGACCCATCGCCCAAAGTACGCGCGCCGCGCCTGCGAGCAGGCGGTGGTTCAGGCGCCGGCGCCCGCGCTGAGCGGGCCCTCCCTCCGCCACCGCTGACACGAAAATCCGGTGTTCTTTGTTGCGGGCTCTAAGATCTATACTCGGGTATCGCACGACTTCCGTCAGGAAAGAGCGCCTTCAGTCTCGCGCCGAGGCCGGCGGGGCGTAAGTATCCAGGAGGTGATAATAATCGATCTGGCGCGGAGTCAGCCGGAGCGTGTGGGATAGCCCGATCTGTCGCAGAAGTTCATCGACTTTCGCGTCAGAGTTCGATTCGCACGCCTGCACGAGTTCGCGTGCCAAGCCGGCGGATTTCCACTCGGCAGCAACTCCTGATCGACGAAATGCTGATCAAGGAGATGGAGTATTTCTTGGCCGAGCCCGCACCCGTCTTCTTGGGTTTCCATTGCCCGAGTCGCTCAACGGAACTGAAGGGCCCCAGGTACGACTGTACTGCGCAGCAGCGGCAGGAACGCCTGTATGACCGCCAATTGGCCGAAGAGGTTCACCTCAAAGACCGCGCGCACTGCCTCCAGCGGCAGCGCCTCCATCGGCCCGGAGATCCCGACGCCGGCGTTGTTGACCAATCCATCGATCCCGCCCTTGAGCGACGCCGCGATCTCTTCGCGGCAGGCGAGGATCGAATCGGCAGCGGTCACGTCCATCAGAACCGGCGTCAGCGCGCCCGGTTTGGCGGCGCTCTGAAGATCCTCCCCGTCCACCGCCTTCCGGCACGCGGCGAAGACCTTCATGCCCTCGGCTGCGAGACGCAGGGCGGTTGCGCGGCCGATGCCGCTCGAAGCGCCGGTGACAAGCACGCTTTTCGAATGAGGCTGTCCCATCTCGATCTCCTGTCCGGCCGCGCGAGGGTGGTCCGCCGCTCCTCCAGGATCGCCTTCAGGGATTGAGCGCCGGCGGCGGATGTGTTCGCCGTCCGCTTCGATCCAAGCCGTTTTGAGGCGCCCCGCCGGCTCGCGGCGCCCTTCTTCCCACACTCCACCTTGCGGCTTGCGGGAGCCTGCCCGTAGAAATCGGATATAGCGCACCCTTCCGCCCGCCTAGCGAGAAGTCCAAAGGCGCTCTATATGTCGCGGGATCGTCACGATCGCGCCGCTTTGCGGCCGGTCGGACGGGGCCCTGCCATTTTCGATTGGACCCTTGATGACGTCTTCCGTGTCTTCCGCGCCACAGGTCGTGAACTTCACTCTTCCCAACGGCCTCGACGTCGTGGTCATTCCCGATCATCGGGCGCCCGTCGTCACCCACATGGTCTGGTACCGCAACGGCGCGGCTGACGATCCGCTAGGCAAATCGGGCATCGCCCACTTCCTCGAACACCTGATGTTCAAGGGCACGAAGCGCCATCCCAAGGGCGAGTTCTCGGAATTCATTTCCGAGGTCGGCGGCATGGAGAACGCCTTCACCGGCAACGATTTCACCGCCTATTTCCAGCAGATCGCCAAGCAGCATCTCAAGGCCTGCATGGCGTTCGAAGCCGACCGCATGACGGGCCTGACCTTAACCGACGACATCGTCGCGCCGGAGCGCGACGTGGTGCTCGAGGAGCGGCGCATGCATTGCGATACCGACCCCGGCGCGCAACTGGGCGAAGCGGTGCAGGCGGCGCTGTTCACCCACCACCCTTACGGGATCCCCGTCATCGGCTGGGGGCACGAGATCGAGGGCCTGAACCGCGAGGACGCGCTCGCCTATTACAAGCGCTTCTATACGCCCGAGAACGCGATCCTCATCGTGGCGGGCGATGTCGAACCGGAAGAGGCGCGCGCGCTCGCCGAGGAGACCTATGGCAAGATCAAGCCACGCGGGGCGAAGCCTGAGCGCGTGCGCCCCATGGAGCCGCCGACGGTCGCCAACCGGCTCGTGACGGTCGCCGACGACAAGGTCGAGCAGCCGGGGTGGCAGCGGCACTATCTCGCGCCATCGGCCTTGACCGCGCCCGAGGGGGAAGCCGAAGCGCTCGAATTGCTCGCCCATCTCATCGGCGGAGGGCAGACCAGCTTCCTCTATCGAACGCTGGTCATGGAGCAGCGGATCGCCGTCTCCGCCTGGGCCTATTATCACGGCGCGGCGGTCGACCAGAGCCGTTTTATCATCAACATGACGCCTGCGCCGGGCGTATCGCTCGAAACGCTCGATAAGGCGTTTGACCATGCGCTCGCGAAATTCGTGCACGACGGGATTGAGGCAGGCGATCTCGAGCGCGCCAAGACCCGCATGGTCGCCGACGCGATTTACGCCCGCGACAGTCAATCGGACCTCGCGCGCTGGTACGGCTCGTCGCTGGCGATCGGGCAGACCTTGCGCGACGTTGAGGAATGGCCGGCGCGGATCGAACGCGTCACCGCCGAGGATGTGACCCAAGCGGCGCGCCGATGGCTCTATCACAAGCCCGCAGTGACCGGATACCTCATGCCTCTCATCGACGAGGCGGCTTGAGGCAGCCGCGACTCGTTTAACTCCGGGACCGGAAAAAGAAGACGAAACCCATGGAAACGCTCATGCAAAAGCACTTCCCCGTTTCACCCCCGCATTCCGCCGTCAATGTCGACGTGGTCATAAGCCCGCGCGGCCTGAAATTCTGGCTCGTCCCGTCGCACGCGGTGCCGCTCGTCTCGCTCGAATTCGCCATGCGCGGCGGTTCGGCGCAGGACCCGGTGGAGAAGGCCGGCCTCGGTGCCCTGATGTCGGGGCTTTTCGACGAAGGCGCGGGCGAACTCGACTCGCAGGCCTTCCACCGCGCGCTCGACGAGAAAGCGGTCGAAATGTCGTTCCATTGCGATCGTGATCACTGGAGCGGGCGCATGCGCACGCTCGTGAAAAACCTCGATCGCGCCGGCGAGTTGCTGCGGCTTGCGGTCAACGCCCCGCGGTTTGACGAGGAGCCGTTCGAGCGCGTGCGCGAGCACATGAACGCGCGCCTGCGCCACGACGCCAACGATCCGGCGACGCTCGCCAATCGCAACTGGAAGGCGAAGTCGTTCCCTGGCCACCCTTACGGCCAGCCGGCCGACGGGACGCTCGAAACGCTCGCCCGCATCGAGCGGGCCGACCTCGTCCATTCCGCCAAACGGGGAATCGCGCGCGATCAATTGGTGATTGCGGTCGTCGGCGCGATCAATGAAAAGGACGCGGCGGCGCTGGTCGACAAGGCCTTCGCCGATCTGCCGGCCAAGGGCGATCTCAAGCCCGTTCCCGAGGCCGCTTTCAAGGGCCTCGGCTCAATCGACCGGATCGATCTCGACGTGCCGCAATCGACGATCCGCTTCGGCCGGCCGGCGCTCAAGCGCGACGACCCGGACTTCATCCCGAGCGTCGTCGCCGCGCATGTGCTCGGCGGCTCAGGCTCGATGACATCGCGCCTGTTCCGCGAGGTGCGCGAGAAGCGCGGCCTCGCCTACACGGTGTTCGGGACCTTCTATTCGCTCGAGCATGGCGCTTATTTCTACGGCGGCACGACGACCAAGAACGAGCGGGCGCGCGAATCCTTCGACGTCGCCTCGGCCGAAATCCGCGACGTCGCACTGAACGGCTTGAAGGAAGAGGAACTCGAGAAGGGCAAGACCTATCTCATCGGCTCCTACCCGCTGCGCTTCGACACTTCCGCCAAGATCGCCTCCCAACTCGTTCATATCCAGCTCGAGCGCCGCGCGCCCGAATGGCTTGTCGAGCGCAATCGCGAGATCGCCGCCGTGACCATGGAGAGCGTCAAGCGCGCCGCGCACCGCGCCTTCGGCGACGGCTCGCTGCATACGACCGTGGTCGGACGGCCCGAGGGGTTTTGAGACTCCCTTCTCCCTCCGGGAGAAGGATCAGCGCGGCGGCATTCGATCGAACGTCGGCACGCCATCGGGAATCTTGTGGAAGGCCTGCTTGTCGACGGTGAAAATCGCCATCTTTGGCCCGCCGTAGACGCTCGGGTCGTCAAGGGTCCCGATCTTGAGGATCACGAGGGGCATATCGGTCCGGCGCGTGGTGAGATGTGTGCCGCAATTTGCGCAGAATTCGCGGGTCACCGGCTGGTCGAGGTCGCTGCGGGTGAAGGTCTTCGGCGTCCCGCTGACATACCGGAACCCCTCGGGCGGCATCAGCATGAACAGGTTCGGCGCGCCGCCGCTGATGTACTGGCATTCGCGGCAATGGCATTGCGCCTTGAGCAGGGGCTTGCCCTCGGCCACGAAGCGCACTTGTCCGCAATAGCATCCGCCCTCGAGCGTCATCGGTCGTTCCTTTAACCGCGGAATAATCGCGTCCCAAAGCTAACGCTTTCGCGGTTCGCCCGCCAATGCGATAAGATCATGGCGAGGTTAGCGCCCCCTGCCGATTCGCCGTGCCCCGGCTCAGGCTGCGAGAAAGCCCCCGTCGGCGCACAGGACGTGGCCGATCACATAGCCCGCCTCATCCGACAGGAGCCAACACGCCGCGGCGGCAATCTCTTCCGGATGTCCCATGCGACGCAGCGGCAGTCCGGCCGCGACCTGCCGCATGTCGCCGACGCCGGAGGCCAGCATCATGTCGGTCACGACGCGGCCGGGCGCGACCGCATTGATCCTCACGCCGCGTACGGCATATTCCATCGCTGCCGATCGGGTCAACGACACGGCCGCCGCCTTTGAGGCGGAATAGAGCGACAATCCGGAATTGGGATTGCGCACGCCGCTCACGCTCGTGTTGTTGACGATCGCGCCGCCCCCGCTCGCGACGAGCGCCGGAATCTCGTGGCGCAGGCTATAGAACAGGGCGCGCACGTTCGTATCGAACACCTGCGCATAGACGGCGTCCGTCTGCTCGGCCAGATCCGCGCGCCTCTCCTGATGGCCGGCATTGTTGAAGGCCGCGTCGAGGCGGCCGAAGCGCTCGAGGGCGGTCGTGACCAGCCTCTCGGCGTCGGCCTCCTGCGTCACGTCGGCAGGGACGAACAGTCCATCCGTTCCCGCTGTGCGCAGTTCCTCGGCTGCCTTTTCCCCCAGAACTTGCCGGCGCCCGCCGATCACGACGGCGGCCGCGCCCTCCTGCGCCATCCGCAGCGCGGTCGCCCGCCCGATTCCACTGGCGCCGCCCGTGACCAGGCAGACCTTGCCGGCGAGGCTGCCGCTAGGCTTCGCGATGGGGACGGGGCCAGCCAGAGCTATGAGGGCGGAGTCATCCATCGCGAGACCTCGGCGGGCTATGGGGTTTTCCGGATCGGCTCGCCTGGAGCGCCCCCGCGTAGGAATCCAGGCTTGCGGCCAGGCGGCGGCGCGTCTCCGGCTCCATCCGCTCCAAAGCCTCCGCGACTTGACGCCGGGCAAAGTCATCGATGCGGCTGAGGCTCGCCAGCCCCTGCGGCGTCAACGATAGGGGCTTCGCGCGGGCGTCCTGGGCGCTCGCGCCTTCCGCGACTTCGCCGGCCCGGACGAGCTTCCGCACCATGCGGCTGACGCTGGATTTTTCAAGGATAAGGACGTCGCAGAGTTCGCTCGCGGTCATCGTTTTCCGAGCGCCGATCTCGATCAGGGCGTGCACGGCGGACGGCGGCAGATTGGTTCCCGCCAAGGTGGGCTGCATGAAGCCGAACTCGCGGACGAGCCGGCGCGATGCGTCACGAATAAGGGCGATCTCGGGCTCGAGGGCGGCAAAGGTCATTCGCATGTATGGAACATACAGTTGTACGGAGCAACTATATCGCGCTTTCGGGCCTGTGGGAAGGACCGCTCGAAGGAGAGCGCGCCACTTTCCCCCGCTTCCCCCGCCCGGCCGCGAGTGCGATAAGATAAAGTGAGGTTTGCGCGCCCCCATGCCAATTCGCCGTCTCGATCCCCTGACCATCGACCGCATCGCCGCGGGCGAGGTGATCGAGCGGCCGGCCGCGGCGATCAAGGAACTCGTCGAGAACGCGCTCGACGCTCGCGCGAAATCGGTCGAGGTCACGATCGAGGCCGGCGGGCGGCGGCTCATCCGGGTGGTCGACGACGGGCATGGGCTGGACGAGGCCGATCTCGCCCTTAGCGTCGAGCGGCACGCGACGTCGAAACTGCCCGACGGCGATCTTGCGCAGATCGCGACTTTCGGCTTCCGCGGCGAGGCCCTGCCCTCGATCGCCTCGGTTTCGCGGCTCGAGATCCGCACCCGCAGCCCGGGTGCGCCGCATGGCCTCAGGCTTCTGGTCGAGGACGGCGCCAAGAGCGCGATCGAGCCCTGCGCCTGCGCGACCGGCGCGCGGGTCGAGGCGCGCGACCTGTTCGCCGCGACGCCCGCCCGGCTCAAATTCCTCAAATCCGACCGCGCGGAGGCTTTGGCCGCGGCGGATGCGGTCAAACGCCTGGCCATGGCTGCGCCGGAGGTCCGTTTTTGCTTCACGACCGACTTGGGGGCAAACTTCGACTGGCCGGCCGCGGGCGCGGGCGAAGCCGGTTTCACTGAGCGGCTGCGCCAGGCGCTCAGCGACGATTTCGCCTCCAACTCGGTCGCGCTCGACGCGCGCCGCGAGGCGCTAAGGCTCACCGGCCGGGCGGGCCTGCCGACCTATAGCCGGCCGAACGCCTCGCAGCAGTTCCTGTTCGTCAACGGGCGGGCGGTGCGCGACAAGACGCTCGCCGGCGCGCTCAGGGGCGCTTATCTGGATTTCCTGCCCCCCGACCGGCATGCGGTCGCGGCTTTGTTCGTCGAATGCGATCCGGCAGAGGTCGACGTCAACGTCCACCCGGCGAAAGCCGAGGTGCGCTTTCGCGACGCCGCCGCTGTTCGCAGCCTCATCGTCGGCGCGATCAAGCAGCATTTGAACCAAGCGCTGCATCGCGCGTCGACCACCGGCGGCTCCGCCACGATCCTCGCCATGCGCCCCCCGCAACACTACCGCGGAGCCTCCTATTCGCCTCGCTGGGACTGGCGCGGCTCGCCCGCGGCGCCGCGTCTCGCGGAGTCGGCGCAGGCCAGTTTTGCTGAAATTGGGCCCTCCGCATCGGCGCCGGCGGCCTACCTAAGCGAGCGCGATCTCGCCGCTCCGCTCGGCGCGGCGCGGGCGCAGGTGCATGAGAATTACATCATCGCCCAGACCCGGGACGGGGTGGTCATCGTCGATCAGCACGCCGCGCATGAGCGCATCGTCTATGAGCGGCTCAAGCGTGAGCGCGATGAGGGCTCAGTCGAGCGGCAGACGCTCTTGACCCCGCTCATCGTCGATCTCGATCCCGACGCGGCGGCGCTGATCGACGCGCATGCGGAGGAACTGGCTGGCCTCGGCCTCATCGTCGAGGGCTTCGGCCCCGGCGCGGTCATGGTGCGCGAAGCCCCGGCCGCCATCGCGCAAGGCGACCTCTCCGCCCTCGTCCGCGATCTCGCCGCCGACCTCGCCGCCGAGGACGGGGCGCAGAGCCTGGCGCGACGGCTCGACCGCTGGCTCGGAACCTTCGCCTGCCGCCATTCGGTGCGCTCAGGCCGGTCGCTCAAGCCTGAGGAGATGAACGCGCTCCTGCGCGCAATGGAGGCGACGCCCGGCGCCGGCCAGTGCAACCACGGCCGCCCGACTTATGTCGAGCTCAAGCTTGCCGACATCGAGCGGCTGTTCGGGCGCAGGTAGGGGCCGGATTTGGCTTTTCTTGGCGAGCCCGTGTCCGACGGCGTTTGACCCTCTCAGGCGGGGTTGGAAAAGCTTGGATTTCCTTGGATCTCTCGTCTGAAATGAGCTTTTTCAATGGGTTACGGGCGAACTTCGCGGGAGCATTTATTCGCGACCTCTTTGCCCCCGCGAAGGCCGGTTCCGGGCGGTGAAACGACGAATTCGATCTGGGTTTTTTGGCCATGTCAATTCCTAGTAGACGGATTGTCATAGCATAAATTTCTGAATATTGGAATAACATTCGACGGCTCTTATAGCGTTAGCTGTTGATTTGGCTCAGACTGGGTCGGATCGAGGGAGTCATTCGATGCGAGGAGAAGAGTTTTCGGCTTGGCTGTCGGCGATTGCGGGTTTGAGCGCGGAGCAGCGGCGGCAGGCCTTGCAGAGGTTGACGAAGGCGGATGGCGAGGCTGGCGCTTCGGAAGAAGGATCTGCGTCTGGCAAAGGCGGCAAGCGGGGCCGGCTCGGGGACGCGCTACGGAACGACGGCGCTGAGCGGGTGGGGAAGCCAGCGTTCAGAGAGGCCGCAGAGATCGTCGGCTGGGGCCGCTCGAACGGGCTGTTGCGGTTCCGCTGCAAGGGCTGCGGACGCACATTCAACGCGTTGACCAAAACACCCATGGCGCATCTGCGCAAGAAGGAGAAGTGGCTCGCTCACGCCCAGGCGATGATCGAAGGCATGAGCCTGGCGAAGACCGCGAAACTGTGCGGCGTCCATCCGACGACCGCCTTCCGCTGGCGGCATCGGTTTCTGCGCGCGCCCGCCGACGATAAGCCTCGAAGCTTAAGCGGAATCGTCGAGGCCGATGAGACCTTCATCCTCGAATCCTTCAAGGGCCGCTGGTCCGACCTGCCGCGCAAGGCGCGCCGGCGAGGCGGAACGGCCCGGCATCCGGGCCCCTATCAGGACAACATTCCCGTCCTTGTCGCCCGCGACCGGAAAGGCGCAACTTTTGACGCCGTTCTGCCGCAGGACGACAACGCCTCGATCGCCGCCGTGCTGAGAGGCCTCGTTACCTCCGCAAATCATCTGGTCGGCGATGGCGGCAAGCCGTTGGCCGCCTTCGCCCGCCGGGCTGGCATTCCCTTCCACGCCGTTCCCTCGCCGGGAAAGCCGACCGCCGAGGCGCCGCATCTGCACATCAACAACGTCAACGCATACCACAGCCGCCTCAAGCAGTGGCTCAACCGCTTCAACGGCGTCGCCACCAAGAACCTGCCAAGCTACCTCGGCTGGCGCCGCGCCATCGAAGCCTGGGGCCAACGCCTTGATCCGCCAAACTGGGTTGCCGGCGCAATCGGAAACGGACCATACCAACAACTAACGCTATAA
>CAVOLE010000050.1:0-60800 GCA_963696665.1 uncultured Alphaproteobacteria bacterium
CTGTTTTCGATCCTGCCGCCCTTCAACTTGGGCACGACGACGATGGGCTACGGCCTCGGGCCCGCTTCGGCGTCGGCGTTCAATGTGAAGTCCGACAAGCGCGTCATTTCCGTGATGGGCGATGGCGGGTTCTGGCACAACGGCCTCGCCTCCTCGATCGGCAATGCGGTCTTCAACAAGCAGGACGGCGTCACCCTCATCGTCGACAATTTTTATTCCGCCGCGACCGGCGGGCAGGACATTCCGTCATCAAGGGCTCTGAACCCGCGCCGCAAGACCAACAATTCGATTGTCGACGCGGTCAAGGGCGTGGGCGCGACCTGGGTCAGGCAGATCGACCGCACCTATGACGTCGCCAAGGTGCGCGAGACTTTGCGCGAGGCGCTGACGACCAAGACCGAAGGCCCGAAAATCATCGTCGCTTCCTCCGAATGCATGCTCAACAAGCAGCGGCGCGTACGGCCTCTCTTTTCGAAGAGCGTCGCGGCCGGCGAGCGCGTGGTGAAGGAGCGCTTCGGCGTCGACGAGGCCATCTGCTCCGGCGATCACGCCTGTATCCGCCTCTCAGGCTGCCCATCGCTGTCGCTGAAACATACGGACGACCCGCTCAAGGACGATCCGGTCGCCGCCGTGGACAACAATTGCGTCGGCTGTGGGAATTGCGGCGAAGTCGCGGAGGCCGCTGTCCTCTGTCCTTCCTTCTACCGCACTGAGATCATCTTCAATCCCAGCCGCTGGGACCGCCGGCTCGCTGCTATACGCCAGCGCGTCATCGGCTGGCTGCAACGGCGCCGCGAAGGCCGCCGGATCGCCTTTGCCTAAGACAGTTGGTTTTGCGCCCCTTGCCCTTCTCCCTCAGGGAGAAGGTGGCGGGCGAAGCCCGACGGATGAGGGAGCCGCGCCAGGGAACCCTCACCGCCAACCCCTCTCCCGTTGGAGAGGGGAGTCGCGAGCCGACCGAGTCGTCGGCTGGCTTCAGCGGCGCTCCTTCCCCTTCTCCCTCAGGGAGAAGGTGGCCGACGAAGTCGGACGGATGAGGGAGTCGCGCCGAGGAACGCTCACCCCCAACCCCTCTCCCGTAGGAGAGGGGAGTCGCGCTGTCGGCGACGCTGATGAATGAAGCCACCCCAATCCTGCCGCGCGTCTCGCTCGACAAGCCGCTGACCATCGCCATTCTCGCCATGGGGGGCCAAGGCGGCGGGGTGCTGGCGGACTGGATCGTCGAGGTCGCCGAGCATGTGGGCTGGGCGGCGCAATCGACGTCGGTGCCGGGCGTCGCCCAGCGCACTGGCGCGACGATCTATTACATCGAGACGCTGCCGCCGCGTAACGGCGTGACGCCCGTCTTCTCGCTCATGCCGACGCCGGGCGATGTCGACGTGGTGATTGCGGCCGAGCTTATGGAGGCTGGCCGATCGGTCCTGCGTGGCCTGGTGACGCCGGACAAGACGACGCTCATCGCGTCGACCCACCGTGCCTATGCAGTGGCCGAGAAAGAAAAGCCTGGCGACGGCGTCGGCAATTCGTTCATTGTGGTCGATGCGCTTGACTTCGCCGCGCGCCGGACCATCGCCTTTGATATGGAGAAGCTCGCGGTCGAACGCGGCACAATGATCTCGGCGGCGATGCTCGGCGCGCTCGCCGGTTCGGGCGCGCTGCCGTTCGAGCGGTCGGCTTACGAAGACATCGTGCGTAAGGGATCGCGCGGCGCGAACGCCAGCCTCGCCGCCTTCGCCGACGCCTATGATCGCGCGCGCGCGGGCGAAAACGAGGCGCCGAACACCGGGCCCGCCAAGCGCCTCGACGATCTGCCGGAGGATGCCGGCCATCCCGAGCTCAACCGCCTCGTTGGCCGCTTGCGCGCGGACCTGCCGGAAAGCGCGCAGCCGCTTGCCTTCGCGGGGCTGAAACGCATCGTCGATTTCCAGGACGTGGCTTACGGCGACGACTATATCGACCGGCTGCAAAAGCTGACCGCGCTCGATGCGGCCAATGGCGGCGCGGCGAAGACTTTCGCCTTCACCGCGGAAGCGGCGAAGCGGCTCGCCGTCGCCATGGCCTACGACGACGTCATCCGCGTCGCCGACATCAAATTGCGCCCGTCTCGATTCTCCCGCCTGCGTGAAGAAGCGGGCGCGGCGCCCGATCAGCTCGTCTACGCGACCGAGTACCTCCATCCGCGCGGCGAGGAGATCTGCGGCATGATGCCTGCCTCGCTTGGCGCCTTCATTGAAGGCAACCCGCGCCTGTTCCGCACGCTCGACCGCATCGTCAATCGCGGGCGGCGCGTGCCGGTCGGGCGGATCGGCGGCTTCCTCCAGCTTTATTGCGTCGCGGCTTTGAGGCCCACCCGGCGCGCGAGCCTTCGGCACAAACGGGAGACGGCGCATTTGGCGGCATGGCTCGTGCAAGCGTCCGACATCATCCCGAAGAACTATGATCTCGCGGTCGAGATTCTGCGCTGCCGGCGGCTGGTCAAGGGCTATTCCGACACCCACGCGCGGGGCTTGAGCAAGTTCGATCGCGTGATGGCGAAGGCGCCGAAGCTCGCCCCGCGCGAGGACGGCGCTCAATGGATGGCGCGCCTCATCGCGGCAGCGCTCATGGACGAATCAGGCGAGGCGCTCGACGGCGTCGCGAAGACGATCGACACGCTTTAAAAGTCGAAACCCGATCTCTTGGGTCCGTTTCGATCCTTTGACCCGTTGACGGCTCGGCGGCGACGCGCCAAGGACGGGCGCCTTTAGGGGGAGAACATGGTCGAAGCGCCTGGGTCGCCTGGAATTCCGGCTCGGTGGACCTCGAGCGCCAAGGACGGGGTCGGAACCGCGCTCAGCGAGCGCAGCCGGGTCTGGTTCACCATCAGTCACGGCATCATCAACGAAATCTACTATCCGCGTGTTGACCAGGCTTGCGTCCGCGACCTCGGGCTCATCGTCACCGATGGGGCTGCTTTCTTCGCCGAGGTCAAGCGCGACTGCCAGACGGTCGTCGAACGTGTCGAAGACGGGGTTCCCGCTTTCCGCCTGACGAGCACGCATCGCGGCGGGCGGTTCCGGATGATCAATAGCGTGATCACCGACCCGCGCAGCGATTCGGTCGTTCTGCACATTCGCCTCGAAGATTTCTCGAAGACCGGCTTACGCGTGTTCGCCTTGCTGGCGCCGCATCTCGTCAACGCAGGGGCGCACAACAACGGCGAGCTTGGTGAATACAAGGGGCACGACATTCTGTGCGCGTTTGGCGCTGGGACGCATCTGGCCATGCTGGGGAGTCCGCAGTTCCTCGCCAGGTCGGTCGGCTTCGTCGGCGCCTCCGACGGATGGCGGCAGCTTCGCGATCATGGGCGTCTGATCGACCAGTACGACACCGCGACCGACGGCAACATCGCCTTGTCCGCCGAGCTCGCCATGGGAGCCGACGGGGCCTCGGTTCTGGCGGTCGGTTTTGGCCGCACCACCGCGGAAGCCGCCTATCACGCGCGGACATCGAGCATGAGCCCGTTCGAGACGATCGTGAATGACTATTCGTCCGGCTGGCGCGCCTGGCAATCTCCCTTGCGCACCATGGAGCGGCATGCTCATGGCCAGAACATCTATCGCGTGAGCGCCAACATCCTTCGCGTCCATGAGGCGCCGACGTTCCCAGGAGGCTTCATCGCCAGCCTGTCGATTCCGTGGGGCTTCAGCAAGGGCGACGACGACATGGGGGGCTATCATCTCGTCTGGCCCCGCGATCTCTGCGAAACCGGCCGGCGCGCTGCTCGCGTGCGGCGCGCACAGCGAGGTCCGCCAAATCCTTCGTTATCTCCGGGCGACCCAGGAGGGAGACGGATCGTGGCGGCAGAACTATTGGCTGGACGGCGCGCCCTATTGGAGCGGCGTGCAGCTCGACGAGTGCGCGTTCCCCATGCTGCTCTTGGACATGGCCCGACGCGAGGGCGCGCTTGGGCCCCCGGACCTCCCACAGTTCTGGCCGATGGTCGAGCGCGCGGCGGGCTTCGTCTTGCGCACCGGGCCCAGAACCAAGCAAGACCGTTGGGAGGAGAACGCCGGCTATACGCCCTTCACGCTCGCCGTGGCCATTGCGGCGCTGCTCGCCGCGGCGGAGATCGCCGAAGCCTGCGACATCGAGGCGCTTCCGGCTCTGCTGCGCGACACGGCCGACGCCTGGAACGAGCAGATCGAGGACTGGATCTATGTCGAGGATACGCCGCTCGCGCGCGAAGCCGGCGTCCGCGGCTATTACATACGGGTTGCTCCCAAATCGCCTGCGATGGGTTGCCCGGACGTTCATGGACTGGTCCAGGTGCGCAACCACGAGGTGGGAAGCGGAGCGATCCCTGCGGACCAACTCATCAGCACGGACGCGATCGCGCTTGTCCGGTTCGGGTTGAGGGCGCCTGACGATCCGCGCGTGCTCGACACGATTGCGGTCATCGATCGCCTGCTCAAGGTCGACCTGCCGCAGGGGCCCGGCTGGCGCCGCTATAACCTCGACGGCTACGGCGAGAAGGCGGACGGAAGGCCCTTCGACGGGGTCGGGATCGGCCGCGCCTGGCCGCTCCTGGCGGGCGAACGGGCGCATTACGCGCTTGCGGCGGGAAAGCGCAAGGAGGCGGAGGCGCTGCTCGCGACAATCGAGGCGCAGACCAGTCCTGGCGGCCTTATTCCCGAGCAGGTGTGGGACGCCGCGCCCATTCCCGAAAGGGAGCTCGCTCCGGGCAAGCCGACCGGCTCGGCAATGCCCCTCGTCTGGGCGCATGGGGAATATGTGAAGCTGTTGCGCTCGCTCGCCGACGGCCGAGTGTTCGACATGTCCCCTCACACGATGCGCCGCTACGCGGCAAGAGACGGACCGCCCGCTGCCGCCCGTGGCGCGAGGATTGCCCGACGGCCAGCGTTCTCGCCGGACAGATGCTGCGGCTCGATCTGCCCGAGGAGTCGATCGTCCGCTACACGCGCGACGACTGGAAGACCCAGGCCGACGTCGCGACGAGCGACACGGGCCTCGGCCTGCATATCGCGGAACTGCCGACGGCGGGAATGGCGCCGGGCGGCAAACTCGTCTTCACCTGGCGCCGAAAAGCGAGACGAGGTCTGGCGCGGGCAGGATTTTGAGGCGCGTGTCGTTGCGCCGTGAGCGCAGGCATGGGTCGAGCGCCAAAGCGCATCGTCTCTTGACAGCCAAAACTACGGCGCCGCCTCTCCAAATCGAGGCTGATTTTGCAGACTACGCGCTCTTAGCCGTCAAGCTCGGCCACCCATACCTGCATCGAGCCAGGCGCGCGACTGGCCCACAGATAATAGGGCAGGGCGACCAATGAGGCGTCGTGAGCGCCGAGGCGCTGAACCTTCCCTCAATCGGCGGTCTGGTCCAACCTGCAAATTCTCGAGAGCGCTGGCCTCATTCGGACGGAAACCAAAAAGGGGCCGGAAAGGCCATCAGAAGCTTTGCTTCTTCGCCTTTGACGAGGCGCTGGTGATGCTCCGCGACGATGTCAGCGGCGGCAATCACGCATCACCAGGTGATGACCAACGCCGACCTCGAAGCCGTCAATACGTTGAGCGCGCCCACACAGTCGCGCCCAGGAAGGGCTCGGGCTCGGAGGTCAAAGACGGGCGGCCTGCCCGCCGGGCTTCCACCCTATTCCTACCAGATGATGCGGCTGAGCTTTCGTCTAACCGCCGTTTCAAGCGACAACAGAAGCTGGCCACCCGTCGGCTTCTCCGGCTTCACGACGGAGGGCGCGGTTGAGATATTCCAGACCCGCCCATCGCCACGCATGAGGTTTGTCGCGCCACTCTAAGCTCTTGAAACAACGATGAAGGTAGGGTTAGCGCAAGCGACGTGGCCTCACTTTCGAAGGGAATGCCAAAAGGGGGCGGACCTGCGCTTGCCCCCGGTGCTGGCCTTGGCGAATGCGTTCGGCCATGCTGAACGAGGTTGGGTCTGGCGCAGCTGTCGCAGGATGAGCGGGAGCAGAACTCCGGCGATGAATCCGACCAATGCCATTCGCAGTTCAGAATTCATCTTGGTTGCCAGCCCCCTACCAGTTAATCGCAAGAAACCCATCTGGCTTAGTAGGCTCGCCCTTTGGAAGCGCCGGGCCTAAGGCGACACCGCCCGCACCAATTCTCAGACTCTTTCCCGCGCCATCTCCAAGGCCCCAACGCCGTACGGCGTCGCGCGATAGATGCGGCGTCGCGAGCGGCCTGCCGGTTCGGTCCGTGAGGTGCGTTCTAGAGCGCGCAGCATCGGCTAGAGCGTCCCGGGACTGATCTTGTAGCCGTCTCGGGCGAGCTCCTCGATCATCCAGTTGCCATAGAGATCGCCCTCGGCCGCGTGGTGCAGGACGTGTAGCCGCACCAAGCCCGAGAGAAGTTCCTGATGCTCCATCGTTTTGCACCTTATGGTTCCTCCATAGTCGGGAGCCGGCCCGCGTTATCACACGCAGAGAATGCAGAACCATTTGCAGGAGATCAGGGCGCGATTCACCTGGGGGTAAGAGCCTTAGCAAGGCGTTCCAATAGCGACAAGATTAGCGCGCGTACTTTGAAATGATTTCAATTCGAAACCATTTCAATTTAGAATTGTTCTGAGCTGTAACATTTTCTTATGAACCCGAAAGCGTATCCAGGAAAGTAGCTGTCAGAAACAAACCAGCGAGGGGTACGTAAAAGCAACGGCTCCCGTGCGATGAGCGCATCTGATGGCTGAGTGACCCCTTTTGTCTCTATAGATTTAGCGGAGGTATCGTTTTAGAATCGTGATCCCTTCATCGACGTGACTTTTGGTGCAGCTCATCATCTTCATGGTGATCAGTCGAAAGAAACTCGGATCAGCGAAAGTTCCCACTTGCCACACCAGAGGCCCTTCCACCTTCTTAAACCGAGTTGCTTTTGGATTGAGGCGCTCGACAGGGAACGGCTCGGACGACAATCTATTGCAGATAATCAGAAATTGAGTTAAGCTTGCCCCATGAACAATCCTGCCCTTCCGCAAGGCCAAGACCGCAAGGCGCGCGCCACCCCTGTTCCGGCGCGCTCAACGCCACGGAAAGCGCCGCGAAAATTCGGTCCCACTCGAAGTCCCGTAACCCATTGAAAAGTCTCGATTTCGGACGAGAGAATCCAAGGAGATCCAAGGAAATCCAACCCTCAAAAACGGGGTCTTCGCAGCGAAACAGTCACGAGCCAAGAAAACCCAAACGGACCGACCGGGCCAACGTCGCGGCCTCGTTGCCGAGAACGAGCTAAGCCGCGACTCCTTCCAAATGCAAAGCGCTTTAATGTCGGGGCGCGATCCCTGTTCCAAAACGATAAGGCCCGGTTGTTGGCGCTCCTCCCAGTGGTCATCCTGGTCCGGAGGCCGAGGACAAATTGCTCGGGCAAGAAAAAAACCGCCATTACGGCGGGCCCCATAGTACTCCCACCGCGAGATTGCGCACGGCAGGGGTCATTAGCCCTGAGGGCGTTAGCGGGAGACTCCATTCCTAATTGAACGGTAACCGTCAGCCTATCTTGTCGGATGTAACAGGTTCTTGTGCTCCTCACTTGGTCGATATTGCCATGGACTGAAGCGTAGCCCCGGCCCCCTCTCAACTCGTTGGTTAGGTCGCACTGTCGGAAGCCTGTCGTCGCGAGCGTCCGCTGGCGAGCGGCGCTTTGGCCTCCTGGGATCTTAGCTCAGCAGATAAGATAGACGGCGATGGCCGAGATAACGCGGCCTTCGCCAAATGGCCGTACGCATGCAGCCCAAGTCAGGCCGCCATCTCCGATCCGATGTTAACCAAATACGAGGCGCATTCATTCACTGTATTGTATTCCCACAACAAAGTCGGAGGCAGTTCCACGCCGACCTGTTCCTCAATCTCCATCGCCAAGATGACGGCATCGATGGACTGCAGTCCGTACTTTGAAAATGGCGCGTCGGGATCCATCCCATTCTTCACCTTAAGCGCGGCCGATATACGCTCAGTCAGCCACGCTCGCATCTCATCCAGATTTTTGGCATTCGACATAATGATTTAACCCCCGGTTCGTGGTTCAGCTTCCAATGTCGCAACCGCCGTCTCAGTCTCCCAGGACAGCCTCGCTCACTGAAAACATGCGATTGTCCCGATAGAGCCGCTGCAACTCTTGCAAAAGCTCCGGCCGAGACGCGTCTATGACATCATCGTGGTGGATATCGAGATGTTTGTCAAAAACCCTGGCAAGCGCCGGGACTAGCCATTTGCCCTTGGCAAAGAATGAAGAGCTGTTGGTTCGATTCCAGATCCAGCTGTGCAAGCACGATGCCGCCGCATGAAGAGCACAATATCTCTGCGCCGCTCTGAACATCACGGCGGATTGCTGATGGCCGTGTTCGAATTCGGATTCAACAAAGTGAGCGTTGTGCGCTCCGATCTCACGTTTAAGCGTCTCTCCAAGGGCCAAGACCTGATCGATCTGGGCTCGGTCAGCACCATTTTCGCCCCCTTCAGCCTTCAGTTGCTTAAGGCTGTGCTCAACGCCCTCTAGAGCATCGTTCGCCTGGGGGCTCACTAAACTCAGTCTTTGGCCGTCCCAAGGCGGAACGGGACTGTTGATATCGAAGATTTGGCTAAGCCTGAGACCCTGGTCACCGCGCGCGGCGCGACGTCGCGCGAGGTGCCTAAACTGTAGCATCAACGCGTGCAAGTTCACCACCGTGCTTCCGTCGAACAGACTGACGACTGCGGCGTCGCGCACAATCCGCTGAAACGTTCCCCACTCATGCTCTTCGCGCATGTAATAGCGGGCCCCAAGCACAACCGAAAGATTTTGGATCATTGTTTCGATTGTTGTTGGAACGAAGTATTTGACGATCGACGCCCAAAGGCTGGATTGTTCTGGCACAACGTGAAATGACCTCAGTCCAGAGACCGTCACACAGTCACAAATGAGGAGATCGAGAAAGGCGTCGGACAGCACCGCCGCCGCATGAGGAAGATCGATCACAAGCCCGCCGTAAAGCCTGCGGTTCATTGCAAAGCTTAATGTGGTCCGCAATGCAGTGTCCCCGGCTCCGAGCGAGATGGCCGCACAAAGCGCTCGCGTGATTTGGAACCCTCTCAACGCAAGCTGAAGTCCGCCTCCTTCTCCACCGAGCAAACTTCGTGCCGGAATTGGACAGTTTTCAAACTTGATTCCGCTGATATCTGAACCGCGCATGCCGTGAGTGAGAATTTTTGGGAAATTAGAATAGCGCTTGGAGTCCAGCTCTCCTTTGTCCAACATGAATAGCGACAGACCACTGGCGCCGGCGGATGGATTGGTGGTCGCTAACACAAAACAGAGCCCACCGACGGTCGCGCGGTTAATGGGCCATTTCTCCCCCGTGATCTCGAATCCGTCGGCAGTCCGTTGCGCCACGGTGTCGCTCGCCGCCAAATCTGCGCCGTGCTCCTTCTCTGAATAGGCAAGGCACATCGCCCCCTGCCGCTCCATCATATATTTGGCCAGCCATCGCTTTTGCTCATCCGTGCCGCCAACCCAAGCCAAAAACGACCAAAACAGTGTGGAGAATGCAACGGCGCTAGACACGTCGCGACGCGAGAGCACGCGAATTACGTCTGCCAGTTCGGAGAACGAGCGAAACGACCCTCCGAGTTCCTCCGGGACGTAGTGTCGCGCGAGCTCGTGGTCATACAGCCAGCGAATGGCCTCCTCGGGAAACTGTTCGGTCTCGTCAATCCTCTGGGAATAAGCGAATGACAGCGGGTTCTCAGGGTTGTTGGGATCACCCAACTGGGACTCCAACGCCTCGGTCAGCCCAGTTTTCGGAATGGTCGTTGCAAGCAAGTTCATGATCAAATTTCCATAAGTTATGACAGCGGGCCGTCGTTCAGCACGAATATCGTCTCAAGACTCCCTTCTAGCAGCGCGGCGCGGCACGCGCGGCGCTGTATTTTCCCGCTTGACGTCTTTGGAATTGTCCCTCGCCTGACCAATGCGACGGCGTGAGCGCGAACATCGAACTCCAAAGAAATTTGCTCACGAATCTTGGCGGTGACGTCCTCGAAGTCGACGGTCGACGGATGGTCTTTTCTGTTCAGTTCTTGGACGATGCCGAGGCGCTCTTCTCCGTCGACGGTAAGTGGAAAGGCGGCGCTTTCTCCGCTCTCGACCGCAGGATGGCACTTTTGCGATACCCACTCGATGTCCTGGGGAGCGAAGTTCGCGCCGCGGATGATGATCATGTCCTTGAGGCGGCCCGAAATGAAAAGCTCACCATTCTGCAAAAAACCGAGATCCCCTGTCCTGAGCCAAGGCCCTTCTCCGGTATCTCTCAAGTCCGCATTAAATATCTCCTGAGATTTGATCGGCTGATTCCAATATCCAGAGGCAACCCCGGGGTCCGACACCCAAATCTCTCCGATTTCGTCAGCGCGGCGCTTGGTCAGAGTCTCCGGATCGACGATGGCGACTTTTGTGTCGCCCACCGGTTCGCCGCAACTGACAATTTTGCGGCCCGCGCCGCCTTTCTCGACAGGAACAACGCGTCCATCGAAGACGGCATCCGCGTCCAGTTCGAGAACGCGCGGGCCCGAATAAAGTCGTGTGGACGAGACCAGCAACGTTGCTTCGGCAAGCCCATAGGCAGGCGCGGAGGCGGCCCTTCGAAAGCCGCACGGCTCAAACGTCTCGATAAACTTTTCCAACACCTCGGGATTGATCGGCTCTGCCGCATTTCCAGCAGCTTTCCAACTCGCGAGGTTCAACCCGGCCCGCTCCTCGGGGCTTATTCGACGAATGCAATGCTCATAGGCGAAATTTGGGGCCTGAGAATGCGTGCCTCCATATTTGGTGATCGCGCCAAGCCAGTGTGTGGGCCGTTTCAGGAACGACAGCGGTGACATGAAATAACAAGGATCGCCGCTGAATAGCGGCTGCAATAGGCCCTGCACCAAGCCGTAGTCATGAAAATGAGGCATCCATGTCACGGTCACGCCGTCGCCATAGCCACAGGCCTTATGCAGGGCGCCGAGATGATGCATCAAGCTTTGATGAGAGATCACCACGCCTGACGGAGTGCTGGTAGATCCTGACGTATACTGAAAATAGGCAGGCCCGGCGGCGTCGATAGGGTCGTCGCCCAAGTCGTTATCGCCCTCCTCGAGTTCATCCGTCACGATCCATGGCGTGCCCTCGAAATCCCAAAGCTTGCTGCCGCTGGCCGAGGCCAAATTGAAAATCTTCCGGGTCGTCAGGACAAAGGCGGCGTCAGCGTCCTCGGAGACGGCCCTCAGTCGTGGCATGGTGCGAAGAAGATTCCACGTCTCGGGCGCCGGCACGGGCACCGCCACCACATTCTGGGACAGGCAGGCCAAAAAAGCCGCCATAAAGTCGGGACCTTGCGGATAAACCAGTAGAGCTCGCTTGCCAATCGATCCGATTTTCCGCAGATGCGCACAAACTTTGGCGACCTGACGGTGAAGATCCGAATAATCCCACTGAGCCCGAGCTTCGAATCCAACAAGAAACGTGTAGCAGAGGTCATTTTTGCGTCGCCGAACTCTATCGTTCAGCAAATCCCGCATCGTTAGATAACGCTCATTCATTCGCCGGACCCAGGATTTGCTGTGGTTAACGTTAGCGTGCGTTCGTCCGTCGGGAATAGCGCCGCTCTCGCAAGTTGGCCTTGCCGTTGTCGCTCTGCGGCCTTAATAACAAGCAACATTAGGTTGGACAACGCAACCAAAATCTTCGACATACAACCCGCTCGGCTTTCAGTGCGCTAGGATTCGTTAGATATTATTTGGACTTATGTGAAGTTATGACCATTGGGCGACACGGCTCTTGGAGTTTAGGAAATGAAATTTCGACCGCCGCCCATGCAGCCAGCCTTTTCGGGCGCCGGGCACATTGTCGTCTGGATCGCGGCATTGGCTGGAATTTTGCTGTCGCCGATTTTGACCGCGCTCATTGTAAGCCCCGAAACGCGATATCTCGTGATGTCCAAGCGCGTTGGCCCATCGGACTGGCATACGAACCAAGTCCTCAAAGAGACGCGACCGCTCGACATTCTCGTCCTCGGCAATTCAAGAATGCTGATGGCGATCAATCACACGGCCCTTCGCGAAGACGTGCATACTCCAGACGGGCCTCTAAGGTCTGAAACAATCGCCGCCAGATTTAACGGCTATGATTTGAGTTATACATTTCTGAAGGACTTCTTCATCCATCGCCACGCACGGTTGGTTGTCATAAACTATCCCGATATTCCTCAAATCGATAACCACCCGGGTGAAAAATACCTCCGCACGCTCGGACAGCCTGATCCAGGGCTGGATATCAAAACGCCCAGTCTCGCCGTCACCGATTATGCGGAGATGGCGATGATAGGACCGCGACTCGCTCTGGCTTCCATCATCCGCCCCGGATCGCTAACCCGACAAGGATACCGAACGATGGAGGATTTTCCCGACTTTGAACGGACACGAGGGAGTTGGACGCCAGATGAGGGGTACCAAGAGAACAAAACGTCTCCTCGAGCGGCCTTTGTCCGGTACGATTCTCCGGACAAACCAGAACCAGCCATCATAATAAGTCCAGGAGCGTCGCTTCCCGCCGGGGTGATCTTGACCGACAGGCCGCTCACGCCGATCGAATCCGCTTATCTTCCCGCAATCAAGGCATTATGCGAAAAAAATGGCGCCATCCTTGCTTTTATGCAGCTGCCAATGGCGGACAGCCACGGGCCGATTGAGATCTCGAGTCAAGTGCTTGCGCTCGGAGTTCCTATCATCGCCGCCTCGTCCGAAATGATGTTTGGAAATATCTCGGCCGAACACATAAAAGAAAACTACTACGACCACCTACATTTTAATTCGAACGGCTCACGTCGAAGCGCGGAAGTCTTTGGTCCGGCGCTCCAAGCGTTGCTTCAGCAAAGCAGAGGCTGACAAATGCGTTCTTTCCTTCTAATTTTGTTTTGCCTTCTGGCGTTTCTGTCAGTTGGTCTGTTTGCCAACATTTCTCCACTTAATATGGACGCTGGCGTCCTTTACGCGCAGTTTTGACATGTCAGATCTGTTTTTCTCGACCACCGCGCTTGTCGCCCTCTGCTATTTTGGAATTGCGACCGCCGTTGCGCGCCTGATGCCAGTCGGCGCGACTCGCAGCGTCGTCTTCGCTTTCATCAATATTGCCGGGGTATGGCTAATATTCTTTACGGGAACACAATCCGGCGCACGGTCGATGTTGTTGTACATTCTTTTCTTGTCGGTGTTCTGGGTATTGCTTCGGGTTGCGCAAACGAGATCCCGTCATCTGTTCCTACTCGGGTTTGTGCCCCCGATCGCATGGCTAGTTTTTGCCAAGTCAACGGGTCTCCTGTTCTTCGTTGGATTCTCCTATATGTTGTTTCGTTGCGCCCATGTAGAGTGGGAACTCAGTAAGCGTAAGATCAATATGATGTCATTCCCCGACTACATGGCGCATTGTTTCTTTGCGCCGACCTTCCTGATTGGGCCAATTTCACCGTACAGTTATTTTGAGAATTCTTTTAACACTGTCTCATCGTATAAAAAGGAAGATGTAACCAATTGCCTACTGAGAATCCTCAAAGGGGCCGCCAAGGTTGTGGTGATTTCTGGCGTGTTCTTACAGCTCAGTCCGGATGCTTTTATCATTGATTATAGAACACACAAGCTATACGAAGTTTTTATAGCCATAATTGGTTTTTATATCTATATGTACGCCAATTTCTCAGGTCTAAATGATGTTTCGATCGGCGTCGCCGGTCTCATGGGCATTGCGGTAAAGGAGAATTTCAATCGGCCGTACTTTTCTCAAAGCATCACCGAAATGTACACGCGCTGGCACATGAGCTTGTCGGAATGGATGAGGGATATCGTTTTCTTCCCGCTGGCAGCTTTTCTGATGCGGCGCGCGACGTGGCTCACTCGCTATCAGTCGTCGGCGGTCGCGACGATGACGGTCTTTATCCTTTTCGGCGTGTGGCATAGCGGCGCGAGCCTTGGGTGGCAATATTGGCTGATGGGGTTCCTGCTTGGCGCGGCCGTCGTCGTCGAATTCTATCTCGGGCAATGGGCAAGGGGCTGGTCGGGAACCGAACGTTTCGCTCCTCCCCCAATCGTTGCGAGGGTGGCCCGCACCCTCTACGCAAATCTCTATTTCGCGATGGCCGCGTCGCTGATGTCGATCAATTGGCAAGAGCGGGGCGTGACACCCGTGGACTGGATAAGGGGGATTAGCCGGTTCTTGTGATCCGGTCGCGCGGTGGGTGAGACCACCGGGCCTCAACCCGCTGCAATCTGGGACTCCTTGGGCCCTTGGCGAGACTATAAGTTCCTCGACCCATGGAGCTGTCGAAGCGCAAGATCCAGGTGCTGGACCAATCCCAGCCGCTGCTTCCCCTGCGGGTTATTTTGAGGCAAAAGGCAGTTCGGGTCGCTTGCGCCGACCCGAAACGCTTTTCGGGATGGAAACGCGATGACGCTGAAGATCGGGGCGCGCCTGCATCTATATTTATATCGAGCACAACCTGGCGCATGTGCAAGAGGCGGATCCCTTGGTCGTGCTCGACCGCGGGCGGGTGGTTTTCTGGGATATCGCCAAAAGACATGACGGCACCCGAACTCACCGAATACCCAAGAAATTCGCTCAGCGGTGAGGCGACTCGAGCCTGCAGCGCTTTCGAGGCGCTACGCGCTTGAAAACGCCGACGACACGGGATCGCGGACGCCTTGGGCGTCCGCCTAAGCGGTGGGCGGCGGCCTGCCGCGAAGGCGGACGCCCGACCGTGTCGTCACGCGTCCATCCAGAAACCGGAGCACGTCAGCGCTCATGTTTGCCCTAGGCGTCGATTTCGGAACCAACTCGGTCCGCGCGCTTGTCGTCCGCTGTTCGGACGGAGCCGAATATGGCAGCCGGGTGATCGACTACCCTTCGGGCGCGCAGGGCGTGCTGCTCGATCCGAAGGACGGCCTCAAGGCGCGCCAGCGTCCAGCCGACTATCTCTTCGGCCTCGAGACAAGCATCAAGGGAGCGCTCGCCGAGGCCGAACGCAAAGCCAATTTCGATCGTTCGAAAGTGGTCGGGATCGGCGTCGACACGACCGGGTCGAGCCCGATTCCGGTCGACGACAAGAATGAGCCGCTGGCGCTGAGCGCCAAGTGGAAGGACGACCTCAACGCGCAGTGCTGGCTGTGGAAGGATCACACCTCTTGGCGCGAGGCGGCCAAGATCACCGAGCTCAGCGCCAAGCTCCGGCCTGAGTACATTGCCAAGTGCGGCGGGGTCTACTCCTCGGAATGGTTCTGGTCCAAGCTCTGGCATTGCCTGAATGTCGCGCCCGAGGTGTTCGGCGCAGCCTTCTCCTGGATCGAACTCGCCGACTGGATTCCCTCCGTGCTCGCCGGCGTGACCGACCCGCGATTGGTCAAACGCGGCGTCTGCCCCGCCGGCCACAAGGCGCTCTATTCCGAAGATTGGGGAGGCCTGCCGGACAAGGAGTTCCTGACGGCGCTTGATCCGCGTCTCGCGGAGCTTCGAGACCGGCTGTACGAAAAGGCTTACGACGCAAGCGAGCCGGCAGGATCGCTTTGTTCGGACTGGGCGACGAAGCTTGGAATTCGAGCCGGCATTCCGATCGCCATCGGCGAGTTCGACGTTCACTACGGCGCGATCGGGTGCGGCGTGCGCGAGGGCGCGCTGGTCAAGGTGATCGGCACGTCGACCTGCGACTGCGCCGTCGTTTCGGCGGAAAACCCGGTCGCCGACATCCCCGGCATCTGCGGCATCGTCAAAGGCGCCATTCTGCCTGGCTTTTTCGGCATTGAAGCCGGCCAGTCGGCGGTCGGCGACATCTTCAAATGGTGGGTCGAGGTGGTCTTGGGCGGCGACGCCGCCCTGCACGCCGAACTCACTGCAGAAGCAGCGAAGCAGCGTCCCGGGCAAGCCGGTCTTCTGGCGCTCGACTGGAACAACGGCAACCGCACCATTCTCGTCGACCAGCGGCTCACCGGTCTCATTCTCGGCCAGGATCTCTATACGACGCGGGCGGACATCTATCGCGCCTTGATCGAGGCGACGGCGTTTGGCGCGCGGGCGATCATCGAGCGCCTCCAGCAATATGGCGTGCCAACGGACCAGGTTATCTGCACGGGCGGCATCGCCGAGAAGAATCCGCTGCTCATGCAGATCTATGCGGACGTCACGGGCTGTGTGATGGAGGTCGCGGGATCGAATTGAGACCTGCGCCCTCGGCTCGGCGATCGCCGCCGCCGTCCTGGCCGGCGCGCATCCTGACTTCGCCAGCGCGGAAGCGGCGATGACCTCGCTGAAGCCGGAATCGTTCAAGCCGAACGCCGAGCGCCGCGCGGTCTACGACCAGCTCTACGCCCTCTATCGCGAGTTGCACGACAGCTTCGGCGGACTGACGAAATCCGCCGATCTATCGCAAGTCATGAAGCGGCTTTTGGACGTCAAATATGCGCAGCGCGCGTGAAACGAGGCAAGCATGATCAACCTCGCCAATCCTGAGATCTGGCTCGTCTGCGGCTCGCAGCACCTCTATGGACCCGGACCGCTCGAGCAGGTTGCGGCCCACGCGCGGGAGATCGCGGGGGCGCTGGCGGCCTCACCGAAACTGCCGTTGAAGACGAGCTTCAAAGCCTTGCTCACCACGCCGGACGAGATCGCCAAGCTTTGCCTCGACGCAAACTCCGATCCGGATTGCGCTGGCCTCATCCTTTGGATGCACACGTTTTCGCCTTCGAAAATGTGGGTGCGCGGGCTGAACGGGCTTAAAAAGCCGTTCGCGCATCTCCACACCCAGTTCAATCGCGATCTGCCGTGGGACGCGATCGACATGGACTTCATGAACCTGAACCAATCGGCGCACGGCGACCGGGAGGCAGGCTTCATCCACACGCGCATGCGTCTCGCGCGCAAGGTCGTCGTCGGCCACTGGTCGGACCCCGAGGTTCAGGACCGGATCGGCGCCTGGATGCGCGCGGCGCATGCCTGGGCCGATTGGCAGGGCGCGAAATTCTGCCGCTTCGGCGACAACATGCGCCAAGTCGCGGTGACCGAAGGCGACAAGGTGGCGGCCGAAATGAAATTCGGCTTCGCCACCAACGGCTATGGCGTCGGCGATCTGGTGGCTCGGGTGAACGCCGTCTCCGACGCCAAGGCGAAGGCCCTGGCGAGCGAATACGAGGAGCGCTACGCCGTCGCGCCGGACCTGCGCCAATCCGGCGCCCGGCACGAATCGTTGTTGTATGGAGCGCGGCTCGAACTGGGCCTGCGGGCCTTTTTGAAGGAAGGCGGCTTTACGGGCTTCACCACCACCTTCGAAGATTTGCATGGACTGAGGCAACTCCCCGGCCTCGCACCGCAGCGGCTGATGGCCGACGGCTACGGCTTCGCGGGCGAAGGCGACTGGAAGACGGCGGCCCTCGTGCGCGCCATGAAGGTCATGGGCGAGGGCCTCGAGGGCGGGACCTCGTTCATGGAGGACTACACCTATCATCTGGCGCCGGGCGGCCATCAGGTCCTCGGCGCGCATATGCTGGAGATCTGTCCGACGATCGCGGCGGAGAAGCCGAGGGTCGAGATTCATCCGCTGTCAATCGGCGGCAAGGAGGATCCGGTGCGGCTCGTGTTCGACGCGGCAAAAGGCCCGGCGCTCAACGCGAGCCTCATCGACCTCGGCTCCCGCTTCCGCCTCATCGTGAACGAAGTTACCGCAGTCGACCACCCTGCCCTCCCGAAACTGCCGGTCGCCCGCGCCGTCTGGGAGTGCAAGCCCGACTTCAAGACGGCCTGCGCGGCATGGATTTTGGCCGGCGGCGCACATCACACCGGTTTCAGCTATAGCGTGACCCGAGAGATGCTCGAGGACTTCGCGACCATCGCCGGCATCGAAATGGCGACGATCGGGCCGGAAACAAATCTCACGACTTTCAAGCAGGACCTGCGCAACAACGACGTCTATTATTACCTCGCGCAAGGATTCCGGGCCTGAGCCGGACGGGAGCATGTACAAGGAACTCAAGCGAGAAGCCTACGAAGCCAACGTTGCTCTGCCGAAGCATGGCCTCATCAATCTCACCTTCGGCAATGCGAGCGCGGTCGACCGAGCCCGCGGCGTCTTCGTGATCAAGCCAAGCGGGGTCGACTATTCGGCGCTAACGGCGGAGGACATGGTCGTGATCGACCTCGAAGGGCGCAAGGTCGAGGGCCGGCTCAATCCGTCTTCCGACACGCCGACCCACCGCAGGCTGTTCCTCGCCTTCCCGAATATCGGCGGGGTCGTTCACACGCACTCGACGCACGCGACCGCCTTCGCGCAAGCCGGCCGGCCGATCCCGATCTTCGGCACGACGCATGCGGACTATTTCAACGGCGAGGCCCCGGTCACCCGCAAGATGACCCCGAGCGAGATCGCGGCCGACTACGAATGGCAGACGGGGAATGTCATCGTCGAGACGATGCAGAACCGCGATCCAGCCGATTGTCCGGGCGTTCTCGTCAACCGCCACGCGCCGTTCACCTGGGGGCGCAGCGCGGCGAAGGCGGTGGAGGCTGCGGTCGCTCTCGAGTGCATTGCGCATATGGCGCTCATGTCGCTGCAACTGGCGCCGAACCTCGAGCCGATCGAAGAGGAGCTCCTGAACAAGCATTTCAGGCGCAAGCACGGGGCCGGTGCCTATTACGGACAAAGCTCCGGCCATTAAGGCGCGCTGACGCGAACGACACGCCTCAGCCGGTGCGGACCGCCTCGGCCGGCTTGCTCGCATCGAGGCGCATCTGCAGATAATCGGCGGCTAGGATCGGCGGATAACGCGTGACCTCGCCCGCCAGAACGCAGCTCGGAATGGTTTCGACCATCGCGTCCGGATTCGGATCGTAGAAGAACGCGATCGAATAGCGCTCCTTGGCGCTGCGATTGACCACCCGATGCGGCGTCGAGACATAGACGTCGTTGGTCCAGCGCATCAGGCAATCGCCGATATTGACGATGAAGGCCCCGGGAACGACCGGCGCTGCGATCCATTGACCGGCGCGGGTTCGCACCTCGAGGCCGCCGACATCGTCGGTGGCCAGCAAAGTGAGGTTGCCGTAATCGGTATGCGCGCCCGCGCCCGTCTGCGGGTCGGAGCCGCGAGGCGGCGCCGGATAGTGCAAGAACCGCAGCGTCGCCATCGGCCGATCAAACTTGTCGTCGAAGAAATCGGGCTTAAGGCCAAGATCGCGCGCGAAGGCGCGATGCAATCGCCCGCCGAGCGCCGCGCAGGCTTGGTAATAGGCGAGCGCCGTCTCACGAAACTTGTGCGACTCCGGCCAGGCGTTAAGCGAGCGGAACGGCTTCATCGCGCGAAGCTCGGGATCGTCCGGAGCAAGCTCGAGACCGACGTTGAAGGCCTCCTTCATGTCTGCTCCCTGCGCCGGGTCGAGCGCCTCATGCAGAAGGCCGGAATAGCCGCGATTGCCACCAATTGTTTCGATCGCAAGCTTCCGCTTGTCGGCCAACGGCAGCGCGAAGAACTCGTGCGATTGAGCGAAGGCTTCGGCGATGAGCGCTGCCTCGACCCCGTGGTTGACGACATAAAAGAAGCCGACGTCGCGACAGGCGGTTCCGACGGCGGCGGCGATCCGGGTCAGCGAGGCCGCATCGCTTTCGCCCAGTGCGAAATCGACGACGGGCAATGTGTCTGGCATGAGCGGCCCTCCCTCGAACCGTCAGCAGCAGCCAAGGCCGCTTCGATAATATTGCGCGGCGGCAGGCTCCAGCGCGCCCCAAACGGCCAGAAACGCCGCACGCGACGGCGCATTCGCGCGATATTGGCGACGCAATTCCACTTCCGCCGCTTTAAGGTCGACGCGGGTCAGGCACCCGTCACGGACGACTTCCTCGCCGGCGACGATGAGTTCGGCGACATGCGCGGCGGTCGCGCGCGCGAACACGAGGTCGATCGGCTCCACGGCTATGACCGCGTCGCGGTCGAGCGCGTCGAGATCGAGGACGAGGATGTCGGCGGGCTCGCCGACGGCGAGTTCGCCTGAGCCCGGCGCGCCGTTGGCGAAGCGGCCATTGCCGACGATTGTGGAAAGCCAGCCGCCGCGCTCGATGACGCTGTCGAAGCCCCAGCCGCCGTGGAGGAAGTGGCCAAGCCGCATTTCGCGCAGGATGTCGTCGTCCTCGTCAAGGGCGGAGGCGTCGACACCCAGCGCGACGCGGCAGCCGCTTTTGAGCGCCTCCGAGATGGGAGCGACGCCGCTGCGCAGATGCAAGTTCGAGCTCGGGTTTGTGGCGATGACCGCGCCCGATGCGGCGATCGCCTCGAGCTCTTCGGCACGGGCGTAGACGCAATGGGCCAGCGTCAGGCGCGCCGACAGAAGCCCGAGCGCCTTCAGGCGCTGAACGACGCCTTCGGGATAGGCGCGATCGGCGAAGGCGCGCTGATAACGCGTCTCGAGCAAATGCATATGCACGCGCCGGCCGGTCCGCTCGGATGCTTCGGTTATCGCGGCAAGCAGCGCGTCGGAGCACCATTGCGGACCGCTGGGCCCGAACTGAACGGAAAATGTAGGGCTCTCGGTCGCGGCGGCGATCGCCTCGACGCGGGCGACCTGCTCCTGCGCGCCAAGGGGCGGGTTGAGGAACTGCGCTTCGACCGTTGTGCGCGCCTGCGCAGGCAGTTTCGCGAGGACATTCTCTTCGTCGCCGTAGACGAGCGGGTTGCGGTCGCGCATGAACACGGCAAGCGTCACGCGCATCCCGATATCCGCCGCGGCGCGGGCGATTTCCTTGGCCTCCTCGGGAGGCGGCATGGGCCCGTGAAAGCGCGTGTAGTGCGCCATCACTGAGCCCGCGCCGGCGCGCGCAGCCCGTCCGAAGGCGGCGAGCGCGCCGAGATAGGGGTCGATCGCGGACATCGCGGCGAGGCGCAGAAGCCACGTCTCGAGCGGCTTGCCGGCCGCGCCGAACAACGTCGGCGAGAGAGGGCGCGCGTGGTCATGCGCGTTCACGAGCGCAGGCAGCGCCAGCACTCGACGCGCGGGCGTGTCGGCGGCCGGCGAGATCGCGGCGATGCGCCCGTCGCGGACCGCGATGTCGACAGGCGATGCGGCTGGCGCGCCGTCGGTCGGCAGAAGGACAACGCCGGAGAGCCGCTCGACCGCGGTCACTGCGCCCGCCTCCGGCGCTCGATCGTTTCGCGCAGCCCGCTCAAGAATGGGATGTCGGCGAACTGGTCCGGGCGAACCTTGTCCCAATCCACGCCGCTCGGCTGCGGGTGCTCCGTCCGCGTCGCGATCAGCTCGAGCTCCGTCGCGATGAAGTGCAAGGCCGAAGTCATGGCTTTCCATGACCACTGCGGAATTGTCTACGACCTGAAAGGAATGAACCGTTGTCGCGATCGGCGTCGCGGGGCCGACAAGGCCGAGCTCGCGAAAGAGCCCTTGCTCGAGATCGGCGAATCCGGCGCCCTTCCCCGTGCGCCCGCCGGACCGCGTGACCGCGACGCAGCCGACTACGCAGAAGTCGAGCTTGGGCATGTCCTCGAAGCCGATCGGCTCGCCATGCTCCATGAACCCTTGCGCCGTGGCGGCGGTGTCAAAATCGACGCCCTTCGCCGCGAGCTTGTCGGGATCGATGCGAAGATACGGAAAGCCCTTAGTCAGATAGGGAACAGGCGAGAACAGGAGCTTGCCGTCGTAGAGCGCGCGCAATCGCACCGGAATTTGGGGCGGATCGGGATTGCATTTGACGACGCGAGCGCGCCGCCATTCGTCGAGCTCGCTCAGCCGTTTCGCGGCGACGTCCGCGCCGACGAAATTCGGAATGCGGTCGGAAACAGGGCCCACATTGACTTCAGCTTCGACCAATCCGCTCCATACTCGTTCGCGAATCGCGGCCTTCGCGCCATTGCGGCCGGCCCACCGAGCGTCGCGCTCAACCATTTTCGCCTCGTCAAGACAGTGTTGCGACCGGCGCGCGAGCGACGCCGGCTTGCTCTAACGCTGAGGCCACGCGCAGCGCGAGATCTTCTCGCCACGGGGCGGCGGCGATCTGAACGCCAATTGGAAGCGTCTCGGCATCTGTCCACACTGGCGCTACGACCACAGGCAAGCCGATAAAGGACAAGGGTTGGGCGAACAGCCCTATGTTAGGCCTGACCAGCATCTCCCGGCCGTCGAGCACGAACGTCTTCTGCCCGATCTTGGGCGCCCGACACGGGGTCGCCGGCGCAAGCAAGATATCGACGTCGCGAAAGAGCGCGAGCGTTTCGCTCCGAAACCGGCGTCGGAATTTTTGCGCCTGCGTGGCCCAGGCGCCGGGAAGCATCGCCCCCGCGATCAGCCGGTCTCGAACGTCGGGATCAAAATCGCCGGCGCGCGTGCGGAGCCGTTCGAGATGAAGCGCCCCGCCTTCAACCATGCTGATCAGATAGGCGGCTGAACGCGCGACCTCGGCTCCGGCGAGTTCGACGACACGGTCCGCCTTCAAGGCGCGCGCGACCGTGTCGACGGCGGATAGTGCGCTCTCGTCAGCGGAGCGCGCGAAATAGCCGCCGAGCCTCGCGATGCGTAGCCCCGCGACGCCGTCGTTGAGCGTCGGCGATGCTGGCGCCGCGGACACGTTGGCTTGCGCCCGGTCCCTGTCATCGGGGCCGAGCATGGCGTCATAGGAGAGCGCAAGGTCGCCGACCGAGCGCGCGAGCGGCCCCACATGATCGAGACTGGCGACAAACGGAAAGACGCCGGCGCGCGACAGGCGACCATAGGTCGGCTTGAATCCGAATAATCCGCAGAACGAGCTCGGCACGCGAATGGAGCCATTGGTATCGGTGCCCAGCGAGATCGGAACCAGGCCGCCGGCCACGGCCGCGCCGGATCCGCCGGACGATCCCCCGGTCATATGCTCAAGGTCGTGCGGATTGCGCGAAGGGCCGTCGTGTGTGTTCTCGCCGGTGAAGTCGTAGGCGTACTCGCCCATGTTCAGCGCGCCGACAAGCACGGCTCCGGCCGCTTCCAGGCGCGCGACCGCTGTCGCGTCCATTTTCGCCGGCGCGCGGTCCCGATTGATCTTGGAGCCCGCGCGCGTCGAGAGCCCCTCGATGTCGAACAGGTTCTTGACTGCGAATGGCGCGCCGGCAAGCGGCCCGAGGCTCTCTCCGCGCGCGCGAGCGGCGTCGATGGCGTCGGCTTTGGCGAGCGCGCGCCCCGCTGTCACGTCGGTGAAGGCGCCGAGCGCGCCGTTGCGGGTCTTGATGCGGCTCAGAGCTTCCTGCGCAATTTCGCGCGCGCTTATCGCGCCTGTCGTGACCGCCTCGGCGATTGCTTGCGCCGATCCGTCGAGAAGTTTCGCCCTCACGCCGTGAACACCGGCGCGGGCTCGTCCACGTCGTCGAGCGGGACCGAAAGGAGCTTCTGAGCGTGTTCCGCCGCGATCTTGAGATGCGTGATCGTTTGAGCCCGCGATTCCGGCGTCAGCGTCAACCCGAGCAGCGGCGCCATCGCATCCGCCACGGCTTCTGGATCGAACGCATTCGCAGTCACGCGATTCCCTCTTCGAATGCGGAGCGGATCCGCGCCTGGCCGATCGACCTTGTTTGAGTGTGGACCGTATCGCGCCGTCATGTCCGGAGAGCGCAGACTTGGTCGCTGTCGCGCGGCCTTAGCTCAGAGCTGCTCATAGCGGCGATCGATCTCGTTGTCGAGCGCGTCACCAAGCGGCGCGCCGTCTCGCGCCTCATCTTTCGGCGCCGCGCCCGAAGTTTAAGCGCAAACGCCCAAGCTTTTCTCCGCCGCCCCTGAAGTTCGCCACCGGCAATCACTGTCGGCCGAATTTGCGCGGCTCTTGCTTTCGTTGAATGCTAGGGGACGCGACGACGTGGGCAAAGGACTCGAACGATATGACCGCACCGATCGGAACGCTTCTCGCCGCGCACGCCGCCGGCAAGCGGCTGACGGCGACGATCGAAGAGACCTACGATCGTATCGAGAGCCATAACGATCCTGCGCTCTTCATCGCCATTCGGCCAAGGTCCGACGCCCTGGCGATTGCGGAGCGCGTTCAGGCGTCAGGGCTCGAGGGCAAGCCTCTCTATGGCGTTCCGTTTGTCGTCAAAGACAATATCGATGTCGCAGGCTTCCCCACGACGGCGGCCTGTCCCGCGTTCGCCTATAGTCCGGCGAAATCGGCGTTCGTCGTGGAGCGACTTGAACGGGCGGGCGCGATCGTCATCGGCAAGACGAACCTCGATCAGTTTGCGACCGGCCTGGTCGGCGTTCGCTCGCCCTATGGCGTTCCACGCAACACGTTGCGCTCGGATCTCATTCCCGGAGGGTCGAGCTCCGGCTCGGCGACGGCGGTCGGCGCGGGCCTCGTCGCGTTTTCGCTTGGCACCGACACGGCGGGATCAGGGCGCGTGCCCGCGGCGTTCAACGGAATCGTGGGCTTGAAGCCCTCCCTCGGCGCGCTCTCCGCGTCCGGCGTCGTCCCCGCCTGCCGAACGCTCGACACGGTCTCGATTTTCGCTCGCGATGTCGGCGACGCTTTCGCAATCTTTCAGGCGGCGTGCGCTTTCGACGAGCACGACGCTTACTGCCGCCCGTTCCCTCCGCCAGCGCTGTCGGCTTTCCCGAGTGGAATTCGGCTGGGCGTTCCCCGTACGGATCAACGGCAGTTCTTCGATGACGCCAACGCGGCGAATGCTTTCTCGCGTGACATCGAGCTCGCGGAATCGCTCGGCGCCCGTATTGTCGAGTTCGACTTCGAGCCGTTCGCTGCGGTCGCGCGTCTTCTCTACGAAGGCCCGTGGGTCGCCGAGCGCTATGCGGCGACGAAGCCGCTGATCGAGAACAATCCCGAGGCTCTGCATCCCGTCACGCGCGCGATTATCGAGGGCGCGCGCAAGTTCGATGCTGTCGCGGCGTTTGAGGCGTTCTACCGGCTCGCCGATCAGAAGCGGAAGACGAGCCGCGTCTGGTCGGAATTCGACGCGATGCTCGTCCCAACCATGCCGCGCCCCTACACGATCGCCGAGGTCGAAGCTGATCCTGTCCAACTCAACTCCCGGCTCGGGACCTACACCAATTTCGTCAACCTGCTCGACCTCTGCGCAATCGCCGTTCCGTCAAGCCTTCGCGTCGACGGGCTGCCGTCGAGCGTGACCCTGATTGCGCCCGCCGGCGCCGATGGCCTCATCGCCGGCATTGCAGGGGCGATTGAGGCCCGTTCCAACGTGTCCGCTTCTTCTCCGACGCACCAACCGGCGTCTCGCGTTCCAAACGACCGCCTCGAGATCGCTGTCGTTGGCGCGCATCTCTCGGGCCTGCCGCTCAATCGCGAACTCGTCGAACTCGGCGCGGCCTTCTCGCGCGAAGTCGAAACAACGGCGGATTACCGGCTCTTCGCGCTGAGCGGTTCAAATCCCCCGAAACCGGGACTGTTGCGGGTCGGCGACGCCGCCGGCGCCGCCATCAAGGCTGAGGTGTGGACACTCGACCCCGCAGGCTTCGGCGCCTTCGTCGCCAAGATCCCGGCGCCGCTCGGAATAGGCACGCTCCGGCTCAAGGACGGCGGCTCGGTGAAGGGCTTTCTGGTCGAGGCGGAGGCGGTCAAGACGGCGGAGGATATTTCTCGCTACGGCGGCTGGCGCGCCTATCTCAAGTCGCGCTGAGCGCCACTCGCTGACCGCGACGACCTCATCCTGAGGCGCCGCGAAGCGGCCTCGAAGGATGTTCCAGTATGCGCGAAGGGGAGCTTCCCACGGGAGCGTCCCTTCGAGACGCGCCTTTGGCGCTCCTCAGGACGAGGTGCGCCGCGCGGCCTGCATACTTCCGCCAGCAAGCGGCCCGGGCTCGAGGCGCGCGAGATCGAAAGCCAGCACGTCGCGCAGCAAATCGAGGAACGCGTCCGCCGCATTGTTTGCGCAGGCTTCGCCCTTCTCGACCGTCGCCTTGGAGGCGTCGCCGGCGGTCCCCAGGGCATGCAAATCGCTCGCCATCCAGCCGAAGCCGATCGGTTGCGTGACGCGAAGCTGGCGAAACTCCTGTTCGATTCCGATCGCCGAGCTGACGAAGTTCTGAGCTTCGCTCATGCGCACGGTCTTCGGCCTGAAGGCGAGCATGAGCGAAGTCTCCGCTTCGCCCCCATGGATGCCATGCGCGCGTTCCTCAGCCGAGAACAAATCCGACGGATAGCCCAGCCGGTGCCATCCTGCATGGACCGCCAGCATGCGATGACGGACGCGCAGCTCTCTCGCCACTGCGTCGATGACCGGAACGTTGCCGCCGTGAGAATTCATGAAGATGAGCTTGCGGCATCCGGCGCGCGCGACGCTGTCGCCGATCTCGGTCCAGGCCCTAACGACCGTCTCGAGCGAAAACGTGAGCGTGCCGGGATATTCGATATGTTCGTTCGACTTGCCGATCGCCTGGATGGGCAGGATCAGCACCGGCAGATCGTTAGGGATTCGTTTGACCGCGGTTGCGAGATAGCCCTCGTTGATGAACATGTCGACGCCGACGGGCAGGTGAGGCCCGTGCTGTTCGATCGCGGCCACCGGCAGGACCGCAACGACCTTGCTCATATCGGTGGCGGCGAAATCGCGCCAGCTCATCTCGGCCCAAAACTTGGTTGGCAGCATGCGGATCTCCATGTGTTCAAGGGGCGCGCGCGGCGATGGCCTCGATCTCGACTTTGAATTCGGGACGAGCGAAACCCTGAACGACCATCAAAGTCGACGCCGGCGGCGGATTGCTCACGAATTCGTCACGCACCTTCATGTAGCCGCCCAAATATTGGGCCGACGTGACATAGGCGTTGATGCGGATGAGGTCAGCGAGCGACATCGACGCTTCGCCGAGGATTGCGAAGATCGCGCGAAAGCAAAGGCGCGCCTGAACTCCACGTCTTCGGGAATGACCCCGTCGCGGCCAATTCCCAATTGGCCGGAGCAGAAAACGACCCGAGAGCCAGCTGCAACTTCCACGCCATGCGCATAGTTCGCGAAGGGCGGATGGATTGCGTTCGGGTTCAATCTGCGCATCTGCTAGGGTCTCCAGCGGCGGGCGGCGTTCCGGGTCAGCCTCAAGAATGGCGCCCAAGTTGCAAGCGTCGATATTGCAATTCGAGATGGGAGCAAACAATGAGGCTCGTTGGCGCGGTCCTGTCCCTTGGACTTTGCGTAGCGGCGTCCTCCACGCTCGCGGCTGACAAGGTTTCGTTTGGCACCAACTGGCTGGCCGAGGCCGAGCATGGCGGATATTACCAGGCCGTCGCCGACGGCACCTATGCGAAATACGGGCTCGACGTCACGATTGTCCAGGGAGGGCCGCAGGCCAACAACGAGCTTCTCCTGGCCGCCGGACGGCTCGACTTCTACATGGGCGGCAATCTTCTCCTGGCCTTCGACGCGGTCGTGCGGGACGTCCCGATCGTCGTCGTTGCGGCGGACTTCCAGAAGGACCCGCAGATGATGATGTCGCATCCAGGGGTTGGGCTCGACAAGTGGAGCGATCTGCCGAACGCGGCCACGGCCTTCGTCGGCAAGGAGGGACTCGCGACCTTCTACCAGTGGATGAAGTCGGCCTATGGCTTCAAGGAGGAAGTCATCAAGCCCTATACGTTCAATCCGGGGCCGTTCATCGCCGATCCCCACTCGATCCAGCAAGGCTATGTCACCTCCGAGCCGTTCGCCGTCGAGCGCGAGGGCCATTTCAAGCCGAACATCTTCCTGCTCGCCGACAATGGTTACGGCACATATGCGACGACCATCGAGACCCGCGCCGATCTGGTCAAGAATCATCCGGACATCGTCCAGCGGTTCGTCGACGCGTCCGCGATCGGCTGGTACAACTATCTCTATGGCGACAATTCCAAAGCGAACGCGATGATCAAACATGACAATCCGGATATGACGGATGAGCAGATCGCCTTCTCGATCGGCAAGATCAAAGAATATGGTTTGGTCGACTCAGGGGATACGAAGAAGCTCGGGATCGGAGCCATGACCGACAAGCGAATCAAGAATTTCTACAATTCGATGGTCAAGGCCGGCGTGGTTAAGCCGGATATCGATTACAAGAAGGCCTATACGCTGCAATTCGTCGACAAGGGCGTCGGTCTCAATCTGCGCCCCAAATGAGGGGCGCGAAATTACTCACATGAGCGATTCGCAGGAAACGCATGCAGCCGCCCCGCCGTCGCGCCCGATGCAAGGCCAATCCGCCGGGGGCGCGCCGTTCATCGTGCCCAGCTCCGCGCGCTATGTATTGAGGCGGGCGCGCGTGCTCGGGCGCTCGCTGCCCGAGCCCCTAGGCCCACTCGACTTTGACGGCTTCGCCATCGTCGACATCCTCGTCGACGCGGGCGCTATCGCGAAGATCGCCCCTGCCGAGGCCGTCGACTTCGGTGATGCGCCCGAAGTCGCCATGTCGGGGCGCATCGTGCTGCCCCTCTTCATCGACGTCCACACGCATATCGACAAGGGCCATATCTGGCGCCGCAAGCGGAACCCAGTCGGAGATTTCCCGAGCGCGCTCGCCGCGACGATCGAGGACCGTTCGGCCAACTGGACCGCCGCCGACGTCGCCGCGCGGATGGAGTTCAGCCTGCGCTGCGCCTACGCGCACGGCACGGCCGCCCTTCGCACGCATATCGATAGCCTGGGCGCGCAGACGCGCATCAGCTGGCCGGTTTTCGCCGAGACGCGCGAGCGCTGGCGCGGCAGGATCGAGCTGCAGGCGTCGCCTCTCTTTACCCTCGATCATGTGGCGGACGCCACCCATATGGCCGACATCGAAGCTATGGTCGACATCCACGGGAGCGGCATCCTTGGCGCGGTCACCCGCACGATCCCGGATTTGCGTCAAGCGCTCGGGGTCCTCTTCGACCTCGCGGAGCGCAAGGGCTGGGAGCTCGACTTCCACGTCGACGAAAGCGCCGATCCCGGCGCTCGCTCGCTCAAGGTCGTCGCCGACATGGCGATTGAACGCGGCTTTCCGCACCGCATCCTGGTCGGCCACTGCTGCTCGCTCGCCCGGCAGGAAGACGACGAACGGCGAAAGACGATAGAGGCCGTGGCCCGCGCCGGCATAAGCGTCGTATCCTTGCCGATGTGCAACATGTATCTGCAGGATCGCGAAGCCGGCCGCACGCCGCGCTGGCGCGGCGTCACCGCGCTGCATGAGCTCAAAGCGGCGGGCGTCAACGCAATGATCGCCAGCGACAACACGCGCGATCCGTTTTACGCCTTTGGCGATCTCGACATGATGGAAACCTGGCGCGAGGGCGTGCGAATCCTGCACCTCGACTATCCGTTCGCCGATTGGGCGCCGGCGGTCGCGGCCTCCCCGGCGGCAGGCGATGGGACTCGATCTCTGCGTTCTGCGACTCGGCGGACGCGCCGACCTGATCCTGACGCGAGCGCGCGATTTTCCGAGCTCCTGGCCCGTCCGCAATCGGATCGCATCGTTATAAGAAACGGCGAAGCCTCGAACGCCGCACTTCCCGACTATGCCGAGCTCGATGCGCTTAAGGGCCTTGCGCCATGAGCCACGCCTACGACATCGCAGCTCTACGCGCTGCGATCGGTCCGATCAAATGGGAGGACAATCCCATCCTGGTCAAGCAGAAGAGTCGCGACTTCTATTGGTACTCGCCGGTGCTCAAGCGCGAACTCGAGACTGTGACCGCCGACGTCGTCGTCTCGCCGAAGAGCGAAGCCGAGGTGCGGACGGTGCTCGCCGCGGCGTACAAGCTCGGGATTCCGGTCACCCCGCGCGGCGCGGGCACCGGCAATTACGGCCAGGCGATGCCGCTCATGGGCGGCGTGCTCTTGAACCTCGCGGAAATGAACACAGTCCGCTCGATCGAATGGGGACGCGTTGTCTGCGAGCCGGGCGCGCTTCTCATCGACGTCGACAAAGCAGCCGCTGCGTCAAGGCAGGAATTGCGGATGTTCCCCTCCACCCGCGGGACCGCGTCGATCGCTGGCTTTGTGGCCGGAGGATCCGGCGGCGTCGGCTCGATCAGCTGGGGAGGCCTGCGCGATTTCGGCAATGTGCTGCGCCTGCGCGTCATGACGATGGAGGAGGAGCCGCGCGCGCTCGAACTTATGGGAGCGGATCTCCACAAGGCGGTGCATGCCTACGGCACCAACGGCATCATCACCGAAGTCGAGGCGCCGCTCACAGCGCACTACGATTGGATTGACGTGATCGTCGGCTTCGACAGTTTCGACGCCGCGACAGCCTACGCCTTGGCGCTCGGCGAGCAGGATGGCATCCTGAAAAAGCTTGTCACCGTCGTCGCAGGTCCGGCGCCGCACGACTATTTTCTCCGCCATCGCGCGCTCATTCCGCCCGGCGATAGCGTCGTCATTCTGATGATTGCTCCCCATGCGCTCGACGCCTTCGAAGCTTTCACTCGACCCTACAAGGACGCGCGGATCTTGCTCGACTTCGAGCCGCGCTTCGCCCGAGACGCTCGCAGGCCTGCCGCCCAACTACGAACTGACCTGGAACCACACCACGCTTCGCGCCCTGCGGGTCGATCCCCGCATCACCTACCTGCAGGCGCGCTATCCGAGCGAACGGGCGCTCGAAATTATCAAGCGGATCCACGACCGCTATGGGGATGAGGTCCGCGGGCATCTGGAGGTCATCCGCTTCAACGGCCGGATAGGGTTCGCCGGACTGCCGCTGGTCAAGTTCACGACCGAAGCGCGGCTTAACGACATCATCGCCGAGCACGAAGCGATGGGCGCGATGATCTTCAATCCCCACCGCTACACCCTCGAGGAGGGGGGCATGAAACAGACCGACGCGATCCAGCTCGCGTTCAAGCGCGAGACCGATCCCAAGGGGCTGCTCAATCCCGGCAAAATGATCGCCTGGGAGAACTCTGATTTTGACTTTTCAACGCGCCAGAACTTCCTCTTCCCCGGCCTCGAGGCGCGGGCGCGCGCGGCGCAGAGCTGACTGGCGTTGCGCGTCCTGGTGCTGTTCGCCCATCCGGTCGAGACGAGTTTCGCATTCGAGGCCCGAACGCCGCGACGGCGTTCCTGAGAAAGATCGAGGGCCGGTTCTCGAACTGGTTAGGACCCGGACTGGAGCGACCCTATTCCGCTTCGAGAGTTTCCTCCCCCTCGATCGCGCGCCGATGTTTTGTGAGCTCCGCCCCGACGAAATCCATGAAAGCGCGCACGCGCGCCGAGCGGCGAAGATCGGAATGGGTCAGCATCCATAGGCCCAGGTCGAGTTCCGGCAGGAGAGGACCGACGCGGGTCAAATCGGGGCGCCCGTCGCCGAGGAAACAGGGCAGCAACGTCGCTCCGAGACCCTGAAGCGCCATCTGGAGCCTACAGTGCGCGGAGTTGGCGTGAGCGACCATTCGTTCCGGGGGAATATTCGCCTCGATCCATCGACGCCAGGGCGCCGCGCCGAAACTGTCGGTAAAACCGATGAACGGGACCGAATTGACCGCCTCCGGGCCAAGCTCCGCAATCAGGTCGCGCCGACAGTACACGCTCCATCGCCCCGTGCAGATTCTCCTTCCGACCAAGGTTTCCGGCGGGTCGTTGGTCAAGCGAATCGCGATGTCGGCGTCGCGCCGGGAGAGATTGAGCGACTGATTTGACAGGATCAGTTCAACCACTATGCCCGGATTTTGGGTCTGAAACTGAGCGATGATCGCCGGCATGAAATGCTGGCCGATCGCTTCGGGAGTGGTCACCGACAACTCGCCGGTCGGTCTGATGTCGCGGCCAGCGACCCGACGCTCGAATTCGAGGACCGATTCGGCCATCGTGGAAGCCAAGGCGATCATTTCGTCGCCGGCGGCCGTGGGCTCGTATCCCGCGCGCGAGCGCTCGAACAGGCGCGCGCCGACCGTCGATTTCAATGCAGCCAGGCGCCGGAACACCGTCGAATGATTGACGCCGAGAATCTCGGCCGCCCCGACCAGCGAACGGGCCTCCGCGACTGACTTGACCAGTCGAAATTCGTCCCAGCTCAATGCTGAGTTCATGTCACGACATTCCGGGGCGCGGCGGCGCGACGAAGCCGATCGTTGATCGCCGCGCCAAGCCCATGCTCCGGGATCGGGGCGACCGCGATCCGTGGGGGGCCTGCGGCGTCCAGGGCGCGCAAATAGGAGAATAGATGCGAGGCGGCCTCGATGAGATCGCCGGATGGCGAAAGATCGAGGCGCGCGCCCCCCGCGCGCTTCAGCGAGCCGCCAAAATCAAGCACGGCTTCGTCCGACGATGCGCTGGCGGCGTCGAGCCGAAGCCCGGCCTTGGGCGCATAGTGGGAGGCCAATTGGCCCGGAGCGGTCGGCGCTGTCTCCGACACGCCGCCGGCATCGATGGGGGAGCCCAGCGCCGACTCGATCGCCTCACGCGTGATCGCCCCTGGACGCAGCAGCAGGGGCCGGCTGCTCAGGCAGGCGACGATGGTCGACTCGAGACCATAGCGGCATGGGCCCGCGTCAAGAATCCAATCGACCCTCCCGTCGAGATCGGCGACGACGTGAGCGGCAGTGGTCGGGCTCACGCGTCCGGATCGGTTGGCGGAGGGCGCGGCGAGGGGAACGCCCGCCGCTTCGATCAGCGCCCGCGCGACCCCGTGCGAGGGCGAGCGAACCGCCACACTATCGAGCCCCGCGCGCGCCAAGAGACTGATCCCCGAGCGCGGACCCACGGGCAAGACCAGAGTGAGCGGTCCAGGCCAAAAGGCGCGGGCTAGCGTCTCGGCCTCCGGGCTGAAAGCCGCCTGCCCGCGCGCCGCCTCAACGTCCAGCACATGGGCGATGAGCGGATTGATCGCTGGCCGCTCCTTGGCGGCGTATATGGCCGCAACGGCCTTGTCCGAGGTCGCGTCGGCCGCGAGGCCGTAGACCGTCTCTGTAGGCATGGCGACAAGCCCGCCAGCGCGAAGACACGCGGCCGCGCTGGCGATCGCCTCCGGACTCGCCTCCGCCAAGCGGCTCATTTTGTGGGTGAGCGCCATATCTCCTTACTCGTCCGCATTGCGCGCAAAGCCGAGTGTACATAAGCTCTTTTGTCCCTGCCGCAGCAACCGGGGCGGCCTGAGGGGCGGACCGATCGCCCGCGTTTGCGACAGGGAGGAGCGTAAGAGATGCCCTATCGTTCGCCGGTTCATGACGTCCTCTTTTCGTTGAGCGCAGTCGCCGATCTGCAAGGGCTCCTCAGCCAGGGGCTCATGGGCGACCTCGATTGGGAGGCGGTTACGTCAATCATTACGGAAGCGGGGCGCTTCGCCACGGAGGAAATCGCGCCGCTCAATCGGATCGGCGACCTTAACGGCGCGGCTTATGAAAACGGCGTGGTGAGAACAGCCCCCGGCTTCGCCGCCGTCTACCGGCGCTGGGCGGAGGCAGGCTGGAACGGCGTCTCAGCGCCGCCCGAGTTCGGCGGCATGGGGCTGCCGCACCTTGTCAACGTCGGCTGCACGGAAATCTGGAACGGCGCCTCCATGGCCTTTGCGCTCTGCCCGCTCCTGACCGAGGGCGCGATCGGGGCCTTGAAGGCGCATGGCTCGCGCGAACTCGCCCATATCTATCTCCCGCCGATGATCAGCGGGCGGTGGACGGGAACTATGAACCTCACCGAGCCTCAGGCGGGGTCCGATCTCAACGCCGTGAGAACCCGGGCGGAACGCGCCGAGGATGGATCCTATCGCCTGTTCGGCCAGAAGATCTTCATCACCTACGGCGAGCACGACATGGCGGAGAATATCGTCCATCTCGTCCTCGCCCGGCTGCCCGGCGCGCCCGCGGGCACGCGAGGCCTCTCTCTCTTCCTGGCGCCGAAATTCCTGGTCAACGCCAACGGATCGCTTGGGCCACGCAACGACCTGCGTTGCGCGGGGATCGAGCACAAGCTCGGCATTCACGGCTCGCCCACTTGCGTCATGGCCTATGGAGATCACGATGGCGCGAAAGCCTGGCTGATCGGCGAGGAGAATCGCGGCCTTAACGCCATGTTCGTGATGATGAACGCGGCCCGTCTTGCGGTTGGAACGCAGGGCGTGGCGATCGCCGACCGCGCCTATCAGCAGGCGCTGGCTTATGCCCGCGAGCGCCGCCAGGGCCGGGACATGAAAGGGGAAGGCATGGCCCCGATCATCGAGCACCCCGACGTGCAGCGCATGCTCACGACCATGAAAGCCAACGTTCACGCCGCGCGCGGAATTGCTGCTTGACGGGCGTCTCGCTCGACCTTGCCGACCACGCCCTCACGCAAGATGAGCGAACGGCCGCGATTCTCCTCGCCGATCAGCCAGGCTTTCGCGCCATCGTGATCTCCATAGGCCATGACGCAAGTGGGCGAGCCGTGAATGCCGAGCTTGTGCTCGATCCCCGCGCAACGCAGGTCGTTGCGTGGCCCAAGCGATCCGTTGGCGTTGACCAGGAATTTAACCGTCAGGAAGAGAGAGAGGCCTCGCGTGCCCGCGGCGGCGCCGGGCAGCCGGGCGAGGACGAGATGGACGATATTCTCCGCCATGTCGTGCTCGCCGTAGGTGATGAAGATCTTCTGGCCGAACAGGCGATAGGATCCATCCTCGGCGCGTTCCGCCCGGGTTCTCACGGCGTTGAGATCGGACCCCGCCTGAGGCTCGGTGAGGTTCATAGTTCCCGTCCACCGCCCGCTGATCATCGGCGGGAGATAGATATGGGCGAGTTCGCGCGAGCCATGCGCCTTCAAGGCCCCGATCGCGCCCTCGGTCAGGAGCGGGCAGAGCGCAAAGGCCATGGAGGCGCCGTTCCAGATTTCCGTGCAGCCGACGTTGACAAGGTGCGGCAGCCCCATGCCGCCGAACTCGGGCGGCGCTGAGACGCCGTTCCAGCCTGCCTCCGCCCAGCGCCGGTACACGGTGGCGAAGCCGGGGGCTGTTCTCACCACGCCGTTTTCATAAGCCGCGCCGTTAAGGTCGCCGATCCGATTGAGCGGCGCGATTTCCTCCGTGGCGAAGCGCCCCGCTTCCGTAATGATTGACGTAACCGCCTCCCAATCGAGGTCGCCCATGAGCCCCTGGCTGAGGAGCCCTTGCAGATCGGCGACTGCGCTCAACGAAAAAGAGGACGTCATGAACCGGCGAACGATAGGGCATCTCTTACGCTCCTCCCTGTCGCAAACGCGGGCGATCGGGTCCGCCCCTTCAGGCCGCCCCGGTTGCTGCGGCAGGGACAAAAGAGCGGATGTACACTCGCGCTTTGCGCGCAATGCGGACGAGTAAGGAGAGTATGGTGCGCGGCCTCGGCGTGGAGATGTCGCACCGGGCGCGGGCCTGGTGGAGCGGATGGGCGAGGTGTGCTGCGAGATGTGGCGGCTCACCGCCGACGCCTTCGGCGAACGCTCGGCCGCCCGGGCCGCCCGACGTGGAGGCGCTCGACGACGAGCTCGACGAGCTGCACGTGGCCCTCACCGCCGAGATCGTCGGCGGGTCCATGGCGTTGCCGGTCGCCATCGAGTCCGCGCTGGTGGCCCGCTTCTACGAGCGGTTCGGGGACCACGCCGTGAACCTCAGGCGCGCCGCATCGACGCAGCTCGCCCGGGGAGCAGCGGGCGACGAGCGACCGACCTCGGCGGCGAGCCTCAGCCCCGGCGGCGAGCAGCGCCTCGGCGATCTGCACCGCGTTGAGCGCCGCGCCCTTGCGGAGGTTGTCGCCGGACACGAAGAGCGACGAGGCCGTACGCGACGGTGGGTCGCGACGGATGCGGCCGACCAGCGAGACGTCGCCGCCGGCGGCGCGAGCGGGGTGGGCACGTCCGACCAGCTCGACGCCCGGGGCGCCGCGCCAGCAGCGTCGCGGCCTCCTCACGGTGACAGCGTCCCGCTCGAACTCGGCGTTGATCGACAGCGCTGTGGCCGGTGAACACCGGCACCCGGACGCAGGTGCACGACACGGGCAGATCGGGGATGCCGAGGATCTTGCGGCTCTCGTCGCGCAACTTCTGCTCCTCGTCGGTCTCGCCCGACCCGTCGTCGACCAGCGTGCCGGCGAGCGGCAGCACGTTGAGGGCGATCGGGCGCGGGGAACACGACGGGGCGGGAAGTCCACGGCCGCGCCCGTCGAAGGTCAGCCGCGGCGGCCTTGTCGACGGTCTTGGCGCACCTGCTCGTCGAGCTCCGCGACCCCGGCCAGGCCGGCGCCCGACACCGCCTGGTAGGTCGACGCGACCAGGCGCCGCAGCCCGGCGCCGCGTGCAGCGGCCCGAGCACCGGCATGGCCACCATCGTCGTGCAGTTGGGGTTGGCCACGATCCCCTTGGGGATGCGCGTCGAGGGCGTCCGCGTTGACCTCGGGCACCACGAGCGGCACGTCGGGGTCCATCCGCCAGGCCGAGGAGTTGTCGATCGACGATGGCGCCGGCGGCGGCGACCCGGGGCGCCAGCGTCCGGCGACGGCTCGGCGCCGCGGCTGAAAGCGCCGACGTCGAGCCCGGCGAAGTCGGCGGTCGCCGGCGTCCTCGACGGCGATCTCGCCGCTCGCCCCACGGCAGGACGCGGCCGGCCGAGCGGGCCGAGGCGAAGAAGCGCACGCGTCAGCCGGGAAGCGCGCGCTCCAGCAGGACCGACCGCATCACCGTCCCGACCTGCCCGGTGGCGCCGAACACGCCGACTCACGGCCGTCGATCGCCCACGCCACGCGGAGCGCTCGACGGGTCCGCCGACCGCGCCGGCGCCGTCAGACCGTCCGAGGCCGAAGGCGCTCGTGCAGCGCCCGACCGCGTCCTCGGCCCGGTCGGCGCGGACCACGCAGGAGATGCGGATCGGCGAGGTGGAGATCATCTCGATGTTGATGTCCTCCTTGGCCAGGATCTCGAACATCGTGGCGGCCACGCCGGGGTGGGTCTTCATGCCGGCGCCGATCAGCGACACCTTGGCGATGGCGTCGTCGGCCAGCACCTCGCCGGCTCCGAGCTCGGCGCACGAGCTCCGGCACACCTCGAGCCCGACGGCCAGGTCGGCTCGGGCACGGTGAACGAGATGTCGGTCGTGCCGTGCAGCGACGTGTTCTGCACGATCATGTCGACGTTGACGTTGCGGTCGGCGAGGGCCCGGAACAGCGCGGCGGCGACGCCGGGCTGGTCGGGCACGCCGGTCACGGTGACCTTGGCCTCGGAGTTGTCGTGGGTCGACGGCCGTGACGATGGCCTGCTCCATGGACGCGTCCTCCTCGACGATCCAGGTGCCCGGCTCCCACGTGAAGCTGGAGCGGACGTGGAGCGGCACGTGGTGGTTGCGGGCGAACTCGACGGAGCGCAGCTCAGGCATGCGGCCGCCGCGACGCGCGACATCTCGAGCATCTCGTCGAAGCTGACCGTGGCCAGCCGGCGGGCGCACGGCACGACCCGCGGGTCGGCGGTGAACACGCCCGACACGTCGGTGTAGATCTCGCAGGCGTCGGCGCCGAGCGCCGCGGCGAGCGCCACCGCGGTGATGTCCGAGCCGCCGCGGCCGAGGAAGGTCACGTCGCGGTCGGTGGACACGCCCTGGGACCCGGCCACCACCGGCACCTTGCCCGGCGGCCAGCGCCTCGCGGAGGCGGTCGGCCCGGACCTCGAGGATCTTGGCCTTGGTGTGGTCGGTGTCGGTGATGATGCCGGCCTGGCTGCCGGTGAACGAGACCGCCGGCACGCCGAGGTCGGCGAGGGCCATGCACAACAGGGCCATCGAGATGCGCTCGCCGGCGGTGAGCAGCATGTCGATCTCGCGCGGCGGCTGGATGCGCGCTCGACCTCTCCGGCCAGGCGGATCAGGTCGTCGGTCTTCTTGCCCATGGCGCTCACCACCACGACCACCTCGTCGCCGTGGCGCGGGTCCGGGCGACGTGGTCGGCCACGGCGCGGATCCGCTCGGGGTCGCCGACCGACGTGCCGCCGAACTTTTGGACCACCGAGGGCCACCGACGTAGCCACGGTACTCGCCGGAGCGGCTATCCCGACGTGGCCGCCGGCCGATCGAGGGCTCCGGCTAGGGTGTCCCGCCGTGCCCAGCAGGAGAAGCGCGCCACGCCAGAAGGCTGCGACGCGGCCGCCCGGCGCCGAGGCGATGCGCGCAGCGGCGGCGGAAGCGCGCGGACCGGCGGCGTCACCTCGGCGGCTCGTCGTCGCGCCATCGTCGTGCATCATCGCCGTCCTCGTGGTCGAGCACCTCCGGAGCGGCGGCGAGCAAAGCCGACCACCACCACGACGAGCCGCCGGCGCACGACCACGACCAGCGCCAGCGTCTCGGCAACGGCTACCGCCCAGCGCGGTCCGCCGCCGACAAGCCGCCGCAGCGAAGGCCGCCGGAGGCCCAGCCAGAGCTCACAGGCACGGCCCTGCACCAAGCCGACGCTCACCACGAGCGCGCCGCCGCCTGCATCGACGCGACAGCAAGCACTACACCGCGACATCAAGACCGACGCGGCACGCATCGTGGCGCTCGATCCACCAAGAGGCGCCGAGCACGGTCAACAGCTTCGTGTTCCTGGCCAGCTACCAGTTCTACGACGGCGTCATCTTCCACCGGGTGACCCGAGCTTCGTCGATCCAGGGCGGCGACCCGACCGGGCACCGGCCAGGGCGGCCCCGGCTACACCATCCCCGACGAGTACCCGCCCAAGGCCAGCTGCGGACACACCGCAGTACCCGCTCGGTGTCGGTGGCCATGGCCAACCCGGCTCCGAGCCCCAACGGCGGCAGCCAGTTCTTCATCGTCGTCGGACCGCGGGCGAGCCGATCGCCTGAACCCGCAGCTACATGTTGTTCGGCCAGGTCACCGCGGGTATGAGCGTCGTGCAGAAGATCAACGACGACGGCGCTCGGCACGGCGTGCCCGCCCACCACGACCCATCGATGTCAGCGCGACACCTCCGCGTGATCGTCCAGCTGACCGACTCGGTGACCTGACAGAGACGGAGCTCCACGCATGGCCAGCGAGCTGCCCCGCCGCCGACGGCTCGAGCCCCAAGACGCCAGCGGTTCGACGGCGCCACCGCCGATGGTGCATCGACCCGGCCAAGCGCTACACCGCCAAGATGGCGACGTCCAAGGGCACGATGACCATCGCCCTCGACCCGGTGGCGGCCCCGCGCACGGTCAACAACTTCGTCTTCCTGGCCCGCTACCACTACTACGACGGCATCATCTTCCACCGCATCATCCCGGGCTTCGTGGTCCAGGGCGGCGACCCGACGGGCACCGGCACGGGCGGGCCCGGCTACCAGTTCGCCGACGAGCTGCCGCAAGCCCGGTCGCTACGAGATCGGCTCGCTGGCCATGGCCAACGCCGGTCCGAACACCAACGGCAGCCAGTTCTTCATCATCAGCGGGCCCGACGGCGTGCGCCTGCCGCCGCAGTACTCGCTGTTCGGCAAGGTGGTCGCGGGCCTCGAGTGGTCGCCGCCATCGAGGCCGTCGGCACGCTGGCGGCAAGCCCAAGGAGCGGGTGACCATCGACTCGGTCACCATCACCGAAGCCGACTGAGCGACCGTGCTGCAGGGCTGCGAGCTACCGTCGCTGCGCCTGAGGCCGGCGACGCGGGCCCGGGAGGGCGTCGAAGCCGGCCGGCGGCCGCTCGACGTAGACCTCGACCTCGCCGACGCCCCGGCTGTGCCACGTCCCGTCGGGCTCGCGGATCGAGCGCGTGCGCTCGGGGATCGCCCAGCCGACCGCCAGTCCCGGCGCCGCCAAGCGCGATCGAGCGGTGCAGCCTTCTCGGCGATCTCGTGCCCGAAATGGGGCTGGACGGCGATGTCCTCGACCAACCCGAGGCCGACGGTGAGCGCGCCGCCGCGCGGGATCGACCATCGGATCGGTCAGCGCCATGGCGCCGGCCCCGGACCCGGCGACGACGGCGCCGACTTCGCCAGGCGTCGAGGAGCGCCTCCCACACCGCTGAGCCCTTCAGGACCGAACGCAGGTGCATCGGCGACCCGCCGCTCAGGTAGATGAAGCGCGCCTCGCGCACGACGGCGGCGTTGGCGGGTCGGCTCGGCGTCGGGGCGGGCCACCACCATCAGTCCCCGCGCCTCGCGCCCAGGCCGGCGAACCAGGCGGTACCGCGGTCTCGACACGCTTTTCGGGGTGCTCGTACGCGGCCGCCGTCGGCAGGACCACGACCTCGTCGCCGCCCGACGCCGCCAGTAGCTCGCTGTCGAATTCGCAGCCCGGCGTCCATTCCTCGCCGCCGACCAACGCCAGAGGACCGCTGCATGGAGCTCACGAGCGCCCACACTACGGGGTCGGTCGACGAGCGACCGATAGCCTTCAGCCATGAACCTCGAGTCCCACTTCGCCGGCAAGAACGCCGTGGTGACGGTCGCCGCGTCCGGCATCGGCAAAGCCATCGCGGCCGCGCTGACCCGCCCGCGGTGACGGTGCTCGCCGACATCGACGAGACCGGGGCCAAGGAGGCCGCCGACGCGCTCGCCGCCGTCGCCGCGCCTCGGCGACGGATCTCCTCCGCCACCCTCGACGTGACCGATCGGGCGTCGGTGCACGAGGTGATCGAGCGCGCCGCCCGGAGCTCGGTCGCCTCGACCTCGTCTTCAACAACGCCGGCATCGGTATCGGCGGGCTGGTCACGGAGCTCACCGCCGCGCACTGGGACCGCGCCATCGACGTGAATCTGCGCGGCGTCGTGCACGGCGTGCTGGCCGCGTACCCGATCATGGTCCGGCAGGGGCCGGTCACATCGTGAACACGGCGTCGCTCGCCGGCCTGCTGCCGTTCCCCATGGGCGTGCCGTACGGCGATGACGAAGCATGCGGTCGTCGGCCTGAGCACGGGGCTGCGGACGAGGCGCGCGGTGCACGGTCGTGCGGGTGAGCGTCATCTGCCCCGGCGTCATCGACACGCCCATCCTCGACAAAGGCAACCCGCCCGATCTGACCCGCGCTCGGCGAGGACCTCGACGGCCGGGAGGCCCTGTCGCGGCTCGGCAAGCCCTATCCCCCCGCGGAGCTGGCCGAGGACGTGCTCATCGGCGTGGCCCGGAACAAGGCGTTCATCGTCTCCCCGCGCCACGCCCGCGTGCCGTGGCGGATGTACCGCGCCGCGGCGGCGGTGTTCCTCGGTGTGACCCGTTTCGGCTTTAAGCAGGCGGTCAAGCGAGGGCGGATCCCCGGTCGCTGAAACTCAGCGCCGTTGACGCGCCGTTGATGCGATAGGCGTCGGTCGGACACCCACCGGTAGTCTGTCGCCCCATGTCGATCAAACGGGTGGGAATCGTCGGCTCGGGGATCATGGGCTCGGGCATCGCCGAGACGGCGGCGACCACGGTTTCGAGGTCGTGCTGCGGTCGCGGTCGCAGTCGACCGCCGAGCAGACCGTGGCCGGGATGGAGAAGTCGCTCGACCGCCAGGTCGAGAAGGGCAAGCTCGCCGAAGCCGACCGCGACGCGGCGGTGAGCGGGTGACGGCCACTCAGACTTCGGCGACGCTGGCCGAGTGCGACCTGGTCATCGAGTCGGTGGTCGAGGACCTGGCGGTCAAGAAGCACCTCTTCTTGCGAGCTCGACCGGGTGTGCGCCGAGCGCACCCTGCTCACCACCAACACCTCGACACTGCCCGTGGTCGAGCTCGCCATGGAGACCGGCCGCCCCGACAAGGTGTGCGGCGTCCACTTCTTCAACCCGGCGCCGGTGATGTCGCTCGTCGAGATCGTGCGGCCCATCACCGCCGCCGATGAGACCGTCGCCGCGGCGCGGGCCTTCGCCGAGGCGTGCGGCAAGACGCCGGTCGAGGTGAAGGACCAGGCCGGCTTCATCGTCAACGCGCCTGCTGTTCCCGTACCTCAACAACGCCGTGCGGCTGCTCAGGCCCGGGTGGCGACCAAGGAGGACATCGACGCCGCCATGAAGGGCGGGTGCGGCTTCCCCATGGGGCCGTTCGCCCTGCTCGACCTCGTCGGCCTCGACACCAGCCTGGCGATCCTCGACGCCCTCTACGACGAGTTCCAGGACCCGAACTACGCGGCCGTGCCGCTGCTGCGGCGGATGGTCTCGGCCGAGCTCTCGGCCGGAAGTCGGGCCGGGGCTTCTACGACTACCGCAAGTAGCCGGCCCGTCGTCGGAGGAGCCGCCCGGCGGCGCCGGGTCGGCAGCCGGCCTGCCGGGCGGATGGGCGCGACCGGGGCGAATAGAGTGGTGAGCCCCGCCTCCCGTGGGGCCGCCGGACCAGCCCTGGATGATGCGGACCTACTCGGGCCACTCCTCGGCCCGGGCCTCGAACGCAGCTGTACCGGACCAACCTGGCCAAGGGCCAGACCGGCCTGTCGGTGGCCTTCGACCTCCCCACCCAGACCGGCTACGACCCCGACGCCCCGCGAGGCCGCGCGGCGAGGTCGGCAAGGTCGGCGTGCCCGTCGCCCACCTCGGCCACATGCGCCAGCTGATGGACGGCATCCCCGTCGGCGAGATGAACACCTCGATGACGATCAACGCCACCGCAGCGTGGCTGCTCGGCCTCTACATCGCCCACGCCGAGGAGACCGGCGTCGACCGCCGGCGTCCTGCAGGGCACGACGCAGAACGACATCGTGAAGGAGTACCTGTCGCGCGGCACCTACATCTTCCCGCCCGGCGCCAGCCGCCGGTTGATCGTCGACATGATCGCCTACACCGTCCGCGACGTGCCCAAGTGGAACCCGATCAACGTCTGCAGCTACCACCTGCAGGAGGCCGGGGCCACGCCGGTGCAGGAGATCGCCTACGCGCTGGCGACCGCCATCGGCGTGCTCGACGCCGTGCGCGACTCGGGCAAGGTCGACGCCGACGAGCTGCCCGCCGTCGTGGGCCGGATCTCGTTCTTCGTCAACGCCGGGATCCGGTTCGTCGAGGAGACGTGCAAGATGCGCGCCTTCACCGCGCCTGTGGGACCGCATCTGCCTCGAGCGGTACGGCGTGGAGGACCGCAAGCTGCGTCGCTTCCGCTACGGCGTGCAGGTCAACTCGCTCGGACTGACCGAGTCGCAGCCCGAGAACAACGTGCAGCGCATCGTGCTCGAGACGCTCGGCGTCACGCTGTCCGCGCGACGCCCGGGCGCGGGCGATCCAGCTGCCGGCGTGGAACGAGGCCCTCGGCCTGCCCCGCCCCTGGGACCAGCAGTGGTCGCTGCGCATCCAGCAGGTGCTGGCGTTCGAGACCGACCTGCTCGAGTACGGCGACATCTTCGACGGCTCGCACGTCATCGAAGAGAAGACGAGCGAGCTCGTCGGACGCGGCGTCGGCCGAGCTCGAGCGAGTGCTCGAGCTCGGCGGGGCGTTCGAAGCGGTCGACGAGCTGAAGCCGCGGCTGGTCGCGAGCCAGTCCGAGCGCGTGGCCCGCATCGAGTCGGGCGACCTGCCGGTCGTCGGGCGTGAACCGCTTCACCGAGGCGGAGCCCTCCCCGCTGGTCGAAGGCGTTGGCATCGAGTCGGTGCTGCGGGTCGACCCGGCGGTCGAGGCCGAGCGGCGCGCCGAGGTCGCGACGTGGCGCTCCGGGCGCGACGCCAGCACGCCGTCACCCAGGCCCTCGACGAGCTGCGGGCCGCCGCCGAGGACGAGTCGGCGAACCTCATGCCGGCCACCATCGCATTGGCGCACGCTGGCGGCACGACCGGCGAGTGGGTCGAACGTCCTGCGCGACGTGTTCGGCGAGTTCCGGGCCCCGACCGGGGTGGGCGGTGGTGTCGGCCACCGGCACGACGGCTTGCTGGCCGGCGCGGCCGCATCGCGGGTCATCGCCGAGCAGCCCGGTGGGCCTCCCCGCCTGCTGGTGGCCAAGCCCGGCCTCGACGGCCACTCGAACGGCGCCGAGCAGATCGCGGTGGCGGCGCGCGACGCCGGATTCGAGGTGATCTACCAGGGCATCCGGTTGACGCCCGAACAGATCGCGGCATCGGCGCGCGACGAGGACGTCGACGTGATCGGGCTGTCGATCCTGTCGGGCAGCCACCTCGAGCTCATCCCCGAGGTGCTCGACCGCCTGCGCGACGCCGGCGTCGACGCGCCGGTGGTGGTGGGCGGCATCATCCCCTACGCCGACGCCGGCATCCTGCGCGACAAGGGGGTGGCGGCCGTCTACACCCCGAAGGACTTCGACTTCAGCCGGATCATGGACGAGCTGGCCGAGCTGGCCGAGGCCCACCGCAGCGCCACGTCCGGTGAGGCCCGCTTCCCCCAGTTCGAAGCCCAGGTGGCGGCGCTACCGCCCGTCATGCGCTTCATGGTCCGCCACGCTGTGGCCGCCAGTGTGGGCGCCCTCGTGCTCTTCGGCGGCCTGCTCGTGTTCGCGCTCACCGGCCTGCACCAGAGCCGGGCCTTGGTGGCCGTGTTCTGCGTCGTGTCGATCGCCGCCGCGATCGCGAACCTCGTCGTGACGACACTCGCGCGACGACGGTTCCAGCCCGCCGAGCCGGGTGATCGCGCCGACCTGACCGGCTGACCGGGCGGTGGCGTCCGGACACGCCGTTCACACCCAGTCCGCCGAAACCCCGGAGTCCTTGCGTCAACGCACGACCTGAGGTCAACGTGATGTCTCGTACGATGCCTCGAAGAGAGCACGGGGTGGCACGCACGAGCAGGTTCATCGCCGTCATGTCTGCCTCAGCGCTTGTCGGGGCGTGCGTCGCGACGTCGTCATACACACCGAATGCTCCGGGGACGGCGATGCCGAAGGGGTCCTCCGCATCTTCGACGAGCGCGACGCCGACAAGGAGGTCTTCGTCCACGACGAACTCGGCGCAGCCGCTGGCCGGTTGGTCTCGCACCGAGCTCCTCGCTCAGCTCCTGATGGTCGGGGCTTCCTTGTCGGACCTGCACGCGCTCACGAGCGTCGTCGAACAGGGCGTCGGCGGCCTCGTGCTGTTCGGCGCTCCGGCAGCGACAGCCGCGCCCACGATTCGCATCGAGCTCGGGCAATTGCAGCGGCGTTCGCCCCACGGCCTGATCATCTCGACCGACGAGGAGGGAGGCGAGGTCGCCCGCCTCGCCCACATCGTCGGGGCGATGCCCTGGCCGTGCCAGATGGCGGCGACGATGACCCCGGCGCAGGTCCAACGACTGGTCGAGACCAACGCCAAGGGGATGACGTCGCTCGGGGTCACGATGGACCTCGCGCCCATGCTCGACACGGCGAGCCCCCACGACCCCGTCGACGACGAGGCGTACCGCTCGTTCAGCGAGAGCGGCGACGTGGCGGCCGAGTACGGCACTGCCTTCATGGCCGGGTTGCGAGCCGCCGGCGTCATCGCAGTGGCGAAGCACTATCCGGGGCTCGGGCACGCGACGGCCGACACCGACACGGGACCGGCGACCATCCCCTCGCTGTTGCAGCTGCAACGGGACGACCTCGTCCCGTTCGACCGCGTCATCGCGGGCGGGATCCCGGTCGTGATGATGAGCAACGCGGTCGAACCGACGTGGGGCGCGGTTGCGGTGTCGTTGAACCCGGTCGCCTACAGCTACCTGCGGGCCAGCGGCTTCACCGGCGTCATCATCACCGACGCGCTCGACGCCGGGGCGATCGCGGCGACAGGTCGGTCGGGACCGGAGGCGGCGACCCAGGCGATCGAAGCCGGCGCCGACATGGCGCTGCTCACGTCGTGGGCCGAGTTCGGCCCGGCGCTCGCCGACCTCGAGCACGCGGTGGACGACGGTCAGCTGCCGATGGCGCGGGTCGAGGCGGCCGTCGAGCGCATCCTGCAGCTGCCGAAGCCGGCGTAGCCGCCCACTACCTCTTCTCCAAAATCTGCTTGCGGGTCCCTCTCACAGGAACGTTGCGCGCGCAATGTTCGTGTGAGAGGGACCCGGGCAATTGCGGACTGGCCGCCGGCGTCACGTCACGACTCGGAGATCGTCACCTTCAACATCCGGTGCGTGATCGTCGGCGGCACGCCCTGCTGACTCCCGTCCGCATTGATGCGTTCGATCACGCCGATCCCGCTCGTCACCATCCCGAACAGCGCGTAGGTCGGCGGAAGCGTTTCGCCCTCGTTCCCGGTGACGATGAAGAACTGGCTCCCGCCGCTGTGGGGTTCCCCGGTATTGGCCATGGCCACCGACCCGATGGGGTACTGCGGCGCCCCGCCCGAGACCGGCGCCGGGTTCTCGTCAGGCAGCGTGTAGCCCGGTCCACCGCTCCCGCTGCCGGTCGGGTCGCCCGTCTGGTCCATGAAGGTCGGGATCACGCGGTGGAAGATGATGCAGTCGAAGAAGTGATGCTGCGCCAGGAACACAAAGCTGTTCACGGTCTGCGGCGCCTGGCCGACGTCGAGGGCGATCACGAACGTGCCGACGTCCGTGACGACCGTGGCCTTGTCGTGCTTGGACTTGTCGACAGTGAGCGGCGGGGCGCTCGACCACGACGGCTTGTGGAGCTGCGTCGACGGTGACGACGGGCACCCGGCGGCGACGGCGCGGGCGTCCGCCTGCTGCTGCGTGATGGCGGCGACCGGGGAGGTCGACCCGCCCCCCGAGGGCGAGCCGGTGGTGGGCGTCGAGGCGGAGCTCGTCGTGGTGGTCCTACCGGCGCCGCCGGCGAACCCGGCGGACGAGGTCGAGGTCGACGACCCGGCCGAGCTCGCGTTGTTGGAGCAGCCGGCCAGCGCGGCAGCCAGGGTTGCGGCCGCCAGGAGGGGTAGGACGAATCGGGTGCGTGCGGACATTCCAGCCTCTCTGGGGTTGCGCGAGCTGCGATGACGGGGTGTGCTCACACCGTGGGGCGTCGTCCTACGTTCACAGCCCCGTCACGCGCGGATTGAGATCCAATTTCGTGCGACGGGGATGTCGCCGAGCGTCGATTACCGCCGCGCCATGGGCCGGTCGTGTCGCATCGAGATCGGCTTCGCCCACCAGCGACCGCTGAAGCGCCAGGCGGGCGGGTCGGCCCGCCTGTCCTCGGCGCTCGCCGGCCGGGGCCAGAGCTGGTCGACGGCGGCGACGATGGCGGCCAGCTCCGCCGGCGCCGGCTGAGGCCGAATGGCGCCAACGACAGGAGCGAACCGGTCGCGAACGGCGCTCACAGCGGCATGTTGCCGTGCTTGCGCCGCGGCAGCTCCTCGCGTTTGGACGTGAGCAGGCGGAGGCTGCGCACCAGGACCCGGCGCGTCTCGGACGGGTCGATGACGTCGTCGACGTAGCCGCGCTCGGCTGCGATGTACGGGTTGGCGTAGCGCTCGGTGTACTCCTCGACGAGCTCGGCGCGCCGGGCCGCGGGGTCAGCGGCGTCGGCCAGCTCGCGGCGGTACACGATCTCGACCGCGCCCTGCGGGCCCATGACGGCCAGCTCCGCCGACGGCCAGGCGAAGGCCAGGTCGGCGCCGATCGACTTGGAGTTCATGACGACGTAGGCGCCGCCGTACGCCTTGCGGGTGATGATCTGAATGCGCGGCACGGTCGACTCGCAGTAGGCGTACAGCAGCTTGGCGCCGTGTCGAATGATGCCGCCGTACTCCTGGTCGGTCCCGGGCATGAACCCGGGTACGTCGACGAACGTCACCAAAGGAATGTTGAAGGCGTCGCAGGTCCGCACGAACCGACTGGCCTTCTCCGACGAATCGATGTCCAGCACGCCGGCGAGCACCGCCGGCTGGTTGCCCACGATGCCGATCACCCGGCCGTCGATGCGGGCGAACCGACGGTGATGTTCATCGCCCAGTGCTGGTGCACCTCGAAGTAGTCGCCGTCGTCGACGACCGAGGTGATGATCTTCTTCATGTCGTAGGGCTGGTTCGGGGACTCCGGCATAAGGTCGACGAGCTCGGGGGTGCCCCGGTCGGGATCGTCCTCGCTCGTGATCGTCGGCGGCTCCTCCAGGTTGTTGGCGGGCAGGAAGCCGAGCAGGTACCGGACCTCGTCGAGACACGTGCGCTCGTCGGGAGCCACGAAGGAGGCGACACCGGACTTGGTGGCGTGGCTCATGGCCCCGCCGAGCTCCTCGAGGGTCACGTCCTCGCCGGTCACCGTCTTCACCACGTCGGGGCCGGTGATGAACATGTGACTCGACCCCTGCACCATAAAGATGAAGTCGGTCATGGCCGGCGAGTAGACGGCCCCGCCCGCGCACGGCCCGAGGATGACGCTCACCTGTGGGATGACCCCCGACGCCTGCACGTTGCGGTGGAAGATCCCGCCGTAGCTGTGGAGGGAGACGACCCCCTCCTGGATGCGGGCGCCGGCACCGTCGTTGAGGCCGATCATGGGCACACCGATCGATTCGGCCAGGTCCATGATCTTGTGGATCTTTTCGGCGAAGACCTCGCCCAGGGCCCCGCCGAAGACGGTGAAGTCCTGACTGAAGACGCACACCCGCCGGCCGTCGACGGTGCCCCACCCCGTGACCACGCCGTCGGTGTAGGGGCGGTTCTCCTCGAGCCCCATCCCGTGCGCCCGGTGCCGGGCCAGCATGTCGAGCTCCTGGAAGGAGCCCTCGTCGAGCAGGTAGTCGATCCGCTCGCGGGCCGTCAGCTTGCCCTTGGCGTGCTGGCGCTCGACCGCCCGCGGGGAGCCGGCGTTGAGGGCCTCCTCCTTGCGCGCCTTCAGGTCGGTCAACCGCTGGGACATCGGGTGATCCATAGAAAGCAACGCTAGCAATCGCCCTTCATCTGACTTCAGCGGCGGCGCCGTAGTCCTTCGGGCGGACCGGTTTGTGCACGTGGAGGACCGACGGGAGGAACGACATGCCGAGGCTCGAGGTGCGAGGGGTGACGGTCGAGGGCGGAGGCGGGACCGTCCTGCGCGACGTCGACCTTTCGGTGGATGGCGGGACCGTCGTCGGGCTGACCGGCCGCTCCGGTTCGGGCAAGACGACGATGTGCAACGTCATCTGCGGGCTGCACCGCAACCACACCGGCCGGGTGCTGCTCGACGGGCACGCCGTCCACCACCTCCGGCCCCACCACCGGGCACGGCTCGGGATCGCCCGGACGTTCAAGCCCCGCCAGGCGTTCGGCGCCCTGTCGGTCCGCGACAACGTGCTCGCCGCCGCCCGCGCCCGCAGCCGGTGCGCCCGTGACGGGTCGAACCCCCGACACGCCGCCGACGAGGTCATGCGCCAGGTCGGTCTGACCGGGGTCGCGCGCGAGCGTCTCGACGCCTTGCCCGAAGCGCTACGGCGCTTCGTCGCGCTCGGGCCGCGCCCTGGCCGGTCGGCCGAAGGTGCTGGTGCTCGACGAGCTGGGCGCCGGCTTGGACGGACGCGAGGTGGACGACCTCGCCGCCGTCGTGGGACATCTGGCCGAGTGCGACATCGCGGTGCTGGTGGTGGAGCGGTCGCTGTCGTCGATCAGCGGCTGCACCCGGGTGCACGTGCTCGACCGGGGGCGGCTGTTCGCCAGCGGCGTCCCCGGCGAGGTGACGGACGGCCTCCGGATCGATGTCGCGACACCGGCAGGCGCATGGCGCCGCTCGCGGACGTAACCTCGTCTTCGGCCGCCCGCCCGTCGATCTCCCCCGATCGCCGGACGGGCGGCCCTTTTCATCCCCGTTGGCGCTCACCGTCGAAGACGGCGTGACGGAAGCGTGACGGAAGCGGCGCGCCGTAACCTTTGACGCGCCGCCACGTGTTCGGCGCGGACGACCGGGAGGGGCCATGCAGGGCACGACGGACCTGGCCCCGACGGTCGCGGACAATTCTCCCGGCGGTGACGCGGGCGCATCGTGTCGCATCCTCGGCATCGGCGCCCGACTGACCGGGCGCAGGCTGGCGCTCGTCCTCGGTCTCGAGGCGCTCGTCGCCGCCCTGCTCGCGGGCGCCGTCGCGGTCGTAGGCGTGCAGCGTCGCGCGGTACTGCGCTCCCGTTCCCTCGTTCGGATCGACCCCCGGGTGGGGCGGGTTCACGGTCGGGCACTGGGGCGTCGCCTGGGCGCTGATCGTGACGGCGGGTGCGCTGGCCGCGCTCGCCCTGGGTCTCGCGATGTCAGCTTCGACCGCCAGGAGACCGCCGATCGATCCGGAGGACCGTCGGGTAGCGCTGGCCGCCTCCGTCATCGCCGGACAACCGTTCATCTGGGTGGGTATGGCCATCACGTTCGTTCTTGCGCTGCCGACGCTTACAGGAAATGCGACGGCGGGCCTGGCAACCACCGGGTGGCGATGGTTCGACCAATTCCTGATGCTCGGCGCGCTGCTCGTCGGCGCCCGGGCCTCGTGGCGCGCCTGCATCGCGGCGTCGACGGCGCCGCACCGATCCCAGATCATCGGCGGCATCTTCGTTCTGGCCGCGCTCATCTTCGTCGCGCTCTACGCGGCGGGCGTCACCCGCGTGCAGGGAGGAGGCTGGCGCCGGCGCTGTCGCCGGGAACCTTCCTTCGCCACCTACCTGCGATCTCTCACTGCCGACTCGCATTCCGACGCAATGATCGCCGCCAGGGCCGCGCGGCCGCCCGGCGAGGCCGGCGCCTAGTGGCGCTCCGGTGGTGACGTGGCGGCGGGCGCAGATGGTGTTGCTGTCGGTGCAGGGCATGGACGTGGCCGGCATCGCCAAGGTGACCTTCACGACCCGGACCGGGTGCGGGAGGTCATCAACAACTTCAACGAGGACGGCTTCGAGTCGCTGTACCCGAAGTACGCCGGGGGCCGGCCGCCGACCTTCACGCTGCCGCAGCGCCAGGAGATCAAGAAGATCGCCCTGTCCCGGCCGGGGGATCACGGTTTGCCGTTTTCGACGTGGAGCTTGACCAAGCTGGCCGAGTTCCTCGTCGCCGAGGGGGTGGTCGACGACATCAGCCACGAGGGCCTGCGGGTCCTGCTCCGAAAGGAGGAGGTGTCCTTTCAAGCGTGAAGACCTGGAAGCAGTCGACCGACCCGGACTACGAGGCGAAGAAGAACCGGGTGCTCGAGCTCTACGACATCGCCGAGGGCAAGGCCGAGCCCGGGCGGGTGATCCGACGGTGGTGTTCTCGATGGACGAGTTCGGGCCGCTCAACCTGTTGCCCCGCCCCGGCAAGCAGTGGGCGCCGGTGGTCGTCGAGGCGACGAAGGGCTCGACCGGCGTCGCCGCGACGGCGTCGGCTCCGGGCCACCTACAAGCGCACCCAGGGCGTCCGCCATCTCCTCGCCGCGCTCGACATGAACCGCGACAGGCTCTACGGGCACGTCAAGACGAACAAGAACCGCACCAAGTTCTTGGAGTTCTGCCGCTACCTGCGTCGCTGTATCCGCCCGAGGTGCGCATCGCCATCGTGATGGACAACTTCAGCCCGCACCTGTCGACCAAGAAAGACGGCCGGGTCGGCGACTGGGCGGCGGCCAACAACGTCGAGTTGGCCTACGTGCCGACCAACGCCTCGTTCCTCAACCGGATCGAGTGTCACTTCACCGCGCTGCGTTACTTCGCGCTCAACGGCACCGATCACCGCAACCACGAGGAGCAGATCCGCTCGAGGCCCCGACCCGGGCGCCAGGTCTCGATCAGCAGATGGTCCGCTGGTGAGCCGACCCGTATGAACACGACCTCGGCGACATCGATCACGGAGGCGTGTCCATCGTCGGCGTCGCGCTCGACGGCGACGCCGCTGATCTTCGCCTCGCCGGGCCACGCCGACGGGTCGTCCTCGGGAGGGTCGAGGCTGTGACTGTGAATGGCGGACGCGGGGATCGTGCCGGAGATCGGCAACCCGGCGCGCCTCCGACATCACGCCGATCGACAGATCCCGCCCGTCGAACACCACCTCGGCGCCGCTGATCCGCGGTGAGCCGTCCCGCCGCAGCGTCGCCATCGTGTGGTGATTGTGCGCCTCGAAGAGTCCTGCACCCGACGGGCGAACGATCCCTCGGCCGCCATCACGTCGCCCCACGCCGTCACCGGCACGAGCGTACGGCGAGCAAGGCGGGCCGACCTACTCCTGGACCAGCTCCGTCAGCACGCCGAAGGCGCCCTTGGGGTGCACGAAGGCCACGGTCGTGCCCCGGCTGCCCGGGCGCGGGCGCCTGGTCGATGACGGCGCCGCCGGCGTCCTTACCGCTTGCAGCGCCGCCGCGCAGTCGGCCACGCGGTACCCGACGTGGTGCATGCCCTCGCCGCCTTTCGAGGAACTTCGCCACCGGCGAGGAGTCCTCACCGGCGTGAGCAGCTGCACGTAGGAGTCGGCCACCTTGATGAGCGCCTCCTCCACGCCGTCGGACTCGATGCGCTCGCGGTGCGCCACCTCGGCGCCGAAGATCTCCTGTAGCACGCGATGGCGCTCTCCAGGTCGCGCACGGCGATGGCGACGTGGTCGATCTCGGTCAGCAGCCGCTGCCGGCGGTCCCGCTCATGCGCCGTGCCGGCGGAAGGCGGTGATCTGGTCCTCGCCGATCTCGGCGCGCCGCTCCGGGTCGTCGATACCCAGCCCTCCTGCGGGGCCAGGCAGAGGACGCCGATCTTCCCCTCGTGCAGATTGTGGTGGACCTGGTACGCGGCCTCGCCCACCTCCCCAGCGGGTAGACGGCCGACAGCGGCGGCTGGACCGGCCGTCGCAGATAGCTGGTTGGCGTCCCACGCCTCGCGGTAGTTGGCGAAGTGCGAGCCCTTGATCGTCTTGAGCTTCATCCACAGGTGGCGGTTGTCGTACTCGATCATGTAGCCGGAGGTCGCCGCGCAGGTCACGATGATCCCGCCGCGCTTGCACACGAAGACCGACGCCCCATGGTCTGGCGGCCGGGTGCTCGAAGACGATGTCGGGGTCGTCGCCGACCAGCGCCCGGATGTCCTTGCCGAACCGGCGCCACTCGCGACTCGTCCTGGGTGTGCTCGTCGGACCAGAACCGGTAGCCGCCGCCTTGCGGTCGATGACCGCCCCGATGCCGAGCTCGTGCAGGAGCGCCACCTTGTCGGGCGACGACACCATGCCGATGGGGGTCCCCCCGCCGTTGAGCACGTGCTGCACGGCGTAGCTCCCGAGCCCGCCGGTCGGCGCCCCACACCAGCACCACGTCGCCCTGCTCCATCCGGGCCCCGTTGGGGGACACGAGCATGCGGTACGCCGTCGAGTTGCACAGGGCGTTGACGGCCGCCTCCTCCCAGGTGAGGTGGCGGGCTTCGGCATCAGCTGGTTGGCCTTCACCACGGCCAGGTCGGCCAGGCCGCCGAAGTTCGTCTCGAACCCCCAGATCCGCTGGTTGGCGGCGAGCATCGAGTCGTCGTGGGCGGTGGGGTCCTGGTCGTCGACGTGGTTGCAGTGGATCATGACGCGGTCGCCGACCTTCCAGTTGCGCACGGCGAGCCGACCCGGAGCACCACGCCGGAGGCGTCGGAGCCGACGATGTGGTGGTCGAGGGCGTGGCGGGCCCCACAGGCACTCCTTGCCCAGGCGATCGAGGAAGCCGAAGGTGGGGAGGGGCTCGAAGATCGAGGTCCACACGGTGTTGAAGTTGATGGCGCTGGCCATGACCGCCACGTAGGCCTCGTCCGGGCCAGCTCGGGCACGGCCACCTCGCCGACGTGCAGGGACTTGCGAGGATCCTTGTCCTCGAGTCGACCCCGGCGAACATGTCGCCTCGTTCCGGCGCACGAAGGCGGCCCGGTAGGTCGGGCAGGGCAGGTCGGCGATCTCCTCGCCTGGCGCCGGCCGGGATGGCTGCCAGAAATCCTGCATGGCGGCGGAGGATACCCGGCCGTCCGGCCCTAATCCCGGCCACGGCCGGGCCCGGAGCGGGCCCGTTCCCTGCGGCCGTCAACCGAGAGGCAATATCGATGGTCAGTCGCAGGCGGGCCCAAGGGGGTGTCGCCGCCGATCGGCCGCTGTCCGACTCGGAGGTCCGACATGCCCGGTTCCGTCATCCTCGCTGGCGCCCGCACCCCGATCGGCAAGCTGTCCGGCGCCTTCGCCGGCTTCAGCGCCATGGACCTGGGGGGCTTCGCCATCGCCGCCGCCCTGGAGCGGGCCGGGGTCAAGCCCGAGGACGTCGACTACGTCTTTATGGGCCAGGTCCTGCAGGCGGGCCAGGGCCAGATCACCGCTCGCCAGGCGGCCACCAAGGCCGGCGTCCCCATGACGGTCCCGGCGACCACGGTGAACAAGGTCTGCCTGTCCGGGCTGAACAGCATCTACCTGGCCGACCTGATGATCCAGGCGGGCGAGGCCGACATCGTGGTGGCCGGGGGCATGGAGTCCATGACCAAGGCCCCCTACCTGCTCGCCGGGGCCCGCGCCGGCTACCGGCTCGGCGACGGCGAGCTCGTCGACTCGATGATGTACGACGGCCTTGACTGCCAGTTCGACCACTGCGCCATGGGCGGGGACCGAGCAGTACAACCGGGGAGGCGGGCATCAGCCGCGAGCGGCAGGACGCCTTCTCCGCCCAGTCGCACGAGCGGGCGGCCGCCGCCATCAAGGACGGCCGCTTCGCCGACGAGATCGCGCCGGTGCAGGTCCCCCAGCGCAAGGGCGATCCGCTGGTGGTCGACACCGACGAAGGCGTGCGCCCGGGCACGACGGCCGAGTCCCTCGGCGGCCTGCGGCCCGCGTTCGACAAGTCGGGCACCATCACCGCCGGCAACGCCAGCCAGATCTCCGACGGCGGGGCGGCCGTGATCGTGACGAGCAAGGCCACGGCCGAGCGCCTGGGCGGGCGCCCGCTCGGCGAGGTCGTGTCCTACGGCCAGGTCGCCGGGCCCAACGCGTCGCTGCTGCTGCAGCCGGCGCACGCCATCCGCCAGGCCCTCGACAAGGTCGGCAAGAGCACGAGCGACGTCGACATCTACGAGCTCAACGAGGCGTTCGCCGTGGTCGGCCTCGCCTCGATGGACCAGCTCGGCATCACCGACGAGGTGACCAACGTGAACGGCGGGGCCATCGCCCTGGGCCACCCCATCGGCATGTCCGGCACGCGCCTGGCGCTGACCGCGCTCAACGAGCTGAAGCGCCGGGGTGGCGGGACGGCCGCCGTCGCCCTGTGCGGCGGTGGCGGTCAGGGCGACGCCATGATCCTGCGGAGCGTGGCGTAAGTCCGAGCGCCTATCGGCGACGGCCGAGCACCGCAACGACGCCGCTGCGGTGGATCGCGCCGCCGCTGCGCGGTCCCGCGTACCATCGACCGGCGTGACTGCACCCGAGCCGGCGTGACCGCACCCGAGCCGCGGCCCCGCCGGCCGACGGCGACCTCGACGTTCGGCGCGGGCCGGCGCGAGAGCCACGACGCCGGCGCCTTCTATCAGCGGTTCGTGCAGCCGGCGCTCTCCGACGACGACACCGTCAATCCGCCCGCTGCGGTCGACCTCCTCGTGGCGGCCGACAGCCGTCGCATGGAGCGCGTCGCCGACAACTCGGTGGCGCTGGTGGTGACCTCGCCGCCGTACTTCGCCGGCAAGGCGTACGAGACCGATCTGGGCGAGGGTCACGTGCCGGCGAGCTACCTCGAGTACCTCGACATGCTCGGCGCCGTCTTCGCCGAGTGCGTGCGCGTGCTCGAGCCGGGCGGCCGTATCGCGGTGAACGTCGCCAACCTCGGGCGCCGCCCGTACCGCTCGCTCTCGGCTGACGTCACCGCCATCCTGCAGAACGATCTCGGCCTGCTGCTGCGCGGCGAGATCATCTGGCGCAAGGCCAAGGGCGCCAACGGATCGTGCGCCTGGGGCAGTTTCGGCAAGGCGACCAACCCGGTCCTGCGCGACACGACCGAACGGATCGTGATCGCCAGCAAGGGTCGCTTCAACCGCGCGTTTGTCCGAACGCGAGCGGCGCAGCCGCGGCCTGCCCTACGAGTCGACGATCGGGCGCGACGACTTCATGGCCTGGTCGCTTGACGTGTGGGAGATGGGCCCGCGTCGGCGACCCGGATCGGCCACCCGGCCCCGTTCCCCGTCGAGCTCCCCGCCCGCCTGATCCAGCTCTATACGTTCGGCGGCGATCTCGTGCTCGATCCGTTCGTGGGCGCCGGGTCGACGGCCGTCGCCGCGGCGCAGGCCGACCGCCGCTACGTCGGCTACGACGTCGACCCCGACTACATAGCCCTGGCGCAACGCCGGGTCGACGAGGCGCGGGCGCACCTGGGCCGGATGCGTCCGCCGCGCCGCCCGCAAGGCCTGCCGAGCCCACGTTGTCAGAGGTGGCCGTCCACCCGTAGCGTGGCCCCGGGCGCGGACCGCGACGCGCCCGACTGCGGGGCCGCGCCGGCGCACGGCGACCCACCGGCACATCGATCGAAGGGACCCCACAGCGTGCTCGCTCACCAGGTGCTGCTCTCGGCGGCGCACGCCCCCACGCCTCGCCTGACCTGGGTGCAGGCCATCATCACCGGTTTGTTGCAGGGAGTCAGCGAGCTCGTTCCGGTGTCGAGCCTGGGGCACACCGTGCTCGTGCCGGCATGGCTGGGATGGCACAACATCGTCAACTCCCAGGCCGACTCCGAGTCCTTCTACCTCGCGTTCGTCGTCGGCCTGCACGTGGCCACCGCCGTGGCGCTGCTGATCTTCTTCTGGCGCGACTGGGTGCGGATCATCGGCGGCATCCTCACGTCCATCCGCGACCGACGGATCGAAACCTCCGCGCAGCGCCTCGGGTGGTTGCTCGTCATCGCCACCATCCCCGCCGGCCTTACGGGGCTCGCGGTCGAACACCGGTTACGCACGCAGTTCGCCAAGCCGTTGTCGGCGGCCGTCTTCCTGACCGTGAACGGGCTCATCCTCCTGACCGGCGAGCGCCTGCGGCGGCAGGCGGCCGTGGGCGCGTGCCTGGCCGACCGCCACAACGCCGAGGCCGCGGAGCTACGCTGGCCCACGCCGACGCGAACGGCGCGCGGTTCGGCGACCGTGGGCGCGGGCGTACGTCGACCCCGCCGACCGCGGGCCGCGACGGCGGCTCGACACCCTCGACTATCGCGAGGCGGGTGTGATCGGCGTGTTTCAGGTGCTGGCGCTGCTGGCCGGGATCAGCCGGTCGGGCATCACCATGGTCGCGGGCCTGCTCCGAGGCCTCGACCACGAGGACGCAGCGCGGTTTTCGTTCCTACTGGCGACGCCCATCATCCTCGGCGCCGGCCTCCTGAAGATCCCCGACCTGTTCGGTCCGCTCGGCAAGGACGTCCACGGCCAGATCATCGTCGGGAGCCTGCTCGCCGGAGTCGGCGCCTACCTGGCGGTCCGGTTCCTGATCAAGTACTTCGAGACGCGGACGCTCACGCCGTTCGCCATCTACTGCCTGATCGCCGGCGTGGCCTCGATCGTCCGCTTCGCCTGAGCGACAGCCGCGTCAGTCGCTCATCTGGCGGCGGCCCTCGATCGCCCGTCCGAGCGTCAACTCGTCGGCGTACTCGAGGTCGCCGCCCACCGGCAGCCCGCTCGCGATCCGGGTCACCTCCACACCGAGAGGCTTGAGCAGGCGTGCCAGGTACATGGCGGTCGCCTCCCCCTCGAGGTTGGGATTCGTGCACAGGATCACCTCTCGCACGTGCTCGGGCTCGAGACGGCCGAGCAGCTCGCGCACCTTCAACTGATCCGGTCCGACCCCCTCGATCGGGTTCAGCGCGCCGTGCAGCACGTGGTACCGGCCTCGGAACTCCTGGGTCTTCTCCACGGCGACGATGTCGCGGGATCCTCGACGACACAGAGCACGCCTTCGTCGCGCTGCGGGTCGGCGCAGATGGCGCACAGCTCGCCCTCGGCGACGTTGAAGCAGCGCACGCACATCGTGGTGCGCTCCTTCATGGTCACGATGGCGTCGGCCAGGCGCAGCGCGTCCTCGCGGCTCACCTTCAGGAGATGGAAGGCGATGCGCTGGGCCGACTTCGGGCCGACGCCGGGGAGACGCCCCATCTCGTCGATCAAGTTCTGGAGCGGCTGGGTGTAGACCGACATCAGACCTCTTCGGCGCCGGGGAACGCCTGCTTCAGGCGCTCGGCGGCGCTCAGCCCCTGGCCGGCCGGCTCGGTCACGGCCGCCAGCACCTCGGGATCGAGCAGGTCGGGCTCGTCATCGTGGACCTCGGCCGGCGTCGCCGGCAGCGCCCCGGCCGGGTCGGCGCTGTCGTCGTCGACGACCAGGCGGATGGGCATCGGCGTGCCGAAGTGGGCGCGGCAGCGCCTCCTCCACAACGCCCCGGACCTCTTCGCAGAACCCCCGGTGGGCCTCGTTGGGCAGCCCGTACACGGCGACGCCGTCGTCCACGCTGACGAAGCGTCCGACCCGGAACCGGGCCCGGGCCCGCTGCGGGAGGCCGGCGAGCAGGCCGTCGCCCCACGCCTGGCTGAGCTGGTCCCGAGTCGGGGCGCCCGGCGTGGCCGCCTTGGGGGTCGACGTCGTGGGGTCCGGACCCGCGGCCGGCGGGTCGGACGCCGACTCGGCCTCGGGTTTGGGCTTGGAGGCAGGCTCGACCGATGGCGCGGGCGCCGACTCGAGTTGCCGCTTGACGGCCCCGAGCGCCTTCCGGGCCCGTTGCGGCCCGCCGGAGGAAGCCGCACCCACCGGATCGGCCGCGGGATCGTTCGTCGGAAGTGACGCTTCGCCGCTCGGCTGCGGCGCCGTAGTGGACGCGGCCGGCACGGCCGTGGGCGCGGAAGGGGCCGGCGACGGGGCGACACCGTCGTGGACCGCCCGCTCGAGACGCTCGACCCGGAGCGCCAGGCTGGACACGTCGTCGTCAACTCGGGTTCGACCAGCCGGATCAGCGCCACCTCGACGTGGATGCGCGGATCGGGGGTGTCGCGGATCCCCACCTGGGCCCGGCCCATCGCCTCCATCGCCCGCACCACCGCGGGCAAGGCCCATCTGCTCGGCCAGCTCGGCGATCCGCCGGCGCTCCTCGCCGGCCACCGTCACCAGGTCGGGCGCGACCATCGACAGGAAGCCCTGGCGGAGGTGGTCGGCGAGCTCGCCGGCGATCCCCTGGGGATCGCGCCCGGCGGCGATGGCGGCGGCCACCGCCCGGATGGCGCGACCGCCGTCACGCTCGGCGACGGCCGATGTCAGCTCCCACAGATAGCCGACGTCCTCGTCGACCACCCCGGCCGCCACCACCTGGTCGAGGACGGACAGGGCGTCGCGGGCCGAGCCGCGTCCCCTGCGCACGGCCGCGTCGATGGCGTGGTCGGGCAGGTCGAGCCCGGCCTGGTCGTGCACCTCGTCGAGCAGCGCCTGCAGCACCTCGGGACCGAGAAGCCGGAACTCGTAGTGCTGCGTGCGGCTCCGGATGGTCGGCAGCACCTTCTGCGGGTCGGTCGTCGCCAGCACGAAGACGACATGGCCCGGCGGCTCCTCGAGCGTCTTCAGCAGCGCGTTCGAGGCGGCCGTCGAGAGCATGTGGACCTCGTCGACGATGTACACCTTCCAGCGGCCCGGGGTGCCGAGGGCGGCCCGGGCCACCAGGTCGCGCATGGCGTCGACCCCGTTGTTGGAGGCGGCGTCGAGCTCGTGGACGTCCATCGAGCGTGCCGGCGGCGATTCGAGGCACGACTGCACCTGCCGCACGGCTCGCCGTCGCGGGCTCGGTGCAGTTGAGCGCCTTGGCGAGGATGCGGGCGGTGGACGTCTTACCGGTCCCGCGGGGACCGCTGAAGAGATAGGCGTGGGCGACCCGCTCGTCGCGCACGGCGTTGCGCAGCGCGGCGGCGACATGATCCTGGCCCGCGAACCTCCGCGAAGCGCTGCGGCCGGAACCGCCGGTAGAGGGACTGGTAGGGCGCCTCGCGGCGCCAGCTGATCGACCGGCGCCTCGGACACGAGCGGCAGATACCGGCGGCGCGTCGCGCCCGATCCCGGACGCCCGGCGTCGGTGCGACGGCCAGGTTGGCTACGGCACACGAACCGACCCGCTGAGAGCTGCTGCCTTCCGGCCCTGACTCGATTCACGGGCGCCGTCGCGCAGGACCCGGCCGCCGCACAGAACGTCGGGATCAGGAGAGACGATAGCCTCGCTCGCGTGCTGCCCTCGCGGCCGGCCCGGAGGAGTGCGAGAGCGGCCGAATCGGCACGATTGGAAATCGTGTGTGGGGCAAGTCACCGTGGGTTCAAATCCCACCTCCTCCGCTCCAAGGCACGAACGGTCGGGGTGCGGACGCGCTGGTGCGCCGCCCGCGCGGACCGGCGCACCGTGCGTCCATCAACCGCTCAGCTCGCGCTGGTGTGCTGCCCGAAGACGTGGTTGACGATCTTGTCCACGGCGGCCGGGAGCGTGGCCTTGATCTTTGCGGCCTGGTCGGCCGTCAGCCGGTGGTTGGCCGCAGCCTTGTCGACGCGGGCGTCACCGGCCGTCACCAGCGCCGCCTCGACGGTCGACGGGGCCACATTGTGCGCCTGCGCCACCTCGGCGATCGACGTGCCGGAGCGCAGGTCGGTCACCAGCTCCTTCGGCGTGATCTTGATCGTCTTGGCGCTGATGGCGACGACGTGCCGCTGCCACCTCGCGCCGGTGCGGTGCGGAGCCAGTGCCGGACCGTCTGCTGTCCCGAGGCGGTGGTCGATGAGACCGCCGCCGCCGGGGGCGCGGCGGCCCCAGCGGCCGGGGCCAAGGCGGCCGCCACTCCGCGCCGGCGCCCGACAGGACCAGGCCGGCGGCGAGGGTGGCCAGTGTCTTCTTCATGGGTCTTCCTCCTTGATCTGCGGAACGTTGCCATCTGATCGTCGCCACTCCGTGTGAGGGATCTGTAACGGGCAGATGATGCTGGGATCAGGACTCAGCGCTTTCGACAGGTGCAATGATTGCGATCCCGCCGGCGCCGTTCTCCTATTGGGATTCGAAGGCGGCCGTGTTACCGTTCGCCGTTCGTCGGCCTCGATCGGACGAAGGCTCGACCCGAGCCGCGACGCTCGAAAGATCAAGGGGGCGCAATGAAGAAGTCGCTGAGGTTCTCGATATTGGCGTTGACGGCCGTCGGCCTGC
>CAVOLE010000051.1:0-14268 GCA_963696665.1 uncultured Alphaproteobacteria bacterium
GCCACCGATGGTCGCCAGACGGTGAGCGTTGCGGCTCCGTAGCTTACGACTTGGTGTTCTGGAGGTCGTAGAGGTCCTTCGGAACCTCTCGACCTTCAGGTAGGCCTGGACATCGTCGTAGCCCTTGACCTTCGAGGCGTCGAAATAGAGCTGCTCATAGTCGCCGGTCTCCGGCGGAATGAGCGGCAGCTTCGCGTCCAGCGTGAATTTGATCTGCTTGGCGAGGATCGCCTTCACCTCCGCGTCAGAAACGCTGAGCAGGGTTGGCGCGTTGGGATTGGGCCAGACGCGCAGCTTGAGATACTGGATGCCTTTCTGATCCAGCGTCCCGTTGAGATATTGGATGGCCTCGGGGATCGCAAAGGCGCCGTAATAGGGCGGGCACTCCGTCGACATCATGGCCTTGCCCTCGGCCACAGCCTGGACGAAGGCGACGTCGCCATCCTTCGATGCGATGCGTCCGTCGAGCAGTTCGTTCCGCCCCGCGGCCTTGATCGCCTGCATCGCGCCGAGACCCTCGGCGTCCGAGTAGGTGAAGATGACATCCATCTGATCGTCGGTGAAGCGCTGCAGGAATCCCTGCATCACGCGCCGGCCGCCGTCGTTCGACCACTTGCCCTCCTCGGTCGAGAGGATCTTGATGTTGGGATAGTTCTTCAGGACCTCGCGGATGCCGACATACATGTCGTTGTTCGGAGACGAGCCCAGCTCGCCCTGAATCTCGACAATGTTGCCCTTGTAGTCGCCGTGCTTCTCTCTGAGATGGGCAAGCGCGTAGGCCGCCATCGTCATGCCGCTCACGCCGTAGTTCTGCGTGATGTTGAGCACATACGTGCCGGTCGGCGGCTTGCGGATCAGCGCGCGGTCGATGACCACGAGGGGCACATTGGCCTTGGTCGCCATATCGATCACGGGGTCGAGGGGCTGCGCCTGGTTGGGAGACAGAATGAGGATGTTCGGCTTCTGCGCGAGCAGGGTCTGGCAATCCTGAAGTTGCTTGGCGGAGTTGCCGGCGCTGTTCGTCCATACATAGTCGACCCCCGGGCCGACCGATTTGAACTTCTTGCCCCACTGCTCCATCGAATTGACGAAGGCGGCGCGCCAGGAATTGTTCATGTCGCCGTTCGAAAAGGCGATGAGATAGTGCTGCTTGGGAACCAAATTCTCCGAGTCCGCGGCGAAAGCCGATCGCGTCGGGATCGCGGGCAATGCGCCCGCGACGCCGAGAGCCGCCGCGCCGTGAAGAAAGCGCCGGCGGTTCGGGTTAGCAGTCAGAGTCGAGTTGGCCATGCTCTTCCTCCCATTGCGCAACGTCATGATCGGCGTTGCGACGTTCAACTTGATTCCGCGCGGCCTTGTGGCCGCTCCAAGATCGCGTTGCTTACTACAACAACGATCATTCATGCATAGTCATGGACCGCTGGTCTGGTCGTCAAGAACTCGAAACGCGATGTTCGTTGTCTTCCTTCATCTAAGGACCGAAGTCGGCGCGGCCGCCGGACGAAATTGCAGACTTACGTCATGATGAATCCGCCGGTGACGTTGATGGCTTGACCTGTCATTGCTGTTTTGACTCGATCCTCGTCGCGCGCGTCGGATCGAAAGACCTCGCATCGGCGCTTAAGCGCGGTGATCTCTGTCGCCGTTACGGCGGCGTCTTGGAAATCGAGAATGGCGACGTCCGCGCCTTCGGCGGCCAAGGCCCGAGCTTTGTGCCGGCCAAAGCTAGCTCCTGCGCCCGTGATCGGCACGTTCTTTTGCGCAAGGCGCGTCGAAGAAAACCCTCTCGTCATCGCTTGTAGGCCCTGAGGGTGTCATCCCTTACTGTGACGCCAAGCCCCGGACGATCGGGAACCACGAGGCGTCCATCCTTCAGCGCGAACGGTTCGGCGAGGAGCTCGTCTCGCAGCGGATTGTGCTTGCGGTCAAATTCAATGACCGGCTCGTTGAGCAACGGGAGTGGATTGGCGGTGTGCGGGAAAGGCGGAATTGACGCCACCGCGTGAAGCGCCGCCGCGACCGCGACGCCAGACCCCCAAACATGAGGGATCGTGGCGACGCCATAGCTTTTCGCAAGCGCAAGGATGTCGAGCCAGCCCGAAAATCCGCCGGCGCAAGCAAGGTCCGGCTGGGCGATGTCGACGCAGCCGCCGCCGATGAGATCGCGGAATCCGTAACGGGTGAATTCGCACTCGCCCCCCGCCACGGCGATGGGATTCTCATACCGCACTTTGCGGTATCCCTCGCGATCCTCAGGCGTAACCGGCTCCTCGAAAAACTCGACCTGATGCGGCTCCATGAGCCTGCCCATGCGGACGGCCGAAGCGGCGTTATAGGCATGGTTGGCGTCGACAAGCAGTCCGATCCGTGGACCAACCGCCGCTCGGATGACGCGAAGGCGTTCAACATCGTCAGCGAGGCTAAGCAGGCCCACCTTGATCTTGAGGAACTGGAAGCCGGCGTCGGCGTAGCCTGACGCCTCCTTCTCGAGGGCTCGCAGAACCGCGGGCAGGTTGCGGAAATCGTCCGGGTAGTAGCAGCCGGTCGCATAGGCGGTCACGCTGTCGCGGAAGCGTCCTCCGAGCATCTTCCAGACGGGAAGGCCCGCGGCCTGGCCCGCAATGTCCCAAAGCGCGATATCGATGGCGGAGATCGCCTCGATATAAGTTCCCTTCTGCCCGAAATCGCGGGAAAACGCGTAATGCTCCTCCCAGATCCTCACGGGCTCGGTCGGGTCTCGCCCGATGAGCCGTGGCGCAAAAACCGCGTCGACGCACGCGGCGACCGGCTCCGGCGGACCATATTGGCCGCCTTCTCCCCAGCCGACGAGACCGGAGTCCGTTTCGACCCGGACCAGGTAACTGTTCCGTTCCGGAAAAGCGGCCTGCGACGAATAAAACTTCTGTGCGCCGAGCGGCGCGCGAAGGATGTGCGAACTGACAGATTTGACTTTCATCGGGCGCCCGCGCCGGAACTCGCTTCCTGCGCCGCCTCGAACCGGTCCGCCATCCGCAAATAGGCGTTCTCGAGGTGAGCCCGCATGGCGCGCGAAGCTTGAGCGGCGTCGCACGCGCAGACAGCGTCCATGATTGCAATATGCTCTGGCAACGCCAGTTCACGGGATTCAGGATATTTGCGGATGGCCGTATTCTGCGTCCACTGGATGAGATCCATGTGAGATGACAGAAGCTGCTGCAGACGTGCGTTGCCGCACGAATTGCGGCCGAAATCGTGGACCGCCTGATCGGTCTCCGCCAGTAACGAGTTGTCGCCCTTGCGAACCCGGACGCCGGCTTTGACGTAAGCTGCTCGGACGCGCTCCGCCTCCCGCCCATCGGCGCGCGAGGTGGCAAGCTCGATCGCCATGCATTCAAGCGCGATCCGCAACTCAAAGATTTCCTGCAAGGTCTTCAGATTGATCTCCGCGACATAGACGCCCTTGCGCGGCTCCACTGTTACGAAGCCTCGAGTCTGCAGAGTTCGCACAGCGTCACGGAACGGCGTGATGCTCACATTCCAGTTGGTCAGATAGTCGGACGCGCTAATTCTCTGCCCGGGGCGCAAGCGGCCAAGCGTGATTTCTTGCCGTAGCGCAGCTTCGACTTGCTCGCTGAGGGAAGCTCGATTGAACACGAGCGTCACCCCAATGTCCTGAGGGGAGTGACGCTCATATCGTGCTGGCGCATCGAAGCCATGCGCTCAAGCTGGCCTGGCGAAGTCCGGGTCGGCCTTCGAACGCCGGGCTCGAAAGCCAGCAGGCTGCCGGCGAGCGGGCATTCTTTGCGCTGGACCTTCATCGGCTGAAGTCGCGGAAACGAATATGGAAGATTTCGGCCCTTCGATCGCGCCAACGGCAATCGAGAGCAGATGTGCTCCTGGTCAATGCTTCCTCCTGAAGTGTGATGTATCAAATATAAGGCATTACGTCAACGCGCGTGCTGCCTTTATTGACAGAGCCTTCCCGCGCCCTGCACCATAGGAGTCCCAACGACATACGGGATTCCCGCATGATGCGGATGTTTGGCCGCGTTCTGAGTTGTATCGAGCTCGCTTGTTTTTGCTAGTGAATGGTGCGACCGTCGAAGCGCGCCTGCCGCGGACGACCCCCTTACTTTCGTTTCTGCGCAACGACTGCTCTCTCAACGGGCCGAAATACGGCTGTGGCCTCGGCGAATGCGGCGCTTGCAGCATTCTTATCGATGGCAAGCTCGCAAGAAGCTGCGTGCTGACGCTTGCGAATGTCGAAGGGCGGCGCGTAACGACGCTCGAGGGCCTGGCCGACGGCGACAAGCTCGATCCGGTGCAGCAGGCCTTCATAGCCTGCGCGGCGGCGCAGTGCGGTTATTGCCTCAACGGAATGATCATGTCCGCGGTTGCCCTCCTCGACGTCAATCCCGATCCCTCCGAAGCGGACATCCGCGAGGCGCTGCGCTTCAATCTCTGCCGCTGCGGCGCACATGTCGAGATCATCGCGGCCGTGCGGCTCGCGGCGAGGGCTCTCCGCGCGTGACCGGGCTGCAGCCGCAGGGGCTCCGCCGCGCGGACTATTTGGAAAAGCCGGGCACGCTTGCTGTCGTCGAGCCGGAGGCGCGCAGCAACTCTCTCGACGAGGCGCCCGCGGACGCCCTCGCGCCCTTCGTCATCGTCGCTGCGGCGGGCGAAGTGACGGCGTTCAACGGCCACGTCGACCTCGGCACGGGCATCCGCACCGCGTTGGCGCAGATCGTCGCGGAGGAGCTGGACGTCTCCTTCGAGCGCGTCGCGATGGTGCTCGGCGACACGGGCCTCGCTCCCGACCAAGGACCGACCATCGCCAGCGAGACGATCCAGCTCAGCGCGATCCCTTTGCGCCGCGCCGCGGCGCAGGCGCGGCGCTTCCTTGTGGATCGGGCCGCGGCGATCTTTGGGATCGCTGCGGAGGCGCTGACCGTCGATGACGGCGTCGTCCGGCCTCTCGCGGACGACAATCGCCGCCTGAGCTACGCCGAACTGATCGGCGAAGAGCGGATACGGCTCAAGCTCGCGGACGATGCGACGGTCAAGGCGCCGGGCGCCTACCGCATTGTAGGCGCGTCGCCGCCGCGCGTGGATCTTCCGGCCAAGGCTACAGGCGGCCTCGTCTATGTCCACGACATGCGCGTGCCCGGCATGCTGCACGGACGCGTCGTCCGGCCACCCTATGCGGGATTCGATTCGGGCGACCACGTCGGGCGCTCGCTCATCCGCGTCGACGAAGCGTCCATCGCTCGCCTTCCGGGCGTCGTGGCGACCGTGGTCGTTGGCGATTTCGTCGGCGTCGTCGCCGAGCGGGAGGAGCAGGCCGAGGCGGCGATGCGCGCGCTGAAGTCGAGTGGCGCGAAGGAGCAAAGCCGCCGGATCTCACCGACGTCGCCGTCGCGCTGACGCGCAACCCGTCGCGGCGGCGCAAGCTGCTCGACAAGGGCGACGTCGATAGCGCCCTCAAGTCGGCCGCCGCGCGGCTCACTCGCTCCTATGTCTGGCCCTACCAGCTGCACGGCTCGATCGGCCCGTCCGCCGCGCTCGCCGACGTCACTAGCGACCGGGCGCGCGTCTGGTCCGGCACGCAGAACCCCTTATGGATGCGTAGCGACCTGGCGCTGCTTCTCGACCTTCCGGAAGACGTCATCGAGTTGATCCGGATGGAGGCTTCGGGGTGCTACGGGCGCAACGGGGCGGATGACGTGACCGCCGACGCCGCGCTGCTCTCGCGCGCGGTCGGCCGGCCGGTCAGGGTGCAGCTGACGCGCGATCAGGAGCATCAGTGGGAGCCGAAGGGCGCTGCCCAGCTGATGAGCGTTGACGGCGGCCTCGACGTTGGCGGCGGGGTCGCGGCCTATGATTTCGCCACCCGCTATCCATCCAACCCCGCGCCCACGCTCGCGCTGATCCTCACCGGCAAGATTCCTCCGACGCCCGCAATTGCGGAGATGGGCGACCGGACGGCGATCGGCCCTTACGATTTCGCCAATCATCGCGTGGTCGTCCACGACATGGCGCCAATCGCGCGCGCGGCTTGGCTGAGGGGCGTGTCGGCCCTGCCGAACACCTTCGCCCATGAATCCTATATCGATGAGCTCGCGGCGGAGGCGGGCGTGGACCCAATCGCCTACCGTCTGCGCTATCTCAAGGACGCTCGCGGGAGAGACCTCGTCGAGCAGATCGCCGCGAGAGCCAAATGGGAGCCGCATGCCGGGCCGCGCATGCGCCGCGACGAGAGCGGAAATCTCTTGGGGCGCGGCTTCGCTTACGCGGTTTATGTCCACTCGAAGTTTCCCGGCCTCGCCTCGGCATGGTCGGCCTGGGTGGCGGACGTCGCCGTCAATCCCGGCACAGGCGAGGTTTCGTTGACCCGAGTCACAGTGGGGCAGGATTCGGGTTTGATGATCAATCCCGAGGGCGTACGTCACCAAATTCACGGCAACGTCATCCAGTCAACGAGCCGCGTGCTCAAGGAGAAGGTCACCTTCTCCGATATCGCTGTAACGTCGCGCGACTGGGGAAGCTATCCGCTCCTGACGTTTTCCGAGCTCCCGGCCATCGATGTGCTCATGGTCTCAAGGCCGGAACACGAGCCGCTCGGCGTCGGCGAATCCGCCTCGGTGCCGAGCGCGGCGGCGATCGCCAACGCGATCTTCGACGCGACGGGCGTGCGGTTCCGCGAGCCGCCCTTCACGCCCGACCGCATCCTCAAAGGTTTGCGCGAGGCCGGATTTGCCGCGGCGGCGCCGCGCGAGGCGCCGTCTCTTGCCATTCCGGCGGCCGCCCCGGCCAAGCCGCGGCGGCGGCTCGGTCCGTTGCTTGCGGCGGCGTTCGGAGCGCTTGGATCGCTTGGCCTAGCGAGCCTGCCGATCGGCGGCGCGATTGCGCCCGTCGCGCGGCCTGATCCCGCGACGTGGTCTGCCGCGACCATCGAACGCGGCCGGGCGCTTGCCGGTCTCGGAGGATGTACCCATTGCCATACCGCGCCGGGCGGCGAGGCGCTGGCGGGCGGGCGCGCCATCGCCACGCCCTTTGGCGTGGTCTATGCGACAAACATCACGCCCGACGAAGCGACAGGTATCGGGACATGGTCCTACGCGGCCTTCGAGCGCGCGATGCGCGAGGGAGTCGGACGCGACGGGCGCCATCTCTTTCCAGCGTTCCCCTATACATCCTTTGTCAAGGCGAGCGAGGCCGACCTGCAGGCGCTCTACGCCTATTTCATGGCTCAGCCGCCGGTCTCGGCGCCGAACCGTCCGGCCGACCTTCGCGGTCCGTTCGGCTTCCGCCCGCTCATGGCGGCGTGGAACACGATGTTTCATCAGGCCGAGCCCTTCGAGGCGCGGCCCGATCGCGACGCTGAGTGGAATCGCGGCGCCTACCTTGTCGAAGGGCTCGGCCATTGCTCTGCCTGCCACTCGCCCCGCAACTCGTTCGGCGCCGAACTCAAGGGCGCCGATCACCTGGCCGGCGGCGAGGTCGACGGGTGGTTTGCCCCGCCCCTCAACGGGTCGTCGCCCGCGCCGATCGCCTGGACTGAGCAGGCTTATTTCGACTACCTGCGCAGCGGCTTTTCCGCCGAGCACGGCGCAGCCGGCGGGCCGATGGCGCCAATCGTCGCGGGGCTCAAGCCCCTGCCCGATTCCGACATTCGCGCGATGGCGCGCTATCTCGTCTCGCTCGCGCCGGCGCCGCCCGCCGCCGACCCTGGCCTCAAGACGCGCCTCGAACAGGCGGCGAAGGCGCGGGCGTCAAATCCCGCGACTTTCGCCGGCGCCCGCATCTACGACGGCGCCTGCGCCGTCTGCCACGAGCCCGGGCTGGGTCTCGACATGTTCGGCGTGAAGCCGTCGCTCGCGCTCAACAGCGCGATCCGCGCCGACAAGCCGGACACGGTCCTGCGCGTCATCCTCAACGGCGCGCATCCGGAGGGCTTAAGCGAGCTCGGCGCCATGCCCGCTTTCCGCCATCACCTCGATGACCCGCAGATTGCCGACCTCGTGGCCTATCTGCGCGCCCGCTTCGCCCCGGACAAGCCAGCCTGGACCGGGCTTCGGGAGGCCTCCGCCCGGCTGCGCACAGAAACCTTGACAGTGGGCGGCGACGCGATATTTCATTAGTATGCTAATGATTTGGCGCGCATGGACCTAGCGCCGCGCGCTTCCAATGGCGAGGCGAGCCATGAGCCACGGACAGGTCGAGTTGGAAGCGGACGACAAAGTGCGCTGCGACGCTTGTCCCGTGACCTGCTACATCCGCCCTGGAATGGCCGGGGCCTGCGACCGCTACGCCAATCGTAACGGCGAGCTGGTGCGGGTTGATCCGCACGTGCTGCTCGAGCGCACGATGGAGCGCGGCGGCGCGGTCGTGCCCTTCTCGCGCAATGCGGCGGAATGGTCGGGCGCGGTGCTGCCCGACGATTCTGTGTTCGTCACCGCTATCGGCGCCGGAACCACCTATCCGGACTACAAGCCCGCGCCCTTCATCGTCTCGTCGGAAGTCGACGGCGTCGACATGGTGACGGTCGTGACCGAGGGCATCTTCAGCTATTGCGGCGTCAAGGTGAAAGTCGACACCGACCGCTACCTCGGTCCCGAGCAATCGACCGTGCGTGCGGAGGGCGAGGCCGTCGGGCACGTGACGACGGGGGAATACGGCTCACAGATGCTGTCCCTCGGCGGCGTGCATCATCTGACCGGCGGTTCGAAGAAAGAGGGGCGGGTCACCTGCGATGCGCTGCTGCGCCTGTCGAATGGCGGCCCGGTCGAATTGACCGTCGACGGCGGCGTTACGATCGTGGTCGAAGCCGGCGCCGCCCCTATCATCAACGGCGTTCGCGAGGAGCGGATGCGTGTCGGCTGCGGCTCGGCGACGATCGGCATGTTCGCCAAGCAATGGCTCGGACACGTCGACGAGGTGATCGTTGTGGACGATCACATCACGGGCGTCCTCTCGGAACACCAGGCCGGCAAGCTGCTCGACATTCCGCCAACCGGCGTCAAGATGAAAGGGCGGCGGTCGACGCCCGGCCGATACTTTCAGGTCGCGGAGCCCGGCACGGGCTGGGGCGGCACGAACATTTCCGATCCGCTGTCGATCCTGGGACCGTTCAACCCGAAGGAAGCCCGGCCGGGCCTCACCATGCTGATGGTCTCGACGACAGGGGAGCACTACGGCTTCTACCGGCTAGACGAGGCGCTGCGGCCCGTCGAGACGGAATTGCCGGAGGCCTTGCGCCTGTCTGTCGAGCGCATCCAGGAGAACTGCGAACCAGCGTTGTCGACGGTCATGTTCATGGGCGGCGCCGGCGGCTCCCTGCGCGCAGGCGTCACCGAAAACCCGGTTCGTCTCACGCGCTCGGTCAAGGACGCGCTGACCCGCGTGACCTGCGGCGGCGCGCCCGCCTATGTCTGGCCGGGCGGCGGCATCACCTTCATGGTCGACGTGACGCGCCTGCCGGCCAATTCCTTCGGCTACGTCCCCACGCCGGCGCTCGTCGCGCCGATCGAATTCACGATGCGGCTTTCTGACTACGCCGCGCTTGGCGGACATATGGACCATGTGCGCCCGTTGAGCGCGCTTACCGAAGGGGCCGCAAGGCACGTGCGTCAGATCGACGGCAATCCGTGGCCGGTCCAGCCGCCGCAGCAACGGCTGAAAGCCTGAGCATGAACGGGACGGAGCGCGCGCAGGTCCGCATGCTGCCCGATGGGCGACGACTGCATCTGCAGGATGGCCCGATCGACCTCATCGTCGAAGCGGCAGGGGCGCCGGCGGCTGTTGTCGTCGCCTATCGCGCCGCGGCGGCGCGGTTCCGCTTCGTGCTCGATGAGCTTTGCATGGAACTTGCAGAGCTCCGAGCGCCCGCCGCGCCTGTGCCGCGTCCCTTCCACGGCCCCGTCGCGCGGCGGATGGAGGCGGCGGTCGCGCCGCACGCGCAGGACGCCTTCATCACGCCGATGGCCGCTGTCGCGGGCGCCGTCGCCGACGAAATCCTCGCCGCCACTCGCGGCGCGTCGGGCGAGGGCCTTACCCGCATCTCCGTCAACAACGGCGGCGACATCGCGCTGTGGCTTGCGCCGGGCGAGGCGACGACGGTTGGCCTCGTCAGCCGGCCCGACCGCCCCGCCCTGTTCGCCCGCGCCGGGCTCGCCGCCGCGGACGGCATCGGCGGGATCGCGACTTCCGGCGCGCCGGGGCGCAGTTTCTCGCTTGGCATTGCGGACGCGGTCACGATCCTTGCGTCTTGCGCGGCGGAGGCCGACGCGGCCGCTACTGTCGTCGCGAACGCCGTCGACCTTCCCGGCGATCCGCGCGTCGAGCGCCGTCCCGCCCGCAGCCTCCAGCCGGACAGCGATCTCGGCGACCGGCTGGTGACGCGCGGCGTCGCGCCGCTCAACTCGGATTCGATCGCGCTCGCCCTTGACCGGGGCCTCGCGGCGGTTCAGCTGCTCATCGCCCGAGGAGCAATCGCCGCCGCGGCCCTCCATCTGCAAGGGGTCACGGGCGCCCTGAGCCGCGACGGATGCTTCATGGCGCTCGAGGCGTCGCAAGTCGAAATGATTCTTAGGGAGACGCTCGATGCCTGATATAGACGTGCGCAAGCGCGTGATCATGGTCGAGGAGATCTTTCACGAGGGCGGCCCTGTCGTGGCGAACCCGAGGAGACGCGGCGCTGCGATCGTCGTGATTCGCAACCCTTTCGCCGGGCGCTACGTCGAAGATATCGCACCGTTCATGAAGGATCTCGAGCCGCTCGGCGTCGCGATGGCGCGCGATCTCGTTGCGGCTCTTGGCGGCGACCCAAAAGCGGTCGAGGGCTACGGCAAGGGGGCGATCATCGGTAGCGCGGGCGAGCTCGAGCACGGAGCCCTCTGGCACGTTCCCGGGGGCTACGCGATGCGTGCGATCCTGGGCGACGCCAAGGCCATCGTGCCCTCGACCAAGAAGGTCGGCGGACCCGGCGCGCGGCTCGACGTTCCGGTGACGCACATCAACGCCTCGTACGTGCGCAGCCATTTCGATGCTTTCGAGATCGGCGTCGCCGACTCGCCGCGCGCCGACGAAATCCTGCTGGCCCTCGTCATGACGACCGGGCCGCGCGTTCACGCGCGCGTCGGCGGACTGAAGGCGTCGGAGATCAAGGGAGAGGACGGACTGCGATGAGCCTCGACATCCGCAAGATCGTGACGGTCGTCGACGAAACGCTGACGGAGATGGGACGCGCGGTCTCGCCGCCCGTGCGGCGTGCGGCCGCGATCGCTGTCATCGCCAATCCTTTCGCAGGCCGGTATGTCGAGGACCTCACACCGCTCGTCGAGGCAGGCGAGGAGCTTGGCAAGCTGCTTTCCGAGCGTGCGATTGCGGCGCTCGGGATCAAGGGGCGAGACGCTCAAAGCTACGGCAAGGCGGCGCTGGTCGGCGAAAATGGCGAGATGGAGCATGCCGCGGCGCTCTTGCATCCGAAGATGGGCGCGCCGGTGCGCAAGACCTTGGGCAAGGGCGCGGCGCTGATTCCCTCGTCAAAGAAGCGGGGCGGCCCGGGCGCCGAACTTGACATACCGCTCGGCCACAAGGACGCGGCCTTCGTGCGCTCGCACTTCGACGGCATGCAGGTCAGTATCAACGATGCGCCGCGCGCCAACGAAATCGTCGTCGCGGTCGCCGTCACAACAGGCGGGCGGCCACTGCCGCGAGTCGGCGGCCTCGAAGCCAAGGACATCAAAGGCGAGGACGGCCTGCGCTGAACGGCCCCGCCGCATGCGAGTCCGACCCATGAGTCGTCCAGACGAGGACCTCGCGAACCCGCCCGCCAATGGATTGGAGCGCATCGCTGCCGACTACGTGCTCGACAGCCAGGTGGGCTTCATCCTCCGGCAAGCGAGCCAGCGGCACACGGCGCTGTTCGCTTCGCGCATGGGCTCCGAGACCACGCCGACGCAATGGGCGGCGCTGGCCAAGCTTCATGAGATTGGCCCGACGTCGCAGAATCAGCTCGGGCGCATGACGGCGATGGACGTTGCGACGATCAAGGGTGTGGTCGACCGGCTGATGAAGCGGGGGCTGGTCTGCTCCAGGGCCGACAAGGCGGACGCGCGCCGCAGGCTGCTAGTGCTGTCGGAGGAGGGCCGGGCCTTCGTCGAGGCGAATGTCGCGACGGCCCACGCCATCACGCGCGAAACGCTCGCGCCGCTCGCCGAGCGCGAGAAGGCGCTGTTCGTCACCCTCTTGGGCAGGTTGAGGTAGAAGCGCGGGCTCAGCAGCGTGGCCGCGCTTCGGCGCTGGCGCTACTTCTCGACGAACGCCTTCTCGATGACGTAATCGCCCGGCTCGCCTGTATTGCCCTCGGTGAAGCCTCGGTCTTCGAGGAGCGCGGGCATGTCGGTGATGAGCTGCGGGTTGCCGCAGATCATCACGCGGTCCCATTCGGCGTCGAGCGGCGGCAGCGCCAGATCCTTGAACAGTTTCCCCGAACTCGACGAGGTCGGGGATGCGGCCCTGGTTGTGGAACGGTTCGCGCGTGACCGTGGGGTAGTAGCGCAAGGAGGATCCGACCAGGTCGCCCAGGAACTCGTCCTTGGGCAGTTCAAACTCGATCAGGTCGCGATAGGCAAGCTCCGCCTTGGTGCGGAACTCCGTGCACGAGGACGACGGTCGCGAAGCGCTCGTAGGTTTCGGGATCGCGGATCGTCGCAAGAAACGGCGCGAGCCCGGTTCCGGTCGCGAGAAGGTACAGGTTGCGTCCATCGCGCAGATTATCGAGGACGAGCGTGCCGGTCGGCTTGCGGCCGACGAGGATGCTGTCGCCGATCGCGAGATGCTGGAGGCGCGAAGTGAACGGGCCGTTCTGGACCTTGATCGAGAAGAACTCGAGCTCCTCGGCATAGTTGGGGGAGGCGATCGAATAGGCGCGCATCAGCGGACGGCCCTCGACATTGAGCCCAAGCATCACGAACTGCCCGTTCTTGAAACGGCAGGCGCCGTCTCGGGTTGTCTTGAAACTGAACAGGGCGTCCGTCCAGTGGCGGACGTCGAGAACCCTTTCCTCGAACAGCGCGCTCATTCATTCCTCAAAAGCGGATGAGATCGTTCGTGTACTAATGATTGTGCGCTGCATGTCAAGGGCGCCCATCCAGACGGCAGATCACCGCATCCCTGCCGCAATTTCTCGCTTGCTAAGGGGAGCGGATGGGCTACCATTCGTGTACTAATGACCTTGCCGCCGGCGGCGTTGACCCCAATCTCCGAACGCCGAGGCGAGCCTGCAGCCGAGGGGCCGCCATGATCGGAAACGGACTGAAGAGCCTCATCGCGATCGCGGGGGCCCTGACGATGTTCGCGTCGGCGCATGCCGACGACATCAAGATCGGCGAGATCAACAGCTATTCTGGCCTGCCGCAGTTTACCGAGCCCTATCGCAAGGGCTGGCAGCTCGCCATCGAGGAGATCAACGCCAAGGGGGGCGTCGACGGCAAGAAGCTTGTCGTCATTTCCAAGGACGATGGGGGCAAGCCGGCCGACGCGGTGACCGCGGCGAATGAGCTCGTTTCCAACGAGGGCGTCGCCCTGCTGGCTGGGACCTTTTTCTCCAATGTTGGGCTCGCGGTCTCGGATTTTGCGGCGCAAAAGAAGGTGCTGTTCGTCGCCGGCGAGCCGCTGACCGACGCGATCACCTGGTCCAAGGGCAACCGCTACACCTTCCGCCTCCGCCCCTCGAACTACGAGCAGGCGGCGATGTTGGCGGAGGAGGCCGCCAAGCTTCCAGCCAAGAAATGGGCGACGATCGCGCCGAACTACGAATATGGGCAGTCAGCGGTAGCGGTGTTCAAGAAGCTGCTCTCCGCGAAGCGGCCGGACATCCAATGGGTCGCCGAGCAATGGCCGCCGCAGGGCAAGATCGACGCCGGCGCGGTCCTTGAGGCGATCGACGCCGCCAAGCCTGACGCGATCCTCAACGTCGAGTTCGGGCCCGACCTCGTGAAGCTCGTGCGCGAGGGCAACACGCGCGGCACCTTCCAGAACCGCTCGGTGGTCAGCTTCCTGACTGGGGAGCCCGAATATCTCGATCCCTTGAAGACGGAGACGCCGGTAGGCTGGATCGTCACCGGCTATCCCTGGTACGATATCAAGACGCCTGAACACGAGGCTTTCCTCAAAGCCTATCAGGACAAGTATCACGACTATCCGCGCCTCGGCTCCGTCGTCGGGTATTCGCTGATGAAGGGGATCGCAGCGATCCTTGCCAAGGCCGGGTCCACCGACACTGAT
>CAVOLE010000052.1:0-8249 GCA_963696665.1 uncultured Alphaproteobacteria bacterium
ACGATCACCACCAGCGGCCAGGAGACCGAGCTCGCCAGTTGCAGCGAGATGAGAAGCCGGGTCTGCTCGAGCGCGGCAATGTCGGCGGCGGCGGCTGCGGCGAATTGCCGTTGGGCCGGCGTCTTCGGATCGAGCGAGGCGACATATTCGTCCAGTTCCTTGATGTGCGGGATCGGCTCCGCGACCAAGAGGGCGCTCGCGGCCTCGTTGCCGTTCCCGCCCCACACCATGTCGTGGAGATCTTGCAACTGCTGTTTCATCCTCGCACGCGCCGGCGCAGTTTCTGGGCCGAATTCGGCGAGCGCCAGATCGAGATGAATTGAGCGGGCGGCGAATGTCTCAATCTCCGATTTCTGCGTCGTAAAGAAGCTGTACGCCGAGCCGACCAGGGTCCCGAGGACGAGCGCGAGCAGGAGCGAAATAAGGCCGACGATCGCGGCGATCATGTCCCGCGAGCGATCCGACGTGTGCGGCTCCGGCAGAAGCCGCTGCAGATAAAGTCCGGCGACGCCAAAGGCGAAAGCCAGCAGCGCGACGCCAAGACTTATCCAAACCGTCATCATCCGCGCCTGTCCGCGCCGAACCACCCGAACCGAACGCGGCGTCGGGAATTCGGCCTCATCGTCAGATTGCCCCGCCCGTACAATGGGATATCGAGACGCGCAACCCACGGAAGCGCCCGGGCAAGGCGCGCCCTAGGCGGGGCGCATGAGGCCGTCGTATTTAGGACTCGATATGCGGAGGCGGGGCGGAGGCGCTGAACTCGTCTCGCCGTCCTGACGGAGTTCGGCAATGCGCACCATCGCCCTTGAGGAACATTTCGCCACGCCCGCCTACCTCGACGGCCCTGGCCGCCGGCTGAAGGAACAGGCGGAACGGGTCGGCGGGAGGTTCGCTGCGCTCATCGATCAGCTCGTCGATATGGGCGACGGCCGGGTCGCGGCGATGGACGCCGCCGGCGTGACCATGCAGGCGCTGTCGCTGACGGCGCCGGGCGTCGAGCAGCTCGCTGTCGAGGAGGCGACAACCTTCGCCCGAAGCACGAACGCCGCGCTCGCGGACGCCATCCGGCGCCACCCGACGCGGTTCTTCGGCCTGGCGGCGCTGCCGATCGCCGATCCGCCGGCCGCGCTCGCCGAGCTCGAGCGTGCGGTCGGCGAGGGTGGGTTCAAAGGCGTCGTCATCAATGGCCATCATCGCGGACGCTATCTCGACGACCGGTTCTTCTGGCCGGTCCTGGCGCGGGCGGAGGCGGCTCAAGCTTCCGATCTATCTCCATCCGACGCAATCGCCTCGGCCGGTGATCGACGCCTGGTTCGGCGGCCTCGAGCCGATGGTCAGCGAGATGATGGCGGGCGCCGGCTGGGGCTGGCACATCGAGACGGCGCTGCACGTGCTCAGAATGATTCTCGGCGGCGTATTCGACGCGCATCCCGAATTGCAGATCGTTGTCGGGCACATGGGCGAGACGCTGCCGTTCATGCTTCAGCGAGTCGACGTCATGGCGCCGGCGATGACCAAGCTCAAGAAGCCGATCAGCGTCTATCTGCGCGAGAACGTCCATTACACGTTCTCCGGCTTCAACTTCCTGCCGACGTTCCTCGAACTCCTGCTTCAGGTCGGCGTCGACCGGATCATGTTTTCGACCGACCATCCCTATCAGTCGATGGCCGAGGGCCGCGCTTTTCTCGACCGGGCTGCCAGTCAGCGACGGCGATCGGGAGCGAATTGCGCATGGCAATGCGGAACGGCTGTTTGGCGATTTAGCCGTCGGTCGTCCTCGTCAGCGCTTCAGCCTGTCGACGATGGCGTCGATCGCTTCGACATTGGGCTTCGCGTTGCAGGCGGGCTCCGTCGCGATGACCGAATTCTCGATATAGCGCTTGGCTTCGCCGGACAGCGTCCAGTCCATGGGCGGGTCGTAGGAGATGGTCCGGCCGCTACTTAGCTTGACATCTCCTGGGCAGAGGACGAGCGCGGCGTAGGGGTTGTCGCCAGTCAGCCGGGAGACGTAGGGGTTGGTGTTGGCGACAATTGTTTGGCCGGCGAGCTTCATCTCCCGCGCCAGATGCGCTTCGTGCGCGCCCATCCCGTTGTAGAGGCCGAGCACCGGCGCGAAGACGTCGTTGGGAATGAGTGCGGCGATGCGGTCGGAGGCCCAGGCCATGACCCCCGCCGGCGGCGGCGCGGGCTTCGCCGGGTCGTGGCTGGCGTAGCCGATCAGGATGAAGACGATGTCGAGGTCCTTGTCTCCGCCCCCAGGAAGATTGCGGATGGCGCGCGTCATTTCGCGCAAGGTCTCGGCCCCGGCGTTGTCGAAATAACCGCCGTCGAGAACGTGGTCATTCGACTTGGGATCGCCCTCTTTGGCGTAGCACGGCTGATGGGTGAAAGTGCCGCCCGGGCTCACCCATGGAAAGCGCGCGCCGTTAAGGATGGCGGTCGAGGCCGCGACATCGTGGCCGATTCCATCGAGCAGGTCGTCGGCGTCGACCTCGTCGCAGGTGAACCTGACAGCGCTCGTCAGCATGCGCCGCCCGCCGCCTTCGCTCGCGCCCTGCACGATAAGCAGCGGTCGCCAGGGCTCGCCCTCCTTTGGCGCAAGCGCGAGGAAGGGTCCGCTGATCGTTCCAGCGGGATGGGAAGCGCCCTTGGCGTCCGGGGCGTCCCACGCCTCCTCCCAGGCGCGCTCGAGCGTCTCCGCCCGATCGGGAAGCAACGGCAACGGCAGAAAACGGTAGAGCAAGTCGGAATAGAGCATGCCCGTCAGCGCTGGGCCTAGCGCGTCGCGGCCGGCGAAGCCGAGAAGACTGTCGGTGAACATCGCGGCGTTCGCATCGGTCGTCGGGATTCTTACATCCGCCGGCGCGGTCTTCAGCATCGCGGCATAGCCGACCGCGCCGACGCTGCCGCCCGACACCGAGCTGATGGCGAACACATGGGCGCCGAAATCAATTCGTTTGCCGTCCGTGCCGGTCGCCTTCGCCGCCGCCTTCTGAAGCTCAGCCAGCGCCACCGCCGTCCAGTAGCCCGCGCGCGCCGCGCCGCCCTGCACGGCGATCAGCACCATCGTCTTCTTGCCGTTCGGGCCGACGGGCTGCTGAGCGGCCCATTGTTTGAACGCGCCCGCCAAAGTCGGACGGTCGATCGGACCGCCCGTTTCGGCCATGAGCGCGCGGCGCCCGACCCCATGATTGTCGAAGAAGACGCCGAGCAGGACCGCCCACAGGAGGAGCGCGCCTGTGACCGGGATCCTGAGGCTCGTGCCGAGCTGGCAGGCGATGGTGATTATGGGAATGATGAAGCCGAGCCCGAAAAACACGATCGCCGGCGCGCCGAGCTTGACCCCGATTGCGGCGGGCCAGAGCACGGCGACCACCATCGCGCCAAGCGCCATGGCGAGGCCGGCGATGACCCAGGCGCCCTGGACCCATGGCGCCGCCCGCCTAGGTCCCATGACGCGCTGCGTCATGGGCTCTCGGAAGACAAGCAACCCGAGGACGATCACGCCGATCGCCATGAGCGCCAAGCCGACGGACGCGTTCCACTTGAAACTGATCAGGAGCGCGAGACCGGCCGCGGCGAAAGGCAGAAAGGCCAGCACCCTCGGGCCCCATTCGAGCAGCCAGCGCGGCCGCCAGAGCGTGCGGTCGGCTCCGTAGTTCGAAGCGATGACGATGCGCGACCAGCTCCAGGCCTGGATCGCGAAGAACAAGAGCCCGATCGCAAAGGCGATCGCCAGGCCGCCCAATCCATCCTCGCCAACGCCGCGGACGAGATCGCGCCCCTGCGGCATGAACAGAAGGATGCCTGAGACGCCGAGGGCGAAGGCGGCGATGACCGACACGCCGGCCGTGCGATTGTAGATGTCGACGACATCGCGCCATCGGGCGGAGAAGCCGCCGAGCGTGCCGTGCGGCCCTGCTGCTACTCCGCCGGGCGCGGCGGTGAGGGTGACCGAGCCGCGATTGTCGGCGTAACCCTCCGGCCGATCGTTGGCGAAGACGACGAGTTCGCCCGGTCGGTCGAAGGTCTTGGCGCCTCCGGCGCCGATCGGAAACGCCTCCAAGAAGTAGGGATCGCCGCGGAACTTGCACATGAGCTTGAGCCGGGGCTCGCCGGCGACGCGCGGCTGAAGGTTGAGGGCGTCGTAGAGGAAGTTGCGGTAGCCGTCGGGGCCGCACAATACGAAGCCGGTCTTCCACTGGCCTTTTGCCGAGAAGGACCACGTTTCTCCGGCCAAGACGGGCCCAAGCGCGACTTCCCGCTCTCCTGCCGGGACCCGAATCTCTATTCCGCCTTCTGGAGGCTCACCTCCGTTTCGGTTTCTCCCCGCCCGTGACAGTCAACAATACTGAAGAATCAAGAGGTGGCTCGGTGGCCATGGCGCTTCTCCCAAATTCTCTTGGACGCCCATGAGTTGCATATAGCGAGATCAGATTGTCCGTCGGATCGCTGTGACGCCTGTCACAGCGAGGCAGTCTGAGCGGGGTCATGCACAAGGCGGTTGGTTGGCGCGCACCTCGGAAGACCGGGTTTGGCCCCGTAGGCAGGATTGCGGAGGGAGGCGCTTCGCAGCCAAACTCTGCGCCGCACGCGCCAAATCGTCGCCACATAGCGCGGGCAGACTTTGGGGCATTATGGATTTGCGCGCGCTCCTTTAGGCGCGCATGGACGGGGGACGCTTGAGGCATGATCGAGAACGGACGCACAATGTCGACTTTGGCGCGGAAAGGTTGGATTCCGCGACCTTCAAGCGATCCACTGGAACCTCGGCGCGCCGCAGCTGTATCAGCACGCGTTGCAACGCAACGAAGCGCAAATCGCCGCGCATGGGCCCCTCGTCGCCGACACGGTCGCCCATACGGGACGCAGCCCCAAGGACAAGTTCGTGGTCCGGGACGCCGAGACCGAAGCCACGGTCTGGTGGGACAACAACAATGCGATGGCGCGAGAGCATTTCGACGTCCTCCTCGCCGACTTCATCGATCACGCTCAGGCTAAGACGCTGTTCGCTCAGGATCTCTGCGCCGGCGCGGATCCCGCTTTGCGCCTGCGCACGCGCGTCTTCACCGAATACGCATGGCACTCGCTGTTCATCCGCAATCTCTGATCCGTCCGCCGGTTGAAGATTTGGCGAGCTTTGCTCCAGAGCTGACGATCGTCGACCTCCCCTCGTTCCGCGCCGATCCCAGGCGGCACGGCGCGCGAAGCGAGACGTCATCGCCTGCGACTTCATTCGCAAGATCGTGCTCATCGGCGGCACGAGCTATGCGGGCGAGATGAAGAAATCCGTGTTCACCGTCCTCAATTACTTGCTCCCGGCGAAACAGGTGATGCCAATGCATTGCTCCGCCAACGTGGGCTCGGACGGCGACGCGGCGATCTTCTTCGGCCTATCCGGCACCGGCAAGACCACGCTCTCCGCCGATCCGCACCGCACGCTGATCGGCGACGACGAGCACGGAGGGGGCGGGGCGAAATCTTCAATTTCGAGGGCGGCTGCTACGCCAAGGCGATCAAGCTGTCGCGCGAGGCGGAGCCGGAGATCTATGCGACGACCGAACGTTCGGCACGGTGATGGAAAATGTGATGCTCGATCCCGTGTCGAGAATTCCCGACTTCGACGACGAATCGAAGACCGAGAATACGCGCATCGCCTATCCGCTCAATTTCATCGCCAACGCGTCGGCGACAGGCCGCGCCGGCCACCCCAAGGCCATCATCATGCTGACCTGCGACGCATTCGGGGTGCTGCCGCCGATCGCGAAACTCGACGCGGCGCAGGCGATGTATCATTTCCTGTCCGGCTACACCGCCAAGGTGGCGGGCACGAGAAAGGCGTCACCGAGCCGCAAGCGACGTTTTCAACCTGCTTCGGCGCGCCGTTCCTGCCCCTCCATCCGACCGTCTACGGCAATCTTCTGCGCGACATCATCGCGCGCGCCCACGTCGATTGCTGGCTCGTCAACACCGGATGGACCGGGGGCAAGTTTCGGCGCCGGAAGGCGCATGCCGATCCGGGTGACGCGGAGCCTCGTGTCGGCTGCGCTCGACGGCTCTCTCAATCGCGCCGATTTCCACGCCGATCCTCTATTTCGGCCTCGCCGCGCCGAGCCATGTTCCAGGCGTCGAGCCGCACATTCTCGAGCCGATCAAGACCTGGCGCAACAAGGCCGAATTCGCCGAAGTCGCCGGCCGTGCTCGTGAAAATGTTCCGCGACAATTTCAAGCGCTTCGAGACCCACGCCGACGAACGCGTCCGCGCCGCCGGCCCAACGCCCCCGCATCAAGCTCGCCTGAGGGATTGCCGGGTCGCATCCGAGCGCGCGATCCAACACCCGTCATTGCGAGCCGAAGGCGAAGCAATTCATCCCCAACGGCCGGAGAAGCCCGATTGGGACGGGGGGCGCGCTGTTCACCACCCCAGAGTGCGCGAAGGCTTAGGGATCGATCGTTTTGCCGCCGCGGTGCTTGCAACGACAGGTTGAATGACTTCAACCGGTGATCTGCGGTTCAAGGGTTATAAATGGCGGTTCGGCCCCGAGGCCGACGCGAGATCGCCCCCTCGATTCAGCACAAAAGAAGGGTCAAATCGCCGAATATCGACCCGGGAAGCGAGCCTTTTCGCCAGTCTGGGGCGCCGTTAGCGCCGTTACACGGCCGGTAAGGAGGCCGCGAAAGGACGGCGCTCGGCGGTCGCACCCCCCTGGATCGCGTTTCAGCCGAACTCCGGAGACGGACAAAGCGGGTGATGCCAGCGAAGGGCGCAATTCGGGGTGGGAGGCTTAGGGATTTCAATTGGGGATTGAGTATTGGTATCGGTAACACTTTGCGATCCCCGAATTGACCGACATGGCCATTGGTTGTCCTTGGCCTTCCTGATCGCTCAGCGGGCGCGGGCGTGTCGAGGATTTGCTGGCAATCGTTGATTTGGGGATTGAGTAAAGTGTCACCGTAAACCCGTAAAAACCGGGGAAGGGATCGGATTTTCGTTCGCCGTCGAGAACGGCGAGCCTTACGCATGCGGCATTACCTACTCTAGGCCTCAAAAAGGCACCGAGTACCTAGCGAATCCTAAGGAAATCATATTAAACGGTGGACCGGGAGAGGATCGGACTTTCTAGCGCGCAGGTGGAAATCCGGCTCTAGGGCACCAGCCCCGGCCCCAAAACTGAGATCGGAAACCGCGTCCTACGCGATGACCGATCTCAGCGGAAATGCAGCTCTTATGTGGTCATGTACCACCTACAACCTTCTACCCCGGAAGGGGTCTGTCTGCGGTTGATCCTCCCGGCGTTCGTAGCGCCGGGGTTTCCGTTTCCGGCCGAGCGCCGTGGACGGAAACTTGGTTGCCATCGCTTGATGGCTTTAATGTCCAGCCAGAGCGGCCATGAGCCACAAACTTGCCAGACATGGAGAGCAGAGCGCTCAAGCTGTTCACGGGATCGGAGCCGCCAATATCATCCGTAGCCATCAAGAAGGCGATGGAGATCAGGCGGTCTTGATTGGAGCGGTTTGGCCATGCAAGTGACTGGTGATGCGCTACGGGCCTGCTGGCGCGGGAGCCGTTTTCCTCCGCGCCAGATCAGACCGAAATACCTTCTGAGCGCGCCGCGCTCACCGCTATGATAACGCAGAGCCATCAACGCGCGCGCGCGTTGCAACTTCCGGAGCTTCACAACCTCGGGAATGGCGCGACGAGAATCTCAAGATGCTGGATTTCCAGGTCCAGCGCCGTCGTGAAATTTGACGGTGCAGACTATACCGTGAACGCCACATGAAGCGCAAGTCAATTACTTTGGCTACAGATAATCATATGTGATAGATTGGCGTCACGAAATGGTCACGCTTGACAGTCCGTCACATACTCATGATTTATAGCGTGGCTAGGTGAGTTTGCCACCTAATGCGAATTATCTTGACAAAATCAGAAATATGCGCGAGGTGTTCTCGTTGTGGAATTATTTTCCCGCTCGCCCGCAGACGGCGGGAAGACGAGAAACCGTGGCTGTTTGAAGCGTTGACCACAACCTGCAGCGCGAGTCGAGGGGCGCAACGATTTTTTTATTTTTTCGCTCGCAACCCTTTGAAAAGTCCCGATTTGGCCGAAATAAAACCAAGTCAATCCCAGGATTTTTGCTTGTTTTCCTTGGCTCTCCTTGCACTCAACTCGCCCTCAGGTTGCATTGAGCGCGGCCCGGCGCACCGGACAGGCCTTCAACTTCGTGCGCGGATACCGCCGGGGA
>CAVOLE010000053.1:0-96237 GCA_963696665.1 uncultured Alphaproteobacteria bacterium
TACATAGTGCTTACATTGCAGGCCAGAACGCGAATGTAAGCAGCAGGCTCCCGGAGGAGCAATGCGTATCAATTTGATCCGACTAGATAAATTTGGAGCGGGCGAAGGGATTCGAACCCTCGACCCCAACCTTGGCAAGGTTGTGCTCTACCCCTGAGCTACACCCGCATCCATGGGCGGCGGAGCCGCCGGCCGCGGTTATGACGCAATGGTAACCAGAATGCAACACCCTCGGGCCTAGACCCCGGCGCAAACGATACCCAAATCGGGACGGCCCCGCGCACGCGAGGTTGATTTGAACCAACGATTTGTCCATGCCAAGCGTGGCGCAGAAGTGAGCGTTGGGATGAACGAAGCTCTTAGACCGGACGAAGTCGAGCAGCGTTCGGCGCCGGCGCCAGTGCAGCCGCCGACCGTGCAGCCTCCGCCGCGCCCACGGCGGAATTGGCTCGTGTGGGTTGTGATCGTCGTGGCGCTGGCCGCGGCGGCGGCCTACGCGTGGAAGAGATACGAGAGCGCCACTCCATCCGCCAGCCGCGAGGAGACCTCCAGCGGACGGCACGCGCAGCCGCCGCAAACCGTGCGCGTGGCGCCGGTCATAACCGGCGATATGCCGCTCACCATCGACGCTTTGGGAACGGTGACGCCGTTCGAGACCGTGACCATCCGCACCCAGATCGCGGGAACGCTGCAGAGCGTCGGCTTCACCGAAGGCCAGATCGTCAAGCAGGGCGACTTTATCGCCCAGATCGATCCGCGTCCTTACGAGGCGGCGCTGGCCCAGGCGCAGGGGCAATTGGCCAAGGACCAGGCTTTATTGGGCCAAGCCCAAAGCGACCTCGCCCGCTATCAGCAGCTCGCCAAGCAGGATTCGATCGCCCAGCAACAGGTCGCAGACCAGATTGCGTTGGTCGCGCAGGACAAAGCGGCAATCGCCGCCGACCAGGCGATGGTGAAAACCGCCGAGCTCAACGTCGCCTACACCCATATCGTTTCGCCGGTCACCGGCAGGGTAGGGCTGCGGCTCGTCGATCCGGGAAACTATCTCCAACCCTCCGACGCCACCGGTATCGTCGTCATCACCCAGATCGATCCGATCAGCGTGGTTTTCACGACGCCCGAGACCAATCTGCCGCAAATCTCGGCTCGGCTCAGCGCCGGCGCGAAGCTCCCCGTCACAGTGCTCGACCGGGACAATGTCCATCCGTTGGCGACGGGGACGCTGACCACCTATGACAGCCAGATCGACGTGACGACTGGCACCATCAAGATGCGGTCGACCTTCGCCAATCCCAACGGGGTTCTGTTTCCCCAGCAGTTCGTCAACGTCCGTGTCCTGGTCGACACGATGACCGGCGTGACGCTCGCGCCCAATCCGGCGATCCAGCTCGGGGCGTCGGGCAATTTTGTCTATCTCCTCAACGACGACGCGACGGTCTCCAAGCGCGACGTGGCCATCGGGCCGACCGACGGCAAGCACACCGTGATCACCTCGGGCCTCAAGGCGGGCGACAAGGTGGTGATTGACGGCGTCGATCGGCTGCGCGACGGCGCTAAGGTCAAGATCGTTGATCATTCCGCCGCTGGGAGCGGGCAGGCTGGCGCCGGAGCGGGCCCGGGGTTGGGCGGCGACGGGTTCGGGGCGGGGTCCGCGCAGGGCCCCGGGCAGCATCATCGACATCGCCACGGCCAGTCGGGCGCCGCTGACAATTCCACCCCGCCCGGCGCTGCAACAAGTCCGGCGCCCGCGACCGACGCAGCTGGTCAGGCGCCAGCGCAGGGCGAGGGGTCTTCGACCGCCCCGGCGCCCGCCAGCCCGACGCCCCAGGCCCCCGCGCCATCCGGCGCCTCGGCGCCGCGGCAAGCGACGGGTGGCGCGCCGGCGCAAGGCGCTGCGAAATGACGCTTCGGCTCCTCAGGGCGGAGCGGTGAACCCGTCCCGCATCTTCATCGATCGTCCGGTCGCGACCAGTCTCCTGATGATCGCAATTCTGCTCGTCGGCATTATGGCCTTTCGTTTCTTGCCGCTCTCGGCTTTGCCCGAGGTCGATTATCCGACGATCCAGGTCCAGACCTTTTACCCAGGCGCGAGCCCGGAGGTGATGACGTCGGCGGTGACGGCGCCGCTCGAGCGGCAATTCGGGCAGATGGCGAGCCTGAACCAGATGATGTCGGCGAGCTCCGCCGGCGCCTCGATCATCACCTTGCGCTTCGGCCTCGACATCGGTCTCGACATCGCTGAGCAGGAAGTCCAGCAAGCGATCAACGCCGCCGGCAATCTTTTGCCCGCCGATCTGCCCGCGCCGCCCATCTACGCCAAGGTCAATCCGGCCGACGCGCCGATCCTGACGCTCGGCGTCGCCTCGGACGCGATGAAGCTCACCGAGGTCGAAGACATCATCGAAACCCGCCTCGTGCCGAAACTGTCGGAGCTTCCGGGCGTCGGACTGGTCTCGATCTCCGGCGGGCAGCGGCCCGCCGTCCGCATCCACGTCAATCCGCTCGCCCTTTCGTCCTTGGGCATCAATCTCGACGATCTGCGCACGACGATCGCCAACCTCAACGTCAATGAGCCGAAGGGAAATTTCGACGGACCGGCGCAGGCCTCGGCGATCAACGCCAACGACCAAATTCGCGACCCCAACGATTATGCGAAATCGGTTATCGCCTACCGCAACGGCGCGCCGGTTCGGCTCTCCGATGTCGCGAATGTGGAGATCGGGCCCGAGAACGGCCATCTGAAGGCGTGGATGAACACGACGCCGGCGCTCATCGTCAACATTCAGCGTCAGCCCGGCGCCAACGTCATCAAGGTCGTCGACAGCGTCAAGGCGCTGTTGCCGTCGCTGCGTCAATCGTTGCCGGCGGCGATCACGCTGACCCCGTTGACCGATCGCACGATCACGATCCGCGCCTCCGTTCAAGACGTCGAATTCGAGCTTGCGCTCGCGGTCGGCCTGGTCGTGATGGTCATTTTCCTGTTCCTGCGCAACATCCCCGCGACCATCATCCCGAGCCTGTCGGTGCCGCTATCCCTGATCGGGGCGCTCGCGATCATGTATCAGGCGGGTTTCAGCCTCGACAATTTGTCGCTCATGGCGCTGACCGTCGCGACCGGCTTCGTCGTCGACGACGCGATCGTGGTGATCGAGAACATCGCGCGTTTTCTCGAGCAGGGCGACAGTCCTTACGACGCGGCGATGAAGGGCTCGGCGCAGATCGGCTTCACCATCATTTCGCTGACGGTGTCGCTGATCGCCGTCCTGATCCCGCTTCTGTTCATGGGCGACGTCGTCGGGCGACTGTTCCATGAATTTGCGATCACGCTCGCCGCCGCGATTATCCTCTCGGCCGTGGTTTCGCTCACCCTGGTGCCGATGCTGTGCGCCAAGCTTCTGCGCCCGAGGGGTCATGGCGGCGAGGCGAGCGGGGGGCAATTCTTCCAGGCTCTCACCCGCTTCTACGCCGCGACGCTGCGCGTCGCGCTCAATCATCAGGGGATCATGCTTCTGGTCGCGCTCGGCACGTTCCTGCTGACCGGCTACCTCTATATGACGATCCCGAAGGGCTTCTTTCCGATCCAGGACACGGGCGTAATACAGGGCGTGACCCAGGCGGCGGAGGCGATTTCATTCGACCAGATGGCCGACCATCAGCAGGCGCTCGCAAAAGTGATCCTGACCGATCCGGACGTCGAAAGCCTCAGCTCGTTCATCGGCGTCGACGGCTCGAACGTCACGCTCAACTCGGGCCGTTTCCTCATCAACCTTAAACCCCATGCGAAGCGCACGGCGACGGCAAGCGAGATCATTCGGCGGCTGCAAAAGGAAACGGCGAATGTTCCCGGCATATCGCTGTTCATGCAGCCGGTGCAGGACCTCTCGATCGACACGGCTGTCAGCGCCACGCAATATCAGTTCACCCTCGAGAACCAGGATCTGGCGACGCTGCAGACCTGGACGCCGAAGGTGTTGCAGCGATTGAGCCAAATTCCCTCGATTGTCGATGTGGCCAGCGATTTGCAGCCGGACGGACGCTCGGTGACCGTCGATCTCGACCGCGCCAATGCGGCGCGCTTCGGCATCACCCCCGCCATCGTCGACAACGCTCTCTACGACGCCTATGGCCAGCGGATCATCTCGACAATATTCACCCAGAGCAACCAGTACCGCGTCATCCTCGACGTCGATCCCTCCATGGCGCGCTCGACCAAGTCGCTCGAATTCGATCTACCTGCCGTCCGCGGCCACCACGGCCGGCCAGACGCCGCTGGAATCGGTCGCCAATTTCACCGTCAAGACCTCGCCGCTGCAGATCTCGCACTTAAAACAGTTTCCGGTGACCACGATCTCGTTCAACCTCGCGCCGGGCGCATCCCTCGGCCAGGCGGTCGACGCGATCGGGCAGGCGCTCAAGGAAATCGACCTTCCGCCGAGCTTCGCCGTCAGCTTCCAGGGCGCGGCGCAGGCGTTTCAATCGGCGCTCTCGAACGAAGTGTTCCTGCTCGCAGCGGCGATTGCGGCCATGTATATCGTGCTCGGGGTGCTCTATGAGAGCTTCATCCACCCGATCACGATCCTGACCACGCTTCCCTCCGCTGGCATCGGCGCGCTGCTGACGCTGAACGCCGCCGGCGCCGGGCTCGACATCATCGGCGTGATCGGCATCGTGCTGCTCATCGGCATCGTCAAGAAGAACGCGATCATGATGATCGACTTCGCGCTCGACGCGCAGCGCGAGCAGGGTCTGCCGGCGCGCGAAGCGATCTACCAGGCCTGTCTCCTGCGCTTGCGTCCGATTCTCATGACGACGGTCGCAGCGATCTTCGGCGCGCTGCCGTTGATGCTGGGAACGGGCGTCGGCTCGGAGCTTCGCCGTCCGCTGGGGCTCGCGATTGTCGGCGGCCTTGCCTTCAGCCAGGTGCTGACCCTCTATACGACCCCGGTCATCTATCTCTTCTTCGAGCGTCTCGGCGAGCGCCTCGGCATGGGCTCGTCCCACGCCACTCTGGCGACGGAAACGCCGTGAACAACCGCTTCTCGGAGCTCTTCATTCGCCGCCCTGTGGCGACGATCCTGCTCACGATCGGCATCGTGTTCGGCGGACTTCTCGGCTATTCGCAACTGCCGGTGTCGCCGTTGCCGCAGGTCGACTTTCCGGTCATCTCGGTCCAGGCGAATATGCCAGGCGCGAGCCCCGACACGATGGCGACCTCGGTCGCCGCGCCGCTCGAACGGCATTTGGGGCAGATCGCCGACGTCAACGAGATGACGTCGCAGAGCACGCTCGGCTCGACCCGCATCACCCTCCAGTTCGGCCTCGATCGCAACATCGATGGCGCGGCGCGAGACGTCCAGGCGGCGATCGTGGCGGCCCGCGTCGATCTGCCGACCAGCTTGCGCCAGAACCCGACCTACCATAAGGTCAATCCGGCCGACGCGCCGATCATGGTCATCGCCATGTCGTCGACGACGCACACGGCGGGACAGCTCTATGACCTCGCCTCCAACGTCCTGCAGCAGCGGCTGTCGCAGCTTCCGGGCATCGGCGAGGTCGACATTTCGGGAGCGGCGCTGCCGGCGGTGCGCGTCGAGATCAATCCCGGCGCGATCTTTCACTATGGCATCGGGCTTGAGGACATTCGCGCCGCGCTCGCTTCCGCCAACGCCAACAGCCCCAAGGGCGCGATCGAGGACGACGACTTTCATTATCAGATCTACGCCAACGACCAGGCGTCGCATGCGGCCCAATATCGCGATCTGGTGATCGCCTACCGCAACGGCGCAGCGGTCAGGCTCGCCGACGTCGCCGACGTCGTCGATTCGGTCGAGGACTTGCGGAACGCCGGCCTCGTCAATGGCAAGCCCGGCGTGGCGGTGATCCTGTCGCGGCAGCCGGGCGCCAACATCATCCAGGCCGTCGACAATGTTCGCGCCGAATTGCCGCGCCTGATCGCCTCGCTTCCGGGCGATATCGACCTGACGGTGGCTGTCGACCGCTCGCAGACGATACGGCAATCGCTGCACGACACCGAGGCCACCCTGGTGATCGCGGTCTTTCTGGTGATTCTGGTTGTCTTCGCCTTCCTGCGCAGCGTGCGGGCGGCGGCGATCCCGAGCATCGCGGTGCCGACTTCGATCATCGGCTCGTTCGGCGTGATGTATCTCTTGGGCTTCAGCCTCAACAACCTGTCTCTGATGGCGCTGACCATCTCGACCGGCTTCGTCGTCGATGACGCGATCGTCGTGCTCGAGAACATCTCGCGTTATATCGAGCAAGGCGTGCCGCGCGTCGAGGCCGCCATTCGCGGCGCGGGCGAGGTGGGCTTCACCGTCGTCTCGATCACGCTGTCGCTGATCGCAGTGTTCGCGCCGCTCTTGTTTTTTGGCGGCATCGTCGGGCGGCTGTTCACCGAGTTTGCGCTCACGCTGACGGTTGCGGTGCTGATTTCCATGGCCGTCTCGCTGACCACGACGCCGATGATGTGCGCGCTGATCCTGCCGCGAGAGTCGCAGACAGAGCATGGGCGCGTCTATCGCGCCACGGAGCGCGTGTTCGACGCGATGCTCGCATTCTATCGATCGACATTGCGCATCGCCCTTCGCCATCCCGGAACCGTGGCGTTGTCGCTCTTGGCCACGGTCGGGCTCAATTACTACATGTTTCGCTACCACATGACCTACGGTTTGTTCCCGGTACAGGACACGGGCCTCATCATTGGCGGGATCCAGGGCGATCAGAGCATCTCCTTCCAGGCGATGAAGACCAAGTTCACGCAATTGCAGACGATTGTGCAGGACGACCCCGCTGTCGCGAGCGTCGTCGGCTTTACCGGCGGAAGGGGAACAAACAGGGGCTTCATCTATGTCTCGCTGAAACCCTATACCGAACGGGGAGTGACAGCCGACGAGGTCGTGGCCCGGCTGCGCGGCAAGCTGGCGCAGGTTGCGGGCGCGCGGCTGTTCATGTTCGCAGTCTCGGACCTCAGAACCGGGGGGCGGCAGAGCAACGCCGCCTATCAATATACGCTGCTCTCCGACGACCCGTCGGAGCTCTACGCCTGGGCGCCCAAGCTGACCCAGGCGCTGATGGGGAACGAGGTCATCAAGGACGTCAATTCCGATCAGGAGCTCGGCGGCCTGCAGACCAACCTCATGATCGATCGCGACACGGCGATGCGACTCGGCGTGACCTTAAGCGCGATCGACAACACGCTCTACGACGCCTTCGGCCAACGGCAGGTGTCGACGATTTACAATCCTCTCAATCAATATCACGTCGTCATGGAGATCGCGCCGCGCTACTGGCAGGACCCAAGCACGCTCAACCAGATCTATGTGTCGACGTCCGGCGCCAATCCGACCGGCGTCCAACAGACGGGGATCGCCGCCGGCGACTATACGTCCTCGACCGGGCCAGCGAGCACCGCCGCGAGCATCGCAGCGGATTCAGCGCGAAACCTGGCGACCAACGCAATCGCGGCCAGCGGGCATTCGGCCGCTTCGACGGGGGCTGCGGTCACAACCTCGCTTGAAACAATGGTTCCACTCTCGGCTTTCGCCAAATACGAACCAGGCCACACGCCGCTCAGCGTCAACCATCAGGGACAGTTCGCGGCGACGACGATTTCGTTCAATCTGGCGCCGGGCCGGTCGCTCAGCGAAGCGAAGACGGAGATCGACAAGGCGATCGAGCGCATCGACATGCCCTCGACCGTTCGTGGCGCGTTCGCAGGAACGGCGGCGACCTTCCAGCAATCGCAATCGAGCATGCCGCTTCTCTTCGGCGCCGCGCTCGTGACGATCTATATCGTGTTGGGGATTCTCTACGAGAGCCTGATCCATCCGCTCACCATCCTCTCGACGCTGTTCTCGGCCAGCGTCGGCGCGGCGCTCGCATTGTGGGCGTTCGACACGCAGTTCACCGTCATCGCCGCCATCGGCGTCTTGTTGCTCATCGGCATCGTCAAGAAGAACGCCATCATGATGGTCGACTTCGCTCTCGAGGCCGAGCGCGCGGGACGCGACACGCGCGAGGCGATCGAAGAGGCCTGCCTCCTGCGCTTTCGCCCAATCATGATGACGACCTTCGCCGCGCTGTTCGGCGCGCTGCCGCTGGCGTTCGGCACTGGCGTAGGCTCGGAATTGCGCCATCCGCTCGGCATCACCATCGTCGGCGGGCTCATCGTCAGTCAGGTGCTAACGCTCTATACGACCCCGGTCGTTTTCATCTACCTCGACAATTTCGGTAAATGGCTCAGGGGCCTCTGGCGCCGCTATTACTTGCGCCCCGGCGCCGCGCCGATACCCGGCGCAGCCGAGTGAGCGCGGCCGCCGCCTATAGCGGCAGGGCGTAGCGGTCGGCGACTTCCGCCGCGGCGCGCGCGTCCTCGATCGGTATCGAACCGTTGTTGGCGGCGCGGGCGGCCCTTATGGCTTCGATCAGCGCCGGCGGACCGGTGACATCGGTCAATTCGCCCGATGCGTAAGCGAGGCGGTCGCGCAGCGCCGTCTGCACATTGTCATCGGCGAATGCCGCGGCCTGCATGAGCGCCATGACTGGACGTGGCAAGTTCGAGCAGCGCGCAAGGCGATAGGCGTTGAGGAAGCGCTTGGCGTCGCGCGGCGAATGGGCCGCAAGAGGCGCGAGCGCCGCCAGCAGCGTCGTTTCAGCGCTGGACAGCGGCTCGACGAGCTTCGCGGCGATCGCCGAATCCGGCGCCGGCGCCGGCTGCTCGCCCGCCGACAGAAGGCGTGCGACCACGAGCTTTCCATCGGCGTCCTCGCGGGCCGGCAGGTTGACCGCGACTTGCAGCCATTTGCCAAGACGCCGGCGCGCCTCGCTTGGGTGCTCGAGCGCTGCCGCAAGCCGGCCGGGATCGAAGGCCAACAAACCGATAGAACCCGGCCCGATCACGCCCTGGGCGGCGTCGATCCAGCTGACCGCCTCGGCCGGCGACAGCGCGTCGAGATTGTCCACCACCACGATGAGCCGATCCGGCGCCGTTCCAGCGGCGCTCGTTTGTCCGAGCTTGGCTCCGAGCGCGGCGAGAAACTCGCGCGCCGCGCCCGACGGCGCGTGGCTCGATTCCAAAAATTCCGGCCCGGGAGCCCGCATAGACGTAATCCCTCCGGCGCGCTGGCTCGCCGCTTCGGCGCGCTTGGCGGCCGCGTCAGCTTCGGCGGTCAGCGCCGCCACGCGCTGATTGAGGCGAGCGGCGCGAGCCTCGAGCTCCTGGCGCCGTTCGCGCGTCTCCTGGGTCAACAGCCGGGAGCCGCGCAACAAAAGGTTCGAGAACCCAAGCGCGCGCCACAGGTTGAGCGCGATGGCCAATGCGCCAAGGATGAACAGGATTTGCGCCGCTCGATCGAACCACTCGCCATGCGCCGCCACCCAATCTCCGGCGGGCTTGAGCGAGTCGCTCTCATGCCCAATCGCGGAAGTCGCCGTGTCGCCGTGCAGAAACCGGAGGATGAAGGCGAGAGCGAAGGCGACGATTCCCCAAAGGAGCAGCCGCGCCTGACTGCCATAGGCCCAGATTGACCGAATCACGACTCCGACGCGGGAGCCAGCGCCGAGCGTCGACACGTCGCGCGCCAGATTGCGGTAGCTCGAGTCTGCGTCCCCTCCGGCCAGTCCGAAACGGCGCAGCTGCGCTTCGATCGTTCCTCTATGAGCGCGCGCGAAGACGTCGAGACGCGACCCTGGGGTGTCGAAGGCCAGCGCGTCGGCGAGACGCGCGCGCTTGGCCTCGACCTCGTCGCGCTGCACGCGCTCGGCTTCTAGCTTCCTGACGAGATCGTCATGACGATCCGAAGCGGCTCTGGCTGTCCGGTGCGGATCGCCGCCCGCATGGCCAACCTCATCAAGGAGGCCCGAATAGTCCACGCCGCCAGGCTCGCGATCGAGCGCGGCATAGGCAGCGCTCGCGATCGCCACTGGCGCCTCGACGCCGGCCGAAGCATCGACGCGCGCCAGCACGACGCGCTGAAGCGCTTGCCCGCTTGCCGTCGCCGAAGCGCTGAGCTGTTCGATCGTTTGCGTGAGGCGCTTCAACGCGAACGTCTTGCCGGCGCCGGATGGTCCCAAGATCCCCGCCAGAAACGGCGTCTGGACCTGAGGGCTCACGCAAAGATGGGCCACCGGCTGCACGATTTGGCCAGCGTTCAGGAGATCCGCCCCTTCGGCCGAATCGCCGAGGAAGATCGGTTCAGGCCGGGCGGGAGCGGCGGGCGGAGGCGGCGCGATCGAAACGGGCGGAGCAGCCGATTGCGCAGGGGCCTTGCTGGGCGACGGAAAGGTTGGCTTGTCGCTTGTCCCAACCTCCCCGAGCAGGCGGACCTTTGCGTTCACGCTTGGCTCGGACAATTCAATCCTCCTCAACGCGCGCTCGGGAAGTCGGCCGAGCGGCGCCTAATTTGAGTGCGCGGCCCTAACGACCGCAAGGGCGCCGGCAAGTCAAGCCGCAACGGGCGCCGTAGACGGCCGACGCCGGTGACGGCCAATCGGCGCGGTTGGCGGGCCGAGTTGGGCTGCGCGCAAAAATCCAACTAGGTAGATTTGCCTAGCGAGGATTGTGATCTGCATCACAGAGGCTGACCACATTCAACACTAACGATAGCGAGCGCGGCTTTAGTCTTCACGTGTCAAGTGAAATCAACGGGTGGGTGCGCGAAAGCCGCAGCTATAAAGTTGGATAGCGATTGTAAGTCTAGGAGATATGCTTCGTTATACATTGTCGATCAAGGATTAACGTTGATAAACGGTTAGGAGGGGCCGGCTAATGACAATCAATCTGAGCGAAGCGGATCTTCGTCGCATTTTTCCGCATGCCAATGACGCGGTCATGTCGTCTGTTGCTGCCGAGTGGAATGACACGTTAGGCGCGTACGGAATTAATGCCACGATAAATCGGCTGGCCTTTTTCATGGCTGAGACAAGTGCAGAGACTGGCGGCTGGAGAGGTATGGTGGAGGGGGGTGAGTTCAGCGGTGACCGCGATCTGTACAAAGGTCGGGGCCTCATTCAGTTAACCACAAAGTCGAATTACCAGGCGATTGGAGAGAAGCTCGCGCAGGATTTTCCGAATTCAGGGCTCGTTTTCGATATCGCGAACAACCCCCAACTCGTCGCACAGCCTAAATACGTTCTCAAGACTGCCACGGCCTATTGGGACCTCAATAAACTCAATATCATCTGCGATACAGGGGACTTCCTGCATCTCTCGAACAGGATCAATGGCTCGAAAACTGTTCCGAACGGCTGGTCACTCCGCCAGTCCGAACTCGCGCGGATCGAAAGACTGCTGACGCAAATTGCCAAATCTTCCCCCGAGCCAACCAGTTCTCCGACGGTTCTGCAGCTCGGCGATTCTGGACAGCTGGTCAGCGCGCTCCAAACGATGCTCCGTAACGCCGGGTATGATGTCGGCGGCGTTGACGGCAAGTTTGGCACGCTGACCCGCATGGCTTTGATGGCTTTTCAGGCGGACCACAATCTTGTGCCAACCGGCGTCGCTGACTCCGGAACCAATATTGTCCTAAATAACCCAGGCCAGCGCCCGCTCGACGATCAGCGCGTGTCAGCCACCATCAACGATCTCATCAATAACGGGTCGCGCACCGCTCTGAACGGAAGGCGCGTGAATTGGATGGGCTTGTTGGCCACGATTCTCGGCAGCCTGGGCATCGTGAATTCAGGGATTGTTGGAGCAACCAACAGTGGAATAGCCAATGGTGCGAAATCAATGGCCGCGACGCCCAGTTCGACGGACACGATCGGCCCCACGCTCCAACACCTGCAGAATATCCTAAATTCGCCCCCTCTGAACGCTACAAATCTGGTCGCTGTCAAATCCCAGCTACAGGACATCGCTTTCTCTCTCGACACCTTTCGACAGGCGAACCTCGGGCCGCTGAAAGTCACCGACATCCCCGGGACGTTGCAAAAAATCCACGATTTGCTGTTGACACAGCCTGTGTCCCCCACAGCGGCGAAAAATGCCGAAGACCTGGTCACTCAGTTGATTGCCTTCCAGAATCAATTGGTCGCTTTGCAGCCAGGGATAGTAGACCCCGCAGTCCATTCCGCCGTCAGCAACGTCAGCACCGTGTTTGATATGCTTCCTCCCGACGCGCTTGGCGCGATGACTCCGGTGCTCACCACAGTCGCGAACAGCGTGCTTCCGGGGTTCGGGGGCGCGCTCGTGACACTTGGTCTCGGTGTCGCGACGCAGATTTTTGGAAACAAGGTGCTCAACGCGCAACTCGACGATCATCGGACCGCGGCAAATACGAATAGCAATAAATTGCGCAGCTGAGCGGCGCCCTGTCGGTTGAAGCCGACCGGTTGAGCGAGTACTCGACCTGGTCGAGTTTGCCCGCTGGAGCAAAATATGATCCGTCTCCTCCTGGTTTCCGCAGTGGGACTCGCTCTTCAGACGCCCGCGATCGCGCAAGGGTCGCCGACACGGGTCGGCCAGTGCTCGATGACGCGAGTAAAGTGGGTCGGAACGCGACTGGACAACGCTCCGGGTTCGGGAAGCGCAATCCAATTTAAAAACGGCGGCCATCAGGTCTCGTACGATCAAATCGCCGCCGTTGATCGCTCGCGGCCCGGAGATCCGGTCAGAATGTGCCTCATCTCCCGACCCAAAGAGTGTCCGCCTGGCGATGATCGGGGACGCGTCTACAAGACGACCAACTTGCGTACGCGCCGGTCGTGGAGCCTGCCGGACGCCGAGCACATGTGCGGTGGGGCTTGAGGCCGAGTTCGAAGCGGTCTTGATCGCGGACGAATCCGTTACACGCCCTCAATCGCGCAAAAGCCAAAGGTCGGGCGTTCAGAATGGCGCTGTCCTCAGCCCGCGGCGCGGCCCCGCCGGGCGGAGTCCGCAGCCTATGCCGAGCAAGGAAATCAGGCTAAGCCCGCTTCCGACATTGTCCTTTTTCGATGGAGCTTGAGCTTTGCTCGCATTCGCTTCGCCTACGCCCGATGCGGCGCCGGTATGGCTAGTCGACGCAGAAACCTGGCCGTCGGTCAAATCGACGATCGGCGCGACCGCCGCCGCTTTCGCCGAACGTTGCGGCTTTGAGCCGAAAGCGGGACGCATGCAACTTCTCCCGGGCGAGGCGGGCGGGCTCGCGGGCGTCTTGTTCGGGATTGACGGGGCGAATGCGCCGACGCGCGATCCATTCGCCCCAGGCAAGCTCGCAACGTCGCTGCCCCAAGGCGTCTACCGGTTCGCCAACACAGCCCCGGACGCCGATCTCGCGGCGCTCGGCTTTCTGCTCGCGCTCTACCGCTACGACCGCTTCAAGGCTGATCAAGCGCCGAAGCCCCAGCTCATCGCCCCCGAGGCGGTCGACGGCATCAGAATTCAGCGCATCGCGGAGGCGATCGCTTACGGGCGCGATCTCGTCAATACGCCCGCCAATGCGCTCGGTCCTGACACGCTCGAGCAAGAGGTGGTCAAGCTCGCCGAGCATTTTGACGCCAGCGTCGCCATGGTGCGCGGCGAGGAACTCGCCGCTGCCAACTTTCCCCTTGTCTATGCGGTCGGGCGCGCGGGCGCCGAGGCGCCACGGATCGTCGACTTCTCCTGGGGACGCGAGGACGCGCCGAAAGTCGCGATTATCGGCAAAGGGGTCACCTTCGACACCGGCGGCCTCGACATCAAGCCCGCCTCGGGCATGGAGCTCATGAAAAAAGACATGGGCGGAGCAGCGACCGCGCTCACGCTCGCGCGGCTGATCATGGAGGCCGGGCTCGACTTGCGCCTGAGGACCGTGATCCCGATCGTCGAGAATGCGATCTCGGCGCCGGCGATGCGTCCGGGCGACGTGATTGTCGGCCGCAAAGGCATTTCGGTCGAAGTCGGCAACACCGACGCCGAAGGGCGGATGATCCTCGCCGACGCACTTGCGCTTGCGGACGAGGACGCGCCGGAGCTGATGCTCGACTTCGCCACCCTGACCGGCGCGGCGCGGGTTGCGCTCGGCCCAGACCTGCCGCCCTTCTACACCGACGACGACGCGCTTGCCGCGCAGGTCGCGGGTCATTCCGCGCGGGTGCGTGATCCCCTATGGCGCATGCCGCTCTGGCGCCCGTACGATGCGATGATCGAAGGATCGGTCGCCGACATCAGCAATTCGGGCACAGGCGCTGGCATGGCGGGCTCGATCACCGCCGCGCTCTTTCTCCGGCGCTTCGTTGAGAAAGCGAAATCATGGGCGCATTTCGATGTCTACGCCTGGAACCCGAAGCCGCGCGCCCACGCGCCTGCGGGCGGGGAGATCCAGGCGGCGCGGGCTTTGTTCGAGCTTCTTAGCGAGCGCTATCCGAGGCGGTGAGAGCGCGCCCTCTTACCCAATCAACCAGGGCAGGAGCGCCGGAATCACCGCTGGCGTCACGATGGCGTTGAGCCCCATGGCTAGGCCGGCGAACACGCCGGCGACCGGATCGACCGCAAAGGCGCGCGCCGTGCCGATGCCATGCGAGGCGAGGCCGACGGCGAAGCCGCGCGCGGCGTAATCGGTCACGCCGAGCGCGTTCATCAGCGGGGTCACGATGATCGCGCCCAGGACGCCAGTGGCGATGACGAGAACGGCGGTCAGCGGCGGCGCGCCGCCGAGCGCTTCGGTCACCGCCATCGCGACGCCCGCGGTGATCGACTTCGGCGCGATCGCGATCAGAACCTCACGCGGCGCGCCGAGCGCCTTGGCGACCAGAACCGCAGACGCGATCGCCACGATCGCGCCGACGAGCAGCGCCGCCGCAAGCGGCCAGACGTTGCGTCGAACAAGCGCGAAGTTGGCGTGGATCGGCACGCCGAGCGCGACCGTTGCCGGCCCGAGCAGGAAATGCACGAACTGGGCGCCGTTGAAATAAGTGGGGTAGTCCGTCCCAGTGAGCTTGAGCAGCCCTCCCAACAGCGCAATTGCGATCAAAACGTGGTTGACGATCGGGCGCCGGCCTGCCGCCTTCGCCAGCGCGTCGGCGACAAGGAAGGCTGCAAGCGTCGCGGTCAGCCAAAAGAGCGGCGTCGTCTGCAGGTAGACCCAGAGGCGGAACGAAGTCATGCCTCGCCTTTCGCGCCAGTGAGGCGCTTGACGAGTAGGAAGACGCCGACCGTGACGATGAGCGTCGCAACGGTCGAGACGACGAGCGCCACGGCAAGCGCCAATCCCTGCTCGCGCAACAGGCCCATGTATTGCACCACGCCGACGCCCGCGGGGACGAACAGAAGCGGCAAGGCGGCGAGCAACCCTCTCGCGGCCTTGCCGAGATCGCTTTCAGCCAGCGCCTCCCCATCGAGCGGCCGCCAGCGCTGATAAAGGCTAAGCGCAACGACGAGCAGCGCAAGGCCGACGACCGGCCCGGGCGCGGGCAGCGCAAGTCCCCGCGCGGCGACCTCGCCGACGAGCTGGAATGCGAGGAGGATGAAAAAGCCGCGGATCATGTCGCGTTGTCGCCGGCAGGGGCGGCGAGGTCAACGCGAGCTCGCAGAACCTTGTCTTCGGCCGTGGCTTTGCCTAGGTTCATCAAGAACCCGCGCACAGCAGGATGCACGCAATTGACGGCAGCTTTCACGCTCAGACTTAGCGAAGCGACGCTCGACGCGCTGGATCGGCTAGCCGAGAAGACCGAGCGCTCGCGCAGTTGGCTCGCGACCAAGGCGATCGAGGACTTTGTCGCGCTGAACGCCTGGCAGATCAGCAAGATCGAGGCCGGAATTGCCGCCGCCAATCGCGGCGATTTCGCAAGTGACGGCGACGTTGAGCGCGTGGCCGGGAAATATTCGGCGAAGGGTTGAGGATCGATTGGACCCGTCCCGCACTCGTGGATCTGGAGGCGATAGGAGATTTTATCGCCCGTGGCAATCCAGTCGCCGCAGAGCGAACCCTGGTCCGCCTTGTCGCTTCCGTTGACGCATCGCGCGATCATCCGAACCTCGGGAGGCCGGGCCGGCTGACCGGGACGCGCGAGCTTGTCGTAAGCGGGACGCCCTATGTCGTACCCTATCGAGTGCTCGGCGATGATGTTCAGATTCTCGCCGTCTTCCATGGCGCGCGCCGCTGGCTGGAGGCCTTCGAGTAGCGCCTCGCGACGTAGCGTTTGCGCTTCACAGCGCGCTTGGCCTATCGGGGCTTGGGACACGTGGAGGGGATTTGCCAATGGCTCTGACGAAACACAATCGGTTGACGGTCGGCGACTTGCGCAAGCTCAAGAACAGGCGGCAATTGACGATGCTGTTCGTCGAAACGCCCGACTAAGCGGCTGCGGCGTCCGCGGCCGGCATCGATATCCTGTCGATCGTTGAACACCTCTGGTCGCCCGCGATGCGCGAGGCGGCGGGCGATTGTTTCGTTCAGGTCGGGCTCATCTACGGCCAGCACTGCACCTATGAGGACTATCTGCGCGCCGCGCACAAAAACTTGGTGATCGGCGGGGACGCCTTCTATTGCGCGGGCAGCCTCGATACGATCGCGAAGCTTGCGGCCGAGGGCATTCCCGTAGTGGGCTACGTCGGGCTCATCCCGGCGCGCGCGACATGGACCGGCGGCTTCAAGGCGGTGGGCAAGACCGCCGCCGACGCGATGCAGGTTTACAACCACGTCAAAAAACTTGAGGCGGCCGGCGCGGTGGCGGCCGAGATCGAAGTCGTGCCGGCGCGCGTGGCAAGCGAGATCGCGAAGCGCACGTCGCTTTTCCTCATGTCGATGGGGGCGGGCTCAGGCTGCGACGCGCAATATTTGTTCGCCGAGGATGTGCTCGGCTATTCGCGCGGCCATCAGCCGCGCCACGCCAAAGTCTACCGCAACTTCCGCGCCGAATACGAGCGCCTGCAACGCGAGCGTATCGCGGCCTTCCAGGAGTTCCGGGCCGACGTTGAAAAGGGCGCCTTCCCGGAGGACAAGCATCTCGTGCCGATCGCAGACAGCGAATTCGAGTCATTCGTGAAGGGACTGGAGAAGGCCCGCTAAAGCCACGCGTTTTCGGATCCAACGATCGGCGGCCGTCTTGTCATTCCAGCGCAAGCGGGAATCCAAAGTCTTGGGCAAGGCGGCGCCTGGGCCTTTGCTCTTGGCCCTGAGGCGCTGAGATCGCCGCATCGGGCGGCGATCTGGCTGCCGGTCGGGCGGCGGCCCGCAGGCGTCCTAAGCTTCCTCGAGTCGCGATCGAACGGCGCTCATCCGGGCGGCGAGTTCTGCCTCGGTCAGCAACCCGTGGCCCAGCATCGTATGGACGAGCGCGAGGAGTTCGCGTTCAGGCGCCGGAACATCGCGATAGACGGTTTCTCCAAGCTCATCCTCGGCTCTGCGCCGGTCAAGCGCGGGAAGCGCCCCGCCGGCCGCGAGACACTCGTTCGTTCCGACCAGACTGGTTTTCCATGGCGGGTTCGGATTGGTGACGCCGTAGCGCGGCGCCAGAACATCCCACTCCTTCCCCTGGCGCCGGATGGCCTCAAGCAGTCCGATCCGGCCCGGTTCTCCATCGCTCGTGACGCTCATTCGGCGGCGGTCCCATGCTGCGCCGAAGCCTGGACGGGACGGCGCGCCCTGTGGAGGGGATGAACGTCCGCCGTTCTGCCGGGACTTGGCAAGGCGACGCCAATCATGCAGTCGCGCGTCACGATCGCGGCGAGCTGATCCTCGCTCCAGTTTTCGGTCCCCTTGGGCCTCGCCGGGAGGACCATGAAACGGCACTTCTGGTTCGAATCCTCGACCCTGATCTCCACCTCGGGCGGCAGGATCAATCCAAATTCGGCAAGCACTTCACGCGGCCAGCGGACCAGCCTGCGCCGGTAATTGGTCGTGCGGTACCATTCAGGCGACATGCCGAGGATCGGGCGCGGATAGCAGGAGCAAAGCGTGCAGACGATCACGTGATGCAGCGTCGGCGTGTCTTCAAGCACGATGAAATTCGTATAATCGCTCGGGGTGCCGGACCCGGTCGGCTCCAGCCAGTCGAGCCCGATCTCCTTGCAGGCTTTGGTCGCGTCCCCGAGGACCCGCGCCTTGAAAGCGGGGTCCGTCCAGCACTTCGCCACCAGCCGCGAGCCGTTGGCCGGTCCGATGGACTCCGCCCATTCGGTGAACCGCCGATGTTCCTCGGCCGTAAACAGACCATGCTCGATCGCCAGCTCGCGCACGGCGATCTCGAGAACCTCGTAGTCGGTAATTTCCTCCACCATCGGCGCAGCTTTATGGTCATGGCCGTGATGGTCGCGACCATCGCCCGCATGATCATGCTCGTGTTCCGTGTTCATTGGCGTGCTCCCTGTCCTTGTCCTTCCTATTGTCTTAAGCGCCGGTCACTTTCCAACCGGCTCAAGCCAATGTTCCGGCGTCTCGGTCTGCAAGGTGTCGTTGTCGAACGGATACTCTTCCCAGAGATCCTTCTGACGGAACCGGACGATGTAATATTGCTCGAGCTTTCCGTCGTAATTGAAGGCTTCGTCCTCGGGAAGGAGATCCTGGTATGTGCAAGCCGCGATCGTCCCGATGGCTCCGCGCACGTAGTTCTGGGTGCGCGTGTAGAACATGTTCGGCATATCTTTCACCTTGACGCGGTCCCCCACCGCGAACCTGGGGGCAGGCGAGGTTTTGGTCGTTTCATTTGCTTTCATGACGAGCTTTCACCTCCGCAATTTTGTCGAGCAATTCGTTCAGCGAGATGTGCTTTTTGTCGACGAGCATTCGGGCCGCGGCCCAAATCCAGCGCCCGTAATAGGGCATGCCCATATAGAGCGTATAGCCGAGATCGTTGTCGGCTCGCCGGCGCCGCTCTTCAGCGTTCCAAAGGCCCTTCCAGCCGAGCACCTCGCAGGTCACGTAAGTCTTCAGTTCCCACTGTTCCTCTTCCTTTTCCTCGTAGCGGATTGGAGCATCGGGCTGACCCCCGACGTCATGGGGCGGGTGCATGAGGGCTCGGAACAGAGGAGGGGCGTTCTCGTAGTTCCATGTCTGCGGCGCGTGAAGCGCAGGCTGGAAAGACGCTATGATGTCGTACTGCTGGTGAAGCTCAGGTCGTGACGTCATTTTCCTTCCCTCTTCGCTTGCCTCCCGGGAGGGCCGGCACCCAGAGCCCAAGCTCTTGTCGCGGACCGGATGCTGGTCGCTCATCAACAACAGGCTCTCTCGCGCCTTCACAATTCACTGTTATGAACGGAAGTCACCCGCATGGGGTTATGAGACAGGCGAGTTTTCGCTGCAAGCCGCTATTATGCGGAGGTGCGGTCCGCGTCCCAATCGAGCACGATCTTGCCGCTCTCGCCGCGACGCATGATCTCGAAGCCTTCGAGGAATTTCTCCGCCGGCAGGCGGTGGGTGATGACCTTGCGCACGTCGAGCCCGCTCTCCAGCATCGCGATCATCTTGTGCCAGGTCTCGAACATCTCACGCCCATAGATGCCCTTGATGGTGAGCTGCTTGAAGATGACCTTGTTCCAGTCGACCAGGACAGGCTTGGCGGGCAGGCCGAGCAGCGCAACCCGGCCGCCGACAATGATGGCGTCGAACAATTGATCGAACGCCGCGGGCGCGCCGCTCATTTCGAGCGCCACATCGAAGCCCTCGGTCATCTTGAGCCGGCTCATCGTCTCCTTGAGATCGGCCTTCGACACGTCGACCGCGACGACGTCGGCGACCTCCTCCGCGAGCTCGAGGCGCTTCGGGTTGATGTCGGTGATCACGACATGCCGCGCGCCGATGTGGCGGGCGACGGCGCCCGCCATGATTCCGATCGGCCCGGCTCCGGTGATCAGCACATCCTCGCCGACCAAATCGAAGGAAAGCGCGGTATGGACCGCGTTGCCGAGCGGATCGAGGATCGCGCCGAGCTCGTCGTCGACGTCGTCGGGCAGGAGCACGATGTTGAACGCCGGCACCCGTACATATTCAGCGAAGGCGCCCGGGATGTTGACGCCGATGCCGCGCGTCTCGGGATCGAGATGATAGCGTCCGCCGCGCGCCGCCCGGCTCCTCATGCCGATGACGTGGCCCTCGCCCGACACGCGCAGGCCGACCTTGAGATGCCGCACATTCGCGCCCAGCGCGGCGATCTCGCCCGAATATTCGTGGCCCACCGTCATCGGCGTCGGGATCGTCTTCTGCGCCCACTCGTCCCAGTTGAAGATGTGCACGTCGGTGCCGCAGATGCCGGTCTTGTGCACTTTCACGAGCACGTCGTCGGGGCCGATCTCGGGAATCGGCTCCTCCTCGAGCCACAGGCCCGGCTCAGGCTTTTCCTTGACGAGGGCGCGCATGGGACTCTCCGAGACGAGCGTGGCCGACGCTGGGCCGCTGGCTCGATTTAGTCGCTTGAACAGGATTCCGATAGCGCTCCTAAAGGTCGAAATTCGTCGGCAGCATGACCACGTCGCGAATCGTCATTCCGCGCGGCCGCGTCAGCATGAATGTCACCACATTGGCGACTTCGCTGGCCTCGAGCAGGCTGCCGGACTCCTTGGCCTCCTTCAGTTTCTCCGGCGGCCAATCCTTGAGCAGCGCCGTGACGACAGGGCCCGGCGAGATCGAGCCCATGCGAACGCCGTGCTTGAACACTTGCCGCCGCACCGTTTGGACAAAGCAATTGATCGCCCATTTGGACGACGCGTAAACCGGCTCCCATGGCGTCGGAAAATGCGCCGCGAGCGAGCTCGTGACGATGATGTCGCCTGTCCGTCGCTCGATCATGTGCGGCAGCACGTCATGCACGTTCTTCATCACGACGTTGACGTTCAGGTTGAGCATCCGGTCGATGGCCGCCGAATCGGCGTCGACCAGGTCTCCGCCGACATAGAGGCCGGCATTGGCGTGCAGGATGTCCACCTGGTCAGCCTTGTCGAGAACCTTCGGCACTAACGCGGCGCACTCCTTCGGATCGAGGAGGTCGATCACCAGCGGGATCACCACGTCGCCATGCTGATCGCGCAACCTCTTCAGCGCAGCCTCGTCCCGATCGACCATCACGACGCGCGCCCCCAAGGCCAACATGGCTTCGGAACTGGCCAGTCCGATGCCGGACGCCGCCCCCGTCACGACGGCGACCTTGCCCGCCAATTCTCCCGCCATTGTCTTCCTCCTTCAGCAAATTGCGCTTGGGTCGACGCGGCGCCTTGTAGCCGCGCTCGCTGAGCGCGGCGGACGCGGTCGGCGACCGCGTCTACAACGCGTTCGACGTGGCGTTATTCTCATCAAACAATCCCCAGCGCCTTCCCTGCATCCGAGAAAGCGGCGATCGCAAAGTCGATGTCGGCCTCGGTCAGCGCCGCCGACATTTGCGTGCGGATGCGCGCTTGGCCCTTCGGCACGACGGGAAAGAAAAAACCGGCCACGAACAATCCACGCTCGTCGAGCGCATGAGCCAGGTCTTGCGCGAGGCGCGCTTCGCCCAGCATCACCGGAATGATCGGCGTCTCTCCTGGAGCCACTTTGAACCCGGCTTTCTCGACGCCTGCACGAAAGCGGCGCGCGTGGTTTTTCAGTAGAGCCCGCCGAGCGTCGGCGCCGATCGCAATCTCGAGCGCCTTCAGAGCCCCAGCCGCGAGCGGCGGCGCGAGCGAGTTGGAAAAGAGATAGGGCCGCGCCCGCTGCCGCAGAAGATCGACGATCGGCTGGGCGGCGGCGACAAAGCCGCCCATGCCCCCGCCAAGCGTCTTGCCGAACGTGCCGGTGACGATGTCGACGCGGTCGCCCGCGCCGGTCAGAGCAGGCGTGCCGCGCCCCTTCTCGCCCAGATGCCCGGTCGCGTGACAGTCGTCGACCAAAACCAGCGCGCCGTAGCGGTCGGCGAGGCCGCAGATCTCCTTCAGTTTGGCGACGTAGCCGTCCATCGAGAACACGCCGTCGGTGGCGATGAGCTTGAACCGGGCGCCCGCGGCGTCGGCCTCCTTGAGACGGTCCTCGAGCTCATCTAAGTCCGAATTGGCGAAGCGGTAGCGTTTCGCCTTGCTGAGCCGCACGCCGTCGATGATCGAGGCGTGGTTGAGGCTGTCGGAGATGATCGCGTCCTCTTCGCCGAGCAAAGGCTCGAACACTCCGCCGTTGGCGTCGAAACAGGCGGCGAACACGATCGCATCGCCCTTGCCCAGGTGCCTGGCGATCGCCTGCTCGAGCTCACGATGCAGCGTCTGCGCGCCGCAAATGAAGCGCACCGAAGCCATGCCGAAGCCGAATTGGTCCATGGCGCGGCGCGCCGCCGCGATGACGTCCGGGTGATCGGCGAGGCCGAGGTAATTGTTGGCGCAGAGATTGACCGCTTCGCGAGCGCCTTGCTCACCCGCGACACGGATTCGCCCGCCCTGCGGCCCAGTCAGCAGACGCTCGCGTTTTGTGAGGCCCGCCGCCTCGATCTCGTCGAGGGTCGCGCGGATGTGGTTGAGAAAGGCGTCGGTCATAGCGGCTCGCCGGTTTAAGTGAGCGCGAGCATATCAGCGCCAAGGACGCGCTCAAATGCGCCCGCAAGATTCCCTCGCCTGCGAGGAGAAGGACAAGGGCGCGGTTAAAGAAATCGTAATCTGCGAGCCACAAAAACGCCTTTGGGCGATTGCACCAACCGGCCCGACGGCTGAGATGGGCCGTTTCTGATGATGAAATCGAGGAGCGATCGCATGGACGTTCTCGCGACCGGGCAACACATCGCACCAGCGCTGACCCGTTATGGCTCGACCGCCGTCGCGTTTCATTGGACTGTCGCGGCGCTGGTCGTTTTCCTTGGAACGTTGGGTCTCTTGTTCGGCGAAATTCCGAAGCAGTGGCAGGCGTTCTGGATCAACGTCCATGGCTGCGTCGGGCTTATTTATTTCGCCCTCGTCATCGCCAGACTTGCCTGGCGGACGTCGCACAAGCCGCCTGATCTACCGCCCGACATCGGCGAGCTCGATCGCCGCTTTTCGCTTGCCGCGCACCATCTCCTCTATGTGCTGATGGTCCTTATCCCGATTTTCGGAATTGTCGCCTTTGTCTGGCATGGACGCGCCTTCGACTATGGATTCGTTCAGCTGAACTTTGGCGTCGCTAAGAATCGTGGCGTGTTCCATCCCGCGGAGGAAGTCCATCAGTGGCTCGCCTATTGCCTGTTCGGACTGGCCGCCCTTCACGCCGCCGGCGCCCTCTATCACCATTTCGTCCGTCGCGACGGCGTGCTCCTGCGCATGCTCCCCGGCGGGACGGGATAGGCGCGAGCGCCTCGGCTTCGCTCGCTATTGCGACAAGTGGATGGTGAGTTCGCACCGCCCCTCGCTGAACGTCAGCCCGGCTTGCGCGGCGCTGGGCCGCATGACGACGCCGTTTCAATTCTCGAGCCACAATTCGCCGTTCGCCTTTGTGGTGATGGCGAGGCTGCCCGTGCCCCGGATCCAGGCGCCGGGATCTGGGAAACGTCGCGGAACGGCACCGTCAGCTTAACGAGTTCGAGAAAGGTCCACGGGGTAAGCGGAGGCCATGTCGAGTGTCCGCGATCCGCTCTATCGCCGTCATCGCTTCCCGCCGGAGATCATCAGCCATGCGATCTGGCTCTATTTCCGGTTTGCCTTGAGCCTTCGCATGGTCGAGGAGATGCTGGCGGCGCGCGCGGGATTTGCGTGACGTACGAGACCCGTGCGCCAGTGGGGGAAGAAGTTTGGCAAGACCTTCTCCGATCAGATCCGCCAGCGCGCGCCTGCTCGCGGCGACAAATGGCATATGGATGAGGTCTCCGTCTCGATCGCGGGCGAGCAACACTGGCTGTGGCGCGCCGTCGATCAGAATGGCTTCGTTCTTGACGTCTTGATCCAGCGTCGAAGAGACACGCGCGCGGCGCAAAGGCTTATGAGGAAGCTCCTGAAATCCGCCGTGACGCCGCCGCGCGTCATGATCACCGACAAGCTCGGTTCATACGGCGCGGCAAGGGCGAAGATGGATCTTCGCGTCGAACACCGCCAGCACAAGGGGCTGAACAACCGGGCGGAGAATTCTCATCAGCAGACAAGACGCCGCGAACGGATCATGAAGCAATTCAAATCAGCCCGGCAGGCCCAACGGTTTCTGTCGGTTCACGATCAAGTCGCGAACCTCTTCCACATCCCTTATCCCGAATTCGCCACTGCTGACTTCCGCCGCGCTTCGCGCGAGCGAGCCTTTGCGCTCTGGCGCGAGATCTCCAGGACAGGCGCTGCCGCCTGACCTCTGCTATAAGAAAAATCGTCTCTCTTCGGCCCAGCCTTCGCTCAAGTTGACGATGCCAGTGCAAGCCATAGGCGGGGGCGCGGCCAGTCATCGCGCAGCAGAGGTCGATAAATCGCCATAGCGATTGGTCCGCGCGCCGATCACCGAATTGGCGAAGACGATCGCGTTCGATTCTCCCCAAGCAATCTGCGCGCCGAAGCGCGGGCGCCACATCGTCTGATAGGGCGCGCAGGTGAAGGTTGGCGCGCAGCCCAGTTCGACATGCGCCCGCATGAGCCGGGCGCCGTTCTCGGCATGCTCCTTCGTTCCGCGGAAGAGCTCGGGATGGATCAGGTCGACCGAACCGACATTGAGGATTGTCGGCGCGCGAACCTTGCCGCCGAGGCCGATCATGCGTTCGGCGAAGTCGAGGCTGGCGCGCCCATGATAGAGACAGCCGTCGACATGCGCCGTCTCGATGTCGATGAAAGCGCGCGCGTCGACAGCGTCGGCGAAACGCACGAGAAGACGCATGGCGAAGGCTGCGCCATCGCCGTGGACGCCGCCCAAGAGCTCGCTATCGATCGGGGAGAGGTCGAGAGCCATTAACGCTGACGCTACGGCTGAGCGATCGGCGCGGTCAACGCGCGCCGCTCACGTCCCCCTCGGCTTCGCTCGCGCAGTCGGCTGAGCGGCGGCCGGATCCTCGGGCCAGAAATGGCGGGGATAGCGGCCGCGAAGGTCGGAGCGCACCGCGGCCCAGGAGCCGCGCCAAAAGCCCGGCAGGTCGCGGGTGATCTGGATCGGGCGATTGGCAGGCGAGAGCAAGTGGAGGGTGAGCGGAATGCGTCCGCCGGCCAGCAACGGATGCTCACTTAGGCCGAACAGCTCCTGCACGCGCAGCGCGATCGCCGGTCCGCCTTCGGCTTCGTAATCGATCGGCGCCGCGGTCCCGGTCGGCGCCTGGAAATGGGTCGGCGCCTCGTCATCGAGGCGCCGCGCCAAGTCCCAGGGGAGCGCCGCATCGAGGGCGTTCGCAAGGTCGTCGGCGCCGATCTCGTCGAGCTTCGTTTTGCCGACGAGGAACGGCGCAAGCCAGCCAGGATCGGCGGCCAGAGCCTCGTCCGACAGGTCCGGCCACGCCTCGCCCTCGGCTTTAGCCAGAAACATCACCCGGTCGCGACGTTGCTTGAGCGCTTTCGTCCACGGCAGACGCGCGACGCCAAGACAGAGAACGCCGCGCGCCAACGCCAGCGCGGCGGCCTCGTCCTGTGGGACGGCAAGCGTTTGCTCGGCGAGGACGAGGGCGCCGAACCGTCGACGGCGGCGCGCGCGCAAGGATGCGGAGGCGCGGTCGAAGGTCAGTTCATCCGCCGTCTCGATCGCCCCGCCTGCGATCCGCTCGATGTCTTCGAGCGTCAGCGCGGCGGCCAAGAGGATGCGCGCCGAGGCGGCCCGACCGGCGATTTCGCCGATGGCGAGGAATGGCTCGCCGGCCAGCGGGTCATGCGCCTCCAGCGCCGCCGCGCGGCCGTTGGCCATGAGGAACTCTTTGCGCCGACCACGGGCCATCGCGATGCGGTCCGGGAAGGCCGAGGCGAGAAGGGCGCCGACAGACGTTAGGCGCCGGCCACCTTTCCCTGGAGGGAGAAGGGCGCGCTCCTCCCCTCTCCCCATAGGGCGTTGGGAAGAACGCCCGTCTCTCGACGGGCTATGGGAAGAGGGGTCGGGAGTGAGGGTGCGGTAGGAATTGAGAGCGGCCTCCGCTCTTGCCGCGAGTCCTCGCGCCAAACGCCTCGCGTCCTCAGCGCGTTGCGAGCGGTCGCGGCGGAAGGCCTCGAGCCGGCTCGCAAGATCGACCGCATCCCCTCCGAACCCCCGTTCAGTCAGAACGACAGCGACTTCGCTCGCCGCCCTCGCTTCGCCTTCGCGGGCGGCGTCGACTGCCATGCGCGCGAGACGCGGCGGCAGGGCGAGGCTTGCGATCGCGCGGCCTTCGTCGGTAATGCGTCCCTCGCCATCGATCGCCCCGATCGCGGCCAGAAGCGCCCGCGCCTCCTTGAGCGCGGCGCGCGGTGGGGAATCGAGAAAAGCAAGCGTTCCTGGATCGGCTACGCCCCAAAGGGCGCAATCGAGCGCGAGACCGGAGAGATCGGCGGAGAGGATTTCCGGCGCAGCGTAAGGCTGAAGGCCTCCGTTCGCGGCCTCCTCCCACAGGCGATAGCAGACGCCCGGCTCCGTACGCCCGGCGCGCCCGCGGCGCTGGTCGGCGTTGGCTCGACTTACGCGGACTGTCTCGAGGCGCGTCAGCCCTACATCCGGCTCATAGACAGGCACGCGCATGAGCCCGCTGTCGATGACGACGCGCACGCCTTCTATGGTGAGCGAGGTCTCGGCGATCGAAGTGGCGAGCACGATCTTGCGCCGGCCCACAGGCGCGGGCGCGATGGCGCGATCCTGGGCGCGGCTGTCCAGCGCGCCGTAGAGCGGCGCAATGTCGACGTCAGGGCGCTTGACGCGCGCCTGCAAGGTCTCTGCGACGCGGCGGATCTCGCCCTGCCCTGGCAGGAAAACGAGGATCGAGCCGCCTTCGCTAGCGAGCGCGTCGAGCGTGACGCGGGCGACCTCGTCCTCGACGCGGACGTTCGGATTGCGCCCGACATAGCGAGTCGCGACCGGGAAGGCGCGGCCTTGGCTTTCGATCAGCGGCGCTTGATCTTGAAGGGGCTGGCCAAGCAGCGCGCGCACCCGCGCGCCGTCGAGCGTCGCCGACATGACGAGAAGCCTCAAGTCCTCGCGCAAACCCTGCTGCGCATCGAGCGCGAAGGCGAGGCCGAGATCCGCGTCGAGCGAGCGCTCGTGGAACTCGTCGAACAGAACAGCCGCCACACCGTCGAGCCCGGGATCGTCGAGGATCATGCGGGTGAACACGCCCTCGGTTGCGACCTCGATGCGGGTGCGCTTGGAAACAAGGCTCTGAAGCCGCACGCGCAGGCCGATCGTCTCGCCAACCTTCTCGCCCAAGGTCGCCGCCATGCGCGCGGCGGCGGCGCGCGCCGCGAGCCGGCGCGGCTCGAGCAATATGAGGCGCCTGCCCTTCGCCCACGGCTCGTCAAGAAGCGCAAGCGGCGCGCGCGTGGTCTTGCCCGCGCCGGGCGGCGCGACGAGCACGGCGCTCGCATGCTTGCGAAGCGCGGAGCGCAACGCGGGCAGCGCGTCGTCGATCGGGAGGGGCGCCGAGTTCATCACAGGGGTTCTTTTCCAACCTCGACGGACAAGGGCAACCGACCGAGTGCGTTTCCAGTGTCATACACCCGACACCTACAGGCGCGACAAGTTGTGGTTGAGTTTGCCGCGGCACAAGGGAGAAGCGCCCCATGGCGAACATCGCAATGCCGACCGACGACAATCTGGCGCGCAGGAAGTCGGTTCAAGAGCATATCGACGAATTGCCGATGTGGGCGGACGGAACGACGCTTCCGTCCGCGCCCATGACCGGCATGCAATGGCTGATCTGGGCGCTCGCCGCCGCCGGCAAATTCTTCGAAGGCTATGTGGTCTTCATGACCGGCGTCGCGCTTCCGCTGTTCGAGCGCGAGTTCGACATCGCTCCCTGGACACGCTGAACGCGAAAACCCGCCTCCCGACTGACGGCGACCGAGTGGGTACGCGCGCCAACGCGCTTGGCCAAATCGGCCGCTAGGAGGGAATGCGAGATGGCTTGCCGATGAGGCCCATGACCATCGCTCGCGTCTGCGCGCCTGTCGCGCTTGGCCTCCTTATGGTTGCAGTAGCGCCGATTGCGCGCGCCTCCGCGGGCCAAGTCACACTGGCGGAAACGGGATCGACCCTGATCTATCCCGTCTTCCGAATCTGGGCGGCCGAATATCCCAAGACCCACCCCGGCGTCACCGTCACGGCCGCCGCCACCGGCTCGGGCGTTGGCGTCGAGCAGGCGATCTCGGGCAAGGTCCGAATTGGCGCGTCCGACGCCTATATGTCGGACGCCCAGGTCAGGGATAATCCGCTGATCATCAACATGCCGATGGCGATCTCCGCACAGACGGTCAACTACAATCTCCCTGACCTCAACGGCCAGAATCTGAAGCTCGACGGCCGAACGCTTGCAGGCATCTACTCAGGCAAGATTTAGTCGTGGGACGACCCGGCGATCGCGGCGATGAATGGCGGCGTGAAACTGCCCCATAACGCGATTGTTCCCATTCGGCGAAGCGACGCCTCGGGCGACACGTTCATTTTCACCCAGAATCCGACTTTCACCACCCCATCCTGGGAGTACAGCCCGGGCTATGGCGTGACGATCGCGTGGCCCGCCACGCCGAATGGTTCAACGGCCGAGGGCAACACCGGAATGATCGCCAAGATTTACGATACGCCCTATTCGATCGGCTACGTGGGCGTGAGCTTTCACGGCGATGTCGCCAAGGCTGGGATCGGGACGGCGGCGCTCAAGAGCTATGACGGCGAATTCCTGCTGCCGACGCCTCAGTCGATCGAGGCCGCCGCGGCCGCGCTTTGGCCTCGCACTCCGACCGACGAACGCCTGACGCTTGTCAACGCGCCGGGCGCCAACGCCTATCCGCTGATCAATTATGAATACGCAATCGTGTCGAAAAAGCAGCCGAGCCCCGAGACCGCGGCTGCATTGCGCAGCTTTCTACTATGGGCGATCGCGCCTGACGAAACGAATGCGCAATACCTCGCGGACGCCGATTTCATTCCTTTGCCGGCTCATGTTTGGGTGCTGAGCCACGACCTGATCGAAGAGATAAAATAGGGCGCTTCCGGAGTGTCCGCGCCGAACGCGGCACAAAAAAGCGGGCCTCCTGGCGAAGGGCCGCCCAAATTTCGCAAGACTCGCGACAGCTATTCCGCCGCCGCGCCCGCGGTCTGCAGCGTCGAGAGGTCGAGCTTCACGCCGGGACCCATCGTCGACGAGACCGAGGCCCGCAGAAGGTAGTGTCCCTTGGCGCCCGAAGGCTTCGCGCGATTGACCGCATCGACGAACGCGCGGACGTTCTCGGCGAGCTTGTCGTCGCCGAACGAGGCCTTGCCCACCGAGCCCTGCACGATGCCGGCCTTTTCTGCACGGAACTCGACCGCGCCGCCCTTTGACGCCGCGACCGCCGCCTTCACGTCCATGGTCACCGTGCCGACCTTCGGGTTCGGCATGAGCCCGCGGGGGCCCAGCACCTTGCCGAGGCGGCCGACCAGCGGCATCATGTCAGGGGTGGAGATGCAGCGGTCGAAGTTGATCTCGCCGCCCTGGACCTGGGCGACCAGATCCTCAGCCCCGACCACATCGGCGCCCGCCGCGCGCGCTTCGTCGGCCTTGGCTCCGCGGGCAAACACCGCGACGCGCAACGTGCGCCCGGTGCCGTTGGGCAGGTTGACGACGCCGCGCACCATCTGGTCGGCGTGCTTGGGATCGACGCCGAGATTGATCGACAGCTCGACCGTCTCGTCGAATTTGGCCGTTGCGTTGGTCTTGACGATCTTGACCGCGTCCTCGAGCGGGTAGAGCTTCGTCCGCTCGACGACCTCGCGCGCCTTCAGAACTCGTTTGCCGTGATGCGCCATCGGTCAGCCCTCCACCACTTGCAGGCCCATCGAGCGGGCCGAGCCTTCGATCATCTTCATCGCCGCTTCGATCGTGTCGCAGTTCAAGTCGACGATCTTCTTCTCGGCGATCTCGCGCACCTGCTCCTTGGTCACCATGCCGACGAACCCCCGGCCCGGCGTCTTGGCGCCCGAGGCCGGCTTCTTGCCAAGCTTGAGGTCTGCCGCCTTCTTCAAGAAGAAGGTCACGGGCGGCTGGCGCATCTCGAAGGTGAACGAGCGGTCCTGGTAGGCGGTGATGACGACCGGAATCGGCGTCCCCTTCTCCAGTTGCGCGGTGCGCGCATTGAAGGCTTTGCAGAATTCCATGATGTTGAGGCCGCGCTGGCCAAGCGCGGGACCGATCGGCGGCGACGGATTGGCGGCCCCCGCCGGCACTTGCAGTTTGATGTAGCCGGTAATTTTCTTTGCCATGTCTCTGCTCCATGCAGGGGCGTAAGCCTCGGGGTCCGCCCGGAAGGCTTGCGCCAGGTTTGCAGTTCGTGGTCATGAACGTTTGATCCGGCTGGCGACCGGGCGTTCTCCCACGGGTTTCAGGAAGGCGCGGCTGATAGCAGGTTTGCCGGGCGGGGGCAAGTGCAACCGCCTCGATTCCTTCTTGCCGGGCGTTGCAACCTTCGCAAACAGGTAGTTGGGGCTTATGGCGAGAAGGCCATCGAGGCTGAACTCTTGCGCAAGGGTTGGGTGACCGCAAACATCAATACCAGCACAAAGAATGCTGCCGATTTCGATATATTCGCGCACAAGGGCCGACATAAGATCAACATACGAGTCAAGACATGCAAGCCTAGCGGAAATCGGATTCACGTCTGGATTTCGTCCGGGAATGAAAATTAAGACGACCGGTCTTGCGGGTGACGATTTCACTGTTCTCGTCAGAATGGGATCAAGTCGCCGAGAGGACGCGTTCTATGTGATTCCCACGCGAGTTGTTCGCCACCGCTTACAGCACACCGCGAATTCTACTTGAAGCAACCGAATAGAGATGGAACTAAGAAAAAGGATACAGGTCAATGGTATCAACGCTTCGCCAAAGGACCCGCCCCTAATTCCAACATCGAGGGGAGGTGGAAGCTATATCTGGATAACTGGTCAATGTTGGAAACCCGCCTGAGCAAGCGAAGGTCGCGCGTGCAGTCCACTCGGTCGTCTTAGGGACCTGGCCAGCAATCCAAGGGCAACAGCCCAAATATACCTGTGGCACTTACGCCGATTTATCGTGCTTCGTCTCGCGCATACTGAACACCGCGAGAAAGCTGATCGCGCCGGCGACCGCGATGTAATAGCCGACCCAGGCAACGCCGCCACGAGCCTCAAGGACCTGCGCCAACGACGGCGCGAAGGAGGCGCCGAGGATGCCGCCGAGATTGTAGGCGCTGGCCGCGCCGGTGTAGCGGACGGGGACGGGAAAGAGCTCCGGCAAGAGCGCGCCGAGCGGCGCGAAGGTGAGGCCCATCGCGCCCAAAGCCAGCGCAAGAAAGGCAAAGACGCCTGCGTCACCCCCCGCCATCAGCCACGGCATCGCGAGCCCGACGAGGATGGCCACGACGGCGGAAACGAGCAGCACCGGCCGCCGGCCAAAGCGGTCCGCGAGCGAGGCGGAGAGCGGGGTTGCGAGCGCCATGAAGACGACAGCTCCGCACAGCAATCCGAGGAAGTGCACGCGCGGAATCCCAAGCGCCCGCACGCCGTAGCCCAGCGCATAGACGGTCGAGATGTAGAAGAGCGCGTAACAGACGACGATCGCGAGCGACCCCTGAATCAGCGCTCCTGGATGGTCGCGAAGAATCGTCGTGAGCGGCACTGTAGCGCGCTGGTCCTGATCGAGGGCCCTGAACGCCGGCGTCTCCTCGAGCGAGACACGCACATAGAGTCCGATCGCGACCAGAACGGCGCTCAGGAGGAAAGGGACGCGCCACGCCCAGTCGACGAACGCCGCTTCGCCAAATCCGATCAGCAACAGAAGAAAGAGGCCGGTCGCAATGAGGAAGCCGATCGGCGGGCCGAGTTGCGGGAACATGCCGTACCATGCCCGCTTCCCATGCGGCGCGTTCTCGACCGCGATCAGCGCCGCCCCGCCCCATTCTCCACCAAGCCCGAGGCCTTGCAGGAAGCGCAAAGAGGCAAGCGCCAGCGGCGCGAACACGCCCGCGCTTGCATAGGACGGCAGCGCGCCGATCAGCGTCGTCGCCAGCCCCATCGTTATCATCGTAGCGACGAGCGTGGACTTGCGTCCGATGCGATCGCCGAAATGGCCGAACAGGAACGAGCCGACGGGGCGCGCGAGAAAGGCGATGCCGAAGGTGAGATAGGCGTTCAGCGTCTGAGTTTCGGGCGCGGATTTCGGGAAGAACATCGGCCCGAAAACGAGCGCGGCCGCCGTGCCGAAAATATAGAAGTCGTAGAACTCGATCGTCGTGCCGACAAGGCTCGCGAGCGCGATTTTGCCGACGCCTACGCGCCGCGCGTTATTCCCTCCCGCGGCCGCCATTGTTGGCGTCATGCTTTTTCGCCCGACCGGCCTTGGTCGTACAGCTAACTACCCGGCCAAAACCCGTCGTCCATCGCGCGCGCAAAACTCCACGGGCACCGCTCCGGAAACGCATCCTCCGCCATATCCGTCTCGATCGCCGCTTTGCGACGGGCGTATCGATAGGCGGAGCTCATTACGTCGTCGATGACGGCCTTCAGGCTCGGATTGTCGTCCAGAAGATCGGCGATTTCGTCGCGAGCGTTCGCGATTGAGAGCCGCCAGGAATTTCCGCGCCCCCCCGGCTGACGCTCCCATTTCAAAAGGTGGAGCAAGAGGACCGTAAGGCGGCTGACCAGTTCGCGCTTTTCGGTCTTGCCCATACTCTCGATTTCCTCTGCGATCACCGCCAAATCGGCTTCCCCAATGCGACCGGCGCGCAAGAGAGCCGCCTGTTCGAGACTCCAGGCGTAGAAATCGTCGTCATGTAAAGATCGTCGCGTCATGGATTCAAGCCTACTCCCGGTCTAGGGAACTGTCGATTGCCGTGCCGGCCTCAACTCTCCGCGTGCGCCTGATCGAAGCGCAACACCTCCTCCAATCCCATGAGGCGATTTATTTCCGCGAACGAGTATACCGGCGCGCGTGAGCCGAGCGATGAGCCAGTGTCGCGGATCTGCCGATAAACCGTCTCCAGCGCCGCCGCGGCGCTGAGGATGCCCGCGATCGGATGGATGGCGAGCGCAAAGCCGATCTCGGCCAGGCGTTGATTGCTCAAGCAGGGGCGTTCGTCCGCCGCCCTCGACCATATTGGCCATGAGCAGCTTGTCGCCGAGCTCGCGGCCGATCGTGACCAGCTCGTCTTCGCTTTCTGGCGAACTCGATAAACAATATGTCCGCGCCCGCCTCGGCGTAAGCCCGCGCGCGATGGATTGCTTCCGGCAAACCCTTCGAGGTGCGAGCATCGGTGCGGGCGATGATGAGAAAGTCGGGGCTCGTTCGCGCTTCGGCGGCGACCGCGATCTTGCGCGCCATTTCCTCTTTCGGAATAACGCGGCGTTGGGGCGTGTGCCCGCACTTCTTGGGGAACTCCTGGTCCTCGAGCTGGATCGCCGCCGCGCCGGCCTGCTCGTAGCCGCGAACCGTGTGACTGACGTTCAGGAGTCCCCCATAACCGGTGTCGCCATCGGCGATGAGCGGGACGTCGACCGTGCGAGCCATCGCTTCGACGCGGCCCACCATGTCGGCGTAACTCGCGAGACCCGCGTCGGGAAGCCCGAGATGGGAGGCGACCACACCGTAGCCGCTCATGTAGAGGGCTTCGAAACCCATGGCCGCCGCCATGCGCAGCGAGACCATGTCGTAGACGCCGGGCGCCACGATCACGCGATCCGTGGGGCGAGCGTTCAGAACCTGACGGAGCGTTGTCATCAAGTAAATCCTTGAACGTTATCCCGCGCCCTGCCAAGGCGTCGCCAGGCTCTGGCATTAGAGCGGCAGAGCCCCCGCGCCGCAACACCGCCGTCTCAAATCCTCGGCCGCAAACGCGCAAAAGGCCAAGTTTCGCTCGCGGTCACCGATCGGCCAAAAAACGAGACTATGGAGCGGGCTGCAACTTAAGCACGGAGAGACGCCATGAAGAAATTCCTCGCTCTGTACATGGCCGATACGGCGCAAATGGCCGATATGATGAAGAACTCCACGCCCGAACAGCGCAAGAAGGGAAGCGAGGCGTGGATGAAGTGGATGGACGATAACAAAGCTTCGCTCGCCGACCGCGGCGCGCCGGTCGGAAAGACCAAGCGCATAGACGCGAAGGGGACGAAGGATGCAAAGAACGACGTCTGCGGCTATTCCATCGTGCAAGCGGAATCGGCGGACGATGCGGCGAGAATTCTTCGGGAAAGATCAGCCGTTCTTGCAGATGCCCGGCGCGAAGATCGACATGATCGAAATTATCGAGATGCCGGGCACGTAGCTGCTCATTCCTTAAGCAAATTAGGAGGGGCCGCAGATGCGGCCCCTTTCATTGCCGGATCAAGACAACTGCGGAGTTTACCGCCAGCGCCGACGCTAAATGCAAGTCGTAAAGATGCGCGCAGGCGGGCCGCCGGCTGTGGCCAAGCCGAACACATCGAATCGGAGCGCGTTTGTCCTGGACGTGAGGACGACGGTCGATTTCTGGTAGAGTTTTGTCTCAAGGCCGTAAGACCTTGTCGGGAAGGGGAGGGCCGCATGGCTGAGACAGGGAGGCGCGGCGCAACAACCGGCCCCAGCGGCGGTCCCCGAAGCGCAATGCCAGACCCGGTCCCCGATCATCTTCCCTTCGCCCGCGCCGCGAGCATCATCGCGGTCGTTGTGTTGGCCGGCGCCCTCTTCGGCTACGACCAGGGGGTCATTTCTGGCGCCCTGATCGGGATCGAGAAAGCGTTTGACGTCGGTCACGTCGTACTTGAGATCGTCACCAGCTGGGTCACGCTCGGCGCTATGATCGGGTCGCTCGCCGGCGGCTATGTCGCCGACCTTTTTGGTCGAAAGCGCACGTTGCTCGCCGCAGCGGCTCTTTTCACTATCGGCGCGCTCGTACAGTCCTTCGCCCCGATCGTGCCGATCCTCGTCTTTGGCAGGCTCGTAGCTGGCCTCGGCGTTGGCGTTGCTGCGGTCGCCGCTCCGCTTTATGCGGCCGAACTCGCCCCTGCCGCGCAGCGAGGGCGGTACGTCTCGTCTTATCAGCTCGCGATTACAGTCGGCATTTTCGTTGCCTATTTCGTCAACCAGGCGCTTGCCGGCCCCGAGGGCTGGCGCGCGATGTTGGGGGCCGCGGCGGTTCCTGGCGCCCTCCTCGCGCTCGCCATTCTGACCGCTGTTGAGTCCCCGCGCTGGTACGCCAAAGTTGGCCGCCGCGACGACGCTCTCCGAACGCTCGTCGCTCTCGGCGCGGAGAATGACGCCGAGGCGCGACTCGCAGCGATCGCAAAGTCATTGCGCGCTGAGGTCAAAACGCCGTCGTGGGCGGAAGTCTTTGCGCCGCGCTGGCGAAGGCCGCTGATGATCGGCCTCGGGCTTGCCGTCCTGCAGCAGCTCACCGGCATCAACGCCATCATCTATTACTCCAACAGCATCTTCGCCGCCGCGGGCTTTGCGACGCCCGCAGAGCAAGCCCAAGCCACGACCTGGGCGATCGGCGCGGTCAACGTGCTCTCGACCTTCATCGCGATCGCCTTCATCGACGGCCTCGGCCGGCGCCCGCTCCTGATCGCCGGTCTCATCGGCATGGCGCTCAGTCTTGCCGTGGTGGGCTTTGCGTTTTGGCAATCGGGGACGCAGGGCAGCCTCGGAAGCTCCGCGGGTGTGATCACGCTCGGCGCGCTTGTTGTCTTCATCATCTCGTTCGCATTCTCGGCTGGGCCGGTCACATGGACGGTCATCAACGAGATCTATCCAAATCAGATTCGCGGCCGGGCGGTGGCGGTGGCGACAGCGGTCAACTGGGGCGCGGCGTTTCTGGTCAGCGGATTCTTCTTGTCGTTGGTGAAGGCGATCGGACAGGCTTACACGTTCTGGTTGTTCGCCGCGTTCTGCGTAATCGGCCTCGTCTGGGTCATCGCCCGCGTGCCCGAGACACGCGGCCGCTCGCTGGAGGAGATCGAGGCGTCGTGGGCGCACGACCTGTCGGCCCGCGCTAAATCAAGCTAACTGCCGAGGATCGCCTCGAACATCGCCCGCACGCGCCGGCGCGCCTCCCCGAGCGCGGCCGCGAACGCCTCGAAGTCGGGGAAACCGACAGCCGCCGCGATCCGGCGCTTGACGCCTGCTGCGGCCTTGGCGGGATCGAACGGGCCGGAGGTCGACAAGCGCATGAACTGCGTGGCGTCTGTATAGAGCCGATGCGCATCGACGAGGATCTCAGCCTGTTCGGGCGTGATCAGCCCGCGCGGCCTGCCTCTTCCACGACCTTGCGGGTCGAGACGTCGAGGATGGCGGGTTGCTGGCGCGCGAAGGCCAATTGCAGATATTGGGCGATGAACTCGATGTCGATGAGTCCGCCCGCAACGAGCTTCAGGTCCCAGATGTCGCTGTCGCCCTTTTCCCGAGCGATGAGCCCACGCATGACGCGCGTTTCCTGAGCGATACTGCCGGCGTCGCGCTCATGGGTTAGCGTCTCCAGCACTGTTTTGGCCACGGCGGCCCCGAGGCTCTTATCGCCGGCGAGGAAGCGGGCGCGGGTCAGCGCCATGTGCTCCCATGTCTCCGCTTCGTCCTCTTGGTAAAGCTTGAACGACGCGAACTGGGTCGCAAGCGGACCCTGGCGCCCGGAGGGCCTCAGCCGCATGTCGACTTCGTACAGGCGCCCCGCTTTGGTCGGCGCGGTCAAAGCCGAGATCAGCCGCTGCGTCAGGCGCGCATAGTAAAGGCTCGGGCCGAGGCGCTTCCGGCCGTCCGACTCGCCCGCGCTGGCGGGAAAATCATAGATGAGCATCAGGTCGAGATCGGAGGCCGCGGTCATTTCGCGTGAGCCGAGCTTGCCAAGCGCGACAATCGCGACCCGGCCGCCGCGAATGCGCCCGTGTTCGACTTGGAAGGCCTCGATCACGCGCTTGAGCAGCGCGGCGATCAAACCCTGCGCCAGCGCGCTATAGGCGCGTCCCGCGCGGTCCGGGTCGAGGCGACCCGACAGCAGATTGAGGCCGATATGAAACATCTCCTCGGCGGCGAAGTCGCGCGCCCGATTCAAAGCGTCCTCGAAGCTCTGCCCTTGGGCGACGAACGTCTCGACCCGCGCGCCCATCGCCTCGTCGCCGAAGCTTAAGTCGAAGTCGAGGCTGCGCGCCGGATCGATCGCTGCATCGAGCACATGGGGCCGGGTCGCGATCACCTGCGCCAGTCGCGGGGCGCTGCCGAGCACGTCGCCGAACAACTCGCGCAAGGACCCGTTCGAGCGCAGGATCGAAAGGAGTTCGACGCTCGCCGGCATGCGCGCCAGCGCTTCGTCGAAGGCGGAAAGCGCGGCGTCCGGATCGCCTGATCCGGCGAAGGCTTCGAGCAGGGCCGGCGTCAATTCGGTGAGCACTTCGCGCGCGCGGGCGCTGCGGACCGCGGCGCGCCGGCCGAAGTGCCAGCCGCGAACGGTCTCCGCCGCGGCTTCCGGCCGCTGAAAGCCAAGCGCGCTTAGTGTGGCGAGCGTCGCCGGATCGTCGCTGACGCCGGTGAAAACGAGATTGCCCGAAGCGACGCTGAGCGCCGGCGCGTCTTCAAACAGCCGCGCATAGTGCCGCTCGACCTGGGTCAGGTGATGGGTGAGGTCGGCGGCGAATCCCTCGAGCTCCTCATAACCGCAGAACTGGGCGAAGCGCGTCAGCGCCTCGCGCTCGAATGGAAGGCGCTGGGTCTGCTCGTCGGCGACCATCTGCAGCCGATGCTCGACGCGACGCAGGTAAGCATAGGCCTGAGTGAGATCGTCGACCGCTTCCGCGCTGATCCACTTGTCGGCGCAGAGCTGATTCAGCATGTCGAGCGTGCGCGACCCGCGCATCTGTGGACGGCGCCCGCCAAAAATGAGCTGCTGCGTCTGGACGAAAAACTCGATCTCGCGGATCCCGCCGCGCCCGAGCTTGACATCGTGGCCGGGCACGACGACCTGCTCGTGGCCGCGCACCGCATGGATCTGGCGCTTCATCGCGTGGATGTCGGCGATCGCGGCATAGTCGAAATACTTGCGCCAGATGAACGGCGCGAGGTCGGCGAGGAAGCGCTCGCCAAGCTTGAGGTCGCCCGCCGCCGGACGGGCTTTGATGAGCGCCGCGCGTTCCCAGTTCTGGCCGACCGTCTCGTAATATTGATAGGCGCTTGACGTTGACAGCGCGACGGGCGTCGAGGCTGGATCGGGCCGCAAGCGCAGATCGACCCTCAGCACGTAGCCGTCGCTCGTCCGCTCCTGCAGGAGGCGCGCCAGCGCTCGCGTCAGGCGCGCGAACATCGGTCCCGGCTCCGTTCCGGGCGGAATCGAGGGCGCCGCGGGGTCGTAGAGCACGATCAAATCGATGTCGCTCGAATAGTTGAGCTCGCGCGCGCCCTGCTTGCCGAGCGCCAGCACGACCAGGCCGCAGCCGTGCTCAATATCGGGAGCGTCCGGATCGAGCGCCAAAAGACCAGAGCGCGCGTGCTTGCGCATGAGGAAATTGACCGCGGCGCCGACGGCGGCGTCGGCGAAGCGGGTCAGCGCCTCGGTCGCCTGAGCGACGTCCCAGACCCCGCCGAGGTCGGCCAGCGCGATCAAAAGCGCCAATTCGCGTTTTGCCCGTCTGAGCGCCGGGATGAGGTCCGCCTCGTGCCCGTCGCGCCGCAAGGCCAGCGCCTGAACGAGCGCGTCGAGCAATTCGCCGGGCGGACGCTTCAAGAGCCGGACGAGCCGGGCCGGATCTTCCTGGACGAGCGCCCAGAGGTAAGAGGAATGATCGGCGAGACCGAGAAGGACGTCGCGCGCGCGGCCGCGTTCGAGTTCGCGCTTAAGCCCCGCAGCCGACGAAACCTCGAGCAACTCGGCAAGGCTGCGGCGCGCTTCGACCGGCGCGGAGAGCCGCGGCGCGTCGATAAGGCTCTCAGCGAGCGTGGCGGTCATTCAAGACGAGGTCGGCCGGGGCCAGCGGTTTTGGCTGGTCGTTGGTCGCCGGCAAGGTGAGGCGCACGCGAAGTCCGGGCTGATTATCCTCGAGTTCGACCGTTCCGCCATGCATGCGGGCGACCGCGGCGGCGAGCGAAAGTCCTAAGCCGGAACCCGGCCGCGAACGCGAGCCCTCGAGGCGGACAAATCGATCGAGCGCCCTCGCCCGGTCTGCCGGCGCAATTCCGGGACCTCGGTCGGCGATCGTGAGCGCGACGGATCCGCCGGCCCGTCGCGCCGTGATGACGACATCGGGTTTCGCCGCGGCGTCGCCCTTTTGCGGCGCGCCATATTTGAGCGCGTTGTCGACGAGATTGGCGATCGCCTGCCCGATCAGCTCGCGGTTTCCCCGGACCCTGAGCCCGTCATCGGCGCGGACCGTCAGCGCCACGCCTTCTTCCTCTGCGATCGGCTCGTAAAGCTCGGCGACGCTCCTCGCCGCCTCGCCCATGTCGAGAGGCTCAAGCGGCCCCAGATCTCCCCCCGCTTCTGCGCGCGCGATCAAGAGCAGCGCATTAAAAACGCGGATGAGCTGGTCCGATTCTTCGATCGTCTTCTCCAGCGCCTGACGATAGGCGGCGGCGTCGCCTCCGAACGCGAGCGCCGCTTCGGCATGGTTGCGCAGGCGGGTGAGCGGCGTGCGCAGGTCGTGCGCGATGTTATCGGAAACTTCCTGCAAGCCCGCCATCAGCTCGGAGATCCGTCCGAGCATCTCGTTCAAGCCTTCCGCCAGCCGGTCCAATTCGTCGCCGGAACCGGACACCGGCAGGCGACGGGTGAGGTCGCCGGCCATGATCCCCTGCGCCGAGGTGTTCATGTCGTCGATGCGCTTGAGCACGCGTCGGGCCACGAACAGCGCCCCGACCGCGCCTAGAGCGGCGAAGAACACCAGCGAAAGCGCGAGCGCTCGCACCATCACCTTGCCGATGCGGGCGCGGTCGCCGAGATCATGCCCGATCAACAGCCGGAAGCCACCCGGCAGAATATAGACGCCAACCAGCGCCGGCCGCCCGCGATCGCTACTCCCGGTCCCCCGATAGATGATGGGCAGGAAACCAGGGTGCAGCAGGACTTCCGCGGGGATCTGCTCGACATTGCCGGCGAGCGGTTCGCCGATCGGGTTGGTGAGCAAGTAGAGGGGGGCGCCGGGTTCGCGCTTGCGCGCCTCGATGACGGCTTCGAGCCTTCTTATCCCTGCATTGTCGAAGGCGTCGATGAGGCCCTGGGATTCTGCGTCGATGGTCCGTGCAATCTCGCGGTCCACCACCGACTCGACCTGCCAAGCGATGATGTAGAGGACGACGCCAGAGCCAACCGCGCTGAGCACGAGGATCGCCAGCGCGAGGCGAAAAGCGGTGGCGCCAAAGAGCTTACCGAGCGCCGTCACGAATCATGTAACCGGCGCCGCGAACCGTGCTCAAGAGCGGCGCGTCGAAATCGCGATCGATCTTGGCGCGCAGGCGCGACACATGCACATCGATCACATTGGTCTGCGGATCGAAGTGATAGTCCCACACATGTTCGAGCAGCATGGTGCGCGTGACCACCTTGCCGGCGTTTTGCATCAGATATTCGAGCAACCGGAATTCGCGCGGCTGCAGGACGATTTCCTCGGACCGGCGGGTGACTTTGTGCGACAGGCGGTCAAGCGTGAGATCCGCGACCCTGAGCACCGTCTCCTCCGGCGCGCCCTTGGGGCCGCGGCGCGCCAGCGCCTCGACCCGGGCCAGAAGCTCGGAGAACGCATAAGGCTTCGACAGATAGTCGTCGCCCCCGGCGCGCAAGCCCTTGACCCGGTCGTCGACCTGGCCCAGCGCCGACAGGATCAGGACCGGCGTCTCGTTTTTCTGCTCGCGAAGCGCGCCGACCAAGGTCAAGCCGTCCATCTTAGGCAACATGCGGTCGACGATGGCGACGTCATAAGCCCCTTCAAGCGCCAAATCGTACCCGGTCACGCCGTCATTGGCCTGGTCCGCGATATGTCCGGCCTCGCGAAAAGCCTTGGATAAATACGCAGCCGCGTCCCGGTCGTCTTCGATGATAAGGATGCGCATGTCCGACATAATAGCAAATCCTCAGGCCGAAGGCCAAAAAAGGATGGCGGCGGGTCCGCGGGGGATAAAGGATGGCGGCAGGTCCGCGGGGGATTATGGGACCTGCCGCCACTTTGTCGGGGTCGCGCGGGCGGGGATGTGGCGACCGCCGACTTGAACGGAAGGGCGCGCTATGATGCGCCGGGCCGGGGACAAGCCCATTAACCCTTCCGCCCATTTCATGTTGGCGTCCGACGGCGAAACCGCAAGACGCCAGGGTATCAGGACGCGCGCGTGGGCAGCGTCAGGTAGTGCTCTCCATCGTTGGACTTGACGCGGACGAGAACCGACTTCTTTCCGTCCGACTTGGCCGCGTCGATCGCCTGGGCGACCTCGGCCGGCCGCCTGACCGACTTGCCGGCGACCTCGAGGATGACGTCGCCCTGCTTCAGGCCCTTGTCCGCCGCCGCGCCGTCCGGGTCGACGTCCGCAACCATCACGCCTTCCTGGCCGCGCGCGGGACGCAAGGTCAGCCCGAGCTTAGCGAGCGCAGAGCCGCCATTATCGTCGGAGTTCTGCGTTTCCGCGCTCGCCGTCTTGTCGGCGGGCATGGTTCCGAGGGTTACGTCGATGGTCATCGGCGAGCCGTTCCGGATGATCGCGAGCTTGACCGTCTTCTTCGGACCCATCGCCGCAATCCGGCGGGCGAGGTCGTGCGGATCGGCGACGGTCTCGCCGTCGACCGCGGTGATCACGTCGCCGCTCTTCACGCCCGCCGCCGCGGCGGGCAAATCCTTCTGCGCAGCGGCCACGAGCGCGCCGGTCGTCTGCTTGAGGCCGAGGTCATCGGCCAGGTCCGCGGTCACATTCTGGATCTGCACGCCGATCCAGCCGCGGGTGACGGAACCCGTGTCCTTGAGCTGCTGCACGACGTTCTGGACGACGTCGCTGGCGATGGCGAAGCCGATGCCGACGCTGCCGCCCGATGGCGAGAAGATCGCGGTGTTGACGCCCACCACCTCGCCTTCGGCGTTGAAGGTCGGACCGCCGGAATTGCCGTGATTGACCGGCGCGTCGATCTGCAGGAAGTCGTCATAGGGGCCCGAGCCGATATCGCGTCCGCGAGCCGAGACGATTCCCGCGGTCACTGTTCCGCCCAGACCGAACGGGTTGCCGACCGCAATCACCCAATCGCCGACGCGGGGCGTGTGAGCGGCGAATGTCACATAGGGGAAGTCGTGGCCGTCGGCCTTCAGAAGCGCAAGATCCGTCTTGCTGTCGACGCCAATCACCTTGGCCGGCATCGTCTTCCCGTCGGAAGTGGTGATGGTCACGTCCGAGGCGTGGTCGACAACATGGTTGTTGGTAACGATATAGCCATCGCCGGAGATGAAGAATCCGGACCCCTGAGCCTGGGCGAAATGATGGCGCGGCGCGCGGTCGCCGTGATCCTGGCCGTCATTGCTGTCCGGCATGCCGAAGTGACGAAAGAAATGGTAGAACGGGCTGTTCTTCGGAAAGTCCGGCAATCCTGGAATGCCGTCTGAATCCTCGTCATCGACTTGGTCGGCGTCGCTGAGCTTGACCTTGACCGAAACGACGGCCGGCCTCACGCGGTCGACGACATCGGCGAACGAGGCCGGGCCGGCTGGAGCTTGCGCGGTCGTGGCGGCGGCGGAAACAGGCGCGACCGAGGTTTCGGCCACAACCCCGCCGAGGGCCGCCAGCGCGACAGCGCCCAAAAGCGCCGCACGGAAGGAATAGGGGGGTCGATTAAACGACATCAAGCGCTGCTCCGAGCATCCAGGCCATCATTGCCGCGGAGACTATCCCCGCCGCCTCACGATGGAGAGAATGCGCTCGCTCGCCTAAACAGGCGATGTCGCCAACATGAAAGCTTTGTAATGCTCGGGCTCTTGGTTCAGAGCCGCGAAAAAGCCGAGTGCGAATTCTCGCTAAATGCGTTTACAAATCAAACGAATGGACTTCACGCGGCAAAGCGCGAAAGCGCCCGCTTTCACAAACGCAGACGGCTGCGGTCTCCGTCTCGGACGCACAAATTGGTCGCCGCGGCGGCTTTCGGCGCTCAGGCGTCGCCGGTCTTGGACTTCGGCTTCAGAACCTGGCGGCCCCGATACATGCCGCTCTTGAGGTCGATATGGTGCGGACGGCGCAATTCGCCCGAATCCTTGTCTTCGACATAAGAGGGCGCCTTGAGCGCGTCGGCCGAGCGGCGCATGCCGCGGCGCGAGGGCGAGGTTTTGCGTCTGGGAACGGCCACCGAGGGAACTCCAAAATCTTAAGGCGGGCGCCGAGGCCCGGAATTGAGAAGCCGCGGCTCTTACACGCAATCGAGCCGGAACGCCAGTCCCCCGGACGGCGTTTTCAGGCTGCGCCGCGGGTCTCGAATGCGGCGAAGGCCATCGCCTCGCGCGGTCCGCGATTGGCCCACAAAACGAACTGGAACGCCTGGTAATAGGTCTCGCAAGCCTCGAGCGCCGCATTGACCACGGCCGTGCACTGCGCGTCATTCGCGCCCGCGCCCCCCGCCAGGCACAAAGCGTGGCGAAACATCACCACGTCCTGCTGGCTCCACTGATCGAAATGCCCGAGCCACAATTGTTCGTTGATGAGTTGCGTCAGTTCGCCGATCGCGGCGCGCTTGTGCGCCGGCGTCTTGAGATCGAACGAACAGCTCACATGCAGGGACTCCATATCCGGCAACCAGGTGAAGGCGACGTCGTAATTGGCGAACCGGCCGGAGACCAGGATCGAAATCTCGTCCGTCTCGGCCCGATCGAAAGCCCATTCGTTGACGGCCGCCAAGCGCTCGACGACGTCGACGGGATGTTCGCGACGCTCGCCAGCGCTGGTTTCGATGAAGGTCATCAGGGATCTTTCGCGGGAAACGAGAAACGGAGCAGAGGGCGCCTCGACCTTCCGGTCGCGCAACCCACTACAACCTTGCTGATTCGCGCCCGTTCGTAAACCGACTACCCCTCTGGGTCCACAAATTTAGTAAACGGAATCAAGACTCTGGTAAGGGCATAGCTCTGGTAATGCGAGTCCGATCAAGGCCTTGGCTCGTTGAGCTTGGCTTCCAGCGCGGCTACCCTTGCGGCAAGCTTCTCGTTCTCGTCCCGCGCCCGCGCCGCCATCTCCTTGACCGCCTCGAACTCCTCGCGCGTGACGACGTTCATGCCCGCCATCATCCGCTCCATCTGCGCGCGGGCGAAGGTCTGCGCCTCGCGCTTGGCGCCGTCGGCCAATCCCGCTGCGTCTGTCATGAGACGCGAGAGATCATCGAAAAAGCGGCTGTTGGTCTGCGGCATGGCTCAAGCTCCCGGGGCGCCCGCGTCTAGCCGACGCGGTTCAAATCTATGTGGCGCTGGCGTGACGGGCGCGCAAGTAAGGGAGCAGGTTGCCAGTGCGGCGTCGCCGCCCCCGACGTGAGCGAGCGATTGTAGGGCGCGCTCGTTGAGCGCGCCTCGTCGGCTGGAGACGATCTCCATCACGAGTTGACGATGGAGTCACAAAATCGCAACACTTCGGCCACCCTGCATTTGCGAGTCGGGACTGGAGATGGAAATGCCGCTCCGGCAAATTAAACTTTTGTGCGACGCCGTGGTGGAACTCTTAAAGAGCGGGAGCCGTCCAGCATGGGAAATCGAGGACGAGTTGGCGCGGCAGTTCAGAGTGACCGAAGAGGAGCGGGGTATTTGTCAATCATCGGGGTGTCCGGTTTGGCGGAATGACGTCGCCTGGGCGCTCAAGCAACTCGTCGAGCGGGGCAGGATTATCCGCGAAGGATCGAAAAAGGCGCCGGATGGCGGGAGGCGCGGCCTTTATGAACTGAGCTATTGACCTCAGCCTCAGTCGAGACCGAATTTCGGGTTTTTGGCCCCGATCCATCTAAGTTCTCGGTCGCTAGGGTTCAGAGGTGAACACCGTGCACGCTCGAAAGCCTCTAAGGCGCCTCGACACAATCTCCATCTCCATCTCGGTCCCGGTTTATTTCATAACCGTCTGCGTCGCCGGCCGTCGCCGGCTTCTTGCCAATTCCGATTCGTTTGCTGTTCTACGCTCCGAATGGGCGAGTGCGCGTAGCCGTTACGGATGGGCAGTCGGCCGCTTCGTCGTTATGCCGGACCACGTCCATTTCTTCTGCGTCTCCGACGAGACCGAAAAGTCGAAGTCGCTGTCCGGCTTCGTCGGCGGCTTCAAGCAGTGGACGTCCAAGGCGATCCTCGGGCGCTTGGCGCTTCGAGCGCCCCTTTGGCAGAGGGAGTTCTTCGACCACCTGCTTCGGAGCGGGGAGAGCTATGCGTCGAAATGGGAATATGTGCGGAACAATCCCGTCCGCGCCGGGCTTGCACGGTCAGCGGACGATTGGCCCTACGCTGGCGAAGTTGTCCCGATCGTCAGATGAAGAGGCGCAAAACGTGGCCTCTGGCCGGGTCAACGACCCGGCCCTACAGGGCGCGCTCCTAGCCGCGCCTTCGTATTGCTAGCATCGCGAAACGCAAACCGTCGAGGAACCCCATGCGCATAGAAGCCGCCGTCCTTCGCCAGGCCGGGCTGCCGCCGCCATACGCGGAGTCGAAACCGCTCGAGATCCTTGAGCTCGACCTTAGCCCCCCGGGCCGCGGCGAGGTCCTCATAAAGATGGCGGCGGCGGGCCTGTGCCATTCGGACCTCTCCGTGATCGACGGCTCGCGGCCCCGGCCGACGCCGATGGCGCTCGGCCACGAGGCGGCGGGAATCGTCGAGGCCGTCGGCGACGGGGTGACCGACCTTGAAGCAGGCGACCACGTTGTGCTGGTGTTCGTCCCGAGCTGCGGCCGCTGCGGCCCCTGCGCTTCCGGACGTCCCGCGCTCTGCGAGCCGGCCGCCAAGGCCAACGCCGCGGGCACCCTGCTCTCCGGCGAGCGGCGGCTCTCGTTTCACGCCGAGCCGGTCAACCATCTGCTTGGCGTCGCGGCTTTTTCGACCCATGCGGTGGTGGCGCGCGAATCCTGCGTCAAGATCGACCCCGACCTGCCGCTCGAACTCGCCGCTCTGTTCGGCTGCGCGGTGCTGACCGGGGTCGGCGCGGTGGTGAACACGGCCAAGCTCGAGCCCGGCCAATCGGTGGCGGTGGTCGGCCTGGGGGGCGTCGGCTTAAGCGTCGTGCTTGGCGCGCGTCTCGCCGGCGCGCGCCAGATCGTCGCCGTCGATCTCTCGGATGAGAAGCTCGCCTTTGCGACGAAGCTTGGCGCAACGCAGACGGTGAACGCGCGCTCCAACGACGCCGTCGGCGAAATCCGGCGCATCTCCGGCAACGGCGTCGATGTCGCCTTCGAGATGGCGGGCTCGGTTCCGGCGCTCGAGCTCGCCTATGCGGCGACCGCGCGCGGCGGCGCGACGGTCACCGCCGGCCTGCCCCATCCCGACAAACGCATGAACCTTTCCCCGCTCGTTCTGGTCGCCGAGGAGCGGACGCTCAAGGGGTCTTACGTCGGCTCGTCCGCTCCGCAGCGCGACGTGCCGCGCATGATTTCGCTGTTCCGCGCCGGCCGCCTGCCGGTCGACCAGTTGCTCACCCATCGCCTCAAGCTCGAGGAGATCAACGAAGGCTTCGACCGGCTGCGCGAGGGGGTCGGGGTGAGGCAGGTGATCGTGTTCGACTAGGGCCGCGCGCCCTTAAATGAGCGCGGCGGGCGACATCAGGGCGATCGGCTCATGGCCCTGAAGCGCGGTGGCGGTGACGCCGCCGAGTTCGCGCAAGTCCCGCGCCAAATGGCTCTGATCGGCGAAGCCGAGCGAAAGCGCGGCCTCCGCCAGCCCTTCCCTTTGCCGGGCGCGCAGCCGCTTGAGCGCCCGATTGAAGCGCAAAATGCGCAAATAGGCCGCCGGCGGCATGCCAACGTGGCGCTCGAACAGGCGGCGGAGCGATCTTTCGCCCAAGTCCGCTTGGCGCGCGAGCGACGCGACGGTCAAGCCGCGGCGGCCCTGCTCCGCTAGCGCGATCGTCTCGGCGACGCGCGCGTCAAACCGCGCTGCTTCCGCGCGCGCTTCGATGAACCGAAAGAGGCCGGCCAGGCCCTCCTCGGGCGCTGCTTTCGCGCCCGAAAGCTTGAGCGCCGCAAGCGGGGTCCAGTCCGGCGGCAGGGCCTCGGCGCTGACGCCGAGAAGCGCGCCCAAACCGGGCCTGAGGCTTAAGCCCACAAGGCGCGTCTCGCCTCTGAGCGCCCGCCTCGCGAACGTCCTCAAGGGGCCGCCGACGAAGATCCCATCGAACGCCTCATTCGCGACGACAACAATGTCGATGCTGGCGTCGGGCGTCGTATGGACCTCATGCCCATGCGGCGCATCGACCCGCCAGGCCGCCGCGACCCAGCGCTTGAGCGGTTCTGGCGCGGCCACCGCTTCGATTTCGGGCGCTCTCACTCATGGATCTCGATCAATCGAATCTCAAATCCATCCGGACCGCCGAGGCCCGCGACCCGCTTGCCTTCGCCGAGGTCGAGTGGGCTCATCACCTGGGCGGCCCCGCGCGCTTTCGCGTAGGCGAGCGCTGCGTCGAGGTCAACGACCCGGAATGACGGCACAAGCCGCGGCGCGCCCTGTAGAAGCGCGACATGCGAATTATCGAGCGAAGCCTCGTAATGCTCCCGCATGTCCCCGTGCGTAGCAAGCGCGAGCGGGATTCCAAGCTGGTCGCGGTAGAAGGCGAGCAGGCTTTCCGGCCTTTGGTTATAGACAATGAGACCGGCGAGTGATTTGGGCGTCATGGGAGCCTCCGTCCTGTTTGACTGGGGATCGGTAGCGCAGGCTCGGCCCCCCGGTCTTGGACAAATCGGACAGGCGGGGCTCCCATTCCGGCCAGCCAATCGCTGACCCATCGCCTGAATGGGGTTTCTGCAGGTCATCCGAGTTGGAGTAAGGCTTTGGAGCCGGAGGGCGACCAGCCCGAGGCGCCCATGCGACGTTCCAGGATCGACAATGAAGCCGAACAGCGTCAACGCCGCGGTGATGACGGCGCCGGGAAAGTTTGAGGTCCGGCGCTATCCCTATCCGGAAATCGATGATGTCTCGATGGTCATCGAGCTCGAAATGTGCGGCATCTGCGGGACGGACAAGCACACGTTCCGCGGCGAGACGGTGCAATATGCCGGAACGCCGGCCAAGTCCCATACGCCCTTTCCGATCATTCCCGGGCACGAAATCGTGGGTAAGGTCGCCGAGATCGGCAAAACGGCCGCGCACTCGCTCGAATACGCCGGCGAAAAACTCAAGATCGGCGACCGCGTCGTCATGTGTCCCGACATTCTCTGCGGCAAGTGCTGGTATTGCAGGAACACGTTCGGCTTTCCGCTGTGCCAGAACATCAAAGGCTACGGCAACGCCTTCACCTGCGACGAAGGCCCGCATCTCATGGGCGGCTGGGCCGATTACATCTATGTCCGCAAGGACGCCTTCGTGTTCAAGGTCCCCGACGACATGGAGCCGCGCATCGCGGTCATGTCGGAACTGATGACCTGCACCTTCAATCTGGACAAGGCCAAAGAGCTTTACACCATGGGCGGGGAAGGGTTCGGCTCAGGCGCGACGATCGTCGTCCAGGGCGTGGGACCGCTCGGCCTCCTGCATGTCCTTAAGAGCCGGCTCATGGGCGCTGGCACGATCATCGCGATCGACCGCTCCGATTTCAGGCTCGGGCTGGCGAAGGATTTCGGCGCCGATCATGTGATCAGCCTGAACGGCACGACCCAGGCCGACCGCGTCCAGGCCGTGCGCGATCTGACGCAAGGGCGCGGCGGCGACATCGTCGTCGAATGCACAGGCGTCGCCGAGGCGATCCCCGAGGGGCTGGAAATGGCGCGGCGCGGCGGCGCCTATTTCGTCGCCGGCGTTTTCGCCGATGTCGGCGACATACCCATCAATCCGCACCGCCATCTGCTGGCCAACCAGATCCGCCTCTTCGGCATGACCAACCACCCCCCGACCGGCTACCCGAGCAGCCTGCGGCTCCTGAACAAATTCAAGAAAGCCTATCCGCTCAAGAAATTCGTCACCCACGAATTCCCGGTCGATCAGGTGGACAAGGCGATGGCGACAAGCCTTCGACATCGACGCCTGCATGAAGGTCGTGCTGACGCGGAGCGGGGGCCAGCGGGCTGATGCCTTGGACCGATGATTTCAAGGCGCGGAGCGTGCCTCGCCGCCCGTTAGTCTGTTTTGGTTTTGAGCCTCTCTAATCCCGCGTCCAAAAATTTTTGGACAAACTTGATACCTGTGGCTACGCGATCTTCGGGCTTCTCCACACGCAATTTCCCCGTTGCCTCAACGAGTTCAACGAGCAAATCCTGCAAATCATCGGGCGACTTATCCAAACGTTTGAACATCTTCAAACTGTTCTGGGCGTATCCGAGAAACGTCTCATTTCTATCAACGATCTGAGCTAGCATTTCTTCAGTTACTCGCTCGCTGGGCGAGACAAATTGCCCGTCTTTCCAATCCACATAAAGAGCAGCGTTTTTCGCATCGTTCGACGTCTTATGGAAATCTAGCCAGCTTGGGCAGAAAGTTTTAATTGTGGCCGCCAATCCCAGGGTGCATACTTAACTGGAGTGACACTTGGCCTTGAGGATTATAATTTGTTTTTTGCTGTCTAGGACAGCGAGAAGGAGAGTCGAGACATCATTAACAAGCTTGTTGCACCAATTTTTGCGTTGCAAGCCCCGAAAGCAACCTCAGAAGGCGAGCGAACGCCGATTACCAAGGCCCAAAACCCAAACCTGTTCATTCTCGCGGCGAATATTCGCATCTTTTCTGGGATCGACACTCAGATCGCGACTGGACTCACGAGCAGCACCACCATTATCGGTATCTGCGGACGAGTTCGTGAGCGCATTTAATAAATGGGTCCGCCAGGTTTCTCAGGAAAATAGCTATAGATATAGTGATAATAGACATGAGTTCGAAGTGTTTCCGTCCACAAATCGACTGCATACTCTAGATGCGGTTCAGAGCTAATTATCCGATGATACCAATATTCTCCAGACTTTGATTGCTATCAGGCCATCGATCGGCTCTGAGCAATGTTTTCCTCCTAGATGGGCTCAAGCGAGATACAAACCTTCAAGGATCGGCGCGGCCGGAACGTTACGCTTCCAAGGTTGACAATCCGAAAGATGCTCGGATTCATCCTCTCAGAACTGCAGACTATACACGGTAGGCGAAAATCAGGATGAGGCCGAGCAGAGGAAGCATGTCAAAACCTTACAGAGACTGGCTCGCCAAAATGAAAATTATCGTTTCATGAGAAGACTCGTGCCGAAACGCATAAAGAAAAGTATAGACATGCTGAAACTCCGAAGATAAATGTTACCACTGAACTCGGTATCTCAGCGATGCCCCCTAGCATATTGCAGGATATTCAAAACTTAAGTGGGCTATATTCCAGTTTCTGCAGAAGCTGTCCAAGATCGATTCTCGAGTTGAACGAGAGAACCGATAGGCGGATGGTCCGGGACGAGCGCTTGGAAGCGGATGCAGAACGGGAAAGAGTATGGGAACAAGTTCAATATTGAAGAAGCCAACATGGTCTACAAAAAGGCTGGCGGTAAGCAACCTTAAGATCACTAAGCTCGCAATCGCGCGCGTGGAGCTGGCTCGATTCGGAGAGCGCACGGAGGCCATCCATTTTCGCGAGTTTGCCGATGGGCAAGGCCTGAAGTTCCGGCCGCTGCCATCGACGAGCCAATCGCCAGGAGCGGCGCTTATTTCGGCTGCGGCGCGGGGGCGCCGCCTGACGTCCCTGGTGGCGGCACGACGTTCGGGTCTCCCGTCTTGGGAGCCGGCTTTTGGATGCCTGGGTCCACCTCTTTCGGATGGATGATGCCGTTCGACTGGTTCAGCTCCTTGCTCAGGTTCTGGGCCGGCGGATTGGCGTCAGGGACCGTATTCTTTGTCGCTGGGCTCTGGCGCCTGGGCGAAGGCCGAGCCGGCGACGAGGGCGGCGCCGGCGACAATCATGCAAAGTCGTGAGTCGATGATCCGCATGGCTCTTGAACGCGCTGACGTGCGGACCGTTCCCTGCGCCGGTCGCCAAGGGCGCTTTGAAACAAGGCCATGTTGGACTTAGGCGCCACCAAGCCGGGACCTGGCTCTCGTGAGGTTGACTGTTAGCCACGTCATGGCCGGGCTTGTCCCGGCCATCCACGCGAGCGCCGCCGGATTAGCGTCATAGCCTTACGCGTATCGGCTTATCTGCGCAGGTCTTTTTCGGTTGCGTTTCGTGGATGGCCGGGACAAGCCCGGCCATGACGGCAAGCTTGGGTTTGTCGGGCCAAATCAGCAGTCCAACGGCCATTGCCGGGCTTTTTGCGACAAATTCTTTCTGATGGACAGAATCTGCGCTATACTAGCGGTTTCACCGAAAGGACGCCCCAATGCCCGCGCCAGCCGCAAAGCCAGTCCATTTCTTGACCGAGGAGGGTGAGCGCGCGCAGCGGATCTTCGCTCGCCTGATCGCGGGCGACTCGATCCGGGCCATCGCCGCCTCGGAAGACTTGAGCGTCCGACGGGTGCAGCAGATCGTCCGCGAGCGGCTCGATCGCCGCGATTCCAATCCCGCCGACGACTTTGCGCTTCTGCAGATCGCGCGTCTCGAACGGGCGCTCGACCTCATCGGCGCCCAGATCGACGCCGGCAAGCCTTCGGCGGCGCACGCCTTCGTTCGCATCATCGAGCAATTGAACCGCCTCGCGCCCGACCGGCTGCGCCTCAAGGCCACGTTCCAGGGGATTGGCGACGAGGTCGACACGATGGAGGATAGGCTCGGCCGTCTCGACGCCGCGCGCGAGGCGTTGGCGCTAAGACAAGCCGAAACGTCCGCGAAAGCCTTGGGCGAGAACGCGGCGAAACGAAACGGGCCGCAAGCCCTTGATATCACACAAAACGGCGAAATGGTTGATTCGCCGACCTCAATGATTTCAGAGACTTAAGGCGGCCGCTGCGAAGCGTTTCGTTTCGCAGGGCGAAATGAGGCTCTCGCGGGCCGCCCGGCTTGTCATTCCCGCGCAAGCTGGAATCTAGCGCATTTTCAATGGCTTAATGGATGCCCGCGTTCGCGAGCATGACAAGAGACGGCTCTAGCCCGCAAGCAGCCCCTTCACGATCGCGCTCGCCTTGGCGAAATCCATCTCGCCCGGATGCGCGGCCTTGAGCGCGGTGACGACCTTGCCCATGTCCTTGACGCTGGTCGCGCCGGTCGAGGCGATGGCGGCCTTGGCGGCAGCGACCACCGCCGCTTCGTCCATCTGCTTGGGCAGGAATTCGCCGATCACGGCGATCTCGGCGTTCTCTTGGGCGGCGAGCTCCTTGCGTCCGGCCTCGGCGTAGATCGTCGCGGACTCCTGGCGGGATTTCACCATCTTGGTGAGCAGCGCGAGCTCATCGGCGCGGCTCACGATCTTGCCGGCGCCGCGCGCCTCGATCTCCCGCTCCTTCAAGGCGGCCATGATGAGACGGAGCGCGCCGACGCGAACCTTGTCGCCGCCCTTCATCGCCTCTTTCATCCGTGTGGCCACGGTCTCGCGCAACGGCGCTGATTCGGGCATAGGTCTCCTCAAAGGTTCGAACGGCGCGTCAAGCTTGACGCGCGGCAAAGGCGGCGCTTAAGCACAGCCGCATGTCACGCGCAACACAACCCGACCCGCCGCTCGAGCCGGACGACGCCTCTCCCGGTTGGCGTCCGCGCATCGCGACCGGCGTGATCGTTCTTGGCGATGGCGCGGTGATCGAGGGCTTCGGCGTCGGCGCGACGGGCTCTGCGGTCGGCGAGGTTTGCTTCAACACGGCGATGACGGGCTACGAGGAAATCCTCACGGATCCCTCCTACGCCGCCCAGATCGTCACCTTCACCTTCCCGCATATAGGCGTGGTCGGCGTCAATGACGAGGACATCGAGGTCCTCAACGCCGCCTCCGCGTCGGCCGCGGTCGGCGCCATCATGCGCGCCGACGTATCCGGTCCATCCAATTTTCGCGCCAAGGCGAGGCTCGACAGCTGGATGAAGGCTCGGGGGATCATCGGCGTGACGGGCGTCGACACCCGCGCGCTGACGACGCTCATCCGTGAGCGGGGCATGCCGAACGCGGTCATCGCCCATGTCGCCGACGGCGCCTTCGACCTCGACGCTTTGCGCGCCAAGGCGGCCGCCTGGCCCGGAATTCGACGGGATGGACCTCGTCCCGGCGGTGGGCTCGACCCAGCGTTCGAACTGGGACGAGACCAGCTGGACCTTGGAAAACGGCTATAGAAGGCGGGACGCAACGCGCTTTCACGTCGTCGCGATCGACTACGGGACCAAGCGCAATATCCTCCGCCTCCTCAACGATGCCGGCTGCGCGGTGACGGTGGTTCCGGCGACGGCGAGCGCGGAGGAGATCCTGGCGCTCAAGCCGGATGGCGTCGTGCTCTCCAACGGCCCCGGCGATCCGGCGGCCACGGGCGAATACGCCGTGCCGACGATCCAGGCGCTCCTGGAGACGAAGGTTCCCGTGTTCGGGGTCTGTCTCGGCCATCAGCTCCTGGGGCTCGCGGTCGGCGCGCGGACCGTCAAGATGCCCCAGGGCCATCATGGCGCGAACCATCCGGTCAAGGACTTCACCACCGGCAAGGTCGAGGTCGTGTCGATGAACCACGGCTTCGCGGTCGATCGGGCGAGCCTGCCCGCGAACGCCGAGGAGACGCATGTGTCGCTGTTCGACGGCTCGAATTGCGGCATTGCGCTCGCCGACCGGCCGGCCTTCTCGGTGCAATATCACCCCGAGGCCTCGCCAGGCCCGCGCGATAGCCACTATCTCTTCCAGCGGTTCGTCGATTTGATCGCCGCCTCTAAGTCCAAAGCGACGCGCGCCGCCTAAGGCTCCGGACGCCCACGGGTCTCGCTGACCGGCTCATAGGTGAATTCCTGCACGCCGACGTCGACGACCACGTCGCTCTTGACGCGCGTGTTGACGGCCGCGACGAGCCCTTTGCTCATCTTGGCGAAATCGAAGCGGTCTAGGTGATCGAAGTCGATCGTGTCGTCGTTGTAGACATAGCGAAACGCCTCATCGACCAGGATCGAATCCGGCGCCATCGCCGCAGTCTTGAGGGCGCTCAAATCGACGGTGTAACTCAGCAGCATGACCGCGTAGCCCTTGATCACGCCGTCCTTGATGCGAGGGACGTTGATCTCATGCGTCTTGCGCGCTTCCGTCGTTCTTGTGGCGACGGCGGTGGAATGCGCCTGGCGCATGGCGAGGACCTTGTCGGTTCCTATCTCGCCCGCGATCACGCCCGCGACCGCCATGACGCCGACAAGCGCGGCCTTGATCATTCGCGCGACCGGCGCCAGGCGGAGGCGGTGTAAGTTCCATCAGATTGGCCGTCCTGGATGGCGCGGGTGATAATCTCCGAGACGGCTTCGCAAGCCTTGAGCTGCACCGCGAGCGACCGCCGATTGATCTCGAGCTTGGCGTGAAGCTCCGCCAGCGCGTCGCGCAGAGGTCCTGCCGCTGCTGCTGCTCCGGCAAGCGCTGGAATCAGGCGATTGAGCTCGAGCAGGCCCTGGTTCTTGCTCAGACTGTAGGCCTCGTATTTGACCCTGCGGCCCTGTTCGAGGTCGCGATTCTCGGCGTCGATCGTCGCGACGAGCCGTTGGATGACCGGCAACGCCGCCGCAGCGGCCGGAGACTGCGCTCGGCGCAGCGGTTGGCTCATGTCCGTTTCGGTCCGGCAAACAGAACTGCGCCATTCTCAGGCTCGGCCGCAGCCGGCGCCGACAGGATATTGGCGCTCATTTGGGCGGCAGGCTGGCCGGTGGTTTTCGTTGCCTCGCCAAAGCGCCCCGAATGGAGGCCGACCTCGTGGGTGGCGAACAGGCGCCGGGCGAGGCCGAGCTTCCCGGACTTGGCGATCTGCATCGAAACCTGCTCGGCGAGCATCGATCGCCACATATCGCCAGCCATCCCCTGCCCGAAGACCTCGCCGGTGTCTTTTGGCAGCATTTCGCCGACGAACGAGCTCAGCATCATGGCCTCGAACTGGGTCTTCGCTTGGCCGAGCTTATCCGAACCGCCCGGCGCCGCCGGGAGATGCGACCGCATGTCGGCGGCGTTCGCGAGCGGCGCCGTCGTTGCGCCCGTCGTGCCTGCCGCCCGGTCGAGGTCGGCGGCAAAGTCGCCCGCGGGGGCGTTCGAGCCCGCAAGCGCACTCAGCCGCTGGGCGGCGATGGTCGCGCGCGACGGATCGGCCGCGCTCGCCACCTCAAGGATGACATCTGTACGAGGATTGAAGGCCATCTTGGGCGCCGCGAAAGATCCTGTAGAAGGCCAACGTCCTCCTTTGGCCTTACGTCGAGCTTGCGGCTCGCGCGAACGCACGCTCAATGATTTCGGCCAGCTCCTTGCGTTCGTTCGAGCGTCGATAGCCGAGGGCGGCGGCTTCGATCGCCAGCTCGGCAAGCTTCGCGCGCGTCCCTTGTGTAAGCACGCTGCGACGCGCGCTTTCTCGCTCTCGCGCAAGCTGATCGAGCTTCAGCTGCAAAGCCCGGATGCGGCGCGCAACCAGTCCGGCCTGAGCGCCGTAAGCAAGCTCGTCCGCCTCCAGCGCCTCGAAAACGGCCTTGAGATCGTCGTTCAATCCCGCCTGCTGACGTTCGAGCGCACTGAGCCTTGAGCGGCCGACATCGTGCATGAGCGTTTGAAGCCGGCCGATGCGGGTCAGCGCGTCCAGACGTTTTTTCATGCGCTAGCCGGAAATGAGCCAGACACCGAAGCCGCTAATGAACGCTTCGATCGCCGGTTTGATGGTGAAGTAGAGCAAGATGAGGCCGCCTGCCGCCACAAACGGCGTGGCGACGAAGAAGACCTGGACCTGCGGGGTGAGCCGGTTGACCAGCGCCAGCGCCAGATTGACCACCAGCGCGTAGATCACATAGGGCGAGGCGATCCTGAGCGCGAGCCGGAACGATTCGCCCAGCACGTCAGCGATCTGCTTCAGCGCCAGTCGCGCATTGAAGTCAGCGCCGACCGGAATGACGTCGTAAGAGGCGACGAGCCCGCGCAGGAGCTCCCAGTGAAGGTTGGCCGCGAATAGGAGCGCGATCGCGGCGAGCGAGATGAGCGTCGCCAATGGCGCCATCGGCTCATCCGTCTCGATCTGAAACCCGGACGGACTGGAGAAACCAAGCATGGAGGCTGCGCCGACAGCCAGGGCTTCGAGCGCGAAATAGAATAACCTCGCCAAGACCCCGATCATGCCGCCGACCAGCGATTCGACGGCAATCGTCTTAAGCGCGAGGATCGGATCGGCGAGCGCTTCGCTGGGTACGCGCTCGAGCAATAGCGGCGTCAGTGTCAGGGTGACCGCGAGGGCCACGAACAAGCGAACCTGGGTCGGAATCTGCGTGTTCGAGAATCCCGGCGCCAGCATCAGGCATCCGCCGATGCGGCAGAAGAGCACGAAGGCGCCGAGCGCCGCCCTGGGAGCAAGCGCCACATGAGGTGCGGCCATCGCCCCGGAGACGAGCGCAGTCACGCGATCGTGCCCAATGACTTCACCTCGAACCCGCGCGCGATTTCGAGCTGCGACAGGACCGCCAAAGTTGGAAACATGCGCTCGATAATCATGCGCACATAAGGTCGCGTCTCGGCCGCGGTGACGAGGGCGAACATGCGCCGCTCGTCCATCCGCTTTCGTATCGCCGCCGAAGCCTCGACTGCGAATTGCTCCATCAGCCGCGGGTCGATGTCGAATTCGACCACGTCGCCCTTGGCGTCGCGCTTGAGGGCCTGATGGAACGTGAGATCCCAACGATTGCCAAGCCTCAAGACAGCGAGCGCGCCTTCGTCGGCAAGGTCGCCGCAGATCTGCTGGGAGAGCCGGATGCGCACCTGCTCGACAATCTGCTCAGGTCGGCGCACGTGCGGCGCGACCTCCGCCACCGCCTCCAGAATCAGACTGAGGTTGCGAATGGAGACGCGCTCCGCGAGCAGAAGCTTGAGCGTCGCGAGCAGCGTCGATTGCGAAATCTGCGACGGGCACATATCGTCGAGCAGCCGCTTGTACTCGGGCTCGAGCCTATCGAGCAGCACGCGCATATCCTTGTACGATAACAGTTGAGCGAGGTTGTTGTGGACGACCTCGCTCAAATGCGTGAGCAGCACAGAAACAGGATCGACCGGCCTGAAGCCCGCGCGCCTCGCCTCTCTGACGAAAGCCTCGGGAATGGCGATGGCGCGAATGCCGAAGGCGGGTTCGCGCACTTCGTCGCCCGGCAAGTTGGGGCGGGGTCCGTCGCCGATGACGATGAGATGGTCGGTGACCCGCAATTCCTGGGTCGCGACCGCGGCGCCGTGAATCTTGATCTGATAGGTCCTTGGCGCCGCCTTGATATCGTCGGAGAGACGGATCTCCGGAACCACGAAGCCGTATTGCCGCGCGAACTTGCGCCGCATCTTGCCGATCCGCGAACCGATCTCGTCGCGCGACGCCAGCAGCGCGGCGTTGAGCTCCTTGCTCAAGACCAGTTCGATCTCGAACGACTTGAGCTGCTCCTTGATTGACGAGCGCGCCTCGGCCTTGGCCCGCTCCTCCTTCGCCGCGACGTTCGCCGCCTCGGCGGCGCGGTCTCTCTCGATGCGCCGGGGAATGGCGACGCCGACGAACGCCATGAGCCCGCCAATGAGTGCGAACGGCAGGAATGGCAGGCCGGGAACGACGCCGAGCACCGCCATCGCGAGCGCTGCGAGAAAGAGCGCGTTTGGATAGCCGCTCAATTGGTCGATCACGGCTTTGTCGGCCGAGCCGCGCGTGCCTCCCTTGGCCACGAGCAGGCCGGCGGCGAGCGAAATGATGAGCGCAGGGATCTGCGTCACCAGGCCATCGCCGACAGAGAGCTTGGTGAAGACGTCGGCCGCGGCGCCGAGCGTGAGTCCATGCCGGGTGACGCCGATGACGATGCCGCCGAAGATGTTGACGGCGAGAATGATGAGCCCGGCGATCGCGTCGCCGCGGACGAATTTCGACGCGCCGTCCATCGAACCGAAGAAGGCGCTTTCCTCCTCCAGCTCCCGCCTGCGCGCCTGCGCCACCTTCTCGTCAATCAGGCCGGCCGAGAGGTCCGCGTCGATCGCCATCTGCTTGCCGGGAATGGCGTCGAGGGTGAAGCGCGCTCCGACCTCGGCGATGCGGGTTGCGCCCTTGGTGATGACCAGGAAGTTGATCGTCACCAGGATGAGAAAGACGATAATCCCGATGACGAAATCGCCGCCCATCACCAGGTGCGCGAAGCCGCCGATGATGTAGCCAGCTGACGTCGGCCCCTGTTCGCCGTGCGACAGGATAAGCCGCGTGGTCGAAATGTTGAGCGCGAGCCGCAGGATTGTCGCTACGAGCAGCACGGTCGGGAAGGCCGAGAATTCGAGCGGCTTCTGGATCCAGAGCGCCACCATCAGGATGAGGACGGAAAGCGCGATCGACAGCGCGAGGCCGAAGTCGATCATCACCGCCGGAACGGGCAGGAAGAAGAGGCAAAGGATGAGGACAATGCCGGCGGCGAAGGCGATGTCCTTGCCACCGCGGTTTGCCGCCGGCGCCGTCCCCACCGCCGTCAATGACATCGCACCCTCGCTCAACTCGGCGCCGGACGAGCCGTCGCTGCCGCGCAAGCATGCGCCGCGAACCTTGCCCGAGGTCCAAACATAGACCCCCTCGTCATAGGCGCCCCTTTACTCGTTGGGTTGGAGCGAATGGGTGGCGCGCTTGCCTAGCGGGCGCTAAGAGGCCGTATGCGCCGGAGAGCAGTATGAGCTTCCCCATCCTGGATAACATCGCCAAGAGCCCGCGGCACACCACCTTCTATCTTTCGCACGGCGCCATGCGAGCGCCGCCGATCGTCTTCCTGCACGGGTGGCCAGAGATGTCGATCTCCTGGCGCGGGCAACTTCCTGTTTTTGGCGAACTCGGCTTTCGCGCGATTGCGCCGGACATGCGCGGCTATGGCCGCTCCACCGTCTATCCGCGCCATGAGGACTATCCGCTTGAGCAAGTCGTCGCCGACATGATTGACCTTCTGGATTCGCTCAACACGGAAAAGGCGATCTGGGTCGGACACGATTGGGGCGCGCCAGTCGTCTGGTCGATCGCCCAGCACCATCCGGAACGCTGTCACGGCGTCGCCAACCTTTGTGTGCCTTATTTCCCGAACGGCTTCGCGGTCGAGACCGTCGTTCCGCTGGCCGACAGAAGCATCTATCCAGCCGACAAGTTTCCGGCCGCGCAATGGGACTATCAGTTGTTCTATCGCGAAAATTTCGCCATTGCGCAGGCCGGCTTCGAGAGCAATGTCGGCGCAACCATCCGGGCGCTCTTTCGCGCCGGCGATCCCGAGGCCAAAGGGAAGCCCGCGCGCACTGCGTTCGTCAGCGCCAACCGAGGTTATTTTGGCCCTGGCAACTCGAGCGCGCCTGACCTTCCCCGCGACCCGGCTGTGCTCAACGAGGAGGACGAGCATCGTTACGCGTCGTCGCTCGAGCGCAATGGCTTCTTCGGGCCGTGCAGTTGGTACATGAACTGGAAGGCCAATCTCGCTTATGCCGAGCGCGCGAGAGCCAACTGGCGGCTCAACATGCCTGTGCTCTTCCTGCACGCCGCTTACGATGCTATCTGCGAGACGCTCGCCTCGCGCCTGGCCGAGCCGATGCGCGCCCACTGTCACAACCTCATGGAGGCGACCATCCCGTCGGGCCATTGGATGGCGCAAGAAAAACCGGTCGAGGTCAATGCGGCGCTGGCGCAGTGGCTGGCCTCGCAGTTTCCCATGCTATGGGCCGCGCTTCCGCTTCCGCGGAACGACGAACTCATTCCGTTGCGCTGACGAACGCATGCGGCGGCTACTTATACCCCTGCTCGATCCGCGCGTAGATCGACTGGGTGAAGATCGAGAACTTAGCCCCGACGAATGAGGCCGTGAGAGTCATGGCCAAAAAGACCGCGATCATCTTAGGCACGAAGGTGAGCGTCATCTCCTGTATCTGGGTCAGAGCCTGCAAGAGCGCGATCGCCACGCCAACCACCATCGCCGCGCCGACGCAAGGACCCGCGCCGACCACCACCATCCAGATCGCCGACTGGACGAGATCGATCGCGTCGCCTTCGTTCATTGGACGCTCGCGCCATTGGCGAGCGAAACGGTTCCGCCGTTCGTCAGCGTGGCGACTGCGCCCGCGCTCGTGACGCTGACCGAGGCGACCTCGCCTGACGTCGAGCCGTCGGCGGAAGTGACCGTTCTGCCGATCAGTTGCTCGGCCTGACTGAGCGAGCTCGACGTTAGGAGCGAGGCCAGCGTCGTGTTGGTCTGCACCGCCTGCCCGACCTCGGAGACGGTCGCGAGCTGCGACACCATCTGCGACGGATCCATCGGCTGCGTCGGGTCCTGGTTCTTCATCTCCGCCATGAGAAGGGTCAGGAAATCGTTATAGCTAAGGCTTTGCGTCGCAGAGCTCGCCGTCGACGAGCCGGTCGATGCGGTTGTGGACGAAACGGGGGTGGTGGCGTTGACGGTCATGGCGTTCTCCTCATTTCAGGCGGCGCTCGGGGCCTCGGCGAGCGGCTGAAGCTCCTTGTCCTCGAGGGCGAACAGGCCGCGCAAAGCTTTCAGCGCCTCGAAATTGCGGCCGCGGAGGAGCGACGCGTCGACGCTCTTGAGGCCCGCGGTCAAATCAGGCGCGCGATAGGCTTGAAGCGCGGATTCGATCAGCGAACGGGCGAGCGGCGTCGCGCTGGCGCCGGCCGTGGGGTCCATCAGCATGATCTGGACGGCGAAATAGATCTGGCGGGTGAGCGTCGTCGCCTGCTCGGCCTGCATCACATGGTTCTCGAGCAGGAAGGTCACTTCGTTCAGGAGTTCGATCGACGCCTTTCGGTCAATACGGATGACCGCGCCATTGATGAAGAACCGTTCCCCGGCTCTGAGCGTGATGTTCATGCCGCGATGACCCTCATTTCAGCCCGTCGCGGATCAGCTCGTTGATTTCGATCATCGGCGTCAGGTCGTTGGTCAGGCCGCCGCGCACGCGGTCGATCTCCTTCATCATCCAGATGCCGATCGACATGATTCCGGCTCTGAGCTGATCCGACAACTCGTTGTTCGGATCCTTGAGGTCGTCGATGAAAATCGTCCATAGGCGGCGGAGATAGAACAAAGCGTCAATTCGCTCGCGCGACTGCGGACCCTTCTCCTGAGCCGCGCGCAGCATCCCGATCACGCGATCCATCGCCGCGCGTTCGCGGGCGCGCATCGTCTGGCGGGATTCTTCGATCACGTCGTTGTAAGCGAATTCGTACATCGCGCCCTTTCACGCTTCACGGCACCGGGAGGTATTGCGTCAAATTCAACTGCGATAGGCGCGAGGTAAGCTCGTAGGCCATCTGGACCTGATTGGTCAGGCTGGTGATCTGAGCCGCCGTAGCCGTCGTGTTGACGTTGTCGAGAGCGCCGACCTGGTCTTGCAGGATCGTGAGTTGCGAGCTCATCGAATTGGTGGCGTCAGTGACCGCGCTCTGGGTCGAGCCGAGCCCGGCCTGAAGGTTGATCATCGAGTTCACGCCCTGTGAGAGTAGCGAGGAGGCGGTCGTCGCGACGGCCTGCTGCGCGTCGCTGCTGAGGGCGGACCCGCCGAACTCGCTCAGCATGGCGTAGGCTTGGGCGAGCTCTTGAAAGCCCGGCTGATTGGCGTTGGTCGACGTTGTGACGGTCTGACCGGGCGCGACCTCGGCGCTCGTATTGACGCTCGAGGCTGACGACCAGTCCGCGCTCCACGAAGCCCCTTGGAAGAGCGCCGCGAACGGCCCGGAAAGAAAGCTTTGGATGTCCGACGCAGAGATGTTCGCGGCAGCCGGATCGGTCGGCAGGACGCCGAATGTGGTCTGAAAAGCCTGGTCGATCGCTGTCTTGGCGACCGACGGCGGGGTCGAATAATAGTCCGCCATCGGCGCGACGGCGGAATTGATTCCGCCGAATACATATTGATCGCCCGACGTCGTATTGGCCCCGCTGATCAGCGACTGCAGCCCCGATTGGCCCATGTCCTGAAGCGAGACGTCGGAATTGGCGTCCTGCGTCGAGCCTGCGAGATTGTCGAGCGTCGTCTGCGCGGTTGTCTGGATGGCCGATAGCGCGTTCTGCGCCGTCGACAGGCTGGTCGACACGACGCTGTTGCCGGTGGTCAGCGTCTCAAGCTGGCCGACCTGCTCCTTAAGCGAGAGTTCGTAGCCGGACTGGTCGCCGAGCTGCAACCCGAGATTGGCGTATTCGCCGGTCGACATTTCCGTCATCGCGCTCGTGAGCTGCGACTGAGCTTGCATAACCGGCGCCACCAGGCTGTTGGCCAGGTAGTTGGTCGAAACGAAGTTTGCGCCCACGGTGGTCATGCGGCCTGCAACAGGGCCGAAAACATGCTGCCCACGGTCGTCAGTAGCTTCGCGGTCGAAGCGTAGGAGTTTTCGAGGTTCAGCATGTTCGTCATTTCGGTGTCCAGATTGACGCCGGTTGCGTTCGACAGCGCTGATGTCGCCTGCGTTGCAACCGCGTTCTGATAGGAGGAGGCGTCGCTGGCCTGCTGGTTCTGCGCTTGCACCCAGCTTACCGAGGCGTTGGCGTAGTCGGTGAGGCTGGCCGATGAGTCGAGGCCTGCGGACGGGTCGAAACTCTGCGTCGCGCTGATCTGGCCGATGAGCTCCTGAATGCGCCCGGTGTAGCTGGCCGCGCCGGTCGTATTGTAGCTGTAGGCTGGGTTCCCGGGGTCGGAGATCCCGCCGTCGCGCAACAACGTCGGATCGCCCCCCTGCGAGGGGTCGACATTCGGATTGACCTCGATCGCGGCGGCAAGACCGGTCGTCGCCGACATCGAGGGCAGGCTCGTCGCTCCCGACGTAGTGAACAGGCCCGGCAGCGAGGGCAGCGTAGGAGTCGCCGATTGATCGCTTTCGGCGAAAGCGTTGATGAGGCCGCCGGCGATCTGGTCGAGCTGAGCCTGATATTCGGGCGCGAGCGTATCGCGCACCGCGGCGTATCCCGCGAGCGCGCCCGATTGGATGGGCATCGGCGAATTGGCGCCAGTGATCGGCACGCCGCCGACGGTGACCGCTCCTCCAGTCGCGCCATCGACCAGCGTTGGAGTCGCGGTGAAAGAAACGGTGCGCGGCGTGTCCTGGAACAGGGTGACGCCGCTGTCGGTGTAGATCGACTCCGAGCCATTGGCGGCCACGGTCGTCGAAACGCCGATCTGCTGCGCGAGCTGGGTCACGATCGAGTTGCGCGTATCTTGGGCGCTCGAAATATTGGCGCCGGTCTGCAGCCCGGTGACCACCGTGTTGTTGGCGGCCGTGAACTGATTGAGCAGCGAATTGATGGTGCTGACCGACGAGGCCATGTCCTGGTCGGCCGTTTCTCGCACCTGCTCAACCGTCGCGCTCGCGCTGTTGAGCGACGAGGTGAGATCCGAGGCGGCCGACACCACAGCGTCGGCGGCGGACGACGAGGTCGGCGAGTTTGCATAGGTTGTCAGCGCGCTTTGCAGGTTGGCCAGCATGGCGGAGGGGGAGGCGCCGTTCTGGTCGGCGCCCGAGGTCGAGGAAGCCGATGCGCTGTCGTCGACGGTTTGGGCGAGCGTCGTCAATCCGTCGGAGATCGCCTGCTGGGTCGCCGCTTGCGAGGTCGAGCTCGACACCTGCTCCAGTAGCGCCGCGTTGGCCTCGCGGGTGATTGAGGCCACATCGGCGCCGCCGTAGGAGTTCGTCACGACATTCGCGATCTCGCGCGAATAGCCGGCCGTGTTGACGTTGGCGATATTGTTGGAGACGACAGCCGTCTGCGCCGCATTGGCGGCGAAGGACGAGCTGATGACGTTGAACGCGGTCGACAGGCTCATCGAAGCTCCTCAGACTTTCGACCTTACGGCTTCAGCCCGTTGAGGACGTCGAGAATGTTGGCGCCGGTCTGGAACACTTTGGAGTTGGCCTCATACGCGCTCTGGGCCTGGATCATGTCCGTCAGTTCCGTGGCCAGGTCGACCGTCGAGTTTTCCAGCGACGCGGCTTCGATCGAGCCAAAGCCGGCGCCGCCGGCCGTGCCCAAGAATACCGGGCCCGAAGCGGACGTCGGCAGATAGGCGCCGCCGTTGACCGAGGCGAGATTGTCGGGGCTCACCACATTGGCGAGCGGAATCTCGTAGGCGACGCTGGACGTCCCGTTCGCGTAGTTGAACGTCAAGGATCCGCTCGTCGAGATGGAGACGCCGCTGATGCCGCTCGGCGCGTTCCCGTTCGCGGTCGCGGCGGTTACGTTGAACCCCGCGGCAAGCTGCGTCATGTTGCCGAGATCAAGGCTCATCGTCTGCCCGTTCGGCACCGCGATCGAAAGCGGCGAGCCGGAGGTGAGCGCGCCGGTGGTCGGATTGAAGGCCAGGGTCTGCGTGGCGAGCGGACCTGACGAATAGGGAAAACCGCCGCTGGCGGAAGCTGTCGACGCATCGTATGCGTCCACCTCCCAGGTGTTGGACCCGGTGTTGGTGAAATAAAGATTGATCGTGTGCGAGCCGCCGAGATTGTCGTAGACGACAAGCGAGGTGGCTTCTGTATAGGTCGAGCTCGCCGAATTGGTTGACGGCAGATTGGCGGCGGCGACCGGGGTCGCCGTGGACGGCAGATTGGCGGTCAACGAGCCAGCGGTGGTCGCCGTCGCGGTCTGCCCGGCGTTGACGACGTTCACCTTCTGCAGGCCGGTCAGCGAGTTCGCGGCGAGCGGCGAAACGCCGTTCTGCACGTTCGCCGCCATCAGGTAGTAGCCGGCGCTGTTGACGAGGTTGCCCGAGGCGTCGGGCGTGAAGGAGCCGTTGCGCGTCAGATAGAGCGTGCCGCTGGCGTCGGACACGACGAAAAATCCAGAGCCCTGGACGGCGAGATCGGTCGCTGTCGAAGTCGAGACAACACTGCCCTGTAGCGAGTTGAGGGAGACTTGACTCGTCGAGACGCCGCCAAAATCCTGGGAGCCGTTGGCGATCTGATCGACCAGAGTTCGAGAAGTCCGTCTCGACATTCTTGTAGCCGGTGGTGTTGGAGTTGGCGACATTCTGGGAAATCGTCGACAGCCAGTTGGAATTGGCCTGCATGCCCGAAACGCTGGTGTTGAGAATGCTCATGGAGACTCCTCGCGGGGATGGCCCATTTGAGGCGCGCGGCCTTGCGCGAGGCTGGCGCCGATGGACCCTCAGGCGCTCGATCAGCTTGCCGAGCGCACCAGACTTCCGATCAAGAGGTTCCAGCCGTCGATCAGCACGAAGAACAGGATCTTGACGGGGAGCGAGATCACCGAGGGCGGCAGCATCATCATGCCCATCGACATCGTCAGCGTCGCGACGATCATGTCGATGACCAGGAACGGCAACACGATCAGGAACCCGATCTCGAAGCCTCGGCGGAGCTCGGAAATCATGAAGGCCGGGATGAGCAGCCTCAAGTCCGCTTTCGAGCGGTCGGTGACGTCGAAACGCCCTTTGGACAGGCTCTCGAACAGCGCCATATCCTTCTCCCGAACCTGGCTGAGCATGAATTCCCGGAACGGCTCGGCGACTGCGGCCAGCGCCTGCTGCTGACTGATCTGATTGTCCATGAGCGGCTTCAGGCCGTTTTGCCAGGCGCGGTCGAAAGTCGGCGCCATGACAAAGAAGGTCATGAACAGCGACAGGCTGATGAGGACGAGATTGGCCGGCGCGCTCTGTAAGCCGAGGCCGGAGCGCAGAAATGAAAGCGCGACGATGAACCGCGTGAAGCTTGTGACCATGATGAGAAGGCCTGGCGCGACCGACAGCACGGTCAGAATCGCGACGAGCTCGATGATGCGGCCGCTTGCGGTGGCCCCGCCGGCGGGAATCAAAGAGTTCAGATCGACGGTCTGAGCCGCAGCTGGACAGCTTGCCGCCAGAAGCGCGACGATGAAGCAGATTGTCCGTCTCATTGCACCACCAATGTTCGGATCAGGAACGCGCGCACTTTGCCCCCGCTGCGGGTCGCCGCCCGCTCGTTGAGGTCTTGGCGAATGTTTTCGAGGCCGATCGGCCCTTCAAGCTGATGCAACGAGACGGTCCTGAGATAGGCGAGGACGTCGTCGCCAATTTGGCCCGCTACGGCTTCGGGATGCGCCAAGGTCTTGGGGTCAAAAATGATCGAACCTTCGAGCCGAACCCACGTGTCCTGCGGCGCGCCCAGGTTGGTGACGATCGGCGGCAAATCGACAATTGTCGCCGCCTCGACTGGCGCCCTGGCCGGCGTCACCACCGCCTTGTCCGTTCCTGCGGCAGGGGCCGGGCGCAACGCCTCGAAGGCGGCGCCGGCGCAGAGGGCGAGACCGATCACAATCGCCATTTCGATCAGTGATCCTCGCGGCGACCTCTTCGCGGCTACGGTTTGGGCCGAGGCGGAATCAGACATGAGCCGCTCCGGCTAGAATGGCCTGACGGCGTCGTAAACTTGTTGTCCCCAAGCCGGCTGCTGAAAGTCGGTCTGACGACCACGGCCGCCGTAGGAGATGCGGGCCTCGGCGATCCGGTCATAAGCGACGGTGTTGTTGTTCGAGATGTCGAGTGGATTTACGATGCCCGCGACGGTTAGCTGGCGCATCTCGTAGTTGACGCGCACTTCCTGCGATCCCGAGATGACAAGATTGCCATTCGGGAGGACGCGGGTGACGACCGCCGCCACCGACACCTGAATCTGCTCGGACCTATCTATGTTTCCCGTACCCTGAGTCGAGGCTGAGGACGTGAGGTCGCCTTGAAGTTTGGCGGGCTGGTTGGACGACGAGGACGACGAGCCGTTGTTGTAGCCAAAGTCGATCACGCCGCTGTCGGTGGTTGTTTGCGAGCGGCCCGAGGCGTTGCCCAGCGTCGCCTTGTCGTTGATCGAAATGAGCACGCGCACGATGTCGCCGACGTTGGCGATGCGTGGCTGGCTGTAGAGGGACGGCGGCGTTCCATTTCCGGAAGGCGGAGGCATGGGAAGCACTTTCGCGCTCTGGATGCTCGCCGTCTCCTCTGTCACGAGCCCTGAGCCGACAGGCGAGAAGAAGGGCTCGCGCATGAATTCGCTGGCGCTCGTCCAGCAGCCGCTCATCGACATTGCGATCGCGAGCAAAAGCGGCGGCAGAACGAGCCGCATCAGGACTTTTTCCCCGCGCCATTCGCGCCCGAAAGAACGACCGCAAGCTTGCTCGCCCGGTCCGCCTCCATCTCATTGAGGATGGCCCCCGCCGTCCCGGCCTTGAGTTTACCCAAGATCGCCGCCGCCATTTGGTCGTCCATTGCGGCGATCTGGGTGGCGGCCGTCTCCGGCTGCATTTTGGCGTAAATGGCGACGAGGTCGTCGCTCGCTGACTTGAGCATCGCATCTCGCTTGGCCACCCACTCCTGCACTGAGGCTTCCGCTTTTTCGAGATCGGCAAGTCGCTGCTTGACCTGCGCGTCGAGCTCACCGAGCTGTTTCCTCTCCCAGGCGATGCGCGCCTCGGCGATCGACGGGCCAGCGTTGGCGCAGAAGCGGCTGGCTTCGATATCCGGCGCTTTGTTTGCCATGGCTATATCCGGCGCTTTGTCCGCAGCGGCTTTTGGCTTCCCCTTATCGTGCGCCCGCCCGTCCTGAGCGAACGAGGGACAGGCCAGGAGAACGACGGCGAGGCTAAGCGCCACGCGCCCGCCACAGGATCGGGCCGTCAGGCTTTGCGACAGGGAAAGAGATGGCATGTGTCGGCCTCTAGGATGGGCATGATGCTCGACCGTGTGGCTTGCGCTGGGCTGACTTAGGTTAACGCGAATTCACCCGGCGCCGGCCGCGGTCGATCACTGAATAACGAGATCGGCCTGCAGCGCGCCTGCGGTTTTGATCGCCTGGAGGATCGCGATGATCCCCGGCGGCTTGACGCCGATCCGGTTCAAGCCGCTCACCAACGCTCTCAAGCTCGATCCGCCGACAATGGCGATGGGTCCGCCACTCTGCTCAACATCAATCCTGGTGTTGGGCGTGACGACCGTCCTGCCGTTCGAGAACGGCGCCGGCTGGGAGACGCGAGGCTGCTCGTTAACCCGGACCGTCAGGGTTCCGTAGGTCACCGCGACCGTCGAAATCTGCACGTCCTGACCAACGACCACCGTGCCGGTCCGCGCGTCGAGAACGACGCGCGCGGCCATGTCCGGGGCTACCTGAAGCTCCCCAATCTGGGCCATGAACCGGGCGAACGAGATCCTGCGGGGACGGAACAATTCGACCCTTCGGCTGTCGACTTCATAGGCGGCGCTCGCGCGGAATTGCTCGCGGGAATAGGCGTTGATCGCGTCGACGATCCTGACCGCAGTTGTATAGTCGGGGTTCTTCAATTCGAGCATCGAGCGCAACTCATCGGCAAAGCCGGGGAGCTCGTGCTCGACGATTGCGCCATTCGGGATGCGGCCCGCGGTCGGCACGCCTTGCGACAGCGTTTCGCCCTGGCCGACGGCGTCGAATCCGGTCACCGAGACCGCGCCTTGCGCGCTTGCATAAACCGTTCCGTCCGCCGCCTGAAGCTGGGTGAGCAGCAGCGTCCCGCCCATCAAGGATGGCGCGTCGCCAAGCGCCGAGACGGTCACGTCCATTCGCGTGCCCACCTCCATTCCAGCGGAGAGGTCACAAGTGACGATAACGGACGCGACATTGCGGTTGCGCAGCGAGGCGCCGTGCACGTCGAGGCCCAGGTGCGTGAGCATTGCCTGAACGGATTGCTCGGTGAAGGGCGCATTGCGCAGGGTGTCGCCCGAGCCCTGCAGACCAACCACGAGGCCGTAGCCGACGAGCTGACTGTCGTGGGCGCTATTCAGGACCGAGATATCCTTGATCCGAGCCGCCAGGGCGGGCGCGGCGGCGAGACACAGCGCAAGCGCCAGAATCAGTCGCCGCATCATCCCCCGCTCACTTGGACCGAGCCATCCGGCTGTACGGCGCCGGTCACTGTGACGCCGCTGTCCTCGTTACGAACCTTGACGATGTCGCCGATCGAGCCGTCCTGCAGCGCCGAGCCAGTGGTTGTGATGATAAGGCCGCCCTCGGAAAAGACGAGCCTGACCTCGGCGCCATTGGAAACGAGCTTGCGATTGGAGACGCCCGAAAATGGAATCGCGTGCCCGGGAAGGAGCGTGAGCCGCGCGGCCTTGCCGACGACGAGCGAGCGCGAATTGACGAACGGCCCCGATCCGTCGCGCGCCGGGTTGGGAACGTCGACGAGCATCTCGTCCCGGATCAAGTCGCCGGGATAGATCACCGCCTTCGGAGTCGGGACGAGGTCTTCCTGCGCCGAAGAAGGGGTGGCGCAAGCCGCCACGAACACGACAATCGCGGCTTTGAGTAGCGGCCGGGTTTGCGTGAGGCGCATGGGTCGTCTCCGAGGTTTGGTCTAGCTGCGCAGGTTGGAGATTGTGCCGGACATCTGGTCCGCGGCCTGGATGACCTTGGAGTTCATTTCATAGGCGCGCTGAGCGGCAATGAGGTTGGTGATCTCGGTCACGGGATCGACGTTGGAAGCCTCGACATAGCCCTGCTGGATGATCCCAAACGCCGTGTCGCCCGGAACGCCGACGGTCGGCTGGCCGGACGCGGCCGTCTGCTGGAAGTAGTTGCCGCCAAGCGCCAGGAGACCCGCTTCGTTGACGAAGTTCGCGATCGTCAACTGGCCGACCTGCTGGGGCGTCGACTGGCCGGGGACTGTCGCGGTCACGAGACCGGTCTGGCTGACGGTGACGGCGGTCGCCGTCTGGGGAACGAGGATCGACGGGCTCACCTGATAGCCGTCCATGGTGACAAGCTGGCCGTTCGCGTTGGTGTTGAACGCCCCGTCGCGCGTGTAGACGGTGTCGCCATTCGGCGTCGTCACCTGGAACCAGCCGCGCCCCTGGACCGCGAGATCGAGCTGGTTGCCGGTGTTGGTCAGCGCGCCCTGAATGTTGACGCTGCGAATGGCGGCGGTGCGAACGCCGAGGCCGATCTGGGCGCCCTCGGGAACGGTCGCGTCGCGGCCGCGATTCGAAACGCCCATCAGGCGCTCAGTCTGATAGATGAGGTCGGTGAATTCCGCGCGTGAGCGTTTGAAGCCGGTCGTGTTGATGTTGGCGACGTTGTTCGCGATCACCTCCAGATTTTGCTCTTGCGCGCTCATGCCCGTCGCCGCTATCGCCAACGCTCTCATGTCAATACCCTTCGTTTCCGCTTGAGATTACGCGCATCGGGATTGCCTGATCAGATCGCCATGCGGGCGACCTCTTGATAAGCCGAGACGGCCTTGTCGCGGATCGCAAGAACACTCTGTAGAGAACGTTGCGCCGCCATCACCGAATCCACGACCTTCATGGGCGACACCGCGCCTTCGACGCCTTGGATCGCAACGGCCTCGCCGGTTTGCAGCGTGTCGACGGCGGAGCCGATCACTTGCGAGAGCGCCTGCTCGAAACTCGGCCCTTGGGTCGACGCCGCGGCGGCCGTCGGGCTTCGAACGCCGCTGCTCACGCTAGCGGCGCCAATCCCAGAAACGCTCTCGATCATCGTTTCATCCTCATGCGCCGACGCTCGCCGTTCAGGCGTCCTTCATCAGACTGATGGTGGTGTTCAGCATCTCGGCCGACTGCTTGGCGACCTGGAGATTGGCTTCGTAGCTGCGGTTGGCTTCCCGCATGTCCGCGAGCTCCGTCAGCACATCGACGTTGGGCATCTTCACCATGCCGTTTTCGTCCGCCGCCGGATTGCCCGGGTCGCGCTCGAGCTTGAACGGAGAGGAGTCGACGCCGATCGATTTGACGGCGACCACATTGGCGCCAAGCGCCCGATCCATCTCGCTTTCGAACGAGACGGTCTGGCGCGCGTAGGGGTCGGCGCCGGGCGTCGAGCCGGTCGATTGAGCGTTGGCGATATTCTGCGAGACAATGCGAAGGCGCGTCGATTGGGCCTGCAGCCCGGAGGCGGCGATGCGAAGCGCAGTTTGTAATGAATCCTGCATGGGTCTTCACTTGAGCGCAGAGAGAAGGAGTTGATGAAAGGCTCGGCGGATGTTGGAGCTCATCGTGTAGTCCCGATTGACCTCGCCGAGATTGACCATCTGCTGTTCGAGATTGACCGTATTGCCGGACAGGGTCTGTTCCGCCGGGTCAACTTCGATCTCGCGCAAAGCGCCCGCTTCCGACTGCGGCAGCGATAAGTGGGCCGGGTTGGTGGTCGCCAATTCGATGGGGGATGAATCGAGGACGGCGGAAAACGGCTGAATGTCGACCGCGCGATAGCCGGGCGTATTTGCGTTCGCGACATTGGCGGCGATTGCGGTCTGGCGAGCGGACAGCCATTGCGCCTTCTGCGAGCCGACTTCGAAGAGGTAGATCGAGGACAATGGGGACGCCATTCCGGGACCGGGATTGGATGAAATCTGCGCGTCAAGGCTTGCACGGAGCTTGCAGGGAAGGAGGAGTGAGACAGCTCGCATTCGAGTCGACGTGGCGAACAGTAACCGCGCTCGCCGAGCGCGGCGACGCGGTCAGCGACCGCGTCTACAAATCCAATTCGACGGAATGCCAGTAAAGCTTACGCCCGCGCGGCCTCGAAGGCGCGAGACAGGCGTTCGGCTTTGGCGAGATCGTCCAGCCCCTGTTCCTCGAACAGAATGTCCTGGATTTCGACTCCGGCGCAACGCTGACCGATCGTGAGCCGGAAGAAGGCGCAGACGGCGGCGTGGCGGAACTCCATGTCGATCTCGACGGTCGGCGTCGCGTCCCAAGACGCCTTGAAGCTCGCCGACAGAGCGTAACGCAACGTCCCGCTCTTGAAGAAAAGCTCGGTCGACGAATTGACGAGGTCGGCGAGATTCGCCGCTTGCTCGTTTTGGATCATCGACATCAGTTCCGCCGCGTCGGTCAGCCTAAGCTCGCTGGCGAAGTCCACCAGCGCATCGGCGATGATCTGCTCGCGCTCGAGCGGGCGGCGCTGTCGCCGACTTTGTCCGGGCGCGTTCATTGTCTTCGCGAGGCCCATTGACCCTTCCTCTGCTGGATCAGGTGGACGATTTCGGCGACGGCTCGATAGAATTCAGCCGGAATCGGGCGATCGACATCGACAGCGGCGTAGAGCGAGCGTGCGAGCGGCTTGTCCTCGACGACCGGAATGGCGTTCTCCTCGGCGATCGAGCGAATCTTCAACGCAATGAAATCGGCGCCCTTCGCGACCACCATCGGCGCGCCGCCCTCGGAGCGGACGTATCGCATGGCGACCGCGTAATGGGTCGGGTTGACCACGACCATCGTGGCGCGCGGCACCGCGGAGAGCATCCGCTTGCGCGAGCGATCGAGGCGGAGCGAGCGCAACCGCGCTTTGATCATGCGGTCGCCCTCGGCCTGGCGAAGCTCCTCCTTGACCTCCTGCTTGCTCATCCGATGGTCGCGCCGCCAAAGGATGCGCGACCAGGCAAGATCGGCCGCGGCGACCGAGAGCGTAGCGACGAGCACGGCGGCGACCGTTTTGACCGCGAGGTCGAGCACGCGCTGCGGCAGCATGCCCGGGTCGATGTCCATCGCCGTGAGCAGAACGACCTTCTGGCCGATCAGCATCATCATCGCGACCGTAATCACCGCGGCGAGCTTGATGAGGCTCTTCAGAAACTCCGTCCAACCGCGAGCGCCGAACAGGCGGCTCAGGCCCTTGCGCAGCGAAATGCGTGAGGCGTCGGGCAAGATCCTGTCGGGCACGATGTTCGGCGGGCTCTGGGCGATGGACGCGAGAACGCCCGCGACGGTGAGAAGAATCACCGTCGGGATGAGGAAATGCACGGCCTCGCTCACGAGCGGACGCGCGAGAGCAACCACGTCTTCGCCGCGCTCGATCCGCCAGCCGGCAGGGTCGTCGATGAGGCCGACAAGCGCGGTTAGGAGAGCCTCAGCGCGCGCGGGAATGACGAATATGAGCGCGAGAAGGGTCGCGGACAGAGAGGCGAACAGCGGCGCCTCGCGCGAAAAAGCGACTTCGCCGCGCTCGACCGCATCATGGAGCCGTTTCTCTGTCGGCTCCTCGGTTTTGTCTTCAGGATCTACGTCGCCGCTCATCGCTCACCTGCGGCTGAGCCCAACGATTTTCGCGAGCCGGCAAACCTAAGCCGCCTCGGCCGGCGGGCCGCCAAGCTCGATCTCATTGCGGCTCGCCATGCCGAGCACGATTTCGGCGATCGCCTTGCGCGCCTTGGCGATGTCCCGAGGCGGCGCCGAGGCGCCGGAGCTGAGCTCCCCTTCGACCAGACGACGGCCGCGCGACGGCATGGACGACAGAACCGTGTCGCGGAAGTCCGCGTCCGTCCCCCTAAGCGCCATGACGACAATGTCGATCGAGGCGCGGTCGAACAAGAGCGCCCGGGCTCGTTCGGAGAGTCGCGGCAGATCGTTGAAGGAGAACAGCATCGTTTTCACAATGGCCGCGTCTTTCGGGCGGACCTGTTCGAGCGCCCGCATCGCGTCCTCCGCCTCCGGCTGATCGAGGCCATTGATAATGCCGGCGAGGCGCGACCGCCCCTCGACGTCGGCGGCCGCCTTCGGCGTCTGTTTCAGCGCGCTTCCCACCACCTCCTCGATGAGCCGCGCTGCAAGCGGCGTCACGTCAAGGGGCGCAACCAGCCCGCAGAGAGCCGCATTGCGCCGATCACGCGGCAGCGCCGCGACAACCTTGGTCGCGACTGAGGAATCGAGCTTGGAGAGGATATAGGTCGCCGTCGTCGGCCGCTCCGCCATCAAGAGAGCAATGACCGCGGCTTCGGGACTCTCGGCTAGCGCCCGCCAGACGTCGACTTCATCGCGCTCGGCGCGTTCGGAGCCGAAAATGCCGGCGATCTGCTCGGGCGGGAGTGCGTCAGCGAGGAGGCTCTTGACTTGCGCAGCGTCGCCGATGAGATCGGCGCCGACGGAAAAGTCGGCTGCAAACTCGTCGACCAGACGATCCAGAGTCGCCGCCGATATCGCGCCGAGCCCCGCCGCCGCCCGCGCCACCGCTTGGAGGTCCGGTTGATCGAACTGCTTAAGCAGCCGAGCGGCGGGCGGCCTGCCCATCATCAAGAGCAGCGCCGCCGCTCTCTCGGGACCCGTGAGCGCTCTTTCGCCGCCAATCGCTTCAGGCATTGCCGCCCTCCTGCGGAGCCTTCGCCGGCTGTCTACCGCCTCCGGCGACGACCTCGAGGAGCGACACGCCGAATCGCTGGCTGGCGTCGTCGACGACGACAATTTCGCCGCGCGCGATCACCGTGCCGTTGACGACGACGTCAACCGGATCGCCGACCCGCTGATCAAGCGAGACGACGGCGCCGCGGGCGAGTTTCATAAGCCCGGAAACCGGCAGCGACGTCGAGCCGAGCACGACTTGCACGGTGACTGGGATCGACAGGATCGCGTCAAGATTGGGCGCGCCGATGGGCTCCGACTTCGCGGGATCGACGGCGCTGGGCGGCTCGGAAGCGATGGCGGCTGCGTCCATGGTAATTCTAGCTCGCGAGGTCTAGCTCAAGGGTGTCAGAGTAGGAGACGGCATGAGAAGGTCGCTTTCCGCCTATGGCTTGGCTGCGTCTTGTCCCTGCGGGATCGGACCCTCGACTTCGAGACGGTAGCGCCCGTCCGCTTGGCCGAGTTTGCAGGTGAACATGCCGCGCCCGGAGCATTCGAGGCGGATGGCGCTGAAGTCATTGCACTGCAGCGGCAACAGGCCGCCGACACGGAAATCGGCGACGGCGCCGAGACTCATCGGAACCTCCTCCAGGATCGCTGTCACGGGCAGCCGCGCCTGCTGAACGCCGGCCTCCATCAGCCGGGACCAGCGCCGGTCCGCGGCCGGCGCCTCGGCCTCGGGATTGTTCGCCAGTTCCGCGCGAAAGGGCAGCAGAAACGCCTGCGGCAGCAGGAGGAGGCCCTGGCAGACGCCGCTCATCATGCGAAGCGAGAACCGCGCCGCCGCCGCCTCGCCGTCCCGCCGCCCCAGCGCGTACGGATCCTTGATCGTCGTTAGCCGCTCGAAGCTGAGCGCAATCCGCGCCACCGGAGCGAACGCCGCCTCGAGCGCCTCGCCGAGTGCCCGCGCGGAGGCTTCGACAAGCGAAGCCTCGATCGCCGTGCGCGGCCTCTGTTCTTCCCGCCCTGGTTTGTCGGAACGATCAGCTTCGACAGCTTCGCCGAAAATGGAGGAGACGATCAGCTCATCGATGCTCTCATCGAGCGCAATCATGAAGCGCGCCTCGGGTTCGGCGCTCGCATAGATGGCCGCGGTCAGGCCGGAGCACTCCTCAATCGCCTCAAACAGCGTGGTTGCGCGGATGTCTTCGATTGCGGCGCCAGAGGGGCGAGCGATGAGCGCAGCAAGCCGCGCCGGCGCCTCCGCGATGAAGCGATTGAGCGCGAAGCTGAGCCCCGGCAGGCGCTCGATGGCGAGGTTCGGATGCTCGAGCATCGCGCCTTGCAACCGGCGTGCGCCTTGATCGAGCTCGCGCGTTCCCTCTTCCATGGCTTACGCGGCCTCCCGGATCGCGGGCTCGCCGCCGCTTGCGCCTGCGGATGTCGTCTCGTTCTCGACGACGTCGATCGTCGGCCGCTCCTTGGAGGGGATCGTCTTGCGGCCGAACTCGACCGCCACCTGCGGCATCGCTCCGTTCATGAAGGCGAGCAGGCTTTGCTTCACGAGGGTGAAGAGCCTCAGCTGCTTTTGCCGCACCGTCTTTATTTTCTGGGCGATCGGCGCGAGGATCGCATAAGACAGGAAAATGCCGGCGAAGGTGCCGACCAGCGCCGCGCCGATGAGGCCGCCGAGGATCTCGGGGGACTGATCGAGCGCCCCCATGGCGTGGATGATGCCGAGCACCGCGGCGACGATGCCGAGCGCAGGCAATCCGTCGGCGACCGCCTGAAAGGCGTGCACCGGCTTATATCGGTCGTACGCGAGGGTCTCGATTTCTTCATCCATCAGCGCTTCGATTTCGTGCGGCCGCGCGTTGCCAATGATGATGAGGCGCCCGTAGTCGCAGATGAACGTCACGAGGTCCTTATCCGCGAGGAGCTTCGGGAAGTTCTTGAAGATTTCGGATTCCTGCGGGTTGTCGAAATGCGCTTCGACTTCGCTGCGCGACTTGGCTCTGAGCTCGCGCATCAACGCGTGCAGGGCCGAGAGCACGTCCAGGAAATCGCGCGGCTTGGGGGCCTTGTCGAGCACGGCCTCCATGAACGCCTTGCCGCAGTCCTTGATCGTCGACATGGCGTTGGCGACGATGAAGATGCCGAGCGACGACCCCATGATGATAACGAACTCGAACGGCTGAAACAGCACTTCGAGATGCCCGCCGAGCGCCGCATAGCCGCCCAGGATACAGCCGACGGTGATCACGAGGCCTATAGCGAAATTCAAGATTTACTCCCGCTGCGGACGCACATGAAGATTTGCGGCGCGAGGCTTACGCGAAGCTGTGAGCCCGCGAAGTCAGCCACGGACAAGCCGGCGGAACCATCGTTTCCGCGAAAGGCCGGCGTGACTTTTAGGCCTCGTCGGAACAACGTCATGCAAAACGGACTTTATGTCTCCCTCTCGGCTCAAGTGGCGCTCGAGCAGCGGCTCGAAACCATCGCCGACAATGTCGCCAACATGAACACCGTTGGCTATCGGGCGACCGGCGTATCGTTCGAGAAGGAAATAGCCAAGGCTGGCGACGCCAAGTTGAGCTACGTCTCGAACGGCTCGGATTTCATATCGCGGCGCCTCGGCGGGCTCATAAAGACAGACAATTCGCTCGACTTCGCCGTTCAGGGCGACGGCTGGTTTGGAATTCAGACCCCGCAAGGGGTGGCGTACACGCGCGACGGTCGGACCCAGATTGACGAGTCCGGAACCTTGCGCACTCTGAACGGCGACCCGATCCTTGACGCCGGCGGCGCGCCCATCCTCTTGGACAGCGACGCTGGACCCATAGCCGTTTCCGCCGATGGAATGATCACCCAGAACGGACGGCAGGTCGGAGCGATCGGCCTGTTCACAATCGCTCCGAACGCGTCACTGAAACGGGCGGAAAACTCGAGCGTCGTCCCCGACAAGCCGGCGACGCCTGTCCTCGATTTCACCCGCGACGGAGTCGTTCAGGGCGCGGTCGAAGGCTCGAACGTCGATCCGGTGCGCGAGATGACGAGGCTTATCGAGGTGACGCGCGCGTTCGACGGAGTGGCGGCCGAGACTTCGCAATCCGAGACCTCGTTGCAGGATGCGATCAAGGCTCTGGGGGCGTCCGCGTGATTGACGTTTCTTCCGACACGTTGCCCCCACTCGAGCGCCTCGAACGGCGTGTCGCGCACGGATTGCGGACTTTGCCGTTTACTCAAGTCAGCGGCGCAGTCATCGAGGTCTCGATGTCGCATTATCGGGTCGCGGGCCTCTCGCGCTTTCTTAAGTTGGGCGAGAGCGTCGGCGTCGACGTCGGCGGCCGCATTGAGATCGGCGAAGTGGTCAGGATCGACGAGTCTTCGGCTGTCCTCAAGCCGTTCGATGCGCGCAGCGACGTGACGATCGGCGCGCGCGCCTTTCGCACCGAGGCCTTGTCGCTGTCGCCGCATCGCGCCTGGAAGGGACGCGTCATCGACGCGCTCGGCCGGCCGATCGACGGCGCGGGCGAACTTCTTTGCGGCGACAGGCCGGCCCCGCTCGACGCCCTGCCGCCGCCGCCGCTTAAGCGCGCGCGCGTTCATGCGCCGTTGCGCACCGGCGTGCGCGTCGTCGACCTGTTCACGCCGTTATGTGTCGGGCAAAGAGTGGGCGTGTTCGCCGGCTCAGGCGTCGGCAAATCATCGCTCCTCGCGATGCTCGCCCGAGCAACCCCGATCGATACGGTTGTCATTGCGCTCGTCGGCGAGCGCGGCCGCGAAGTGCGTGAATTTCTTCAGGACACGCTGGGAGAGAATCGCAGCTCTGCGGTCACGGTCGTCTCGACCGGCGACGAGAGCCCGATGATGCGCCGATTGGCGCCGAAGACGGCGATGGCGGTCGCCGAACACTTCCGCGATCAAGGCGAATCGGTGCTGTTGATCGTCGATTCGGTCACGCGCTTCGCCCATGCCGCGCGCGATGTGGCGCTGGCCGCCGGAGAGCCCGCCGTCGCCCGCGGCTACGCGCCGAGCGTCTTCAGCGATCTGCCGCGGCTGCTCGAGCGCGCCGGGCCAGGCGTCGAAGGATCGGGGTCGATCACCGGCATTTTCTCCGTCCTGGTCGACGGTGACGATCACAACGATCCGGTCGCTGACGCCATTCGCGGCACGCTCGACGGGCACATCGTGCTCGATCGCGCCATTGCTGACGAAGGGCGATATCCGGCCGTCAACATTCTCTCGTCGGTGTCGCGGATGACGAACCCGTCGTGGAGGCCGGAACAGCGCAAGGTGGTTCAGAGCCTGCGCGCGATGATCGCGCGATACGAGGAGACCCGCGAGCTGCGTCTGATGGGCGGCTACACGGCCGGCGCCGACCCGACTCTCGATAAGGCGATCAAGTCGACCCCGCGCATTTATGAGGCGATGAACCAGACGATGGAGGCGCCCAAGTGCGACGATCCTTTCATCGATCTCGCCGCAGCGCTGCGTAACGAATCCAAACCTGTCGAGGCTTGAGGAAGCAATGGCGCCTGCCCATGAAACTGTGATCCGCGCGGTCGGAATGGCGCTCGCTAGCCTTTCCATGGCGTTCGCCATGTACATGCTCGCCTACGGCGGAGGAAAGACGCGCATCAACGGCATGGAGCATTTGGCGATCTTCGCCCAGCCGCGGGGCGCGGGAAATGTCGTTCGCGACCCCGCCCGGCCGTCGGCGGACCCCTCGAAGCCTGTCGACATGGAAGCGACAGGTTCGCTCGCCGCGTCCACGGGCCAAGTCACGAGCCAGGCCGCGCCGACGCCGCGCCCGGTCGAGATCGTCGCCGCTGAGGCCGACCGCGTCTGGTTGAAGATCGATGGCGCGATCCTTATGGCTGCGCCGGGCGACACCGTAGCGGGTTTAGGCCGGATCGGGGCGATCGTCCCGCGAAACGACGGCTGGGCCGTGCTCGACGACAAGGGCAAGGAGCTTTTCGGGTTAACGAAAGGCGCGAACGGCGCCGCGCTCTTCACCCGCAGGCGAATCTTCGAGTAAGCCTCCCGCAGCCACGCCGCGGCCCCGTCGCTAGTGACATTCCCTGCAGTTTCCTGCAGAAGCCCGGATTAATCCGATTCCTTAAGGGCTCGCACATGATCCTGCGCCTCTACTGGCCGCTTGAGCCAATGGTTCAACCAGACGTGGAAGCCGAGCGATACCGAACGCTGCTGCGCCGGAAAAATCGGCGATGAAGCGCAGACCGCCGCGGACCCGCGACGGTTGCAAATGGGCTGGAAGGACAACGAAAATGAAACTGATCACATACGCAGTGCTGGCGCTTGGTTTGATGGCGGCTCTGCCGGTTGAAGCGAACGCCGTCGTCTGCGCGCGAGGTCCCTATCGGGCTGGCTGCGCAGGTCCGCACGGCGCAGTCGGCGTGCATCGGGGTTATGGTTACCACCGCGGGGCGGCGGTAGTTCGGCGCGGCTACGGCTATCGTGGCGGGGTCCGCGTCTACCGCTAAGGCGACAGCACGCAGTCCAAATCATATCGGCGGAAGAGCGCCAAGGCTCTTTCGCCGGCCCGCTTTCACGAGCTCGGGAGACAGAAAATACGAGAAACAGCCGGCTGGTCGCCCTCGTCGCGGCCACGACGATCGCCTGCATGAGCTTAAATGCGTTGGCCTGCACCCGCTTCATTTATGAGACCGGGACGAACAGCTACATCATCGGGCGCTCCATGGACTGGATGGAAGATCCGGCCACCAACCTCTGGTCCTTTCCGAAAGGCCTCAAGCGCGACGGCGGCGCGGGTCCCGGCTCAGTCGAATGGACGTCGAAACATGGCTCGGTGATCTCGTCGTTCTACAATATCGCCACTGTCGATGGGATGAACGATGCGGGTCTCGTCGCCAATGCGCTCTACCTCGTCGAAAGCGACTACGGCGACGCCAAGGCTTCCGGCAAGCCGCTGATCTCCGTCGGCGCCTGGACCCAGTACGCGCTCGACAATTACAGCACAGTGGCCGAAGCGGTCGACGCGCTCAGCAAGGAGCCGTTCGCCGTCGTCGCGCCGGACTTGCCTGGCGGAAAGAAGGCCGGCGGCCATCTTGCGCTCGCTGACGCTTCCGGCGACAGCGCCATTTTCGAATATATCGGCGGCAAGCTCGTCATCCATCACGACCGCAAATATACGGTGATGACCAACTCGCCGACCTTCGACCAGCAGCTCGCGATCAACACCTATTGGAAGGGCGTCAACGGCCTCGATTTCCTGCCGGGAACGATCGGCTCCGCCGACCGCTTCGTCCGCATGAGCTGGAGCCTCAACGCGGCGCCAAAGGAGAAGGACCCGAGACTCGCGGTCGCGACCGCTTTTCGCTGATCCGCTCGATCTCGGTTCCGCTCGGCCTCGCCGACCCGCAGAAGCCGAACATCGCCGCGACGATCTGGCGGACGGTGTCCGACACCGGCGCCAAGCGCTATTTTTTCGAGTCCTCGTATAGCCCGTCGATCTTCTGGGTCGACCTGGCGAAGCTGAAACTCGCGGAGGGATCCTCGCCCGCTAAGCTCGACCTCAGCGGCGATTCTGTCGGGCGAAGTTTCGGACAAGTTCGCACCGGCGGAGCCGTTCAAGTTCCTGTCTCACTAGCGGCGTCACGCGTGGTTGCGGTCGCGCGGTTTCGAGCGCGGAGGCCGGCCTCGCCACGATCGGCCTCGACTGACGGAGTGCTTTCTGCTGTCCTTCTCTCTGATTTTAGCCGCGCAGGGTCCGCTTCGAACTGAAGCGGGTCATGAATGTTGGATCCAAGAGGAGCGCCCGTTTTGACGGCATGTCCTCTAACAGGCTGGATTATGAAAAACCAAACCACATCCGGTGGAATCGACTTTTTCTAGAAGGAAAGCAGAATTTGTGCTATAGCTTTCCCCAGTCGCCGGATCGAGCCGCTTTGGGGTCGCGCGGATGGCAGGACAAAGGAGAGAGAGAATGCGGTTGTGACATTTGAGGCACAGTGTGACACGGTGCAGATTTTTTTTATTTGAATCGATTGTAACCCATTGAAAAGTCCCGATTTGGAAAAATAAACGCTAGTAAACGCTAGCAAATTTACTAGCGCTTACTAACGTTTACCCACCTTTAATAGCGTTTAATATATTACTTCACCGCTGAAAGACCGGCCTCGACCGAACGGCTCGGCTTCGCGCTTAAAATCAAATTGCCGATCGCCGCGCGCAGCTTGCTGTTGGACACGGGCTTGTGCAGGAGCAGAAGGCCGCTGGCCTTGGCTTCCGCCAGACGATCAGGCGCAGTGTCGCCGGTGATCAATATGGCGGGTATCGTCTCGTTGTATTCGGCGCGAATGCGTTCGATGACGACAAGCCCGTTTTCGCCGTCGCGAAGGCGATAGTCGCACAAAATCAATGCGAGTTTGGCGGCGTCGGCGGAAAGACGCAAGATCGCTTCGTCGCCGCCGCCGACCGCGACGACGTCGTACCCCCATCTCGTCAAGAGACTCAGCGTCGCGTCACGAACCGCCGGCTCGTCGTCGATCACGACCACGAGCCCCTTTGCCGGCGACACGGAGGCGATCGCTGGCTCCGGCTCGCCGACCGGCGATTGATGTTCCGCAAGCGGGATTGTGACCTCGAAGCGCGAGCCGCGCCCGGGCTCAGAGTGTAGCGTCAATCCGCAATCAAGGAGAGAGGTCAGCCGGCGGACGATCGCAAGGCCAAGTCCGAGTCCCTTGGTCGAATCGCGGTGAGGATTGCCGAGCTGATAATACTCTTGAAACACACGCTTCTGCTCGTCGAGCGGAATGCCGCGCCCAGTGTCGATCACCTGCACCGCCACCATGGCGCCCCGGCGCCGGGCGCCGATCACGATCCGGCCGCGATCGGTATAGCGCACCGCATTCGACACGAGGTTGCGCAGGACCCGCTCGATCAGCACCGGGTCGGTCCAAACGATCGCGCTGCATCGCTTTGAGACGAGCCAGACGCCCTTGGCCTTTGCTTCTTCCCGGTGGTCCTGGCAAAGGCGCTCGAGCACCGGGCCGATGGGAACCGCCCGTCTCTCGACGGCGACCACTCCCGCGTCGAGCTTTGAAATGTCGAGAAGCGCCGAAAAGAGGCCGTCCATCGCCGCGGTCGACGCTTCGATCTGCTGGATGATCCGGCGCCCCTCCGGCGCCATCGGAACGCCACGCAGAGCCCCGACAAACAAGCCGAGCGCATGGATGGGCTGGCGCAGATCGTGACTCGCCGCCGCGAGGAAGGATGATTTTGCCCGGTTCGCCTCCACGGCGATCTCCCGTTCCCGCTCGGCGACGTCCTTCTGCCTTTGCAAGTCGAGCGCCATGACCTGAGTACGGATTCTCAAGCCCACGATCTGCTTGAACGAGCGGTTCGTCGTGAAGCCCAAGGCGGCGAACGCTGCGATGAAGACGAGCATGAGCAGGCTGGTCAGGCGTTCGACGGGATTTGAAGAGACTGCGCTCACCAGCGCATAGGGAAGCGTCGCCGGAAAGAACAGGGCGTAGAAAGCCGGCAAATACGAGCCAAATGCGACGATCGCCCCCTCCGCGACCGCCGCAGTCACAACGACGATGATAAGCTGCACCTCGAAGCGATCGCCTGTCGCCAGTCCTATCGGGGCCCAACCCCAGGCCATTCCCTCGGCAAAGCTGATGACGCTGAACCAGAGCGCCCACTTGCGCCATTGATCGCTCTGCGCCCGAGAGCGCGAGTAGGCGCGCCCGAGCAAGATGTGACAGAGCGCGCAGATGACGACGAAGGCGCTCCACGCCGATCCGATTCGTGCGTCGACAGATCCAAGGCGGTGCAGGATCGCGAGGAGAACGACAGAAGCGACCGCAGCCGAGCCTACGCCGAGCGGGCCCGCCCGGAACAAGGCGTCAATCTGGGCCGCGCGAATGGCCTCGTGAGCGTCGGCGGATTCCGCCGGCGTCGTCATCTTCCCTTGTCGGGTCCGGATGAGGCCACGCTCCCAAAGCAGCCGCCACATGGTTCACGCCCGCTCGCCGCGCAACCCCATTAATCCGAGGGCAAACACCGTGCGGCGGACGCCATTCTAACCACAGGGGCGCTTAGCGCAACGACCCGCGGCTCTCTGGTCGTCGCGGCCCCGGCTCCCCGTCTTGCCATCGGTGGAAACGACACAAGGCAGAGGAAACCTGCAATCCGTCTATTCGCCTTCGGGCGGCGCCTTCTCCTTCAGCTTTCCGAACACCGAATTGACGTCGATCTTCTCGTCGGCCGGCTTGGGCTTGGGAGTCGGGACGCCGAACACTTCGAGCTGGCTCGCGGGAGCGGCCACTGGCCGGGCGGTGGTGATCTCCGCCGACACCAGCGTCTGGCTGCGATCGTCCTCGACCTTGGGCCGCTCCTTCGCGGCGCGATTGACCTCGAAGTCGAGGTCGATCTGTGAGCACAAGCCGAGCGTCACCGGGTCCATAGGCTGAAGGTTGGCCGAGTTCCAGTGCGTGCGCTCGCGGATGGCGGAAAGCGTGTGCTTGGTCGTGCCGACCAGCCGCATGATCTGCGCGTCCTTAAGCTCAGGATGGTTGCGCAAAAGCCACAAGACGGCGTTGGGGCGGTCGTGCCGGCGCGACAACGGGGTGTAGCGCGCGCCGCGCGCTTTCTTGAATTCGGGCGTGCGCACCTTCGAGGTCGAAAGATGGAGGCGATGGTTGGGATCCTGCTCCGCGGCGGCGATCTCCTCGCGCGTGAGCTGGCCGGTCGAGATCGGATCATAGCCCTTGATGCCCGTCGCCACTTCGCCGTCGGCGATCCCTTTCACTTCAAGAGGGTGCAGTTTGCAGAACTCCGCGATCTGATCGAAGGTCAGCGAGGTGTTTTCGACCAGCCAGACGGCAGTCGCCTTCGGCATCAACGGCGCGTCGCTCATGAATATAGCTCCTTAATGATCGTTTGCGCGCGCTCGCAGGTTTGCCCTGCAAACGCAGTCTCAAAGGATCAAACTTGAGAGGAAAACCGTTGTATAGGCGTCGGTCCGGCGAATTGCAATGTTTATAGGCAGCGTAAACGCATATGAACTCAAGCAAAATGGGTCTACGGGCCTCTTGCCAACGCCCGGCGGGGAAACCAAATGCCGGGCTCAAGTTCGCCACCCGGGCGTTTCGCCTCGCAAGATCAACGGAACCCGTTCATGAAATACGCAATGTTCGCCGCCCTCGCTTTGGCGCTGGCGGCAGCCACGGCGCCCGCGCCCGCCGAGGCTAAGGGCTGTCTCAAGGGCGCGGTCGTCGGCGGGGTCGCCGGCCACTATGCCGGTCATCATGGAGTCATCGGCGCGATCGGCGGCTGCATCGTCGGGCGTCACATGGCCAACGAAAAGGCGAAGGAGCGGGCTGCGCCAGCCGCTCCGCCGCCCGCTCAGGCCGAGCCGGCGCCCAAGCCTAACGGGTAGCAACTCGCGCTCGCCTGCGCCTTTAACTTGCTCGCTTGATCGTCACGCGGGCGAACGACATAGCTCGGGCGCCGCCCAGCCTTTCCTTCGGCGACCGGCCGCAACGAGGCCCAATCCGGCGAGGCCGGTCAGCATCATCGCCCAGGTCGACGGCTCCGGGGTGTTCACGCTCGAAACGAGCGTGACGCTCGTTTGGTCGGCCGTGAAGGCGACAACGAACCCATTGTCGAGGATGTCGGCGCGCGTCGAGGCCGGATTGTTGCCCCCGGGGTTGCATTGTAGGTCCAGAACCGAAGGAGCGCCGCTGCAGGCCGCCGTGTTTCCGTCGGGAGCGATAAACCCAAGGGAGCTCGCGCCGCCGTTTGTGTCGAAGGAAAAGAACTGCAAATTGGCTTTAACCCCGTTGACGATTGGGGAACCCAAAATAAAGCCTTGCACGGAGAAGGCGCTCAGGTCGGGCAATTCGATGAAACCGTTCGGCTCGACGATCCCCGTAAACTGGCCAGAAAGCAGCCCGCTGTCCACCAAGCTCCAATCGCCAAAATTTGAAAACGAATAGGTGTCGATCAGAGCCGCCCGCGCCCCCGGAGGGACGCTCACCAAACCGATGAGAAGAGCGGTCAAGGTCAGAGCGATGAGGCGCTTCAACATGTCTGCCCCCCGTTGCGTCGTGCGTCTCACGCCCTTCCGAAGCTCGCTTGACGCGCGATCGAAGTTAACACAGGGCGAAGCTATACGTTTCAGTCTGCAAGAACAATCACGATGCGCGCCTCAGGCCTTGTTGTTGAGCGCGCGCTCGGATTTGGGATCGAGCGGCCAGCGCGGCCGGCCCGGAGCGTCCAGCCCATCGATCATCCCGAGCCTGAGCCGCTCCACGCCAGCCCAGGCGATCATTGCGCCGTTGTCGGTGCACAATTTCGGCGGCGGCGCGACAAGGGGCAGGCCGGCCTCGGCGCACAATTGGCTCAGCGCCGCGCGCAGCGCCGCATTGGCCGCGACCCCGCCGGCGACCACCACCGCGCGCGGAGCGGCGCCAATTCGCCAGCGGAAGAGCTTTAAGCCAACGCGAATGCGGTCCTCGACCACATCGACCACCGCCGCCTGAAACGAGGCGCAAAGGTCGACGACGTCGCGCGGCCGCAACGGAGCGACCGATTCCGCCGCGAGGCGGACCGCCGTTTTGAGCCCCGACAGCGAAAAATCGGCGTCCGGCCGGCCGAGCAGAGGCCGAGGCAGCGCAAAGCGCGTCGGATCACCGCCTTGCGCAGCCGCCTCGACCGCGGGCCCGCCGGGAAACGACAATCCCAGCAGTTTGGCGGTCTTGTCGAACGCTTCGCCGATGGCGTCGTCCATGGTCGCGCCGAGGCGAACGTAATCGCCAACGCCTTTGACGGCGAGGATCTGCGTATGGCCGCCCGAGGCGATGAGCACGAGAAAGGGGAAGGCGACGTTCTCCATGAGCCGCGCGGTCAGCGCATGCGCCTCGAGGTGGTTGACCGCGACGAAAGGTTTGCCGCACGCCAACGCCACGCCCTTGCCCGCCATCAGCCCGACAAGGACGCCGCCGATGAGGCCAGGTCCTGCCGCGGCCGCCACGCCGTCGAGGTCCTTGGCCGCGACCTTGGCTCGCCTGAGCGCGCTTGCGATGAGCAAGTCGATAATCTCGACATGAGCGCGGGCGGCGATTTCCGGCACAACGCCGCCGAACGGCGCGTGCGCGGCGATCTGGCTCATCACTTCGTCGGCGAGGATTTCGCCTGAGCCTTCGGGCTTGAGCCGCACCACCGCCGCCGCCGTCTCGTCGCAGGTCGTCTCAATGCCAAGAACGCGCATCATGAGAGCCCATAGCCTGAACGGGGGGCTGAGAAAACCCGCTTTGCCGCCGCGCGATTGCCTAGGGCGCAAACGTTCGGCCGGTCTGTCGCTGCTTTTCAAGGCATGATAAGGCTTGGCGACAGGAGGGGCCCATGACCAGCCCGATCGGGGCAAACGAGATTCGCGTAGTGATCCGGCCGGTCGAAGCGCGCGACTACGATCTGGGGCCTATTCCGGCCGAATTGTTCAAGAAGACGTTCGACGCGTTTTTGACGGCGCTGCAGGTGACGGACCGCGAGCTTCAGCCGAAAGCGCGATCGAGCGAGTTCTTGATCTCTCAACTGGCGCTCAATCCTTATGAATTCGGAATCCTGGAGAAGCGGAAAGCTTTTGGCCAAACCGGCCCGTCGGCGATCGAGTTCTTCCGGCGCTGCGCCGAGGGTGTTTATCGTAGCGATTACCAGTCCGTCGTTCGTCATCCCCGGGTGACGCGGGCGTTTATCCGCATCGTCAAGGCGCTCAGTCCCTCGTTTCATGTCCTCGCGCAATTCCACAATGCGGAATTGCCGATCGATGATTTCTTTCGCCGTCAGGTCGATCGGGTCGGGGCCAAGGACGATGCAGTGCGGACAGACAACTGGTTCCTGGGCAGCGCGATCATGTCGTTCGAAGGGCGGCTGGACGAAATCGACTATCGCGGCGCAGTATGGAAAGGCGACCTGAGGCTCCCGGCGGGAACAACTCACATCGAATGCGTCTTAGACAAGTCGCAAGGCGAAGACGCGCTGAACCCATTCGGCAATAAAAATGTTTGCGTCACGGGAAGGGCAATATACACTGGGGACAGTCAACTTCCTGAGCGAATAGAAGTGCTCGCCATCGAAGAAAGACCCCATGTGAACGCGGCGATCGACATCCGAGGCTCGCTGCATATGGCACTCTCATCGGACGAGGACAATGGCCTTGATTGCGTCGAGTAGTGACAAGCATTTCCTCCATTCAAGCGTTGTGCTTCGCCACGCGAATGGGGAATCGGGCGAGGCCGAGCATCATATCGAGACGATTCTGACCGAGGCCGCCGTCCACAAGCGTCGCGTATGGGTCAGCAGCGTCTTGTTTGCGGAGCTCAGGCCGTCGACGTTCGTTCCAGGCCAATTCGCCACCCTGCTCGAATTGACGCGCTATATCCGGGCGCTCGCGACCCTGGTGACGCCCGACCCCAACGCGATGCAGCGCGTGGCGCGGCTCCGCGACGCCAGATGGCAGATGTCCGCCGACCGCAGTGAGAAATCGGGAAAGTCGCAAGCCATGGGGCTCGGCGACGCCATGCAGATTGCGTCGGCTTTGTGGGTCAAAGAGGCGATTGGCGTGCCCGACCTCGAGTTCCTCACCTTTGACAATTGGTGCGCTCCCGATGGCGGCCCCGGCAATCGCCTCTGCCTGCTGCATCTCCAGGATTATGCGGTCGATGTAGGGAGCAATGCGGACGTCAAGGCGGCAGTCCGCCTTACGCGCATCGAACCGCTCGTCCACGCGCAAGCCTACCCCAATTCCGTGCCAGTGGGATAAAAGCCTCCGGCTCGAAAGCTTTGAGCCGTCCTCGCGTTCCTCCATATTTAGCGGCGCATGCGAGCGATTAAGCGTTGGCGCGCCGAATGAGGGAACCATCCCCGACACGAACGCGCCCTTCGCGCGCGAGCCCTCACACTCCCGCAGGAGAGGGGGGAGCGCGCTCAAAAGTCGCTTTGTTCCGAGCGCGCGGAGACGCAAATGCGAGCGCGGCGCGGCTGCGCCGGTTTGGCTTCTCCGTCGTCCGCCTTCCCGTGATCGAAATCCGGCCTTTGCCGGTTGAGCCCCGGCGGCTGCGCTACGACGCCGTCATCGCAAGCAGCGACAAAGCGTTCCTGAGCGCCCCGCGCCTCGATAAGCGTTCGGCCCTCTATGTTGTCGGCGCACGGACCGCTCGCGCGGCTGAGGCCCGCGGCTGGCGTCTTGCGTCGCCGCCGGCGCGGGAGGCGGGCGAATTGATCACGACGCTCATGGCCATGCTGAAGCCTGGGGCGAGCGTGCTCTACCTTGCCGGGCGCGACCGCAAGGAGGCTATCGAAGCGGCGCTCGCCGAAAGGTTTGAGCTTGAAGTCGCCGAAACCTATGCAGCGGAAGTGCGAGAGGCTTGGCGCCCGTCCGAAGCGCGGGCCCTCGCGCGCTGCGCCGCCGCTCTGCACTATTCACGCCGGTCGGCCGGGCTCGCGGCGGCGCTTGCGAAGAGAGCGGGCGCGGAGGCTTGTTTCCTCAATCTTAAGCATGTCTGCCTTTCGCGCGATGTTGCAGAGCCATTGCAAGCGCTTGGCGCGGCGCGCATCGCGCTTGCCGAAACGCCCGACGAAGCGGGGCTTTTTCACACGTTGAGCGAAGAGCTCGGCGGGTTTCCTTCCCTTGGGTCGTCCCGTATATAGGGCCCGCGTAAACGGAAGAGCGCGAGGCGATGGTCGACGAGGAAATTGAGGATGCTCCGACCGGGCCGACCGGCGCCCCGGTCAATCGTGACGCGCGGCGCGAGGCGGAGGTCATCGAAGGCGAAGTTGCAGCGCGCGAAACGGACGATAGCAAGTCGCCTCCGTACTCGACGGCGCCTGAAACCAGCGCTGACCCTCCGCCCGCCGCCGAGCCCGCTCGACGCGCTGGCGCTCGCGGGGTTCTCGGCGGGGCGGTCGCCGGGTTGATCGTCTCTGCGTTGGCTCTCGGCGCCGGCTACACGCTTCTCGCCCCCAAGACCGACCTATCGGACGCCCCTACTCGATTGAGCGCTCTCGAAACGCAGGCGCGGCAGACGAACGACGCGATCGCCGCCCTCGAAAAGCGGATCAGCGCGCTCGGGTCTAGCGCTCGCGCGTCGAACACGGCGGATCTCGAGAAGAGGGTGGCGACCTTGGAGGCCGCCAGCGGCGGAAACAGCGCCTCCAGCGAAGCAACACAGCGTTTGACGGCTCAGGCGAAGGATTTGCGCGCCGACCTCGATGCGGAGAAGGGCCAGCTTTCTGACTTGTCGGCGCGGGTCGCGAAACTCGAATCCGACTTATCAAAACCGAACACGAACGTGTCCACCGCCGATCTGGCCGCCCTCGCTGCCCGGGTCGACAAGATCGAGGCGGCGCTGGCAGCGCCCAAGCCTCAAACGCGGTCCCCCACCGATACCGACGCCGCGATCGCCGTCGTCGCGGACGCCGCGAAAGATCGGCTCCGCGCGGGCGACCCGCTTGGTCCCGACCTTACGGCTCTGCAGCATCTTGGCGTCGACGCAACGGCGCTTGCGCCGCTGCAAGCGGTGGTCAATGGGGCGCCCACCAACAGCGCGCTCGCGGCCTCGTTCAGCGCGGTCGCGCCGCACGTATTGGCCGCGGCGGCCCCGGCGGAGACGGGGAGCGTGACGGATCGTTTCCTCGCCCATCTCCACAGCCTCGTGAAGGTGCGCGAACTCAACGAGACGGCCGGGGACGACCCCCAGGCCTTGGTCTCCCAGATCGAGGCCGAAGCCCGTCGCGGCGATATCGCTGACGCGCTCGCCGCTTTCGATAAGCTCCCCGAAGCGGCGCGCAAGGCGGCGGGCGATTGGCCGACGCTGGCCCGCGCGCGGCAGAGGGCGGACGCGGCGCTTCTGTCGATCCGCGAGGGGGCGGTCGGGCGGCTCGCGGCCGGCCAAAAACCGTGAGGCCTCGGCCGGGCGTCCAGGCGTCTTTCGGCGCGCATTGGCGTTTTGAAGCGGGGTCAAGATGATTCGCCTGCTGATTTTCCTGGCGGCGCTGGCGCTGGCCGCTTTGGGCCTGACGTGGCTTGCGAACAATCCGGGCGTCGTGGACGTCACCTGGCGGGGCGAGCAATACGAGGTCTCGTTGATGTTCGGGCTCGCCGCGGTCCTGGCGCTGGCGATTGCGATCGCGATCGTGTGGGCAGTGCTGCGCTTCGTCTTCCGCATCCCTTCGCTGGTTTCGGTCGGCGCGCAGGCGCGCAGGCGCGAGAAGGGGTTCCAGGCGCTGTCGCGCGGCATGCTCGCCGTCGGCGCGGGCGACGCGCGAGCCGCCGCCAAATATGCGTCGGACGCGGGCCGGCTGATCGGGCACGAGCCGATGACCAAACTCCTGCAAGCGCAATCGGCGCAGCTTGCGGGCGACCGAGCCAGAGCCGTCGCGGCTTACAACGCCATGCTCGAACATCACGAGACCCAGGGCATCGGCCTGCGCGGCCTGCATGTCGAGGCGCGGCGCGCAGGCGATCATGCGGCGGCGCTGCAATACGCGATGCGCGCGAACGCGCGGGCTCCCGCGGCCTGGGCCGGTCAGGCGGTTCTCGACGACCGCACGCGGCGCGGGGACTGGGCCGGCGCGCTCGCGACCGTCGACTCGAACGCCGCCGCCCGGCTCATCGACAAGCCGACGGCGAACCGCTGGCGCGCGGTGATCAAGACGGCGATGGCGGAAGCGGCGATGGAGCGTGATCCCAAGGCTGCGCTCGTGCTGGCCCAGGAGGCTTGCAAGCTCGCGCCGACGCTTGTGCCTGCGGCGGCGATTTGCGGCCGGCTGACCGCGCAAATGGGCGATTATCGCCGCGCCAGCCGCATGCTCGAGGCCGCTTACGCGCAAACGCCCCATCCCGACCTCGCAGCGGCCTATCTGCGTGTCCGCCATGGCAATTCGTCCGAGGATCGGCTGACCCGCGCCCGGACGCTCGCCCGCACGGCGCCCAACGATCCCGAATCGCTTCTCACTGTGGGGCGCGCAGCGCTTGAGGCGCGCGACGTGGCGGAAGCGCGCGCGGCCATCGCCCCCCTCATCGCCTCCGATTCGCCGCACGGCCGCCCGACCCGGCGGGTCTGCTTGCTGATGGCCGACATCGAGGAGGCTGAGGGCAATCACGGCGCGGTGCGCGAGTGGCTTGGCCGCGCGGCGCGCGCCCCGCGCGACAAGGCCTGGGTGGCGGATGGGGTGATCAGCGACCGCTGGGCGCCGGTCTCGCCGTCGGGAACGCTCGACGGATTCGTCTGGCGCACGCCTGACGAGCGCCTCGCCGCGCCGGCGGAGGTGGCGCCTGCGCCGGCGCCCCCAGCTGAAGCGATCGCCGCGCCTGTGCCTGCGGCTACGGTCGCGCCTGCGGCCGAGGCGATCACGCCGCCGCCGCCCCGCTCGGAGCCTGCGCCCGCGCCGACCGTCGTTCCCCCAGCCCGGACGGGCGTCATCATCGATCCCGCATCGATGTCGCCCGACGACCCAGGCCCTCAGGAGCAGGAATCAAAACCGCGCCGCTCCTGGCTCTACGCCAATGAATGAGATCGGCTGGCACGATGACGCGCGCGATCTGAAAGGCATCAACGTGACTGCGGGCGTTGTAGACGCGGTCGCTGACCGCGTCGGCGCGTTCCCAAGGGCGTTCGGAAGAACGCCCGTCTGGCGACAGGTTGTCGAGCGCGGTTACAATTGGCCGCGTCAACCCAACCTGCTCTAAGTATCACCCCATGTCCCTGACCTCGGTCGTCATCGTCGGCGCCGGCCACGCTGGGGTTCAGGCGGCGGCGTCGTTGCGCGAACAGGGGTTTCAAGGCGAAATTGTTCTTCTCTCCGCCGAGAAGGATTTGCCCTATCAGCGTCCGCCGCTGTCCAAGGCCTTTCTCAAAGGCGAGATGGACATCCATGGCCTGCCCCTCAGAGCGGATGCGCATTTCCGTGAGCAGCGCATCGACTTGAGGCTCGGCGTCAGCGCGACGCGGATCGACCGCGCTCAGCAAGAGGTCGAGCTTAGCGACGGCGGACGTATCGGTTACGGACATCTCATCCTCGCGACGGGCGCGCGGCAACGGCGGCTCAACGCGCCGGGGGTGGATCTGCCCGGCGTTTTCGCGCTCCGCGACATTGCGGATGCGACCGCAATTCGCGCGCGCCTGGAGGCGAAGCCGAAGGTCGTCATCATCGGCGCGGGATTCATCGGGCTCGAGATCGCCGCGACCGCCACGAGCCTCGGCGCCGAGGCGACCGTGATCGAGATTGCGCGCCCGATGGGCCGGGCGGTGTCGCCGATCCTGTCGGATTTTTTTCTGAAAGAACACACCACGTTTGGGGCGCGCTTTAAGCTTGGCGTCGGCGTCGCCGCGATCAAAGGGCGCGAACGCGCCGAAACCGTCGTTCTCACCGACGGCGAGGTTTTGAACGCGGACATGGTCGTCGTCGGGATCGGCGTCGTCGCGGAAGACGCGCTGGCGCGCGATTGCGGCCTCGAATGCGACAACGGCATCGTGGTCGACGAGCACCTCCTCACGTCGGATTCGGCGATCTCGGCGATCGGCGACTGCACCGACTTTCCGCATGCGGCGCTTGGGCTCAGAACCAGGCTCGAATCGGTCCAGAACGCCGTCGATCAGGGCCGCTCGGTCGCGGCGCGTCTCGTCGGCAAGCCAAAGCCCTACAATGAGCTCGCCTGGTTCTGGAGCGACCAGGGCGACTTGAAGCTGATGATCGCGGGCCTTGCCCATGGCGTCGATGAGTGGGTTTTGCGCGGCGATCCGACGACGCGCGCATTCTCGACCTTCGGCTTCCGCGACGGCAAGCTCGCGGTGGTCGAATCGGTCAACCGCGCCGGCGACCACGCCGCCGCCAAGCGCATCATCGGCACGGCGAAGACCCTGACCCCGGAAGAAGCGGCCGACCCGGGGTTTGATTTGCGGGGGTTGGCGAAACGCTAAGGTGGCTGATGCGCCTTTCTCCCCTTGGGAGAAGGTGGCGCGGAGCGCCGGATGAGGAGACCCGACCCCGGCGAGCCAGCGATGAAGCGATGACGGCCAAGTCCCCTCATCCTCGGCCCTTCTCCCGCCGGGAGAAGGGGGCCAGCTTCGAACGACGCTCGCCCTCTTCTTCAAGCGGCAGCAGCGTTCATTTCCGCCAAGAAGAATCGCACCATGACGCGTGAGGCGTCGAGGCCTACGTTTTGCGTGTAGCTGCCGCGGGGATCGCCACCGAACCAGGCGTGGCCGCCGCCTTCGACGAGCCATTGCTCGGCTGCCGGCCGGCCGTCGGCGTCTTTCAGCGCGACGCGGCTAACTCGGCCGCCCTCGATTGGCCAGTCGAGGTCGCTTCGCGTGAGCGAAATGTCACTGCGTTCGACCTCGTCAAGAATGCGTTCGCCGTTGACCGGATTGACCGTTCCGTCGGCGAGACCATGGAAGATGATCTTGCGGGAACGTCGATCGCTCGCGGCGAGCGGCGCGGGATCGAACGCCGCAGTTCCCTTCATCGCGGCAAAGGCGGATGGCACGTCGCCGGCTGACTTGTAAGGCAGGCCGGAGTAAATCCCGACCGCGTCGAACACGTCCGGATAGGCCGCGGCGAGAATCTCCGCCATCGCGCCGCCTGCTGACAGACCTGCGGCGAAAACGCGCTCCCTTCGGACGTCGAACTCCTTCGCGAGCGCCTGCGCGAGACCCGCGAGCTTCGCGGGTTCGCCCGAGCCGCGGTTCTGATGGCGCCGGTCGAACCAGTTCCAGCAGCCCTGAGGGTTGGCGCGGCGCGGCTGGTGCGGATAGGCGACGATGAGGCCGAACTCCTCCGCGAGGTCGTTCATCTTCGTCCCGAGCGCGAAATCTTCCGGGTCCTGCAAGCAACCATGCAGCATAAGCACCAGCGCCAGCTCGCGCCGCTCGTGATCGGCCGGAAGATAGAGGCGGTAGTCGAGGGAGCCTGCAGGCCCGCGATACGCGCGCTTGAGGAACCTTTCGCCGAGATCCGGCGCAGGCGCTGGCTCGGGCGCTTCCGGAGCGCTGGGCGGGATCATCGGCCGGATCCGCAGGGCGCGCAAGGTTTCGCCCAACGGGCGGCGCGCCGCGGGCGCATAAGCGGAAGCCGGCTGCGGCTGGACTTCGAGATTGCTGTCGGAGCCTGCCGCTGGCTCGCCGGACAGAGCCTTGCGGAGAAGGGCGGTCGCCCCGGCGAGATCGGATTTGCGCACGAGGCTCAGAGCGTCGCCCATTGCGTCAAGCAAGCGCGGTTTCATGGATTATGCTCCTGTCAGCGCAGGCGATCGGCGAGCGCGGCTTTGACCTCAGCCGGCGCGTGCAGCGCGCCGAGCACGGTCAGTGATTCGATGGTCGCCCGGGCGAGATCGGGCGTGACGTCGTCGGCGATAACCGCAAGCCCGAGCACGCGAATTTTCAGCCGGTCGCCCGCCGCCTGAACAGCTTCGAGGTCCTGCCTGGCAAAGGTCCGCAGGCCCATTTCGAGGGTCAAGCGCGACGCCGCCTTCTTGGCTGTGTCGGCATGGGTCGCGAGCTGGTTGCGGATCGCCGTGCGGATAAAATCCGAGCGATTGGAGTAAATCCGTCGCGCACCAAAAGATCGATCGATCCGAGATCGACGAATCCGAGATTGACGGTCAGTTTTTCACTTTCGGGTAGCTTGGGGACCGGTTGGCGGACGGGCAAGTCTACCATCCATGTGGATGTTTCATGGATGGTATATGGATGGTGCTCTAACGGCTGTCAAGGCCGCCCGACCAGTCCTATGCCCGGACTTGATCCCGGATTATCCCGGACGTCAGGACGCGCGGCTTGCCATAGCGTGGTTTCTCTCTTTCAGGATCATAATCGAGGCAGGAGGTCATTTTGGGGCGATTCTTCAGGCAGCAAACCGCGTAAAAAAGTCCCGTCTGCCGTCCGGCATTTGGGAATTATTATGGGGATTCGGGCCCATGCCGCCACGAAGTAATCGCTTTCTTCGCCTCTAGAGCGATTGCCGCTCAAATTGGTTCATAGCCTGCGGCCTCGAAGTAGTTTGCGCACTCGCGAGGTGAGAAGTTTTCGAGGCATTGGCCGATTGCGCGCCAGAGGCCTTCGACGGTTCGCTCGGCGGCCTTTCGCAGCAACGCTTTGAGCTTGGCGAACAGCATCTCGATGGGATTGAAGTCGGGACTGTAGGGCGGGAGGAAAAGCAGCCGCGCGCCCGCAGCTTCGATCAGTTCGCGCACCTTGGGCCGCTTGTGGCTGGCGAGGTTGTCCATGACGACGATGTCGCCCGGCGCCAGCGTGGGAGCGAGGAACTGCTCGACATAGGCCTCGAAAGCCGCCGCGTTCATGGGACCGTCGAGCACGAGTGGAGCCACGAGCCCGTCGAGGCGCAAGCCAGCGACAAAGGTTGTCGTCTTCCAATGGCCGAACGGGACGCCGGCGCGCAGCCTTTCTCCCTTGGGAGCGCGGCCGTAGCGACGCGCCATGTTGGTTGAGGCCCAGGTCTCGTCGATGAAGACGAGCTTTTCTGGATCAAGATCGAGTTGGCCGTCGAACCAGGCTTCGCGCCGCTTCAGAACGTCGGGGCGATCCTGCTCGGTCGCATGCGCGGTCTTTTTTTGAGCGTAATCCCGTGTCTGGCAAAAAATCGGCTGATCGACGACACGCCAATCGTGAGGCCCCTTTCGGCAAGCGCCGCCTGATATTCGCGAAGCGTCGCGTCGGACCGCTCTTCGCGCATGGAAAGGAGAAACTGCGCCTGAGCTTCAATCGGCGCCGAGCGATGATCCCCGCCCATCGGCTTGGGACGAACGTCTCCCGTGTTCTGCGCCCGCGCCATCCAGCGGATTGCGCTCGACACGCCCACCCGGAAATGCGCCGCTGCTTGGCGGCGCGACATGCCGCCCTTAATCGCGGCAACAACACGTTCGCGCAGATGAACGGAAAGCGGTTCAGTCATCGTCCCGGCCTCCCTCGCCGGCATCAATGCTGAAATCAAATTCGATCGCCTTTGTGAATCTGCCCCAATTCTATGCGCTCGGGAACCGCTC
>CAVOLE010000054.1:0-34668 GCA_963696665.1 uncultured Alphaproteobacteria bacterium
AGGGCGTCTCGCCTTACGCCTTTTTCGCCGAGGTCATCGACGTGCCGCACGCCGCCCATGCGCAGGCATTCACGGCGGTCTCCGTCACCCCTTCGCTCACCAGCCGGCTCCGCGACTTTCTGTGGGCCAGCAACGACTTTTTTGGGCGGTCGTCCGGCGATACAGCCTCCCGTCGCGGCCTCCCCGTCTCCGTTGACGCTGAATATCTAACCGGCCGGCTAACCACCGGGTGGACGATGCGAACACGGGTAACGCCGACGCCAAGCCCTTCGCCGGTATCGGGGCCGCCTTCTTCGAGCGCGGCCGAACCCTTCGGGCAAGTTGGGGATGAGGCGGGGCGGTCGGCAGGATTTTCTTCGGATGGCGCCGAACCAAACAAGTGAGCGTTGCCGTGCGTAGCAGCACGAGAGAGCGGATGGACTAAGCGCTTGCTGGACTCTGCGTCGTCTGCCGCGCCTGGAACTGACCCATGCCCGGCCCGCCGACGATCTCGCCATCGTCGACGACGAGCGCTCCCCGCAACAGCGTCTTGACCGGCCACCCGTCACTTCCATGCCTTCGTAAGGCGTGTAGTCGCTGCCGTGCTGCATGAGATCCTGGGAGAGCCTGACCTTCCTGTCCGGGTCCCAGATGGCGATGTCGGCGTGGGCGCCGACCATGATCGAGCCCTTGCGCGGATAGAGGCCATACATCTTGGCGTGGTTGGTCGCGGTCAGCGCGACGAACTGCGAGAGGAAATCCGCCCTTCTTGACGCCTTCCGAAAACAGGATCGGCAGGCGCGCGGCGACGCCCGGAATCCCGTTCGGCACCCAGCGGAACGAGGTCCGCCCCTTGGGAACCTTCTTGCCGGCCTCGTCGTCAAATCGAAACGGACAATGGTCCGAGGAGAACGTGTCGAAGACGCCCCCGATCAGCCCGCGCCAGATCGCCTCTTGCGAGGCGCGATCACGCGGCGGCGGGGAGCAGACATATTCGGCGGCGGAAAAGTCCATGTTGAGGCCTTTGAGGTCCTCCGCCGTCAGCACCAGATATTGAGGGCACGTTTCGGCGTAGATCTTGAGGCCCCGCCCGCGCGCCCACTCGATCTGCTCCATCGCCTCGCGCCCCGACACATGCACGATCACGATCGGAATGCCGATGAGCTCGGCATGCGAGATCGCGCGGTGGGTCGCCTCGCGCTCGACAAGCTCGGGGCGCGATTCCGCGTGAAAGTAAGGGTGCGTCTTGCCGTCGCGCTCGAGACGGTCGGTCATGTATTTGATCTGGTCGTAGCCTTCCGCGTGAACCATCACGGTCGCGCCCTGTTCGCGCGCCACGGTGAACACATCCAGCAATTGCCGGTCGGTCAGCACCAGATTGTCATAGGTCATGAACACCTTGAACAACGGGTAGCCGGAGCTCACCAGCCCCGGCAGCTCCTGACCCAGGACTGCCGGCGTCGGGTCGGTGACGATGAGGTGGAATCCGTAGTCGACGTAGCACTTCCCCTTCGCCTTCTCGTGATAGTCCACGACGCTCTGACGTAATGATTCCCCGCGCGGCTGCACCGCAAACGCGAGGATGGTGGTGTTGCCGCCCGCCGCCGCGCTGCGGGTGCCGCTCTCGAACCCGTCCGCCATCACGATCCCCGGACCCTGCGGCTGGTCGAAATGGACATGGCTGTCAATTCCGCCGGGCAAAACCAGGAGGCCAGACGCGTCGATCTCGGAGGCGGCGCGCGGCAGATCTTCGGCAAGGGCGACGATGCGGCCGTCTTTCACACCCACGTCGCTTTTGCCGACGTCGGCCGCGGTGGCGACCGTTCCCCCGCGAATGACAAGATCAAACTCCATATCCCACTGCCTCCAATTTCATCTGGACGGACGCAAGATTCATGCAATCTGCGCCAATGGCCTGGCTGTTTTCATTCCGCTTCGAGCGAGCGCTCGCGCAATAACGCGGCCGACGCCATTCGCGCCGCCGGTGACGAACGCGCGCCTGCCGTTGAGCTCTGCACAAGGCAAATCAACCGGCATTATCCCTCCAGCCCCTACGCGGCGCAGCCATATCAACAAAATCCAAGCCAGCGAAAAGCCTTTTCCTTTGCTAATGTCGCTACCGGCGCTAGTTTGCGGTCATCCCCTCTCCCACTCAGGCGCAATTGATCACGCGCCTTTCCGCGCACGAGGAATCCTGCATGGTCTTCGAGTTCTTGGGCGACAAGAAAAAGATCGTGATCGCCATGGCCCATATCGGCGCGCTTCCGGGCGCGCCGCTCTATGACGCGGACGGCGGCGTCTTGAAACTGATCGAAGGCGTGCTCAAGGATATCGAGGCTCTGCAGACAGGCGGCGTCGACGCCGTGATGTTCGGCAACGAGAACAACAGACCTTATGTGCTGAAGGCGCCTCCCGAGGGCGTCGCCGCGATGACCGCCGTCATTCAAGGAGTGAAGCCCCATCTCAAGGTTCCGTTCGGCGTCAATTATCTATGGGACCCGGTCGCCAGCATCGCCATCGCCGCGGCGACGGGCGCGAGTTTCGTGCGCGAGATATTCACCGGGCTCTTCGCTTCCGACATGGGGCTTTGGCAGGCCGATTGCGCCGCCTCCTTGCGCCTGCGCCGCAATCTCGGCCGCGAGGACATGAAGCTCCTGTTCAACATCAACGCCGAGTTCGCCCATTCGCTCGACGAGCGGCCGATCGCCTTGCGCGCGAAAAGCGCCGTCTTCTCGTCGCTCGCCGACGCGATCCTGGTCTCGGGCCCCTTGACCGGCGATCCGGTCGATCGTTCCAACCTCAAAGCGGTGCGCGAAGCGGTCAAGGACGTCCCCGTCCTCGCCAACACCGGCGTCACCATCGACAATGTGCGCGACATCCTCGCCATCGCCGATGGCGCAGTGATCGGCACCCATTTCAAGGTCGACGGCAACACCTGGAACGCAGTGGACGGCGCCCGCGTCAAGCGCTTCATGGACGCGGTCGCGAAGCTGAGGTGATGCCGCTGGAACACAATGTGTCATTCGCGCGAATGCGGGAATCCAACGGACCTTCCTTCACCATGAGCCTCTTTCGCGCGATCGCGTGGGACATCGACGGCACGCTCATCGACAGCGAGCCGCTGCATCAGCGCGCGCTCATCGCCGCGAGCGCCGCTCTCGGCGTCGACCTCAGCGACCTCGAGCCGGAGGCGTTTCGCGGCGTCCACGCGATCGACATCTGGAAGGCGCTCAAGCCGCGCTTTCCCGCAGGCTCGTTGTTCGAGACATGGATCGCGGCGATCGAGAGCTATTATGTCGAGCATGCAGGAGAGCTTAAGCCCAATTCGGGCGCGCTCGAGGCGATGCGCGCGCTTCAAGCGCGCGGCGTCGCCCAAGCTTGCGTGTCGAATTCGGGACGCGCCATCGTCGACGCGAACATCAAGGCGCTTGGCGTCGGCAAGATCATCGCATTCTCGCTGAGCCTCGATGACGTGACGTCGGGCAAGCCCGATCCCGAGCCCTTCCTTAAAGCCGCTCGCCGGCTCGGCGCCGAGCCGCACGCGACCGTCGCGGTCGAGGACAGTGGCGCGGGCGCCCGCTCGGCGCGGGCGGCGGGGCTTTTCGTAGTCGGCTACTCGCCGTCCGGCGCGCCCTTCATCGGCTCCGATCGGTCGATCGTGAAGCTGATGGAGGTTGTGGGCTTGTTCGAGGGTTGAGCGCCTCACCTGCGATTGTAGCCGCGCTCGCTGATCGCGGTGACGCGGTCAACGACCGCGTCATTACAGGCCCAATTCGACGAACTGCAATCTGCTTTAATTGGGCGCGAGCCCGGCTCGCGCTTCATTTGGCCTTCAGCGCCGCGATCACAGCGTCCGCCTTGGTGACTTCGGCCACGTTCTGCATGGCGTATTCGATCGAGGCTCTGTGCCAGTCGGCGTTCATCGTCGCGCAGCAATCCTCGGGCGTGATGATCACATAGCCCTTGTCGGCGCCGGTGCGGGCGGTGTGCTCGATCGACATGTTGGTCCAGGCGCCGGTGTTGATGATCGTGTCGCGGTGGAGCGCTTTGAGAATCAACTCAAGCCGGGTGCCCTCCCAGGCGCTCATGCGCATCTTCTCGACGACGAAATCGCCGAGATCGGGTTCCAGACCTTCGACCGGCGCGGCGCCCCAGGTGCCGCGCACCACCGCTTTGTGCTCGGCGAGGCCCTTGAACAGCGGCGCGTTCAGCGAGACGCCGGGCGCGCCGGGCTCGACGATGAACCAGACATGGATGACGGGAACGCCATGCGCCCGGGCCGCCGCCGCGACCCGGCGAATGTTTTCAACGACGTTCTGCGCTTTCGCATGGGCCGGCGCTCCAGACGCGGCGAACGCGCCGCCCTCGCCCACCGCGTCGTTCTGCATGTCCTGAATGATGAGGACGGCGTGGCGGGGGTCGAGATGGAGCCCCGGCGCCGCGACAGGCGCAGACAGCTCCTTCGCGGCGGCATGCGCGCGCATGTAGGGCTCGATCCGGGGGCCAACCTTGGTTGTCAAGCGATAGACCGAGTGCGTCGCAGTCACGAACAAAGTGCGCAATTCTGGGCCGCCCCAGGCGAGATTTGCCGCAACCTCCGGGATATGCAGTCGTCCGATCAACTCGCCCGAGGGGGCGTAGACCCAGACGCCGCCTGGACCCGTCACCCAAACATTGCCGCGCTCGTCGCATTTCATCCCATCGGGACCGCCGCTCTGCGATGAAGACTGGATCTCGCTTGCGAACAGACGCTCGCCCGACAACGATCCGTCGGGCGCGACGTTGAATGCGCGGATGAGCTTTTTTGCGCTGTCGTTGACGTAGAGCAGCTTCTCGTCCGGCGAAAAGCAAAGGCCGTTCGGTTGCTCGAACAGATCGCGATCGACCACGAGTTGCAGTTCGCCGCCGTGGGGCGGCACGCGGTAGACGCCCTGAAAGCCGAGCTCGCGCGGCCGCTCGACGCCGAAGCCGGGCATGCGCCCGTAGTGGGGGTCAGTGAAATAGATCGAGCCGTCGGAGCGCACGCAGACATCGTTGGGGCTATGGAGCTCCTTGCCCTCGAAATGGCTTGCGAGGACCTCCCGCGTTCCATCCGGCCTTTCGCGCACAAGGAGGGACGTGGCGTGCTCACAGACGATGAGGTTGAGGTCGGCGTCATAGGTCATGCCGTTGCACTTGTTCGACGGACGCTTGACCTCGACGGCGCCGCCGTGCGGATCCCAGCGGCGGCGCACGTCCCCCGGCATGTCCGAAAACAACAGGAAATGATCGACCGGATGCCAAACCGGCCCTTCGGTGAACACGCAGCCCGCGGCCACCTGGATGGCCGGCGCGTCGAGCTCGACCAACTCATCGAACTCTGGCCGCAGAGAGACATGGCTCATGGCTTACGCTTCCTCCCGATGACAAGAGCCTATCGGTGCCAGTCGAAGCGCGCGAGCGCGGCGCGCGGCCCGCGCGCTGCGACGATCTCTCCGACGGATGCCGAGAACGCCGCCATGCTAGACCAAGTTGGACAACCGGGAAAGCGACAGCAACGCATCCGCGAGTTCCAGCCGGCGCCGGTCATATTGTCATTTGCGCGCGAAGACGCATCGACAGCGCAACGTGGCTGGGAGAAATCGACCTCGTCATTGCGAGCGAAGCGAAGCAATCCAGGGATCGTAGGGCGCTCTATGTTCTCTGGATTGCTTCGTCGCTGCGCTCCTCGCAACGACGAGTCCATGCGAACGCAGGATGTCAGTGCACGCCCTGCGTCAGGCCCTGAACAAAATAGCGGTTGAGCAGGATCATCATCGCGACAATGGGCAGCGTCGAAAAGTGGGCGAGCGCCCCGAGCGTCCCCCATGAAATGTCTTTCGTGCCATAGGCGGAGAGAAGCGCGACGGAGATCGTCTTCGTGTCGGCCTTGGTGAGAAACATGGCGTAGAGAAAATCATTCCAGGAGAACATGACGCAGAAAATCGCGCTCGCGATCAGGCCTGGGATCACGGTCGGCAAGGCGATCCGGACGAAGGCGCCGAAATCCGTGCAGCCGTCGGTCAGCGCCGCCTCCTCGATCGAAACGGGCGCGGCGCGAAAGAAGGTGAACATCATCCAGACGACGAAAGCGCTGTTGAGCGCCGTGTTGAGGATGATCACCGCCCACCACGTGCCCAAGAGACCGATGTCGCGCATCAGAAGGTAGAATGGAATGAGCGTCGCGATCGGCGGCACGGTGCGGATGATGAGAAAGAAATAGGCGAGCCAGATTGCGCGCGGGCTTTCCGAGCGTGCGAGCGCGTAGCCAGCCGGCGCGCCGAGAACAAGCGACAGCGCTGTCGACCCGATCGCGATGACGAGGCTGGATTCGAGCAGCGCGCCGAGTTTGAAGTAGCGGAATACGCTCTCAAAATTGTCCCACGTCGGCGTGAACAGAAACGTCGGCGGCGAGGCGAAGATGTCGCTGGTCGGCTTGTAGGCGATCGAAAACAGCCACACGACCGGCGCGAGGGCGATCACAAGGACCACGCAGATCGCGAGGCGGCGTGCGATCAAAAGCAATTGGTCGCGATCAAGCATACCGGTTCTTCCCCGGCTTGAGCACGGCGATGAAGGCCGCGGCCATGAGCAGGATGCAGACGACGATCAATGTGCTGACGGCGGAAGCGGCGCCGATGTTGAAGAATTCGAGCCCCTGTTTGACGCCATAGATCATGAGCGTGTTGGTCGCATCCCCCGGCCCGCCGCTGGTGGTGACGAAGATGATGTCGAACACCCGGAAGGCGTCCATCATCCTGAGGATGAGCGCGAGAAAGGCGGCCGGCAGCGAGAGCGGCAGGACGATGAGCCAGAATCGCTGCGGCCCGTTCGCCCCGTCGACCGAGGCGGCTTCGAGAACGTCGGTCGGCAGCGTCTTCAAGCCCGCAAGCAGGATGAGCGCCATCAGCGGCGTCCATTCCCAGGCGTCGATGGCGATCAGCGTGGCGAGCGCGCGCTGAGGATCCGCCAGCAGCCCGCGCGCACTGCTGAGGCCGAGTTCGGCGAGCGGATAGCCGAGCATGCCATATTCCGGATTGAGCAGCGCCTTGAACACGAGCCCAACGACCAGCGGCGTGACAGTCGCGGGAATGAGCAGGAGAGAGAGCGCGACGCGGTTGAACCAATCGTCGCGCCACAGAAGAAGCGCAACGCCAAGGCCGAGGACGAATTCGAGCGTCACCGCGCCGAAGGTGAATGCGAACGTGTTGATCACTGCCTGACGTGCGGTCGGATCTCGCCACAGATCGAGGTAGTTGTCGAGACCGACAAAATGGCGCGAGCCCGGGCGGATCAGGTTGTAACTGTCGAACGAGTAGAGGAAGCCCTGGACCATCGGTCCGACCGCGACCGCCAGGACATAGATGAGGGCCGGCGCGGCGAGCGTAATGAGAAACATCTGGCGCTTGCGGACATAGGACCAGCCGGTCGAGAGGACGGCGGCCTCATCGGCGCCATCGCGCGAGACGACGGTCACGCCAGGCCCGAAGTTTGTCGCCATTCGATCGAGCCGCACCGGACCGGGACTCCCTCTCCCCGCTCGCGGGGAGAGGGTTGGGGGGAAGGGCCAGGCGACGAGCCGCATCGCCTTGTCGCCTCGCCCCTCATCCCGTCCTTCTCCCCGCCATGCGGGGAGAAGGACGCTCGCCGACCACCCCTGCGCAACATACTTCAGTCGCGTCGTCCCACCATCACCTGAACAGCGCCTCCGCCTTGGCCTGCGCGGCGTCCATCGCTGTCTTGGGATCGGCTTGGCCGACCAGCACCGCGTTGATGGCGCTGCCGATCAGATCCTGCAATTCCGGATATTGCGGGATGCGCGGGCGGAAGTCGCCGTCGCCGTGCTCGAACGATGTCGCGATCACGGGCAGGAACGGGTATTTGGCGATGAGCTCCGGATCGGTCAATTCGCTCTTGCGCAGATAGCTGCCGGCGCCGCGCAGATTGAGCTCCTTATGCACGGCCGGGCTCGTCACCCACTTGATGAAAGCCCAGGCGGCTTCCTGCTTCTTGGGATCGATGTCCTTGTTGATGCCCAGCGCCCAGCCGCCGATGCCATATTCCTGCGGCTGTCCTTTGGCCGAGGGCGTCAGCATGATGCCCGCCTTGCCGGCGATCTTCGACACTTTCGGATTGTCGTAGTCGGCGGCGCCGATCGACCAGGTCTGCATATTCGCGACCAGGCCCTGCCGAAAACTCTCCTCGCGCCCGCCCCAGTCGTAGTCGGCGGCGCCGGGAGGGGCGGCGTCATCGAACAGTTTCTTGTAGGCGACGACGCTCGCGATATTGGCGGGCGAGTTGAGCGCCGGCTTGCCCTCCTTGTCGAGGATCGAACCGCCGAACTGGCGATTGTACTGCATCCAGTCCTGCGCCACCGCCGGGCCCTTCTGGCCGTTGGCGACAAAGCCGTAGACCTTCTTGCTCTTGTCGGTCAGCTTGATTGCATCGGCGACGAAGTCCTCCATCGTCGCTGGCGGCTTGAGCCCCGCGGCTTCGTAGAGGTCCTTGCGGTAGGCGAGCACATTGGCGTAGCCGGCGAACGGGAATGCGACCTGCTTGCCGTGATAGCCGCCGAGCGAGGACATGAGCGAGGGATAGATGTCGTCGACCTTGATCTCCGCCGCATCGCGCTTGATCCAATCGGCGAGATCGACGGTGTAGCCGCCTTCGGCGAACTGTCCGGACCAGACGATGTCGACGGTCGCGAGGTCGTAACCCTTGGTGTGGCCGACATAGTCGGCGGTGATCTTGGTGAGCAGCTCGGGGTAGCTCAGGATGTCGACATTGACCTTGGCCCCGGTGAGAGCCTCGAACTCGGGCGCGATCGCCGACAAGACCGCCGCGAACTGATCGTTCTGCGACGCGAGGTTGAGCGTCATGCCCGCGTAAGGCTTGTCGGCGGCGTCTGCGGCGGCGAAACCGAACGACGCGAAAGTGGCGAGGCCAAGCGCTGTCGCCAGACCGATAAACGGTTTCATGGCCCACCCTCTCCCCAAAATGACGATAAGCAGGCTAGCACCCTGATTTTCATCAGATCAATCGGATTGTGCGGCGATTTCAGTCGAAAATGAAACCAGGTGTGCTCGCTTTTTGATCGCGCGGATGCTCACGCTTTCACCTGGGTTTGCTTTTCAAGCCGAGCGGGATGGGATAGCAAGGCGAAACCGCGCATTGGAGGGTTTCCATGAGAGCGGCGTCGGCGCGCGCCATCTCTTCGCATCGGAATGCCGCGACGCGACAGGGGCTCGAGCGGGCTGTCGCATGGTCGCGGCAGTGGAGCTCAGAGTTCCCGTTCTGCCTCGCCAATCATCTGCCGATGGTCCTGGTCGCGTTGCATCGCATGGGGGCTAGCGATGAACGGCTGGAAGACTATTGCCACATCTATCATGAGCAGAACGGGCTCGTTCCCGTTCCGGAGCCAACGGCCGAGATCACGACAGAGAACTGGCGCGAATCCTTAAGCCAGCGCGAGCGCGAAGCGGATTATCGAACGTTCTTCGCCGGCGAAGTCGCGCGGCTCGGCGCGACGCCGGCCGCCCTGCATCTACCTGCCGCAGCTCATGCCCGGCATGGCGGCAAGCGCCACGCACGCGTTCATGCGCATGGCCTATGCGACGATGACGGACAGCGACGAGGAGACCGGCGTCGCGCTGGCGTACTGGGCCGCAACTTATCTGTCCCTCGGCGCCTCACGCGGAGCCGAGCCCTCGACCGACGATCCGGCCGAGGTTCTCGCCTTCATGTATGGACCGGCGGCGTTCCGGCATGTCGAGCCCGAGCGCGACCTTCTCTGGCACTTCATGCGCGCGATCGCCGAGAAGCCGGAATTCATGGCCGTGGTCGACAGGCTCGCGATCGGGCCGGAAACCCATGATCGCATCGCGCGCTGCTCGCTCGCGCTCTACGCCGGGACGCTCGACTTTTGCGCGCTGCATGCGGTTACGGGAACGCACTGGCTGCGGCTGATGGCGCCCCGCACTCCCGACAGAGCGACGCCGCTGCGCTATTTCTGGCAGGCGATCGCGGCGCTCGCGCCAAAGATGGGCTTTCCCGTTCTGCCTGGCGCGGATGAGCTCGAGGCGTGGCGGCGCATGCCCCTGCCCGACTGGTCCGAGATCAATCGCGAGGCGGTCAAGCGCGACGACGAGCATGATCTGAGCCTTACGTTCTCGGCGGGCGAGGAATTCAGGCACTATGGCGATCCGCTCTACACCTACGCGGCGGCGAAGCGCCTGAACCTCGTCTGATGCTTCTGGCCAACGCGCGCTTTGCGGACGGTGGCTCCGCCGATGTCGAGATCGCCGACGGCCTGATTGCGGCGCTGCATCCGGCGGGAAGCGGCGCCCATCAGGCGGGCGAGCGCATCGATCTCGCCGGTGCGCTCCTCCTGCCTGCGTTCGTCGACGGCCATATCCATCTCGACAAGACGCATTGGGGCGCGCCGCGCCTGGCCCATGTCGAGGGACGCAGCGTGCGCGAACGCATCGCGGCCGAGCGAATTGAGCGCCATCGCGTGGCGCTCAAGATCGAAGCGCGCGCCTCCGCGCTCGTCCGCACGCTGATCGCCAACGGCGCGACGCGCGTGCGCAGCCACGTCGACATCGACAATGACGTCGGCCTCGCCAATCTCGAAGCGGTGCTTCGTGTGCGCGAGGCCTACCGTGACTGGATCGATATTCAGCTCGTCGCGTTCCCGCAAAGCGGCGTGACGACAGAGAAAGGAGCGCCCGATCTCTTGGCCTCGGCGCTCATGGCCGGCGCCGACCTCATCGGCGGCCTGGACCCGGCCGGCTTCGACGGCGACGTCAAAGGCCAGCTCGACATCGTCTTCGGCCTCGCCGAGCGCTTCGGCAAGGGCGTCGACATTCATCTGCACGACCGCGGCGAGACCGGCGCGGCGGAGCTTCTCGACATCGCCGAGCGCACGATGCGCGCCGGAATGCAGGGCCGCGTCGCGGTCAGCCACGCCTTTGCGCTTGGGAGCATCGGACCAAACCTGTTTGCAGAGACGGCCGACGCGCTCGCCCGCGCCGAAGTCGCGATCATGACCTCATGCCCGCCATCCGCGCCCGTGCCGCCCGTGCGGGCGCTGCGTGAGCGGGGAGTCACCGTCTTCGCCGGCTCGGACAACATTCAGGACTGCTGGTCCCCCTTCGGCAACGGCGACATGCTGGACCGCGCGGCGATCATCGCCGAGCGCCATGGCATGTTCACGGATCGCGAGCTTGAGGAGGCTTTCGCGCTCACGACCGGCGAGGCGGACAAGGCGCTCGGCTTCCCGCGCCGCGAGCTTCGCGCCGGCGCCGTCGCCGATCTGGTCGTAATCCAGGCCCTAAGCATAGCCGATGCGGTTGTCGATCGGCCGCCGCGCTCTCTGGTTCTCCGGGCTGGGCGCATTGCGGCCGAGCGAGGGGTCGCCTCTGCGGCGCTTAAGGAAGTGGTGGTCGCCTGAACTCCGCTGCCCTTGGGCTTTCGCGAAACTCCGCTCTCTCCCTCGCCTCGTCAGTGGCTGACAGGCCGGCAGACGAGCACGGCGGCGGCGCGCGCTTCCTTCTGGACGGTTTGCGGGGTTCGCTCCGTGCCGACCAAATAGAGGCTTAGCCACAGCGCCACGATGGCGCCCAGCGCGACGGCCACGGGAACGAGGCTGCGATCATGGGGCAGATAGGCGCGGTAGAACGCCGCATGTTTGCCGATGCCATCCATCATGGCCTCCATATGATCTCTTTCCCCGTGTCCCCGTTTGCGTGCTTCCTCCTGAAGGTGTCTTCCAGGCGGAATAGGCTTTTAACCATGTCGAGCGTGTCGCGCTGTGACCCCCGTCACAGTGTGATCTTCGCAACGCAAGCTCGATGCGTTCCCCGGTATATAAGGGATTTCCGATGTGACGCAGTCGTGTGCCTGGGCGGATTAAGGGCTAGGCGCCGTCAGGCGCCCGACGCTTGAACCAGCCGCGCGGGAGCTCGGCGGCGAGCCTTTTCTCCGCTTCCATCCGCTGCGCCTGCTCAACCGCGAGATCCGCGTTCATCTGATCGACCCTGGCCGACATTCGATCAGCCAAGGTCCGTTCGACGGCGAGATCGGCTGCATGGCGCGCCTCGCGCGCGGCGAACTCGGCCGCCTGCTTTTCCGCCCGATGCTCGGCCGCCGCAAGCTGCGTCCTGAGCGTTTCGACATGGGCTTCGAGCGCCCGAATGACTTGATTGGCGAGCGCCCGCTCGTCCGCAGCCCACGCCCGCAGGGCGCGATCGCCCGTAGCTTGGGCGCTATCGTTCCAACCCTCGGGCGGTCGAATCCGCGTTCGCTTGTCGTTTCCGAGCGTCCTTTGCCACCGGCCGCGCTTCGCCCGTTGCCGGACCGCCTCGGTCGACACGCTCAACAGCTCGGCCGCCTGCCTGTAGGTAAACCACTCGCCTGTCAAAATTGTCCCCCGTCCCCAAGACGTCGGACGCCTTCGTCATGCCGCTGCGCTACATGGACCTTAGCATTGTGGTCGGGACGCTCAAGACGAACGGATATGCAACGTCCTGGGCGAGGACCCCTGAAATGATCGCGATCGTACTGGTGTTTTGTTTCCCTCAACTCGCCAGCGCTGGGGCAATGCCGGCGGCGATAGGGCTCTATCCCGCTGACGAACGGACAGAAGCGGCGATCTCGGCCGAGGCGCGATCGGACGACGGGAACCTTTCGGTAACCATGAGGGTTGGGAACGCAGCGGATTCTCGTGTGGGCCTTTGACAGATCATAGGAGCGACCATGTCACGAGCGCCTATCATTCTTTCGGTGGTGGCGATTTTCTCCGCCTCCTCTTTTCTCGCCCTGGCTGACGAAAAAGGCGTAGTCGCGAGCGCAATGGAGAACGGCGCGCGCGCCGCGGTCCAAAAATCAGAAGCCAGGCAGCGGCTCCATGGCGATCGTGTGTACCGGCGCTATCGCAGCTACGAGGCGCCGTCGGCGATGATCGTTCCGGCGCATCCCGCCTGACATCCTTTCGCCCTCCCGCTTGACTAGACATTTGGCCGGCTGTGGGTGATGGCGGTCCGCCGGTAATATCCGACGACGTTAACGCCGGCTCATGCAAGCGGGCTGATTTGACCACTAAGCGAGCCAGTTCGCCGAGCCTTCCCGCGATCATTGTCTTTGCGGGCTTGGCCCTCGGCGGAGCCGCGGCGGCGCAGGACCGGCCGTGGATGGATGCTTCCTTGCCTGCCGCCCGGCGCGCGCAACTGGCGCTCGACCAAATGACCGAGCAGGAGAAGCTGTCTCTGGTCCATGGCGTGATCGCGGCGCGATGGGGCGGCAAGCCCAGACCGGATGGGTCGATTGGTTCGGCCGGCTACGTGTCCGGCGTGCCGCGCCTCGGCATTCCCGCACTGCAGGAGACGGATGCGGAGCTTGGCGTCGCCAATCCCGGGGACGTCCGTCACGGCGACACGGCGACCGCGATGCCGTCCGATCTCGCCCTCGCCTCGACCTGGAGCCCAGATATGGCGCGGCTTCAAGGCGAAGCCGTCGGCGCCGAAGCGCGAGCCAAGGGCTTCAATGTGCTTCTTGGCGGCGCCGCAAATCTCATTCGTGACCCGCGTGGCGGGCGCAATTTTGAATATTTCTCCGAAGACCCGCTGCTCACCGGCGTCATGGCTGGGAGCATGATTGCAGGCGTGCAAAGCCGCGGGCGCATCATCTCGACGGTCAAGCATTTTGCGCTCAATGCGCAAGAAACCGACCGGGTCGTCCTCGACGCGCGTATCGATCCAGCCGCGATGCGCGAGTCGGATCTGCTGGCCTTCGAAATCGCCATCGAGCGCGGGCGGCCAGGCAGCGTCATGTGCGCCTACAATCAGGTGAACGGCCGCTATTCGTGCGAAAACGACTGGCTTCTCAATCAGGTGTTGAAGACCGACTGGGGCTATCCTTATTTCGTCATGTCCGACTGGGGCGCGGTCCATTCGACGGTTCGCTCAGCCCTCGCTGGCCTCGATCAAGAATCCGGCGAGCAGCTCGATACGCAAAATTTTTTCGCCGACGGCCTTGCCCAAGCGATCAACGACGGCGAGGTCCCTGCCGCTCGGCTCGACGACATGGCGCGGCGAATTCTGACTTCGATCTTCGCGCACGGGCTCGCCGACGAGACGGATTTCCTCCGCGCCGGTCGACTTCGCTGCGAGCGATCAGACCGCGCTCTTGATTGCGCGCGAAGGCGCGGTTCTGTTGAGGAACCAAGGCTTGCTGCCTCTCCCGGCGGACACGCGCACACTTCTCGTGATCGGGGCTCACGCCGACCGCGGCGTCCCCTCGGGCGGTGGCTCTTCGCAAGTGATCCCGCGCGGAGGAATCGCGGCGAAGGAACGGATCGGCAAGAACCGAGCCATGATCTTCGATCCCGGATCGCCGCTGGAGGCGATGCGTCATCAGTTTCCGCACGCCCGCGTGGACTTCGACGACGGATCGTCGCCAGCGCGCGCGGCGGAGGCTGCGGCAAAGGCCGATGCCGTCATCATCTTCGTCGATCAGTATATGACCGAAACCGCCGACGCCCCGAGCCTCAATCTGCCGGGCCAGCAAAACAGTCTCGTCGAGGCTGTGACGCGCGCCAATCCTCGCACTGCGGTGGTGCTCGAGACGGGCGGGCCGGTGCTCATGCCCTGGCTCGCTGAGACCGCGGCCGTTCTCGAGGCCTGGTACCCCGGACAGAAAGGCGGCGAGGCGATCGCCGAAATCCTCTCCGGCGCCGCCAACCCTTCCGGCCGCCTGCCCATGACCTTCCCCGTCAGCGAGGATCAATTGCCCCATGCGAAGATCCAGGGCGACCCAAACGGCGCGCCGACAGGGCCCGTCGGGCGCGGCGGACACTACGGCGCGATCTTCACCGCCCTCTACGATGAAGGCGCAGCGGTCGGCTACAAATGGTTCTTCAAGCGGGCCGAGAAGCCCCTGTTTCCGTTCGGCTTCGGGCTTTCCTACACGCGATTTCGATTTGAGCAAGCTCGCTGTGAACGTCAACGGCCGAACAGCGACGGCCAGCGCCACGGTGCAGAACTCGGGCGAGCGCCCTGGCGTTGCGACACCTCAATTCTATCTCACTGGACCGGAAGGCGCGAACATTCCGCTGCGCCTCGTTGGCTGGGAGCAGCTCGACCTGAAGCCCGGTGAACAGCGGCCAGTCACCGTCTCGATCGACCCTCGCCTGCTTGCGACGTTCGACGAAAGCGCCAGGAAATGGCGCATCCGATCGGGCGCCTATCAGCTCACCGCGGGGTTCGATTCAGAGCAACGGCTCCTGGTTGCAAATTTCGAGCTTCAGTCGGCGAGCCTGCCGCCCTGAGAGAATCCGACCTCTTCATTTTCGTCGAGATTCATCCGCTCGCTCGAGGCGATCGCGGCCACCAATTTGACCGCGGTGACGACCCTTCCGTCCCCCTCCCAGAACTCGGCGCTTTCCGGCGTGACCCGCAGAACCCTTATGCGTGGATCGTTCTTGTCAGGCCAGAAGGCGTTGTCATAAACGGACCAGTACTTCTTGACCCGCTCCCTATCGTCGATCATTTCCGCGTGGCCGGAAATCGACACATATTTTTGCGCCTTGTTGTCCGCTAAAGCGAGGCAAACCGACTGATTCCGGCGAATTTCCTGAGCCTTTGGCGTGTCGACGTCGGTCAAAAAGTAGATTGCGCCTTCGTCTTGAGCCGGTCGAACGGCCATGGGCCGAGCCCGCATGTTCTGACCCTGGCCTTCATGGGTGACCACCATCGCGATAGGGATGTCGTCGATCAGCTTCCAGACGTGATCGATATCCGCTGCTTTGTCAGCCATGGTCGCTTTTCTCACGTTTGTGGGAAGGCGGAACGGAGCAATCGAGCTCCGTCCCGGTAAGCTCGCGCTCAGCTTCTGCTGGCCGTCCACTGGCCGCCGTATTTGAATTCCGGAGCCGACTTGAGCTGGTCCTTCGTGGCGTTCATGGTCGCCTTCCAGACCTTGTTCTGCGCGTCGTAAGAGACATTCACGGCGTCCGGGTTGACCGCGACATAATGCGTGCCCATGCCTAAGAAGCCGCCGACCGACAGGATGTAACCGGTCAGCTTTCTTGACGGGTCAAAGGCGATGTCCTGAATCTTGCCGATGTTGTCGTTCTGCGAGTTATAAATGTCGAGCCCGACCACGTTCGAGCTCAACATGTTCGTGTTCTGCACCTGAATGAAGTTCGGCCCTTCTTTCGGCACGTCTTGCGTCGTCTCAGTCGTGGTTGCCGGGGCCTTGGGGGCTCCCATCGTTCCCGGGTTCGCCGTTGAATTCATCTTGCCTGCAGCCGCTCCGTTGGAGGGATTGTCGGTCGTCGTATTCTGCGCGGACGCGCTGGCGCTTGCGAGCGCTGCGACGGCGGCCGCGGCGAGTAGAGCTTTACGCATGTTTTGTCTCCTAGGGTCTGAGTGTGTTCAAAACCTCGGACGTCCTAGGAAAGTTCCCAATTTGGGCTGGTCAACGCGCGACGCCAACCCATTTCCCACCGACTTCTTAACCTGGATAAAGGCCGTCGACACGGGTTCAGCAAGATCGTCATCATGATCGATCTCCTCGCGTTTTGAAGCGACGATCAAGCGGCTATTGACGCAGGCTCCTTGATTTCCTCCGTCACCACGGTGAAGCGGGTAAGGCTGTGGGGTCCGAAGGTCGCGATCATCGGAATGTCTGCGGCGTCGCGGCCGCGCGCAATCAAGATGCGGCCAATCCTCGGCTGGTTATGCCGCGGGTCGAAAGTGAACCATCGACCGCCGAGAAAGGCTTCGAACCAGGCGTTGAAATCCATCGGGGCCGGGTCCGGCGGCACGCCGATGTCGCCGAGATAGCCGTTGCAGTAGCGCGCCGGAATGTTGAGACAGCGGCACAGCGCAATGGCGAGATGAGTGAAGTCCCGGCACACGCCGACGCCCTCCGTCAGGGCTTCGTTCGCCGTGCGCGTCGGGCGCGCCTCGGGATAGCTGAATTTCAAGCGCTGATGAACAAAATCGCAGATCGCCTGCACCTTCCCCCAACCGCCGCTGACGGCGCCGAAATTGCCCCATGCGAAATCCGACAAGAGGTCGGTCTCGCAATATCGGCTCGGCCGAAGGAAAGGCAGCGTGTCCAACGGGAGGTCCGACACTGGCGCCGCCTCCGCGCCGGTATCGACCGCATCAGTGCTCCCATCGCTGCGAAAGACGCCCTGAAGACGCAGCGACGCGGCGCCGGCGGGCGCCGACAATCGCCTCACGACGTTTCCGCTGTCATCGACAAAGCGTTCGGCCGGCATGACCGGCGCAAGTTCGAGTCTCCGATTCCTGCGTGACGCCGCCTCTCGCGTCGGAGTGGACATCCATGAGCGTCAGGATTGTCGTCGGTTGCGCCAGATTGAGCGCAATATCGAAACCGTAGCGTATCTGCATATGAATTCCCCGTGCGCGAGCCAGCGCGCTACAGCGTCAATTGACCAACGAGTTCGGCGCCCCGTTTGTTCCTGTGCGGCGCGCCTATGCCCCGGAAGGAGCGTTACTGCTCGTCCTTCGTGCGCACAGCGCCGAGAACAGATCCGGCGTCCGCAGGCTCGGCCATCTGCGCGGCCTGCGGATCGTCCCGGTCCTGGACATGAGGACTATCGCGGCGCAATTCTTCCAAGAGCTGGATAACCTTGGCGATTTTGTGTTCGCTCAGGATTGCGAGCTCGAGCGTCAGCGTGTCTCGATGCGCGTTCAACTCATCCTCGTGTTTTTGGGCGACCAGGACGAGCATGACGACCAGAAGCGAAAACAGGGTCGCCGCCACTTCCAACCACGGAAATGGAGGAGGATCGAGGGCCTGCAGTCCAAACCTACTCGCCATCAAGTTAACGGCAATCCAGACGGCTGTGCTGAAAACCGCGAGCAGCATGAACGTCGGGCGGCCCAGAGAGGCCGCCATACGGTTCACCGCGCGTTGTGAAGCCGTGGTTCTCTGGTGGTGATCAGAATGCAGCTGCGAAACCGAGCGAACCGCCTTGTCAACGTGGTCCGGAATGTTCCTCTCCGGAGAATTGTTCGCCATGCTGCGCCCGGAAATTATGGCGAGACCGGCGAGACCTACGTCGGGGTCTCGCCGGATTGCGCCTTACTTCTGCGCCTGGCTCTTGCCGTGGGCCATCTCGGAATGCTCGTGGGCGGTCTTGGAATGGCCATGAGCCCGCGTCGATTCCTCACGACCCTTGGCGTGTTCGCCTTTGCCGTGGTGTTCAGCCGCGGTCCGGTGGCTCTTCGCCGCGCTTTCATGGTGTTCTGCTGCTTTCGTATGCGCTTCCCTGGGCATTCGATGCTCCTTGTGTAGAGTTTCAACTCCCGCAGAACGTCTTAACCGCGCCGTGGTTCCAATTTGAGACGGTGTCCTCGGTCCAAGGGCGGGCTCGCGATCGGCTCGGCACCGGAACATATGAGCGGCTCGCGCGTTCGGTGGATCATAAGGCTCGCAAGCGTCTGACCAATCGGCCTGCATGAAAGTCCGCGGGCTGAGGGAACTGGAAGGGCCAGTGGTGCGTTTGAGGGGGCTGGGATGTTGAGTATGAGCGCGCCGCGCGTATCAAAGTTTGAGAAACCGGGCCCCGCGCCCGAGTTTGGCGATGAAACCGGCTCCCAGGCGGCGCAGGCGATCGGGCGTGCGCTCGAGGCGCATTACGCCAGCCTGATTCAAGCGCCGTTGCCAGACAAGTTCGTGGAATTGCTCGCTCGCCTCGAGCAAGATCAGGTTTCCCCTAAGCCAGGGAAGCGCGATGCCCACGGCTAGCTTCAAGGACGAGTTGCTGGCGGAGATCAGGAACTTGCGGGCGTTCGCAATTTCCCTGTCGGGCTCCGTTTCGCTGGCTGACGACTTGGTCCAGGAGTTGCTTTTGCGCGCATGGGCCAATTCTGAGAAGTTTCAACCTGGGACCAGTCTCAGAGCTTGGCTCTTCACCATTCTTCGCAACATCTACTACTCGAACTACCGCAAACGCGCGCGCGAGGTTCAGGACAGCGACGGCCTCTATGCGCGCCGTCTGACCATTCCCGGCGACCAGGAAAGCCATCTCGATCTTGAAGACTTCCGCAACGCCATGACGAAGCTTCCGGCCGAGCAGCGCGAGGTGTTAACGCTGATTGGCGCGAGCGGCCTGTCTTACGAGGAAGCTGCAGTCGTCTGCCAAGTGGGCATCGGCACGATCAAGAGCCGCCTCAGCCGCGCGCGGGCGAAGCTGGTCGAGCTTTTGCAGCTTGACGAGGCGCCACAAGCGCCGACTGAGCCCAAGGTTCGGCGGGCAGGCTAGCGCCGATCCTGCCTTCGCGGGGACTCGCGCGCCAACATCGTTCGTATCGCCGACACCAGCATATGCGGAGAGGCCGGCTTCTCGACGATCGGATACTCCCTCCATTCCATCAAACGCGGTTCGCCACGCTGCATCCCCGTGTAGAGAACGAAGGGCACGTCTCGACGCGCAAGGCGACGCGCAAGCGGCGTTACGGAATCCGACCCAAGACTGAAATCAAGGACCGCCACCGCGAAGTCCTCAGCGTCAGCCCGCGCCATAGCCTTGGCAAGACTGTGGCATATATCGACGACGACCGCGCCAGCCCCGACGAGGGTCGTCTCGAGATCCATCGCCAGCAGCAAATCGTCTTCGACAACAAGAACATTAACGCCGCTCAATGGGCTATTGTCGTTCATCGACTGAACCATCGCCCTTTCTCCGTAGAGATCATCACACGGACCAGAAGGTTGTTATTGAACCAAACGGCCGCGACGCACGCATGTTCCGCTGCGGAAAGACGCCGTGTTGAAACCCTTACTCATACGTTAAGAGCTTCCTCGGGGCGGCAATTTGAGATCGTCTGAGCGAGAAAGAAGGCTTTTGGCAGCTCGATCGCTCATTCGCGCGTGATTGTTGCGCCCCGCTGCCTTAAACTCGTCCTGTCGGCCTCTCCCGAGGACAGTATTCCGGTGACGTTCCTCCCCTCGACGATTCCTCTTATTCAGGCGCCGATGGCGGGCGCGCAGGGTCCGGAACTCGCAATCGCCGTCTGCAAAGCAGGCGGACTGGGTTCACTGCCGGCGGCGATGTTAACACCCGATCGCCTGCGCGAGCAGATCGCCGCCGTCAGACAAGCCACCGACGCGCCCTTCAACGTGAACTTCTTTTGCCATGCGGAGCCCAAATCCGATCCGGAAGTCGAGGCGCGCTGGAGCAAGCGGCTGCAGCCCTACTATGCCGAGTTTGGCGTCGATCCATCCGCCATTCCCGCCGCGCCGGTCCGCGCGCCCTTCGGCGCGGCCTTATGCGCGGTCATTGAAGAGACCCGTCCGGCGGTCGTGAGCTTTCATTTCGGCTTGCCGACCGCAGAGCTGCTTTCGCGCGTCAAAGCGGCCGGCGCGCTGACCCTCGCGTCCGCCACCACCGTGGCCGAGGCGCGCTCACTCGAACAGCATGGAGTCGACGCCGTCATCGCCCAGGGCCGCGAGGCGGGCGGGCATCGCGGCATGTTCCTGTCCGACGACGTCGCCGCCCAACCGGGGCTCATTTCGCTCGCGCCACAGGTGCGCGACGCGGTGCGGTTACCGGTCGTGGCGGCCGGTGGAATCGCCGATGGCCGCGGAATCGCGGCCGCCTTCGCCCTCGGCGCGGACGCCGTCCAGATCGGCACCGCCTATCTGCGCACGCCGGAGGCGACGATTTCCGCACTGCATCGCGCCGCGCTCGCAAACGCGCGCGACGACGCGACGCGCCTGACGAACGTGTTCACCGGGCGTCCCGCGCGCGGCCTGATCAATCGGTTCGTCGCCGAAGTCGGACCGATGTGTGAGGACGCGCCGCAATTTCCTTTGGCCGCGGGAGCAGCCGCGCCGCTACGGGCGGCGGCGGAAAAACGCGGCAGCAGCGACTTCTCGCCGCTCTGGGCGGGCAAATCCGCGGCGCTCGCACGCGAAGAGGGCGCCGAGGCGCTGACGCGCCGGCTTTGGGCGGAGGGACGAGCCGCAATGGCAGGCTTGAGCAGCCGCGCCACGGCCTAACCCGACCGAGAGAATGAAAGGAGCCAAGAAGACATAACTTCGCGATTGCTTGTCACCTGCTGCGGCGCCGTGCCGACACCAATGTGATCTGGATCACAGCAGCGCCCCGGAATTTGAGTTAATGAGGCTACAGCGGGCCTGATATTGGACATCCCATTCAGAGGCCCGGCCAGTGATATTTAGCTGATTTCCGCTCCCGTGGAGGTCTGCGATGAATAACTTTCTCTTTGCACATGATCCTAAGCAGCTCATTACACAGGCGTTTGAATACGGCGAGTGGATATTCCTGGCATCGTTACTGCTTGTTGTCGCATGGGTGCGATTCAATTCGCCACCGAGCAATCGATCGGGGACGACATTTGCGCTATTCTTCTTTGGCGTGATCTTTTATTACGCTTTGATCGTCGCTCTTTGGCTTTTGCTCACCATAGCTATCAGTCAAGGGAGCATTGGTCTAACCTATTTGGGGATCCAGTTTAAGCTGGGCAGTCAAGGCATTGAACAGTACAGGGCGGCTTTTTTTGCTGTGCTTTTTATTGTTGTGGCCTCGCAATTTCCGGCGGTTAATCGAATTGACGAAGGGGCGCGAGCGTTCTGCATGAGCCTAGCGGCGATACCTCGCGAAGCTGACCGCATCGCGGTCGAGCTTGCGCAAACCGCCTTCATGCCTCGGAATGAACAGCTTCGAGATCAGATCACGAAGTTCATCTCAGAAAATGTCAACGCCAAAGCCCTAAAATTCGCCGGCAACTCTACGCTTGAAGCGCGATTCACGAGAACTGTCGGATTATACAACTTGTTCATCGCTCCGAAGAATAGCGGGACTCAACTGGCGTTCCCTGCAGGCGCCCACGCGCGCTCGGCTTATGCCGCGATCATGCAACTCAGCGAGTCCGTGGCCGCTCGCGCCGAAGAGCGCTACGAAGAATTGATTCAGGCTGGCCTTGCTTATTTTACCTCGGAGGCGCCGACCAAAATGGCCAAGGATGGGCTCAGTCGGGCCATCGCCGATGAGTCCAATTTGGTTTGCGCCCTGATCGCCAGATACGTTCTCTACTGCGACAGGACTGCCCTCGGCCGGCGCCAGCGGCTTTCAAACATGGGGTTTGACCAATCCCATCCGATGCCCAGTTTCGGGCTCGATAAATGGGCGATGACGATCGTTGCGGTCATGTCGTTGAGCGTTCTCGTCATGACGCTGACGGGCGCGAAGCCGGTTGCCGACGGCAAAATGCTGAGCATCGCAATCACCTTCTCCATCACGATAGGGTTCGCCGTCATGGGCGCGGTCGTGGTCGCTCAACGCTTCATTGAGAGGCGAGAAAACGACGGCTCCGCGTTCCCTCCCTTTGCCGAGTTGATCCTTGCTGGACTTATTGTCGCCGGGCTGTCGGTCGTGGTGCGCCTTGCGATACCCCTGCTGCCTGCCGTTCTTCAGGGCGACAGCTCGGGTGTGCAGGCCGCAATTACCCAGTTCACCGAACGGTGGCCCGGGATCATCGTGCCTTTCACATGCACGATCTCCCTTGGCCTTCTATGTTCCTATCTTGGATCGCTAAAATGGAAATTGTGGCAAGTCTCAGTCGTCGCGGCGATCGCAAACGGTTCTGCCTGCATGGCGGGCGGCGCCGTCCTCGCCACGCTGCTCTCTCATCCTGTGCTGGCGCAGATTTATGAGGATCCAGACCGGGCCAAGCCGCTTATTGTTCTCAGCACCGGCCTGATTGGCGCGGCAATCGGCGCCATGGTTCTCGCGGCCTTCCGGCAATCCGAGCGCGTCCGGAAGGATGTCGCGGAGTTTGTCGTCAACACTCCGCATCCCTCCGTCTCAGAATTCCGCGCCGCCGTCTCGTTCGGCAAAGTTGAACTGCCTCCTTGCTCAGATGCGGCGCAAAACCTGGGGGGTTATCGGCGCGCTAACGTAATGGCGTTGGAAGGCAGATACCTTTGTCTCAGGCCCGCGTTTTCCGTCCGCAACGTCATCGCTGCCTATGTCGTGACGTTGCACTGGGAAGACTCGGAATCGTGCTTGATTTTTGAAGAACAAGGCCGTGTCGATGCCCGCTACACGCAGCGAGGACGTGTGTACATTCCTGACGGAAAGCCATACATGAGTTTGCTGACACTCGAAGGTGGCGCGATCCGCCTGATCATGGTCTCGCGGCCTGAAGGAAGCGGATCTGCTCGAGGGCTGATAACGACGCTATCCAACCCGGGCGGCGTTCAATTCACGCCGGTAAGCGCCCCACTTGTGCTTAAGCGTCTGGCGAGCGAGACGCCACAACTTGGCTTTATTAAACCCGACTCAGAAGACTACGTCTCCTATTCGCGAGAGCTTGAGGCGGTAATGCCTGACTACGCCTATTTCGCCATTGCGCCCGGCGGTCGCGGTCTTGAGGAAACGCGCGCAATCAAGCCCGCGGAAGAAGTGCGCTTGTCAGTTGTGCGGTGAGGCCGCAACTATCCCTGATTGAGGCAGCCAAAACGGAGCGGCGCGAGCGGCAATTCCTTGCAGAAAATCAGAAATCGGACTAAGCTCCCGAAATGCGCCATCCTGCCCCTCCGCATGGCCTCAACCGGAGACGCCCGAGCTGGCGCCCCGGACCGCTGCCGGGCGAAAGCGCCGCGAAAAACCCCCTCCTCGCTTTTTCCTCGCAACCCATTGATAAGTCTCGTTTCGGACGAGAGAATCCAAGGAAATCCAAGGAAATCCAACCCTCCTGATCGGAGGTCTTCGCGGCGAAACGGCCCGAAACAAGAAAACCCAAACCGACCGATCGGAGCGACGTCGCGCGCTGCGAGAGGGGAGGATGACTACTCCGCCGCCGCGGCGTGCTCCCGCTTCGGCGCCCCATAAGTATCGGGAATCTTGTCGGCGTAGCCGGCGACGAAATCGTGCTCGTGGTCGACCTCAGTCGCGGGCTTGAGCGCCTCGTCCATGTAAGCCGCGCCGTCCTTGTCGGCGAGCACGCGGCGCAGGATGGCGCGGTAGCGCCAGGCGAGCGCCGCCCACTTTCCCGCAACCGACAGGAAGTCCCACGCGCGCCACGGATAGAAGAGAAGCGGGTTCACGACAGGGAGCCCGTGCCGGCGCTGTGTGCGGATCTTGCGCCGCACATAGCCGAATTGCAGCGGGTGCACGCGCTCGATCCGCGACGAGCCTGAGAACACGGTCATCGCGTCGGTGATCTTTCGCGGACTGATGCCGCTCGCCACCGCCCGGCGCAGCACTGTCTCGACATGCGCGTCCGAGTAATACCGCTTCCAGGCGTCGCGGTAGACGCCGCGCCACGTGTCCGCCGACATGATGGCGTGGTTGGCGCAGACATGTTCGAGGTCGTAATTGTTCATGTCCGCTTCCATCCACGCGCCCTTGAGGTGAAGGACCTTGTGGTCCTCCGAGCCTGGCAGCGGCGTGAGAAAGAAGAACTCGAGGATGTCGATCGGCAATTCCCGCTTGATGGTGTCGATGTCGCGGGCGATCGATTCCGGCGTGTCGGTGGGGAAGCCCAGGATGTAACCCGCCCAGGTCATCACATGCGCGCGCTTCCAGGCGAGCAGCATGTCGCGATATTCCCAGATCTTGTTCTGGCGCTTCTTCGCGCCCATGAGCGACTGGGGATTGATGTTCTCAAGCCCGATGAAGACCGCGTTGCAGCCGGCCCGCGCCGCCTTCTCGATGAAGTTCGGGATCTTGTGGCAGAGCGTGTCGACCTGCAGCAGAAGTCTGATCTTGAAGCCCTTTTGCTCGCGCAATTCGATCAGGCGATCGAGGATCGGCTCCCAGTTGCGGTTGCGGGCGAAATTGTCATCCGTAACGAAGAAACGCGTGACGCCTTGCGCGGAATTGGCGCGCACGATCGCCTCGACGTCGTCGGGCGTCCGATAGCGCGACTTGCGCCCCTGGACGTTGATGATGGTGCAGAAGCTGCATTGGAACGGGCAGCCGCGGCCGGCGTCGAAGCTGGTGTAGTGCCCGGCGACCCGGGTCACGACTTCGCGCGGCAGAACGGGAATCGCCGCGGCGGCCATGTCGGGCATGTCGTCGAGATAGTTGTAGACCGGCTTCGGCTTGCCCGAGTCGATGTCCTTGAGGAACTGCGCCAGGCGGCCTTCGCCCTCCCCCGCGTAGAGAATCATCCCGAGCGCCTGCGCCTCTTTCAGGTCCGGCGGCAGTTCGGGCAGCATGGCGATGCAGCCCGAGACGTGGAAACCCCCGACCGCGACCGTCACGCCCTTCGCCCGGAACTGCCGGCCGATGTCGAGCGCGCGGGGAAACTGATTCGATTGGACGCCGACCAGCGCCACGAATCCGCGGTCGGCGAGGATGCGCCTCGAAATCGCGGGAATGTCGACGATGGTGTTGCACTCGTCGTAGATCTCGAACTCGATATCAACGTCGGGGCCGAGCACGCTCTCGTCGGCGCATTCGCGAAGCAGGCCATAGACGCTGGCCAGGCTGTTCGAGGGGATGGTCGAGCGGCGCCACTGGATGACATACCCGTCATCGTCGTAATGCGACGGCTTGATCAGAACGATCGTGAACTTGGCTTTGCCCATTAAGCCCTCATGAGAGGTTTACGGACCCGTCATTTCGTCGTCTAAAAGCAGCTACCCCCTTGGAGAGGCCCCGGCAACTCCAAATCGGCGGGATGGCGAGCCTCGCCTCTCCGCCGCATGACGCCCGTTGTTCCTTTCGGCCCTAGAGGAGGCGCCAATGAATACCACAGTCGAACCGTCTGAAGCGGTCGGAATGAACCCCAACCGCCTCGAGCGCATTCGCCCTGTCATGCGGGCTTATGTCGAGAGCGGCGCTTACGCCGGGATCAATACGCTCGTCGCTCGCCGCGGCAAGGTCGTCCACGCCGGCGAGTTCGGGTGCCGCGACAAGGAGGCGGGCCAAGCGATGACCGCCGACACGATCTTTCGCCTGTATTCGATGACCAAGCCGATCATCTGCGTAGGCCTCATGACGCTGCTCGAGGAAGGGCGCTTCAGGCTGATCGAACCGCTGGCGAAATACATTCCCGCGTTTGGCGCCGTGAAGGTTCTGGAGGCCGACGGAAGTCTGGTCGCTCCGGTTCGCCCGATCCTGATCCGCGACTTGATGACGCATATGAGCGGGCTCAGCTACCATTTCGTCGAGGATTCGCCGCTCCGTAAGACGTACAGTGAAGCCAAGCTTTCGGACGCCGAGTGTTCGCTTGAGGCGGCCATCGACGATCTGGCGCGGTTTCCGCTGGCCTTCCAGCCTGGGACGCGCTGGCGTTATAGCGTCGGCATCGACGTCGCCGCCCGCGTGATCGAGGTCATCTCCGGCCGTCCGCTGGGCGCTTTCTTGCACGAACGTCTGTTCGAGCCGCTGGATATGGCCGACACGGCGTTCGGCGTCCCGCCCGAAAAGCGGAACCGTTTGGCCACGGTGTACGGCCGTCCGGACGTGTTCAACGCCAGTGTGACCATGGGCAGCGAGTACGCGGCGTGGCTGAGCGGCGTCAACGACCGCATCGATGTGTCCAAGTCCTACCCTGTCGACTCGCCGGACGTCTTCGTGCGCGGAGGCCATGGCCTGTTCAGCACCATCGGCGATTATTTCCGCTTCGCCCAGATGCTGGCCAATGGCGGCGAACTCGACGGCGAGCGCGTTATCGGACGCAAGACGCTCGAACTCATGCATTCGAATCACGTGCCGGCGTCGCTGCTCCCCCTCGAGATCGGGGGCTTGCCTCTGCCCGGCTATGGCTTCGGCCTCGGCTCGCGGGTGCTCCTGGATGTGGCGCAATCCGGCGCGCCCGGCTCAGTCGGCGAGTTCGGCTGGTCCGGCGCGGCCAAGACCCACTACTGGGTCGATCCGAAAGAAGAGCTGGTCGGCCTCTTCATGACCCAGTCAATGATGAGCTTCGATCTGCCGGAGTTCGACCTGCGGGCGCTTGCGTATCAGGCGATCGACGATTGAGGCCGCGCGCCAGCTGCCGTGCTTTGAATGCAGGAGGATCGCGCAATGCGAGCCAGGCGCGGCTTAGCGTCGATGGTCGCTTACCGCGGGTGACTACCCCTTGGCTGCGATAAGGGACAAAATCATGAACACAAATGACGCGATAATCGAAAGGGTGGTCGGCCCGGATTTGTTCAGACTGTCAATCAGCTTTGCGACCGCTTCCGCCAGTTTTGCCCATCCTTCTTCTGCTCCTTCCTGCCGAGCGCCCGCAAGCCCTCCGCCTGCCGTTCCGGGTCGACGAAATAGTCCGATCAAGACGCTAATAGCGAAAAGAATAAAAGAAACAATTGAAAGCCAGAAGCAACCGAGTGTTATAGTTGCAAGCATTGCTACGCTCCTAAAGTTTTAAATTAGTAGCGGTTTTGAAGGCGCCCAACTGGGTATTCGCATCTTGGATCAGGGAGCCAACGCCCGCCGAAGAACCGACCAAAGTACCAACCACGTCCCTAGTGCCGGAAACGACGGCGACACTTCCTGAATCGCCTGACACACTAATAACCGAACTTGTGACGTATAGATCCAGGTATGTAGCGGCATAAGCGTTCCAGTAAAGCCAGCCGGCCTTCGCCACGACGTCATCAGTTTGCGAGGCGCCGGATTTGACCAAATCTATCGCGGTTTTGCCGACGATGCGTACCGGCCCCGAGAAGCGCTGGGTTGTTGAAGCCGTCGACAATTCGACCAGGGCAATGTCGATCCCTGCGCTTGTGGCTTCATGCGCTTCCTTTACGTTCCCAAGAAAATTTCCCTTTGCATCGTTGACTGATTTAGCATTCCCGACGACATGACCAGAAACTAAAATCCCATAAGCGGGAGGACTTCCCCAATCAACAGGAGGCCCGGCGGTTCCGCGTTTCATCGCCCGGACAACATCGCCGGTGCTGACCTCTAATTCGGGATCAGGGATTCCCCATGCAAAAACATCGCGCCACTCCTCCCCGCTCAAACCGACCACCTCGAGCACATGCCGGACGTTCGACAGTTCGCGAGCGTCGACACGACGGTTTGGGTCGAGGTGCTCCGTTGTGACAAAAATAAAAGGCCGCTTCCACAGCGCATCAACTCCTGCACCAATAATTCCCCACTCCGCGGCAAATGGCCGCCCATAGGGAACAAGGTCTGGTCCGAAAAGCAAGCGGTTCGCGAGCAGTTCTGCTCGCAGTCCCAGATCCCCGTCAGGAGCAAATTCGTTAAGACGCATGGAAGGACCTTTTACCGCCGCCCGCCGGACGCCAGCTCGGGCGGCCACCAAATATTGCCGGAATTACCGATTCTCTCAAGCGAATTTCAAGGTTTGAACCGCAAGACCCTGCCGGGAACGCACGGGCGACCGGTTCCCCTCACCGATCAAAGCATGGCACATTGCGACCTCAATCAAGCTCATGGAGCCGCGCTTGCGCATCGCCACCTGGAACGTCAATTCGATCCGCCAGAGGCTTCCCCACCTCCTCGCCTACCTCAAGGAGGTTCAGCCCGACGTTCTTTGCCTGCAGGAGATCAAGTGCCTCGACGAGCAGTTTCCGCGGATGGAGATCGAGGAGCTCGGCTACAACATCGAGACCCATGGGCAGAAGACGTTCAACGGCGTCGCGGTTCTTTCCAAGCGGCCGTTCGAGGTGGCGCGCGGCCTGCCGGGAGACGAGAACGACTCCCAGTCGCGCTATATCGAGGCGGTCGTCCCAGCCGGGGACGCCGTGGTGCGGGTGGCGTGCGTCTATCTGCCGAACGGCAATCCGCCGGGCTCCGAGAAATACCCTTACAAGCTCGCCTTCCTGGAGCGGCTCATCATCCATACGCGCCAGCTGCTCGAATACGAGGAGCCGCTCGTGCTGGCCGGCGATTTCAATGTCATTCCCGACGGGCGCGACGCGACGCGTCCTGAGGAATGGGTCAACGACGCGCTCTTCTTGCCGCAAACGCGCGCGAAGTTCCGCGAACTCCTCGCGCTCGGCCTGACCGACGCGCTCCGCGCGACCACCGACGCTGGCGGCCTTTACACCTTCTGGGATTACCAGGCTGGCGCCTGGCAGAAGAACAACGGCATCCGCATCGACCATCTTCTTCTATCGCCGGAGGCCGCAGACAAGCTCAAGTCGGTCACGATCGACAAGGAGATGCGCGGACGCGACAAGGCTTCCGACCATACGCCTGTGCGGGTCGAGCTCGTGGCGTGAGCGTTCCCTCGCGAGGCAAAGCAATGAACGCTGCGATCTGGTTCTCGCCCCTTGCCGGTCTCGCTCTTTTGGCGGCGACGCCGGCGGAGGCTCAACCTTCGCGCATCATCATCCTCCGTCACGCCGAGAAGGCGAACGCTTATGCGCTCTGCGACCTTGGCCGCCAGCGCGCCAAGGCGCTCGCCAAACAATTCCTCGGCCAAGGGCGACGCAGTCGCTCTTCGCGCCCGGCGAGCGTCCGGCGGCCTTCATGGCCGTCACCCTGCATCCCTTGGAAACGATTACCCCAGCAGCCCAGACACAGGGCCTTCCGGTCATCGACTATTCGGTGGTCCCGAACAAGGATGAGGACGAGGACGCTCAAGAAGCGGAGATCAACGCGCGCACCCAGGAAGCGGCGCGCGACCCCATGTCAAATACGAATACGATGGCAAGACCGTGGTTGTCGCCTGGGAGCACAAACATATCGCGAGCCGCAAACTGGAAAAGGCCTATCGCGGGCAAGAGGTGACTTTCCGCCAATTGCTTCGGCTTGGCCAAGCGCCGGAATTCTGGTCGGACACGAATTACGACGACTTCTGGATCGTCGATTACGCCCCCGGCAATCCAAACCCAACCAAGTTTGAGGCCGTCAAACAGACCTTCACGTCGCCGTTCACTGCAATTCCCGCGCCTGATTGGGAGGCTCCGGAGCCGAAGCATATCGAGGCGGGATGCAAGAAGTAGGTTTTCCGACAGCATGAAACGCCTCGTCATTGCGAGCGAAACGAAGCAATCCAGGAGTCAAAGGGCGGCGCTTTACGTTCTTCTGGATTGCTTCGTCGCCATAGGCCGTCCGGAAGGACGGGCTACGGCTCCTCGCAATGACGTATGAGCCTGCACGCGTACCGCGCTAAAACCAGACAGATGGACGTAGCCCAGCTCTTCGACCTCAGCGGCAAAACCGCTCTCGTCACCGGCTCCTCGGAAGGGCTTGGGCTTGCGATGGCGCGAGGCCTCGCCGCCGCGGGCGCGAGCCTCATTCTCAATGGCCGGGACGAGAAAAAGCTGGCGGCCGCCGCCAAGTCGTTTGCCGAGCCCGGCGCATAAGGTCAGAGAGCGTCGCCTTCGACGTCGCCGACGAAGCGGCGGTCCTCTCGGCCTTCGAGCATTTCGATGGCGAGGGCGTCGAGATCGACATCCTGATCAACAACGCCGGCATTCAGTTCCGCAAGCCGATGGTTGACCTCAAGACCGACGAATGGCGCCGCGTCGTCGAGATCCATCTCACGGGCGCATTCCAGGTCGGCCGAGAGGCGGCGAAGCGCATGATCATGCGCGGGCGAGGCGGCAAGATCATCAACATCGCCTCGCTCGCGAGCGAGGTCGCGCGCGCGACGATCTCGCCTTATGTCGCGGCGAAGGGCGGCGATCAGGATGCTGACGCGCTCAATGGCGGCCGAATGGGCGAAGCACGACATCCAGGCCAACGCCATCGGCCCCGGCTACATTGCGACGGAAATGAATCGTGCGCTGCTCGACGACCCCAAGTTCGACGCCTGGGTCAAAGGCCGCACGCCATCGGGACGCTGGGGCAAGCCGGACGACCTCATCGGGGTTACGGTGTTCCTCGCCTCGGCCGCCTCGGATTACGTGAACGGCCAGATCATTTATGTCGATGGCGGGCTGCTTGCGGTGATATGATCGTCAATCATGACTGCGGCGCAACCAACAATTCCGCGCTCAGGCAGCGCTTCGCTGGCCGAATGGTTGCGCGGCGCGACGCCCGCGCTCCTTTTCGGCCTCAGGATGTGGGCTTCCGTTTGCCTTTCCCTCTGGGTCGCCTTCGCGCTTGAGCTGAGCGAACCCTCTTGGGCTGCGACGACGGCCGCACTGGTCTGTCAGCCGGTGCTAGGGGCGTCGCTGCGCAAATCGATGTTCCGAATGGTCGGAACCGTGGTCGGCGCGATCGCCATCGTCGTCCTCGCCGCCTTGTTTCGCCAGGATCGGGTGGGCTTCCTCGTCGGACTTGCGCTCTGGTGCGCGGGCTCCGCTTTCGTTGCTACGGTATTAACCAATTTCGCGGCTTATGCCGCGGCGCTCGCAGGCTACACCGCGGCGATTATCGCGATTGACGTGCTTGGGCCGGTCGGAAGCACGAACGGCATCGTCTTTATCTTCGCCATCAATCGGGCGATCGAGATCTGCATCGGAATTGTCAGCGCCGGAGTCGTGCTCGCCCTGACCGATCTGGGGCACTCGCGGCGAAAGCTTGCGACCGAATGCGCGGCCTTGTCGAGCGCGATCATGGACGGGTTCACCGACTGCTTCACGACCGCCAACGGCAGTCTGGATCAGTTTCGCGGGCTTCGACGCGAGCTCTTGCGGCGCGTCATTGCTCTCTACCCGATGATCGACGCGGCGATCGGCGAGGCGTCCGACCTGCGCTATCGTTCGGCCGTGCTGCAACGGGCGGTCGCAGGCCTCATGGAAACGATCTCGGCCTGGCGCAAGGTTGCGTTTGCGATCGCGCTCAATGGCAACTCGACGACCGCGCGTGAGGCCAACGCGGTTCACGACCTGCTTCCGGGGGCGCGGCTCTCTCCAGAACTCGACGGGTTCGACCGAGGAGCCAGCGGCGTTGCGCGACGCATGCTGCTCGGCGGTCAAGTCGCTGACGCGCTTCGACGCTGAGACGCCGATGCAGAGGCTGCTCGCGGATAACGCGGCGGCTGGCATGCTCGGCATGGCGCGCGCTCTCAATGGCTTGACCGGCGTGATCGACCCTCGCGACGTTCTCGGCGTGAGGGGAACGGCGCGCTTGCGTGTCGCCGACTGGATGCCGGCGTTCGTCAACGCGGTACGCACCCTTGTCGCCGTCGGCGTGATCTCACTATTCTGGATCGTAAGCGCCTGGCCGAATGGCGTGGCGGCGATCACCTTCTGCGCCGTCATCGTCATTCTCTTGCCGCCGTCGGGAGATGCGGCCTATTCCGCCGCGGTCTTGTTTCTCCAAGGAAGCGCTCTGAGCGCGGTCCTGTCCGCCATTGTGGTGTTCGGGATCCTTCCGAAAGCGACAACCTTTCCTAGTCTTTGCCTCGTCCTGGGATTGGTGCTGGTGCCGCTGGGATTTCTGAATGCCCGGGGGTGGAGGCCGATGTTCACCTTCGCCGCCGCCGTCAACTTCCTGCCGATGCTCAACATCACGAACGGCATGAATTATGACGCGTCGGGGTTCTGGAACGGCGCGATCGCCATTCTTGCCGGCATCGCCTTTGGCGTCGTCACGATGCTCATTATACCTCCGTTGTCGCCGGCGATCCGCACTCAGAGGCTGCTTGCGTTGACGCTTGCGGATTTCCGGCGGCTTGTGAAACGCGCTTCGCCGGGGAGGCCGGACGACTGGGAGAGCAAAGGCGTCGCCCGCCTGCTGGCCATGCCGAACCAGGCCGAGCCGATCGAGCGCTCCCAACTGGCGGCGATTGTCGCGGTCGGCAAGGAGATCGTGCGCCTTCGCCACGTCGCGCCGCGCTTCGTCCCGAGCGCGATGGTAGACGCGACCCTTGCCGCGCTGGCGGTAGGACGAAGCGGCGAAGCGATCGAGCGCCTTCACGACATCGACCGCCGGGTCGCGACCCCGCCCCGCGCGACGTGCCGCATCCTGTTGAGCCTCAGGGCCAGCATCCTGGTGATTTCGGATCAGCTCTCCGAATTCGGCTCCTATTTCGACCGGCCGCTCCAATGAGATTCAACGAACTCAACCTTTTCGGCCTCTACGTGGCCCCCATTACGGTGATTCTCGGGGTCGCTTGGGTGATCTATCTGCTGCTGAGGCGAGCGGGCGACCGCGCTGGCCTGACCGGGCGGGTCTGGCATCCGGCGCTGTTTGACCTGGCGCTCTATGTTATCATTGTTTCGTCGATCGTCCTTGTCATGGCGCGTTGGGAACGCTGATGTCGCGCGTCGAGTTGAAAGCCAACGGTATCGCGGCCGTGCCCGCGATCAAGCGCGGGTCGGTCCTGTCGTCTGTGCACGCCCTGCCTGTGCTGGCGACTCTGGTTGCTGTTGCGCTTGCGGCGCTGCTCGGCTGGGGGGCTTGGCAATATTACATGGGAACCCCCTGGACACGCGATGGCGCGGTGCGCGCCTATGTCGTGAAAGTCGCCCCGCAGGTGGCGGGCGAGATCGTGAAATTGCCGATCGCGGATAACCAGTTCGTCCACAAGGGCGATCTTCTGATGCTGATCGACCCCAGGAACTATGCCATCGCCGTGCGTCAGGCGCAGGCCGCGGTCGAGCAAGCGCAGGCGGTCGCCGACAATGCGCGCGCCGAAATGGTCAGACGCGAGAAGCTTAACGATATCGCGGTCACCATGGAGGAGCGGCAGACCTACATCAGCCAGGCGACCACCGCCGAAGCGGCTTATCAAACGGCGCTTGCGAACCTCGAGCAGGCGCGCATCAATTACAAGCGCACCCAGGTCCGCTCGCCGGTCAACGGCTATGTCACCAATCTTTCCGCCCAGCTTGGCAACTATGCCAACGTGGGAAGCCTCCAGCTTTCGCTCGTCAACTCCGATTCGTACTGGATCGACGCCTATTTCGAGGAGACGGCGCTCAGCCGAATCCATGAAGGCGATGCGGCGACGATCAAACTGATGGGATACACCCCCTTGCTGCGCGGCAGAGTTGAGGGGCTCGCGCGCGGAATCGACGTTCCCAATGCGGCGCCGGACGCTTCGGGGCTCGCCTCTGTCAATCCGATCTTCACCTTCGTTCGCCTCGCCCAGCGCGTGCCGGTCCGCATTCACATCGACGAGGTTCCGGACGACGTGAAGCTTGTCGCCGGCATGACAGCGACGGTGCAGATCGAACCCTATAAGGCGCCGCCGATCTCAGATTCGAAGCCCTCTTCCGGCCCGATGAGCCAGGCCGACGTGCAACCTGCTTCGTTCCAGACGCTGGCCGACGCGTCGCGGCAGACCTCCCCTCCGGATGCGGCCCAACCGGGGGCGACCACGCCGGCTCCGCCCGTGCAACCCGCCACTCCGCCGGCTACGCAAGCGGCTCAGCCGCAGCCCGCGGCGCCCGCAGCTTCGCCGGCGACCCAGCCGACCCCGGCTTCCGCTGCGAACCAGTTGTCGGTGTCCGCCCCACCCTCGCCACAGGCCGCCGCCGCGGCGGATGCGGCCGCAGCCGATCTCAAGGCTCTCCAACAGCAGATCGCCGCCAACCCGCCCGGCGGAGCCAGCTCCACCAAGAGCGACGGCGGAATGCCTACAAGCGAATATCTGGGGCAGACCTATGACCTTTTCGGCGACCACAGCGCGACGCCCAGGCCAAGGCCGCGGTCTCCCGACACGATCCGCAGGCGCGCCCGCTCGAGGTGGCGCCATTTGCCGCCGAGATCGCCATCGCCTTAGCCGCGATGAGGAAGCCGCGACCGTCACCGCGAGCCTAAGGCGTCCGTAAGGACGCCCT
>CAVOLE010000055.1:0-4800 GCA_963696665.1 uncultured Alphaproteobacteria bacterium
CAACTTTGTAACTCCGAACCCCCTCGTGTTGAGGAGCGCCGAAGGCGCGTCTCGAAGAACACTCCAGCAGCATCCCCCGAGCCGGCGGCTCGCCATGGGCCCGAGTTAATTTTAAGCGATTTCAATGGCTTGCGGCACCATTTCTGAGTCACTCGGCGATCGAGGCTTCGAGCGCCAGCGGAGTTGGCAATGGCGCCGCGAGCCGCAAAAACTCCGGCGCTCGCGCAGGCCCGCCATAAGGCACAAAATCCGTGATAGCTGTCGAGCTCGCGCACAATCCTGACGATCCGATCGATCGCCTCGAGGCTCGCTCCCGAAAAGACCCTCGCGCGCGCCGATCTCGGCGACTGAAACGCCGCGATTGAGGACGCTGATCATCCGCGCTTCACGCCCCGCCCTGTTCAAGCGCGTCGCTCTTCGCGCCGCCGCGGCTTCTCGCGGCGGGTTGTCGACCGGGGGTTGAGCCCCAATGTTCGGGTGGCGGCTGCGTCGAGCTTAAGACCGAGGCGTGCAATAATGAGAATGGCCAATCTTGCGATCTGGATCAGCGTTTTGGCCTGCGTCGCCGCGGGCGGATCGGCCGCCCACGGCGCCGGCCGGGTTCTCACGGCTTCGGATGTCGTCGCCATCCGCATCGTCGACCATCCCGATTTGGACACGACCACGCGCGTCGAGCCGGACGGCACGATCAACTTTCCGTACGTGGGCCGCATCAAGGCCGCGGGACGCACGGAAGACGACCTTGCGCGGGAAGTCGAACGGCGGCTTATCGAGCTGAAAATTGTTGCGGGGCCTTAATTTAGGGCGGCGGCGATAGAGCCGCCAAGGCGCTTCATCCGCCCTAGAGGAAATCTACGACATAAATATTTGGCATTGAAATTAGAGCCCGGAGCCCTATCTGTACATCTGTTCAGCGTTCGAGCTGATTGAACACAAGTAAGAAAAGACCAAAACCAAAATGCTTTGCTCACCACACACTGCTCGCTGCGGGGACTCTCCGCTCATCGTCAAGGATCTCTGCGCGCAACTTGCGCCGCTCAATCGCTATGGCTTTCCCAATCTCGGCGCGGCGGCCGTCGATGGCTTGCTTGTCCTCATTGGCGCATCGCGCAAGGCGGTTGACGCTATCCGGACGCGCTCCGAATCTTCGAACGAACTGACAGCGTAACGCGGTCGTGCGCTATCTCACCAGCACGTTCTTGAACTGCCAAGGATCGCCCTGGTCGATATCCTCAGGGAACAGGCCAGGGCGATTGGCTAGCGGCGTCCAATCCGTATAGACGCCGATGACGGGCCCCAGATAGGGCATTTGAATTTCGAGGCAGCGGCGGAAGTCCAGTTCGTCGGCCTCCACGATCCCCGCCTTTGGATTCTCCAGCGCCCAGACCATGCCGGCGAGAACGGCCGACGTCACCTGCATGCCGGTCGCGTTCTGGTAAGGTGCGAGGGCGCGCGTCTCCTCGACCGAGAGTTGCGAGCCGTACCAATAGGCGTTGCGGGCGTGGCCGTAGAGAAGCACGCCCAGTTCGTCGATCCCGTCGAGAATCTCGGCTTCGCCAAGAATATGGTGCGCGCTCTGGATCTCGCCGGCGCGGCCGAAGAGTTCATGTAGACTTAGCACCGCGTCGTCGCACGGATGATAGGCGTAGTGGCAGGTCGGCCGGTAGACCGCCTCGCCCTTGCCGTCGCGCACGGTGTAGTAATCGGCGATCGAGATGGACTTGTTGTGGGTGACGAGAAAGCCGAACTGGGCTCGAGCGGTCGGCGTCCATGAGCGCACCCGCGTATTGGCGCCGGGCTGATTGATATAGATCGCGGCGCCGCAGCCGGTCTTATGATAGCCCGCGTTGGCCGGTGCCCATTTCTCATGGCTGCCCCAGCCGAGTTCGGCGGGCTGCATCCCCTCCGACAAGAAGCCTTCGATCGACCAGGTGTTGACGAACACGTTGCGCGGCTTCGGGCTTTTGGCGCGCTGGGTGTCGCGCTCCGCGATATGCACGCCCTTGATTCCGAGGCGCTGTGCGAGACGCGCCCACTCGTCCTTGCTCTTCGGCTCCGGCGTCTTGTCGCCGATATCCTTGGCGAGATTGACCAGCGCCTGCTTGACGAACCATGACACCATGCCCGGATTGGCGCCGCAGCAGGAGATGGCGGTCGAGCCGCCCGGATTCTTGCGCCGCTCGGCCAGCATCGTCTCGCGCAAGGCGTAATTGGTGCGCGCGTCGTTGCCGAGCGACTTGTCGTAATAGAAGCCAGGCCAAGGCTCGACGACGGTGTCGACATAGAGCGCGCCGAGCTCGCGGCAATGGCGCATGACGTCGAGCGATGACGTGTCGACCGACAGGTTGACGCAGAAGCCCTGACCCGAGCCCGCGGTCAGGTATTTGCGCAGCACGTCGCGATAATTGTCGCGCGTGAGACCCTCGTGCACAAAGCGGATGCGGCGCTCGTCCAGAAGCTGCCGGTCGGAATCGTTCGGATCGATGACGACGAAGCGGTCCTGGTCGAATTCGAAGTGACGCTCGATCAGCGGCAGAGTTCCCTTGCCGATCGAGCCGAAGCCGATCATCAGGATCGGGCCAGTGATGCGCCCGTGCCGCGGCCAATGGGTCATCATGTCTCCTTCAAGGACGAGCGTCGTCGAAGCGGGTTAAAGCCATGGCGCTTCAGGCGCGTCAATAGCGCGGCGAAGAGGGCTTCTGTCGCAAAACTGTCGCATGAATGGGCCCGCTTGACGCCTGTTTACCTTTCGGCGCAGGCTGGCGCCGACTTCAAGACGCTGCAGGGGCCCATGAGGGCTGAGCACTCGCGGCATCGGCCCCTGAATTGCGCGGACCTCGGCTTTGGGCCGCGCCTGCCGCGGTTTTCCCAACGTCGGTTTTTAGTCGAGTTCGCGCTGGCTTTATCGTCGGCGCGCAATGGCGCCGATAAGCGTCAACAAACGGAGGGGAACGGCATGCTGAGCATAAGGACCGCGATCGCCATTGTCGTCTTGCCCTCGCTCATGGCGGGAATCGCGTTCGCGGCGCAGGACCGATATTCCGTGCAGGTTCCTGGCGGTCTCGGCTTTGCCGAGTTCAAAGGATACCAAGACTGGCAGACCATCGCTGTCAGTCACAACGGCGACAAGCTCGCAATCATCCTCGGCAATCCCGCGATGATCGAGGCGTACAAGTCGGGCATTCCGGGCAACGGCAAGCCGTTCCCCGACGGCGCCAGGATGGCCAAGATCCATTGGATGGCGAAGAAAGCTGAGGACCAGCCGGGCGAGCCGGCCGTGCCGGGCGCATTGCACGATACGGACTTCATGGTGAAGGACAGCAAGCGGTTCGCCGACAGCGGCGGATGGGGATGGGCGGCGTTTGAGTATGACGCCGCGTCCCAGACCTTCAGGCCCGGCGATACGAACGACTTGCCACCGCAAGAGCACGACGCGAAGTGCGGCTTCGCCTGCCACACGATCGTGGCCGACAAGGATTACGTCTTCACCGCCTATCCGAAGCGGTGAGGCGCCGCTTTGACGGCGGCTTTGTCAGTGGCGAAGGAGGATGACCATGCCTGAAGCTGCACAACAGCCTGGAGCCGACAAGACCGCCATTCGTCCCTTCCGGGCGAATTTCCCGGATTCGGAGCTTGCCGAATTGCGCAGGCGCATAAGCGCCACGCGTTGGCCCGAGCGCGAAACCGTCCCCGACGCATCGCAAGGCGTGCAGCTTGCGACAATTCAAGCGCTCGCGCATTACTGGGCGAGCGGATATGACTGGCGCAAGATCGAAGCGAAGCTCAACACCCTGCCGCAATTCATCACCGAGATCGATGGGCTCGACATTCACTTCATCCACGTCCGTTCGAAACACGACAATGCGTTGCCGCTCATCGTCACGCATGGATGGCCCGGCTCGATTATCGAGCAATTGAAGATCGTCGATCCCCTGACGAATCCGACCGCATATGGCGCGAGCGCCTCGGACGCCTTCGATGTCGTGATCCCTTCGATGCCGGGCTACGGGTTTTCAGCCAAGCCAACCACGACAGGCTGGGATCCCGCACATATCGCGCGCGCTTGGGACGTGTTGATGAAGCGCCTCGGTTACGCCCGCTACGTGGCGCAGGGCGGTGACTGGGGCGCTGTGATTACCGATCTAATGGGCGTACAGGCGCCTCCGGGACTGATCGGCATCCACACAAACATGCCGGGCGTCTTTCCGGCCGAGATCGACGGGGCGGCCTTCTCCGGCGCGCCGGCGCCATCAGGTCTCTCTGCGGACGAGAAACTCGCTTACGAGCGTCTGCAATTCGTCTATCAAAAGGGAATCGCCTACGGATTCCAGATGGGGCTTCGACCGCAGACGTTGTACGGAATTGCGGATTTGCCCGTGGGCCTCGCGGCGTATTTCCTTGATCACGACGCGCGCAGCTACGAGCTGATCTCACGCGTCTTTCAAGGCCAAGCCGAGGGCCTCACGCGCGACGACATCCTCGACAACATTACGATCACCTGGTTGACGAACACGGCGCTTTCCGGCGCCCGTCTTTACTGGGAATATTTTGGCAAAGGGTATTTCAACGCCAAGGGCGTCTCCATTCCGGTCGCAGTGAGCGTCTTCCCCGACGAACTCTATCCAGCGCCGCGAAGCTGGACAGAGCGAGCGTATCCGAAACTGATTCACTACAACAAGCTCCCCAAGGGCGGTCACTTCGCCGCCTGGGAGCAGCCCCAACTCTTTTCGGAAGAGGTCCGGGCCGGGTTTCGGTCGCTGCGCTGACTGCGCTTCGCGACGCAAGGGCAGGAACTGATCA